>NZ_JAKSXV010000031.1 GCF_022829345.1 Methylobacterium sp. J-090 | reverse complement strand
CACACCGTCTGGGAGCGGTTCGAGATCGAGCGGGCAGCCTTCGTTCCCTATGCCGGCCGCTTCGACGGCTTCCACGCCATCACCGCCTCGGTGTCCACGACCTGCCTCGTGCGCTTCGACAACAACCGTTACTCGGTCATGGCCTCGGCCATCGGTCGGCCGGTCGAGGTGCGGGCCTACGCCGAGCGCGTCGAGATCGGGGATCCTGATGAGCAATCTTCCAAGACTGCCCCCCGAAGCGTTCGCCAAGCAGGATCAAACACCGGACGCCCTGTTCTATGCCCAGCCGCGTTTCGTCACCCATATCGACGACGCAGCCGTTGACGCCGTCACCGACCTCTACCGCGCGCACCTGCCGCCCGGCGGCCGCATTCTCGACCTGATGTCGAGTTGGGTCACGTGCGCATAATGGTCGAAGAGCGTCTCCGACCCCGTGGAGGGTGTACCCTCCGCATCGTATCGCCCGGTCGCTGGATCGAGCACGAGCATGGATTCGGTGGCGTAGTAGCGGCCGATCCGAGCGAGTTCCGCTTTCGCTGCCAGAGCCGGCACCCATCGTCCCATCATCCCCAGGACGGTGACGATGATGTCCAGCAGCAGCACCGGGACGTGCGTGAAGCGCGGCTTTCGCCCCAGTAATGCGAAAAGCGCCTCGCCCTGTGCTCTGGGGGTGATCGCTTCGGCCGGACCGCCAATCGGCAGAATGCGATTGCGCCGTTCGCCGTCGTCGAGGCAGTCCGCGAGGTAGCGGCCCAGATCGTCGTCGCTGATCGGCTTGCAGGCCGTCAGTGTTCCATCGCCAAAAACGAGAAACGGCTTGCCGCGTTTCACGCGCTCGATCTGCCCCGAGAGCGATTTGAAGAACGCCGTCGGCCGCACGATCGTGTAATCCAGGCCCGACGCGACCAGCACCGCTTCGAAGGCGAGCTTGGCGTGCTGAAACGCGAGGACGGGTTTCTGGACACAGATCGCTGACAGCAGCACGACATGCGTGACACCCGCGGCTCTGCTGGCGTGAAGGGCGCTCACGTGCGCACCATAATCGATCGCCCAGGCATCCTCAGGCAATCCGGTACGCGACGCGAGGCACGACACCAGGACGTCGAAGGATTCACCCCGGATCCCATCGCGCGCCAGCGACGACGGATCGGTCAAGTCCGCGATCCGCTGAGTGGCACCTGCGGATACCCTTGGCGGTTCGACCGAATTTATGGGGATCGCGGTCGCGGTTGAGCGCCGTACGAGACAGACGACCTCGTGACCGCGTGACACCAGAGCGCGCACGGTCGCCCGGCCGATGGTGCCCGTCGCCCCAAGAACGAGGACACGGCGCGGTTTCCCGCTATCCAGCCGGTTTGCGGTCATGGTCCATCCAGCCGGCGCTTCGCCATTCAAGCTCGCCAGTCGCGGTTACGGTGCGTGAAGCGCCGCCGCTACGGTGACTCTACCGGTCTGGATCTGACGGGCCAGCCATCCCCTGGGTGATTCGCTTGGGACGGCAGCGGCAGCTCTGCTGTCAGGGCCAGCCCTCCGCCGGGGCGACGCGCCGTCCGCGTACCTCGTGGACGCGCTCGGGGCCTCCTGCGCCGATCTCGATGATGGACCGCAGATAGCGTGAAACGAGCGCGCGGCAGGCTGCCATTCAAGGAGGTGCAAAATGCCAATCTGGAAATCAGCGCGGTACGCAAGCAGTCGAGGTCGATCGGCTCATCGGTTCGGTCAAAGGCGGTGCCTTTCCCACGAGTGGGCCAACTCCGCGTCAACCTGCGGGCTAAGAAGCGCGTTTTGCGGACCTTTTGCCGGGCGAGGACAGGTCGAAGGTGACCTCGCCGGCGTGATCGCCGCGGTATTCCAGACTCGCGATCTGGAACGGCCCCAACAGGGTCCCGAACGCCGGCACCAGGCCAGTGTCATTGGCTGCCAAAGCCCGATCGCGACACGACCTAGAATGCGCGCCGCGACTCGAAGATACCGCCAAGCTCGGAAAAACCTCTTTTTTCTTAGCAAGATAGCAAACTACACCTCACGGGATGGCAGAACACCCGTAGCTAATGGCAGCACTTTGCTGCACTTTACAGCCACCTCGTGCCGGTACCGCTGGGCGACCCGCAACCCGGCGACGTCCTGCTGTTTTCCTTCCGCGCCCACCTGCCGGCCCGCCACTGCGCCATCGTGGCGAACCGAGGGAGCGGCGGAGCCACGATGATCCACGCCCATGACGGCGCGGCCGTCACCGAAGTGGCCCTCACCCGCTGGTGGCGGCGGCATTGCACGCACGCGTTCCGGTTTCCGGAGGGGCCGGTCGGCGCGGCCGGAGGATGACCACGCCCGGCATCGCGCGAACGGATCGCCCCCTTCGTCGCAGCGCCCCCTAGGCCGCCGCGGCCTTGCGCGTGGCCTGGGGCCGCGGCAGGGTCCGATCCGGCGTCTGGCGCGGATAGCGTTCCTTCGTGCCGAACCCGCTCGCGATCGCCAGGGCGGAGCGGTTGGCCGCGTAGGACGGGGCGACCATCGGGTAATCCATCGGCAGCCCGAAGCGCTCCCGGTAGGTATCCGGGTCCATCCCGTGCTTGGTGAGATGGCGCTTCAACGTCTTGTAGGACTTGCCGTCGATGAAACTGACGAGTCCGTCCGGCGTGATCGACTTGCGGACCTGGGCCGGCTTGAGTTTCTCGAACTTGTCCTCGGACGTGTCCCCCCGGGCGTCGCGATCCTCCAGATCCATCAGGGCGACGCAGACGTTCCGGATCAGGACCGGAAGTTCGACCGCCTGGATGGCGTTGTTCGACAGGTAGGCCGAGACCACCTTTTCCGTGAGATCAATACAGGCGGCGGTCGCGGCGTGCCGGTGGTCAGTCATGGTGTGGTCCAGTGTGCACGAACGAGGAGTGTTGGGGGTCCGGCCGATCCGATGAGGTTCCATGAGGACTCCTCGTCGGCGCCGGTCGATACGGTTCCGGCACGGCGTTCCATGAAAGCAGTCGGCAACGGATGCTTCCGTGCACCCGCGCGGAAAGGTCATGGATTGACGGGATTACCGTTCGGAGCGGATCATCGCTGATCGACGGCACCTATATTGGACGACTAACATTTGTGTTTTCCATAGATACATTCGCCGACAATCAAAGATTCGATGTCTTTTCGTTCGTCTATTCATCCGCAATCGGCTGATCGACAAGGCGAAGCAATCCTTCGATTGAAAGCATTTATATCACAAAATTGGCCTGATTTTTGCACGAAGACGCGGATTGTTTTGCCTATCATGCGCAAGAGAGGCATTGCCGGGGCACGAAACAATTGCGCACGCTCTTGTCGACAGCATTGGTCCGGAAGCCGGACGCTTTTCGTGTATGGCGCGAGACGATCTACGACAGGTTGTCTCCGCTCGAGATCACCAAGATCGGGGACCGGCCTTTCGAAGGGGAGATCGAGGCCGCGGATCTCGGGTCCCTGCTGGTGACCCGCGTGTCCTCGGGCGCGACGCGAACCAGGCTCACGACCGAGGCGCTCCGTCGAAGCGAGAAGGAGGCGACGGTCACCGTCGCGATCATGCTGTCGGGCGTCTCGACCTTCGCCCGCGACGATCGGGAGGCGATTCAACGGCCCGGCGACATCGTCGTCCTCGATCGCAGGCCGGGCTCGACGGAGTCGAGCGACGACAGCAAGGCGCTCTTCCTCGAGATTCCCGCGGACCGACTGGAATCGATGCTCGGCCCGGCGCGCCTATTCGCGGCCCTGAACATCGGATCGGAACAGGCCAGCGCGTCCCTGGTCCGGACGTTCTTCGACGAACTGATCCTGATCCACGAACGGCTCGATCCCGAGACCGCCACGCGCATGTCCTCGATCGGCATCGACCTGCTGGTCGCCAGCATCGCCGAGCGCATGGCGCGGGACGTTCCGACCCATGTGCACGGCAATCTCGTGGTGCAGCGGGCCAAGGCCTACATCGAGACCAACCTGCACGATCCGACCCTCGATCCACCCCACCTCGCGGCCGCCGTCGGCGTATCCCTGCGGCGGCTCCAGGCGCTGTTCCACGAGCGCGGCCGGCACATCTCCGACTGGATCTGGCGGCGGCGGCTCGAGGTGGCGGCCCTGCGCCTGACCGATCCCGGATGTGGCCACCTCTCCGTCGGCCTGCTCGCGCACGGATGCGGTTTCTCCAGCCAGGCGCATTTCTCCCGCCGGTTCAAGGACCGCTTCGGGATGACGCCGAGGGAGTATCGCCACGCGGCCGGCCTGGAAGCCGCGTCGGCGCGGCAGCGCTGACGACGGGAAGCGCCCTCGCCCCCCGGAGGGCGGCATCAGCGGCGCGACGTCAGCGCGTCGCGCTCCTCCCTCAGGAGGGCGACGAGCCGCTGCGCCGGATGCCCCAGCGGGCGCTCCGCCGGGCGCAGCAGCCACGTCTCGATGGACAGGCGGGGGGCGAGCGGGCGCAGGACGATGGGCAGACTCAGGTCCCGGGCCGGCACCGGATCGACGATGGCGAGACCCAGCCCCTCGGCGACGAGGCCGCAGCGCGCCGCCGTGTACTGCGCCAGGAACGGGAAATGGGGCGCGAGTCCCGCCTCCCTGAAGCGCGCCTCGACGGTCTCCTGAAAGGCGCCGACACCGCCCGAGATCATCGGCTCCCCGGCCAGATCCGCGACCTCGATCGCGCGCTGCCGGGCGAGGCGATGCCCGCGCGGCAGCGCGCAGACCGCGTCGACGGTGAGGAACGGCTCGGCCACCACCCCGGTGTAGCCGGCGCGCGGGCGCGCCAGTCCGAGGTCGCACTGGCCCGAAGCGGCCCAGGCCCAGATCGTGTCGGGGCTCGGCACGTGCAGCGCCACCCGGGCGCCGGGATGCTCGGCCACGAGGCGGCGGATCGCCCGGGGCACCAGCCGGGCGGCGAGCGACGGCTGGCAGGCGACCCGGAGGGGTCCGGTGCCGAGTTCGCGGATCTGGCGGGCGGCCTCGGCGAGGTGATCGAGGCCCGCATAGGTCCGCTCGACCTCCCGGGCGAAGGCAGCGCCCTCTCGCGTCGGCCGGGCGCTGCCGTGCCCGCGCACGAACAGCGCGAAGCCGAGCCCGGCCTCGAGCTGCGCGATGGCGCGGCTGACATGGGGCTGGCCGATGCCCAAGGCCGCCGCCGCCCGCGTCATCCCGCCATGGCGCAGCACGGCGCGGAAGAGGTCGATCTGGGCCGGGTTCATCATGCCTGATCCGCATGGAAACGGGTGACTCCGGCATTTGACGGCATGGCGCTGCGATGGTTGTCAAGGCGGGCCGCGCCGAGGATGCCGGCGATGTCCGCGAGGTCGCCCATGCTCACCGCCCTGCTTGCCCCGTTTCTCGCCGCCGTGGCGGGGGTCGGCATCGTGATCCAGCAGGGGCTGAACGCGAACCTGCGCGTCGCCCTCGGCTCGGCCGCCTGGGCGGGGCTCGTGAGCTACGGCGTCGGGCTCGCCTGCATGGGGCTGCTGGCGCTGGCGCTCCGCGATCCCCTCCCCGCCTGGGCCGCGGCGGCCCGCGTGCCGTGGTGGGCCTGGAGCGGCGGGGCCTTCGGGGCGCTCTTCATCGGGCTCGCCATCGTCCTCGTGCCGGTCCTCGGGGCCGGGACGTTCATGGCGCTGCTCGTCGCGGGCCAGATGCTCGCCTCCGTCGCGTTCGACCATTTCGGATGGATGGGCCTCGCCCAACGCCACCTCGACGGCCCGCGCTGCCTCGGCGTCGCCCTCCTCATCGGCGGGGTGATCCTGATCCGGCGCTGAGGCCTTCTCCCCCAACGCCGGAGCCCGCCATGGCCACGCTGATCCTGCAAACCGCCGGAGCGGCGGCCGGCACCGCCCTCGGCGGCCCCATCGGGGGGATCATCGGCTCGGCCTTGGGCGCGGCGGCGGGCTCGGGGATCGACGGCGCCCTGTTCGGCGGCGGCTCCGGCCCGCGCGTCGTCGAGGGGCCGCGCCTCACGGAGGTGGCCGGCCTGACCTCGACGGAGGGCGATCCGATCCCCCGGCTCTACGGCCGCGCCCGCCTCGGCGGAACCCTGATCTGGGCGACACGCCCCCTGGAGGTCGCCAACACCAGCGTCGAGCGGGCGGGCACGGCCGCCAAGGGCGGCGGCGGTCAGAAGACCGTGCGCACGGCCTACGCCTACTCCGTCGACCTCGCCATCGGCCTGTGCGAGGGGCCCGTCGCCCAAGTCCGCCGGATCTGGGCCGACGGGCGCGAACTCGACCTCACCACGCTCACCTACCGCCTGCACCGGGGCGGGGCCGACCAGGCGCCCGACCCGCTCATCGTGGCCAAGGAGGGCACCGCCCCGGCCTATCGCGGCCTCGCCTACATCGTGTTCGAGCGTCTGGGCTTGGCCGAGTTCGGCAACCGGGTGCCGCAATTCGCCTTCGAGGTGGTGCGACCCGTGGCGGGACTCGCCGAAAGGGTGCGGGCCGTGTGCCTGATCCCCGGTTCGACGGAATTCGGCCTCGACCCCGCCCCCGTCACCGAGGCGGCCGGCTACGGTGCGACGCGGCCGGCCAACCGCTTCCAGCTCCAGGGCGTCACCGACGTGATCGCGTCGCTCGATGCCCTCCAGGCCCTGTGCCCGAACCTGAGACGCGTCTCCGTGGTGGCGAGCTGGTTCGGCGACGACCTGCGCGCCGGGCATTGCACGGTGGCGCCCAAGGTCGACAACGCCACCAAGGTGACGACGGGCGATGCCTGGCGCGTCGCCGGCCTCCCCCGCGCGCAGGCCGGCCTCGTCTCGACCACGCCCGACGGCCACCCGGCGTATGGCGGCACCCCGTCGGATGCCGGCCTCACCCGCCTGGTGTCCGAGCTCCACCGGCGGGGCCTGGGTGTGGTGCTCTACCCGTTCCTGATGATGGATGTCGCGCGCGGCAACACCCTGCCCGATCCCCGCGACCCGCAGGCCCGCGGCCAGCCGTCCTATCCCTGGCGCGGGCGCATCACCTGCGATCCCGCCCCCGGCCTGCCCGGGAGCCCGGACGGCACGGCGATCGCCGCCGCCCAGGTCGCGGCGTTCTTCGCTGCGTACCGGACCCTCGTCCTGCACTACGCGGATCTGGCCGCCGGCTGGGCCGTGCCGCTCGCCGGCTTCATCGTCGGCTCCGAATGCGTCGGCCTCACCCGCGTGCGGGGTGCGGGGGACACCTACCCGGCCGTGGACGGCTTCCGGGCGCTCGCCCACGCCGTGCGCGACCGCCTCGGGGTCGGCGTGCCCCTCGTCTACGCCGCCGACTGGACCGAGTACGGCGCCCATGTCCGCGACGGCGGTGAGACCGTGCGGTTCCCCCTCGATGCCCTGTTCGCCGATCCGGCGATCCACGCGGTCGGCATCGACTACTACCCGCCCATCACCGACTGGCGCGACGGGCCGGACCATGCCGACCTCACGCAAGCCGATTCCCCCTACGACCGGGCCTATCTCAAGGCGCGCCTCGGCGCGGGCGAGGCCTTCGACTGGTACTATGCCGGCGACGCCGACAGGAGCGCGCAGGTGCGCACCCCCATCACCGACGGCGCCCAGGGCAAGCCGTGGGTGTTCCGCGCCAAGGACCTCGTCGGCTGGTGGGGCAACCCGCACTGGGAGCGGGACGGCGGCGTCGAGACCCGCCGGACCGCCTGGGTTCCGGAGGGCAAGCCGATCTGGCTCACCGAGATCGGCGTGCCGGCCGTCGACAAGGGCACCAACGGCCCCAACGTGTTCCCCGACCCGAAATCCGCCGAGAGCGCATCGCCGCCGTTCTCGAACGGCACCCGCGACGACCTGATCCAGGCCCGCGGCCTCACCGCCATCCTGGAGCGGTTCGATCCCGAAGCGCCGGGCTTCGTGCCCGCCCACAACCCGGTCTCGGCCACCTATGGCGGCCCGATGGTGCCGCCGGACTCCGTCTTCGTCTGGTGTTGGGACGCGCGGCCCTACCCGGCGTTCCCGGATTTCGACACCGTGTGGGCGGATGCCGGCAACTGGTCCGTCGGGCACTGGATCACCGGCCGGATCGAGGGGCTCGAACTCGACCGGCTGGTGGCCGCGATCCTGGCCGATTGCGGCGTCGCTGTGCCGGCGCGGATCACCGGCGCGGCCCAGCTCGACGGCTACGTGATCGACCGGCCGCTCTCGGCGCGGGCCGCCCTCGAACCCCTGGCCCGGCTCTACGGCCTCGACGTCTCGGCGGTGGCCGGAACCCTCACGGTCCGGGGGCCGCGATCCGAGGCGCCGCGGCCGGTTCCGGCCGGGGACCTCGTGGCCGCCTCCGACGCGGCGCCCCTCGCCCTGGTGCGGGCCGAGGAGTCGGAGCTGCCCCGGTCCCTCGAGGTCACCGTGACCGATGCCGAGGGCGGCGCCTATCGCCGGATCACCGCCGCCGCCTCACGCCCCACGGGCGCGCGGCGGCGCGAGGTCCGGTTCGAGGCCGCCGTGGTGACGCGGCGCGCGCAAGGCGAGGCCCTGGCGGAAGCCATGCTCGACGCCGACCTCGCCGCCCGCGACACCGCCGCGTTCTCCTTGAGCCCGCGCCGGATCGACCTCGAACCCGGCGACCTCTTGCGCCTTCCGGGCGAGGCCGCCCCGCACCGCATCGTCCGCATCGCCGACGGCCCCGCCGGGCGCCGGATCGAGACCCGGGCGGTGCCCCGGCACGGCCGCGCCGCGCGGACGGGCGAACGCCCGGATACGGCCCCGCGCCGGACGCCGCCGGCGCTCGCCGGGCCACCCTTCGCGGCGATCCTCGATCTGCCCCTCGACGCGGGGGATCCGACACCGCTCCAGGTTCTCGCCGTGCGGGCCGAGCCGTGGCCCGGCGAGATCGCCGTGTGGCGGGCCGAGGACGATGGGCCGCTGGCGCTCCACACCCTCGTCGATCACCCGGCCTGCCTCGGGCAGACCCTGACGCCGCTGCCGCCCGGCCCGCTCTGGCGCTTCGACCGGGCGGCCCGCCTCGACGTCCGTCTCGGGGTCGCGGGCGGCCTCGCCGCCGTCTCGGACGCCGCCGCGCTGGCCGGCGTCAACCGCTTCGCCCTGGTCGGGGCCGAGGGCGCCGTCGAGATCGTGGCGGCGGCGGGCGTGACCCTCACCGGCCCGGACACCTACCGCCTCACCCGTCTCCTGCGGGGGCTCGGGGGCAGCGAGGGGGCGGCCAGTCGGACGCTGCCCCCCGGCAGCCTGATCGTGCGCCTCGACGAGGCTCTGGTGCCCCTCGTCGCCCGCCTCGACGAGGTCGGCCGGCCGTTCCGCTACCGCATCGGCCCGGCCACCCGCGATCCGGCCGACCCGCTCTTCGTCGAGCGCGTCGCCACCGCGGGCGTGGCTCCCTACCGGCCGCTGGCCCCCGTCCACCTCCGGGCGCGGCGCGAGGGGCAGGGTATTCGCCTGACGTGGACCCGCCGGGTCCGGCGCGACGGCGATGCCTGGGAGCCGACCGACGTGCCGCCCGATCCCCTGGTGCAGGGCTACCGCATCGACATCCACGGCCCTGGCGGGACGGTCCTGCGCAGCCTGGAGGCGACGGGGCCGTCCCTTCTCTACGCCGACGAGGCGGCGGATTTCGGCGCTCCCCAGACGGCCCTCGATGCCGGCGTCGTTCCCCTGGGCACCCTCACCGGTCCGGCCCCGGCCCTGCGGGCGCGGGTGCCGATCCGCGCGGCGTGATGCCCGTTCTCGAGAAGTCCGACAGGAGGCCGCCCATGGCGCAGACCACCCCACACCTCGCCCTGCCGCTCCTCGCGGGGGGGCAGGCCGGCAAGCACGTCACCCACAACGAGGCGCTCCTGGCCCTCGACGCGCTCATCCACCTCGCCTGCCGCGACAAGGATGTGTCCGAACCGCCCGCCAGCCCGGCGGACGGCGACCGCTATCTCGTGGTGGCGCAGAACCCGACCGGAGCCTGGGCGGGCCTGTCGGGCCAGGTCGCCGTGTTCGGCGATGGCGTCTGGACCGGCCTCGTCCCCCGGTCAGGCTGGCTCGCGTACGTGGCCGACGAGGACGCGTTCTACCGCTTCGACGGCACGCGGTGGAGCCGCCTCCTCGACGGCCTGCGGACGTTGCGCAACGTGACCGCCCTCGGCCTCGGCACGGAGGCGGAGGCCGGCACGCCGTTCGCGGCCAGGCTCGACCGCGCCCTGTGGAGCGCCCGCGACCCGGCCGAGGGCGGCAGCGGCAGCCTCGCCGTGGTTCTCAACAAGGCGGCGTCGGCCAACGCCGTGGCGCTCCTGTTCCAGGACGCCTTTTCCGGCCGGGCCGAACTCGGGCTCCTGGGCGAGGACGCCGTCGGCCTCAAGGTCTCGCCCGACGGGGCGGCGTGGCACGGCGCGTGGCGGGCCGATCCGGCGACCGGCCATCTCGGCCTCGGCGCCCTGGCGGCTCCCGGCGCCGCGGCGGCGCGCGCGCCCCTCCACGTGGCGCGGGACGGCGCGGGGCCGGGCCTGTGCCTCGATGCCTACGGCGCCGGGGCGACGGGGAGCATGATCGAGGGTCGCATCGGCCGGGGTAGCCGGCAGGCGCCCCTGCCGATCCGCGCCGGGGATTGCCTCATCGGCCTCTCCGGCGGCGGGTTTCACGCGGGCGGCCTCGCGGAGGGACGCCTGACCCTGCGGGGCGTGGCCGAGGAGGACTTTTCCGCCGATGCCCAGGGCACCGGGATCGCCGTCGAGACCACGGCTCTCGGCGGCACCGTTCCGCGCCCGGTGGTGAAGGTGCGGGCCAACGGCGCCCTCGAACTCGTGGCCCGCGCCGGCGTGCCGGGTGCCGGCACGGCGCCGGGGCAGATCGTGTTCGACAGCACCGCGGGCGCCTTCCGGGGCTGCACCGGCGCCGCGTGGTCGCGCCTCACCAACCTCGCCCGCTTCCGGGCCACGACGAGCTTCGACAATTACGTCGGCGTGGGCGTCTGGACGCGGATCGGCTTCAACACCGGCGCCCTCAACGACCAGGGCCTGTTCCGCGCCGCCGACAGCGCCTTCGTCGTTCCCGAGGCGGGGGTCTACACCCTCGCGGCGGGCCTCGCGTTCAAGCGCAACGGCACCAGCGCGCCGGCCTCCCTGCAGGCCCGCTTCCACCGCAACGGCGTCGCCCTCGACGGCACCCGCCGGGGCGTCGGGGGACCCGTCGACGGCGTCTCGACGGTGGGCCTTTTCGCCCTCGTGGCGCTGGCGGCCGGCGACGCGATCACGGTCCACGCCCTGTTCACGGGCGCCGACGGCTACGTCGCCGCCGCCGACAGCGACTTTTCGGGCGTCGGTCTCGCGTGAGGCCTCAGTACGGGTAGCCGTAATACGGCGCCGACCGGCGGGGCGCGTATCCGTCGTCCGGGCGGCCGTAGACCGGGCGCCCGTAGCCGCGCGGCGCGCCGTAGGCCCCCGGATAGCCGTAGCGCGGCGGCTGGTAGTTGCCGTTGTTGACGCCGGCCGAGCGGTCGTTGCCGCTTTCCGTGGCGAACGGCGTCAGGCCGCTGCCGCTGCTGCTGTTCTGAGCCTCGGCACCGCCCGCGCCCGCGAGCAGCAGGCCCGCGGCGAGGCCGCCGGCGGCGCAACGGGCGATGATCCGTGATCGCGTCATGATCGAGTTCCTCGCATCCCCCGCCTCCGGGCGGGCGTCGGGCCCTTGCCCGAACGAACCGCCGGACGCGCCCTTCCGTTCCGCGCGCACCGCCGTCCCCCCTCACGATCCGGAGTGTTCCATGGACCTCAGCGCCATCGGCAAGGCCGTGCTCGTCGCCCGCGAGGGGCGGCGGCTCCACGCCTACCGCGATTCCGTCGGTATCTGGACCATCGGGATCGGCCACACCAGCGCGGCCGGGCCGCCGCTGGTCACCCCGGGCCTCGCCCTGACCCCGGCCGAGTGCGACGCGGTGTTCGACCGCGACGTGGTCCGCTTCGTCGCGTCCGTGCGGGCGGCGGTGCGCCGTCCCCTGCCGCAACACAGCTTCGACGCGCTCGTCTCCCTGTGCTTCAACATCGGCCCGGCGGCCTTCGCCCGCTCCACCCTGGTGCGGCGCCTCGACGACGGCGACGCCGCCGGGGCGGCGCAGGCGATGATGATGTGGGACCGGCCGGCCACGCTGATCCCGCGCCGGGGCGCCGAGCAGGACCAGTTCCAGACCCCCTACGCCGTGGCGCTGCCCCGGGCCCGGCGCACCGACGCGACCCCCATCCCGGCACCGGCCGAGATCGCGCCCGCCCGTCCGGCCACGCGCCGCACGGTGCCGCGCCTGCCCGGCGTGGCGCCGGCCGGACCCGGGCCGGGCTGGCTCGCCCGAATCTGGGTCGCCCTCGGCGGACGCCCCCGCGCCTGACTTCCCCGCCCCAACCCCGGAGACCCGAACGATGTCCCGTCTGCTGATGCCGCACCGCGCCGCCCTCGTCCTCGCCCTAATCTCGAGTCCCGCCGCCGCCGCCGGCCTCGACCCTGCCAGCGTGATCGTCCCGTGGGGCGACGCCGTCGCGGCGGCCGCCCAGGCGGTCACCGGGCTCATCCTGCCGCTGGCCGTCACCGCCGCGACGGCGGCCCTGGCGCGCCTCGCCGGGCCGCTCCGCGCCCTCGTCACCACCACCCTGGTGGAGCGGCTGGTGCGCAACGTCGGCGACTACGCCGTCAATGCCGTGGCGGGCGCCGTGCGCGGGCGGACGCTCAGCGTCCCCGTGGGCTCGGCGGTCATCGCCCGGGCGGTGCAGCGCGGCCTCGACGAGGCGCCGGCCTGGCTCGTGCGCGCGGCCGGCGGGCGTACGGGCCTCGCCGAGAAGGTCTTTCGCAGCCTGCCGCTCACGGAGGAGGCCACGATCGCCAACACCCTGCGGCCGGCCCTGGAGGCAGCGCGGACGGGGCGCCCGACACCCTGACGGCAAGACTCCGCGGAGGGTCGCCATGGACAAGCTCGCCCTGGAGGCCGCGCGCCTGCTGTTCTCCCACGACGGGGCCGGTTGGGTCGTCGCCGTGCTGCTCGGCCTCGCCTGCCTCCACCTCCACCGCGAGACCGTGCGCGCCCAGGAAGCGCGCATCGGCGACACCGGCGCCACGGCCACCGCGCTGGAGCGGGCCTCGCACACCAACGCGGCCGTGGCCGCCGCCCTGGAGAGCCGCACCCGGGTCCTCGAGGATCTCTCGCGGCTGGTGAGCGAGATGGCCCGGGGCGTCGAGCGCGGCGACGAGCGCACCCGCGAAAAGCTCGACGCGATCCTGCGCCGCCTCGGCGAGGAGCGCCCCGTCATCCGCTCCTGAACGAAGGGTTCCCATGCCGCGCTTCCCCCTCACCGTCGATCCGGCCCGGAACCGGGCGGCCCGCGCGCGCCTCGGCGCGGCCCGGCGGCGGTTCGACCTCTCGACCATCGCCCTTCGCAAGGCCGCCCTCGACCATGTCGACGGGGAGATCCTCGTCAGCGCCGCCCTGCAGGCGGCCCTGGAGCGCCTCGCCGCCCCGACAGGCCCGGCCCTGTGAGCCGGCCCCGTGAGGGTCGACGTGGAACCGAACCGCGCCGGCTCCGCTTGCACCGGCATTCACGGCGCATTCAGTGCCCCCTCCCTATCCCGTGGCTCATGCGTATCCTCCTCGCCCTGTTGCTGATCGGCCTCGCCGTCGCGGGTTTCGCGACGGGCTCGATCGGCACGCAGGCCGAGGAGAACCTCGGGACCGCCGCCATCGCCCCGGTGCAGGCGGTGCCGCGCCCCGACACCTGCCTCAACGCCGCCGACCTGCGCGAGGCCGTGGCCGACAAGCGGGTGATCGAGCCCGTGGCCGCCATCCGGGCCGCGCGCAAGGTCATTCCCCGCGCCGAGATCCAGCGGGCACGCCTGTGCCGGCACGACGACGCCCTGGTCTACCTGCTCACGGCCCTTCGCCGGGACGGACAGTTCGTCCACGTCATGGTCGATGCCACCACGGGCGAAGTCAGCGGCCCCTGAGAACAACGTTAAAGAGGAGTACGGGACCGTGCGTCTGCTCGTCGTCGAGGATGACCGGGACATCAACCGGCAGGTGGTCACCGCCCTGGAAGAGGCCGGCTACGTCGCCGACAAGGCCTTCGACGGCGAGGAGGGCGGCTATCTCGGCGAGAGCGAGCCCTACGACGCCATCATCCTCGACATGGGCCTGCCCAAGGCCGACGGGGTCAGCGTTCTGCAGAAGTGGCGCCGGGCCGGGATCAAGACGCCCGTCATCATCCTGACCGCCCGCGACCGCTGGTCGGACAAGGTCGACGGCTTCGACGCCGGCGCCGACGACTACGTGACGAAGCCCTTCCACATGGAGGAGCTCCTCGCCCGCGTGCGCGCCCTCCTTCGGCGCGCCGCCGGCCACGCCACGAGCCAGATCGCCTGCGGCCCCGTCGTCCTCGACACCCGCTCGGGCCGGGTGTTCGTCGACGGCAACCCCGTCAAGCTCACGAGCCACGAGTACCGGCTGCTGTCCTACCTGATGCACCACACCGGCCGGGTGGTGTCGCGCGCCGAACTCACCGAGCACCTCTACGACCAGGATTTCGACCGCGATTCCAACACCATCGAGGTGTTCGTCGGACGCCTGCGCAAGAAGCTCGCCGTGGACCTGATCCAGACCGTGCGGGGTCTGGGCTATCTCGTGGACCCGACGCAGCCGCCGCCACGGGTCTGAGCCTATTCGCGCGGCGCCAGGTCCGTGTGCGAAAAATCGTTGCCCTTGAAGAGCAGCGGCACCCGGTGGCCTCGCGCCGAAGCGTAGGCGAAACAATCACCCATGTTGAGCTGTGCCGGGTGTCCCTGGCCCTTGCCGTAGCGCATGAAGGCGTCGAGGGCGCCTTCCGCATCCTCGGGGGTGATGGAGACGACGCGGACCCGTGCGGCCTCGAGAATCAACCGGACATCCTCCCGTGCCGCCGCGACGCCGCCGCCGCGCTGGCGCGCAATGGCCAGCACGGTCTCGTAGACGGCCAGGGCCGAGGTGATGGGTGCCGGGGCCGCCTCGAGCCGGTCGGCCAGAGCCTGTGCCTCCGGCTCACGAAGGATCATCGCCACGAAAGCCGAAGCGTCGACGAACATCTACGGATTGCCGCTGAGCGCGTCGTAGAACGCCTTGTCGGCTTCGAGACCCGTCGCCGGACGAGAGAGAACGCGATCCTGGATCGGCCGAATCCGCTCCCAGAGACTCTGCGTCTCGTCCTCCCGCCGCAATTCGTTGCCGACGGCGAGCTTGATCGCCTCGTCCGACGAAAGCCCCCGGCGCGTCGCCAGGGTCTGGACGAGCCGCTCGGTCTCGGGATCGTGGATATCGAGGCTCATCGTCGAATCTCCGTTCGGATGATGTACAGACGGAACGCGGCATCTTTCAACCATCGCGGAACCACCGCGCAGCCACGCGTCCGGGGCGAATCCACCATGACGATGCCACCGGCATGAGCCCGTTTCCAGCATGAGCCCGTTTCCCGCCTGGCTTCCCCTGCGCCGGCGCTCCATCGCCGTGCGGCTCGCCACCTCCGCGCTGCTGGCGAGTTCGGCGATCCTGCTCATCGCCGCGGGAATCCTCACCACGCTGTATCGCGAAAACACCGAGCGGGCGTTCGACAGCCGCCTGCTCGTCTACGCCAACAACCTCGCCACCGACCTCGTCTCGCCCAACGATCCCGAGAGCCGGTCCTTCACCTTGAGCGATCCGCGCTTCGACCTGCCCCTGTCGGGCTGGTACTGGCAGATCGGACGGCCCGACGCGAAGCCCCGCGACCTGCGGACCTCGCGCTCCCTCGTCGGCGTGCCGCTCAAGCCCGCCAGCACGCCCGACACCAAGGCCGGGGTCGGCCAGATCCGCCAGGGCTACGGCCGGGCCCAGGACGAACGGCCGTTGCGGATCATCGAGCGCGACGTCGACCTCGGCGAGGAGGGCCGCTACACCGTGCGGGTCGCCGGCCCGGCCGACGAGATCGCCAACGATGTCGGGCGCTTCCGCTTCTCCCTGATGGTGACCTTCGGGCTGCTGGGCCTGTCGCTCGCGCTCACCACCCTCCTGCAGATCCGCTTCGGCCTGGCGCCGCTGGCCAAGCTCCGCACCGCGCTCGGCGCCATCCGCCGGGGCGAGTCCGACCGCATCACCGGCGAGTATCCGCGCGACATCGCGCCCTTGGCCGGCGAGGTGAACCTCCTCATCGAGACCAACCGCGAGATCCTGGAGCGCGCCCGCACCCAGGTCGGCAACCTCGCCCACGCCCTGAAGACGCCGCTCTCGATCATCGTCAACGAGGTCTGCGCGGCCGACGCCCCCGGCGACCTCTCCGCCAAGATCCGCGAGCAGGCCGCCGTGATGCGCGATCAGGTGAACTATCACCTCGACCGGGCGCGGGCGGCCGCGCTCGCCGGAACGCTCGGCACCTCCACGGAGGTCGAGCCGGCGCTGGCCGGGCTGGTGCGCACCTTCGGCAAGATCTACCGCGACAAGGACATCGCCTACGCCGTCCACGTGCCGCCGGGCCTGCGCTTTCGCGGCGAGCGCCAGGACTTCGAGGAAATGATCGGCAACCTCGTCGACAACGCCTCGAAATGGGCCGCCGGCCGGGTCTCGATCCGGGCCGAGGCGGTGGCGCAGGACGATTATCCCCACCTGCTGGTGTCCATCGAGGATGACGGACCGGGCCTCGCCCCCGAGGACCGCGCCGCCGTCCTCGGGCGGGGCCGGCGCCTCGACGAGACCAAGCCGGGCTCCGGCCTCGGCCTCTCCATCGTCGCCGATCTCGCCGCTCTCTATCGCGGGCGGTTCCGCCTGGAGGCGGCGAGCCTCGGGGGACTTCGCGCGGTGATCGAGGTCCCGGGCGACGCGCCGGCCGGCGCCGCGCCGCACGCTTAGGGTGAATCCGATCCCGGCTGCCATTTGCCAGCCCGCTCCGTACGGTTAAGGTTGGCCGGGCGCCGTCCTTCGCGTGACACCGTGTCACCGGAAATCCGCATCGTAGGAGCCCGAGCGTGGCCTTACATGCGGGCGCACAGTATCTTGAGGCGTGATGACGGCACTCTGGTTCATTCTGGCGTTCATGACCGGTGCGGCGGTGCTCGCCCTGCTCTGGCCGATGTCGCGTCGGACCAATCCGTCGGCGGCGCCGGATGCCGGTGCCATGGCGACGGAGACGGGGTTCTACGAGGACCAGCTGCGCGAGATCGAGCGCGACCTTGCGCGCGGCCTCATCGCCGCGCCCGAGGCCGAGGCCGCACGCACGGAAGCCGGCCGGCGCCTGCTGCGGGCCAACCGCGTGGGCGTGCCCCTCGTCCCCGGCATCGCCGAACCGGCCCTGCGCCAGCGCCGCGCGGCCTCCGCCTTCGCCCTCTCGACGATCCCGCTCGTGGCCCTCATCGCCTATGGGATCTACGGCTCGCCCCACATGCCGGCCCAGGGTGCGGCCGAGCGGCAGGCGGCGGAGAACGGCGGCCAGGAACTCCTCAACGCCATCGGTCAGATCGAGGCGCGCCTCGCCAGCAATCCCACGGACGGGCGCGGCTGGGCCGTGCTCGCCCCCGTCTACATGCGGATGGGCCGGTTCGACGATGCGGCGCACGCCTACGAGGCCGCCGCGCGCACCCTCGGCGAGACCCCGCAACGCCTGTCCGATTGGGGCGAGGCGCTCATCGCCGGCAACAATGGCGTGATCTCGCCCCAGGCCAAGACCCTGTTCGAGCGCGCCGTCGCCCTCGACGGCACCGCGGCCAAGCCCCGGTTCTACCTCGCCCGCGCGGCCGAACTCGACGGCGACATTCCGCTGGCCATCGAGCGACTCGACGCACTGGCCGCGACCGCGACCGCCGACGCGCCGTGGCTCCCCGTGGTCCGGGACAACCTCGCCCGCCTGAAGGGCGAGGCCCCCCCGAAATCCGAAGCCGCCCGGCCGGGGGCCGGCGCGGCGCCGGAGCCGGGCGCGGCCGCGTCCCTGCAGGCGCTGCCGCCGGAGGGCCGGAACGCCGCCATCCGCGGCATGGTCGCCGGCCTCGACCAGCGCCTGTCCGAGAAGGGCGGCACGGCGGACGAATGGCTGCGCCTCGTGCGCTCCCTCGCCGTGCTCGGGGACCGCGACAAGGCCGCCGGGGCCCTGGTCCGCGCGCGCGCGGCCCTGGCTTCCGACGCGACGGCGCTCCAGGGCCTCGATGCCCTGGCCAAGGAATTCGGACTGACGAACCCGGTCGAAGCGGGCAAGACCGATCCCGGCACACCTGATCCCGCCAAGGCCGATACCGCCAAGACCGATCCCGCCAAAGCCGATCGGGAGCGTGGCGAGGCCGCGAAGGCGGGCGCCAAGGACGCAACCAAGGATGCAACCAGGGACGGGGGCACCCAGAACGATGCCGCCAGGGCCGGCACCGAGGCGGCGGTGGCCGCCGTGAAGGCCATGCCGGCGGCTGAGCGGGATGCCGCCATCCGCGGCATGGTCGCGGGGCTCGATCGGCGCCTGGCCGCCAAGGGCGGGACCATCGACGACTGGCTGCGCCTCGTGCGCTCCTACGCGGTGCTGGGCGAGCGCACCCAGGCGCTCCAGGCCCTCGACCGGGCGCGGATGGCGCAGAGCCCCGAGCCCCAGGCGAAAGAGCGCCTCGACGAACTCGGGCGCGAACTCGGGCTGAACGCCCAGCCCGGGCCTTGATCGAAGGTTGGCTCGATCAAAAGTCGCCCCTGATCGAAGTCTATCCCCGATCGAGGGCCGCCCCTGACAATCCGTCCCGGCCGCCGACCTTGACCCGGGCGGCGGGGCGTCCGACACCGTTCCTTACGCTCATTCCAGAGACGATCACGTCCACCAGCGGTGAAAGAGCCCACCGCCGGCGCCCGTGACGCCCCAACCGAGACGGGACAACCCGCGTGACCCGCAAGAGCCGCCGCCTCATCCTCATCAGTGCCTGCGGCGCCGTGCTGGCCCTGGCGCTCGGCCTGATCCTGTCGGCCATGAGCGGGTCGATCGTGTTCTTCCGCTCGCCGACGGAGGTCGCCGCGCAGGGCGTCGCGCCCGGCACGCGGTTCCGCCTCGGCGGCCTCGTCAAGGACGGATCGCTCCAGCGCGGACCGGACCAGACCGTGGAATTCGCCGTGACCGACACCAACGCCACCGTGCAGGTGGCGTATCGCGGCCTGCTGCCCGACCTGTTCCGCGAGGGCCAGGGCATCGTGGCGGAGGGCCGCCTCGAGCCGGGCGGCCTGTTCCGCGCCGACACGGTGCTGGCCAAGCACGACGAATCCTACATGCCCCGCGAGGTCGCCGACGCCCTCAAGGCGCAGGGCCGTTGGCAGGAGGGCAAGGGCATGGTCGAGAAGCCCGACGATTCCAAGCCTGCCCCTGCCAAGCCCGCGCCTGCCAAGCCCGCCGACGCCAGCACGGCCATCACCGACAAGACACTCGGCCAGCGCAGCGAGCGATGATGCGCAAGCTCCCCCGGAAGGACGCAACCCCGTGCTGATCGAAGTCGGTCACTTCGCCCTCGCCCTGGCGCTCGCCCTCTCCGTCGTCCAGGCGGTGATGCCGGTCTGGGCCGCCCGCTCGGGCGATCAGGCCCTGCGCGCCGTGGCGACGCCGGCCGCGCTCGGCACCTTCGCCTGCATCCTGTTCAGCTTCGGGGCGCTCACCTACGCCCACGCCACCTCGGACTTCTCGGTCCAGAACGTGGTCGAGAACTCGCACACGGCCAAACCCTTCCTCTACAAGCTGTCGGGCGTGTGGGGGAACCACGAGGGCTCGATGCTGCTCTGGGTCCTCATCCTCGCCCTGTTCGGGGCGCTGGTGGCGGTCGCGCGCGAGTCCGTGCCGCCGACGCTGCGGGCCAACACCCTCGCGGTCCAGGGCCTGATCACCTTCGTGTTCGTGCTGTTCATCATCACGACCTCGAACCCGTTCGCCCGGGTTAGCCCGGCCCCGCCCGAGGGCAACGACCTCAACCCGCTGCTGCAGGATTTCGGCCTCGCGATCCACCCGCCGCTCCTCTACGTCGGCTATGTCGGGTTCTCGATCACCTTCGCCTTCGCCATCGCGGCCCTCATCGACGGGCGCATCGACGCCGTCTGGGCCAGGGCCGTGCGGCCGTGGACGCTCACCGCCTGGAGCTTCCTGACGCTCGGCATCGCCATGGGCTCGTACTGGGCCTATTACGAGCTCGGCTGGGGCGGCTGGTGGTTCTGGGACCCGGTGGAGAACGCCTCGCTGATGCCGTGGCTCGCCGGCACGGCACTGCTGCACTCCACCGTGGTGATGGAGAAGCGCGACGCGCTCAAGGTCTGGACGGTGCTGCTCGCCATCCTGACCTTCTCGCTCTCCCTGCTCGGCACCTTCATCGTGCGGTCCGGCGTGCTGACCTCGGTGCATTCCTTCGCCACCGACCCGACGCGCGGCATCTTCATCCTCGCGATCCTGATCCTGTTCATCGGCGGCTCGCTGACCCTGTTCGCGTGGCGCGCGCCGATGCTGCGCCAGGGCGGCCTGTTCGCGCCGATCTCCCGCGAGGGGGCGCTCGTGATGAACAACCTGTTCCTCGCGGCCGCCTGCGCCACGGTGTTCGTCGGCACGCTCTATCCGCTGCTGCTCGAGATGCTCACGGCGGAGAAGATCTCCGTGGGGCCGCCCTTCTTCAACTACACCTTCATTCCGCTGGCGATCCCGCTGCTCCTCATCGTGCCCTTCGGCCAGACCCTGGCGTGGAAGCGCGGAGACGTGCACGCCGCCGCCCAGCGCCTGTTCGCGGCCCTCGCCTTCGCCCTCGTGGTGGGGCTCGCCACCCTCGCCTACACCTGGGGCGGCCCGATGATGGCCCCCGTCGGCATCGGTCTCGGCGCCTACCTCGTCATCGGCTCCGTGCTGGAGATCGTCTCGCGGGCGCGGGGCTACGGCGCCAGCCGGACCCGCAAGGCCGGCGTGGTCTGGCGCCGGGCCATCGGCCTGCCGCGCTCGGCCTGGGGCACGGCGCTGGCCCATGCGGGCGTCGGCGTGGTCGTGCTCGGCATCGCGGCGCAAGGCTGGGCGACGGAGGGGCTCAAGACCCTGAAACCCGGCGAGTCCCTGGCGTCGGGGCCCTACGTCGCCACCCTCGACCGGGTCGGTCCGCGCATGGGCGAGAACTATTCCGAGACCACGGCCTTCCTCACCATCCGCAACACGGCCGGCGACATGATCGGCACCGTCGAGACGGGCAAGCGCTTCTACCCGAGCCGCAAGATGACGGTGACCGAATCCGGCCTCCTCACCCTCGGCGTCAGCCAGGTCTACGCGAGTCTCGGCGAGGTGATGCCCGAAGGCAGCATCGGCCTGCGCCTGTACTACAAGCCCCTGGTGCTGCTGATCTGGCTCGGCGCCGTGGTGATGGCGCTCGGCGGCGCGGTCTCGCTCACCGACCGGCGCATGCGGGTCGGCGCCCCGGCCAAGGCCAGGACGAGGCCCGTGCCCGCCGGCATGGCGGCGGCGGAATGAGCCGCGCCCCGCGCCTCGCCCTCGCGCTGCTCCTGGCCTTTGCTTCGATCAGCGGCGCCCTTGTCCCCCTCGGCGGGGCGTGGGCGGTCCAGCCCGACGAGGTGCTGAAGGACGCAGGCCTGGAGGCGCGGGCGCGGGAGATCTCGGCCGGCCTGCGCTGCCTCGTGTGCCAGAACCAGTCCATCGACGATTCCGATGCGCCGCTGGCCCGGGATCTGCGCGTCATCGTGCGCGAGCGCCTCCAGGCCGGCGACACCGACCCCCAGGTGGAATCCTACGTGGTCGGGCGCTACGGCGAGTACGTGCTCCTGCGCCCGGTCTTCGCCGCCCACACCCTGCTCCTGTGGCTGACGCCGCTCGCCGCCATCGGCCTCGGGATCGTCGGCCTGTGGCGCCTGTCCCGCCGGCGCACCGCCCCCGCCGAGCAGGGCCTCAGCGCCGCCGATGAGGCCGAGATCGCAGCCCTGACCCGGCGGGATTGAACGGCGGCCGCGCGCCTGTTCCAGCTCCCGTGGATAACAATTCGTCAGGGCTGGCCGTTGGCCAACCGCGCGCCATGCCTGCTGCATTAAAATGCACTGAAGGCATGATGCAGCGCTATTCTGATCGAGCTATGCGTTTCAAGCATTTTCGCATTGCAAAAGATCTGTCTTCGCACTGCACAATGATCCCGGCATAGTGCGGTCTCCCGGTGCAACCGGCTCTCCGTTCGGGCACTCCCGGCGGACAGTAACCGCACAGGCCTTTTCCCATGCGCAACGCTCTCCTCGCCGCCGCCCTCGTCCTCGCCGCCCCGGCCGCGCAGGCCACCGAACTCCAGGTCGCCAAGCCGATCTCCATCGACCTCGCCGCGTTCCGGGGCACGGCGTATTACACCCACACCAAGGACGGCTACCGCGTTGTCGCGACCCTGGCGACGGTCAATTCCGGTGCCGAGCAGCCGCAGGTGATCCGCATGATCACGACGCTGAACGCCGACCAGACCGTGCACCTCTCGGTGCCGGGGGCGCTCGGCGCCGATGGCCGCGAGACCACCATCGCGTTCTCGCGCCGCGGCGACCGGGTCGACGTCGCCTCGGCCGACTGATCCGCCTCTCCCCCCGGCTCGGCTTGACCGGGCCGGGGGCTCCGTGGGGGCGCCTCGCTTTCGCCCCACTGAACCGGAATGGATGGGACCGGCCCACGCGTGGCGAAGGGCGGCGTTTACGCTTTCTTCACCACGATTCGCGAGCGTCCCGTGCCATGCCGACCGCTTCGCCCAAACGCTTCCTGACCGGTCTCGCCGCCCTGGCCGCGAGCGCTGCCCTCGCCCATCCGGCCGAGGCGCATCCCCATGTCTGGGTCACGACGAAGGCCGAGATCGCCTACGGCGAGGGCGGGCGCGTCACCGGCATCCGCAACGCCTGGACCTTCGACGCCTCCTACTCGGCCTTCGTGGTCCAGGGTCTCGACACCAACGGTGACGGCGTCTTCTCGCCCGACGAGCTGTCGTCCCTGGCGCGGGAGAACACCGCGAACCTGGCCGAGTTCGGCTACTTCACCAAGCTCAAGGTCGCCGGCAAGGAGCAGCTCTTCGCCGATCCCACCGAGCCGCGCATGGCCATGGAGGGCGGCAAGCTCACCCTCACCTTCCTCCTGCCCCTCAAGACGCCGGTGGCGCAGGGACGCGGCGTGGCGGCCATCGAGGTGTACGATCCGACCTACTTCGTCGCCTTCGGCCTGTCCGAGGATGCCGACGCCGCCCGCCTCACGGGCGCGCCCAACGGCTGCGCCGCCTCCCTGACCCGCCCGAAGCCGGAGGTGGCCAAGACGGCGGACGCCAAGCCCGGCATGTCGGAGGCGTTCTTCGAGGCGCTGACCGCCTCGGCGAATTACGGCAGCCAGTTCGCCAACCGGATCATCGTCGCGTGTCCTTAGGCGCCGCCGTGGCGGCGCGGCCGCCGGGGCTTCTCGGCCGGCGCCTGATGCTGGCCGTCGGCGCGACGGCGCTGGCCGCCGGGCTGCTCACCGCCCTCATGCTCGCCCTCGGGCCGGATGTCGCGGCGCCTGCGCCGCGCTCGCCCTTCGGCATCGGCTTTCGCGAGGCGGCGCCCTCGGCCAACGGCCTCGGCGGCTGGATCCTGGCCCTCCAGGCGAGCTTTTCGCGCAGCCTCCAGGGCGCGCTCCAGGGGATCAAGGCCGGCGGCGCCTGGGGGCCGATGCTGCTGCTCGGCTTCAGCTACGGCGTGTTCCACGCCGCCGGCCCCGGCCACGGCAAGGCGGTCATCGCCGGCTACATCGTCGCCGGGGAACGCGCCCTCGCCCGCGGCTTCTCCCTCAGCTTCGCCGCCGCCCTGCTGCAAGCCTTCGTCGCGGTGGCCATCGTCGGCATCGGCAGCCTGCTCCTCAACGCCACCGCCGCCGGCATGACCCGGGCCGGCACGCTCATCGAGACCGTGAGCTTCGCCCTCGTGGCTCTGCTCGGCCTCGCGGTGACCTGGCGCAAGGCCGGGCGCCTCGCCGCCCTCTGGCACGAGGCGGGCGCCTGCGGCCCGGATTGCGGCCACGTCCACCTCACCGACGGGGCGGCCCTGGCCCGCCTCGGCACCTGGCGCGAGCGGGCGGGGGTGGTGCTGGCCGCCGGGTCGCGCCCCTGCGCCGGGGCGGTCCTCATCCTCGTCTTCTCCGTGTCCCAGAACATGCTCTGGGCCGGCATCGCCGCGACCTTCGCCATGGCGCTCGGCACGGCGCTGACCACGGGCGTGTTGGCGAGCGTCGCCGTCTTCGCCAAGGCGCTCGCCCTGCGCCTGGCCGGCGGGCGCGGCGTGGCGGGCATCCGCGCGGTGACCGGCCTCGAACTCCTTGCCGGTGCCTTCGTGCTGGTGCTCGGCGTGGCCATGCTCACCGGCCTCGCCTTCGGGTCGGGCGGCTAGGACGCCCTCAGGCGCGCCGGGTGATCCGGTCGGTGCCGAGGTCGAGTTCGACGGTCTCGCAGTTGTCGAGCCACACGCCGGTCAGGTGGAAGAAGAACGTGCCGTGGCCGACCACCGCGATGGTGCGCTCGCGCCGCGCCGCGAGCCAATCGCGAAAGTCGGCGACGCGGGCGTCGAACAGGGTGCGGGGCTCGACGTGGATGCCGTCGGCATCGGGCTCCCCCTCCGCGTGCCACCAGATCTCGGGCAGGTGATCGACGGCGACATCGGGAAACTCGGCCGCGAGCACGGAGGCGGCCCGGCCCATGTCGCAGCTGCTCTCCTGGCATTCCCGGTGCAGCACCTCGACGAGAATCTTCGGTTCGGCCGGGTGGCCGGAAAAGATGCCCTTGGTGGTCTGGATCGCCCGGGTCAGGGGCGAGGTCACCACGAGGTCGAAGGCGATGTCGTGGAGCCCGGCGCGGGCGGCCGCGACCTGGGCCAGTCCGCGCTCGGTCAGGCGGGCATCGATGTGGCCGGGGTCGCGCCCCGTGAGGCGGTGGGCGGCGTTGAAGGTCGATTCGCCGTGGCGGATGCAGACGATGCGCGTCGGGGTCATGGAGGTCCGATGTGGAGGGCGGGAGCTATGGCCGAGATAGGCGGCGCGCCGTGATGCGGAAAGGGCGACGTCGCACCGCGCCCTAACGGAGCGTCAACCGAGTGGGCGTTGAGTGGGGGCCGAACCCGCCGGACGATCCCATGCTCCAGCCCACGCCGCCCCCGCCGGACACCTTGGCCTCCCTGGACGCCTTGCGCATCTCCGAGACTCTGGCCTTCCCCGGCGACATCGCCCTCCAGGACGCGTTCGGCACTTGGCAGGACGAATTGCTGCGCGAGCGCCGGATGGCCGGCAACACGGCGCAAGCCTATGCCCGCGACCTGCGCCAGTTCCTCGCCCACCGGCAAGCCCGCCACGGGCGGCCCGACATTCCCGGCCTCGTCGGCCTCAAACCCCGCGACCTGCGCGGGTTCCTGGCGGCGCGCCGGGCCGAGGGCATCGGCGGGCGCTCGCTCATGCGCCAGCTCGCGGGCCTGCGCTCGTTTGCCCGCCACCTCGCCCGCGAGGGCCACGGCACCGTGGCCGCGCTCGGCGCCGTGCGCTCGCCCAAGGTGGAGCGCCGCCTGCCCCGGCCGATCCCGATCCCCGCCGCGAAGGCCATGACCGGCACGGCCCTTCGGGACGGCGAGGACCGCGAGCCCTGGATCATCGCCCGCGACGCGGCGGTGATCGCGCTGCTCTACGGCTCGGGGCTTCGCATCTCGGAGGCGCTCGGCCTCACCGCCAAGGACGCACCCGGGCCGGGCACGGATTCCATCACCGTCACCGGCAAGGGCGCCAAGATGCGGATGGTGCCGGTGCTGCCCGCCGTGCAAGCGGCGGTGGCGGCCTATCTCAGCGCCTGCCCCTATTCCCTCGACCCGGAGGGACCCCTGTTCGTCGGCGCCAAGGGCGGGCCGCTCTCGCCCCGCATCATCCAGTACGCCGTCGCCGCCATGCGCGGGGCGCTGGGCCTCCCCCCGAGCGCGACGCCGCATGCCCTGCGCCACTCCTTCGCCACCCACCTGCTCGGCCGCCAGGGCGAGCTGCGGGCGATCCAGGAACTCTTGGGCCACGCCTCGCTCTCGACGACCCAGCTCTACACCAAGGTCGATGCCGCCCGGCTGATGGACGCCTTCGACGCCGCCCATCCGCGGGCGGGAACGCCGCGTCGTCGTTCGGGCATCGCCTGACGCGGCGGATGCCGGTTCGCCGAAAGGCGAGCCACAGCAGGGTTTTGGAGGCGCCGGCGCCCTGTGCGGAAGCCCTTCGCTTGCTTCGCGATGCGGCCGATTTCCACCCGGCGATCAGGCGAACGCCGACTATCACGAAAGGTGCATTGTTCGTATTTTAGTTGAGTTATCGGCGCAAAAATAAACGTCCTGTTAATCAGCGGGCGGCGATTGTGATCGTGCATTGTTTCGATGGCGCATGACTGATCAAGAAATCATATCAGTCCGTATTCCAGGCCTATCGAATATCCATGAAGGCAATCGCGCATGTTCTTCAGTAAAATGGATAGAACGAAATCCGATACGACCGCGAAGATCGCGGCGATCGAGCGATCACAGGGCGTGATCGAATTCGATCTCGATGGAACCGTCATCCGCGCCAACGAGAACTTTCTGGCGGTGCTGGGCTACGGTCTGGATGAGATCGAAGGCAAGCATCACAGCCTCTTCGTCGAGCCTGCCATCCGGGACAATCAGGCCTATGCCGCGTTCTGGGACAAGCTGCGGTGCGGCGCGTTTCAGACCGGGCAGTTCAGGCGCATCGGGAAGGGCGGCCGAAAGGTCTGGATCGAAGCCTCCTACAATCCCATGCTCGATTCCCGGGGCAAGCCCTACAAGATCGTCAAGTTCGCCACCGACATCACCGGTCAGAAGGCTCAGGACGCGGATCGGCAGGGGCAGATCGAGGCCATTCACAAGGCCGAGGCGGTCATCGCCTTCGATCTCCAGGGGCGGGTCACCGAGGCCAACGCGAACTTCCTGGCCGTCGTCGGTTACGCACTGCCGGAGATCGTCGGACAGCACCACAGCCTGTTCGTCGAGCCCGCCCTGCGCGACAGCCCCGCCTACGCCGCCTTCTGGGCCAAGCTGCGCCAGGGCGAGCACCAGAAGGGGCAGTTCAAGCGCATCGGCAAGGGGGGGCGCGAGGTCTGGATCGAGGCGTCCTACAATCCGATTCTCGATGCCAACGGCCATCCCACCCGGGTCGTGAAGTTCGCGACCGACATCACCGCGCAGGTGGCGCTCCTCGCCGACCTCGAACGGCTGATCGAGCGGAATTTCGGCGCGATCGACGCGGCCGTCCTGCGCTCGTCCGAGGAGTCGCGCTCCGCGTCCCAGGCCGCGGGCAACACCGCGGGCAACGTGCAGACCATGGCCGCCGCCGCCGAGGAACTCGCCGCCTCCGTCGAGGAGATCTCGCACAGCATGAGCAAGGCCCGCACGGCGACGGACGAGGCCCGCACCCAGGTCGACGCGGCCGGCGCGCTGACCCAGCGCCTCACGACGACGGCGACGGCCATGAGCGGCATCGTGGCGCTGATCCAGAACATCGCCAGCCAGATCAACCTGCTGGCGCTCAACGCGACGATCGAGGCGGCTCGGGCCGGCGAGGCCGGGCGCGGCTTCGCCGTGGTGGCGCAGGAGGTCAAGAACCTCGCGGCCCAGGCCGCCCAGGCCACGAACCAGATCGCACGTGAGATCGACAGCGTGCAGGCCGCCTCCGATCAGGTGGTCGGAGCCCTGGGCACGATCCAGGGCTCGGTGGGGGCCATGCGGGACTACGTCGTGAGCACCTCCGCCGCGGTCGAGGAGCAGAGCGTCGTGACCCGCGAGATGTCGTCGAGCATGCAGGAGGCGGCCGACGCCGTCCGGGCCATCTCGCGGAACGTCACGACCATCGCCGCATCAATCACCGACGTCTCGCGCGCCGTGGACACGACGAAGGAGGCCGCCCGCGTCCTGGCCCGGTGAGGCCACCCTCGCTCGTCCATCGTGCCGAGGGGCGTCGGTTGATTCGCGAGGTCCGAACGACCGGGTCAGGCGTAGCTCTCGAAGAGCCCAGCGGGGTGAAGCATTGGCGCGCCAACGCGAACCTGCCTAGGACAACCGCTCCAGCACCCGCGCGCGGCCGATGAGGGGGAGAAGGCCGGCCAGATCCGGGCCGTGCTCCAGGCCGGTGAGCGCGAGGCGCAGGGGCATGAACAGGGCCTTGCCCTTGGCGCCCGTGCGGTCCTTCACCGCCCCGGTCCAGGCCTTCCACGTCCCCTCGTCCCACGGCTCGGCCGGCAGCAGGCCGGCGGCCGTCGCGATGAAGGCCGGGTCGGCGATCACCGGGGAGACCGGGCCGGTCACGACCCGCCACCAATCCCCGGCCTCGGCGACCTTCGCGAGGTTGGCCCGGACCGTGAGCCAGAACGGCTCCATCACGTCCGCCGGCACGCCGAGGGCGCTCAGGCGGTGGCGGACCTCGTCCACCGGCATGGCGTGGATGAGCCGGGCGTTGAGCCCATCGAGTTCGTGCGGATCGAACTTGGCCGGTGCCCGCGAGATATGGGCGAGATCGACCAGGCCGGCGAGTTCGTCCATCGACGCCACCGCCCGCACCGCCTCGGCCGAGCCCGTCAGGACCGCGAGCGACCGCACCGCCGCCGGCTCGTAGCCGGCCTCGCGCAGACCGCGCAGGGACAGGTGGCCGAGGCGCTTCGACAGGCCCTCCCCGTCCGCCGTGGTCAGCAGGTTGTGGTGGCCGAAGACCGGGACCGGATGGTCGAGCGCCTCGAAGATCTGCACCTGCACGCCGGTGTTGGTGACGTGGTCCTCGCCCCGAATCACGTGGGTGATTCCGAGATCGGCGTCGTCCACCACGGAGGGCAGGGTGTAGAGGTAGGAGCCGTCCGCCCGGATCAGAACGGGATCGGACAGGGAGGCGCAATCGACATGGGCCTCGCCGCGCACGAGGTCGGTCCACGAGACCGTGCGCGGCTCGAGCTTGAACCGCCAGTGGGGCGTACGCCCCTCCGCCTCCAGGGCGGCGCGTTCGGACGCCGTGAGGGCGAGGGCCGCCCGGTCGTAGATCGGCGGCTGGCCGCGCCCGAGCTGGCGCCGGCGCCGGCGCTCCAGCTCGTCCTGGGTCTCGTAGCAGGGATAGAGCCGGCCGGCGGCCTTGAGGCGTTCGGCCGCCGCGTCGTGGATCGCCGCCCGGTCGGACTGGCGGGCGCGCAGGTCCGGCACGATGCCGAGCCAGGCGAGATCGGTCTCGACGGCTTGCGCGAATGCTTCCGTCGAGCGCTCCCGGTCGGTGTCGTCGAGGCGCAGGAGGAAGCGCCCCCCGCGGGCCCGCGCGAACAGAAAGTTCAGCAGCGCCGGCCGGGCATTGCCGAGATGGAGGTAGCCCGTGGGCGAGGGCGCGAAGCGCACGAGGGGCGCGGAGTGATCGATGGTCATACGCGACCGTCTAGCAGGCGGCCGGAGCCGAGGAAAACGCCGCGCGCGCCAGCATCGCGGTGAGCAGGGCCCGCAATTCCGCCGGCCGGGTCGGCTTGTGGACGAGTTCCGCGCCCAGGGCCGAGACCTCGGCCGCGATCGCGGCGCCGTGGTCGGCGGTGGTGACGATGACGGGCAGGAGCCGCCCGGTCGCTTCGCGAAAATGCTCGGCCACGGCGAGACCGCAGGCGCCGTTGTCGAGGTGGTAGTCGAGGATGAGCAGGTCCGGCACCGGACCGGTCGCCCTCGCCCCGGCGAGATCGCGAACCACGACAACCTCCGCGTCCCAGTTGCGCAGGAGACGGGCGAGCGCGTCGGCCGTGGCCGGGTCGTTCTCGACGACGAGGATTCGGGCGCCGGTCAGGCGCGTGGCCACGGGGCTGATCCGGGCTTCGGCCTCCGGCAAGGCGGGTCCGAGGGGCACGGTCAGGCTCACGCGGGTGCCGTGGCCGGGGCGGGAGGCCAGGGTCAGGGGATGGCCGAGGGCCGTTGCCATGCGCTGGACGATGGAGAGGCCGAGGCCGAGGCCGGGCTCGGAATCCATGAGTTCGGCCTCGCCGCGATAGAACTCCTCGAACACCAGGGCGCGCTCGGCCGGGACGATGCCGCAGCCGGTGTCGATGACCTCGATGCGGGCCGCCGCGCCCCGCGCCCGCACGGCGATGAGCACCCCGCCCACCCGGGTGTAGCGCAGGGCGTTGGAGACGAGGTTCTGCACGATGCGCCCGAGCATCACCGGATCGCTCGCCACGACGCGGTCCGGGCCGCGCACGTGCAGGCGCAGGCCCTTGCCCTCGGCGCTGCGCTGGAAGCTCGCGGCGATGCCGGCGAGGAGATCGGACAGGCGCACGGGACGGATCACGGGACGCACCACCCCGGCATCGAGCTTGGAGATGTCGAGGAGGGTCTTGATCAGATCCTCGATGGTCTGGAGCCCGCGCTCGATCTGGCCCGAGATCGCCCGCGCGTCCGGGCCGAGCGGCATGTCGGCCAGCGCCGAGGCCGAGAGGCGGGCGGCGTTGAGGGGCTGGAGCAGGTCGTGGCTGGCGGCGGCGAGGAAGCGGGTCTTCGAGCGGTTGGCGGTCTCCGCCTCCTCCTTGGCCGCGACGAGGGCCGCGTTGGAGCGCTCGAGGCTGTGCATCAGCCCGGTCAGCTCCTCTGTGCGCGAGCGGACGCGCCCCTCGAGCATGATCGCCGTCTGGAACAGCGAATAGGCGCTGCCCTGCTGGTCCATGCTGCGCTCGACATGGGCCATGAGCGCGGCGTTGATGCGCTCGAGCTTGGCGATGCGGTGTGCGCTCTCGGGCTCGCCGGTGGCACTCATGTGTCGAGGGTCATGCGGGTAGGCGCCGCCCGATGGCGATCCCCGTGAAGGTCTGGTTGAGGTGCATGGCGCGGTACTGCTCGCCGTAGGTCTCGAAGCCGACGACGTCGTAGCGCCGGTAGAGGTCGCAGATGCCGTGGCGGACCTGAGCGTGCTCGGCGTCGAGGCGGCGCAGGATGCAGTCGAAGCCGATGACGAGGTCGATGCCGCCGAGCTGCGCCTCGAGGCGTTCGAGCTCGATCCGGGTGGTGGCGACGATGTCGCGCGGCCGGGCGAGGGTGAGCACCACGCCCTCGTCGATGGCGCAGAAGAAGCTGAGCGACCCGTTCTCCGGGTCGAGGCGCCGGATCGAGCGGCAGAAATACTCGCCGCCGATCCGCACCGCCAACGGGTAGGCGGCAAAGCTCATGGGTGAGAGGCCCTCCGGGTCGAGCCCCACCGCCATGGCGTATTCCCGCGCCGCCGGCTCGGCGTTGAGTTCGTAGACGATGCGGCGCTCGTCGTCGGAGGCCGTCACCACGAACTTCGTGGTCGTCGGCTCGAAATTGTCGCTCTTGAAGATCTGCGTCGGATAGGCGGTCTCGACGAGGAGCAGCACCGCCGCCCGACGGTGGATCGCGCCGCCGTGCAGGAGGGTCGCCTCGCGAAAGTCGAGGCCGTCGCCGGCCGAACCGCCGACGAGGGGAATCCCGTCCAGCGCCCAGGCGATGGCCGAGACCACGGTCTCTTCGGCATTCGCCAACCCGTCGATGAGGGAGAGGGCGAAGCGCCCACCCGAGGGCGGCTCACCGGCCTCCCCGCCGAGGGTGCGGCGCAGGGCGCGGACGGAGGCCGCGGTGCGGGCGACATCGAGGTGGTCGATGTCGTCGAGCACGGCCGAGACGATGCGAAAGCCCGCCGCCGGAAAGGCGATGAGGACGAGGCCGCGCCCGAGGCCGCCGGCCGGGCAGATCCCGCCCGACATGGTGCAACCGGCGACCGGCACCGCGGGAAAGCGCTCCGCCAGGGCGTGATTGAGGATCTCGACGCAGTAATCGGACGAGAAGAAGACCACGATCTGCGACAGGTCGGCCGGGCCGATGGCGGCGGCGAGTTCGGACACGGCGGCGCTGGCCTCGGACGCTTCCGTCCAGGCCGTTCGGATCCCGCACAGATGCGTGCGCACCTGCGTGCCGTGTCTCACGCTTCGCTCCCGTGCCTTGGTGGGGATGGACGTTTCGTCCTTATGGTCCCTCTGGGCATGACTGTGTCAGTCCGCCCGGGCGCGTGCAAGCATGCCTCAGGGGAGGGTCTCCCGAACGGAGAGGCAGCCGCCCCGGCCGATGGCACGCAGGTGCGGCCGCTCGGGCACGAGGTCCCAGAGCCGGGCTTCGGCGTAGCGCAACAGCACCGTGCCGTCCGCGCCGGTCCCGTGAAAACATTGCTCCAGGGCGAGGATCGCGGTCGGGCGCGGCGGATGGGGCCGCACGGCGGTGTCGAAGGCAAGGGTGACGGCATCCTGGCCCCCTTGCGAAAACCCCGCGACGGTCTCGACGAGGGCGGCGGTCTCGGCCCCGTCGAGGGTCAGAACGAGGCAGATCCGGGGGGCGTGGTCGGGGCAGGCCGTCACGGGTACGTCGCGCCGGAGGGTGAGGGCGAAGCGCGGGCCCCGTTCGGAGGGATAGTCCCAGCGGTGGGCGGCGCGCACGCCGGCGAGCGCCACCCATTGGTCGGGCTCGGACGCGGAGGGGGCGGCGATGCGGCCTTCGGGTCGGCCGTCCTGGCGGAAATGCAGCAGGGGGTTGATGCCGGCCCGGCCGACATCGGGGTAGCGGGCGAGATACATCAGAGTGCTGAAGGCCGGGCTCGGATCGAGGCCGGCGGCGGCGCCCACGCGCAGGTAATGGCGCACGGGGTCGAGGCGGGTCGGCCCGCTCTGGCGGCGATAGAACGCCGTGTCGAAATCGGCGTTCGGATCGTAGCCGAGGCCGACGCCGCGCCGGACATAATGGAGATAGGGGTCGAGACCCGTGCGGGCGACATCCGGATAGGTCGCCCGGTAGAAGTCCTCGTCGAACAGCCGGGGCACCCGGCCGAGAATGAGCCGGCGAACTATTTTCGTGACGCGCGCGACGATCCGCTGGCGGGGGGTGGGCTTGGCGCTCATGCGAAGGTCGGGGCCTCGCACAGGCGCCGCAGGGTTTGCGCGTAGGCGGCGGGATCGCATTCCGATCCGATGCGGGCGAGGCCCGCCCGCTGGACCGCGGTCCAGAGAACCTCGTCCGTGTGGAGGTCCGCCAGGGCTTCGGCGAAGCCGGCCGGATCGCGCCAGTCGCGGGTCAGGGAGCCGGTGCCGTCCGGCCATCCGATCTGCGCGGCGAGGATCGGGGTGACAACGCCCGGCAGGCCGCGCGCCACGGTCTCGTGGACCTTGTGCGGGATGCCGGCGGCAAAGCGCGTGGGCGCCAGCGACGCGCGCGCGGCGTCGAGGACGGGGCCGACCTCCTCGACCCGGCCGAGGATGCGCACGCCCTCGCCCGTGAGCCGCTCGCGGATGGAGGGCGCCACGGCGCCCACGAGGGTAAGATGCGCCTCCGGCAAGCGCGCTCGAAGACGGGGCCAGACCTCGGCGAAGAACCAGTCGAGGGAATCGATGTTGGGCTCGCCCTCGCGGGCGAGCGATCCGATGAACACGAAGCCGTCGCGGGCGGCAAACCCCGGTGGGTTGTGGTGGGGACGCAGCGCATGCCCCAGTACCGTGGCGTTGGGGACGCCGTGGGCGCGCAGCACCCGCGCCTCGGCCTGCGAGACGCAGACCACGTGGTCGGCCACCGCGAAGTGGCGGACCTCGCGGGCGCAGGACCGGGCCAGGGCGGGGCCGTTGGCGGCCGCGCCGGAGAGCGCCCCGGTGACGAAGGTGCGAAGGGCGAAGACCGCTTCGGAATCGAACACGACGCGTGACCGCCCGACATCCCGGGGGGTGAGGCCGAGGTCGTGCAGCACACGGCACGTCCGGTCGATGTTCGGCGGCCGGCTGACCCAGAGCACGTCGTAATAGTCCGGCCGCTCCCGGACGAGGCGGCGCAGCCCCTCCTCGCCGCAGGGCTCGACGATCTCGATGCGGGTGGAGAGGTCGCGGTAGAGTTGGCCAGGCTCTTCGCGCTCGCCGTGGATGGAGCAGAACGTCACGGCGTAGCCGAGGCCCGCCATGGCGTTGAGGATATGGTTGGCACGCGGCAGGCCGGCACCGAGGTCGAGATGGGGCGCGCGGTCCTCGACGTAGAGGATGCGCAGGGCCCAGGAATCGTGGTCGCGGGCAGCGAAACCGGTGCGTTGGGGCCCCTGCCCGAACAGCCAGGCGGCGTGGCGCTCGCGAAAGCGTGCGCGGTTGCGGTCGAGGAGTTGCTCGACATCGTCGCGCCGGGCGCTGGTGACGTTCTCGACATGGATCGCGATGGCGCGCGGCTGGTAGATCACCCGGCGGCCCGCTTGATGGCAGCGCACGCACAGGTCCGTGTCCTCGAAATAGGCCGGGGCGAACCCGTCGTCGAAGCCGTCGAGCTGCCTGAACAGGGCGGCCTCGATCATCAGAACGGCGCCCGAGACGTAGCCGACCTCGCGGGCGAAGGAGGCCTCGGACGCGAAGGGGTCGGCGAGACCCCGGCCGTACGGATGGGTGGTCTGGGCGTCGTCGTGAAAATTCGCGCCGGCTTCCTGGAGGAGGCCGCCCGGAAAGACGAGGCGGGCGCCGACGATGCCGACGGCGTCGAACTCCGAGAAGGTATCGAGGAGCGCGCGCAGGGCGCCGGGCATCAGGTCGACATCGGGGTTGAGGAACAGGAGACGCTGTCCGTGCGCCAGCGCCGCGCCGGCGTTGCAGGCGGGGCCGAAGCCGATGTTGCTGTCGTTCAGCACGATGGTGGCGCCGTCGATCCGGGCGAACAGGGCCCGCGTCTCCGGATCGGAGGCGTTGTCGACGATGATGACCTCGAAGGGCACGCCCGCGAGGCTCTGCCCGGCGGCGAGGCGATAGAGGGTCCAGGCCAGCATGTGGCGCGCACCGCGCGCGACCAGGACGATGGAGATTTGCGGGGCGGCTTCGGCCTGGAAACGGATGCGGACATCGTTGAGGAACAGGGCGTTCCAGACCAGGGCGGCCTCGGCGAGCACCGCCTTGCGGCCGGCGGCGGCATCGAGGGGTTCGAAGAGGCCTGTCATGGGCAAGGTCCGGCGGCCGGCAGTGCGACGCGGCCGATGAGATCGTCGTGCAGGACGAGGAACACAACATCTTTTGCCGGCAATTCCAGACCCGAGATCGTGAGGCTCGCCGGCACGGGCGCCAGGTCCGTGCGGGTCCGGCTACGAAACGGCAGATCCTGGGCAAGGCTGAGAGGAGCCGCCGCTTCCAGACGCAGCTCTACGGGGGCGTCCGGCCCGATCAGGAAGACCGCGTTGGGGTGGCGTCCCGAGACGAGGTGGCTCGGGAGGGTCAGGGTGAGGGTGATGCGTCCGGCACCGGTGCCGACCAGACGTGCCCCGGCCTCCCAATCGGGCCGCACCCCGGCGAATTCGGCCGCCAGGGCCGCGCGGAAGCCGGCCGGCAGCTGCCGTGCCCTTACCCATTCGGGTGCGAGGGCGACCTCGGCATCCGCGAGACCGAGATCGGCGGTGGGCGATGGAGCGTTCCCCTGGCGCGCGAACCAGCGCCGGCGCTCGGGCGCGTAGGGACCGGCGCCCAGCGGGGGGGCACGCTCCACGGCGACGAGGAGGCCATGTTCGGCATCGTCCTGTTCGGCCGTGCCGAGGCCGGTGACGCAGGTGAGGGTGCCACCGGCCAGCGCCATCGTGCGAGGGCCGATGGCCGGAATCTCGGGGGACGGCCCATCCGTCCGGCTGTCCGATTCCCCGCCCCCGCGGTCGCGCAGACGTGCCAGAAAGGTCTCCTCCCCGGTCCGCGTCACCTCGTTGTAGCCAGCAAAGAGTAGGGCGCAGGCGTCGGTCAGGGCCTTGAGTCCGGCCGTGTCGTCCTGAAGGGCAAGCACCGCCAGCTTGACCTCGGCGACGGTCCCGCAACGATGGGCCGGCACGCGCGGCGAGAACCCTTCGAAGCCGATGCCGGTGCCGATGACCGGCGCACCGAAGGACAGGGCTTCGGCGACCTTCATCTTGAGGCCGCTGCCCATGAGCATCGGCGCGACCACGAGATCGACGCGATCGTAGAAGTCCTCCAGTCGCTCGACATAGCCAGCTAATTCGATACCCGGTCGCGGCGCTTTGCCGAGACTGGTGCAGATTTCGCCCGCGATCATGAGGATCGGGCGACCCGGGACCCAATCGGCGCTCCAGGCTTCGGCGAAGCGTCGAATCGAGAACAGGTTGGGGTCGTTGCCGTGGCCGATGAAGCCGATCCGGGCGAGGCGCTCGGGCGCGCGGAACGGCCGGCGCTCCGGAAAGCGCGGCGGCAGGAGATGGACGCGGGCGCGGGTGATCTCCGCGAAGTGGGCCGCCTCCTCGGCCTGGATCGCCAGCACGATATCGGCCCGGTCGAGGCCCGCCGCCTCGCCGGCCACGTCCGTATAGAAGAAGTTCGGCTCGGCCCTGAAGGGGCGGTACTGGGCCTGCCGGTCGGCGAAGCGGTCGTGCGTGTCGATGAGGGTGAGGATGCCGGGCGGCACCGCCCGAAGGCAGCGCGACAGGAACACGTAGTTGACGAGGACGGCGCGGGTCTCCGGGTGAGCCGCGCAGTACCAGGCGACGAAGTCCACGAGTTCGTCGGGGCACCAGTCGTCGATGCCGAAATGGTGCGCCCGGGTCCTGAGGGGAACCGCCATCCGCGGCTCGATCCGGAAGGTGCGCTGGAAGGTGCGGGCCATGGCGGCCGCGTCGGTCGGCGGGTGCTGGCCGAAGCGGCGGTAGATCTGGTCCTCGTGGGCGAAGTAGGCGAGATCGACGGCAAAGCCGCCGCGCGCCAGGGATTCGCAGGTGGTGACGAGGCGCCGCCGGTTGCCGGCGCTGGTGGGAAACGCCGGCATCGGCGCGACGACGAGAACGGTCGGCCGGGTCATGCCGGCACCCGCGCCGCAAAGATCTCGCCGGCCTCAACGAGAAGGGCGGCGTCGGCCCGGCCTTCGCTGGGTTCGCCCCAGACGGGATCGAGATCGAGGACGGCGCGGGGCGCGGCACCGAAGCTGAGATGGGCGCGCACGACCCGGAGGCAGCGCCAGAGGGCGCCGGAGCGCAGCATCACGAAGTTCGGGACGCGGCTGCCCGTCAGGGTCGCGGTCGCCGCGCCCGTCAGGGCGAGTTCGGGCAGGGCGACCGGGCCTTCACCCATCTCGGTGAGGGTAGACAGGGCGGGGCCGAGGAGGGCCAGCAGCCCGGACAGCGGCGCGAAGGTCGTTGGTGTCAAGGCACCGAGCACGGCCGGGCATAGGGCCGCGCGTTCCGCCGGATCGAGGTCGGCACCCGGACGCGGTGGTGGAAACGTCACCGTCAGGTCGTGAAAATGCGTCGTGACGGTGAGGCTCTCAGGGGCTGCGTCCGCAGCGAACACGATCAGGGCCACCGCTTCCGCCCGGCCGAGGCCGCAGAATGCCCAGGTCAGGAGGTTTCCTTCGCTCAAGGCCAATGGAATCGGCAGGGCGGTGGACAGGGGATAGCGGGCGACGAACAGCCCTCCGCTCTCCGCGAAAAGCTGCCCGGCGACCCGCTGCTCGGAGGGCATCGTCATGCTGAGCGGAGGTGGACGCCGCGATCCCGCGCCGCGCTCAGCCCACCCGCCCGGCGGCGCCGAAGGCCGCCAGGATGCGCGCCCAGGAGCGGGTGCCCTTGTGGAAGCTGTTGAGGTCGTACTTCTCGTTGGGCGAGTGGATGCGGTCGTCGTCGAGGCCGAAGCCGATGAGCAGGGTGTTGCGGTCGAGCAGGCGCTTGAAGTCGCCGACGATGGGGATCGAGCCGCCGGCCCCGATGGTCACGGCGGGCACGCCCCATTCCTCGGCGAGCGCCGCGCGGGCCAGATCGAGTTCCGGCATGTCGTACGGCAGGCTGATCGCTCGGCTGCCCTTGTAGCAGACCACCTCCACGGAGCAGTCGGCGGGGATGCGCTCGCGCACGAAGGCCTCGAAGGTCCGGGCGAGCTGCTCCGGGTCCTGATCGTCCACGAGGCGGAACGAGACCTTGGCGCTCGCCTCCCCGGCGATCACCGTCTTGGTGCCCTCGCCCGTATAGCCGCCGATGATGCCGTTCACGTCGCAGGCCGGGCGCGACTGGACGAGTTCGATGAGCATGCGCCCGCGCTCGCCGGCCGGCTCGTGGAGGCCGATGGGACCCAAGAACTTGTCCGGCGTGAAGTCGAGGCCCTTCCACTGGTCGAGAATCTCCGGCGGGGTCTCGCGCACGCCCTCGTAGAAGCCCGGCAGGGCCACCCTGCCCTCCGAATCGTGCAGGTCGGCGATGATCTTCGCCAGGACGTGGATCGGGTTGCGCGCGGCGCCGCCAAAGAAGCCCGAATGCAGGTCGCGGTCGGCGCACCGCACCGTCACCTCGAAATAGGCCAGCCCGCGCAGCGACGTGGTGATGGCCGGCGTCGTCGGATTCCACATGCTGGTGTCGCACACGAGGACGATGTCGGCCCCGAGTTTTTCGCGATTGGCCGCGACCCATTCGGGCAGGCCCTGCGAGCCGTTCTCCTCGGCGCCCTCGATCAGGATGGTGACGCCGCAGGGCAGTTCGCCCGCCATCGCCTTCCAGGCGCGGCAGGCCTCGATGAAGGTCATCACCTGACCCTTGTCGTCGGAGGCCCCGCGCGCGACGATCTGTTTCTCACCCTTGGCGTTGAGCCCGATGCGCGGCTCGAAGGGCGGCGTCTCCCATAGGGCCAGGGGGTCCACCGGCTGCACGTCGTAATGGCCGTAGAACAGCACGTGCGGCGTGCCGGGCTTCGGCGCGTGGGCCAGGACCACCGGGTGCAGGGAGGTCTCGTGGATGCCGGTCTCGAAGCCGAGCGCCGTCAGGGTGCCTTCCAGCCACTGCGCCGCCTCGCGGCAATGGCCGGCATAGGCCGGATCGGTGGAAACCGAGGGGATGCGCAGGAACGCGAACAGGCGCTCCAGGGCGTTGTCGAGATCGCGGTCGATGTCGTTGAGAACCGGAGCGAGCGCAGCCATCGAACGTCCTTCGTCTGGAATCAGCACCGGGTTAGCCGAGGCGCCGGGACGGTGCAAACCCATGCCCGGGATGCGGCCAGGGAACACCGCCAATCTGGAACGGTTATCGAAAAGACCGGCTGCCGGTGGATGATTTTCCCCGCCCGGCCGTCTCGACGAAATTCCTGAAATCCGGCGGCCGCGATGGCCGCCGCTCCTGTCACGGACACACGCCATGCTCATCGAAAGCGGCTCGCCGGGCCCGGCGAACACCATCGCCATCAGCCTGACGATCAACGGGCAGGCCCGCACCCTCGACGTGGCCCCCTGGACTACCCTGTTGGATCTCCTGCGCGAGGATCTCGATCTCACCGGCACCAAGAAGGGCTGCGACCACGGCCAGTGCGGCGCCTGCACGGTGCTGGTCGACGGGGTGCGCATCAATTCGTGCCTGGCGCTTGCCGTGATGAAGGACGGGGCCAGCATCACCACCGTCGAGGGTCTCAGCGAGGGCGCCGGCCTGCACCCGCTCCAGGCGGCCTTCGTCGAGCACGACGCGTTCCAGTGCGGCTACTGCACCCCCGGCCAGCTCTGCTCGGCGGTGGGCATGATGACCGAGGGCCACGCCCAGTCCCGCGAAGAGATCCGCGAGGCGATGAGCGGCAACATCTGCCGCTGCGGCGCCTACACCAACATCGTCGATGCCATCGAAGACGTGATGCACGCGGGAGCCGCGAAATGAACCGCTTCGATTACGTCCGCCCCGAGACCGTCGCCGATGCCGTGAAGGCGGTGGCGGGGGGCAACGCCCGCTTCATCGCCGGCGGCACCAACCTCGTCGACCTGATGAAGTACAATGTCGAGCAGCCCGGCCGGCTCGTCGACATCACCCGCCTGCCCCTCGACACCATCGAGGCCCGCGACGGGGGGCTCAGCATCGGCGCGCTCGTGACCAATTCCACGGTGGCGTACGACGACACCGTCACCGCGCGCTACCCACTGCTGGCGAGCGCGATTCTCGCCGGCGCCTCGGGCCAGTTGCGCAACGCCGCCACCACCGGCGGCAACCTCAACCAGCGCACCCGGTGCTATTATTTCTACGACACCGCGACGCCCTGCAACAAACGCCTGCCCGGCTCCGGCTGCCCGGCCATCGGCGGCGTCAACCGCATCCACGCGATCTTCGGCACCAGCCCGGACTGCATCGCCACGCACCCCTCCGACATGTGCGTGGGCCTGGCCGCCCTCGACGCGGTGGTTCGAGTCGCCGGGCCCGAGGGTGAGCGCACGATCCCGTTTTCCGAGTACCATCGCCTGCCCGGCGACGCGCCTGAGCGCGACACCACCCTCAAACCGGGCGAGATCGTCCTCTCCGTCGATCTGCCCGACGAGGATTTCGGACCGCACCACACCTACCTCAAGCTGCGCGACCGGCTCTCGTACGCCTTCGCCCTGGTCTCGGTGGCGGTGGTGATGACGCTCGACGGCGACACCATCCAGTCCGCCCGCTTTGCCCTCGGCGGCGTCGCCCACAAGCCATGGCGCGACGCGGAAGCCGAAGCCTTTCTCGCCGGCAAGCCGGCGACGCACGAGACCTTCGCCGCCGCCGCCAACATCGTGGTGGCCGCGGCCCAGCCCCAATCCGAGAACGCGTTCAAGGTCGAGCTTGCGCGGCGCGCCATCATTCGCGGCCTGTTCCAGGCCGCTGCCGGCACGCCTCAGTCGCAGTCCGACAAGCGCATCGCCTAGAGGTTTTCGCACATGGCCAATTCCATCAACGCCTCCGGCACGGACACCTATGTCGGCACGGCGCGCAGCCGCGTCGACGGCCCGGCCAAGGTCACCGGTCAGGCGAAGTACGCGGGCGAATTCTCCGCGCCCGACCTCGCTCACGGCTACGTCGTGTCGAGCGGCATCGCGCGCGGACGCATCACCGCCATCGACACGTCGGCCGCCGAGGCCGTGCCGGGGGTGATCAAGGTTCTCACCCACGAGAACCGCCCGCGTACGGCGTGGCTCGACTACAATTACCAGGACGTGGTGGCCCCCCCCGGCTCGCCGTTCCGGGCCCTCTACGACGACAGGATCCACTACAGCGGCCAGCCCGTCGCCCTCGTGGTGGCGGAGGATTTCGACACCGCGCGCCACGCCGCGTCCCTGGTGACCGTCACCTACGCGGCCGAGGCACCGACCACGGATCTGACTGCCCAGCGAGAGCTAGCCTACGAGCCGCCGAAGAAGCGCTCGGGCATCAAGCCGCCGCCGGCCCCGTGGGGCGATGCGCCGGGCGCGTTCGAATCCGCGCCCATCAAGGTCTCGCAGGATTACCGTCTGGCCGTGGAGCACCACAACCCGATGGAGCCCCACGCTTCCACAGTGGTGTGGGACGGCGACGGCAAGATCACCGTCTACGACAAGATCCAGGGGGTCGCGAACACGCACGGCTACATCGCCGGGGTGTTCGGGATGAAGAAGGAGGATGTCCGCGTCCTCAACCCGTATCTCGGCGGCGGCTTCGGCTCGGGCCTGCGCCCGCAATACCAGCTGTTCCTCGCCGTGCTCGCCGCCCGGGCGCTCGAACGCTCGGTGCGGGTGGTGCTGACCCGCGACCAGATGTTCTCGTTCGGCTACCGCCCCGACGTGCTGCAGACCGTGTCGCTCGGGTCCGATGCCGAGGGAGGCCTCCGGTCGATCCGGCACGAGGCCATCTCCGGCACCTCGAACTTCGAGGATTATCAGGAGGTCGTCGTGAACTGGTCGGGCGTGCTCTACGCCTGCGACAACGTCGCCCTCACCTACAAGCTCGCCCAGCTCGACACCTACACCCCCTCCGACATGCGCGCCCCCGGTGCCGTGACGGGCGTGATGGCGCTCGAAATCGCCATGGACGAACTCGCCCACGAGACGGGGCAGGACCCCATCGCCCTGCGCCTCAAGAACTACAGCGAGTCGGACCGCACTGAGGGCAAGCCGTTCAGCTCGAAATCCCTGCGCGCCTGCTTCGCGGAGGGCGCCGAGCGCTTCGGCTGGTCGACCCGCAACCCGGAGCCCCGCTCCATGCGCGACGGGCGCGAACTCGTCGGTTGGGGCATGGCGACGGGCATCTGGGAATCGATGATGATGCAGTCGAGCGCCAAGGCGACGCTCACGGCCGACGGCCGGCTCGAAGTCGGCAATTCCACCGGCGACATCGGCACCGGGACCTACACGATCCTCACCCAGATCGCCGCCGACACCCTCGGCCTGCGGATGGAGGACGTGACGACGAAGCTCGGCGACACCAACCTCGCCGAGGCGCCGCTGGCCGGCGGCTCGTGGACGGCGGCCTCCTCCGGCACGGCGGTGATGCGCGCCTGTCAGGACATCGCCGGGCAGCTCTTCGCCCTGGCGCGCGGCCTCGACGATTCGCCGCTCGCCAACGTCGATTTCGAACGGGCCGTGTTCCAGGACGGTCGCATTCAGGTCACGGGCGACGAGACGCGCGGCATCGCCATCACGGACGTGCTGAAAGCCACCGGCACCGACAGGCTGGAGGCCACGGGCTCGGCCGGGCCGGATGCCGCCCACCAGAAGGCGTTCGCGCCCTACACCCACTCGGCCGTGTTCGCGGAGGTGAAGATCGACGAAGATCTCGGTGTGGTGCGCGTCACCCGCGTGGTCTCGGCCATCGCGGCCGGCAAGATCATCAACCTCAAGACCGCGCGCAGCCAGATCCTCGGCGGCGTGGTCATGGGGATCGGCTCGGCCCTCGAGGAGGAATCGATGCTCGACCACACGCTCGGCCGGTTCATGAATCACAATCTCGGCGAATATCACGTACCTGTGAATGCCGACATCCACGACATCGACGTGATCTTCGTCGACGAAGAGGACAAGGCCAACCCCATGGGGGTAAAGGGGCTCGGCGAGATCGGTATCGTCGGCACGGCGGCGGCGGTGGCCAACGCGGTGTTCCACGCCACCGGCAAGCGCATCCGGGACCTGCCCATCACCATCGACAAGATCCTGGGCTGAATGGTCCGACGTCTCCGGAGATTCATCGCGCCGGACCCGTGGACGACGCGCTGCCCGGAGCCACCCACCTCATACGATAATGCCTGAGAGTGCGGCGCAATATTTCATATTGCGCCGCACCATAGGTCCTCCATATACCATCCTGGCGGATGGTATTGGAGTTGGCCGTGCTCGGGATAATGGACAAGGCTCGACCCGCGATGCGGATCGGGGACAGCGAAAAGATCACGATCAATCTCGGCTACGTCGATCTCGGACACATCGATCTTCTCGTGTCCGAGAGCGTCTACGCCAACCGATCCGACTTCATCCGCACGGCCGTGCGCAACCAGATCGAGCGGCACGCCGAGGTGACGCGCCAGTCCGTGGCGCGCAAGCGGGTGGAACTCGGCCTGCGCCGCTACGGCCGCGCCGATCTCGAAGCCCACCGCGATGCCGGCACCACCCTCGACATCCGCGTCCTGGGGCTGGCCAGCATCGCTGCCGACGTCTCTCCCGAACTGGCACGCGCCGCCATCGCGTCCATCGAGGTCATGGGCAGCCTGCAGGCGAGCCCGGCCGTCAAGGCAGCCTTGGCCGACCGCCTGCGCTGACCTTCCTCCCGATTTGCGCCCCGGACCGCTCGTCCGTTCCCCGCGTCGCATCGAGCCTGAAAGCGATTGTTTCGATGAGCGATCAACAGAACCGGATGCAGGACCGCATGGCGGACATGATGGAGGCGACCCGCCTCACCGCCAACGGACGCCTGGGCGACGCCTCGGCGCTGATCCAGCGCAGCTTGGGCGACGGCAAGACCAACGGCATGAACGAGCCGCAGGGCGCGGTCTCCCACACGGCCGAGGCCGGTCTCACCGACCGCCTGCGCAAGGTGGTGGAGACCGTGACGCAGGGTCTCGGGCGCAGCGTCGCCCCGGTCCTTCATGGCCTGGGCGTGCAGGGCTTGGGCGTGCAGGGCTTGGGCGGCGGCGCGCAGGAGCCGGGTCAGCGCGGGCTGGATGTGCTCGGCCGCCAGGTGATGGAGCCCGAATCCGTCCGGGACGAGGACAGGTTCGTCGAGCGCTCCTTCACCGGCGAGCACGGGACGCGCGACTACAAGCTGTTCGTGCCCGGCTCACGGGCGCGCAACCGTCCCCTCGTGGTGATGCTCCATGGCTGCAGCCAGTCGCCCGACGACTTCGCCGCCGGCACCGGGATGAACGCGCTGGCCGAGGCGCACGGGTTCACCGTCGCCTATCCGGGCCAGTCCAGCCGGGCCAACGGCCAGCGCTGCTGGAACTGGTTCCAGCCCGGCGAGCAGGACCGCGAGGCCGGCGAGACCGGCATCATCGCCGGCCTGACCCGGGCGGTGATCGCCGAGTACGGGATCGATCCGCGTCAGGTCTTCATCGCCGGCCTGTCGGCGGGCGGAGCGGCGGCGGCCAACGTAGCCCATGCCTACCCCGAACTGTTCGCAGCCGTGGGCATCCATTCGGGGCTGGCGGCGGGCTGCGCCCGTGATGTCTCGGCGGCCCTGACGGTGATGCGCCTGGGTCCCGTGGCCGAAGCGGATTGCATCGCTCCCGTGACCCCGATGCCGACCATCGTCTTCCACGGCGAGAGCGACGGCACGGTCAATCCGCGCAACGGCGCCCAGGCCCTGGCTCAGGCGGGCATCGGCGGTCTGACGCCCGAGACCACGGAGGCCGTCAGCGCGGGCGGCCTGCCCTACCTCCGCACCCGCTACGCCGACACGAAGGGTCACGTCTCCGTCGAGAGCTGGATGGTGCGGGGCCTCGGTCATGCCTGGTCCGGCGGCACCATTGCGGGGAGCTACACCGATCCGCGCGGGCCGGACGCGTCGCGCGCCATGCTGAACTTCTTCCTGGCCAACCCGCTCAAGGCCTGAGCGCGGCGACATTGTCGATGAGGCGGGTGCGGCCGAGATAGGCCGCCGCCAGGACCCGCACGGGGCGATCGGCCCGTGTGACCGGCGCCAGGGTCTCGGCATCGCGGATGTCGAGGTACTGCACGGGCGCGAAGCCGGCGGCTTCCAGGGCGGCGTGCCCCTCGGCCAGGAGCGGCCCCGCCTCGGCCCCCGCCGACAGGCCCTCGGCAATGCCGGTCAGGACCGCGTGCAGCCGGGGCGCCACAGCCCGCTCCTCCGCGCTCAAGTAGCGGTTGCGCGAGGACAGGGCGAGGCCGTCGGACTCCCGCAGGGTCGGCACGCCCAGGATCGCCACGGGCAGGTCGAGGTCGCGCACGGCGCGGCGGATCACCAGGAGCTGCTGGTAGTCCTTCTCGCCGAACAGGGCGATGTCGGGCCGGGCTTGGTTGAGGAGCTTCGTCACCACGGTGGCGACCCCGGAGAAATGTCCCGGCCGGAATGCGCCGCACAGGCCCTGCGTGAGGCCATCGACCTCGATGCGGGTGGAGAAGTCGGGCGGGTACATGGTGGCGACGTCGGGCAGGTAGGCGGCGTCCGCCCCGGCTTCGGCCAACAGGCGAAGGTCGGCCTCGGTGTCGCGCGGATACCGCGAAAAATCCTCGGTGGGGCCGAACTGCGTCGGGTTGACGAAGATGCTCGCCACCACGCGGCGTCCGAGGTCGCGCGCCCGCGCCACGAGAGCGAGGTGGCCGGCGTGCAGGGCGCCCATGGTCGGCACCAGCACCACGGACTCGCCGGCGCGGCGCCACACCGCGACCTGCGCCCGCAAGGGGGCCACGGCCTCGAACCGGAGGATGGCTTGATCGGACACGGGAGGCTCCGTCTGGGTCGCGCGCAGTCTTTCGGATCGTGCGCATGGGATCGCGGGCATGGGCGCAGACCTAATCGCCCCGCCGCTCCGGCGCCAGTCGTCAGGGACAGTAGGGCAGCAGCGGCCGGCCGTAGGGATCGTCGACGCCGAGCGGCGGCGTGAACCCGTAATAGCTCGGCTTGCCGAGACCGTAGGCGGAGCCGACGTAACTCGGATCGCCCGACCGGTCGGTGGGCACAGGCACCCGGCGCGGGATGCAGCCGGCGATCTGCCGGCGCGGAATGGGCAAATGCCGCACCGCGGGGCCGTCACCGTCAGCCCGGGGGAAGTAGCGCGGCAGGGGTTCGGCGTAGGCCGCCTCCGGGTCGTCGAAGCGTCGGCCGGTTTCGGTGAAATCCGCCGCGCGGACGGGCGAGCCGGCCAGGAGCGAGAGGGCGATCAGGCCCATCGGATACCGCCGTTTCCTCGTCTCCGACCTCACCCGCATCGCTCCGCTCCCTGCGCGCCAGGGTTGGCAGAGGGGCGTAAACCGATGGTTAACCATGACGACGTGTCAGGTCCGCCCGTCGAGGTCGGCCAGCCGTCCCCGGTCCGGGACCGAGTGGGTCGAACCGGGGACCGGCCGCGAGAGGCGGCGGGCGAGGTCGGGCAGATCGAGGGCGGTCGCCGGGCCGCGCCCGTAGAGGGCGCCGTCGAGGGCATCGAGGCCGGCGGTGATCTCGGGATTGGCACGCCAGGCCCGCGCGAGGTCCGGTGCCCGCTGGAGGACGGGCGCGAGGTGGGTCCGAAATGCGACCGCATCACCGGCGGCGGCGGCCCTGGCGAGGGCACCCCGGGTGGCACGGTCGAGGCGCGGACGCGGCCGCTTCGGCGCCCCGAACCCGATGAGCGCCAGACCGAGGCCGAACGCGGCCAGGGCCGCCGCCATGACGGCGATGGGCGAAGCGGGCGCCACGGGCTTGGCGTCCTCGTCGCGGTCGGGCAGGCCGCCGCCGATCTGCCGGGCCGGGATCTCCGCCTCGCGCAGGGTGCGCGACACGGTGTCGAACCACGGGATGACGATGGCATCCAACGGGATCACCTCCGCGATGGCCGGCCGGACGTCCCACTGGTAGGTCGCCCGGGCGATGGGGCCCGTGGGGGTGATGATGGTCTCGCGGGTCACGGGGCCGGCGAAGGTGAGGATGCCGCGCGTGCGCATGACCGGCCGGGGCGGCAGGCCTTCGGCGACCATGCCGTGGGCCTCCAGGGTGACGATGCGCCGGGTGCTCTCGCCGATTTTCACCGTCTCCGGGTCGGGACTCCAGGAATCCGTGATGGTGACCTCGCGGGCCGGCAGCCACCACGGCTCCTTGGCGTCGGGGCCGCCCACGGGCTTCGTCCAGTTGGCCACGGAGAGCTGCACCGGGGGCGAGGGCACGTCGACCACTTTGCGGACGCCGCCGTCGTTGATGGTGAGGCGATGGAGGAACGGCTCGATGGTGAAGTCGCCCGCATGGTGCGGGAAGACCGCCACCACCCGGTCGAAGGCGATGGCGTTCTGCCCATCGGGCATTTTCGTTTTCGTCCAGAGGTCGCGGCCGAGTTGGGTCCAGCTGAAGTTCGCCAGCGACGGCTGGATCACCTCCTCCAGCAGGATCGGCTGGCGGTAGACCCCGTGGATGCGCAGCAGCACCATCTCGCGGGAGAACGGATCGGCGTTGCCGTTGCGCTCCGGGGTCACCGTGAGGGTGAGGTCGCCGGGGTCGATCTCGGCGCGGGCGGGGATGGAGAAGAGAAGCAGGATTGGCAGAACGCAGGCTGCGAATGCGCCCATGCTCGCACGCGCGAACCAATTTCGAGACGAGCGCGGGTCCCCTCTCCTGGAAGGAGAGGGACAGGGTGAGGTGTGCGACCTTTCCGGAGAGTTCGCACACCTCACCCCAACCCTCTCCTTCCAGGAGAGGGAGCCGGGTGTGGCTCCTCCGCCAGGACTGGCCAGGGACGACGGTTTGGGCTCGCGGCCAAAGCTCACCATGGGTTGCTTCCCCCCGGCACCGCGGTGCCGGCCTCCACGCGCACGGCCTGCTCGGCCTTGAGCCGCAGCTTGAGATAGCGGCCGGGATCGTCGGGCAGGGTCTGGAGCCAGAGGCGGTCGGGCCGGATCTCGTGGGCCTCGAAGCTCTTCGTCACCCGGCGCACCTCCTTCTCGGGGGCGGCGGCGACCATGGCCGAGCCAGCGCCCATGCGCCCGCGCCCGGCGGCGTCGCTGGCCGAACCGCGCGCCTCGCCCTTGCCGGACTCCACCGAGACCTGCTCGGCCTTGCCGCGCCGCGCCACCTTGCTGTTGCCCGGCGTCGAGGAAGTGGTGCCACCCTCCTTGTTGCCGGCCAGTCCCTCGCCGCTTGACGTCGCCTGGGTGTCGTCGTTGGGGTCCTGGTTCGCGGTCTTGTTGTAACGCGCGCCCGTGGTCGCCGTGGCATTGGCGACCCCGCCGCCCTTGCCGGGATCGCCGGCCCCCTCGTCGACGAGGCGGGCGATGAGCGAGCGGTTGGCCTGGGCGTCGGCGTCGCGCGGGTTGTAGGTGAGCGCCGCGTCGTAGGCGTCCAGCGCCCCTTGCAGGTCGCCGGCCCTGGCGAGGGCGTTGCCGAGATTGTACGCGCCGCGCCGCCCGGCGGCGCGGAACAGGGCGGCGGCCTCCTCGAAACGCCCCGCCTGATAGAGGGCGGGTCCGCGCCAGGCCGGATCGTCGAGGATGGCGGCGGCGGCCCCGGGCAGGCCGAGGCCCATGAGGGTGCGTCCGAGGCCGGTGCGCGGCTGCGACACCAGGGCGAGGCCGAGGATGCCGACCGCCGCCAACCCGAGGCCGGCGAGGCGCGCCCATGTGGTCCAGCGGCGTGGGAGGGCGAACGGAAATGCGCGGCGCATCAGGCGCTCCGGCGGAACAGGGCCAGCGCCGGCAGGAGCGCCAGCAGGATCAGCCAGCGCCCGAGATCGGCGAAGGCCAGGACGGTGTAGCCGCCGGCGGCGAGATGCTGGGCCGTGCTCGCACCCACGGCATCGAGGACCGGTGTCGGGGCATCGAGGTCGGCGAGCCGCCCGCCGCCCGTGGCGACGAGGCGCTCCAGGGCCGCGCGGTTCGGTTTCGGCGAGCCGGCCGGGAGGCCCGGACCGGCGGGCACGAAGACGCCGCTCAGGGCCCATCCCTTGGCCCGGATCGCCGCGGCCTCGCGGGCGGCGGCGTCCCCGATGCCGTCGCCGTCCGTCACCAGCACCACGTCGCCGGCGATGACGCCGGCCTCCGAGAGGGTCCGGCGGGCGAGCGCCAGGCCGCGCTCGGGGTGGGTGCCCCGGTCGGGCACCGTATCGCCGTCGAGGGCGAACAGGGTGGACGCGAGGGCATCGCGGTCGGTGGTGGGCGGAATCGCCAGGTAGGCGTCGCCGGCATAGACCACCACGGCGACGCTGCGGGTGCCGGCCGCCTGGGCGACGCCCTCGGCGATCTGGCGCACGTCCTTGAGGCGCCCGCCCTCGGCGACGGAGCGCGAGAGATCGACCACCACGACGGTGGCGTCGAGGTTGCGGAAGGTGGTGGCGTCGGGCCGCTCCACGGCCGGTCCCGTGAGCGCCACGGCGATGAGGCCGGCGGCCAGCGCCGCAGCGAGGTTCGCCTGCCGCCGCCCGCCGAGCACGGCACCGCGCTTGGCCAGAAGCGCCATGAGGCCGGGATCGACGGCCTTGGCCCAATCGCCCAGGGGCGCCGAGCGCCAGGCGGCGCGCAGGGCCAGGGCCACGACGAGCGGAATCGCCGCGAGCCACCAGGGCCGCAGGACCGCGAGGGTGTCGAGGAGGCTCACGCGACCCGCCTCGCCGCGAGAAGGCCGGCCGCGCACAGGAACGCGACGGCGGCGGGCCACGGCCACAGGTCCTTGCGCAGCGGGAGCGGCGGTGCCTTGGCGCGCCCGCCCTCGATCTCGTCGATGGCGTCCGCCATGCCGACGAGATCCTCGGTGGTCTTCACGCGGAACATCCGGCCGCCGGTGAGCTCGGCGATCTCCCGCAGGGTCTCGGTGTCGACCACGTCCTGCTCGCCCTCGGCGTTGGAGAGGTCGCGGGGCCCGAGCGCGATGGTGTGGACCCGGACCCCGAGTTCCTTGGCGAGGCCCGCGACATCGCGTGGCGTGGTCTGGCCGGCGTTGTTGGCTCCGTCCGTCATCAGGATCACCACCTTGGCGGTCACGGGCGGGCCGGCCTCGCCGGTCTCGGCCGAGGGCGGCGGGGTGAGGCGCTTCAGGGCGAGGCCGAGGCCGTCGCCGATGCCGGTGGAGCGGCCCACGAGCCCGATGGTCGCCTCGTCCAGCGCCCGGGCGACGGTGGCGGTGTCGAAGCTCGGGCTCGCGGCGACGTAGGATTCGTTGGCGAAGATCACGAGGCCGATGCGGTCGCCGGCCCGGCGGCGGATGAAGTCGGTGCCGACGCGCTTGACCGCCGCGAGGCGGTTCACCGTCTGGCCGTCGAGGGCGAAGTCGCGCCGCTCCATGCTGCCGGACAGATCCATCACCAGCATGATCTCACGGCCCGACGCCGGCAGCGCCGTGGCGGGCAGGACGAGGCGCGGGCCGGCGAGCGCCACCACCAGGGCCGCCCACAGGGTCCAGACCAGCACGGCGCGACCGCGCCCGCGCGCGGCGACGCTGTCGCCCCGGGCCGCCGCGGCGACGAGGGAGGCGGGCACGCGCAGGGCCCCGCTCGAGCCGACGCGCTCGGCCGGCATCAGGCGGGCGGCCAGAAGCGGCAGGGGGAGGAGCAGCAGGGCGTAGGGGCTCGCGAGGTCGAACGCCGAGGCCAGCGCGGTGAGCCAGTTCGGCATGCTCAGGCCCCGATCCGCTGCATCAGCCGGACGAGCTCGGCGTCGATGGCCTCGGGCTCCGGCGGATCGCGGCGATACAGCCCATCGGCGAAGGTTCGGCCGGCGCCCTTGGTGAAGAAGTCCGTGGCGAACAGGCCGTCGAGGGTGGCGGCCCAGGCGTTCCCCTGCGTCGAGGCCGCCGCGTCGCCCCGCAGGGTGCGGGCGAGACGGCGGAGGAGTCGCGCCTGGGCGACCCGGCGCGGCCCCGGCGGCAGGGCATTGGCGGCGGCGAGTTCGCGCGCGGCGACCCGGCGCACGGTGCCCCGCTGCCGCGCGCGCAAGAACCGTACGAGGCCGACGAGCAAAGCCGCCGTGAAACCGAGCGCGATGGCGAGGACCACGGGCCCCTGCGCCGCGCCGGCGGCCTCGGCGGGCAGGTGCAGGCCGCGCAGCTGGTCGAGGCTGGCGGGGATGTCGGCGGGGGCGTTTGCGGGATTCATGGGCACCATCCGTCGGCGCGGATTTCAGAGCACCGCATCGAGCCGTTCCATGAGGGGGGCATAGGCCTCGGGACCCGCCTCGACGTCGAGGCGCAGGCCCTCGATGCCGCGCCGCGCATATTCCACGAGGCGGGCATCGGCGTCGCCCGGCGGGCGATCCGCGCGGCTCGCCTGGACCGTGCCACGCCGGCCGTCCGGGGTGGCGAAGGGGTAGAAGCCCGGCGGGCGGGCGCGCTCGAAGGCGTCGCTCACCAGCACGAGGCGGATCGACAGGCGCTCGGCCATCACCGTGAGGAGGTGGTCGAAATCCTCCCCCGGATTGTCCAGGGCCGTGCCGAGGACGAGGTGGCCTCCCGACGGCAGCAGGCTCCGGGCCAGGGTGAGGGCGCGCGACAGGGGCGGGTCCTGGGTGCTCACCTCCGCCAGGGCCCGGGCATGCGCCATGGCGAGCGCCCCGGTGACGGCGGTCATGGCGCGCTCGCCCCCGGCCGGGCGCAGCACCACGGGTTCGCCGGCGCCCGCCACCACGAGGCCGACCCGGCCGCCATCGCCGGCCACCCGCCAGCCGAGGAGCACCAGGGCCTCGGCGGCGGCCACCGAGCGCAGGGCCCGGCGGGTGCCGAACAGCATGGACGGCCGGAAATCCACGAGCAGCACCACGGCGCGGTCGCGCTCGTCGTGGTGGGTGCGGACATGCAGGATGCCCGTGCGTGCGGTGGCGTTGCGGTCGATGTGGCGGCGGTCGTCGCCCTCCGACCACAGGCGCACGTCGTCGGGCTCCGAGCCGCGCCCGCGCCGCCGGGTGACGATGCCGCCGGGCAGCCCCGCGAGGGTACGGGTCGCCGGGGACGTGCCGCGCCGGGCGAGGTGGCGCAAACCCATGAGGGCCTCGCCCGAGAGGTGGATGCCGGGCGCCTGCGTCGGATCGGGAACGGACGAGGAAGCCATGGCGACGGTCAGAGCGCCCGCACCCGTTGGACGAGGTCTCCGATGAGGCCGCGCGCGGTCTTGCCCTCGGCGGCGGCTCGCCAGGTGAGGCCGATGCGGTGGGCCAGGGCGTCGGCGGCGAGCTCGGCGATGTCCTCGGGGATGACGTGGTCGCGCCCGCGCAGATAGGCGCGGGCCTTGCCGGCGAGCATGAGGGCGAGGGTCCCGCGCGGCGAGGCCGGGTGCTCGATGGCGGCGCGGAGATCGGGCGCGGCCGAATCCGTGCGGGTGCCGGCCACCAGCCGCACGAGGTAGTCCTTGAGGGCGGGCGCGACGTAGACGCCGAGCGCCGCCTCCCGCGCGGCGCGGATCTCGGCCACGGAGAGCTTCACCGGCATCGCCTCGGCGTGGTGGTTCAGTTCGCCCTCGACGAGGTCGAGGATGCGGCGCTCGGCGGCCTCGTCGGGCATCTCCACCACCACGTGGAGCAGGAAGCGGTCGAGCTGGGCCTCCGGCAGGGGGAAGGTGCCGGCATGCTCGATGGGGTTCTGGGTCGCCACCACCATGAACGGGTCGGGCAGGCCGTGGGTGTGGCCCGAGACGGTGATCTGCCCCTCCGCCATGGCCTCGAGCAGGGCCGACTGGACCTTCGGCGGCGCCCGGTTGACCTCGTCGACGAGGACGAGGGAATGGAACAGGGGGCCGGGCAGGAACTCGAAGTCGCCGGCATCCTGACGCCAGACGGTGGTGCCGGTGAGGTCGGCCGGCATGAGGTCGGGCGTGCACTGGATGCGGGCGAAGCTGCCGTCGAGGCCGTCCGACAGGCGCTTGACGGCGCGGGTCTTGGCCAGACCCGGCGCGCCCTCGATGAGGAGGTGGCCGCCGGTGAGCAGGCCGATGAGCAGGCGCTCCACCATGGCATCGGCGCCGATGAGCCCGTGCAGCAGGCCGTCGCGCAGAGCGAGCACACGCTCGCGCAGGGCGGGATCGACGGGGGACGCGGCCGGACGCTCGGCGAGCATGGCGCCGCTCATGCACAAGCTCCCGCGATGGCGGGCACTGCCTTCGGGGCAAGGACGGTGATCCGTACCATGCGCGTCTCCTCGACGTTTTTTGGGTGCGGATTCTTAAGCGATCCACATCCTTCGGGTGTGCCGGTGCGGGGGTCCAGCGTCAATCCCGCCTGCGCGGCCGGAAAGCCGCATGGTCGGCCTCGGGCAAATTGCCCGACCGCGCGTGGTCGGCGATCATGGGCGGCCCTCCATCTCGCCACCCCTCGCCGGAGCCCGCCCCGTGACCACGGACCTCTTCCCCGGTTTCTCCGCCCCCTGGATCGACATCCCGGCCGGGCGCTTCTTCGCCCGGATCGGTGGGCCGAAGGACGCGCCGCCGGTCGTGATGCTCCACGGGTTTCCCCAGACCCATGCGTGCTGGCACCGGATCGCGCCGGCTCTGGCCGAGACCCATCGGGTGATCTGCCTCGACCTCAAGGGCTACGGCTGGTCGGCGGCCCCCGAAGGCGACACGCGCCACGAGGCTTATGCCAAGCGCACCCTCGGGCGGGACGTCGTCGCCGTGATGGAGCATCTCGGCCACGTGCATTTCGCGCTCGTGGGGCACGATCGCGGGGCGCGCGTCGGCTACCGCCTGGCGCTCGACGAGCCCGGCCGCGTCGCGCGCCTCGCGCTCCTCGATATCCTGCCGACCCTGGTGCAGTGGGAGCGCATCGAGGCGTCGAGCGGGTCCGCCCACTGGAAGTCCCTGGCCCGCCCGGCGCCCGAGCCGGAGGCCGAGATCGGACGCGATCCCGACGGATACTTCGAGGGCCTGCTGCGCGACTGGAGCAACGCCAAATCCCTGGACGCCTTCGCGCCCGCCGCCCTCGCCCTCTATCGGCAGGGCTGGAATGTGCCCGAGCGCATTCATGCGATGTGCGAGGATTACCGCGCCGGGGCGACCCGCGACCGCGAGGCGGATCTCGCCGACCTCGCCGCCCAGCGCACGATCACCTGCCCGACCCTGATCCTGGCCGGCGATGGCTACCTCGACCGCAGCGCCGAGACGCCACTGACCGCCTGGCAGCGCACCTTCGCGCCGAACGCGACGGCCGTCGACCTCACGTCGGGGCACTTCCCGGCGGAGGAGAACCCGGAAGGGACGCTCCAGGCCCTGCGCGCCTTCCTGGCAGCCTAGACGGGCCTGTCACGGTTCCGTCACGCGGGATGGCGATGAGACGAGATGCCCTTCTCCTCGCCCCTTCCCGAATTCGTCAATTCCGCCGTCAGCCTCATCGTCGCCTTTGGCCTCGGCACCCTCATCGGGGCCGAGCGCCAGTATCGGCAGCGCACGGCGGGCCTGCGCACCAACGTCCTCGTGGCCGTGGGGGCCGCGGCCTTCGTCGATCTCGGCATGCGGCTCGAGGGCGCGGCGGGCGGCACCCGCACGGTGGCCTACGTGATCTCCGGTGTCGGCTTCCTCGGGGCCGGCGTGATCATGAAGGAGGGCATGAACGTGCGCGGCCTCAACACCGCCGCGACCCTGTGGTGCTCGGCGGCCGTGGGCGCCTTCGCCGGCGCCGACTTCCCCCTGGAGGCCACCTTCGTCACGGCGGCCGTCCTCGCCGGCAACACCCTCTTGCGGCCGCTGGTCAACGCCATCAACCGCGCGCCCATCGACGAGAGCCAGACGGAGGCGACCTACGAGGTGCAGGTAACGGTGCAGGCGGAGTCCGTCGGACCCGCCCGCGACCTCCTCGTCGAGCGCCTGGAGGCGGCGAACTATCCGGTGGGCGGGATCGAGGTGGTGGAGCGCGGCGAGGACACCGTCGAGGTGGTGGCGACCCTCGTCGCCACGGCGGTGGCGGCGGCCGAACTCGACGCCGTGACGGTTTCCCTGGAACGCATGCCCTTCGTCACGCACGCCACGTGGTCGGTGCAGACCGCCGATTGAGCGTGCGCCCGCACACCTCGAACGCACGGGGCCACATTGCCGCGGGATGATCCGCGCCCGACCTCTGAGGCATCGGGTTCGCACGCTCCGGCTTCGGGCCGGCGCCGATCCCAGCCTTATAGAGGATCGAGCACCATGGCAGACCAGAAGAACGCGCTCATCGTCGGGGCCTCGCGCGGCCTCGGTCTCGGCCTCGTCGAGACCTTCCTGCAGCGCGGCTGGCGGGTCACCGCCACCCAGCGCTCGACCTCGCCGGGGCTCGCGGCCCTGTCGTCCGGCGCGTTGCGTGTCGAGACCGCCGATATCGACGACGACGGCGCCGTCGCCGCCCTTCACGAAACCCTCTCGGGTGAGCGCTACGATCTGATCTTCGTGGTCGCCGGGGTCGCGACCCAAGCGCACGATCCGCTCCACGCGGTGCCGCGCGACGTCGCCGCCCAGGTCTACCTCACCAATGCGGTGAGCCCGATCCGCTTCGCCGAGACCTTCCTCGACCGGCTGGCACCGAAGGGCCTCGTCGCCTTCATGAGCTCGATCCTCGGCAGCGTCGGCCTCAACGAAGCAGGGGGCTGGGAGAATTACCGGGCGAGCAAGGCGGCGCTCAACACCCTCGCGCGCAGCTTCGAGATCCGCCACCGCGACGCCGGTTTCGGCGTGGTGCTGATGCATCCGGGCTGGGTCCGCACGGAGATGGGCGGCGCGGACGCGGACATCGACGTTGCCACCAGCGTCACCGGCATGACCGACGTGATCGGGGGCCATCTCGGCCGAACCGGCTGCGTCTATGTCGATTACACCGGCAAGACGCTCGACTGGTGAGGGCGCTCGACTGGTGAGGACCACGCGATCGCCCCGGATCACCGGGGCGGTCAGGTCCTACCGGCTCAGCGGCGGGCGGCCGCGCCGTTCCACGATGACGGGCGGGCGGGTGCGGCGCTCGACGATGACCGTCCGCGGCGCCCGGTTCGGGCTGCCAGCGGTCAGGATGCGCTCGGGCATCCGCTCGGGCTTGGCCTTGGCGGCAGCCAGGACGTGCGGACGGATCTCGTCGGCGGTCAGGCCGATCAGGCCGGCGGCGATCTCGACCTGATGCTCGACTTCGTCGGCGAGATCCTGCGCGGCCGCCACGGCCTCCGGGATCGTCGGCGGCTCCCGGCGCACGCGGATCGGCGGCAGGTCCTTGAAGGATTTCTGGGTCTTCTTCACGGCAGGACTCGCGCTCGGCATTCCACCATCATACGCCGTCGGCCGGTTATGTGCAGTGCACAAAATCGCCTCGGGCGGTTGCGTCGCGCACATTGCTGGGAAGCCTGTACCGCTCCCTGAGCAGAACGCCGCGGTCTCGAAGCAAATGGCGCGCCGGCCGCGAAGGTCTGTTTTGGCAAGCACGAAGCTGCCACGCCGTTGCGGCTGGGAGGGGCAAGGCGGATAATGCGGCCATGCTCGACGAACATCTCGATACCTCCGATCCGCGCCTCACGCCCGCGCGGCCCGATCTGGCCGACAGTCGGCTGCGCGGCCGGATCGAGGCGGCCCACTACGTCGCCGGGGAGGCGCGCCGCATCGTCGTGCCGTCGGCGCCCCTGCGGCGCTCGCCCCGGTTCGATGCGGCCGTCGACACCGAGGCGGTGATGGGCGATGCGGTGACGCTCTACGAGGCCGAGGAAGGCTTCGCCTGGGTCCGCCTGGGCCATGACGGCTATGTCGGCTACCTGGCGGAGGCCGCCCTCGGGCCGGTCGATCCGACGCCGACCCACCGGGTCACGGCGCTTCGGACCTTCCTGTATCCCGGCCCCGACCTGAAACTCCCCGCCACCGGATACCTGACCCTCGGCGCCAGAATGGCGGTGGTGGGGCAGGCGGGCCACTACTGGCGCCTCGCCACGGGCGATCATGTCTTCGCCGGCCATTGTGCGGCACTTGGCCAGACGGAGTCCGATTTCGCCGGCACCGCCGAGCGCCTCGTCGGCACGCCCTACCTCTGGGGCGGCCGCACCAGCCTCGGCCTCGACTGCTCGGGCCTCGTCCAGCTCTGCCTCGCCGTCGCGGGGATCGCGGCTCCGCGCGATGCCGACCAGCAGGAACGGGGCCTCGGCCACGCCCTGCCGCCCGGCCTCGACGGCTTGCGGCGCGGCGACCTCGTGTTCTGGCGCGGCCATGTCGGGCTCATGCTCGACGCCACCCGGCTCATCCACGCCAACGGCTTCCACATGGCGGTGGCGGTGGAACCCTTGAGCGAAGCCGTCGCCCGCATCCTGGAGAACAGCTACGGGCCGGTGACGTCGATCCGACGCCTCACCCCTTCAGCCGCATCTTGATCCGGTAGATCAGGCCGTCGCGCACGTCGCGGTAGCCGTCCAGGCGCTGGTCGCGGGACCCTTCGTGAAAGTTGGTCGGGTCGGGCGTCGGCCAGTACTCCACCTCGACGGCGTTGGTGCGGGTAAGTTCGAGGGCCGCATGGTGGGCTTCGGGCGCCAGGGTGACGATGAGGTCGAAGTTCAGGCCCTCCCACTCCTCAAGTTCGGCCAGGGTGCGCGGCTTGTGACGCGCGGCGTCGATGCCGATCTCATCGAGGGCGGCCACCATGAACGGGTCGGCGGGCTCGCCCGAGCGGACGCCGGCCGACTGCACGTAGATGGACTTGCCGAAGTAGTGGCGCGCGATGGCCTCCGCCGCCAGCGAGCGCACGGCGTTGAAGTTGCACATGAACAGGGCCGATTGGACGCGCTTCTTCTTCGGGCCGGCCTCGTCCGCCATCCGGTCACTGCCTCCGGGCACTCAGGCACGATGCTCCAGGAAACGCCGCTCAGGCCTTCCAGTGCAAGGCGAAGACCAGGGTGAAGAGGCGCCGCGCCGTCTGGTGATCGAGATCGACCTTGCCTTCGAGGCGCTGCTTGAGGAGGTCTGACGCCTCGTTGTGCAGGCCGCGCCGGCCCATGTCGATGGCCTCGATCTGGGTCGGCGAGGCCGTCTTGATGGCGTTGTAGTAGCTCTCGCAGATCATTTCGTAGTCGCGGATCACCCGGCGGAACGGGGTCAGCGACAGGAGGTGCGTCATCACCGGATCGCCGGATTCATGGCGGATCGCGAAGGCGAGCTTGCTCTCGACGAGGCCCAGTGTGAGGGCGAACGGTCCCTCGCGGCCGGGAATCGCGAAGCTGTTCTCTTCGAGGATGTCGAAGATCGCGATGGCGCGCTCATGCTCCTGGTCGGGGTTGCCCCGGCCGATGGACTCCTCGTCGAGGGTCACCGCCACGAGGCGGTTGGGAGATTTCGGCTCCGTGGATCTGGCTGCGCCGGGCATCATCGCCTCACAGGTTCAGGCGGATGGCCACCGAGCGGGCGTGGCCTTCGAGGCCCTCCGACCGTCCCAGCGCAATGGCCGAGGGTCCCAGAGCCCGCAGGCTCTCAGGCGTGCAGCGCAGGATCGTCGTGCGCTTCATGAAGTCGAGGACGCCGAGCCCGGACGAGAACCGCGCCGAACGGGCGGTGGGCAGGACGTGGTTGGGGCCGCCGACATAGTCGCCGATGGCCTCCGGCGTGTGCGAGCCGAGGAAGATGGCCCCGGCGTTGCGCACCTTGGCGGCCAGCGCCTCGGCACCTTCCGTCTCGATCTCAAGGTGCTCGGGCGCGAGGCGATCGACCAGGGGCACCGCCTCGTCGAAGTCCCGCACCACGACGATGGCGCCGTAATCGCGCCAGCTCGCCCGCGCGATGTCTTGCCGGGGCAAGGTCGTCAACGCCCGCTCCACCGCCGCTTCGACGGCGTCGGCAAGGTCGGACGAATCGGTGATGAGGATCGATTGGGCCGCTACATCGTGCTCGGCCTGGGCCAGGAGGTCGGCCGCGACCCAGTCCGGGTTGGCGTCGGCGTCGGCCAGGATCAGGACCTCGGACGGGCCGGCGATCATGTCGATGCCGACCTGCCCGAACACCCGACGCTTGGCCGCCGCCACCCAGGCATTGCCCGGTCCGACGATCTTGGCCACCGGCGCGATGGTCTGCGTTCCATACGCCAATGCCGCCACGGCCTGCGCACCGCCGACCCTGTAGACCTCGTGCACGCCGGCCAGATCGGCGGCGGCGAGCACGAGGGGGTTCATGATCCCCTCCGGCATCGGCACCACCATGACGACGCGCGGCACGCCGGCGACGCGGGCCGGGATCGCGTTCATCAGCACCGAGGACGGATAGCTCGCCGTGCCGCCGGGGACGTAGAGGCCGACGGATTCGAGGCCGGTCCAGCGCCAGCCGCTGGTCACGCCGAGGGCATCCGTGCCCATGTGATCGCCCGGCACCTGGCCCTCGTGGAAGGCCTGGATGCGGGTGGCGGCAAAGCGCAGGGCCTCCAGGGCGTCGGCCGGGCAGGCGGCGATGGCGGCCTGGATCTCGTCGGCCGTCACTCGCAGGGACGCGGCGGTGAAGTCCTCGCCGACGCGGTCGAAGCGGCGGGTGTAGTCGACGAGGGCCGTGTCACCGCCCGTAACCACGCCGGCAATGATGCCGCGCACGGTCTCGTCGACATCCTCCGAGATCTCGCGCTTGACGGTGAGCAGGCGGGCGAAGCGTTCCGCGAAATCGGCTGCGCCGGAGTCGAGGCGGATCATGCGTTGTGTCCCTCGACGGCGGCGCGCCCGGCGGCGGCGGCCTCGTGATCGGGACGGCCATCGACCTCCCAGACGGGCCCGAGATCCTTCATCCGCACCTCAATGCATTCGAGGTCGAGCTGGATCGCGGCATTTCCGGCGAATACCAGGGTGGCGGTACCGGACGGGGCCTCGCCCGGCGTGAAGGTCACGGCCAGGAGTTCCAGCGGCGTCTCGGAGGGCGCGCCCGGCACGAGGCCGCGGCTGCGCACGCCGAGCACCCGCTCGAAATGCACGCCCGTCAGGCGCCGGCGCGGGGCCGCGCCGTCGTCCGCCGACCAGTCGAACCGCCGCGCCACCAGCACGAAGCGGTGGGTGTCGGTGAGATAGGCCAGATCCTCGGCCCGCAGAATCGCGTCCTGAAGGTGGGCCGAGACGACGGCGAGGTCGTCGGCATCGAGGGCGGCGAGCTTGAGAAGCTCCATGGCGGGGGTGTCGCGCTCTTATAGGATGGGTCGGGCTTGGGGTTGGCCGGGCAAGTCCCGGATATGGCAACGGTCGGCCTCGTAGGTAGCGAGGCCATCGGCCCACGGCAACCATGCGCCCGCGGAGCGATCCCGGCCCATCAGTTTTTCACGCGGCCGAACGGGTCTCGCGGCGTGGAACGACGGGTCTCAGGCCCCGTTCATCCGCATCGGTCTAGGTTCATGCCCAGACCCTCGGAGCTCACGCCCTGGACCCGACCGTGAACGCGTCGGATCGGGCGGCGGGCCGGGATGACGGAAAGGACAGTTCGGTGAAGCGCATTCTCCTGGCGATCGCGACGGCGGCGACCCTCGGCAGCAGCCTCGGCGCCTTCGAAGCCAAGGCCCAGTATTACGATGACGGCCCCCGGCGCTTCGAGCGCCGCTACGACGAGGACCGCTACGAGCGCCGCCGGGATCGCTACGACGACGATCGTTACGATCGTCGCGGCCGGGGCGGACGCGGTGGCAGCATCTGCGTCACCGCGCGCGGCAACTGCGTCACGCGTCCGGCCCCCTACAACGCGCCCTGCGGCTGCGACATCCCCGGATTCGGCTTCAAGCGCGGCGCCGTCGGCGGCTGATGCTCCCGGCGTCGACCCACCAGGGCCGGCGCCGATGCCTGATCCTACGAGCGGACGCGGGTGATCTCGGCGCCGCAGCGGGCGAGCTTGGCCTCCAGGGCCTCGAAGCCGCGGTCGAGGTGATAGACCCGGTTGATGCTGGTCTCGCCCTCGGCCGCGAGACCGGCGATGACGAGGGACACCGAGGCGCGCAGATCCGTCGCCATCACGGGTGCGCCCTTGAGGCGCTCGACGCCCTCGACGATGGCGAGATCGCCCTCCAGCCGGATCTTGGCGCCGAGGCGCGCCAATTCCTGCACGTGCATGAAGCGGTTCTCGAAGATCGTCTCGCGGATGTGCGACTGGCCCTTGGCGAGCGTCATCAGCGCCATGAACTGCGCCTGCAGGTCCGTGGGGAAACCCGGGAACGGGTCCGTGGTGACATCGACGGCCGCGATGCCGCCGCCGTTGCGGCGGATGCGGATGGTATCGGTGCCCACCGTGATCTCGGCGCCCGTGGTCGAGAGCACGTCCAGAGCCGAGTGCAGCAGGTCGGCCCGGGTGTTCTCCAGGGTCACGTCGCCGCCGGTCATCGCCACCGCCATGGCGTAGGTCCCGGTCTCGATCCGGTCGGGCAGCACGTCGTGGCGGGCGCCGTGCAGGCGCGAGACGCCCTCGACGGTGATGCGCGGGGTACCGGCGCCCTCGATCCGGGCGCCCATCTTGGTGAGGCAGGCGGCGAGATCGACGACCTCGGGCTCGCGGGCCGCGTTCTCGATGAGGGTGGAGCCGTTGGCGAGCGCCGCCGCCATCAGCGCCACGTGGGTGCCGCCGACCGTCACCTTGGGGAAGTGGATTTCCCCCCCGCGCAGACCGTTCTTGGCGCGGGCGATGACGTAGCCGCCATCGACCTCGATGGTGGCGCCGAGCTTCTCGAGCGCCATCAGCAGCAGATCGACGGGGCGGGTGCCGATGGCGCAGCCGCCCGGCATCGAGACCCGGGCCTCGCCGAAGCGCGCGAGCAGGGGCGCGATCACCCAGAAGCTCGCCCGCATGGTCGAGACGAGCTCGTAGGGCGCCGTGGTGTCGATGACGTTGGAGGCGGTCAGCCGGATGGTCTGGCCGGTCTCCGTGGTCTGGCCCGGGCGCTTGCCCACCACCATGTGGTCGACGCCGTGGTTCCCGAGGATGCGCAGGAGGGCGTTGATGTCGGCGAGCCGCGGCACGTTGCCGAGTTCCAGGGTCTCGCCGGTCATCAGGCTGGCGATCATCAGGGGCAGGGCCGCGTTCTTGGCGCCCGAGATCGGGATCACGCCGTTGAGCGGCCTGCCGCCGAGGATGGTGATGCGGTCCATTGTCGTCAAACCTTACGCTTGGGTCCCGCGCCCGTGGGGCATACGGCACCGGTCTCGTGGGGGAACCCGCGAGCCCAGGGCCCGCCTCCATGCATGGGGCCGCGTATACGGGAGTTTTGTCGGAAAAGGGATTGCGGCCAGGCTCAGGCCGAATTGCCCTCGGATCGAGCGGGCGGGTCGCCTTCCGGGGACACTTCCTCCGGGGACTCCTCCGGGGGTCCCTCGGCCGGCGCATCGGAGCGACCCCGCGCCTGGGCCTTGCGCCGTCGCAGGTTCTCCCGCAGGGCCGCCTTCAGGCGCTCGGTCCGCTTGTCCGTCTCGTCGGTCATGGATCTCCGGCTGGGCTCACTCTGGCGCGCGACCCATCGTCACCACGGCGATGGGCGGGCTGTCCGGCTCCCCTGTCAAGGCGCAGACCAGGAATGCGGCTGTCGACTTGAACCAATTCCAAGTTCGCCTGTATCGTGCCGACCGCGTTGGAGGAACCAGCCGCGACACGAGGGGGCCGGTCTCTCCGAGACGGGAACCGCGATTCTTCGACGACACCGATCGCAAGGACCTCATCTGGCAGGAGGGTCGTTGCGGAAACTGCCCCGCCAGAGGCCGCGATCCCACCGCAGGCCCATCAGCCCAAGCGTGAAGGACGGATGCCCGTGAACCGGATGCCCGCGACGAGCGAGATCACCGAGACCCGCAAGACCCAGAAGATCACCGAGACCCGTCAGGGCCGGGCCGATTACGAAGCCCACTTCCGCACCGCCCTCGACCGTCTGCACGATGAGCGCCGCTACCGCGTCTTCGCCGATATCGAGCGCATCGCCGGCCGTTTCCCCACGGCGAACTGGCGCAAGCCCGATGGCGGCAGCTCCGAGATCACCGTCTGGTGTTCGAACGATTACCTCGGCATGGGCCAGCATCCGGACGTGGTGAACGCCATGACGCAGACGGCGGCGCGCTGCGGCGTCGGCGCCGGCGGCACCCGCAACATCGCCGGCAACAACTCGCCCCTGGTGGATCTCGAGCGCGAACTCGCCGACCTGCACGGCAAGGAGGCCGGCCTCGTCTTCACCTCGGGCTACGTCTCGAACCAGGCCGGCATCTCGACCATCGCCAAGCTGATCCCGAATTGCCTCATCCTGTCGGACGCGTTCAACCACAACTCGATGATCGAGGGCGTGCGCCATTCGGGCTGCGAGAAGCGTATCTTCCGCCACAACGATCTCGCGCACCTCGAAGAGTTGCTCGTCGCGGCGGGCGATCGACCGAAACTGATCGCCTTCGAGAGCGTCTATTCCATGGACGGCGACGTCTCGGACATCGGGGCCATCTGCGACCTCGCCGAGCGCTACGGCGCCATGACCTACCTCGACGAGGTCCATGCCGTCGGCCTCTACGGGCCGCGCGGCGGCGGCATCTCGGAGCGGGACGGGGTGATGCACCGGGTCGACGTGATCGAGGGGACCCTGGCCAAGGGCTTCGGCTGCGTCGGCGGCTACATCACCGGCTCGACCGTTTTGTGCGACGCCGTGCGCAGCCATGCGCCGGGCTTCATCTTCACCACCGCCCTGCCGCCGGCCATCGCGGCCGCCGCCCGCGCCTCCGTGCGCTATCTCAAGCGCTCGAACACCGAGCGCGAGGCGCACCAGCGCCAGGCCAACCGCACCAAGGTGGCGCTCGAGGCCGCCGGCCTGCCGGTGCTGCACACGCAGACCCACATCGTGCCCGTGATGGTGGGCGATGCCGAGCTGTGCAAGGCGGCAGCCGATCACCTGCTCGAGCACCACGCCATCTACATCCAGCCGATCAACTACCCCACCGTGCCGCGCGGCACCGAGCGCCTGCGCATCACGCCTTCGCCGTTCCACGACGACGCCAAGATCGCCAAGCTGACGGCGGCGCTCATGGAGACCTGGGACACCCTCGACCTGCCGCGCGCCGGCACGGTGTTCGTGGAAGCCGCCGAGTAGGGTTCAGTTCAGACGCCAGAGCGCGAAATTGAGAATCGTCGCGAAACCGACCCAGGCGGCATAGGGCACGAGCACCCCGGCGGCGAGGCGGTCGAAGCGCCAGGACAGGCGAATGGTCCAGAGGATCATCACGAACATCGCGGCCGACACCACCACGCCCGTGCCGATGGCGTGGGCGGCGAAGAAGGTCGGGGTCCAGGCGGCGTTGAGCGCGAGCTGCACCGCGAAGGCGATGACGGCCAGCCGCCAGCCCTCCCGGGTCGGCCCCGTGCGCGGCTTGGCGCCGAGCAGCCGCCACGCCGAGAAGGCGATGAGGCCGTAGAGGATCGTCCACGCCACGGGGAAGGCCCAGTTCGGCGGGTTGAAGGACGGCTTGGCCAGATGCGCGTACCAGCCTTCGATGTTGGGTCCCGTGGAGAGCGACCCGATCACGCTGGTGAGGAGCACGGGCAGGATCGCCGCCGCCAGACGGGGATAGCGGGACAGGGCCGGCTCGCCGGGCACGTGCAGGGTGGCGGTCATCCGTCTCGACGTCCTGTTTCATCGTCTCTGGCCGGCCGGTCTCCGTGCGGCCAGGAAAGCTGCCAGGGGGCTCGTTCTTCGGAGGCTGGCGTCGGAACGCCGTTCGAGGGGCCATGGTTTCATGAGGCCGGCCCCCGGCCCGGACCCGCAACGGGTGTGTGCCACGGACCGGTGGCGTCGCCAGGACGGCTTCGCGGGGGCCTCTACGGACCTTCCCAGACCGACGAGAACGGACAGGACCCATGCCCGACGAAGCCGCCCCCCGCCCCTTCCAGGCCCGCAGCCTCGCGGCCCAGGCCATGGGGCGGATCGATCCGGTGACCCGGGCGGTGGTGGCGCCGCTCCATGTCTCCACGACCTTCCTGCGCGATCCCGACAACGGCTATGCATCGGGCTTCTCCTACGCCCGGCCCGACAACGCCACCGTGCGCGAGGCGGAAGCCGTCATCGCCATGCTGGAGGAGGCCCCGGCCGGGGCGCTGCTGTTCGGCTCCGGCATGGCGGCGGCGACCGCCGTGTTCACGGCCCTGGAGCCCGGCGACCACGTCGTCGCCCCCCTCGTCATGTACTGGGCGCTCAAGCGCTGGCTCCGCGAGGAGATGCCCCGGCGCCAGATCACGGTCGACTTCGTCGCCATGGACGACCTCGACGCCCTGCGCGCGGCACTGCGGCCGGGCACGACGAAGCTCGTCTGGATCGAGACGCCGGGCAACCCGCTCTGGACCGTCACCGACATCGCCGCCGCCGCCCGCCTCGCCCACGCGGCCGGGGCGCGGCTCGCGGCGGATTCCACCGCCGCCTCGCCGATCCACACCCGGCCCCTGACGCTGGGGGCCGACATCGTGATGCATTCGGCCACAAAAATCCTCAACGGGCATTCGGACGTGGTCGCGGGCGTCCTCGCCGGTGCCGAGGCGGACGAGTTCTGGGCGCGACTGGTCGCGATCCGCGCCGGCGGCGGCGCCATCCTCGGGCCGTTCGAGGCCTACCTGCTCATGCGTTCCTTACGCACCCTGCCGCTCAGGGCCGCCGCTCAATCGGCCTCGGCCGCAGACCTCGCCCGGCGCTTCGCGGCCCATCCTGCGGTGAGCGCCGTGCTCTATCCGGGCCTGCCCGACGATCCCGGCCACGCGGTGGCCGCGCGCCAGATGGAGGGGGGCTTCGGCTTCATGCTGTCGATCCGCGTCGCGGCCGGCGAAGCGGCGGCCATCGCCACCGCCGCCCGGGTGCGCCTGTGGAAGCGGGCGACCTCGCTCGGCGGCGTCGAGAGCCTCATCGAGCACCGGGCTTCCGTCGAGGGGCCGGGCTCGCCCTGCCCGCCCGATCTCCTGCGCCTGTCCGTCGGCATCGAGGCTGTCGACGACCTGTTCGAGGACCTCGACGCGGCCCTGCGGGGCGGGGAGGCACCCGACCGGACATGATTTTCAGGGGCTGCACGGGGCCAATTCCGGGGCATCGCGTTGTCGGTCAGAGCGATTCACCCTGAAAGACCCGTGATGACGAACACCCAATCCCTGCTGACCGGATTCGCGGCCCTGTTGCTGACGATGGGGCCCGCCGGAGCGGCGGATGGCCCGCCGAGCCTCGACATCGAGAAGACCTGTCGATCCGCCGCCTCGGCCGGCGTGAACGACAACGCCAGCAAGGACGGTTGCCTGCGCTCGGAGCGCTCGGCCCATGACGAAGTCGAGCGCCGTTGGGACGAGTTCACCCCGGCGGCCAAGCGCCAGTGCGAGAAGCAGTTCGAGGCCGGAGGATTTCCCTCCTACGTCGAGATGGTGACCTGCCTCGAACTCGCCAGCGGCACGGGCATGAAGTCCGATGGCAAGGCAAGCGGCGACAGCGTCACCAAGGAGCCGAGCCCGAGCCAGCGCACGGACCCGATCGATGTCCTGGGTAAACCGGCGCGCTGAACGTGCCGGCGGACCGCTCAGGACACCGGAGCCTCGCTGGCCCGCAGGGTCGCAGTCTCGGCGAGGTATGACCGGTCCGGCCGAGACTCGGTGCCGCCCCGGGCCTGGGCCAGGGCGACGAGGTCGGGCGCGCGGTCCGTGTCGTCGACGGTGAGGAACAGGCCCCGCTCCTGCGCCCGCCGGCCGAGATCGGCCCGGCTCGTCAGCACGCTCTGGGCCGGGCTCGACAGGAGTCCGAGGGCCACGGGCGCCATCCACAGGGCGAGCCACGGGTCGGCGGCATAGGCGAGAAGTCCGACCAGCAGGCCACCGGCCACGAGGGTGTCGACCTGGAGCCGGCAGGCCTCCGCCCACGGCACCCGGCGGTCGTCACGGACCTGGGCGTCCCAGCGCACCACGCGCCCGACGAAGGTGGTGGCGACGGCGCCCGCTGCGAACAGGGTCATCACCGGCCAGAGCAGCACCCACACGACCTGTTCCAGGGCGGCGCTCTTCAGGAGCGAGGCGGTGCCGCCGAAGGCCGCCCGGCGCTCGGCCGAGGCGAGGACATGGCCGAGGCTCAGGAGTTTCGGGAGCGCCAGGACGGTCAGCACCGCCAGCGCCAGGGCATGGGCAGCCGCCCCCGTACCGGTGAGGCCGTAGCCCAGGAGGCCGAGGTCGCCCGTCGTCGCGGCCTGGATGGTGGCGAGCGTCAGGAACGCCACCCAGAGCGGGCAGGCCATGTAGGACAGGATGCCGACGGCGAGATGCCAGCGGCTGGCGGGGCGCAGCCCCGGCATGGGGACGACGCGCAGATGCTGCATGTTGCCCTGGCACCAGCGGCGCTCGCGGCCGAGGAGATCGACGAGGTTCGTCGGCATTTCCTCCCAGGTCCCGCCCATCTCGGGCAGCAGGCGCACCTCCCAGCCGGCCCGGCGAAGCAACGCTCCCTCGACGATGTCGTGGCACAGGATCTCGCCGCCCAAGGGGGCTTTGCCCGGCAGGACGGGAAGTTCGGCGTTGTTGGCGAAGGCCTCGACCCGCACGATCGCGTTGTGGCCCCAGTAGCTCCCATCCGGTCCCTGCCACGTCTCCAGGCAGCGGATGGAGAGGGGCGCGTAGAGCCGCACGGCGAATTGCTGGATGCGGGCGAACAGGGTGTCGCGCCCGGTGGCGTAGCTCACGGTCTGGATCAGGCCGACGCGGGGGCTCTCCTCCATCAGCCGGGCGAGGCGGCGCATGGCCGCCCCGGTCATGAGGCTGTCGGCATCGAGCACGATCATGAAGTCGTACTCGGGCCCGTAGGTCCGGCAGAACTCGGCGATGTTGCCGGCTTTCCGCCCGGCATTGTCCCGGCGGCGACGGTAGCGCAGGCGTGGCAGGCCGGGGCCGTTCTGGGCCGCCCAGGCGGTGATGCGGGCGAATTCGTGCTCCTCGACCGCCGCGATGGCGCCGTCACGGGTGTCGGACAGGACGAACAGGTCGATATCGGAGCCGTCGCCGCCCTCGCGCTGGAGCGAGCGGGCCATGACCCGGAGCGCCGCGAACACCGCCACGGCGTCCTCGGCGTGGATGGCGACCACGGCGGCCGTCCGGCTCCGGCCCGAGGCCTTCGCCGGCACGGTCAGGGAGCGGATCTCGAGGTCCGACTTCGCCTTGTCGCCGAGCGTATCCGCGACGAGGCCGTAGACGTACTGCCAGGCGACGAACGACTGCCAGGCCATCACCAGGCAGAACAGGACGAGGACGGTGCCGGCGAGCCACCCGGCCGGCGGGCCGTAGGCCATCGCCGCCAGGGTCGCGATGAGGGCGGCCGTCGCCAGGGTCGGCCCGGCCAGCATCAGCCGGCGCCCGAGCAGGGAGCGCTCCGACTCCGATCCATTCGGGATCTCGCGGCCTGGGATTTCGCGGCCTGGGATTTCGACTGCCGGAGCGTCGTGCGACAACCGCTGGGACATGGGGCGCGGGACTCTCGTGCGAGGGGAGCCGAGCGATGCCCGATCACGGGGACAGGCACACGATGGGCGATGGCAACGATGGGGACGGGAACGGACCGGCCGGCCCCGTCTCGCGGCGGCAAGCCCTTCAGACGCTCGGCGCGGCCACGGGCATGCTCCTGCCTAGTATCACCGATCTGAATGCCGGCCGAACATCGGCCGCCCCCCTCCCCGACCGGACGGCGCGCATGACCTTCGCGGATCTCGCCGAGCGGGCGAAGGCGCTCGCGGCCGACCCTTACCAGCCGCGCCCGGACGACCTGCCGCCCGCCCTCAAGGCCCTGACCTACGACGCCTACCGGGCGATCACGTTTCGTCCCGCGGCGAGCCCGCGCTTGGGGCCTCACTTCTCGGCCCAGCTCTTCCATCGCGGCTTCCTGCAGGCCAAGCGGGTGGACCTCTACCTGCAGCCGGCCGAGGGGCCGTCGAAGCCCATCGCGTACGGCTCGGACCTGTTCGACCTCGGTCCCACGTTGCAGGGCCAGACTTTCCCGGCCGATCTCGGCTTCGCGGGCTTTCGCCTGCACTACGCCTTCGACGACGCCCGGCCCGGCGACCAGGAAGAATTCCTGGTCTTCCTCGGCGCCTCGTATTTCCGCCTGCGCGGCAAGGGCCAGGAATACGGCCTGTCGGCGCGGGGGGCGGCAATCCGCACGGGCGGCCCGGGCGCGGAGGAGTTTCCGGATTTCACCGCGTTCTGGATCTGCGAGCCGAAGGACGACGCCCGCACGATCGAGATTCTGGCGCTCCTCGAATCCCCGAGCTTGACGGGGGCCTACCGCTTCGTCGTCGCGCCGGGCGATCCCTCAATCATGCGGGTCGAGGCCTCGCTCCACCCGCGCAAGGCCATCGACCGTCTCGGGCTGGCGCCGCTGACCAGCATGTTCCTGCACGGGCAGAACGGGCCGGGCGCGCCGGGCGCCGAGCCCTTCGACGATTTCCGCCCCCAGGTCCACGATTCCGATGGCCTCGCCGTGGCGACCCGGGGCGACCGAATGTGGCGGCCCCTGGTGAACGGGCGCCGCGACCCGCAGGTCTCGGCCTTCGCCGTCGATCCCCTCGACGGGTTCGGGCTCCTCCAGCGCGAACGGAATTTTGCCGCCTATCTCGACGTCCAGGCCCGGCACGAATTCCGGCCGGGTCTGTGGGTGACTCCGGAAGCGGGGTTCGGCGCGGGCGCCGTGCAGCTCTTCGAGATCCCGTCGCGCGAGGAGTACATGGACAACATCGTGGCGGCCTTCGTGGCCGAAGCCCCCGTCGCGGCGGGGCGCCCCCTGCCCCTGCGCTACACCCTGACCACGGTGGGCGCGGAGCCGACGGCGGCCGTGCCGGGGACGCTGGCCCGCGTGGTCTCGACCCGGGTCGGCTCGGCCGAGCGCCTGCGTCCGACCACGCCGCCGAACCCGGGCCGGCGCCTCTACGCGGTGGATTTCGAGGGCCCCGGCCTGCCCCGCGATCCGGCGGCCCCCCTCACCGCCGACATCTCGGCGAGCGCCGGCACCCTCGTGGACCCGTTCATCGAGTTCGTGCCCCAGACCGGGGGCTGGCGCCTCTACGTCGAGTGGCGCCCGCCCGCCGCCCGGCCGGCCGGCGACATCGTGCTCCGCGCCCGGCTGCTGCTTTCCGGCCGGGCGATCACGGAGACCTGGGACGCGGCGGCCTGAGGGCCGGCGCGGGTCACGGGGCCGGGGCGCGCTTGCGCAGGACCATGTCGCCCCGGAACACGAATTTCTGGGCGCGCTTGCCGGTGTCCACCTCCGTGGTGAAGACGTTGCCCTTCGAATCGATGGCGAGGTTGTGGACCCAGTGGAAATCGCCGGCCATGCGGCCGTTGCGGCCGAAGGCGCCCACCACCGCGCCGGTGTCGCGCCTGAGGGTGCGGACCTCGTTGTTGGCGCCGTCTGCATTGAGGAGGTAGGTCTGGTCCGCGTCGGGCCACAGGGCGAGCTCCCAGACCGAGCCGTTGGCGCGGGTGTCTTTCTCGACGAAGAACTCCTTCACGAAGCGGCCGTCCTTGTGAAACACCTGCACCCGGTCGTTGGCGCGGTCGCAGATGTAGACGAGGCCGTCGCGGGCGATCTGCACGCAGTGGACGGGATTGCGGAACTGCTGGGCCGGGGCAGCGGCCGGATCGTAGGGCGGCAGGGCCTCGTCGGTCGGCGGCCGGCCGTAGGCGCCCCACATCCGCTTGAACGCGCCGGTCTCGGCGTCGAACACGATGACCCGGTGGTTGTAGTAGCCGTCGGCCACGTAGAGTTCGTTGGTCTCCGGGTCCACCTGCATGGCGGCGGGCCGGCCGAGGCGGGTGGTGTCGAGGCTGTTGGTCTGCGGACCCTGTTTGCCGATCTGCAGGACGAACTTGCCCTCCGGCGTGAACTTCAGGATCAGCCCGTCCTGATCGCCGTTGCCGGCGAGCCACACGAAGCCCTTGTGATCGATGTGGATGCCGTGCTCGTTCTGCGGCCAGTCGTAGCCCTCCCCCGGGCCGCCCCAGGACCGGATCAGGCTGCCGGCCTGATCGAACACCAGCACCGGCGGGGCCGGCACGCAGCACTTGGTGCGCGGTGGATCGAGGCTCGCGGCCTTCTCGTCGTCCGTGAGGGTGCGGGGGCGCTGCACCACCCAGATGTGGTCCTCGGCATCCACGGCGACGCCGGAGGCCTGCCCCATGATCCAGTTGTTCGGCAGGGTTTTGGGCCAAGCCGGATCGACCTGGAACGTCGGCGGTTCCGCCGCGGCTGCCCCCGTGAGCGCGAGCCACAGCACGGCGAGCCCAAGCCCGAGCTTCATGACGACCTCCCCGACGCGTTTATTCTTTGACGAAAGTGTCTGCCGGGATCGCGGCGTTGTCCAGGGATGGTGCGGGCGTTTGACCGCCCGGCGCACCGCCCTGTAGACACCCCAGCCCCACCGGGAGACGCTGCATGGCCGCCATCAACGCAATCCTCGCCACCGAACTCGGCGTGGCCGAGTGGCAGGTGAAGGCCGCCGTCGACCTCCTCGACGGCGGGGCCACGGTCCCGTTCGTGGCGCGCTACCGCAAGGAGGTCACCGGCACCCTCGACGACACGCAGCTGCGCACCCTGGAAGAGCGCTTGTCGTATCTCCGCGAGCTGGAAGCGCGGCGCGCGGCGGTGCTGGAGAGCATCGAGGCCCAGGGCAAGCTCGACGCGCCCTTGCGCGCCCGCATCCTCGCCGCCGACACCAAGGCGCGGCTGGAGGACCTCTACCTGCCGTTCCGGGTGAGGCGCCGGACCAAGGCTCAGATCGCGCGCGAGGCCGGCCTCGGACCCCTGGCCGACACTCTCCTGGCCCGGCCCGAGCAGGTGCCGGAGGCGGCGGCCAGGGCCTATGTCGATGCCGCCAAGGGCGTCGCGGACGCCGACGCCGCCCTGGAGGGCGCGCGGTCGATCCTCATGGAGCGCTTCAGCGAGGACCCCGAACTGGTGGGCGGCTTGCGCGAGACGGGCTGGCAACGCGGCCGGATGGTCTCCACGGTGAAGACGGGCAAGGCGGCGGCCGGCGAAAAGTTCGCCGACTATTTCGAGTTCGCCGAACCCCTGACCCGCCTGCCCTCGCACCGCATCCTCGCCCTGTTCCGGGGCGAGAAGGAGGAGGTGCTCGACCTCGACCTGACCGATGCCGTGGGTGACGTGCCGGCCAAGGGCCAGCCCTCCGCGCAGGAACTGCGCATCGCCAAAGCCTTCGGGGTGCGGGACGCCGGCCGGCCGGGCGACGCTTTCCTCCTGGAGACCGTGCGCCGGACGTGGCGGACGAAGCTCAAGCCCAGCATCGACACGGACCTGCGCGCCCGCCTCTGGGCCGTGGCCGAGACCGGCGCGGTCGGGGTGTTCGCCGGCAACCTGCGCGATCTGCTCCTCGCCGCACCGGCCGGCGCGCGGCCGACCCTCGGCCTCGATCCGGGCTTTCGCACGGGCGTGAAGGTCGCGGTGGTGGATGCCACCGGCAAGGTGGTGGCCACCGACACGATCTACCCGCACGAGCCGCGCCGGGACTGGAACGGCGCCCTCATGGCCCTGGCGAAGGTGTGCCGCGCCCACGGGGTCGAACTCGTCGCCATCGGCAACGGCACGGCGTCGCGCGAGACCGACAAGCTTGCCGCCGAACTCATTGCCAAGCAGCCCGACCTGAAGCTCACCAAGGTGATGGTCTCGGAGGCCGGCGCCTCGGTCTACTCGGCCTCGGCCTATGCCAGCGCCGAGCTGCCCGACCTCGACGTGTCGATCCGCGGCGCCGTCTCCATCGCCCGGCGCCTGCAGGACCCGCTCGCCGAACTCGTGAAGATCGAGCCCAAGGCCATCGGCGTCGGGCAGTACCAGCACGATCTGGCGGAGGGAAAACTCTCGCGCTCCCTCGACGCCGTCGTCGAGGATTGCGTGAACGGTGTGGGTGTGGATGTGAACACCGCTTCCGCGCCGCTGCTGGCCCGGGTGTCGGGACTCACGGAGCGGGTCGCCTCCAACATCGTCGTCCACCGCGATGCCAACGGCCCGTTCCGCAGCCGCGTCGCGCTCAAGAAGGTCGCCGGGCTCGGGCCGAAGGCCTACGAGCTCGCCGCCGGCTTCCTGCGCATCCGCGACGGCACCGACCCCCTCGACGCCTCGGGCGTCCACCCGGAAGCCTACCCGGTGGTGCGCCGGATTCTCGCCGCCGCCGGCCAGCCGATCCAGGCGGTCATCGGCAATGCGAGCACGCTCCGCAGTCTCGACCCGAAAACGTTCACGGACGCGACCTTCGGCCTGCCCACCGTCACCGACATTCTTTCGGAACTGGAGAAGCCCGGCCGCGATCCGCGCCCGGCCTTCAGGACGGCGACCTTCCAGGACGGTGTCGAGAAGATCACCGACCTCAAGCCCGGCATGCGCCTGGAGGGCGTGGTCACCAACGTCGCCGCCTTTGGCGCCTTCGTGGATATCGGCGTGCACCAGGACGGGCTGGTGCATATCTCGGTGCTCGCCGACCGCTTCGTGAAGGACCCGCGCGAGGTGGTCAAACCGGGTGACGTGGTTCAGGTGCGCGTCGTCGAGGTCGATCCGGGCCGCAAGCGCATCGCCCTCTCCATGCGCTCGGACGACGAACAAGCGCCCCGCCCCGGCCGGCGCGAGGAGCGCCCGGTCCCGGCGCGGATGCAGGCCGCCCCGCCGCCGAAGGCCGGGGCGGAACCCGGCGGGGCCATGGCGGAGGCCCTGCGCCGGGCGGCCGAGGCCAAACCACGGCGCTGAGCGCCTATTCCTGACCTGCCACCTGCTGGTCGTCGCGGGCGCGGTGCAGGAGGAAGATCGACAGCACCATCACGAGGATGAGCCCGGCGAGCACGCCGAGCTCGATCATCGAGGCGCGAAACAGCGCCTCGCGCTCCGGCGTGAGGGGGCCGTGCATCACCTCGGACGATTGCAGGGTGATCACCAGCACCCGCCGGATCGAGGCGATGAGGCCGACGATGAGGAAGGGCTCGCAGGTGAGCTTGCCCGAGCGCATGGACACCCGCACCGTGTGCAGGATCTCCACCAGCATCAGCAGGAACAGGAGCCGGTCGACGATCTCGAGGAGCTTGGCCGATCCGCCGAGCTCGCGGATCGCCCCGACGAGGAGCCCGGTGGCGTCCACGAGCGCCAGGATCGCGGTGGCCGCGAGCAGGATGCCGAGCACGGCGTAGACCGCGTGCTCCGTGTGCATGAACAGGAAGCCGGAGGCCCGCGTGAGCCGGCTCTCTTCCTCCGCGTCGTCCGCCATGGCGCTCCACCCCGGCGCCGGACTCAATCACCGGTCGCAGGGGGAACTTGGCAGGCAAACCGACATGTTGTCGAGTGTCAGTGAAAGAACGGCAGCACGTGCGGCGCGTAGAGGCCGAAGCCGAGCATGGCCAACCCGGCGAGCCCGATAAGGGCACCGCCGAAGACCAGGGCCGCGATGCCGGTGATCACCTCGGCCGAGGCGAGCACGATGCCGATCTGGAAGGCGGCCGAGCCGAACTCGTAATGGTGGTAGCGGTGGAGCGCCTTGTCGCGCACCTCCTGGGCGTGCCGGGCTTTCTCGCTGAGTTCCTTGCGCCCCTCGCCGGTGGCGGGCTCGCTGTCCCAGCGGGCCATGGTCTTGGCCCACTCGGCGCGCTTGGCCTTGATCGCTTCCGAATTCGCGGCGTCCGGCGGCAGCAGGGCCAGGGTCTCGTCGGCGGTCTTGAGAATCGTGCCGCGGATGGTGCGGGCCTGAAAGTAGGCCCACTGGTTCGACGATTCGACGTTGGCGCTGAGCGCCTCCGTCTGCGCGCCCTTGGCCAGGGTCTCGGCGAGCGCCAGGAACAGCGCCAGCACCGAGATCAGCAGCGCCACGCGCTTGTTGGAACTCCCACCGCCACCGTGACCACCCGACATGCTGCCCCCTCGATTCGACGGCCGCAGTCACAGCCGATCCGGGGGCCAAGCGCAACCACAAACGAGCGCCTCCCTGAAACGGCGCCGCCCGTGACGGACGGCGGCACCGTTTCCGGGGTGCCGCCTCAGGGCTTCTTGGGCTCGCCCTTCACCTCGGCGGGGGCGGCGGCCGTGCGTTCGACCTTGGCGGCCTCGCGCAGCTTGAGGATGAGATCCTGCTGGGTCTTGCGGGTGATGTACTGTTCGACCTGCTCCTTCATCTCGGCGAAGGTCGGCACCGGCTTCACCCGCTTCTCCTCGACCTTGATGACGTGCCAGCCGAACTGGGTCTTGATCGGGTCCGACACCTGACCGGCGTTGAGCTTGAACGCCGCCTCGGCGAAGGGCGCCACCATGCGCTCCTTGGTGAACCAGCCGAGATCGCCGCCCTCGGCCTTCGAGCCCGGGTCCTTCGAGGCCTCGCCCGCGACCTTGGCGAAGTCCTCGCCGCCCTTGATGCGCGCCGCGATCTTCTTCGCGTCGTCCTCGTTGTCGACGAGGATGTGGCGGGCATGGACCTCCTCGTCCGGCTTCATCGCCTTCACGGTCTGCTCGTAGAGGGCCTTGGCGGCCTCCGGCGTCACCGCCTTCTTGGCCTCGCGCTCGAGGTACTCGTCGAGGAGGAGCTTATCGCGAAAATAGGCGAGCTTGCGCTGGAAGTCCGGCGCCTCGGCGACCTTGGCCGCGTCGGCGGCCTGCGCGCCGACCTTGAGGTCGATCATGTAGTCGACCAGGAGGTTCTTCTTCTGCGCGTCGTCCACGCCCGGCAGGGACAGGGCCGGGTCGTCCGACGCGATGGCGAGATCGCCCTGGGTAATCGGAGCGCCGTTCACCTTCGCCACCACCGTCTCGGGCGCAACGGGCGCCGCGGGGGCCGCCGGCGCCGGGAGGGCGGGCTGCTGCGCGTGGGCCGCAGTCAGGGGGGCGGCCAGGAGCAGCGCGAGGGCGCTGGTGCGCAGGAGGGCGTGGGTGATCGGCATCGCGGCGTCCTTCGGGAATGGCACCCCGCCGCATCCCCGACTTCTGAATGGCCGGGATCGGTGCGAGGCGGTGGCGGCCGGAAAGGCCGCGCGTTTCGCGCCGACACAGGTGGCGTGCGTCGAACCCGATGGCAAGCAGGGCGGGCCCGATCCGTCGCATCCGCGCGGTCGCGGCGAGGCGGCGTTAACGGGTCCGGCCGTAAGCTCTCGATTGGACTTTTCCGGGGAGATGTCGCGTGCGTGCAAATCCGGTCACCCTTGGTTTGATCCTCTTCGGCGCGATCCCGGTCCTTGCCGCTTCGGATGCCGAGGCACGCGGGCGCCGCGGCCCGGGCATCGCCTTCGTCCCCACCGCCACCGGCAGCATCCGCTCCGAGCCGGCGGTGCGTGAGGAACCCGCTGCGAGCCTGGCGATGCCGCGCCCGACCCCGCCCGTGGCCGCCCCGGTCGCCGCAGCCCAGATCGCCGCAGCCCCGGTCGCGACCGCATCCGTCCGGGACACCCGTACGGGGCAGGTCTGGTGCGAAAAAGGGCGGATCGTCGGCTCCGGCGCGGGATTCTGCGAGATCAACTGACCGCTCCCGGCGGGCACGGTCGGAGGGAGCTCAACGGCATCGGCGCGAACGCGGCGCCCATGTTTCCTCCCCCGACGGTGATCCCCGGGACCTCACGACAACGATCGACAGGCGCGGCTCTTTCGGATGCGTCGGGCAATATTTACCTCTATAAGCCCGGCCAACATTCGCCTTCACGCTTTTCGATCGACCGTAGGTTCACGATGCTCGGTGCCCTCGCCAAGAAGATTTTCGGCTCGTCCAACGACCGGCGCGTGAAGGGCTACCGTCCCCGTGTGGCCGAGATCAACGCCCTGGAGCCGCAGCTCGCCAGCCTGTCCGACGCGGATCTGCGCGCCCGCACCGACATGCTCAAGGGCGAACTCGCCGCCGGCAAGTCCCTCGACGATATCCTGATTCCCGCCTTCGCCACCGTCCGCGAAGCCGCCAAGCGCGCGCTCGGCCAGCGCCACTTCGACGTGCAGCTCATCGGCGGCATGGTGCTGCACGAGAGCGGCATCGCCGAGATGCGCACGGGCGAGGGCAAGACCTTGGTGGCGACCCTGCCGGTCTACCTCAACGCGCTGTCCGGGCTCGGCGTCCACGTGGTGACGGTCAACGACTACCTCGCCTCGCGCGACGCCGAGTGGATGGGCCGGGTCTACCGCTTCCTCGGCCTCACCGTCGGCACCATCGTGCACGGCCTCGACGACGAGCAGCGCAAGGCGGCTTACGCCTGCGACATCACCTACGGCACCAACAACGAGTTCGGGTTCGACTACCTGCGCGACAACATGAAGTACGAGCTCGGCCAGCTCGCCCAGCGCGGCCATAATTTCGCGATCGTGGACGAGGTCGATTCGATCCTCATCGACGAGGCGCGCACCCCGCTCATCATCTCCGGGCCAGTGGACGACCGCTCGGAACTCTACGTCTCCGTCGATGCGCTGATGCCGCATCTGGAGCGCGAGCATTACGACCTCGACGAGAAGCAGCGCACGGTCTCGCTCACCGAGAGCGGCAACGAGTTCATCGAGGACCTTTTACGCGGAGCGGATCTGCTGAAGGAGGGCGACCTCTACGACGCGCACAACGTCTCCCTCGTCCACCACGTGAACCAAGCGCTTCGCGCCCACACCCTGTTCACCCTGGACAAGGACTACATCGTCAAGAACGACGAGGTGGTGATCATCGACGAGTTCACCGGCCGCATGATGCAGGGCCGGCGCTACTCGGAAGGCCTGCACCAGGCCCTGGAGGCCAAGGAGCGGGTCACGATCCAGCCCGAGAACCAGACGCTCGCCTCGATCACCTTCCAGAACTACTTCCGCCTCTACACCAACCTCGCCGGCATGACCGGCACGGCCTCGACGGAGGCCGACGAGTTCGCTGAGATCTACAAGCTCGAAGTGGTCGACATCCCGACCAACAAGGAGGTCGAGCGCGTCGACGAGGACGACGAGGTCTACCGCACGGTGGGTGAGAAGTACGACGGCATCATCGCGGAGATCGAGAAGGCGCATGCACGCCATCAGCCGATCCTCGTCGGCACCGGCTCCATCGAGAAGTCGCAGCATCTGGCCGAGATGCTGACCAAGGCCGGCTTCACGCCGCTCGACTACTCGGATCTCAACGCGCTCACCGACGTCTACGCCGCTGCGCGCGAGGGCCGGGTGACGAAGCGCTTCGCCGTGCTCAACGCCCGCTTCCACGAGCAGGAGGCCTACATCGTGGCGGAGGCCGGCGTGCCCGGCGCCATCACCATCGCGACCAACATGGCCGGGCGCGGCACCGACATCAAACTCGGCGGCAACGTTGAGATGCGCGTCGAGAAGGAGCTCGCGGGCATCCCCGAAGGCGCGGAGCGCGAGGCCAGGATCGAGGCGATCAAGGCCGAGATCGCCGAGTACCGCGAGAAGGTGCTGGCCTCGGGCGAGCCGGCCGATCCGGAAGCGGGCCGCAAGAAGGCCCTGCCGGGCGGCCTCTACATCATCGGCACCGAGCGTCACGAATCCCGCCGCATCGACAACCAGCTGCGCGGCCGCTCCGGCCGCCAGGGCGACCCCGGCCGCTCGAAATTCTACCTGTCGCTCCAGGACGACCTCATGCGGATCTTCGGGTCCGACCGCATGGACGGGATGCTGACGCGGCTGGGCCTCGAGCAGGGCGAGGCGATCATCCACCCCTGGATCAACAAGGCCATCGAGAAGGCGCAGCAGAAGGTCGAGGCGCGCAACTTCGACATGCGCAAGAACGTGCTCAAGTACGACAACGTCATGAACGACCAGCGCAAGGTGGTGTTCGAGCAGCGTCGCGACTTCATGGGCCAGGACAGCGTGCGCGACACCGTCGACGAGATGCGCCACGGCGTCGTCGACGATCTCGTCGCGGTCCACGTCCCCGAGAACGCCTATGCCGAGCAGTGGGACGTCGAGGGTCTGCGCGAGCGCGTCCAGACGGTGCTCAACCTCGACGTGCCGGTGGAGGATTGGGCCAAGGAGGAGGGCATCGCCGACGAGGAGATGCGCGACCGCCTGCGCCAAGCCGCCGACGACGCCTACGCGGCGCGCACGGAGAAGAACACGCCCGAGGTGATGACCTATGTCGAGAAGCAGGTGCTCCTGCAGACCCTCGACCATCTCTGGCGCGAGCACCTCGTCACCCTCGACCACCTGCGCCAGGTGGTGGGCTGGCGCGGTGTGGCCCAGCGCGATCCGCTGAACGAGTACAAGTCGGAGGCGTTCGACCTGTTCAACGGCCTCGTCGGTTCGCTCCGCGAGCAGGTGACCCAGCAGCTCGCGCGCATCGAGATCATGTACGAGGACCCCGCGTCCGAGGAGACGCCGTTCGCCTCGCCCGCCCTCCCGCCGATGTTCGCCCAGCACCTCGATCCCGTCACCGGCGAGAACGAGATGGACTTTTCGGGTCGCGGCACGGGCAGCGACGGCGGGGCCGGGCCGGCCTACGGCTACGCCGCGCAGGCGATGCCCACGGACACGGCCGTCCTCGAGCGCGACCCCACGGACGCCACGACGTGGGGCCGGGTCGCGCGCAACGAGCCCTGCCCGTGCGGCTCGGGCAAGAAGTACAAGCACTGCCACGGCGCCTTCGCCGCCTGAGCCCATGCCCATCCCCATGGCAGAGACAGCTTACGGCATCGAGCCGGACCTCGACGTGGCGGAGTTCCGCCGCGTCCTCGTCGAGTCGGGATTGGCGCCGCGCCGTCCCGCCGACGATGTTTCGCGATTGTCCCGGATGTTGGCGGCGGCCGACCTCGTCGTCACCGCCCGCCGCGAGGGCGCCCTCGTGGGGGTGGCGCGAACCCTCACCGACTTTTCGTTCTGCGCCTATCTGTCGGATCTCGCCGTGTGCGCGTCCGCGCAGGGGCTCGGCATCGGCCAGGGCCTGATCGCCGCGACCCGCACGGCCGTCGGCCCGCAGGCCTCGCTCCTGCTGACGGCCGCCCCCGACGCCATCACCTTCTACGAGCGCATCGCCATGCCCCGGGTGCCCGATGCTTTTCGGTACGACCGGGACGTGTGAGAATCGGAGCTACGCAGCCTGGAGCAAGGCCCGGCCGGCCTCGTGAAGCGGCATGACCGTGATGCCCTCCGCCTGCGGATAGGCCTCCGTACCCGGGTAGACGAGGATGCGGCGCTCGGGATCGAGATCCTCGCAGGCGTGATGAAAGCCGCGCTCGACGCTGGGGCTGAGGCTGCGCTTGATTTCGATGGCCCAGGGCTTCCGCCCCGGCAGTGTCAGGACGAGATCGACCTCCGCGCCCGCCGCCGTGCGATAGAAGTTCGCCTGCGTTCCGGCGGGCGCTGTCGCGATCAGCGTCTCAATGACGAACCCCTCCCAACTCGCACCGGCCACGGGGTGACCGAGGACATCCTCCCGCGTGCCGAGGCCCAGGAGCGTGTGGACCAGACCACTGTCGCGGATGTAGAGGCGCGGCGACTTGACGAGGCGCTTGCCGATGTTGGCGTGCCAGGGTTCCAGCCGTCGCACCAGCAGCAGATCGACGAGGAGATCGAGGTAGGAGGCCACGGTCTTGCCATCGACGCCGAGCGCTCGAGCAAGGTCGGACGCATTGAGAAGGCCCGACTGGCGATGAGCCAGCATGGTCCAGAGACGGCGCAGGGTCTCGGCCGGGATGCGCGGCCCGAACAGGGGAACGTCGCGCTCGAGATAGGTCCGGATGAAGTCCTGCCGCCAGGACTGGCTGATCCGGTCGCTCGCGGCCAGATAGCTGTCGGGAAAGCCGCCCCTGATCCAGAGGCGCTCGACCTCTCCAACCGGCACTTCGAGGCCATCCACGGGACACATTTCGAGATAGGCGATGCGACCGGCCAGACTCTCCCCGGATTGCTTCAGCAAATCGACGGAGGCGAAGCCGAGGAGCAGAAACCTCCCCGTCCGCAGGCCCATTCGGCGGCCGCGATCGATCAGGCCGCGCAGGGACTGAAACAGTTCGGGCGCTCGGTGGACCTCGTCGAGGATGACGAGGGCGTGCGCGTGACCGGCGAGGTAAAGCTCGGGTTCGGCGAGCTTGGCCCGGTGGGACGGTGCTTCGAGGTCGAGATAGACGGACGGTCGCTCGTCGCCGATGTCGAGGGCCAACGTCGTCTTGCCGACCTGACGCGGGCCGAGCAGGGCCACGGCGGGCGATTGCCCGAGGGCCTGTCGGAGGTCGTTCGCGACGCGACGCTCAATCATCCTTGCATTTATGGAATCTGATTCCGGATTTGCAAGGTTATTCTCTCAGGAGACGGGTCGGGCGCCGGCCTTCACACCGTCACCTGGGTCCCGACTTCCACCACGCGCCCCGTGGGAATCTGGAAGAAGTCCGTGGCGTCGTTGGCGTTCTTGGCGAGCGTGATGAAGATCCGGTCCTGCCACAGCGGCATGCCCGAATGGGCCGCCGGTCGGATGGAGCGCCGGGACAGGAAGAACGAGGTCGCCATGATGTCGAACTTGAAGCCCTGCTTCTTCAGGAGCGTCAGGGTCCGGGGGATGTTGGGCGATTCCATGTAGCCGAACTTCATCACCACCTTGGAGAAGTGCGGGCCGATGGGCTCGATGCGGACGCGGTCGGCCGCGCGGGCGCGGGGCGTGTCCACGGTTTCCACCGTGAGCACCACGTTCTTCTCGTGCAGCACCTTGTTGTGCTTGAGATTGTGCAGCAGGGCCGCCGGCGCGATGTAGGGGTCGCTCGTGAGGAACACCGCCGTGCCGCGCACGTGGTGGGGCGGGCTCTTCTCCAGCATGCCGACGAGTTCGGCGAGCGGCACGTCGGTCTTGCGGGTCTTGTTGATGAGGATCGCCACTCCGCGCACCCAGGTCCACATCACGACGATGAGGGCGCCGGCGAACAGCAGGGGCACGTAGCCACCCTCGAACACCTTGAGCAGGTTCGACAGGAGGAACAGGAATTCGAGGGCGGCGAACGGCAGGATCGCGAGGCCGGCGGCGAGCGGCGACCACTTCCAGGTCTTCCACAGCACCAGGAAGGCGAGGCTCGCGGTGATCAGCATCGTGCCGGTGACGGCGATGCCGTAGGCCGAGGCGAGGGCGGCGGAAGAGCGGAACAGGATCGCCAGGATCACCACGCCGACCATGAGGAGCGCGTTGATCTGCGGCAGGTAGATCTGCCCCGAATGCGATTCCGAGGTGTGGCGGATCTCCAGGCGTGGCAGGAGGCCGAGCTGGATCGCCTGCCGCGACAGGGAGAAGGCACCGGTGATCACCGCCTGGCTCGCCGTCACCGTGGCGGCGGTGGCGAGCAGTACCATGGGCAGCAGGCCCCATTCGGGCACGAGCTGGAAGAACGGATCGGTCGTATCGGGTTTCGCCAGCACCAGGGCGGCCTGGCCGAAATAGTTGAGCACGAGGCACGGCGCCACGAGGTAGAGCCACGCGATCTGGATCGGCCGGCGGCCGAAATGCCCGAGATCGGCGAACAGGGCCTCGGCGCCCGTCACCGCGAGGAACACCGCGCCCAGCGCCACCAGGGCGCCGGTGCCGTGGCCGAGCAGGTAATGCAGGGCGTAGTACGGGTTGATGGCCCAGAACACGTCCGGCGTCGCATAGATGTGCGGCAGGGCGGCGAGCGCCATGGCGGCGAACCACACGGCCATCACCGGTCCGAAGAAGGTCGCGACCTTCCCCGTCCCCCGGTTCTGGATGAGGAACAGCGGCACGATGATCGCGATGGTGATGGGCAGCACGTAGGCCTCGAAGGCCGGGGTGACGAGTTTCAGCCCCTCCACCGCCGACAGCACCGAGATGGCGGGGGTGATGATGGCGTCGCCGTAGAACAGCGAGGCCCCGAGCAGGCCGAACATGAACACGATGCGCGAGCCGCCGAGGGCCGAGCGGGCCAGGGCCATGAGCGAGAGGATGCCGCCCTCGCCGTTGTTGTCCATCCGCATGAGAATGACGACGTACTTGATGGTGACGATGAGGAGCAGAGCCCACAGGATCAGGGAGGCGACGCCGAGCACCTCCTCGCGCAGGAGAATGCCGTCGGCGCGGGCCGAGACCAGGGCCTCGCGGAAAGCGTAGAGCGGGCTCGTCCCGATATCGCCGTAGACGACGCCGATGGAGCCGAGCACCAGGGTCCACAGGCTGGCGGGCGCGTGGGCGCGGCCCGTCTCCGTTTCGATGCCCGGCGCGGAAGGGTCCCCGCCCTCGGGGGTGGGACCGGGCGCGCTCGGAATGGCGGATTGCGTCATGCGGCTCGATCGCGACGTGTTGCGAACCCGGTTCTTTCGCAAGGTCCCCTCGGGAGCGCACGAAGAACGGCGGGGCCGGTCCCGACGGTGTCGGGCGGCAGGGACTAGTCTACGTTCACGCTATCACGCAGCGCAGCACGCGAGAACGGCAACCTGCCGAGGATCGCCGTTCGGCCAACAGGCATGGCGCGTGCCGCCGAAGGGGCTGCGAAGCAGATTACTCCGCGGCGCTGCGGGCGCCGGAGCCGAAGCGGCGCTCGATGTAGTCGGTCACCACGGTCTCGAAATCCTTGGCGAGGGTCGGCCCGCGCAGGGTCATGGCCTTCTTGCCGTCGATGAAGACGGGGGCGGTGGGGGTCTCGCCGGTGCCGGGGAGCGAGATGCCGATATCGGCGTGCTTCGATTCGCCCGGACCGTTGACGATGCAGCCCATCACCGCGACGTTGAGACCCTCGACGCCCGGATAGGCCTTCTTCCACTCGGGCATCGACGTGACGATCCAGTTCTGGATGTCGCGGGCGAGTTCCTGGAAGGTCGTGGAGGTGGTGCGTCCACAGCCCGGGCAGGCGGCCACGAGCGGTACGAACGTCCGAAATCCCATGGTCTGCAGGAGTTCCTGCGCGGCCTTCACCTCGACGGTGCGGTCGCCGCCCGGCTCCGGTGTCAACGAATAGCGGATGGTGTCGCCGATGCCTTCCTGCAGCAGCACGCCGATGGCGGCCGAGGCGGCGACGAGGCCCTTCGAACCCATGCCGGCCTCGGTGAGGCCGAGATGGATGGCGAAGTCCGAGCGGCGCGCCACCTCGCGGTAGACGGCAATGAGGTCCTGCACCGCCGAGACCTTGGCCGAGAGGATGATCCGGTCTTTCGGCAGGCCGAGTTCCACGGCGCGCTCGGCCGAGGAGAGCGCCGAGCGCACCATGGCCTCGCGCATCACCGCGCGGGCGTCGATGGGCCGTGGGAGCTTGGCGTTCTCGTCCATGAGGTGGGTCAGGAGCGCCTCGTCGAGGGAGCCCCAGTTGGCGCCGATGCGCACGGTCTTGCCGTAGCGGATCGCCTGCTCGACGATGGTCGAGAACTGCGTGTCCTTCTTCTCCTTGAAGCCGACATTGCCCGGGTTGATCCGGTACTTGGCGAGCGCCTCGGCGCAGGCCGGATGGTCGGCGAGGAGCTTGTGGCCGATGTAGTGGAAGTCGCCGACCAGGGGCACGTGGATGCCGATGCGGTCGAGGCGCTCGCGAATCTTCGGCACCGCCACGGCCGCCTCGTCGCGATCGACGGTGATGCGCACGAGCTCCGAGCCGGCGCGCGCGAGCTGAGCCACCTGCGCTACTGTACCGTCGATATCGGCGGTGTCGGTGTTGGTCATCGACTGCACGACGATGGGGGCACCGCCGCCGACCATGACGGCGCCCTCCCCGGACCCGACCATGACGCCGACCGTGCGGTGGCGGGGGCTGGGACCGGCGATCTCGGGGGCAGTGCCGCTGATCGGGTTGGCGGGGGTCGCGTCCATGGCTTCCATCGTTGATCCGTGCGCTCCCGGAACCTCCGCCGGCTCGGCGGCCTTCCGTCTGCGAGGGCGCCGTCTGGCCCGGCCAGGCGATCCGGCCGGTGGCGTCCACGACGCCCTCTCGTCTACGCTCTCAACCATTCAGCTGAGATGACGGTGGGCGGGCGTCAAGCCCGCGCCGTCGGTGATCAAGGGGCGCTGGTCTCTTGTCAGCCCCATCCCATGTCCGATCCAGGGCGAGATGTCGAGTTCATCCCGACGGTCGATGGATGGCTGCACTGCGTCCGCATGAGGGAACCCGGCGCATCCCGGCCCGATTGTTGCCCTGTCGCATCATATATTGCGGTGCACCATCCGTCCTGGAGGCCCCATGCTCGACGCGAACCAGCAAGCACCCATCGATTCGCCGGCCGATATCGGCCCAGGTGGCTCGTGCCCGGATCATGCCACCGCGCCGACGCGCGTGCTCGCCGGCCCGCGCGCGGAGAAGACCGTCGCCCTGGCGCTGCAGGGCGGCGGTGCGCACGGCGCCTTCACCTGGGGCGTCCTCGACGCACTGATCGAGGACGGGCGCCTCGGCTTCGAGGCGATCACGGGGGCCAGTGCCGGGGCCATGAACGCCGTGGTGATGGTCGACGGCTGGCTCGAGGGTGGCCCCGACGGCGCGCGCACAGCCCTGGAGAAATTCTGGCGCGAAGTGAGCCTCGACAGCGATCTCTGGCCAGCCCAGCGCGGGGCCCTGAACGGTCTCTTCGCCCTGTGGAAGGACAATCCCGTCGTCGAGTTCTGGGGCCGGGTGATCAAGACCAGCCCCTACGCGTCGAACCCGCTCAACTACAATCCCCTGCGCAAGGCGCTCGCCGCACAGGTGGATTTCGAGCGCCTGCGCAAGGCCGAGACGGCGGCCGTGTTCGTGTCGGCCACCAATGTCTGGACCGGTAAGCTCGCGGTCTTCGAGCGCGCGGATCTGAAGGTCGACCACCTCATGGCCTCGGCCTGCCTGCCGACGGTGTTCCAGGCCGTCGAGATCGACGGCGTGCCCTACTGGGATGGCGGCTACCTCGGCAACCCGCCGCTCTATCCCCTGTATCGGGGGGCGGAGACCCGCGACATCCTCCTCGTGCAGATCAATCCGGTGGAGCGGCGCGAGACCCCGCGCACGCAGCAGGAGATCCAGGACCGGCTCAACGAGATCACCTTCAACGCCAACCTCATGCGCGAATTGCGCGCCATCGATTTTCTCGACGGCCTCATCGCGGAGGGCGTGCTCGGCCAGGGCGGCTACAAGTCGCAATACGTCCATCGCATCGACGGCACCGGGGCGCTCGACGACTATCAGGCCTCCTCGCGCCTCGACGCGCGCTGGCGGGTGTTCGAGCGCCTGCGCGACAAGGGCCGGGGCGCGGCCCAGGCCTGGCTCGCCGAGACCTACGATCAGGTCGGGCGGACCTGCAGTCTGAACCTCCAGGCGACCTATCAGTGAGAATGGCCCGCCGGTAGGAATGTCCCGTCGATCGGGGCGGCACGCGCGGGCACGGCGACATTCGCGGGCGGACGGGATTAATCCCGCCGCTTCGCGCGTTGTACTCTCATGACGACCGAACCGATCCGGCCCGGCTCCGCCACCTCCATCGTCGATCTCATGGTGCCCCTGCGGCGCTACGCGCGATCGCTGACCCGCGACAGCCTGCGGGCCGACGACCTCGTGCACGATGCCCTGGTGCGCGCCCTCGAATCCGGTCAGATCCACCGGCCGAACACCAACCTGCGCACCTGGATGATGACGGTGCTGCACAACGTCTTCATCGACGAGCAGCGCCGCCGGCGCGTGGAATCGCGCCACGCCGATGCCCTGGTGCAGATGAGCGAGGAGGTCGCCCAGCCGGCCCAGGAGGCGCAGGTCCGCCTCGCCCAGATCCGCCGCGCCTTCCTCACCCTGCCGGAAGAGCAGCGCGCCGCCCTTCATCTCGTGACCCTGGAAGGCATGGCCTACGCTGATGCCGCCGCGGTCCTCGGCATCCCCATCGGCACCCTGATGTCGCGGCTGGGCCGCGGCCGTGCCGCCCTCAGGGCGTTCGAGGAGGGCGAGCGCGCCCCCCCGGATCAGCAGAGCCGCCCGCCGCCGGAGCGTCCGCGCCTGCGTCTGGTGCCCCAGCAGGCTGAGGCGAGCGCGGGCGCCGGGCTCGGCGGACGGGCCGCGGGAAAGAGCTGATCGGCCCCCGGAGAAGTCCGTACCAGGACAGGGCCCGGCAGCGGGCCGGATCGGGTTTCCGGGCCGATCATCCAGGCCCATGAAAATCGAAGGACAAGGGTCGGTGCGTCGTCAACGGGGTCTTTCGGGTCCCGTGATAGGCTCGCCGTCCCCGAAACAGAGCCGAAGGCGTCGCCATCGCGGTGACGGACCGACCGATCTGGCCGGAAGACCATCGGCGCCGAGGCGCAGGCCAGAACCGAATGGAAGCGACAGCGATGGTCGACCCGATCACAGACACCGATCTCACCGCCTTCGTCGACGGGCAGCTCGACGTGATGCGACGCCTCGACGTGGAGGCCCACCTCGGGCGCAATCCCGAGATCGCGGCCCGGGTCATGGCCGAGATGCACGATCGCGATGCCCTGCGCGAGGCCTTCGCCCGGATGCCCGGTCCGGGGCCGGAGCGAAACCGCGCCGCGGCCCGACGCCTCGACCGGTCCCTGGCCTGGCGCCGTGTCGGCGACCGTCTGCGCCGCGCCGCCGTGATCGCCCTGCTGGTGGGCGCCGGGTGGCTCGCCCATTCGGACAGCTTCCTGCTCGGCGTGCCCGACACCTTCGCGGCTCCGGTGGATCCGACCCTGGTGGCCGACGCCCGCAACGCCCGCGAGGCGGCGCAGATCCGGGGGCGGCTGGCCGCGCAGCGCACCACCACCTACGACCGCACCGGGATCGCCGGGGCCACGGGCATCGCCCTCCCGGATCTCCCGGGCGACTGGACCGTGCGCGACGTGCAGATCGTACCCGCCCGGAACGGCACGGGCGTCGAGGTGGTGATCGATGCCGGGGCCCTGGGCGAACTCTCCCTGTTCGCGACCCAGGGCGGCAAGGCCGGTCCGGGCGAGGGCGAGGTGGCGAGTCCCGGCGATGGCGAGACCGCCTATTGGATCGTCGGCCGCACGGCCTACGCCCTGAGCGGCAGCCGCGATCATGCCGGTCTTCAGGTCGCCGCCCGGCGGTTGGCCGCGAATCCGACGAAGCTGTAGGGGCCGCGACCCGCCGGTCCCGAATTGTGACCGCGCGCGGGTTTCAGGCGGCGGCGAGGCGCCGGCGTGCCAGGGTCCGGATGCTCCGGAACGGCAGGAGCACTACCCGCACGGCGGCGGCGAGGGCAAGGACAACGACAACCGTCAGGACGACCATCAGAGTTTTGACCATCGGGGTACCTGCTTCGTGAGCGGAAGGTCGCGGCTCCGGCGGGAGCCCGATCCGTGTGTCCGAGTGAGCTCCCGAACTTCGGCGAAACTGAGAGGGTCTGCCCGGGGCGTCGCATCCCGACATCATGACCACGGGAGCCGGGAGACGGATGCGCGTACATCCGGCGTCATCCGTCCCGGCCTCGTGGTTTCCTCCGGCCGTGGAGCGAAGCCGCGTCCGGGATGAGCGAGAGAATGCGCCCGGATGGTTAATGAACCGTGATCGGTACGGGGTGCCGCGTCGAAACCGCCGGACGGACGAGCGGGCCCCGATCGCCTGCCCCGTCGAGACGGGACCAAAAGCCTACAGCATGGACGGGACGGTGTCGGCGGCGAGGATCGCGCGCGCCTCTGCCGCGTCGATATCCATGCGGGCGATGAGGTGTTCGGCCGACTCGAAGCGCTCCTCGCCACGGATATGGCCCAGAAATTCCACCGTGATGGCCTGGCCGTAGAGGTCGCCGGAGAAATCGAACAGGTTGACCTCGAGAAGGGGCGCCCCGTCGTCGAAGGTCGGCCGGCGGCCGTAGCTCGCAACCCCGTCCCGCAGGCCGCCGTCGGGCAGGGCCGCCCGCACGGCGTAGATCCCGTGCGCGAGACCGCAGGCGGGAAGCGCGACATTGGCCGTGGGGTAGCCGAGGGTGCGCCCGCGCTTGTCCCCGTGCTGCACATTCCCCGAAACGAACCAGCGATAGCCGAGCAGCGCGTTGGCCCGGGCGACGTCGCCCTCGGCCAGGGCCGTGCGGATCGCACTCGATGAGACCGGCTCCATCGCATCCTCCGGGGAAACGGGTGGCAGGGATACGGGTGGGATGACGCGGCAGCTCAGGCCTGCGCCCGCGCACAGGTCGGCCAGGACGGCCGGCGTGCCCTCGCGCCCGCGGCCGAAATGGAAGTCGTGGCCGACGACGACGCCCGAGAGGCCGAGGTCGCGCACGAGCAGGGACTCGACGAAAGCCCGTGCGCCGGTCCCCGCCAGCACCGCATCGAAGCGGCGCACGATGAGGCCGTCGAGGCCGAGATGGGCGAACACCCGCTCCTTGGCCGCCGCGTCGGACAAACGGAACATCGGCAGATGCGGCGCGAAATACGCCCGCGGATGCGGCTCGAAGGTCAGGGCCACGGCCGGCCGGCCGGCCTCGGCGGCGGTCTCGCGCACGGCGGCGATGAGGGCGCGATGCCCGAAATGGACGCCGTCGAAATTGCCGATGGCCGCGATGGCGCCGGCGATGGCCGATGGCACGGGCTCATCCTCGCGACAGACCGTGAAACGCCGGCCCGGCGCGGGAATCGGGTCCGGCAAGGCTGTCCTGTCGCCGGGCGGCATCTTATCCTAACGGTGCTGTGGCTCGGTGGACGCGGGTCCGACGCGCCGCGTCGGCGGCGGAACCTGTCGAAATCCGCCGGGAGGGTCAAGCGACGACCACGCCCCGCACCGGCACGCCTCGCTCCGGGATGCCGACACGACGCCGCAGTTAACCGCTTCGCAAGTCGATGGGCCGTAGTTTCACGATCAAGGGGCACGAACATCGATTTGCCCCGGCCCAATCCCGAGCCGCCGCGGCGTGAGCGCATCGGCCTCGACCTGACGGAGCACACGCATCCATGGCCCTCGATCTCGGCATGCCGATCCTCGTCGTCGATGATTATCAGACGATGGTCCGTATCATCCGCAACCTCCTGAAGCAGCTCGGTTTCGAAGAGGTCGACGACGCCTCCGACGGTACCGCCGCCCTCGCTCGCCTCAAGAACCGCAAGTACGGCCTCGTGATCTCCGACTGGAACATGGAGCCGATGACGGGCTACGAGCTGCTGCGCCACGTGCGGGCCGACGAGGCCCTGCGCACCACGCCGTTCATCATGGTCACCGCCGAGTCGAAGACCGAGAACGTCATCGCCGCCAAGAAGGCCGGCGTGAACAACTACATCGTCAAGCCCTTCAACGCCGCGACGCTCAAGAGCAAGATCGAGGCGGTCTGCGGCGCCTGACGCGGGCGCCGATCAGTCGGTTCGCGTCTCGGCCCGGCCGTGTCGCGTTGATACGAATGCCCCCGCCATCCGGAGCGGATCGCGCGGGGGTCGCCCGAGGCGCACACACGCCAACACGTCGCGTGAACGAACGGCACAGGGGAGGCGGGAGTCGATGGCACTCGCAAACAGGGCGCGCAAGGCGAACACCGCGCCGGAGAAACCGTCCCTGGTTCGGGAGCTCGTAGAGATCGCAGATTACATCGCGCATCTTCGCACCGAGATCGCCGCCCTGCGGGCCAACGAGCTGACGCGTGATCGTCTGCCCATGGCCCACGAGGAACTCGGCTGCGTGGTGGCGGCGACGGCGGGGGCGACGAACTCGATCATGAACGCGGCCGAGGAGATCCTCGGCCTGCCGGACGACAAGAACTATCGCCCCGCCGTCGAGGCGCGGATGAACGACATCTTCGAGGCCTGCACCTTCCAGGACATCACCGGCCAGCGGATCACCAAGGTCGTCGAGGCCCTGCGCCAGCTGGAGAGCCGCCTGTCGCGCTTCGCCTCAGCCGTGAAGGCCCGCGACGAGGGCGGCATCGATCCGGAAGAGGTCGAGCGCCGCGTGCGCAGCGAGCTGCTGATCCTCAACGGACCGCAGATCAACGGACCGGCGACGGCACAGGACGCCATCGACGCGATGTTCGCCTGAACACGTCTACCAGACGAGACGCTCGATGATGGCGTCCGGCCGCACGGCCTGACGGCCGAGCCATTCGGCGACGTCGCCGAGGGCGGCCGCCTCGGCCGCGAGCCCCAGTTCCTCGGCATGGATGCCGCGCGCGACGAGGAGGTTCGGGAGTCCGAACGCCGATGCACCGGCGATGTCCGTGCGCAGGGCATCGCCCACGGCCAGAACCCGCGCGGGCGCCGGTGCCGCGAGGCCGTCGAGGGCGCCGGCCATGTCGAGGGCCGCCGCGTAGACGGGCCGATACGGCTTGCCCGCATAGGTGACCCGGCCGCCGAGCGCCGCATAGGCCTCGGCGATGAGGCCGGCACAGGGAATCAGCAATCCGGCGCGCTCGACCACGAGGTCGGGGTTGGCGCAGATCATCGGCACGTCGCGGGCGCGCCACTCCTCCAGGGCCGGGCGATAATCGTCGGCCGTCTCCCGGGTGTCGTCGAACAGGCCGGTACAGACGATCGCCTCCGCCTCCCCGGCGGTGACGCGGCGGATGTCGAGGCCGTCGAAGATCGGCGCGTCGCGCTCCGGCCCGAGATGATGGATGCGCGCGCCCGGCGTCTGGGCGAGGAGGCTGCGGGTGAGATCGCCCGAGGTCAGGATGGCGTCGTAGGCCTCGCGCGGCACGCCGTATCCGTCGAGAATCGCCTGGACCCCGGCCCAGGGGCGGGGCGCGTTGGAGACCAGCACCACCCGGCGCGGACGCGTCCCACCGGGCAGGCCACGGAATCGGATCAGGGCCTCGCCCGCGCCGGCATGGGCACGCACGCCATCGTGCAGCACGCCCCAGACATCGCACAGGATCACGTCGAAGCGGTCGGCGATGGCGTTGAGCCCTGGGATCGTGGGCACGGTGTCGGTCATGCGGGGGCCTGCGGCGTCGGGGTATGGTTCGCCGCCCGGTTAGGCGTGGACGCGGGTGAAATCAACGCTGGCGGATCGGGCGGGCCCCTAACCGGCCCGTCGCAAAAAATCCCGGAACGGGCGACGCTGGGGCGGCGGCTCGGGCTCGTCGCCCGCCGACGGGGCCGGCTCGGGCGCCGGCGGCGGGGCGGCCAGCACCTCGGCGCGCACGGCGCGGGCGGGGGCGAACACCGTCCCCTGCGCTCTCGGCACGTTGAGGTCGATGAGATCCGGCACGTCGGTCTCGCGCTCGACGCGGTCGGCGACGAGCTGGATGCCGGCCCGGCCCAGGGCAGCGACGAGATCCTCGAGCGCGAGGTCGGGCATGGCCTGATGGGTGCCGGGCCGCAGGAGCATGTCGGCGGGCACCTTCACCTGGCTCACGCCGCGATCGGCCAGGGCGGACGGATCGAGGCGCAGGTCCACCGGCCGGTCGAGGGTGAAGCCGATGGCATCGCGCAGGTCGGCCAGGGCTCCGGCCTGCTCGGCATCGAGGCTGCGCCAGCTCGTCTGCGGCAGGGCCACGACGAGGCGGCCGGCGAGTTCGGGCTCGTCGGCCACGAGTCGGCCCAGGGACCGCAGGAAGCCGGGCTCGAACAGGGAGAGCGGCGACAGGCCGTAGGCGACGGCCGCCCGGCTGCCGCGTCCGGCCAGATGGCGCGCCACCGTGGCCGTGCGCTGGAGCATCCGGCGATCGAGGTCGGTGGTTCGGCCGTGGCGCTCGAGGATGGGCAGGAAGGCGTCGGGCGCCAGGAGGTCGCCGGACGGGAGATCGCCCGGACCGGCAACGCGCAGGCGCGCCACCGCCTCGTAGGAGATCACCTTGCGCTGCGGCAGGGAGACCACGGGCTGGAGGTGGACCTCGAGGCCGATCCCGTCGAAGGCCGCCAGGATCGCGCCTTCGCGGGCCGCCTCGCGCGACGCAACCGCGCGGGCGGCCACATCGAGAGGTCGCGGCGTCCACGGCGCGGCCGGAGGCGGCCCTTGCCGGGGAACCACGACGATCTCGGGGGCGACGGGCAGCGGCTTGGGCGCCGGGGGCACGGGCACCACCTTCAGGCCGGCGATCTCTCCGTCCTGCGCCGCGACCACGGCGGCGAGTTCGCGCACGATGCCGCTGAGGAGACCGATCTCGGCGGTGACCTCCTCGACGCCGGCGGCCAGCGCCGCCGTGTCGGCACCGGCCTTCGCGTCGGGACCGGCCCCATTGGCGCGCACCTGCTGCTCGGCGATGAGGCGGGTCACGGATTCGAGACGCAGGAGGCGCTGGGACAGCACATCGACCTCGCCCGAGAGCTTGTCGCAGCGGGCGGCCAGGACCTTCGCCCGGCGATGGGCGAGGAGGGCGCCGGCACCAGCGGCCGTGGCCAGTGCGAACGCACCGCTGAGGGGGGCATAGACGGACAACGGCACCAGGGCGCCGAGTCCCAGGACACCAAGGACCCACGGGCCGCCACGCCGGCCGACGATCCGGGCCATCGGGATGATCTCACCTCAGAACGCATCTGCGATTTCGAGGCCGGTGCCGCGGGACGGCGCCGGCCTGAATGCTCTTTGTCGCCGAGACGCCGGGTCCTCACAAGACGCACGGCCCGTGGCCCACGGCGATTTTTCCCCTGTGTGACCTGAGCTTTCCGCCTCCGCGCTTGCATCGCCTCCGCGCCGGATCAACATGGCCGCCGGGGCGCGCGACGCGGAAAGGTCCCAAGGCCCATGGACACGAGACAATCGGATCTGCTGATCCAGGTGGACGGGATGACTTGCGACGGCTGTGCCGAGGCCGTGCGGCGGGCGATCCTGCGCCTCGACCCCGATGCCCGGGTGGCGGTGGACCTCGACCACGGCCGCGTCGCCGTCACCACCCGCGAGCACAGCCGAACCGTGGCCGAAATCCTGACCCAGGCCGGCTACACGGCCACGGCCATGATCAGTTGAAGGACTCCGACCGGTGGAAGGATTGGGACCGGTTGCGGGACCGCTGATCCCAAACGAAATTTTGTCCGCGCGTTGAAAATTTCCCAAGCGCTTTTCCTTGCCCCTTCCATCAAACTGGTGTGATCGAACACAGTGCGGTTCCGCGCGCGCCTCACGGTGCCGGAACCGCACACGCCAAACGCGCGCTTCGGCGCGAAGAAAAAAATCGGGAGAGACGAGGCATGCCGTCAGACATCGAGATCGCCCGCGCGGCGACCCTGAAGCCGATCACCGAGGTCGCCGCCAAGATCGGCATCCCGGAGGACGCGCTCCACAATTACGGTCGGCACATCGCCAAGATCGACCACGGCTTCATCAAGGGCCTCGAGGGCAAGCCCGAGGGCAAGCTGGTCCTCGTCACCGCCATCAGCCCGACCCCGGCTGGCGAGGGCAAGACCACCACGACGGTGGGCCTTGGCGACGCGCTCAACCGCATCGGCAAGAAGACCGTGATGTGCCTGCGCGAGCCGTCGCTGGGTCCCTGCTTCGGCATGAAGGGCGGCGCGGCCGGCGGCGGCAAGGCCCAGGTCGTGCCGATGGAGCAGATCAACCTGCACTTCACCGGCGACTTCCACGCCATCACGTCGGCCCATAGCTTGGCCGCCGCCCTCATCGACAACCACGTCTACTGGGCCAACGAGCTCAACATCGATGTCCGCCGCATCCACTGGCGCCGCGTGGTCGACATGAACGACCGGGCCCTGCGTTCGATCACCCAATCGCTCGGCGGCGTCGCCAACGGCTTCCCGCGCGAGGACGGGTTCGACATCACCGTGGCGTCGGAAGTCATGGCGGTGTTCTGCCTCGCGCGCGATCTCGACGATCTGGAGGCGCGGCTCGGCCGCATCGTCATCGCCGAGACCCGCGACCGCAAGCCGGTGACGCTGGCCGACGTGAAGGCGACCGGCGCCATGACGGTGCTGCTCAAGGACGCGCTTCAGCCGAACCTCGTCCAGACCCTGGAGGGCAACCCCGCCCTCATCCATGGCGGCCCGTTCGCCAACATCGCGCACGGCTGCAACTCGGTCATCGCCACCCGCGCCGGCCTCAAGCTCGGCGACTACGTCGTCACCGAGGCCGGCTTCGGCGCGGATCTCGGCGCCGAGAAATTCATCGACATCAAGTGCCGGCAGGCCGGTCTGAAGCCCTCGGCGGTGGTGATCGTCGCCACCGTGCGCGCCCTCAAGATGCATGGCGGCGTCTCGAAGAAGGAACTCGGTTCCGAGAACCTCGAGGCCCTGGAGAAGGGCTTCGCCAACCTCGCCCGCCACGTCGCCAACGTCCGGAGCTTCGGCCTGCCGGTCGTCATCGGCGTCAACCACTTCTACGCCGACACCGACGCCGAGCACGCCAAGCTGAAGGAACTGTGCCGGGACAGGCTCCAGGTCGAGGCCATCACCTGCAAGCATTGGGCGGATGGCGGCGCCGGCGCCGAGGAACTCGCCCAGGCCGTGGTGAAGCTGGCGGAGGGCGAGCAGAAGCCCCTGACCTTCGCGTACGAGACCGAATCGAAGCTCACCGACAAGGTCCGCACCATCGCGACGAAGCTGTACGGGGCCGCCGACATTCAGGTGGAATCGAAGGCCGCTACCAAGCTCGCCCAGTTCGAGAAGGACGGCTACGGCCAGTTGCCCGTCTGCATGGCCAAGACCCAGTACTCGTTCTCCACCGACCCGAACCTCATGGGCGCGCCCGACGGCCACGTCATCGCGGTGCGCGACGTGCGGCTCTCGGCCGGTGCCGGCTTCGTCGTGGTGATCTGCGGTGAGATCATGACCATGCCGGGCCTGCCCAAGGTTCCGGCCTCGGAGGGCATCCACCTCGACGCCAACGGCCAGATCGAAGGCCTGTTCTAGGCCCGACGTCCGGAGGCCCCGAGGGGCCTCCGGGCTAATTCTCACTGCGCGGGCTGCGGCGCCGTCTCCGCCGGGGCGGTCTCGTTCGGAGCACCGGCCGGTATCGGCGGCAGCAGCACGTTCTTGGTGATGTTGCCCTCGGGGCCATACTCGCCGGCCACAGCCAGACATGCCTTCTCGCGGTTGAGCTGCATCTGGTTCGACATCAGGGCGAAGATGGTCTGGACCCGACCGCCGAACGGCCCGCGCGGGCCGACATCGGCGGCGCGCGTCCCCTGCTTTTCCAGCAGCGCGTCGAACTGATCGGCACCGATGCGGTAGCCGCAGACATTGGCGGCGGCGAAGATGTAGGCGGCGAATTCCAGCGCCCGGGGTTGGGGCGCGTTGCGGATCTGGGCCTGCGCGGCGGCCGGCAGGGCGAGCGCGAGGCTCAGGGCAAGGATGGGGCGTGCGGGCATCGGGCGTTTCCTCGGAGTGCGGCGGCTTCTTAAATTCCGCTTATGCGCCCGCCGGAGATAGAACGGCGTCCCCCCGCCTCCAAGGGGCCGCGTCGCCTCATCCGAAATCCGCTCGATCCCTTCGGGATGGCGGATTTGGGCTTCGCTCGCTCGGATGCCGCGCGGGCTCGCCGATACAGCCCCCGCTCTAATCGAGCGGAGCCTGTATCAGGCCAGACTCCAATCGATGGGCGCGACACCGTGCGCCACCAGCCAGGCGTTGGCCGCCGCGAAGGGCTGCGAGCCCGGAAAGTCGCGCTGACGGTTCAGGGGCGAGGGGTGGCCGGATTCGATGACGCCGTGGCGCTCCGTGTCGATGAGGGCGGCGCGCGCCCGGGCCTGGGCGCCCCACAGCAGGAACACCGCCGGCGCCGTCCGCTTCGAGACGGCCTCCACCGCCTGATCGGTGAGCGAAGCCCAGCCGTAGCGCAGGTGCGCGCCGGACTTGCCCTGCTCCACCGTCAGGGCGGAGTTCAGCAGCAGGACGCCGCGCCGCGCCCAGGGGGTGAGGTCGCCGCGGGTCGGTTTGGCCGGCGCCTCGGGGAGTTCGGCGAGGATCACCTTGAGGGAGGCCGGCAGGCGTCGCGACCCGACATAGGAGAAGGCCAGGCCGTTGGCGTCGCCCGGCGTCGGATACGGGTCCTGGCCCAAGATCACCGCCTTGACCGCGTCGAGGGGCGTCAGCGCCAGGGCGTTGAAGATGTTCTCCGGCGCCGGCAGCACGGTGAGGCCTTCGGCGATGCGCTCATCGACCCGCATCGCCACGGTGTCGGCCGCGCCGGCGGCGAAGAACGGCAGATCGAGCCAGGGCGAGCCCGAGCGGCGAAACCGCGCGAGGGCGTCGGCGACGGGGCCTGTCATCGGCAAAACATCCTCAGCGCGTCAGGATGCGCCCCTCGGAGAGAACGGCGAGGGGCGCGTTGGCCCGGATGTAGGCCATCACCGCGTTGGCGACGAGGGTGCCGTCGGTGCGGCCGATGAGGGTGCGGCCCCTGGCCAGTTCGCCGTAGCCGTTGCCGCCGTCGTAGAGGAAGTTGTTCGAGGCCACCGTGTAGGTCCTGTCCGGGTCCAGCGGCGCGCCGTCGTGGCTCAGGGCGACGACGCGGGACCCGACCGGGGCGGTCGGATCGACGGTGACGACGAGGCCCGAGACGTGCGGGAAGCGTCCCGCCGGGCGGCCGAACTCCGCGAAACCCGTCTCCAGGAGGGCGCGGATCTGCGCGCCGGTGAGCGAGACGAGGACCGTGGTGTTGCCGAAGGGCAGTTCCATGAGGATGTCGCGGCGCGTCAGGACGCGGCCGGCCGGATAGAGGGTGTCGCCCCGGATGCCGCCGCCGTTGGTGATGGCCAGATCCGCCCCCGTGCCGGCGCGCAGGGCGTCGGCCACGAGGTTGCCGAAGCTCGCCTCGCGGATGCGCACGGCGGCGATGCGGCTGTCCAGCGGCAGGCGCGTCTCGCCAACGGCGACGTCGAGTTCGCGCGACAGGTCCCCTTCGAGGCGCCGGACCACCGCGAGGGTCTCGGGGTCCGGAACGACGCTGGCGGAGTCATAGACGCGAAAGTTCGGGCGCCAGGTCACCGTCCGGGCCTTGCCCGGCCCGGTGACCGTCACGGTGACGTCGATGGCGGTGACGAAATGCGCGTCGAAGCTCGATTCCACCATCACGGTCTGACCGTCGTAGCGCAGCGCCAGATCGTGGTCGTGGCCCGACAGGAGGATGTCGACGAGGCGCCCGGCGACGATGGCCTCGTCCGTGACCCGCCCCGTGTGGCAGACGCCGACCACGAGGTCGGCGCCTTCCGTGCGCAGGCTTTCCGCCTCGCGCGCCAGGGTCTCGAGTTCGGGGGCGAAGCGCAGGTCACCCGATTGCGACTTGTCCGGCGTGCCGGCGAGCGCGATGCCGACGACGCCGACCCGGATGCCGCCGAGGGTCACCAGGGTCCGGTCGCGAATTCCGCGCAGGGGGCGCCCCTCGCCATCGCGAAGATTGGCGGCGAACGCCGGAAAAATCGCCTCGCCCATGCGCCGGGCGAAGATCGCCGGGCCGAAATCGAATTCGTGGTTGCCCGGCACGAACACGTCGGGCGGTGCGATGTTGAGGAGTTCGACGATGTGCGCGCCCTGGTCGAAACCAGACATCAGGGACGGCGACAGGGTGTCGCCGGCATGCGCGTAGAGGAGCGGCACGCCGCGCGCCCGCTCGGCCTTCACGATGGCGTTGAGGCGGGCGAAGCCACCGCGCCCCTCGGTCTCCGACATCCGGTAGAGGTCGTTGACGAGGAGCAGGGTGAAGGTCGGTTCGGGGACGGGGGCTGCCGCCCGGGCCTCGGAGCCCATCCCGGCGGCGAGACCCGCGCCGAGCCCGAGGCCGAAGGTCTGGCGACGGTTGGGGCGCGGCATGGGGAGGGTCTCGGCGGCGGCTGGGGGTTCCCGTTCTAGGGCAGCTCCCGCGACGGAAAGACGACGGGGCTCGTCAGCGTGCCACGAAGGTGTCGCGCACGGCCTTGGCGTTCCTTCGCAGCATCGGCCAGATCCAGGCGCCCGAGGCGAGGTAGGCGCCCGCCGGCATCGGCTTGAGGTCCACGGCGAGGCGCTCGGCGAGACCCGGCACGGCGAGGTCTCCCATGGGCGCATCGGTCTTGGCATAGACCACCGTGGTGTCCTCGCGCCAGTATTCGGGGTGGGGCACGAGGCCGGCCCGGCGCGCCGTGAGGTCGAAGGTCTCGCGCACGAAGCCGTGGACGTGGGCGAAGTGGAAGCGCTCGTGCGGCGGCTTGCCCGTGGCCGCCATGTTCGGCACCGCCGCGTAGAGCACGCCGTCGGGCTTGAGCCAGCGCGACAGGCGCGCCATCACGTCGGCGGGGTCGCGCAGGTGCTCCATGACGTGGTGGGTGGTGATCACGTCGAAATGCCCGGCCGGGAAGCGCGTGTCGTCGGCGTCGTCCAGCACCTCGACGCCGTGCTGCGTACGGGCATAGGCGGCGTAATCCCTGCCCGGCTCGACCCCGATGGCCTCGCAGCCCTTGGCGCGGACGGCGGCCAGGAACTCGCCCGAGCCCGAGCCGAAATCGAGGACGCGGGCGCCGGCTTTAAGCTTCGGCGCGAGGAGGTCGGCACGGAAGGTCGCCTCGCGGGCCGAGCGATTGAGGTGGTTGCGCGGCGGCCCGCCGGCGAAGGCGAGCTGGTAATCGGCCCGGTAGGCGGTGGCGTAGTAGTCGGCCAGCTCCGCCGGGGTCGGCATCGGGTCCGTGCGGATGAGGCCGCATTGCTCGCAGGCGATGGAGCGCAGGGTCTTCAGCCGCCGGTCGGTCTCGGCCACCGTCACGCTGCGCGTCGAGCCGCAGAGATTGCAGGCCGTCGGGGCACCCGTATAGGGATAGCCGGTGAATGGCATGAAGTGGTTGAAGAAGTACCGGGGAGACGGCATGTCGCGCCCTAATCCATCGGGTGATGCTGGCAGGCCGCCTGCTCTAGATAGATATCCCCGCTGACACAACTTTGTCGCCCCCCGCGGCGAACCCGGAAACCCGATGACCGAACGCGTCGCCCCGACGTCCCTGCAGGACAGCATGCCGCTCCAGACCAGCACCGCCCCGCTCCCCGCCGAGCATCCGCCCGTGCGCTGGGGCCGCATCGGCGTGCTCCTGACCAATCTCGGCACGCCCGAGGGCACGAGCTACTGGCCCATGCGCCGCTACCTCAAGGAGTTCCTGTCGGATCGCCGGGTCATCGAGGTGCCGCGCCTGATCTGGTGGCCACTCCTCAACCTCATCATCCTGACGAAGCGCCCGGGGCCGAAGGGCCGCGACTACGCCTCCGTGTGGAACAACGAGCGCGACGAGGGACCGCTCAAGACCATCACCCGGGGCCAGGCCGAGGGCCTGCAGGCGGCCATGGGCGACGACGTCGTCGTCGACTGGGCCATGCGCTACGGCAAGCCCGAGATGGACAAGCGCATCCAGGCGCTCCTCGACCAGGGCTGCGACCGCATCCTCCTCGTGCCGCTCTATCCGCAATACGCCGCCGCCACCTCGGCCACCGCCTGCGACCAGGCGTTCAAGGCCCTGATGAAGATGCGCTGGCAGCCGACCTTGAGAGTCTCGGCGCCCTATCACGACGATCCGGTCTACATCGAGGCCATCGCCACCTCGATCCGCGAGGGCCTGGCCAAGCTCGACTTCGAGCCCGAGGTGATCCTGACCTCGTTCCACGGGGTGCCGAAGAGCTACCTCCTCAAGGGCGACCCCTACCATTGCCAATGCGTGAAGACCGGCCGCCTCGTGCGCGAGGCCCTGGGCTTCTCGACGGACAGGATGCGCACCACCTTCCAGTCGCGCTTCGGCAACGAGGAATGGCTGCGCCCCTACACGGACGAGACCGTGCAGGAGCTGGCGAAAAGCGGCGTGAAGCGCATGGCCATCGTGGCGCCCGGCTTCTCGGCCGACTGCCTCGAGACCCTGGAAGAGCTCGACGGCGAGAACCGGCACTATTTCGAGGACAATGGCGGCGAGCGCTTCGCCTACATCCCGTGCCTCAACGACGGCGCATTGGGCCTCAAGGTGATTGAGACCGTGGTCCGGCGTGAATTGCAGGGCTGGCTCTAGTCGCCAAGCCGGATTCCGGTTGCTACGAGGGCGCGATGACGAGGCGGGCGGACCCATGATGAACCCGGAGACCGGCAGCGCGATCGCCGGCGGACAATCGCACGGTACGGCGCGCCTGCTCGCCCAGTTCGCGGATGCCGGCTACGGCGCCGTGACCCCGCCGGTGCTGCAGCCCGTGGAACCGTTCCTCGAACTGTCGGGCGAGGACATCCGCCGGCGCATCTTCGTGACCCAGGATGCCGGCGGCGCCGAGCTGTGCCTGCGGCCGGAATTCACGATTCCCGTCTGCCGCCACCATCTGGCGCACGGCGCCGTGGGACCGGCCGACTACAGCTATTGCGGGCCGGTGTTCCGCCTGGGTCGCGACGAGCCGGACGAGTTCCTCCAGGCGGGCATCGAATCCATTGGCCGCACGGACATTCCGGCGGCGGATGCCGAGGTCCTCGGCCTCGCCCTGGAGGGCCTCGCCGCCATGGGCCGCAGCGACGTCGCCGTGCGCCTCGGTGACATGGGTCTCCTCGATGCCCTCCTCGACGCGCTGGCCGTGCCCCCGGCCGCCAAGCGCCGAACCCTGCGGGCCATCGCGGCCGGCCGGTCGCTGGACGAAGTCACCAACGGCGTGCGCCAGGAGGACCCCCACGCGGGTCTGCTCGCCGCGATCCAGGGGCAGGACCCCAAGGGCGTGCGCGCCTTCGTGGAGGACGTGCTGTCCATCGCCGGCATCTCCCGCGTCGGCGGGCGCAGCGCCGGCGAGATCGCCGAGCGCTTCCTGTCGAAGGCCGCCGCCCAGGCGAGCGGGGGCGCCGGCCTCAATTCGGAGAACCGCGCCCTCGTCGAGCGCTACCGTGCCATCGCGGGCGATCCCGACGCGGCGGCGGCGGCCATGCGCGAGCTCATCCGCGCAGCCGGCCTCGACCATCCGCCCCTGGAGGCGGCGCTCAGTCTGTTCGAGGAGCGCACGGGCTTCATGGCGGCCCGGGGCCTCGCCGTCGAGCGCTTTGCCTTCTCGGGCGGCTTCGCGCGCAACCTCGACTACTACACCGGCTTCATCTTCGAGGTGACGGCGGCCGGCCCCGCCACGCCGCCCCTCGTCGGCGGCGGCCGCTACGACGGCCTCCTGCAGCACCTCGGCAGCCCGATCCCGGTGCCGGCGGTGGGCTGCGCCGTCTGGCTCTCGCGGGTTGCCCCTTCCGACACCTCCCATGCCCGAACCTCCCATGGCTGAGCCGGCGCCGATGACCGATCCCCTCGTCCTCGCCGTGCCCTCCAAGGGGCGCCTGCAGGAGAACGCCGCCGCCTTCTTCGCCCGCGCCGGGCTCAAGCTCGCGCAGAATACCGGCGCCCGCGACTATCGCGGAAAGCTCGTCGGCGTGCCCGGCGTCGAGGTCCGCTATCTCTCGGCCTCCGAGATCGCGGCGCAGCTGGCCTCGGGCGCCGCCCATCTCGGCATCACCGGCGAGGATCTCATCCGCGAATCCCTGCCCGAGGCGCGGGGGCAGGTCGAACTCCTGACCCCGCTGGGCTTCGGCCAGGCCACGGTGGTGGTCGCCGTGCCCCAGGCCTGGATCGATGTGCGCGCCATGAGCGACCTCGACGAGGTGGCGGCCGAGATGCGGGTGCGCCACGGCAGGCGCCTGCGCATCGCCACGAAATACGTCAACCTCACCCGCCGGTTCTTCGCCGAGCACGGGGTCGCGGATTACCGCATTGTGGAAAGTCTCGGCGCCACCGAGGGCGCTCCGGCGGCGGGCTCGGCCGAGATCATCGTCGACATCACCACCACGGGCGCGACGCTCGCCGCCAACGCCCTGAAGATCCTTGACGACGGGATCATCCTGCGTTCGGAGGCGAACCTCGTCGCCTCCCTCAACGCCCCCTGGGGCTCCAGCCCGCGCAACGCCCTGCGGGCCGTGCTCGGCCGCATCCAGGCCGAGGAGCGGGCCCGCACCACCCGCGAGGTCCGCGCCGCCATGCCCGACGACGGCGACATCGATCTCGCCGGCATCTCCGCCCTGCACGACGCCGAGCTACCCTACGGGGCGCCGGAGGGTCGCGGCGAGATGGTGCTGCACTGTCCCGTCAACGCGGTGTTCGATCTCGCCGACGCCCTGGTGAAGGCCGGGGCTGGCGCGGTGAGCGTGCGCAAGATCGACTACGCCTTCACCCCGGACAACCCGCTGATGGACCGGCTTCTCGCCCGGTTGGGTTAGAGCGGCCCCTGCTTGGCGAATTCCGAGAACACCGCGCGCAGGGTCTTCAGGCGGCCGTCATAGGCCTGCGTGAGGCAGGCGACATCGGCCCCGCAGGCGCGGCGCTCCATCAGCCACGCCTCCTGATCCTCGCGAAGCTTGGCGTTGCCGCCCATGGGCAGCATGGCCCGCAGGATCTCGAAGCGGGTCGCCATCTCCACGTCGCGGTCGTTGAGGGCGAGGGTGGCGCAGACCGCCTTCTCGTCGGGCGCTTCGGCTTTGTCGCACGGGAAGCTCGCCGCCTCCGCGCTGCCGATCGGTCCGCAGACGAGGAAAGCGGCCAGGGCGGCGGTGCGGATCGTCGGCATGCGTGCTCCTGAACTGGCCCGCGAACTGGCGCCCGGCCCGCGACGCATTCGCCGGACGGCTGGTGCCCATACCACGCATGATGACGGCCCGGGTTCCCGATACCTCAGGCGCGCGCCCGCAATTCGGCGAGGTAGGTGCGCAGCAATGCGGCGCGCCTCGGCCGGAAGCTCGTCGCCTCGGCTCGGACTTCCAGGATGCGATCCGTGCGGAACATCCGGAACGCGTCGCGCAGGCGGCACCACGCCAGGACGACGAGCCGCCGGTCGGCATAGACGATGCCGAGGGGCAGGATCGTCCGCTCGGTGACCGCCCCCTCCCCGTCGGCGTACCGGATGGTGACGGCCGTTTCAGCCCAGCACCCGCGGCGGATCGTGGTCATGTCGAGGCTCGACGGATAGCGCACCTCGGGGCGGAAGACGTGCGAGACGGCATGGAACAGGTGCTGCTCACCCTCGTCGGGCAGGGTCGCGGCGACCTTGGCGAGGACCGAAGCGGCGGCCTCCGCCAGAGCCGGATCGCCCATATGCCGGACCTCGGCGAGCCCGAGGGCCAGGGCCTCGATTTCCATCCGGTCGAAGGTTTGCGGCGGCAGCGCGTAATCCTCGGTGAGGCGATAGCCGTAGCCCCGCTCGCCCTCGATCCGGGCCCCGGCCGCCCGCAGGCTGTCGATGTCGCGATAGAGCGAGCGCAGGGAGACCCCGGTCTCCTCGGCGAGCCGCGCGGCGGTCACGGGCGCGGGCAGCACGCGCATCGCCTGAAGCAGACGGAAGAGCCGATCGGTTCGAGCCATCGCGCAACTGCCGGAAACTGTCAGGAGGGGTCGGATATCACAGGCTCGGCAGACCAGCCAGACAGCCCCCGACGCGAGAGCCCGACATGACCGTGAACGCCGTCACCCACCTGAATTTTCGTGGCGAGGCCCGCGCCGCGCTGGCCTTCTACCGCTCCGTCTTCGGCGGCGCGCAGACGGTCGTCTCGTACGAGGATGCCGGGCAGGTCCAGGACCCGTCCGAGGCCGATCAGGTGATCTGGGGCCAGGTGGTGTCCGACACAGGTTTCCGGGTGATGGCCTTCGACGTACCGTCGGCCCGGCCCTGGAATCCCGGGGAAGCCGCGTTCTTCGTGTCGGTGCGTGGCGATTCCCCCGACGAGATCACCGCGTACTGGGAGAAGCTCATCCCGGAGGGGATGGTCCTTCAGCCCCTCGCCCCGTCATTCTGGTCACCCCTGTACGGGATGGTGACGGACCGTTTCGGCATCACCTGGGTGTTGGATGTCGCGGGCGCTCCCGCCGCGTCCTGACCTCGGTACGGTGCCGGGAGGCGATCACCCCCACAGCCCCGGCTTCACCACCACCAGCACCACGATGGCGACCATCAGCAGCGTCGGGCCCTCGTTGAGCACGCGGTAGAACTTGTGGCCGCGGGTGTTCCGGTCGGCGGCGAAGTCCTTGACCATGCGGGCGAGCCAGCCGTGGATGCCGCTCAGGGCGAGCACCAGGACGACCTTCGCCTGGAGCCAGCCGGCGGCGTAGTAGCCGCTCTGCCAGACGAGGATCAGCCCGAAGAGCCAGGTGGCGATCATCGCCGGGGTCATGATCGCCTTGAGGAGCCGGCGCTCCATCACCTTGAAGGTCTCGGACTGCGCCTCTGCGTGCGGTCCGGGCACCAGGGAGGCGTGGTAGACGAACAGGCGCGGCAGGTAGAGCATCGCCGCCATCCACGAGATGACGGCGACGACGTGGAGCGCCTTGATCCAGAGGTAGAGGCCGTCCATCAGCCGCGCAGTCGCTTCAGCATCTGCTCGACATGGGCGATGGGGGTCTGCGGCGTGATGCCGTGGCCGAGGTTGAAGATGTGCGGCAGGCCGTTCGTGGCCTCCAGCACGCCGTCCACGGCCGCGTCCAGGGCCGCTCCGCCCTCGATGAGGGTATCGGGGTGGACATTGCCCTGGGTGACCGTCGAGGCCGGCACACGGGCCCTGAGGGCCGCCAGATCCACCGACCAATCGACGCCGACGGCATCGGCGGCCGTCTCCGGCACCACGCGGGCGTGGCCGTCGAGGCCCGAGCCCCTCGCGAACACGATGATTTTCGCGCCCGGCACCCGGGCCCGCACGCCGGCGATCATCCGGGCGATGGGCTGGAGCGACCAGCGCGTGAGAGCGTCGCGCGGCGTCCCCTCCGGCAGGGCGCTCTCGGCGACCTCGTTGAGCGGGGCCTCGTCCGGTTCGGACGCGCCGCGCACATCCGGCAGAGACCCGGCATGGGATTCGAAGATCTGCACGGCGTCGGCCCCGGCCTCGAGCTGGCGCACGAGGTATTCGGTCTGCACGGTCACGAGGCGGTCGATGAGGGCTTCGACGAGGGCGGTGTCGTGCCGGGCGAGCGCCCGCGACGGTGCGAGGTCGGGGGTGCCGCGTCCGCCGATCATGTAGCTCGCCACGGTCCAGGGCGCGCCGCAGAAGCCGAGCAGGGTGGTCTCGTGGGGAAGCTCGGCCCGGAGCCGCCGCACCGTCTCGAAGACGGGTGCCAGATGCGAAAAAATCGCCGGGTCGTCGGCCTGGCGCAGGCGCGCGAACTCGGCCCGGCCGGCGAGTGGGTCGAGGCGCGGCCCCTCGCCTTCGACGAAGCGCACGTCCTGGCCGAGGGCGTCGGGGATCACGAGGATGTCGGAGAATAGGATCGACGCCTCGAAGCCGAAGCGCCGGATCGGCTGGAGGGTGACCTCCGTGGCGAAGTCCGGATTGTAGCAGAGGTCGAGGAACGAGCCGGCCTTCGCCCTGACCTCCCGGTATTCGGGGAGGTAGCGGCCGGCCTGGCGCATCATCCAGGCGGGAGGCTGCGCCTGCGCCTCGCCCGAGAGCACCCGCAGGACCACGCGGTCCGCCCCATCACCCTGGCTCATCCGATCTCCGACGCCTCAACCCCGTGACCGGGTTGTAGCACCGATGGCCCGGCTGTCTCCCCTCGAAAACCGTCCTTCTCGTCCTTCGACGGGTGGTCGCGACGGATCGATCCCCACACGGCCCTTCTAAAAGGAAAGAGAGATTCTAGGACTCTGTTTTTTCTTTTAGAGGGCTGGATGACGGGAGCGGAAAAGCGTCCACAGGCCGTCCCCGCCGCCACGGCGTTAAGAGGGCTTTAACGGATTGGGAGCAATGTCCCGGATAGACGATGCCGGACAGTGCCTTGCGTGACCCTCCGCGCCGGTGGGCGCCGCATGGTCCCTGATTCTCCCAAAACCGCGTCGCGGCGACGCGCGTCGGACGGCGTGTGTACGCCAGAGTCGACAACACGGGGCGGCTCCTGCCTGGACCCCGGTGGCGAGCCGGCTTATCCACACTCATCGACTCCCCCGAGGCCGGCGCAGTGGACAGGGCCGGCCCGCTCCTTGTCTCCTGATCCCGAGGAGACCGCTTTCTCCATGAGCCGCAGCTACTTCCACCTCCACCTCGTCTCGGATTCCACCGGCGAGACCCTGATCAATGTCGGGCGCGCGGCGGCCGCCCAGTACGAGGGCGTCTCGGCCATCGAGCACGTCTACCCCTTGGTGCGGTCCGGGCCGCAGCTCGAGCGGGTGATCTCCGAGATCGAGGCCGCGCCCGGCCTCGTGCTCTACACGCTCGTCGGCCACGATCTCACCGAGCGCCTGGAGGCGGCCTGCCGCGAGACCGGCTCGCCGTGCCTCTCCGTGCTCCAGCCCGTGCACGCCCTGCTGCAATCCTACCTCGGGGCCGATTCAACGGCCCGGCCGGGGGCGCAGCACATGCTCAACGCCGAGTACTTCAAGCGCATCGACGCCATGAACTTCACCCTGGCGCACGACGACGGCAACCTGCCCGTCGATGTCGACGAGGCCGACGTGATCCTGGTGGGCGTCAGCCGCACCTCGAAGACGCCGACCGCGATCTACCTCGCCAATCGCGGCCTGAAGACCGCGAACTTTCCCCTCGTGCCCGGGATGCCGCTTCCGCCCGCCCTGGAGAACGCGCGAAAGCCCCTCCTCGTCGGGCTGCTGGCGAGTCCCGAGCGCATCGTGCAGATCCGCCAGAACCGGCTGCTCAGCCTCAAGGCCGACGATTCGTCGCTCTACGTCGATCGCAGCGCGGTGGCCGACGAGATCGCGGCGTGCCGGCGCCTGTGCACCAAGCACCGCTGGCCGACCATCGACGTGACGCGCCGCTCCATCGAGGAGACGGCCGCCGCCATCCTCGACCTGCACCGCGAGCACCGGCTGAAGTTCATCGCCACCTGATCGCGCGAACCAACCGCGTCCCGCGTGGGTTGACGCTTCGATCCGCCACTTCGGGATGCCCGATGCCGAACCGTCTCGCTTGCGCCGCCCTCCTCGCCCTGATCGTCGGCGCGTCCGTCTCCCCTGCCGAGGCCGGCCGCGCGCAGGATCATCAGTACCGCAACAAGAGCCACAAATATTCCTGCCGGCCGCCGCTCAAGTTCGCAGCGGGCGCCTGCGTCGCCCGGTGTCCGGGCGGTTTCCAGGACAACGGCCGCTATTGCCGCTTCCGCAGCATGCGCCGTTAGACCCGGGCCCACCTTGTCGTGTCGCGGCGATCCGTGACACTGGAGCGATGGATTTCTCCTCCCCCCTGTGGCGCGGCGCCGAGCCGTTGCTCCTCGCCTCCACCAGCCCGACAAGGCATGCGCTCCTCAGGGGCGCCGGCCTGACCGCCGAGACGGAGAGCCCCGGTGTGGACGAGCGCGCCGTCGAGGCCGCGTGCGTCGGGCTTGGCCCGACGGATCTCGCCGTGCGTCTCGCCCTCGCCAAGGCCGAGGCGGTGATCGCCCGCGCGCCGGGCCGGATCGTCGTCGGAGCCGATCAGGTGCTCGAATGCGACGGGGTCGTGTTCCACAAGCCCGCCGATGCGGCCGCCGCCCGCACCCAGCTCGCGCGCCTCGCCGGGCGCACCCACCGACTCCATTCCGCCGTGGCCCTGTGCGGCGGCGGGCACGCCCCGGAGACCTTCGTCGAGACGGCGCATCTCACCCTGCGGCCCCTCGATGCGGCTTCCATCGCGGCCTACGTGGCGCTCGCCGGTCCCGGCGCGACGGCGAGCGTCGGCGCCTACCAGCTCGAAGGCCTCGGCATCCATCTCTTCACGCGGATCGATGGCGACCACACCACCATCCTGGGCCTGCCCCTGCTCCCCCTGCTGGCCCGCCTGCGCGCCCGACAGCTTCTGGCGTTCTAGATGCACGATCCGTTCGGCGGCCCGCGATGATCGGGCCCGTCCTCCTCGCCCTGGTCCCCATCGGGTTGCTGATCGCATTGGGGGCCGGCCTGCGCCGGGCCGGCTTTCCCGGCGAGACGTTCTGGCCCCAGGCCGAACGCCTCAGTTACTACGTCCTGCTGCCGTCCCTGTTCGTCCATGGACTCGCCACCGCGCATCTCGAGGGCGTGCCGGTGCTCGCCCTAGTCGCCGTGCTCGTCGCGTCCACCTGCGCCGTCGCCGCGGCCCTCGTGGCAGCGCGAAAACGCCTCGGCTTTCCGGGGGCGGCCTTCACCTCGGTGTTCCAGGGCGGGGTCCGCTTCAACAACTACGTCGGCGTCTCGGCGGCCATCGGGGTGTTCGGAACCCAAGGGGTCGCCCTGGCCGCGGTGGCGAACGCCGCCATCGTCCCCACGGTGAACATCCTCTGCGTCCTCGTCTTCGCCCGCTTCGGCACGGGCGGACGGCCCAGCCCGGCCGGCCTCGCCCGCCAACTCGCCCTCAATCCTCTGGTGGTCGCGTGCCTCGGTGGCATCCTGCTGCAGGTGACGGGGCTCGGCGTGCCGCCCGGCTTCGAGCCGATGCTCAAGGCGCTGGGGCAGGCGTCCCTGCCCCTCGGCCTGCTCTGCGTCGGGGCCGCCCTCGACCTGTCGTCGGCGCGCACCTGGATGCGCCCGGTCCTGGTGTCCTCGGCCGTCAAGTTCCTCGCGATGCCGCTCGCCACGATCCTGGCCTGTCGCGCCCTCGGCCTGCACGGACCGGCCGCCCTGACCGCCCTGATCTTCCAGGTTCTGCCGACGGCCTCGTCCTCCTACATCATGGCGCGCCAGCTCGGCGGCGACGCCCCCCTGATGGCGGGCATCGTGGCGGTCCAGACCATCCTGGCCGGCCTCGCCATCCCCCTGGTCCTGATGATTCTCCAGGGCTTTGCGGTCTGAGGGCACCGGGCGGGACAAGGCCGGACGGGGCCGCGTCGTCATCCACGCTGGATGGATGGGGGCATCGCGGCTATGGGCATCTCACGGCGGTCGGAGGCTCGGCCGGGTGCGATGGAGATCCCATGGCTGGACGTCACCACGACCACGATCATGCCGGACACGATCACGGGCATCGGCACAGCCATGGCGGCCACGGGGGTGGTCATGGCGGCGGGCACGTCCACGCGCCGGCCTCGTTCGGCCGGGCCTTCGCCATCGGCATCGTCCTCAACACCGGGTTCGTGATCGTCGAGGCCGGCTACGGCTTCGCCTCGCAATCCATGGCCCTGGTGGCCGATGCGGGCCACAACCTGTCGGACGTGCTCGGCCTCGTCGTCGCCTGGATCGCCTCGGTGCTGGTCAAGCGGCGTCCCAGCTCGCGTTTCACCTACGGGCTGCGCGGCTCCTCGATTCTCGCCGCCCTGTTCAACGCCGTGTTCCTGCTGGTGGCCACGGGCGCCATAATCTGGGAGGCGATCCTGCGCATCATGGACCCCGCGCCCGTGGCGGGCGTGACCGTGATGGTGGTGGCCGGCATCGGCATTGCGATCAACGGCATCACCGCGTGGCTGTTCGCCTCCGGCAAGGGCAGCGACATCAACATCCGCGGCGCCTACCTGCACATGATGGCCGACGCCGCCGTGTCGCTCGGCGTCGTGCTCGCCGGCCTCGCCATCGTGCTCACGGGCGCGGTGTGGATCGACCCCGTGGTGAGTCTCGCCATCGCCGGCCTCATCGTCTGGATGACCTGGGGTTTGCTCCGCGACAGCGTGGTCATGGCCCTGTCGGCGGTGCCGCCGGGCATCGACCCGGAGGCCGTGCGCGGGTTCCTGGCCGCCCGGCCGGGCGTGTCCGCGCTCCACGATCTCCACATCTGGCCGATGAGCACCACGGAGATCGCGCTCACCGCCCACCTCGTCATGCCGGCCGGGCACCCGGGCAATGCCTTCCTGCTCGGCCTCGCCGAGGACTTGCGGAGAACCTTCGGCATCGGGCACGCGACCGTGCAGATCGAAGGGGCGGACGGTCCCGCCTGTCACCTGACCCCGGAGGACGTGGTGTGACGAAGGCCTTCGTCGTCGGACATCCCATCGCCCATTCGCGCTCGCCGCTGATCCACGGCCACTGGCTCGCCGCGCACGGCATCGCGGGCACCTACGAACGCATCGACGTGGCGCCGGAGGCGTTTGCGGAGTTTCTGAAGACCCTGCGCGAAAAGGGGTTCGCGGGCGGCAACGTCACGATCCCTCACAAGGAGGCGGCCTTCGCCCGCGTCGACGAACTGACGCCGCGGGCGAAGACGATCGGCGCGGTCAACACCGTGTTCTTCGACGCGGACGGCCGCCTGTGGGGCGACAACACCGACGCGCCGGGCTTCATCGCCCATCTCGACCAGAGTCTGGGCGCCGATCGGCTGGACCGCACCGGTGGAACGGCCGTGGTGCTCGGAGCCGGAGGGGCGGCGCGTGCCATCGTGGTGGGTTTGCTGGAGCGTGGCCTGACCCGCATTCAGGTCGCCAACCGCACCCGTGCCCGCGCCGAGGCCCTCGTGGCCCTCGATCCTCAACGGGTCGCCGCCCTCGACTGGGCCGACCTGCCGACCGCGTTGTCCGGGGCGGGACTCCTCGTCAACACCACGTCGCTCGGCATGGCCGGCCACGGCGTCCTCGACCTCGACCTGACGCCCCTGCCCGCCTCGGCGAGTGTCGCCGACATCGTCTACGCGCCCCTGGAAACCCCGCTGCTCGCCACCGCGCGCGCGCGGGGCCTCGCCGCCGTCGATGGCCTCGGGATGCTGCTCCACCAGGCGGTGCCCGGCTTCGAGCGCTGGTTCGGCGTGCGGCCGGCCGTGACGCCGGCCCTGCGCGACCGCATCGTCGCGGATCTCGTCGGCCCACGAGCCGGTCCATGAGCCGGCCGCTCGTCCTCGGCCTCACCGGCTCCATCGGCATGGGCAAGTCCGCCACCGCCGCGCTGTTTTCCGCACGCGGCATTCCGGTCCACGATGCCGATGCGGCGGTCCATGCCCTCTACGCGCCCGGCGGCGCGGCCTCCATCGCCATCGCCAAGGAGTTTCCCGGCATCCTGGCCGCGGACGGATCCGTCGATCGGGGGCGCCTGCGGGCAACGGTGCTCGGCCACCCGGAGCGCCTCGCCGCCCTGGAATCCCTGGTCCATCCCCTGGCGCGCCGGGCCGCCGGCGATTTCCTCGCCGCCCACGCGCAGGCGCCCGTCGCCGTCCTCGACATCCCCCTCCTGTTCGAGACCGGTGGCGACGCGCGCTGCGACGCGGTGCTCGTCGTCACCGCCCCGGCCGAGGTTCAGCGCCAACGGGTGCTGGCCCGCCCCGGCATGGACGCGGCGACCTTCGAATCGATCCTCGCCAAGCAGATGTCGGATTCCGAGAAGCGTGCCCGAGCGGATTTCGTCCTCGATACCAGCCTGGGCTTCGCCCATGCCGAGGCCGAGGTCGATGGGATCCTGGCGCGCCTGCGCGGGATGCCATCCCCGCCTTGAACCCGTCCGGTCTCCGGCGCATGGTCGACCACCCCCGCCCTCCACGGACCCTGAGCGATGCTGCGCGAGATCGTCCTCGATACCGAGACCACCGGCACCGACGCCAAGAACGGCGACCGCCTCATCGAGATCGGCTGCGTCGAGCTCATCAACCACGTCCAGACCGGGGCGTTTTTTCACAAGCAGGTCAACCCGATGCGCCCCGTGTCGCAGGGCGCCTTCGCGGTCCATGGCATCTCGGATGCGATGCTGGCCAACAAGCCGGTCTTCGCCGACATCGTCGACGAGTTCCGCGCGTTCTGTCGGGATTCCCCCCTGGTGATCCACAACGCGCCCTTCGACGTCGGCTTCCTCAACATGGAATACGCCCGCCTCGGGGCCGCGGCACCACCGCCCATCGATCTTTCCGACGTGATCGACACCCTGCAACTGGCCCGGCGCAAGCATACCGGCGCGTCCAACACCCTGGATGCCCTGTGCGTGCGCTACGGCATCGACACCACCCGTCGCACCAAGCACGGCGCGCTCCTCGACTCGCAGATCCTGGCGGAGGTCTATGTCGAGCTGTTGGGCGGCAAGCAGACGAGTCTGGGGCTCGCCGCCATCGAGATTCCGGTCGAGACCGGGCCGGCGCTCGCCGGGGACGGCACGCCCATCGGGCCGCGTCGCCTGCGCCACCGCCTCACCCCGGAGGAGAGCGCCCGCCACGCCGCCTTCCTCGCCACCCTCGGGCCTGCCTCCGTGTGGCGCGACTATCTCGGTGAAGACGGGACGGCCTGACCCATGCGGCTTGTGCGGATCGACGACACCCTCTCGGTGGCGAGCCAGCCGACGCTCGCCGAGATCGAGGCGCTCGGGGACGAGGGCGTCACCACCCTGATCAACAACCGGCCCGACGGCGAGGAGCCGGGCCAGCCCGGCACGGCGGCCGAGGCCGCCGCCGCGCAGGCCGCGGGCTTGGTCTATCACCACCTGCCGATGACGGGCGCCACCCTCGGCCGGGCCGAGATCGACGCGTTTCGCGCGGCTGTGACGGCCGCCCCCGGCCCCGTCGTCGCCCATTGCCGCTCCGGCACCCGCTCCCTGACGCTCCATGTGCTCGGCGCCGTCCTCGACGGGCGCATGCGCCGCGATGACGTGCGCGCCTTCGGGACCCGTCACGGTTTCGACCTCACCGGTGCCGTCGCGTGGCTCGACGCCAACGCACCTGATACGACCTCCGCCTGATCACAGCGGTGTCGGTGTCAGGAAGCCCGCGCGACATCTGAGCGAAGCCCGGATCCGCCATCCCGAAGGGATCCAACCGGATCGGGCATGAGACCGCCGGCTGGGCCGATTGTGCGGTGCGTCTCGGATTTCGGACGCCCCCCGGCCTGAACGAAACGAAATTCCTTTCTCGATCCAGATCGAGAATAAAATCATCTTCTGACCGACTTATCTTTGCGGAAACGTTTCATTGACCCATCGGTGACCGTGGGACATCTTTTCGGGAGTGCGGCGTTGCTTTTGGCGACACTGATTTTTCCTGAAGATCTGTTCGATCGGAACCCTCATGACACGTCCCCGCATCGTCGGTTTCAGCGCGAACCTGCAGCGTCCCTCGAAGACGCGCAGCCTCGTCGAGGCGGTCGCGGCGCAGACCGAGACGCGGATCCAGGCCGAGATCCAGCTGTTCGACATGGTCGATGCCGGTGCCGCCCTCGGCGCCGCCTGGTCGCGCCAGGACCTGTCCCTGCCGGCCCGCCGCATCGTCGAGGCCATTGAGGGGGCGGACGCTCTCATCGTCGGCTCCCCGGTCTACAAGGGTGCCTATACGGGCCTGTTCAAGCACCTGTTCGACCTCGTCGATCCCACGGCGCTGACGGGCAAGCCCGTAGCCATCGTCGCCACGGGCGGCGGCGCCCGCCACGCCCTCGTGGTCGAGCACGCCTTCCGGCCCCTGTTCGGATTCTTCGGGGCGCTGGCCCTGCCCACCGCCGTCTACGCGTCGGATGCCGACTTCACCGACGGCGCCCTCACCGATCCCGGCGTGCGCGCGCGCGTCGCCGAGGCCGCCGGCCAGCTCGCGAGCCAGCTCATCCACGCCTCGGCGGCGCGCGAGCCCGTCCGCGCCGTGGCCGGAGCCGCCCGGTGATCGACCGGCGCACCCTCCTGGCGACGGGCCTCGCCGCCGCCGCGGCCCGGCCCGCCCGGGCGGCCGACCCCGTGTTCCGCATCGGTTACCAGAAGAACGGCATCCTCGTCGTCGCCAAGCAGCAGGGCGTCCTTGAGGCGCGCCTGAAACCCCTCGGATACCGCGTCGGTTGGACCGAGTTCTCGTTCGGGCCGCCGCTCCTCGAAGCGCTCAACCTCGGCGGCATCGATTTCGGCCAGACCGGCGACGCCCCGCCGATCTTCGCCCAGGCGGCGGGCTGCCATCTCGTCTACGCGGCGGCGCAAGGTGCGGCGGGCTCGGGCGCCGCGATCCTGGTGGCGGAAGATTCACCGATCCGCGCGCTGGCCGATCTCAAGGGCAAGCGCGTCGCCTTCGCGAAAGCGTCGAGCGCCCACAACCTCACCCTGGCGGCCCTGGCCAAGGCCGGCCTGACCTACGCCGACATCGTCCCCGTGACCCTGGCGCCGGCGGATGCGGCGGCCGCGTTCGTCAGCGGCCAGGTCGACGCCTGGGCCATCTGGGACCCCTATTTCGCCATCGCGCAGGGGCGTCCCGGCGTGCGCGTCCTGGCTCTCGCGACGGACATCGCCCGGCCCAACAACTTCTTCCTCGCCAACCGCACCGTGGCGCAGGCCCAACCCCGGATCGTGAAGGCCGCCATCGCGGCGCTCTCCGACGTGGCGACCTGGTGCGAAGCCAATCGCCACGATGTGGCGGCGATCCTGTCGCGCGGCACCGGCGTCCCCCTCGCGGCCACCGAGCGCGCCGTCGCCCGTACGGACTACGTCATCGGCCCGGTGACGCCCGAACTCGTGGCCGAGCAGCAGGCCATCGCCGACCGCTTCCACGCCGCCGGCCTGATCCCGAAGCCCATCCGCGTCTCCGACGCGGTGTGGGCGGCACCCCCCAACGGCTGACATGTCATGGCACGTTCCCCCATCTCGGATTTCCGAGCCTCCGCGCCCCGTACCCTCGCCCCCCTCCTCGACGGCGCCACCCAGCGCCTCACACCCTGGCTCCTGCCGCTAGGCATCGTCCTCGGCTGGCAGGCGGCGAGCTCCGCCGGCCTCGTCTCGACCCGGTTCATGCCGGCTCCGCTGGACGTGATCGCGGCGGGCTGGCAGCTCGGCCGCACCGGCGAACTCTGGGCCAACCTCTGGGTCAGCACCCTGCGGGCGCTGGCGGGGTTCGCCGTCGGCGGCGGCATCGGCTTCGCCCTCGGCCTCGCCAACGGCCTGTCGCGCGCCTCCGACCGACTCACGGACACCACCGTGCAGATGGTGCGCAACGTGCCCCACCTGTCCCTCATCCCCCTGGTGATCCTGTGGTTCGGCATCGGCGAGGAAGCCAAGCTCTTCCTCGTGGCGCTCGGCGTGTTCTTCCCCGTCTACGCCAACACGCTGCACGGCATCCGCTCCGTCGACCCGCAACTCGTGGAGATGGGCCGGGTCTACGGGCTGTCGTCGTTCAGCCTGTTCACCCGGGTGGTGCTGCCCGGTGCCCTGCCGTCGATCTTCGTCGGCCTGCGCTACGCGCTCGGCATCATGTGGCTCACCCTCATCGTCGCCGAGACCATCTCGGCCTCCTCCGGGCTCGGCTACATGGCCATGCAGGCGCGGGAGTTCATGCTCGTCGACGTCGTGGTCCTCGCCATCGTGATCTACGCCGGCCTCGGCAAGCTCGCCGACGTGCTCACCCGCTGGCTCGAGCGCACGTGTCTGGCCTGGAACCCGGCCTACCGGACCGTCTGAGGCGCCGCCTCGCTCAACCTGATCAGAACATCCACGGAAACCTGGCCATGATCGCCACCGCCCTGCGCGCCCACGATGCCGCCGCACCTGAAATCGCACCGGTCCGGAAGCCCACCGACCGACCTGCGAAGGGGCCGGTTCCCCGCGCCCGGACGCCCGAGGCCGCGGCCATGGGCGGCCTCGCCGTCACCGTCCGCGACCTGTCGAAGTCCTTCGACGGCAACACGGTGATCACCGGCCTCGACCTCCACATCCCGGCCGGACAGTTCGTCGCCGTCGTCGGCCGCTCGGGCTGCGGCAAGAGCACCCTGCTGCGGCTGATCCTCGGCCTGGAGCAGCCCAGCGCCGGCCGCGTCGTCCTCGAATCCGACGCCGTGCGCCCGGCCCCGAAGCGCATCATGTTCCAGGAGCCGCGCCTCCTGCCCTGGGCCAAGGTGGTGGACAACGTCGCGGTGGGCTTGGGGGAATCCGGCACCAGGGCCGAGCGCCGCGCGCGCGCGCAGAGCGCGCTCGCCGAAGTCGGCCTCTCCGACAAGTCGGCCAACTGGCCCGCCACCCTGTCCGGCGGCCAGCGCCAGCGCGTGGCGCTCGCCCGCGCCCTCGTCTCGCGTCCCGGCCTCCTCGCCCTCGACGAGCCCCTGGGAGCCCTCGACGCCCTCACCCGCATCGACATGCAGGCGATGATCGAGGGGATCTGGCGGGCGCAGGGGTTCACCGCTCTGTTGGTCACCCACGACGTCGCCGAGGCCGTGGCCATGGCCGACCGCATCCTCGTCGTCGAGAACGGGCATATCGCCTTCGACGTGAAGGTCGAGGTGCCCCGCCCGCGCCGGCGCGGCGATCCGGATCTCGCGGCCCTCGAAGGCCGCATCCTCGACCATCTCCTTCAGAATCACGCGCCGGCCTGAGCCGCGCCCACCCCCATTTCGGAGCCTTCTCCATGACCGGTCAGACCGATGTCCTCTGGTTCCTGCCCACCCACGGCGACGGCCGCTACCTCGGCGCCCAGGAAGGCGCGCGGGCCGTCACCCTGCCGTATCTCCGCCAAATCGCCCAGGCCGCGGACGAACTCGGCTATTACGGCGTGCTCCTGCCCACGGGCCGCTCGTGCGAGGATTCCTGGGTGGTGGCCTCGGCGCTGGCCCCCCTGACCCAGCGCCTGCGCTTCCTCGTCGCCGTGCGCCCCGGCCTGCAGGAACCGGCCGTGGCCGCCCGCATGGCCGCGACCCTCGACCGGATCTCCGACGGGCGGCTCCTCATCAACGTGGTCACGGGCGGCGACCCGGTGGAGCTGCGCGGCGACGGCGTGTTCCTCGACCACGACGAGCGCTACGTCGTCACCGACGAGTTCCTGCACATCTGGCGCGGCCTCCTGTCCGGCGAGACCATCAGCTACGAAGGGAAACACCTCAAGGTCGAGGAGGGCCGGGTGATCTTCCCGCCCGTGCAGAAGCCCTATCCGCCGCTCTACTTCGGCGGGTCCTCCCCCGCCGGCATCGAGGTCGCGGCCGAGCATTGCGAGGTCTACCTGACCTGGGGCGAGCCGCCCGCCGGGGTGGCCGAGAAGATCGCCAGGGCGCGCGAGGCCGCCGATCGCAGGGGCAAAAAATTCTCCTACGGCATCCGTCTGCACGTCATCGTCCGCGAGACCGAGGGCGAGGCTTGGCATGCTGCCGAGAACCTGATCTCGCGCCTCGACGACGACACCATCGCCAGGGCCCAGGCCACCCTCAAGCGCCAGGATTCCGTCGGCCAGAGCCGGATGATGGCGCTCCACGGCGGCGACCGCACGAAGCTCGAAGTCTCGCCCAACCTCTGGGCCGGCGTCGGCCTCGTGCGCGGGGGGGCGGGGACCGCCCTCGTCGGCTCGGCCGATCAGGTGGCCGACCGGATGAAGGAGTACATCGATCTCGGCATCGACCGCTTCATCCTGTCGGGCTACCCGCACCTCGAGGAAGCCTACCGCTTCGCCGAACTCGTGTTCCCGAAGCTCCCCTTGCGCGCCACCACCGGCGTTGCGCCGAGCAACGCCCGCAACGACGGCCCGTTCGGCGAGGTCATGGCCAACGACATCGTGCCGACCCGGCAAGTGTCGGCTCACTGATTACTCTTTTTGTCGAACGTTCGATTGTCTCGGACACCGAGGTGGGTCTGGCGCGGGTCCCCTCTCCTGGAAGGAGAGGGACAGGGTGAGGTGTGTGACCTTTTCGGAGAGTTCGCACACCTCACCCCAGCCCTCTCCTTCCAGGAGAGGGAGCCCGTCGCGACTGTCGGGACCGGGGTGATCGAGACAAACCGATCTCGAACCCAAGGACACTCGCCCATGCCAAGCGCCGCCACCCGTGCCCTCGCCGTTCCGAAGGCCTCACCACTCCAAGGTTGGGCGTGGTTCGCCGCCGCCCTCGCGGTCCTCGTGCTCACCACGTTCCAGGCCCGCGCCGACGAGAAGGTGATCCGCATCGGCTACCAGAAGTACGGCACCCTCGTGCTCCTCAAGGGCAAGGGCCTGCTGGAAGAGCGGCTGAAGCCGCTCGGCTACCGCGTCGCCTGGTCGGAATTCCCGTCGGGGCCGCCCCTGATGGAGGCGCTGAACGCCGGGGCCATCGATCTCGGATCGGCCGGCGAGGCCCCGCCGATCTTCGCCCAGGCCGCGAGCCGCGACCTCGTCTACGTCGCCCACGAGCCGGCCGCCCCGCGGGGCGAGGCCATTCTGGTCGCCGCCGACAGCCCGATCCGCACCGTGGCCGACCTGCGCGGCCGGACCATCGCCCTCAACAAGGGCTCCAACGTCCACTACTTCCTCGTGCGGGCCCTGGAGGCGGCGGGCGTGCCCTACGACGCGGTGACGCTCGCGTTCCTCGGGCCCGCCGACGCGGCCGCCGCGTTCGCGCGCGGCTCCGTCGAGGCCTGGGCGATCTGGGACCCCTACCTCGCCTCGGGCGAGCGGGCGACGGGGGCGCGCACCCTCGTCACCGGGGAGGGCCTCGTGCCCAACCGCCAGTTCTACCTCTCGCGCCGCCCCTTCGCCGAGGCGCCTGCCAACCGCGCCGTCCTCAACACCACCCTGGCGGCGGTCGCGACCATCGACGCCTGGGCCAAGGACAACACCGACGCGGTGGCGGCCGAGCTCGCGCCCTCGGTGGGCATCCCGGCCCCCATCCTCACGGTGGCCCTCAAGCGTCTCACCTACGGCGTCACGCCCCTCGACGCCGGCACGGTGGCCGACCAACAGGCCGTGGCCGATACGTTTCACCGTCTCGGGTTGCTGCCGAAACCCCTGGTGGTCTCGGACGCGGTGTGGAAACCGGGCACCTGAGCCTTCGGCGCCCCGCGAAGGCTTGAAGGAAAGAAGGGCGAGGGACATTCCCTCGCCCTTTCGTTTGCGCTGCGTAGCCTCGGGATTCCGAAGGGATCATCCCTTCGGCGGGTGTCGGGCGCAAGCGCGACGAGGACCCCAGGGCTCTGCCCTGGACCCGCGAAGGGCTCGCCCTTCGAACCCCGGAAACCACCGGGGCCTACCCGGCGAAGACGTGTCCGGCGAGAATCCGCAGGCCGACCGCGCGGCCGGCGGGCAGGCGGGCGGTGTCGGAGGCTTCGACCACCACGGTCTTGCCCTCGATCCGGTCGACCTCAATGCGCTGGCGGCCCTGGCTGCGGTAGGACGAGCGCACGGTGCCGTGCAGGTGCGCCTCGTGGCTTTCCGCGAACTGCAACTGCCACGGCCGGGCATAGAGCTTGACCGGGCCGACGAGGCCGGGCGGCGCGACGACGGGCGTGAGCCGGCCGTCGACCCGGACCTCGCCGCCCTGGGCGATGGCCTCGACCTCGATGGTGTCGCCCAAAAACTTCAGGACCGTGGCCGAGACGGGGGCTTCCTGCACCTCGTCCGGCGTCCCGATCTGCTCGAGGCGCCCGCGCGACAGGACGGCGACGCGGTCGGAAAGCTCCAGGGCCTCGTCCTGGTCGTGGGTGACGAAGATCGTGGTCTGGCCGGTGCGGTCGTGGATCTCGCGCAGCCAGCGGCGCAGGTCTTTTCGGACTTGCGCGTCCAGGGCCCCGAACGGCTCGTCCAACAGGAGCACCCGTGGTTCCACGGCGAGCGCCCGGGCGAGCGCGATGCGCTGGCGCTGGCCGCCCGAGAGCTGGGAGGGGTAGCGGTCGGCGAAGCCCGAGAGCTTGATGAGGTCGAGGAGATCGCCGACGCGGCGCTTGATCTCGGCCTTGGCCGGGCGCTCGGAGCGCTTCCGGGCGTTCAGCCCGTAGGCGATGTTGTCGGCCACGCTCATGTGCTTGAACAGGGCGTAGTGCTGGAACACGAAGCCCACGGCGCGCTGCTGCACGGGGAGGCGCGTCGCGTCCTCGGCGCCGAACACGATGCGGCCGCGGTCTGGGAAATCGAGGCCGGCGATGATGCGCAGGAGCGTGGTCTTGCCCGAGCCCGAGGGGCCGAGGAGCGCCAGCAGCTCGCCCGCCCGCACGTCGAGGGAGAGGTCGTGCAGGACGGCGGCCGTGTCGAAGGTCTTCGACAGGTTCTCGACGCGGATGGCGGTGGAGCCCGTCACCGGCTCAGTGCCGGCGCCCGGACGCCGCGATGTCGCCGGCGTAGCGCCATTCGAGGAGGGATTTGAGGCCGAGGGTGACAAGAGCGAGGCCGGCAAGGAGGGAGGCGACGGCGAAAGAGGCAACGAAGTTGTACTCATTGTAGAGGATCTCCACGTGGAGCGGCAGCGTGTTGGTCAGGCCCCGGATGTGGCCCGAGACCACCGAGACCGCGCCGAATTCACCCATCGCGCGGGCGTTGCAGAGGAGCACGCTGTAGAGCAGCCCCCAGCGGATGTTGGGCAGCGTCACCGTCCGGAAGGCGTGCCAGCCCGACGCTCCGAGGGTCAACGCGGCTTCCTCCTCGGCGGTGCCCTGCTCCTGCATGAGCGGGATGAGCTGGCGGGCGACGAACGGGAAGGTGACGAAGATCGTCGCCAGCACGATGCCGGGGATCGCGAAGATGATCTGGATGTCGTGCTCCAGCAGCCACGGGCCGATGAGCCCCTGCGAGCCGAACACGAGCACGTAGATCAGGCCCGAGACCACTGGCGAGACCGAGAACGGCAGGTCGATGAGGGTGACGAGCAGGTTCTTGCCCGTGAACTCGAACTTGGCGATGGCCCAGGAGGCCATGATGCCGAAGACGAGGTTGAACGGCACGGCGATGGCCGCCGTGATCAGGGTCAGGCGGATGGCCGCGTGGGCATCCGCCTCGTGGAAGGCGGCGAGATAGGCGCCCCAGCCCTTGGCGAAGGCCTGGACGAACACCGTGACCAGGGGCAGCACGAGGAACAGGGCGAGGAAGACGATCGCCACCGCGATGAGCAGGCCGCGCACGAGGCCGCCCTCGGTGATGACGCTGGCCGGCTGTTGCCGGGGCAGTTCGGTCGCGATCTCAGACATAGCCGAATCTCCTGCGGCTCCAGGCCTGGATGAGGTTGATGGCGAGCAGGGTGACGAACGAGATGCCGAGCATGATCGTCGCGATGGCGCAGGCGCCGCCGTAATCGAATTCTGAGAGCTTGATGACGATGAGGAGCGGCGCGATCTCCGAGACGTAGGGCAGGTTGCCGGCGATGAAGATGATCGAGCCGTACTCGCCGACGCCGCGCGCGAAGGCGAGGGCGAAGCCCGTGAGCACGGCCGGGATCAGGGGCGGCAGCACCACCCGGGTCAGGGTGTGGAGGCGGCCCGCCCCGAGGGTGGCGGAGGCTTCCTCGATCTCCTTGTCGATCTCGACGATGAGGGGCTGCACGGTCCGCACGGCGAACGGCAGGCCGATGAACACCATGGCGATGTAGATGCCCACCGGCGTGTAGGCGGCCTCGATGCCGAGTTTCGCCAGCTGCGCACCCACGAGGCCGTTCGGCGCGTAGAGGGAGGCGAGCGCGATGCCGGCCACGGCGGTGGGCAGGGCGAAGGGCAGGTCCACCACCGCGTCGACGATCTTGCGGCCGGGGAACTGATAGCGGGTCAGCACCCAGGCGACGAGGAAGCCGAAGAGCGAGGCGGTGAGGGCTGCCAGCGCCGAGACGCCGAAGCTGACGCGGAGCGCCGAGGCCACGCGGGGATCGGTGGCGACGTCCCAGATGCCCGATAGCCCGAGCCCGGAGGCGCGAACCACGAGGGCGGCGAGCGGCAGCAGCACGATGAGGCTGAGGCAGGTGAGGGTGTAGCCGAGCGTCAGGCCGAAGCCGGGAATGACGCTCGGCTGCCGGAAGCGCCGTCTCGGGCGGAGGGGTGGGGCCATGGGACGGTCCTGCGTTGGTCTTCGAACCCTCCCCCGCGGGGGGGAGGGCAAGGCGGTTACCGCCCGGCCTTGCTCAGTTGGTCGAACAGGCCGCCATTGTCGAAGTTCTTCTTCTGGATGTCGTCCCAGCTGCCCTGGAGATCCTCGATTCTGAACAGCGTCAGCTCGGGCAGCTGAGCCAGGTGCTCGGGCTTCGCCGCGGCGCGGTTGAGGGGCCGGTAATGGTGCTTGGCGAAGATCGCCTGGGCGGCGTCCGAGTAGAGGAACTGGAGGTAGGCCTCGGCCTGTTTGCGGGTTCCCTTCTTGTCGACATTCCCCTCCACCAGGGCCACGGGCGGCTCGGCGTAGATGGAGGTCGGCGGCACCACCACGTCGAACTTGTCGCGACCGAACTCGTCGAACACGAGGTAGGCCTCGTTCTCCCAGGTGGGCAGCACGTCGCCGAGGCCCCGCTGGGCGAAGGTCACCGTGGAGCCGCGCGCGCCCGTGTCGAGGACCGGCACGTTCTTGTAGAGCTCGCCCACGAAGGCATTGGCCTTGTCGGCGTTCTTGCCGTCCTTCTCGTAGGCGTAGCCCCAGGCGGCGAGGAAGTTCCAGCGCCCGCCGGCCGAGGTCTTGGGGTTGGGGGTGATGACCTTGACGTCGGGTTTGACGAGGTCGCCCCAGTCCTTGACGCCCTTCGGATTGCCCTTGCGCACGAGGAACACCACCGTGGAGGTGTAGGGCAGGCCTTCGTTCGGCAGCTTGGCGCGCCAGTCGGCCGGGATCTTCTTGGCGAGTCGACTGATCGCGTCGATGTCGGAGGGGATGCCGAGGGTCACCACGTCGGCCGGGATGCCGTCGATCACCGTGCGGGCCTGCGAGCCGGAGCCGCCATGGGAGGCGCGCACGGTCACGGTCTCGCCCGTCCTGGCCTTCCAGTCGGCGCTGAAGGCGGCGTTGATGTCCTTGTAGAGCTCGCGCGTCGGATCGTAGGAGACGTTGAGCAATTCGCTGTCGGCCCGGGCAGACCCCGCCAGGAGAGCAGGCCCCGCCAGGAGAACCGGCCCGGCCAGGAGAAGGGCGGCGGCGAGGCAGGCGGACAGGGTCAGGCTCCGCCGGCTCGGGGTCGGATGGGTCTCGCTCAACATCTGTCGCCTCTCGAAAACGGGCCGTGCGGACCCTCGGATCGACGGGGCCACGGCAGGGTTTTCGTTCGATATAACGAACGTTGTCAACCGCGCGATGGGCCGTGCTGCAGCGGGATATGGCTTTGACGGACAGAATCTCCAAGCGATGCGGGGGGCTTCCCCATTCGAAGGAAGGAATTTTTCCGGATCAGCGAATCCAAGATTGGTCTCTTCTCCAACGGTGCGTTCTTCAAGAAGAACATTTTCAGTCGATCCAGGCCGCCGGAGGGTCGCCCCAAGATGCCCCGATCTGCCGATCGCGATGTGGCGCGGGAAGGCACGGCGGGCCGGGGTTTCGCGGCCGTGGCGCGAAACGAAGGTCCTGGCGGCCCGGACGGCCAGCGGCCACGGGGCAGCTCGCCCAAACCGTTCGAACCATCGCGAAGAGCCTCGCCAGCCACTCGGCAGGCTAGAGCGGAAGCATCGGGCGATTTCTCAAGGCGAGCTGATGCCATGGTGCGCCAACGTCACGATTTGCGTGGAAGAGAGGCGATCGAGCGGGATCGGATCATCGATCAAAATATTTGATCCATATTGCAATTGTTTTTGAGTATCACGTCAAAACGGGCTTCTCATCGTCGAAGATGCCTTCGAAGAAGGCGCGAGATACGGACTGTTCTGTCGGTGCGGAAGCATCGACGCCTCCCGCTGCGTCTCCGACACCAGGCCCGGCTTCGATCACTGTTCTCGGCAGGATCGACCCGCACCCGTCCTTTAACGATCCTTCAAAGGACTGGACTCTAGGGTGGTACGTCGCCGCCCGCTGGACGGTGGACGTGAAAACGGAATGGGACCTTCCGAATGCCGAGTCCCTCTTCTCCTGACCGCTGGGAGGCCCTTTTCCGGGGGGGCGAGTCGGCCCCCACGCTCCGGGGAGGTCTGCATGTGCCCGCGGCCGACACCGGGTCGCTCGAACTCCGGCACGAGGCCTTCGATTCCGCCGGGTCCGGCGAAGGCGCGGAGCAGACCGCCCCATCCGACCGGTACCGGATCGCCCTCGCGACGGGCCAGCTCGCCGAAACCCTGCACCTCGCGCCCTACACCGCCCTGACCCACGTGGTCGCGGCCACCACGGTCCTGCTGTTGTTCTGGGGCCATGCCCCGGCCGCGTATCTGCTGGCCCTGTTCGCCGGCGCGGTGCTGCCGGCGACGGCCTGCATCGCCGGCGTGTGGTTCTGTCGCCGCGCGTGCCTGTCCGCGACGCGGGTCGAGACGGCGCATGCCGCGGTGCGCATCCTGGCCCTGACGCTCGGTCTCGCCTGGGCCACGATGCCGGCGGCCCTGTTCGTCCGGGCCGATGCCGATCACGGAACCTATGTCGTCGCCCTGTGCGCCGGACTGCTGACGACGGCCTACGCCCTCGGGCCGATCCGCCATGTCGCGACCCTGTTCGCCTTGCCCGTGGTCATGAGCGGCTTCCTGGCGCTCGTGGCGCGTGGCGACGACGTCTCGCGGGTCCTGGCGATCCTGTTCGTGATCTATGCCAGCTTCGTTCTGTTCACCACCGGACGCATGGCGCGCCTCTCGACGGGACGCATCGTCGCTCGCCTCCGGGTCGCCGAGCAGAACGAGACCATCGGCCTCCTCCTCAACGATTTCACCGAGAACGCCAGCGCGTGGCTGTGGGAGACCGGCCCGGACGGCCGGCTCCAGAACGTCTCGCAACGCCTTGTCCAGATCTCAGGGAAATCCCCGACGCAGCTTCGGGATGCCCCGTTCGAAAGCCTCCTTCGCGGCACGAAGCTCTCCGGTGCGGAGATCCTCGACGCCGGCTCGAGCCAGGCGGTGTCCGAACTCGTCGCCCTCGTGGGCAGGCGCCAGGCTTTTCGCGAGCGCGTCGTCGAGGTGACCATCGCCGGAGCGGCGCAATGGTGGCGCCTGAGCGGCAAGCCCCTCCACGGCCCCTCGGGCGATTTCCTCGGCTTTCGCGGCGTCGGCACCGACATCACCGCCGCCCGCCAATCCGAGGCGCGGATCGCGTATCTCGCGAGCTACGATGCCCTGACCGGCCTCGCCAACCGGGCCCTGTTCCAGGACCTGGCCTCCATGGAATGCGAGCGGGCGGAGCGGACGGGCATGCCCTGCGCGCTGCTCTATCTCGATCTCGACGGCTTCAAGATCGTCAACGACACCTTCGGCCATGCCCTGGGGGACGCGCTCCTGATCCAGGTGGCCACCCGGCTGAGCGCCCTGGTCCGGCCCGGCGACCTCGTGGCGCGCCTCGGCGGCGACGAGTTCGCCATCCTGCACCCCTGCGCCGACGCGGACGACGCCTCGGCCCTGGCCCGCGCCGTGATCGGGCAGATCAGCGTTCCCTACATCATCGACGGCGTGCAGGTGGAGATCGGCGTCAGCATCGGCTTCGCCCTCGCGCCGAACGATGCCACGACGCCGGAGACCCTGCTGGGTCGGGCGGATCTCGCCCTCTACCGGGCCAAGGCCGCCGGCCGGGGCGAGGTATCGGAATTCACCCCCGACCTCGAAGCCTCCGTGCTCAAGCGCCGGGACCTCGAAGTCGATCTCAAGCGCGCCATCGTCCAGGATGAGTTGAGCCTGCACTATCAGCCCCTCGTCGGTCTCGCGGCGGGCGAGGTGCGGGGCTTCGAGGCCCTGCTGCGCTGGAATCGCAGATCCGGCGGCTCGGTCTCGCCGGCCGACTTCATTCCCGTCGCCGAGGCCTCGGGCCTGATCGCGGTGATCGGGCGCTGGGTGCTGCATCAGGCCTGCAGGGAGGCGGCGCGCTGGCCGGAGCCGATCCGCATCGCCGTCAACATCTCGCCGACGCAGTTCCGCCACGCCGATTTCGTCCTCGACGTGTTCCAGGCCCTCGAGGCCAGCGGCCTCGCGCCCGAACGCCTCGAACTCGAGATCACCGAGTCGGTGTTCTTCGAGATGAACGGCACCACCGTCTCGAACCTGAAGGAACTGCAGGGGCTCGGCGTGCGCATCGCCCTGGACGATTTCGGCACGGGCTACTCGTCCCTGAGCTACCTGATCCGGTTTCCCGTCGACAAGATCAAGATCGATCGCTCGTTCATCAACGAGATGGGCACCCGCCACGAGTGCCTGGCGATCATCGAGGCGATCCTGACGCTCGCCCGCGAACTGTCCATCACCGTCACGGCCGAGGGCGTCGAGACCGTCGAGCAGGCGGCCATGCTCCGGACCCGGGGGTGCGACGACATCCAGGGCTTCCTGTTCAGCCCGGGCCGGCCAAGCGCCGAGGTCGATGGCCTGATCGCGACCCTGCCCAGTCGGTTCGCCTCGATCTTCTCCGAGGCTCCGGAAGCGCGTGCGGCGGCCTGATACGGCCTCCGCTCGCTCGGAGCGGCGTCCGAGCGATGCCCAACTCCGCCATCCCGAAGGGATCGGCCGGATTCGGTATGACGCCCTTGCGATGATCCCGGTCGTCCGTCGGGGTCGTCAGGGCCGGCGGATGGTCGCTGCCACCCGCGTGGTCTGCATCATCGGTGATAATTAAGGGTCACCGCGCGCTATCGTACGGCAACACGAAGTGATGTTCGGCGTTGATTGGCGATGCCCCGGTTCTTCCTGCACATTCGCGATGGTGATTTCCTCATTGAAGACGAGGAAGGAGGCATCTTCCCAAATGTCGAGGCCGCTTGTCGTGAGGCTGTTCTGGCCGCGCGCGAGATCCTCGCGTCGAAGCTCCATGGGGGTGAAGAGGTGAACGGGCAGATCTTCGAAATTACCGATGAGAACAATGTGGTACGTGCCACGTTTCCCTTGAGAGATGTTCTGAAATTGAAGTGAGCGGCCGAGATGACAGCGTTTTCCTCGCGAATCTGGACGCCGCGATCCGACACATGTCACCGGACCCCGTTTCGAACGGGCGTCGACCGGGCTTTGGCCGATGCGTTTCCGCCCGTGGACGATGTCGCGCTGCCGGACAGGATCGAGGCGGCGCTGGTTCGCCTGGATTGCGCCCTGCGAGAAGTCCGGCACGACACATCGGGCGATCGCGCGCCGCCCGTCGCCGCAGCATCCGAATCGTCTTGACGCCGTGGCCCGGCGAGTGAAGCCGCCCGACGCTCACGCCGCATCGGGCGTCCGGGTCCGCTCCGCGGTCCGGCGAAGATGGACGGTCACCTCCATCCCGGCCCGCATGCCCTCCGCGTAGGCGCCCCCGGCCGTGCCCCATTGCAGGCGCGACAGGGCCTCGCCGGCGAACCAGATCCGCTCCCCTACGGGCGCCTGCAACGCCTGGCGGGCGCCGGCATGGCCCGGCGGCACCACCGCCCAGGAACCGCGTGACCACGGATCGTGGCGCCATTCGCTGACCACCGGGATCGACAGGTCGTGGAGGGCGCGCGCGCCGAAATGCTGTTCCAGGGCCCGCCGGACCAGGCGCCGCGCCCCGTCCGGCCCGGCCCGTCGCGCGTCGAGGGCGGCTGTCATTGCGGAATCGAGTTCGAAGTAGTGGAACGGTGTGCCGTCGATGCGGGTGAGGAGCCCCGGGACGGGATGGTGCCCGCCGACGAGGCTGGCGAGGCGGTCGTTTCCCCGGAACGGGCAGGACGGCCAGTGCAGCACGGCGTGCTCGTAGAGTCCGATGGAGAAGCCGTCGATGGCCGCCGTCACCGCCGGCGGCAGGGCCGGGGCGAACAGGGACGCGTTCCGTAAGGCCATGGTGGGGATCGTCACGATCACGGCCTTGGCGTCGAGGATCCTGCCGCCGGCGCACGCGACGCGCACGCCCGGCCCGGTCCAGTCGAGTCCGGTCACCGGCGTGTCCAGGGCGATGGGGAGCCCCTGGGCGAGGCGGGCGAGGTAGCCGCCGTAGCCGCCGGCGATGAAGCGGTTGTCGCCGTACTCCATGCTGGGAAAATCCTGGAGGGAGACCTCCCGGAGCGGCCGGCCCGAGACGAGGCCGTGGACCCGTTCCACCCGCCGGCCCCAGGGCCCGAGCCCCGGCGGCAGGGCGCTGGCGGCGGGCCGGTCCGGCCCGCCGCGCGCGGCTCCGTCGCTCATGGCCCGGTCGGCCGCCGCGAAGGCGCGTCCGAGGGCTGCGGCCTCGGACGGCCGTCCGGGCCGGCGCCCGACCCGGACATGGCTCTCCTGGGCGGCGATCCGTAGGGGCTCGCCGCGTGCCTCGCCGAGCCGCACCAGGGGATTGATCGGTCCCGCATGGAGCCAATGGGCGCCGAGATCGACGGCGTGGCCGCGCAGGGTGGCCGTCGCTACCCGTCCGCCGACGCGGCCGCGGGCTTCCAGCACCGCCACGGCGATGCCGGCCCGGTCGAGTTCGCGCGCCGCCGCGATCCCGGCCGCACCCGCGCCGATCACGATCACCTCCGGCTCGGCCGGTAGGGGGACGAAGCGCGGTGCGATGCTGGGCGGCAGGCTGTCGTGCTCGGGTCTGCGCATCGTGGGGTCCGGGGCTCGGGTGGGAGGGCCGGCCTACCAGAGGCCGGCGCGGCGCGGCAACGCACCCGCGTCAACGCCGAGCCCAGTCCCCGGGGTCGAACACCTCGACGAGGCCCGAGCGGTCGCCCCCCGGCGTCGGGCTGCCCACCAGGGTGTGGATGCGCCCGGCATGGACGATGGCCCCGAAGCCGTGACGCGGCGTCGGCAGGGGCGTGCGCCGGGTCCAGGCATCCCGGGCCGGATCGTAGGCCTCCACGGCGCCGAAGGTGCGGGCGTTCGATTCGCCCCCCATCACGAAGATCTGCCCGCCGAGGACCGCCGAGGCGGCGCCGCTGCGGGCCGTCGGCATCGGTGCCCCCGTCCGCCACGAATCGGTGGCCGGGTCGTAGATCTCGGTGACGGCGAGGTTGCGGTCCGGGTCGCCGTCGATCCGCCCGCCGATTGCGACGAGGTGACCGTCCAGCGCCTGGACGGCGAGGTGGTCGCGCCGGGTCGGCAGGGGCGCGGCCTCGCTCCAGGAATCGCGCGCCGGATCGTAGACCGGGTGGCCCGACGCGTTGGCGCCGCCCGAGACGCTGCCGCCGACGAGATGGATGCGGCCATCGATCACCGCCGCCCCGCCGGCGGCGCGGACCGAGGGCATCGGCGCGCGCGGGCTCCAGGCATCGGCCTTCGGATCGTAGGCCCAGACCCGGTCGCTCGCGCGCCAGCCGGCGCGATAGCCGCCGAACACGTAGACGTGGTCGCCATGCCCCGCCGCCATGGCGTGGTGGATGGGTGTGGGGAACGGCGCGCCCGTCCGCCACCCGCCCGTCGCCGGATCGTGGATGAGCAGCCCGGTCGCCCCGTTGTAATCGCCGATCACGTAGGCCCGGCCCGCGCGTTCGGCGACGGCCACTTCCGAGCGCGGGGCGGGAGCCGGTGCGGCTTTGCTCCAGAGTCCGGCCGTCCCGGACTCGTGGGCGCGCGCCGGCAGGATGCCGATCGCGATCGCGAGGGTGAGGATCAGGGCGCGCATGATGTCCGCTCCGGTGGGCTGCCTGGTTCCGAACGCGCCGGGAGGGGCGATGGCTGCGGAGGATCGGCCCGTGCGGGGACACCCATGCTTGCCCGGACGCCCTTGCGTCCGCCGGCGCGCGCCGCCAAAACCTCCGGCAATGGGCGGCGGGGGCGACGCCCGGCACCCATCGACGCGACCACGGGATTTGCAACGGTCATGCTGTTCAAGGCTGCCTTCGCCGCCCTCCGGCAGGTCTTCTCGCCGCCCCTGCGGGCGATCCTATGGAAGTCCCTCGGGCTCACCATCGGCCTCCTCGTGTTAGTCTGGGCCGGGCTCACCCGGGCGATCAACTGGTTCCTGTCCCAGCATCACCTCTCGGTGGACTATCCCTTCCTCGATACCCTGGCGGTGTTCTTCGCCGGTGCGGGCCTGTTCGTCGGCCTCGCCTACGTGATGCCGGCCATCTCGATCCTGGTGGCGGGCTTCTTCCTCGACGACGCGGCCGAGATCGTCGAGCACACGGATTTTCCGCACGATCCGCCGGGCACCGCCCTGCCGCTCGGCCGGGCGATGCTCTACGCCGTGCGCTTCGCCGGCCTCGCCCTCCTGGTGAACCTCGTCGCCCTGATCCTGTTCTTCGTGCCGGGCGTGAATCTCGTCGCGTTCTTCGGCGCCAACGCCTACCTGCTCTCGCGGGAGTATTTCGAGCTCGCCGCCGGGCGCTTCCGGCCCATGGACGAGGCGGGCGCCATGCGCCGCCATCACGGGCTGACCACCCTCACCGCCGGGGCGCTCCTGGCCGGCCTCATGGTGGTGCCGGTCCTCAACCTCCTCACCCCCCTCTTCGGCATCGTCCTGATGGTCCACGTCCACAAGGGCCTGAGCCGGCGCACCCCCCTCGCTCCGCCCGAGACGCAGGCGCACCTGCGCTGAAGCGGCTCGCCCACCGGCCGGAACTGTTCTAGATAGTCCCCGTCGGGGCTGACCGGTTTCGGCACCCGTCGAGGACCGGCGCGGACCCGTGCCCCGATCAGGGGCGCGGCAGGGCGCGCCGGGGACGCTTTTCGAGACCTTAAGAGCGCGATGACCGGCTTCGAGACCCTTCCCCTCACCCGCCCCGCCGACCAGCTCGTCACGGTGTTCGGTGGCTCCGGCTTCCTCGGCCGCCACGTGGTCCGGGCGCTCGCCAAGCGCGGCTACCGCATCCGGGTCGCCGTGCGCCGGCCCGATCTGGCCCTGTTCCTCCAGCCGCTCGGCAAGGTCGGCCAGATCGTCGCCGTGCAGGCCAACCTGCGGTATCCGGAATCCATCGCGGCGGCGGTCCACGGCTCGGACGTGGTAGTCAACCTCGTCGGCATCCTGCAGGAGACCGGCCGCCAGAGCTTCGCCCGCCTCCAGGCCGAGGGCGCCGGCGAGATCGCCCGCGCGGCGGCCGCCATCGGGGCGCCCCTCGTCCACGTCTCGGCCATCGGGGCGGACGCCGATTCGCCTTCGGCCTATGCCCGCACCAAGGCCCTGGGCGAGGACCGCATCCGCGAGGCGGGCGGGGACCACGCGATCCTGCGCCCGTCCCTGGTGTTCGGCCCGGGCGACAGCTTCTTCAACCGCTTCGCGGCCCTGACCACCGTCCTGCCGGTGCTGCCGCTCGCCGGCGCCCAGAGCCGGTTCCAACCCGTCTACGTCGGCGACGTCGCCGAGGCGGTGACCCGCGCCGTGGAGGGCCGTGTGCCGGCGGGCCGGGTATACGAGCTCGGCGGCCCCGAGGTCGCCACCCTGGAGGCCCTCGTGCGCTACATGCTCACGGTCACCATGCGCCGCCGCAAGGTCCTCGACCTGCCCCTGCCCGTCGCCCGACTCCAGGCACGGGCGCTGGAGATCGTCGATACCCTCACCCTCGGCCTGCTGCCGGATTCCCTCAAGCTCACCCGCGATCAGGTCACCCTGCTGCAATCCGACAACGTCGTCTCCGAGGCGGCCAAGGCGGAGGGGCGCACCCTGGAAGGGATCGGCCTCCAGCCCACCACCATGGAAGCGGTGGTGCCGGGCTACCTCTGGACCTTCCGCAAGGCCGGCCAGTTCGCCAAGCCCCGCGTCGCGGCCGAATCCGAGGTGCCCGAGACCCTGGCTCCGGTGCCCTACGCGCCATCGAAGCCGAGCGGCCCGGCGCTCGGCCCCGACGCCACCCGGCCGAGCCGGATGGGCACCCGCTGGGGCACCCGCGGCTGACGTCCGCCAAGGGGCTCACGATGGCGGTCGCGATGGGGTTCCTGCTCGTCTTCCTCGGCTCCGGCCTCGGCGGCATGGCCCGCCACGGCGTCGGCCTCGCCGCCGTGCGGCTCGGAACGAACTTTCCGTTCGGCATCCTCCTCATTAACATCGTGGGCTCGACCCTCATGGGCGTCCTCGTCGGCTGGTACGCCATGCGTGGCGGCAGCCAGCCCCTGCGCCTGTTCCTCGCCACCGGGGTGCTCGGCGGCTTCACCACCTTCTCGACCTACGCCCTCGACGGGATCCTCCTCCTGCAGCGCGGCGAGACGGCCGCCGCGCTGGCCTACATCTTCGGGTCCGTCGGCCTCGGCCTCGGCGGCCTGCTCCTCGGCCTCATGGCGATGCGGGTGGTCCTGTAGGGCGTCGCGATTTTTTTAGCGGACCCACCGCCCGCTCAGTGTTCGGCGCGCTCACCACGCCCCTGCCGCGCAAACCCGCGCCGGGCCTCGGATTTTACCGAAGATCTGGAATTGATCCAAATCGAAGCTTTGGTCTAGACGGTCAAAGTATCGATTTATACGCATTCCAATCTTTCCCAATGCGGTTGAAAACCAAGTTTTTGCACCGCATTGCTGCTGTCGTCGATTCGGCGATGGGCAGGGAGGCGACGATGATGGAACGGGCACTGGATTGGGTCCGGGGCTACGCGCAACTCGCATGGTGGGACGGGTCCTGCCTCGACCTGCGCCTGCACCGCTTCACGGACTTCCTCGACTTCGTCGCCACCGCGCCGGAGCCGGCCCCGGCCCACCTCCGCCGGGGAACGCCCGCATGAACGCCCGCCCCGCCCACCACACCTGCGCCGAGGCGGTCCCGGCCGAGGACACCCTCGACGAGGCCCTGCGCCGGGCGTTCTGGCAGAGCCTCAACCGCGCGCCCCTGCCGGCCATGCACGCCCTCGAAGTGGCCGCCCGGACCCTCGGCGCGCTCTACCGTCAGGTGGCGCGGGCCCACGAGCAACCCGGCGGCTGCGGGTGCGGCTGGGAGCCCGACCCCGATTGCGACCTCATCGTCCTCGAGGCCAACCTCGCCGCCGCCCTGCTCCATCCGCCGCAGACGGACCTGATCCGCATGCCCGTGGCCGGCTCCGCCTGACGGGACGTCGCTCCGTCGCAGACCTCACCCATCGAAGATTTCGGCGAAGGGTTACCGTTTCCTCACGGAGTTGCGCGGATCATGAGCCGCGCCACGCACGGCGGAGGGGTTTGTCATGGACCGGTTCTATCGCGGCATCGAGGTTTCCCTGCTCGGCTTCAGCCTGCTCCTCGGGCTCGGGGCCATCCTGCTGCCGGCCGTGCCCGGTGCCTTGCCCGGCACCCTGCCGGGTGAGACCCGGATCGCCGTGACCCTGCCGATGATCACGGTGACGGCGAATCCCTGAGCCGGCGTTCGCGTCGGGACGGACATCTTGGGGCGGGCGACGTTTTTCTGTCATCCAAACGCCTGAATTCCTGCAACCCTTCCGGCCCGCCGGGATTTAACCTGTCGCAAGGACGGACGGGACTCGTGCCTATTCCGGACGGCGATGGGGCGTGCCAGGGCGGCGCGCGGTCGGGGTTCAGGCATGCTGGTCTTTCATACGCGCGGGCTCATCACGGCGGGCGTCGTTCTCTTCGGCCTCGCCGGCTTGTCGAGCGCCCAGGCGGCTCCGGCTGCGCCCCAGGCCTCGGCAGAGGTCTCCCAGCTCGCCACTCGGCCGATCACTGCGGTCGCCGCCATGGCCGAGGACGACGACCTGACCAATTGCAGCCGCGCACGCCGCCGCCTCTGGGTCGATGGCGAGGGCTGGATCGTCCGGCGCGTCACCACCTGCCGCTAGGGATCTGCCGCGAGGCTGATCGGGACGCCTTCCTCTGAGGCCTGGCCCTTCGCGTCGGACCCTCGGTATCGGTGAGGGTGACGCAGGCCTGCCTACGCAGTCTTCCCCCGGAACGCCCGTGCGGGCGCGCGGTTTGTCTCCCATGATGCCGTCGGGGACCCATGTCCCGCCCGGGAGTTCGTAGATTATGTCCCCATGCCTCAAGGCCGCCCTGCTGGGGGCCGTCCTGTCCGTGACCGCCCTGGGGAGCGCCCAGGCGCAAGTCGTTTCCGACGAGGCCGGGTACGCGGTGGTCTCGACCTACGGCTATGCCGGGTCGGCCATCCGGGGTGACTACGTCGGTGCGCCCCTCACCCGGTTTCCCCGCCCCGACCAGATCGTCCCGAGCGCGTGGGGCTACGGCACCTACGGCGTCCCCACCGTCGCCGGCATCCACCCGGCCCCCGTCGGCACACCGACGGTCTACGTGATCGATGCCCCCGCCCCGGTGGTGCGCCGGCGGGTGGCGTCGCGCCCGCGCCTGGTCACGCGCAGCGCGGATCGGGTCGCGCCGCAGCCGGCCGCCGCCCCGGCCGCTTCGGCGGGCGGCGCGCGCGTCGTCACCGTGAGCGTCCCCCATCGGCAGGCGGCGTCCCTGCGCTGACGGGCATCGCGGTCCCCAGCGACGCATCCTGTCACCGGGGACCGGAGGGAGTGGCAACAATTTAATCTCTTGGCGTCATCGTTGCCCGATATGGGGAGCCGCTACGCCATGCACATCGTTCTCGTCGATACCAGTCGGGTGGTCCTCAAGATGATCGCCGCACTGCTCGAACCCAACGGGCACACGGTCAGCGTCTTCACCAATTCCACCGAGGCCCTCGACTACGTCGAGACCACGCCGTCCGTGCGTGTGCTGATCACCAGCCTCGAAGTCCGGCCCCTGAGCGGCCTGGAACTGTGCTGGTCGGCTCGGCTGCTGGCCGAATCGAACCGGCCACTCTACGTCATCACCATGTCGTCGGCCCGCAATGCCCGGAACCTCGCCGAAGCCCTCGACAGCGGCGCGGACGATTTCATCGAGAAGCCACCCGGTCCCGAGGAACTGCATGCGCGCCTCCGCGCCGCCGACCGGCTCACCAGCATGCAGGGCGAGCTGATCCGGCTGGCCCAGACCGATTCGCTCACCGGCCTCCTCAACCGCCGCGCCTTCCTCAAGCGGTCGCACGAGGCGGCCGAGCGCGTCGGCAACCACGGCAAGATGTCGGCGATCCTCCTCGACATCGACCACTTCAAGCGCATCAACGACGAGTACGGCCACGATGTCGGCGACGCGGCGATCCAGGCCGTCGCCCGCGAGATCGGCGCCGAGGGCATCGTCGGGCGTCTCGGCGGCGAGGAGTTCGGAGTGATCCTGCCGCATCGCCCGGGGACGGAAGCCGAGACCCTGGCCGGGCGCCTGCGCCGGGGGATCGAGGCCCTGCGCATCCGTGGCGCCCGGGCACCGATCCGTCTCACCTGCAGCTTCGGCGTCAGCGACTGGATCGAGGGGGACACCGTGGAGGGACTGGTCAAGCGCGCCGATATCGCGCTCTACGAGGCCAAATCGACGGGCCGCAACCGCGTCGTCACCGCGACCTCCGACCTGATCCTCGCCCGCGCCGGCTGATCCGCCTCTCCCATCGGGACACCGCCTGTACCGCCGCGAGACGGCAACGGGCGGAGTCGCACCGCTTCCATCGCGCGATTTCGAAGAGACTTGGTGCGTTGACCTTGAAACGACGCAAGACGTGGTAAACAGAGGGCTGGAACAGATCTTGAAGTGAACCTTCGCAGTACTGCCACGGTGTCCCGTGGTGGCACATGAGGGGGATCACGGCATGCATCAGGCCGTTGGGGTGTTGATCGTCGATGAGCCGTACGGGTTCGAGCCGACCTTTCGGGCGGTCCTCGAGCACGAACCGACCCTGCACACGGTGAGCGAGGCCGACCTCGCGCGCGGCGGGCCTGACGTGCCGGGGACCAATGTCGCCCTGGTGGTCGTCGGCGCCGGGGATTCCGAAGGCGGCGCGGCGCGGATCGGGCACCTGCGGGCGCGGTGTCCGGGCCTCAGGATCGTCGCCGCCTTCGAGACGATGGACGCGGCGGCGACGGGGCGACTGGTCGCGGCCGGTGCCGACGTCTTCGTCGCCCGTAACGCGTGCGCCCGGGTCGTCTGTGCCGCCATCCTCGCCCTGGCGGGCCTGCCCTCGGCCTCGCGGACCGTCGATCCCGCCGACGGCCTGACCCCGCGCGAGGCGGAGATCCTGCGATTCCTCAGCGCCGGGTTCAGCAACAAGGAGGTGGCCCGCCGCCTCGGCCTCAGCGTCCGCACGGTGGAGACCCACCGGCTCAACCTGCGCCGCAAGACCCAGACCGGCCGCCTCAAGGACCTCGTCGCCCTTGCCCGCCAGCTCGGCCTCGCGCCCGTGACGGAGACCGAGGGACCCGCCTCCGCCCGCCGCGCCGCCGGCCCGGCCTCCGGCTCGTTCGCCCTCCCGGCCTCGCACTGAGCAGGGTCGCAGGGGGTCGACGCGAAGCCTGCCCGATCAGGCCGGGTTGAGGCCCTCGTTGACCGCCGAGAGGGGCCGCTTGGGCTTCCGGGCGATATCCTCGCCGCGGATCGCCTCCTCCAGGGGCTCGGGGCCTTTGCGCAGGAGTTTGGCGAGGTAGTACGAGCCGAAGCCGAAGATGATCGTGTAGGCGATGAGGAACGCGATCAGCGAGGTCGTGACCGCGTTGACCGTGAGCGGCGAGTGCGCGTCCGCCGTGCGCAGCTGCCCGTAGACGATGTAGGGCTGGCGCCCGATCTCGGCGGTGAACCAGCCGAACAGCACGGCGCCGAACCCGGACGGCGTCATCAGCATCGCGGCGTTGAGGAACCAGCGGTTGGTGTAGAGCGTGCCGCGCCAGCGCAGGACCAGGCTCCAGGCGCTCAGGCCCAGCATCGCCATCCCGATGGCGACCATGATCCGGAACGAATAGAACACCGGCCAGACCGGGGGGCGCTGGTCGGGCGGCACGTCCTTCAGGCCCGGCACCACGCCGGAGAAATCGTGGGTGAGGATGAAGGAGCCGAGCTTCGGGATGCCGATCTCGAAGTCGTTCTTCTCCTCCTTCATGTTCGGGATCGCGAACAGAAGGAGCGGCATGTCGGCCTGCCGGTCCCAGTTCGCCTCGATGGCCGCGAGCTTCGTCGGCTGGTGCTTGAGCACGGCCAGCCCATGCGAATCGCCGATCACGATCTGGAGTGGTGTGCAGATCACCGCGAACCACAGGGCCATGGACAGGGAGGTCCGCGCCCCGGCCACCTTGGCCGCCGGCTCCTTCCGTCCGCGAAGAATCATCCAGGCCGACATGCCCGCCACCGCGAAGGCCGTGGTGAGGAAGCAGCCCATCACCATGTGGGCGTAGCGGATCGGGAAGGACGGGTTGAAGATCACCTGCCACCAGTCGGTGGCCACCGCCCGTCCGTTCTCGACGACGAAGCCCGCCGGCGTCTGCATCCAGGAATTGGCCGACAGGATCCAGAAGGCCGAGACCAGGGTGCCGAAGGCCACCATGCAGGTGGAGACGAAGTGCAGGCGGTCCCCCACCCGCTCCCAGCCGAACAGCATGATCCCGAGGAAGCCCGCCTCGAGGAAGAAGGCGGTGATCACCTCGTACTGGATGAGCGGCCCGAGCACGTTCCCGGTGAAGTCGGCGTAGCGCGACCAGTTGGTGCCGAGCTGGTAGCTCATGACGATGCCGGACACGACGCCGAGGCCGAACGAGACCGCGAACACCTTGACCCAGAACCGATAGAGGTTCCGGTACAGGGGGTTGCCGGTCCACAGCCACTGGCCTTCGAGGCGGGCGAGGAAGCTCGCCAGCCCGATGGTGAAGGCCGGGAAGATGATGTGGAAGGCCATGGTGAAGCCGAACTGAATCCGCGAGAGCAGAAGCGCGTCGACGTCCATGGATGATCCTCCCGTTCGGCCCGTGTCCCCGCGGGAGGACCCGGCCGAATCGGTTTACGCTAAATCAGATCTGCGCGCGCGGTGCGGCTCGGTCGCAGACCCGGCCTCAGCGGCGCGGCAGCAGGCGGCGCGGTCCCCGCGCCAGGGCGAGCGCGCCGACGAAGCCGATCGCCGCGATGCCGCTAAGGCCGGCGAGCAGCCAGTCGCGCTCGCGGCTGGTCCAGTACTCGCTGCGCGTGGTCTCGGTGCGGTCGCCGAAGCGCCCGTCGATGCGGGCCGGTCCCGGCACGGGCGCGAACAGGTTGCCGGCCTTGTCCGGGGCCGGCGCGTCGGTGAGCTGGGCGTCCCACATGCTGGCGGCTTTCCGGTCGGCGAAACCCGGTGCGATCGCTTGCGCGGCATGCATCATCAGAACGCTGCGGCCGACCCAGACGTCCCGTTGCGGCGTCACCGCCGTGGCGACGATGGCCTCGGCGCACAGGCGCGGGTCGTAGACCGGATCGGGGGCGTACTGGCCGTGGCCCGTGCGGTTGCGGGCCCAGTTGAACTGCGGCGTGTTGACGGCCGGCAGGTAGACGATGCTGAGCGAGACCCCGACCCGGTCATGGATGAGCTCGCAGCGCAGGGCGTCGGTGAACCCGGTGACGGCGAACTTGGCGGCGCAGTACGGCGCCTGGAGGGGGGCAGCCCGAATGGCGAGGCCCGACGAGACCTGGATGATGGCACCGCGGTTGCGCGGCTTCATGAAGCGCAGGGCCGCGAGCGTGCCGTAGACCTGACTGAGATAAGTGGTCTCGGTGACGCGCCGGTACTCCTCGGGGGTGATCCGGTCGGCTGGGTTGACGATGGTCGCCATGGCGTTGTTGACCCAGGCGTCGATGGGGCCGAGCTCGCGCTCCACCCGCTCGGCCGCCCCTGCTACGGCCTCGGCATCCGCCACGTCGGCCGCGATGGCGAGGACGGGCCGGCCATGGACGGCCAGCCTGTCGCGCGCTTGCGCCAGACGTTCGGAATCGCGGGCGATGACGGCCACCGCCCAGCCGCGCTTGGCGAACAGCTCCGCCGTCGCCAGCCCGATGCCGGCGGTCCCGCCCGTGACGACCGCGATGCGTGCCATTTCTTGGATTCCATGTCCGTCCGGCGAACCTGCCCGGGCGTGTCCTCGGCAACGGGCGTTTTCGGGTCGGGTTGCGGAGGGGGGCGCGTGCCCAAACGACACGCCTCCCGCCCGCGGGAGCCCCGCGACAGTCCACATCGCGCGGGCAGCGCAGGTCCCCTCCCCTTCCGGGCAGGGCGATCGCAGATGAACCACGACGGGACCCGTCTCCTTCCGGGCTACGGCATTCGCCCATCGCGCGGGATGCTCGGGTCCCCTCTTCTGGAAGGAGAGGGACAGGGTGAGGTGTGTGACCTTTTTGGAGAGTCCACACACCTCACCCCAACCCTCTCCTTCCAGGATAGGGGGCCTGTCGTGACTTTTCGAAGCGTTTTGCTTCGCGTTCGAGCGCGGGGAAAACCCATCTACGATTGCCATACCTTCCGGGGGAGGCAGCCTGTCGCGCTCCGTGACGGATCACAGTAGCTTTCGATAACAGCTACAGCATGCTGTGCGTATTCGATAGCGCGGATATCTCATGCGGCTAGCCGATCGGGGGTGTTGGCGGCTGAAGT
>NZ_JAKSXV010000003.1 GCF_022829345.1 Methylobacterium sp. J-090 | reverse complement strand
CAGGGTGCTGGCGCCGTTCACGCCGATGATGGTGGGCGCGCTGTTGCTGGAGGCGTCGAAGCCGTAACCGGCGTTGAAACCGGCGTAGAAGCCCGTCCAGGTGAACACGGGGACCGGCACGAACACCGGCGGCGCGGCGCGGCGCGGAAGGTCGGCGGCCGAGGCGACGGCGGTCAGGCCGGCGAGGACGGTCGTGGCGAGAAGCAGTCTTTTCATCGGGGTACTCGGTTCTGGATTGGCGAAAGCCGGCGCGCTTGTAGTCCCTGGACGCCGCGAGGTCTGTCGCTTTCCTGCAACATGAGCATCGGATAGCCCAGCACATCTCAATGAAGGGTAAAGGTTAGCTGCAGGTCACCTCGACGTGAGGCCGTCGGTGCTGTGGCGCACATCGACAGATCCATAAGGATAGCGCCGCTCCATCGCCGAGCCGATGGAATCACATTTCCGCGAAACTTTCCTGCCATCCCCCTATCCTTGGCACGATCCTGCCGGAAGCGCATGCGCACTTAACGTTTTAATGCCGTTCCTCGCGGATCGGTGCGGACAAGAGGAAGACGGACGCCGTGTCTCTAAAGAGAACCGCCGGTGATCGGGCGTTCGTGAAGCACTTTTAACCCTGATGGGGAAAGATGGGTATCGAGCCGACCGACCGGCCTGTCGCACCGACGATTGCCTCCGCCATGCTTCCTCCCAGCCGCTCCATCAATCGCCCCCGGGACGGGCATCCCGTTCAGGATCGGGAGGAGCCCACGTTCCGGCGACCCGCCACGCTGCTGTCCCGGACGATCAAGCTGAGTCTCGCGGTCGGCCTCGTCGCCCTCGGCACGGCCCAGTATCTCTCGCGCGTCGTCGCGACCGGGTCGCCCGCTCTGCGCGAGGCGCGTGCGGCCCCGTTCGACCCGGAGACCACGGGCTCCATCGGCGGGGCCGCCGCCCGCACCACCCTGGACCCCTGCACGGCTGCCGGCCTCAGGCATTGAGGCGGGACACGACCGGTCGCTCGGGTCGGCTCGCCCGCATGGATTCCTCCTCGGCCTCCTGCGGCTCGCCCCAGAAAGCGGCGACGCTCGGGCCGTCCCGCACCAGGGGATCGCGCAGGAAGCCGGCGATCTCGTGCGGCCAGACCCGCCGGCCCATGCGGGTGTACCAGCGCATGGCGTGGCGCAGGCCTCGGTCCGGATGGAACAACACCCGGGCCAGCGCGCGCGGCCGGCCTTGCACGGCGAGTTCGATGAATTTGAACCAGAGCAGCACGCGCCAGGGCGGCATGTGCCGGGTCGCCAGGACCTGGTGCTTGTAGTCCCAGCGCCGCCGGTCCGTCTGGATGACCCGGCGCCCGGCCGCGAGCCGAAAGTACGGCGTCCAGCGATGGGGCGTCACGTAGAGCATCTGGATCTGGTCGGGATCGTAGGAGAGGAGCTGGCGCAGGCCCCGCCAGTAATCCCGGTCGGTCTCCTCCTCGAAGCCCACCACCCAGGTCGCCATCGAGAGGATGCCGTGGCGGCGCAGGAGACGGATCGCCTCGCGGTCCGTGGTCGTCGTCGCCCCCTTCCGGATGCGCGCGAGCGTCGCCGCGTCGGTGCTCTCGAGCCCGAGCAGGAAGCGCGCCCAGCCCGCCCGCTTGTAGAGGTGGAGGATGTCGGCGTCGCGCACGATGTCGTCGGCGCGGGTGGAGCCCACCAGGATCAGATCGACATCCTCGGCGATCAGGGCCTCCAGGAAGATGCGCCAGGCCTTCTTCGAGACGGTGGGGTTCTCGTCGGCGAAGTTGACGACCCGCACGCCGTGCTCGCGGTGAAGGCGCGCCAGTTCGCGGGCGAAGCGGACCGGGTCGCGGTGGCGCCAGCGGGTCCAGAAGCCGCGCTGGCCGCAATAGTTGCACAGGTGCGGGCAACCGCGCGAGAACTGCACCACGACGGCGCGCAGGCCGCCCCAGTAGCTGTAGCGGGCGTGATCGATGAGTTCCCAGCCGACCCGGTAGGCGTCGAGGTCGCGGATGACGCCCGCGTCCGGCGTGGCCCTCGGGCCCGCCTCGTCCCGGAAGGCGATGCCCGGCACCGCCGCGACGGACGCCCCCGCCGCCAGGGCGGCCATCAGGCGCCGGGCCGTCTCCTCGCCCTCCCCGCGCACGATGGCGGTGACGTAGGGCTCGTCGCGCAGGATCTCGCGCCAATGGTAGGTGGGGAACACCCCGCCATACACGATGGGCACGCCCGGCAGCGCGAGGGCGACGGCCGCCGCCACCTCGGCGATGACGGGATGGCCCGAGGTCGAGCCGGAATGGCCGAACAGCACCGCGTCGGGGCGCCAGCGTACAGACTCGGCGACGAGGTCCCCCGTCGCCGCAGGGCCGAACTCGCCGTCGACGAGACGTACGACGTGGCCGTCGTCGATGAGAGGTCCCCCCACCGCCAGGAGGCCGAGGGGCGGCAGGTGATCGTCCGGGATCCGGCTGCCGATGGCCGGATGGGGCACGTTGATGAGCAGGATCCGCATGGCGGCTCTCCTCCGAGGTCGCGGCGCGTGGGGGCGTGCGGTTCAGGCGGCTTCGGCCGGAACGGTGAGGCCGCCGAAGCGACGCTGCCGCCCCGCGAAGGATCGGAGTGCCGCGGCGAGATCGCCCGCGTCGAAATCGGGCCAGTGCGTTTGCGTGAAGTGCAGCTCGGCATAGGCGCTCTCCCAGAGGAGGAAGTCCGAGAGGCGCTGCTCGCCGCTGGTGCGGATGACGAGGTCGACGTCCGGCACGGGCCCGCCGCTGACGCGGTGCCCGAACTCCGTGGCGGAGGGCGTGCGCGAGTCCGGCAGCGCGGCGGCGGCGGCGAGGATCGCGGCGCGGGCGGAGTAATCGATGGCGATGCGCAGGTGCAGGGCGGTACCCGCCACCGTCACGGCCTCGGCCCGGCCGATGGCCTCGGCGATGCCCCCGGGCAGGCGGTCGCGCCGGCCGATCACGGTGAGGCGTACCCCAGCCTTCGCGAGACGCGCCGCCTCTTCCCGCAGGTAGCGCCGCAGCAACCCCATCAGGGCCGTGACCTCGTCCTGCGGCCGGCGCCAGTTGTCGCTGGAGAAGGCGTAGAGGGTGAGCGTGCCGATGCCCTGATCCGGCGCCGCTTCCACGACCCGCCGGATCGCCGCGATGCCGGCCTTGTGGCCGAGCGCCCGGGGCAGGCCGCGCGCCGTCGCCCAGCGGCCGTTGCCGTCCATGATGATGCCGACGTGGAGGCCGGCCTGCAAAGAACTTTGCATTGTAAAGCTTTCTGGCAAATGAAAATTGGAGTTCGGGCGTCCCGGGGATCCGGCGAGAGCCGGAGGTCACGCCGGCTGGGGTCGGCCGCCGTGCTTCGAGGCTTCCGCGTCCTGGGCGGTCGCGCCCTCTTTCGCGTCTTGGGCTGTCGCGTCTTGGGCTCTGACATCCTGAGCCGCCTCGGCCGCGTCGCGGACCACGCGTTCCAGCACGGCGAGGTAATCGAGGAAGCGACGGCGCCCGGCGGCGGTCAGACCGCAGGTGGTCTGGGGCCGGTTGCCGTCGTAGCCCTTGCGGATCTCGACGAGGCCGGCCTCCTGCAGCACCTGCAGGTGGCGGCTGAGATTGCCGTCGGTGAGTCCGCAGAGCTGCTTCAGGTCGGCGAAGGCGAGGCCCTTCGGATGGGCGATGAGGGAGGTGAGCAGGCCGAGGCGGGCCTTCTCGTGGATGACCCGGTCGAGCCCGTCATAGGCGAAGGGGGCCCCCGCGGAGGGGACGTCAGATTTCGGCATCGTCGGCCTCCGAGGCGGACCGGACCACCAGGGCCATCAAGCCCTGGCCGACGGCGAAGGGGATGCCCATCGCCCAGGGCGACAGGCCGCGGCTCTCGCCCATGATGACGAGCACCGCGAGACCCGCGACGAGGTACCAGGCGCCGACCAGGGCGACCCCGCGCGGCATGACCCGGACGCCGGCGAAGATGCCGAGGCTGACCAGCACCTGCCACAGGCCCGGCAGCAGCCACAGGCTCTCGGGCGAGATCCGCGCCAGCACCACGGCGAGGAGCGCCCCGGCGGCGCCCGCCGGCAGGAACTGCTCGACGGAATCGTGGATCATCGCGTCGCCGAGGCCTCCGGTATGGCGGCGGGCACGGGCCCGCATCTCCGCGCCGATGAGGCCGATGGCGGCGATGGCCGTGGCGACCCAGGCCCCGAAGAAGAGCAGCGGCCGGCCCTCCGGCTCATCGAGGAGAAGCGTCTGCGCCGTGGCGGTGGCGAGGGCCAGCCCGGCGGTGGCCGCGAAGGCCGCAGGACCGTAGCCGCTGAAGGCGGTTCCGCGCACGAGTTGCGACCGGATGGCGACGATGTCGGCCAGGGCCCTGTCGAGATCGGTCACGCCATGCCTCCATGAACTCTGTGATGCAAAGTAGGCTGCCTTGCAAAGCTCTTGCAAGCATTTTCTTTGCATTGCAAAGCGGCCGCTTCAGGCGCCCGCGAGCAGGGCCGCCAGCGCCGGGGCGAGGCCGATGCTCGCCAGCGCCGGGGCCGCACCCCGCGCCTCCCCCGTCCCGGCGGCCGCGAGCACGGCGCGGGTGCCGGCCTCCACCGAGCAGAGGACCGGCACGGGGACGGCGGGCTGGATGCGGGCGGCGAGCCCGGCCAGCGCCGCGCCTCCGAGGATGACCGCCTTCGCCCCGTCCACCTCGGCGCAGGCCCGGCAGGCGGCGGCGAGCTGCCCCAGGGCCGCTTCCGGATCGGCGGCGATCTCGCCTCCCGTCGGTGCGACCGTGCGCACGCCGGACAGGCGGTCGCTCAGGCCGAGGCCGACGACGAACTCCGTCAGCATCGGTGCCCACAAGGCGCCCCCGGTGACGATGGCGAAACGCCGGCCCGCCGCGGCCGCCGCGCGGCAGGCAGCCTCGGCCATGCCCACCACCGGCACCGGCGAGACTTCGCGGAGCGCCATCAGCCCCGGATCGCCGAAGCAGGCGAGGTAGACCGCGTCGCAACCCGCGACGTGCTCGGCCAACGCATCGAGGGCCGAGTGTCCCGCGATGACGGAGGCCGCCCGGCTCGCGATGTAGCGCGCGCCGAACCGCCCGGTCACGGGCACGATCTCGGCCGCCCCGCCGACCATCGCCCGGATGTGCCCCCGGACATGATCGGCCACGAGGTCGGTCACGGCCTGCGTGGTGTTGGGGTTGATGAGGAGGATGCGCACGGCGAAGCGAGCCTCTGTGCCGGGTGGAGAGCCGGCTCGTCCCAGCGCAAGCCCCTTGCCACTACGGGCCGGCTCCCGGCGCATCCGGCGATGGATTGCGGATAAGCCGCGTCACGCGACCCTCCCTAGATTGACACGGCCGCGCAAGGCTCTAAGTGTCCCCGCAACGCGTGTGCGCGGCGGGTCGTGTGTCGAAACCGCCCCTTGAAGCCGTCGCCGTGTCGATGCACTCCGCGCCGGTCGGTCGATTTCCCGCGCGCAACGGTTCTCATAGAATATGTCTTTTGCCGACCTCGGATTGAGCGACAAGGTCCTTCAGGCCGTCACGGCGGCCGGTTACACCGAGCCGACGCCGATCCAGGCCCAGGCCATTCCCCACGTGCTGGCCCGGCGCGACGTGCTCGGCATCGCCCAGACCGGCACCGGCAAGACGGCGGCGTTCACGCTGCCGATGCTGACCCTGCTGGAGAACGGCCGGGCGCGCGCCCGCATGCCGCGTACCCTCATCCTCGAGCCGACCCGCGAGCTCGCCGCCCAGGTGGTGGAGAATTTCGACCGCTACGGCGTGAACCACAAGCTCAACGTGGCGCTCATCATCGGCGGCGTGTCCTTCGCCGACCAGGACGCCAAGCTCATGCGCGGCACCGACGTGCTCATCGCCACGCCGGGCCGGCTCCTCGACCATTTCGAGCGCGGCAAGCTCCTGCTCACGGGCGTCGAACTCCTCGTCATCGACGAGGCCGACCGGATGCTCGACATGGGCTTCATCCCCGATATCGAGCGCATCGTGAAGATGGTGCCGTTCACCCGCCAGACCCTCTTCTTCTCGGCCACCATGCCGCCGGAGATCGAGCGGCTGGCCGACATGTTCCTGCACACGCCCCAGCGGATCGAGGTGGCCCGGCCCGCCTCCACCGCCGAGACCATCGTGCAGAAGCTCGTGGCCACGGGTTCCGAGGGCCACGAGAAGCGCGACCTCCTGCGCCGGCTCATCCGGGGCGAGGCCGAGCTCAACAACGGCATCATCTTCTGCAACCGCAAGCGCGACGTGGCGCTCCTGCAGAAGTCGCTCGCGAGCCACGGCTTCAACGTCGCCGCGCTCCACGGCGACATGGACCAGCGCGCCCGCACCATCGCGCTCGACGGCTTCCGCTCCGGCGAGGTGCCGCTGCTGGTGGCCTCCGACGTCGCCGCGCGCGGCCTCGACATCCCGGCCGTGAGCCACGTCTTCAACTTCGACGTGCCCCACCACCCGGAGGACTACGTCCACCGCATCGGCCGCACGGGCCGGGCCGGCCGGGCCGGCCACGCCTTCACCCTGGTGACCCGCTCCGACGAGCGCTCGATCACCGCCATCGAGAGCCTGATCGGTCAGCCGATCCCCTGGGCCGAGGGCGACCTCAGCGCCCTGCCCGAAGCCGCGCCCGCGACGGTGAACGAGAATGCGCCGACCCGGACGCGCCATCGCGGCAAGTCCGGGGAGACCCTGCGCCGGCGCGGCGGCGCCGAGTCCGGCCGTGACGCCGCCCGGTCCGAGCCCCGCGCCGAGCCCCGTGTCCGCAAAGGCCGTCGGGGTACTCCCGAGCGGGGACCGTCTCCCGCGGTCGAGGGCGAGGCCGTCGCCACCCCGGCACCGGCCCGCTCCAGGGAGCCGGCGCCCGAACGGACGAGCGTACCCGCGCGCATCGCCGAACCGCGGCGCGAGGAGCGCCGGCCCGCTCCCCGGCGGCGCGGAGACGAGGACGACGGCGACACGCCCATCGGCCTCGGTTCCCATGTGCCGGCCTTCCTCCTGCGGCCGGCCGTCGTCAAGACGCCCAAATAGGCCTTTCTACCGTGTCCGTCGCGATGCGGGCCCAGCGCGCCGATTCCTGGGGCTTTCTCAAGTCCTGGGCCTCTTAACGGCCTCTCCACGATCTGCGGATTAGAATGCGCCGTCGGCCTTCCGTCCCCGTAGTGGCGCGTAGTCCGGGAACGATCGCGTGGTTGGACGGGACATGGGCGGCAGTCACGGAGACCGGGACCGGACCTTTGCGCTCGCGGAACGCGCGAACGTGCTGATGCGTGACTACGGCCCCTCGGCGACGCCGCGGGCCTACACGGTCTGGTACACCTACGTCTCCGGCCTCCAACCGCTGCTGAACGACGCGGTCAAGCGCCTCACGGCCAAGGGCGCGCTGCTCGATTCCGATATCGACACCCTCTACGAGACCTATCTCGACGGGCAGCGCCTGGCGCACGCGGCCGAGCGCACGAGCAGCACCGTACTCTCGGAGATCGAGGGCATCATGGAGGTGCTCGACCTGTCGCTGGGCTCCACGGCGCAGTACGGCGAATCCCTGCGCATCCTCTCGAACGATCTCGGCGGCAAGGGCCTGGACCGGGCCCGGGTTCACGAGATCGTCGGCGCGCTGGTGGCGACCACCCGGGAGGTAACGGCCAACAACCGCACCCTCGAGGCGCGCATGCGCGAGAGCCGCAAGGAGATCGAGTTCCTGCGCGAGACCCTGGCGGCAACCCGCCTCGAAAGTCTCACGGACCCCCTCACCGGCCTGTCGAACCGCAAGCAGTTTGAGGAGAGCCTGCACGCCATGGTCGAGGAATCCGTGGCCGACCGGGTGCCGGCGAGCCTCATCGTCATCGACGTCGATTTCTTCAAGCGCTTCAACGACGTCTACGGCCACCTGACGGGTGATCAGGTCCTGCGCCTCGTCGCCCTGGTCATGCGCGAGCACATCACCGCCCGCGCCACCCTGGCGCGCTTCGGCGGCGAGGAATTCGGTATCCTCCTGCCGGGAGCGGACCGGGCCGAGGCCTTCGCCCTGGCGGAGAAGGTGCGCGCCAGCGTGATGGGACGCGACCTCGTCAAGCGCTCCACGGGAGAGTCGCTCGGCAAGGTCACCATCTCCCTCGGCATTGCCGTCTCGCGCTCCAGCGACACGGCCGTGTCGCTCCTGGAGCGGGCCGATCAGTGCATGTTCATGGCCAAGCGCGACGGCCGCAACCGCACCGTCGACGACAGCGAGAGCCTGTCCCTGCCCGACGTGGCCTGACGCCGAGCGGCTCCTCCCTCAGGCGGTGGCGCGCACGGCCTCGGGATTGACCGGGGTGATCGCGACGGATTCACCGCAGCCGCAGGCCGAGGTCTGGTTCGGATTGTTGAACACGAACTGCGAGGCGAGCTTGGTCGCGGTGAAATCCATCTGCGTGCCGAGCAGGAACAGCAGCGCCTTCGGGTCGACGAACACCTTGACCCCGCGATCCTCGACCATGTCCTCGCCGGGCTTCTGCCCGTCCGCGTACTCCATGGTGTAGGACATGCCGGCGCAGCCGCCGTTCTTCACCCCGACGCGAAGGCCCGCGATCGGCCGATCGGCATCGGCGATGATCGCCTTGATGCGCGTCGCCGCCGCATCGGTGAGCGAGAGGACTTTGAAATTCGAAGCCATGGGGTCTCTCCGGCAGCCGGGTTCAAGGCCCGGGCGGTTGAGGATGATCGTGCGCGGTTAAGATAAGGATGGCGGAGGCTGCGGTCCACTCCGGTGACGGGGTGGGGCGCCCTGCGCTAGACTCGTGCCAGCACGGAGAGCTTCCATGGCCGACGCAGCCCTCGCCCCGATGACCATCGAGGATTTCTTCGTCTGGCAGCGCGCTCAGGACGAACTCTATGAACTCGTGGACGGATATCCGGTCCCCCGCCATAGGATGATGACGGGCGCGAGTGTGCAGCACGATCTGGCGACGGTGAACGTCATCATCAGTCTCGGCACCCAGCTGCGCGGAAAACCCTGCCGTCCAACCACGTCCGACATCGCGATCCGCACCAACATCACGATGCTGCGGCGGCCCGACGTGATGGTCGAATGCGCCGCCTTGGTGCCCGATACGTATGAAGCCCGAGAACCCAGGCTCGTCGTCGAGGTCGCCTCGCCATCCACCACCGCCATCGATCAGACGCGCAAGGTGGAGGAATACAAGCGGCACCCGACGCTGGCCTACATTCTCCTCATCGAGACCCTCAAGCCGCAGGCTCTGCTCTACACGCGCGGGAACGATGCGTGGGAGATCGAAGCCTTCGAGGGCCTGGAGGCGGTGATCGCCCTGCCGGCGATCGGAGCCAGCCTCGCCCTTGCCGACATCTACGAGGGGCTGAGCTTCCCGGGCCGCCGCGACCTGGCGACGGAGGGCTAGAGCATCGTCCCGAAAGGTGGCTTCCGGCTTTCGGAAAGAGACGATGCGAAAACAAGGCCTTCGGAGCATTGTCCCGAGTACGGGATTCGGGATGATGCTCCAGGTCGGCGCCCTACCACATATCGAGCGCGACGCGGGCCTCGTCGGACATGCGGCTCTGGTCCCACGGCGGATCGAACACCATGGTGACGGCGCAGGCCTGGACGCCCGGCACGGCGGCGACCGCGGTCTCGACCCAGCCAGGCATCTCGCCGGCCACGGGACAGCCCGGGGCGGTCAGGGTCATGTCGATGGCCACCGTGCGGTCGTCGGCGATGTCGACCTTGTAGATCAGGCCGAGCTCATAGATGTCGGCCGGGATCTCCGGGTCGTAGACGCTTTTCAGCGCAGCCACGATGTCGTCGGTCAGGCGGTCGAGTTCCTCCGGCGGAATCGCCGAGGCGCTGGCGATGGCGGGCGTGTTGGCCCCACCGGTGATGGCTGAATCGCTCATGGTTGATCCCTTACGCGAACATCACCTCGGCCTTGGCCAGGGCCTCGGCGAGGACGTCCACTTCTTCATGGGTATTATACAGGCCGAACGAGGCGCGACAGGTGGAGGTCGCACCGAAACGCGTGAGCAGCGGCATCGCGCAATGGGTGCCGGCCCGGATCGCGACGCCGTAGCGGTCGATGATCGTCGCGATGTCGTGGGCATGCGCGCCCTTCATCTCGAACGCGATGACGCCGCCTTTGTCCTTGGCGGTGCCGATCATCCGCACGGAATTCATCGTCCCGAGGCGCTCCTGCGCGTAGGCGAGGAGCGAAGCCTCGTGCGCGGCGATCTGGTCGCGGCCGAGCGTCATCATGAATTCCAGCGCCGCGCCGAGGCCCACCGCCTCGATGATCGCCGGCGTGCCGGCCTCGAAGCGGTGGGGCGGATCGTTGTAGGTGATGGAATCCTGGCTCACCGTGCGGATCATCTCGCCGCCGCCTTGGTAGGGGGGCAGGCGCTCCAGCCACTCCTTCTTGCCGTAGAGCACGCCGATGCCGGTGGGGCCGTAGACCTTGTGGCCGGTGAAGACGAAGAAGTCGCAATCGAGCGCCTTCACGTCGATGGGCTGGTGGACCGCGCTCTGGGCCCCGTCGAGGAGCACCGGCACGCCGTGCGCATGGGCGATGCGGACGATCTCGGCCGCCGGCGTCACCGTGCCCAGCACGTTCGACATGTGGGTGATCGCCACCATCTTCGTGCGCGGCGTGAAGAGTTTTTCGTACTCTTCGATCGGGAAATTGCCGGCGTCGTCCACCGGCGCCCACTTGATCACCGCACCGCGCCGCTCACGCAAAAAGTGCCAGGGCACGATGTTGGAATGGTGCTCCATGATGGAGAGGATGATCTCGTCCCCCTCCCCGATCTGGCCCATGAGGCCCATGGACGAGGCCACGAGGTTGTAGGCCTCGGTGGCGTTGCGGGTGAAGATGATCTCGTCGGTGGACTCGGCATTCAGGAATTGCCGGGTCGTCTCGCGTGCGCCCTCGAAGCCCTCCGTGGCGGCGTTCGCCATGAAGTGCAGCCCGCGATGGACGTTGGCGTAGCCGGTCTCCATGCAGTTCACCATGGCGTCGATCACCGCGCGGGGTTTCTGCGAGGAGGCCGCGTTGTCGAGATAGACCAGCGGCTTGCCGTAGACTTTCTGCGACAGAATCGGGAACTGAGCTCGGATCGCCTGGACGTCGTAGGGGGTGGATGGGATGGGTGCGTTCATGGCGAAACCTGTTGGGTGTCCTGCGCGCGAGCCCCTCCCCCCTCTGCGGGGGAGGGTGCCTCGCGGAGCGAGGCGGGAGAGGGGCAGCACCGCCCTTCGATGGCGTGTTCGACCCTGCTCATCACAGCGCCGAGATTGCCGAGAACGAGATCGTTCGAGAAGCGAAGGACCTTAAAGCCCTGCTGGGCAAACCAAGCATCGCGCTTGGCATCCCGTACTCTGCGGGTTTCAGTCTCGTGTGGTTCGCCATCGAGTTCGATAACCAGCCGCGCCGATACGCATAGGAAATCGACAATGTAGGGCGCGATCGGCACCTGCCGTTTGAACTTGTGACCGTCGAAGCGTCCGCCACGAACCTGCTCCCAGAACAGGGCTTCGGCGCGGGGCATCGTCTGCCGATGCGCCCGGGCGTAGGAACGCAGGCGGGGCGGGACCTCGTTCAGCTTGGGCGGCTGGCCCATCATCTGTCCCCTTCCACAAGCGCTGGGTTTTCCTTCTCCCCTCTGCGGGAGAGGGTGGTCCGCGAAGCGGGTCGGGTGAGGGGAGCGCGTGATCCGGAGAGGTCGCCCCCTCTCCCGGTCGCTCCGCGACCACCCTCCCCCGCAGAGGGGGGAGGGTTAGCCCTGGCCCTACCCCCGCGCCCGCAACCACGCCTCGACGGTGCCGATCAGCGCCTCGCGAACCCCCTCGTGGCTCACCGACTCGATGGCGGCGCCCAGGAACGCCTGGACCAGCAGGCTCTCGGCCTCGGCCTTCGGCAGGCCGCGCTGCATGAGGTAGAACAGCAGGTCGTCGTCGAGCGCGCCGCAGGTGGCGCCGTGGCCGCAGGCGACGTCGTCGGCGAAGATCTCGAGCTCGGGCTTGTTCATCATCTGCCCCTCGTCGGACAGGATGAGACAGGCCGACATCATCTTGCCGTCGGTCTGCTGGGCCGCCTGTTGAACGATGATCTTGCCCTGGAATACGCCGGTGGCGGCCCCGTCGACCACGGTCTTGAACAGTTCGCGGCTCACCCCGCCGGTGGCGGCGTGGTCGGCCAGGAAGGTGGTGTCGGCGAGCTGCTTGCCGTTGAGCATGGCCGCGCCGTTCACCACCGCGCGGGCGTCGGCCCCGGCGAAGTTCAGGTAGACCTGATGGCGCGAAAGCACGGCGCCCACCACCACGTTGACGGTCTCGATGGCGGATTCGGCCCCGAGTCGGGCCGACAGGGTGGAGAGCGCCACGGCCTCGCGGCCTTCGGCGTTCAGACGGGCATGCCGGAACGTAGCATGATCGCCCACCACCACGTCCACGGCGTCGTTGGGCTGGTAGGCGACGCCGTCCGGCCCCTCGTGGCTTTCGAGCACGAAGGCCTCTGCGCCCTCCTCCAACACCACGAGCACTCGGGTAGCGGTGGAATAGGCCTCCGACCCGGTGCCGACGAAGCGGAGATGAAGCGGCGTCTCGACCTTGGCACCAGCCGCCACCGAGATCAGCGCGCCGTCGGCCAGGAAGGCGGTGTTGAGCTGATAGATGGCGTTCTCGGCGGCCTGCTTCACGGGGGTGAGCTGGGCGAGGCGCGCATCCCCGTCCGTCAGGGCCTCGGTGAGCGGCGTCACGGTGATGCCGGCCGGGATGCGGGTGAGGTCGGATTCTGCCTCGATGAGGTGGCCGTTGACGAAGGTGAGGCGCACGGCCTCGATGCCGGCAAAGCCCCTAGCCTCGGCGACGGCCGCCTTGGCGGTCTCGGCCGACGGCATCTCGGCCGGATGGGCGGCGTCGCGGAACGCGGAGCGGAGATCCGTGTACTTGAACGCCTCGACCCGGCGGGTCGGAAGGCCCACCGCCTCGAAGTAGCGGAACGCCTCCTCGCGGGCGATGGACACGCCCGTGGGGTACTTCATCTTCGTGGCTTCGAAGAGCTTGGTCAGGCCGGTCTCGGCCGCCGTGCGGAGCGGGGTGATGTCGGCCATGATCAGGCGGCCTCGCCCGTGCGGTACTCGGCGTAGCCCGACGCTTCGAGGGCCTTCGCCAGATCCTTGTCGCCCGACTTCACGATCTGGCCCTGCGACATGACGTGGACCACGTCCGGCACGATGTAGTCGAGCAGGCGCTGGTAGTGGGTGATGACGAGGAACGAGCGCCCCTGTGCGCGAAGCGCGTTCACGCCGCCGGAGACGACGCGCAGGGCATCGATGTCGAGGCCGGAATCGGTCTCGTCCAGCACGCAGAACTTCGGCTCCAGGAGGGCCATCTGCAGGATCTCCATGCGCTTCTTCTCGCCGCCGGAGAACCCGACGTTGAGGGCGCGCTTGAGCATGTCCTTGTTGATCTCGAGCTTCTCGGCCGCCGCATTCACCTTGCGGATGAAGTCGGGGGTCGAGAGCTCGCCCTCGCCCCGCGCCCGGCGCTGGGCGTTCAGCGTCGCCTTGAGGAAGGTCATGGTGCCGACGCCCGGGATCTCCAGGGGATACTGGAACGCCAGGAACACGCCGCTCGCGGCGCGCTCGTCGGGGGACATCTCGAGGATGTTGACGCCGTCGAGCAGGATTTCGCCGTCGGTGACCTCGTAATCCTCCTTGCCGGCGATGACGTAGGACAGGGTCGACTTGCCGGAGCCGTTCGGCCCCATGATGGCCGCGACCTCGCCGTCGTTCACCGTGAGGTTGAGGCCGTTGAGGATCTGCTTGTCCTCGATGGCGACGGTGAGGTTCTTGATTTCGATCATTGCAGCATCGTCCAGTCTAGAATTTGAAACGCGGAACGACCCTCCCCCTCTGCGGGGAAGGGTGCCTGCGGAGCAGGCGGATTGGGACGAAGTCCCGCAAGAGGGGGCGACCTCTCCGGATCGCGCACTCCCCTCATCCGACCCGCCTCGCGGGCCACCTTCTCCCGCAGAGGGGAGAAGGAAAGACGGCGCCCTACCCCACCGAGCCTTCGAGGCTGATGGAGATCAGCTTCTGGGCCTCGACGGCGAACTCCATCGGCAGCTGCTGCAGCACGTCGCGGACGAAGCCGTTGACGATGAGGGCGGTCGCCTCCTCGTTGGAGAGGCCGCGCTGCTGGCAGTAGAACATCTGGTCCTCGGAGATCTTCGAGGTGGTGGCCTCGTGCTCGAACTGCGCGGAGGAGTTCTTCGACTCGATGTACGGCACCGTATGCGCGCCGCACTGGTCGCCGATGAGGAGCGAGTCGCAGTTGGTGAAGTTGCGCGCGCCCGTGGCCTTGCGGTGGGCGGACACCAGCCCGCGATAGGTGTTCTGCGAACGGCCCGCCGAAATGCCCTTCGAGATGATCCGGCTGGTGGTGTTCTTGCCGAGATGGATCATCTTGGTGCCGGAATCGACCTGCTGCATGCCGTTCGACACGGCGATGGAGTAGAACTCGCCGCGGGAATTGTCGCCGCGCAGGATGCAGGACGGGTACTTCCAGGTGATGGCCGAGCCGGTCTCGACCTGCGTCCACGAGATCTTCGAGTTGGCGCCGCGGCAATCGCCGCGCTTGGTCACGAAGTTGTAGATGCCGCCCTTGCCCTCGTTGTCGCCGGGGTACCAGTTCTGCACCGTCGAGTACTTGATCTCGGCGTCGTCGAGGGCGACGAGCTCGACCACGGCGGCGTGGAGCTGGTTGTCGTCGCGCTTCGGGGCGGTGCAGCCCTCGAGATACGAGACGTAGGAGCCCTTGTCGGCGATGATCAGGGTCCGCTCGAACTGGCCGGTGTCGCGCTCGTTGATGCGGAAATAGGTCGAGAGCTCCATCGGGCAGCGCACGCCCGGCGGGATGTAGACGAACGAGCCGTCGGAGAAGACCGCCGAGTTCAGGGTCGCGAAGAAGTTGTCCGTCACCGGCACGACGGAGCCGAGGTACTTCTTCACCAGGTCCGGGTACTCGCGGATGGCCTCCGAGATCGGCATGAAGATCACGCCGGCCTTCGACAGTTCGGCCTTGAAGGTGGTGGCGACCGAGACGGAATCGAACACCGCGTCGACGGCGACCCGGCGCTCGGGGGCGATGCCCTCCAGAACCTCGACCTCGCGCAGGGGAATGCCGAGTTTTTCGTAGGTCTTGAGGATCTCGGGGTCGATCTCGTCCAGCGACATCGCCGCCGGGCGCTTCGGAGCGGCGTAGTAGTAGATGTTCTTGTAGTCGACCTTGTCGTAGGAGACGCGCGCCCAGTCGGGCTCCTGCATGGTCTGCCAGCGCTTGTAGGCGTCAAGGCGCCAGGCGAGCATCCACTCGGGCTCGTCCTTCTTGGCCGAGATGAAGCGGATCACGTCCTCGGAGATGCCCTTTTCGGACTTCTCCATCTCGATGGTGGTCTCGAACCCGTACTTGTACTGGTCCAGATCAATGGATCGGACCCGGTCGATGGTCTCCTGCACGGCAGGCATTGGCGTCTCCTGATCGACCCGGCGTCAAGGGCCGGGCGTGGTCGCGAGAAAGGGTTTGGTCGGCCCGCCGTCAGGCGGCCCGGCCTCTCCGTCGATATAGGGTCTCGACGAGGCGTTCGCAGGCGGCGAGACAGCGCGTCCCGTCGCTTTCCGTACTGTTCCACCCGAGGCTGACGCGCAGGGCCCCCGCAGCCAAATCAGGGCTGACCCCCATGGCGGCGAGAACGGGCGAGCGGGCGACCTTGCCCGAGGCGCAGGCCGACCCGGACGAGACCGCGATCCCGGACAGATCGAGGCGCATCACGGCCGTCGGGGCGTCGAGGCCGGGGATGGAGAAACTGAGGGTGTTGGGCAGGCGCGGCGCCCCCTCACCGAACACCACGAGGTCGGGCGCGAGGGCCCGCAGGCCCGCCTCCATGGCGTCCCGCAGGACCTCGCGGGACTCACCGAGCCCCGCCATCTCGGCCGCCACCCCCATGCCGACGAGGCCGGGCAGGTTCTCGGTGCCGGCGCGCAGGCGCCCCTCCTGGCCGCCGCCGCGCAGGAACGCGGGCTCCAGGGTGACGCCCGCGGCGAGCACCACGGCGCCGACGCCCCGGGGGGCGGCGAACTTGTGGCCCGAGAGGGTCAGGGCATCGAGGCCGAGGGCGGCGAAATCCAGCGGGATCTTGCCGACCGCCTGCACGGCGTCGGAGTGGACGAGGGCGCGGCCGTGGCCGCGCGCAAGGGCGACGATGTCGGAGAGCGGCTGGATCACGCCGGTCTCGTTGTTGGCGGCATGGACCGAGACGAGGACGCCCTCCCCCCGGTGCCGGTCGAGCCGTTCGGCGAGGGCGACGCGGTCGATGACGCCGCTGGCATCCACCGGGATCACGTCCACGCCCTCGGCCGGGAAGCGATGGCCGGCGGCGACGCAGGGGTGCTCGGTGGCACCGATGATCAGCCGGGTCGGGGCCGCCTCGCCGGCCCGGCGCAGGGCGCCGGACAGGACGGCGTTGGCGGCCTCCGTGCCGCCGCTCGTGAACACCACGCGGCCTCGGCCCGCCCCGACGAGGCGGCCGACCTGCGCGCGCGCATGCTCCAGGGCCGCCCGCGCCGCCCGGCCCTCGGCATGGACCGAGGACGGGTTGCCGGACAGCGCCAGAGCCCGCGCCACGGCCGCAGCCACCTCGGGCCGAACCGGCGAGGTCGCGTTGTGGTCGAGATAGGCACGCGGCGAAGTCATGGGGCGAAAACCACTGGCGGTCTCAAGGTCGAAGACGACAAATCCTTGCTTTTGCCCCCCACGATCATGCTAAGGCGCCGAAGAACCCTATTCGACAGCCCGTCGTGCAAGGGGCGCACCCAAGGGACGCAACAACGCGAACGCAGCGACCCGGACGCGCCCGAACCGCTTGTTTAGAACAGTTCCAGTCCACTAGAACCGTTCTAAGAGCGCTTTTAAGTTCGCGCCCCGTCGAGTCAAGGCGTTCCGCGCGGTGTCTGCCGTGCGTCCGGCGTCGCGCGCTCCCCTCGAAGCTTGTGAGAGATCCATGCCCGAAGTCATCTTCACCGGTCCGGCCGGCCGTCTCGAGGGACGCTACCAGGCCCCCAAGAAGAAGGGCGCGCCCATCGCCATCGTGCTCCACCCGCACCCGCAGTTCGGGGGCACGATGAACAATCAGATCGTGTACAACCTCTTCTACACCTTCGCCAACCGGGGCTTCGCCGCCCTGCGGTTCAACTTCCGCGGCGTCGGGCGCAGCCAGGGCGCGTTCGATCACGGCACCGGTGAGCTCTCCGACGCCGCCTCGGCCCTCGACTGGGTCCAGTCGGTCAACCCGGAGGCCCGCGCCTGCTGGATCGCCGGCGTCTCGTTCGGCTCGTGGATCGGAATGCAGCTTCTCATGCGGCGCCCCGAGATCGAGGGGTTCATCTCCATTGCCGCCATGGCCAACCGCTACGACTTCACCTTCCTGGCGCCGTGCCCGTCCTCGGGCCTGTTCGTCCACGGCTCCGAGGACCGGGTGGCGCCGGCCCGCGAGGTGATGCCGGTGATCGAAAAGGTGAAGGTGCAGAAGGGCGTCATCATCGAGCACCAGGTGGTCGAGGGCGCCAACCACTTCTTCGACGGCAAGGTCGACGAGCTGACCCAGACCGTGGACACCTACCTCGACAAGCGCCTCGGCACGAAGGAAATGACGGCCTGAGCCGGACTTGCCGCAGCCGGCCTTGCCGCATGCGTTCCCCTTCCCTCACGGGGAGGGGGTCTAGGTCCTCTCTGCAAAGTCATGTGAGCCAGAGCATGGTCATGCCGAGTGTGACCATGGCGAGGTAGTTTGCCGCTCGCTTCTCGTAGCGGGTGGCGATGCGGCGATACTGCTTGAGGCGTCCGATCAGCCGCTCGA
>NZ_JAKSXV010000107.1 GCF_022829345.1 Methylobacterium sp. J-090 | reverse complement strand
GTCGCGGGCGGCTTCGAAGACGTGCGCGAGGTCTTCGTCGGGCGCTGCATCCGCAGCACCAACTCGATCAGTTCCTTGCGGCTCAGCCGCTCAAGATCGCTTCGGCCCATCCTACAAAGGAATCAGCGAAACCCAACCCGCACAAGGGGGTGGGTAATTACATGGCGATCACTCCTACCCATGAGAACCAAATCCCCCAAACTATCGATATTCGCCACTTTGTTCGAGGAAGAATGACCTCCATTTGAATTAATTCACAATTCAATTTCCGCTCTAAAAAACTTAACATCATTACCCTGTTATTTATTTGTTGATTTTTTAAGAAACAATAATTGTAATGTGTATTTATAAGATTTAAGTCATCAGAATTTGGAATCATACGCCATCAAGAACATCGTCATTGATTTCTGATGCGCGGAATTATTTACTTGAGTTCAAATCGGCATAGGTACGATTCGTACTGAGGCAGCATGCAAGTTTCCAAATTTAGAACAGCTCATCTGCAGCGTGGATCTTATACAAACTACCGAAATACTCATTTACATTCTACTTAAGATTAATCGTATCATTTGTTTACGTGAATTTTGGACTCGTCAAATCGTTGTTATTGACCAAAAAAGCTTAGCTGTTTTTATTTTAGGTTGACAGGACGGATCGAATATTTCAGTTTCGGGGAAATTAGAGTATTTAAAATCGACGTCTCATTAATCGGTAGACGTTTTTAGTCACGATGCGGTGCGCCTCGAATCTCTAGATTGTGCACCGCGGCAACGACGCCATGCACACGGTCCCCGTTCAGCGATGTGTCGCTCCCGTCGGTGGAAAGTCTGTGACTGATTGGCAAAGGAGAAGCGCGCATGTTCATGCGAGCGGCTGGCGGAGCGCCGAATCAGGAAATCAGGTCTGCGCTCCAGTCGCTCTGGCCTCATTTCGGCGTAGCCGCTCTATTCAGCAGCGTCATCAATCTACTTTATCTGAGCTCGCCGCTGTATCTCATGCAGGTCTACAACCGGGTTCTGGTGAGCGAGAACGTCCCGACCCTGGTACTTCTCACGCTGATCCTGGCGGCCGCGTTGCTGACGATGTCGGCGCTCGATGCGATGCGGTCCCAGGTGCTGATCCGATGCGGGATCCGGCTCGACGGATACCTGGCCGGCCGCGTTTTCGAGGCTTTGGTCACACGCTCGGCCAAGCAGGGATTCTCCAAGAGCGCGCAGCAGCTTCGCCAATTCGACGATTTCCGCACCTTCGTGACGGGACCGGGGATCTACTTCGCCTTCGATCTCCCCTGGATTCCGATCTATCTGCTGCTGCTGTTCTTCATCCACCCCATCCTCGGGATCGTGGCCACGATCGGCGCCATGACCCTGTTCGGACTCGCCATCCTCAACGAGGTGATGACGCGCACCGCCCTCAAGGCCGCAGAGGAGGCCGGACAGCAATCCTACACCTTCACCGAGAACATCCTGCGCCATGCCGACGTTGTCGCGGCCATGGGCATGCAGCCGGCGGTGGAGCGGCATTGGCAGACGAACCGGCGCGCGATGGTGGCGCAGCAGGCTTCGGCCAGCGACCGAAACGCCTACATGACGTCGAGCATCCGCTTCGCGCGCCTGCTGCTGCAGTCGCTGATGCTCGGCACCGGGGCTTGGCTCGCCATCGACCACGCCATCATGCCGGCGACGATCTTTGCCGCGAGCATCGTGATGGGCCGCGCCCTCGTTCCCGTCGAGCAGGCGGTGGCGACCTGGAAGCAGCTCAGCAGCGCACGCGAAGGCTACCGGCAGGTGTCCAGCCTTCTGCAGGAGGTTCCGGCCTCCGTCCGCCGCACCATCGTGCCGAAGAACGCGAACACGCTGGCGGCCGAAGAGCTCACCTACGCGGTTTCGGGCAAGACGCGTCCAATTCTGCGGGACGTCGCGTTCGAGATCCCGACGGGACAGGCCGTCGGCATCGTCGGTCCGAGCGGTTCCGGTAAGAGCACCTTGGCGCGGCTCATCGTCGGCGCCATCCCGCCGAGCGCCGGGAAGCTCCAGTTCGGCGGCATCGCCTACGAGCACTGGGACCCGCTCATCTTCGGGCGCGAGGTGGGCTACCTGCCGCAGGATGTCGGGCTGTTCGCCGGAACCGTCCGCGAAAACATCGCCCGCTTCGGCGAGGCTTCGGTGGAGGAGATCATCGAGGCGGCCGAGCTCGCCGGCATCCACGGAATGATCCTCGATCTGCCCGAGCAGTACGACACGCCGCTCGGGGCCGGCGGCATCGGCCTTTCCGGAGGTCAGCGGCAGCGGCTAGGCCTCGCCCGCGCCCTCCTCGGGCGTCCCGCGCTCCTCGTCCTCGACGAGCCGAACGCGAACCTCGACACCACGGGCGAGAACGCGCTCAGGGACGTCCTCCTGTCCCTGAAGGCGAAGGGGACGACGATCATCGTCATCACTCATCGCACGACGATCCTCGACGTCGTCGACGCCCTGATGCTCGTGCGCGGCGGCCGAATCGAATGCTTCGGGCCGCCTGACGAAGTGGATTCACACCTGCGCCGGACCCGCGAGAGCGCCCCTCCGCCCGCCGCGCGGGAACCTGCCCCTTCGGCCGCCTGAGGAGGAACGCATGTCGGAGGCGATCTCGTCCCCCCGGTCCCTGCAGCAGGATCTCGAGCCGCCGAACGGGCGGCGTGCGCCCCTCGTGCGCGCCAACCCGCTCCGGCCCGCCCTCGCCGGCTTCGGCGTGATCGTGCTCTTCGTGGCGGCGGTCGTCCTGTGGGGCCTGTTCGCGCCGGTCTCGGGGGCGGCAACGGCCGAAGGCGTGCTGCAGGTCGAGGGGCGCCGGCAATCGGTGCAGCATCCGTATGGCGGCGTGGTGAAGGACCTTCTCGTGCGGGAAGGGGATCAGGTCGGCAAGGGACAGATCCTGCTCACCCTGTCGGATACCGAGCCCCGTTCGCGCCTCGACGTGCTGCTTGCGGAGGGCGGCGCCCTCCTGGCCGAGGAAGCGCGCCTGATGGCGGAGCGTGAGGGGCGCCCGGAGCCCGCGTTCGGCACGGCCCTTACTGATCGCCAGGGTGAGGCGGGCATCGCCCAGGCCATGGCCAACGAACGGGCCGTGATGCGGGCGCGCACACGGCAATTCGAATCCGAGACCGGTTTGCTGCGCCAGCGGATCGGACAGCTCCAGGAACAGAAGCGCGGCTCCCAGGCCCAGCTCGACGGCCTGAAGCGGCAGGGCGACCTGATCGAGGAGGAGGCCAAGGGCGCGCGCTACCTCCTGGCCTCCGGGTTGACGCCGAAGACCCGGGTTCTGTCCTTGGAGCGGGAGGCGGCCAGACTCCTGGGAGACCAGGGTGCCCGCCTCTCGGACATCGCCTCGACGGACGAGGCCATCGGCGCCGCCAAGCTGGAGATCGCCAAACTCGAGCGGGCGCGGACGACGGAGGTCACCAACGCCCTTCGCACGGCCCAGTCCCGCCTCGCCGAACTGGCGCCGAAGATCGACGCCGCCCGGGACGTGCTGACGCGGACACGGATCACCGCGCCGGCCACGGGTGCGGTCGTCGGCCTATCGATCTTCACCCAGGGCGGCGTCATCCAGCAGGGGGCCCGGCTGCTCGACATCGTTCCCAGGAGCAATCCCCTGATGGTCGAAGCCAAGCTGCGCCTCGCCGACATCCACGAAGTCGTGCCGGGCCGCCACGCGGACATCCGTCTCACGAACTTCGTGCGCAACGAACGGCCGGTGATCAACGGCGAGGTGGTGACCGTCTCCGCCGACCGGCTGACGGACGAACGCTCGGGCCAGGGCTATTACTCGGTCCTCGTACGCATGAATCCCGACGACCTCGAACGGTCGAAAGTCGAGCTTCAGGCCGGCATGCCGGCGCAGGTCGTGGTCACGACACGGCCGCGTACCCTGGTCGACTACCTCATCGCACCCCTCCTCGATCAGATTTCAGGAGCGTTCCATGAGAAATGACGCGCCGCTTCGCAGCAACGGCCCTCTCCCCAAGGAGGGCGCCCCCCCGGTCTGGAACACCGCCGTCGCGGCATCGCTGGGCGGCGGCGCCCTCAAGCCGGGCGCGACGCTCGGCCCGGCGATCGCTGCGCGGACCGGGTCGTCGAGTGCCGCCCGCGATCGCGCGACGCTCTCGGAGCGCTCGAGCGCCGAGGCGATCGGGTTCGGAACGATGGCGAGCAGCCTGGTGCTCGGCGCGCTCTACCCCACCTCGGTGAAGGCGCTGGAACTGGAGCGCGCGGCCTACAAGGCCGCGGAGATGCGGGCCGGTCCGGAGCACGAGAAGGCGGTCCACACCGCGCCGTCGCGCGCCGATCAGGCGCCCGGCCCCGGCCAGGGCGCCCCGCACTCCTCGGGGCAGCACGGGGATGCCGGGGCGACCGAGGCGGCGATGCACAAGTCGGACGTGGCCGCGATCGCCGCCGCAGCCGGACCGCAGACCGGAGCGTCCGAGGCCCCCGCCTCCCCAGTCCTGCAGCGAGACGCCGGCGTGAGTCACGCCAGCGAGGGGACGGCCCCATCGCCCGCCAGTAGGCCCTCGGCCGAGGCTGCGCCGGGCGCTGGAGCCGCTCATGAAGCCGGCCCGGCGACGCATGACGCCGGTCAGGCCGCGCAGGCTTCGGCTCCGCCCGCTCCCGGCGTCGTACCCGTGGAGCCCGCGGTTGCCGGCAGCCACCTGTCGCCGTCCCTCCTCGCCTCGTCCCTGCCCACCTTCGCGGTCCTCGGACCCGTCATCGGGTCCCAGGCGGCCCAATCCGTCGCGCGGGTGGAGCCGACCAGCGCGGCCGACACCGTGCGCGGCCTCATCGAGAATGCCGCGTCGGCACTGGCGACACCCGGCGGGCTGCCTCCGGCCGTCGGCCTGCCCACCCTCCCGGTGCTCGCAAGCCAGATCGGACATCTGGTCGACGGGGCCACCGGGAGCCGCGGGGTCGAACCCGGACCGTCCGGCCCGGCACCTTCGGCCCTCTCGGCCGGCACCGGTGAGGGCGTGGACGCGTTCGCCGGACCGGCCCCGGTCGCAACCAACGCGGTCACGGGTCTCGCGGGTCTGCCGGACGCCATCGTGCAAGGTCTCGCCACCGTACCGGACAAGGCGGGTGACGGGCTCCACGCGCTGGGGCGGCTGCCGGCTGCGATCACCGAGACGAAAGGGGACGCTGCAGCCCATCTCGAGCCCACCGTCAAGGCGGCGGCAGGATCGGCAGCAGCGCATGTCGGGCACACCGCCACGGAGACGGCAGGAGCGGCGGCGGCGCATGTCGGACACACTGTCACCGACACGGCAGGAGCGGCGGCAGCGCATGTCGGACACACCGTCACCGAGACGGCAGGAGCGGCGGCGGCGCATGTCGGGGACATCGTCGCTGAGGTCGGCGGACAGGTCCTCGGCGGCGGCGGTGCTGCGGCGACAGCCTCGGTGAGTTCCCCCCTGACGGAGGCTTCGCCGACGGCCCTCGTCGGAAGCACCGTCGCGGAGGTCGGCGCGCAGCTTCCCGATGCCGGAGCACCCGTGGCGACGGTGACGGGGTCCCTCGCGGACGTGGTGGGATCGACCGTTCCCCCCCTCGGAGCCGAGGGCTCCGGCACGAGTCCCCCTGTCCTTTCCACCGTCACCGGTTCCGTCGAGACCCTGACGGGTCCCCTTGCCGCAGCCATCGACGCTCCCGTCGTGGGGCCGGCGAGCCCGACCATACCCGGGGCCGCGGGCACGGAGCCCGCCGGTGGCGCGCTGTCCGTCGGCCCCTCGGTCGGCTCGTCGGGCACGGCCGTCGAAGCGGTGACCGACGCCCTCGCCCCGGTCGCGAGCCCGCTCCTCCCCGCTGCGAATGAGGCGATCGGCGCGGTTCAGGGCCCGCTCGGCGCCCTCACCGACGCGGGGGGCCTGACCGATTTGGGGGCCGTCACCAATCCGGGGGGCCTTGGCAACGCGGCGGCCGCGCCGGCTTCGGCCACGGGTGCGGTCTCCGAGACGGCCGAGCCGATCGTCGGTGGCAGTGCGACCCCGGACATCGCAGCGGTCCTTCCCATCCTTCCCGGGACGGCATCCGCTCCAGATGCGACCCCGCCGTCCGGGCCGAGCGGCGGCCTCGGACAGGTGGTCGAGGGGCTGGCGGGACAGGGCGTCCTCACGGCACCGGGAGGCGTTGCCGAAGCGTTGGGTGTGACCGGCCCGGCGCCCGTCCGCACCGATCCGGCGACGTCCACCACGCCTGCGTCCACGGACGCACCGCTTCACACGGCCGGCGCGGCGCTCGGCGATGCCGTCTCCCCGGTGACGCAGACCGTGGGCGGCCCGGTGACTGCGCCCTCCGATGCGGTGCCCGACAAGGTCGGCGCGGCGCTCGGCGATGCCGTTTCCCCGGTGACCAAGGTCGTAGATGGCCCGGCGACCGCGCCCACGGGCGTGGTGTCCGACAAGGGTGGTGCGGCGCTCGGCGATGCCGTCTCCCCGGTGACCAAGGTCGTGGACGGCCCGGCGACCGCGACTGCGCCCTCCGATGCGGTGCCCGAC
>NZ_JAKSXV010000097.1 GCF_022829345.1 Methylobacterium sp. J-090 | reverse complement strand
GACGATGGTGGTGAGCGGCACCGTGGCGGTGAGGTTGCCGCGCGAGAGCCGGACGAAGGTCTCGTTGACGGGCGCCTTCACGCCGCCGGCGGTGGCGACGACGTCGAGGAGGCGGTCGCCCTTGCCGGACAGGGGCACGCGCGCACCGCTCACGGCCTCGCCCGAGACGGTGACGAAAGCGGCGGCCCCGATGAACGGCGCCAGGGAGGGCCGGTGTTCGCCGGAGGAGGCCAGCAGGATGTCCCGCGGCCGTCCGCGCAGAGCCGCGACGGGGGCGGGGGGGAGATCGACGATCTCGTAGCGCGCGACGGTGCCCTCGCTCGTCGAGACGTCGGCCCCGGCCACGATGGCGCCCGTCGTCGGACCCGCACCGGGGAGGATCGAGGAGCAGCCCGACACCGCCAGGGCGGTGCAGAGGGCCAGGGGCAGAACGCGCATGCAGGATCGCCTGTCGGTTTCTCTCATCCGCTGCCTAGACCATCGCCACCGCCCTGTCCGTGGCGGGGGGGTCACAGTCCCACCAGGACCGGCCCGGCGCCGGAATCGTCCCCGCTGTGCACCGGGGTCGCGATGCCCGCATGTGCCTCCCGGCGCCACCACCGTCCATCCCCTCGATCGGCGGCGTGGACCATTCCCCGTGGGCGGGCCACACTCCACCGGCTCCCGCCGCTTCCCCGCCCACGCCCTTTCCGCCCGCCCCTTTCCCCGACTTCGGACCCGAGATCACCATGCAGGCAGGCCCCCTCCCTTCCCTCGACCGGGGACCCGGCGTGATCGTGGTGATGGGCGTCTCGGGCTCGGGCAAGAGCACCGTGGCGGCCTGCCTGGCGGAGCGCCTCGGCTGGGCCTTCGTCGACGGGGACGATTTCCACAGCGCCGCGCACGTCGCCAAGATGCGCGCAGGTCATCCCCTGGACGACGACGACCGGACGCCCTGGCTCGCCGCCATCGGCGCCTGGATCGACACCCGGCTCCAGACCCGCGAGCCCGGAATCGTGGTCTGCTCGGCCCTGCGGCGGGCCTATCGCGACGCCCTCGTGCGCGGACGCCCCGAGGTCAGGATCGCCTATCTGGCGGGTGACCGCGACCTCATCGAGGGGCGGCTCGCCCATCGCCGGGGGCACTTCATGCCGGCCGCCCTCCTCGACACCCAGTTCGCCATCCTGGAACCGCCGGCAGCGGAGGAGAACGCGGTCGTGGTCGGCATCGACGCGCCCGCCGACGCCATCGCCGCAACGATCGCGGTCCGTTTGGGATTGGAGGAGGGCCAACAGGAGACATAGACCGCCCATGGACGCATCCGCCCCGCCCATCGCCCTCGTCATCTCCGACGTGGACGGCACCCTGGTGACCACGGACAAGCGCCTGACGCCGGCCACCCGCGCGGCGGTGCGGCGCCTCGGAGAGGCCGGCATCGGCTTCACCGTCGCGTCGAGCCGGCCGCCCATGGGCCTCGCCGCCCTGGTGGCGGATCTCGACCTGCGCCTGCCGCTCGGCGCGTTCAACGGCAGCACCGTCGTCGCCCCCGATTTCGGCGTCCTGTCGGAGACCCTGATCCCGGCCGCCATCGCGCGGGACGCCGTCGCACGGCTGGCGCGGGACGGCCTCGACATCTGGGTGTTCGCGCACGGGACCTGGAACCTGCGCGACCCGCGGGGCCCCTACACCGACCTCGAACGGCGCACCCTCGGGGCGGAGCCGACCGTGGTGGCCAGCCTCGACCCGCTCCTCGAGCACGCCGCCAAGATCGTCGGGGTCAGCGCGGATACGGCGCACCTCGCCACCTGCGAGACCCGTCTGGCCGCCGCCCTGGGGGAGGGGGCCGACGTCCACCGCTCCCAGCCCTACTACCTCGACGTGACGCCGGCCGGCGCCGGGAAGGGGGGCTTCGTCGACGCCATGAGCCGGCGCCTCGGGATCGACCGCGCCCGCATCGCCACCCTGGGGGATGCCGGCAACGACGTGCCGATGTTCGCCCGCAGCGGCCTGTCCATCGCCATGGGCAACGCCGCCCCGGCCGTGCGGGCGGCGGCCCGTGCCGTGACCGCGGACAACGACAGCGATGGTTTTTCCCGCGCCATCGACGAATTCGTTTTGCACCGCCTTCCGGCCTGAGGTCCCCGGCGGGCCGCCGTCGCGCCAGACCCTTGCGCGGACTGCGAAATTCGACGCGGGCGCGCCGCGCATGTTTCCAGAGCGTGTATCATGTGCGCCACAGCACACGGGGAAAGCCCGGGCCTGCCGCCGCAATCGGGGCAGGGAGCCGCTTTCCAGCCTCATTTGGCCCCGACCTTGACCGTTCAGAACAAGGACGATCCGGGTCACCGCATGAACCAGCGCCTCCTGCTCCTCGCCGTCGCCGCGTTGGCCATCCCGGTCCAGATCCTGCCCGCTCCGGCCCTCGCCCAGGGCAAGGCCGCACGGGACAACATCGACGCGCTGATCGAGGAGCAGGCCCGCGCCGCCGGCGTTCCGGCGAGCTTCGTCCACGCGGTCGTGAAGCGCGAGAGCAACTACAACCCGAACGCCAAGGGCGGCAGCGCGCTCGGCCTGATGCAGATCAAGCCCGCCACGGCCCGCGGCCTCGGCTATCAGGGCGACGCGGCCGGGCTGTTCGATCCGGCGGTGAACCTGCGCTACGGCATCGCCTACCTCGCCGGCGCCTACAAGACCGCCAAGGGCGACCTCGCCCGGGCCTACGGCTACTACAACCGCGGCTACTACTACGCCGCCAAGCGCCTCGGCATCGAGGCGGACGTGCCCGAGGGCGTGACGACCGTCGCCTCCGGGGCCAAATCCGGCGCCGCCTTCACCAGCGCCTTCGACCGCACGGCATCGGTCGGCTCCAATCCCGTCGATCCCAATCTCGCCGCCGCCAACACCGCCCTGGCCTACGCGCCGAGCCCGACGGCCAACGCCATCCCGACGGAGCGCGTCGAGGTTCCGCTGCCGCCGCGCCGGCCGGCCGGCCTCTCGGGTTCGGTCGCACCCACGGCGATGGCGAGCCTCGACCCGGCGCCGGCCGCCATCGCGCCCCTCGCGCCCGCCCCGGCCCCCATGGCTTCACAAGCGCCGGCGGCCTCGCAAGCGCTAGCGACGGAGACGGCGCCGAGCGAGCGCGTCGAGGTGCCCCTGCCGCCGCGCCGGCCCTCGGCCGTCCTGCTCGCCTCGGCAGGGCGACCGATTGTCGCGAAGAAGGCCGCCGCCGCGCCGGTCCTCGAAGCCTCGGCGCTGCCCGCCGACCAGTAGGGCGGCACTTTCCGCGCCGCGAAACCGGCCGGGCACACCTGCCCGACGAACTTTCCCTCGCGATTCGACACGGCTCGAGTCTTTCGCGCCGCCCCTGCGGGGCCATTCCCGCTTCCCGGCGGAACAGGCCGCGCTGCGCCTTGTCCCGTTGGGCCCGGATTTTCCCTTCGCGTGCGGAGGCCGGACCGCTTGCACTCGCCCGTCCCACGCCTCACATGCTGCACCGCACAGGATTTTTGGCCCAAGCGGTTTTCGGTACGCCGCCGCAGGCTTATTAATCCTGTTTCGTACAGTGCCGCATCGACATAATTTTTCCGGATCTGGACCTGATAGAGATATCGATCCTTCCGCCGAAGCATTATCGCTCCGACCTACCACTTTATGGTGTCGGAGAGCGGTGGGCCTGAGATCAAGAGTTGCGCAGGCCCCCGGCCTGTCCGCCAATCGAGAAGACGAACGACGGCATGGCCGGCGCGGCAGAACAAGAATCGACCTTCCTGGCAGAGCTGGGCCGGCGCGTCCGGCACGCCCGCACCGTCCGCGGACTCTCGCGCAAGCTCCTGTCGCAGACGTCCGGCCTGTCCGAGCGCTACATCGCGCAGCTCGAGAGCGGGCAGGGCAACGTCTCGATCATCCTCCTGCGCCGGGTCGCCAACGCCATGGGCGTGCGCCTCGACGACCTCATCGCCGGCCAGGACACGACGCCGGACTGGCACGTGGTCCGCGATCTCCTCGGCCAGGCGTCGAGCGAGCAGATCGCCCTGGCCAAGGGCATCCTGTCGGGGCAGGCCCCGGCCGGCGGTGACGCGCCGCAGCCCCGGGTCGCCGTGATCGGCCTGCGGGGTGCGGGCAAATCGACCCTCGGGCGGCGAGTCGCCGAGCGCCTGGGCTGGGCGTTCATCGAGCTGAACGCCGAGATCGAGCGCGAGAACGCCCTGTCGGTCAAGGAGATCTTCGCGATCTATGGCCAGGAGGGCTACCGCCGCCTGGAGCAGGCGGCCCTGCGCCGCCTCACCGAGCATCCCGGGCCCCTCATCCTGGCGACCAGCGGCGGCATCGTCGCCGAGCCCCTGACCTACGATCTCCTGCTGCAGGCGTTCTTCACGATCTGGCTGCGGGCACGGCCCGAGGAGCACATGCAGCGCGTGCGCGAGCAGGGCGACCTCGCGACCACGGGCGACCACCCGTCGGCCATGCAGGAGCTCAGGGCGGTGCTCGCCAGCCGCGAGCCGCTCTACGCGCGTGCGCCCTCCGTGGTCGACACCTCCGACGTTCCCGTCGAGACCATGGTCGATCGCCTCGCCGCCGCCATCGAGGCGCGTTTCGGTGCCGTGGACCAGTCCCGCAACCCCTGAGACGGGCCGCCTCGGCGGGGTGCGTCACCCGCCGCCCTTGATCGGCGCCTCCCGGCACCACACGCTATGGATGATCGCCGCGTCGAGCCGTGGCGGCCAAGGATGCCTCCCGAACTCGAGGGTACTTCCCGAACTCGGTACTTCCCGAACTGAAGGGAGCTCCCCTGGAACATCCGGCCGCGCGGGGCCGTCTGCCGCCGGCGGTGCCCCCGCGGCACCGGCGGCGATCCCGCAAGTTGTGTCACCGTCACGGCATCGGCCGAGTCCCGGCCTCGAGGAGGAGCCCATGTCCGCCCGTTCTTCCCTGACCAGGCCCGCCGACCGGGAGACGGTCGCGACCCTCGATCCGATCTGGACCCGCGTGCGCGCCGAGGCCGAGGCCCTCGTGCGCGAGGAGCCCCAGCTCGCCTCCTTCATCGTCGCGACCATCCTCAACCATCCGAGCCTCGAGGCGGCGGTCGCGCACCGGGTCGCCGCGCGCCTCGGCCACCAGTCGCTCCCGGCCGAGCTCGTGGCCCACGGCTTCCACGAGGCCATCGCCGACGATCCGCGCCTGGGCGAGATCTTCCGCGCCGATATCGGTGCCGTCCTCGACCGCGACCCGGCCACCACCCGCGCCATCGAGCCGGTGCTGTACTTCAAGGGCTTCCACGCCCTCCAGGCCCACCGCCTCGCGCACTGGTACTGGACGCACAAGCGCCGCGACCTCGCCCTCTACCTGCAGAGCCGCTCCTCAGAGGTGTTCCAGACGGACATCCACCCGGCGGCGCGGATCGGGCGCGGGGTGTTCCTCGACCATGCCACCGGCCTCGTGGTCGGCTCCACGGCGGTGATCGACGACGACGTCTCGATCCTGCACGCGGTGACGCTCGGCGGTACGGGCAAGCAGGGCGGCGACCGCCACCCCAAGATCCGCCGCGGCGTGATGATCGGCGCCGGCGCCAAGATCCTCGGCAACATCGAGGTCGGGGAATGCGCCCGCGTCGCCGCCGGCTCGGTGGTGCTGCGCGCCGTGCCGCCCCACACCACGGTGGTGGGCGTGCCCGCCCGCGTCGTCGGCACCGCCGGCTGCGCCGAGCCCGCCCGCGCCATGGACCAGCTGCTCGGCCTCGAAACCTTCATTCACATGGCCGAGGGCATCTGACGCGCGGCCGCTCCCCCGCTTGACCGGACTCGGCTCGCCCGTACTCGGCTTGCCCATGCCCCGGCGGCGTGGCAAGCGGTCCGGGACTCGAGCGCCGCGACCGCCACCGGGCGCGGGCCGATCCGACCCCGAATGCGAGAGGCGATCAGCGTGACCAAGACCGACATCACCAAGGTACAGGACTTCCTCCGCCGGACCTTCGCCAACGCCAACATCCGCCTCGTGCCCCGCCCGAAGAAGGACGATTCGGCCGAGGTCTATATCGGCGAGGAGTTCCTGGGCGTGGTCTCCGTGGACGACGAGGACGGCGACCGCTCGTTCAACTTCGCCATGGCGATCCTCGACATCGACCTCGAGGACTGACGTCTCCAACGCGTCGGGTCATCGGCCGATGGCCTGTGCGCGGGCTTAACCCTGAGGTGAAGAAAGCCTTAACGTTTCGTAAACAGCAGGGCAGAGTGGGCTTCACTATTCTTTAAGCGTGGAGCGTTCGCGTGATGTCCCTCAGCCCCTCGGCCCTCGACTCGATCCAGACCCTGTGCGTCGGCCTCGCCCTGTCCGGGCTGCTCGCCAGTGCGTTCGAATTGTTCACCGAGCGGCGGGCAAGCTTCAGCCTGCTCGAGCGCGGCGGCGTCACCGCCGTGGCGGCCCTGCCGATGCTGGCCTTCGGCGCCCCCTTCATCATCCTGCGCAACACCGTGCGGGGCCGGCGCCTGGAGCGCCGGCCGATCCCGTTCGTGATGATCGCCACGATGATCGCCTGCGGCTGGAGCCTGATGTCGGGCCGCGTCGCCCTCGATCTGGCCCATCTCATCGCGGGCGTGTGACGCTCAGCGGTTGGCCGTCGCCACGGGCGAGGCGCCGCCGTTGAGGGTGACCCAGGCCAGGCCGTCCTGGCCCTCGCGCTTGATGAAGGTGTAGCCCGTGCGCGGGCCGGACAGGATCGCGTTGGTCTTGTTGTCGAGGATGAGGTCGCCGCGATCCGTGCGCACCATGAGGACCGCGTGGCCCTCGCCGATGTCGTCGATCACCACGGTCATCCGCAGGGCGCGCCGGGGCAGGCCGCGCTCCACCAGCATCCGCCGCTTGAGGAGCTGGAAATCCTCGCAATCGCCCGACCCGTCGTCGGGGAAGTCCCAGCGGTCGACGACGCCCCAATGGGCCATGTCGGTGATCGGCCGGATGCGCTCGTTGACCCGGCGGTTGACGCTGTCGAGGGTCGCCCGGACCGCCGGCGTCAGGGTGATGCGGGTCGGCTCCGTGACGTTGACGGCGCACTCGCCGGGATAGCGCGCGCAGAAGGCGTTCCAGGCCGCCACCGGACGGGCCTCGGTGCCCGCGCCGAGGGCGGGCGCGTCGGGCAGGGCGGCCACGGGACGGGCCGTGACGGGCTGCGCTTGCGTACCGGCGCCGCCGAGGAGCAGGATCGACCCGACGAGGGACAGGCGGGCGGCGCGGGCGAGGCGCTCGCGAAGGGTGCCCCTCGTGCCCCTCGCCGGTTCGCCGAGGCTGTGCAGAATCGCGTGCCGCATCCGGTTCGCCCTGCCGTCCATTGCTGATACGGCAAAGTTGGCACGGCGGCGCCCGGCGCTCAATCGTAAAGTTAAACCCCCGTTAACCGCCGAGGGCGCGTCCGGTTCCATTCCGGCACATGATGCATTCGCGCAACCGTGCTGGCACCGGTCCGCCCCCCGTCCGCGTGGCCCATGGTCGGGATCGACGCGGTCAGGCGGGCGACCGCCGCGCGCCGATGCATCGGGCTCATCGCGGCCTGATCCGGCCTCCTCGATCGGAGCGGTGGCTGGATCGCACAAGCCTGCGTGGCGTCCGGGCGAAGCCCGGATCCGCCATCCCCCAATCCGCCGTTCCGAAGGGATCGGCCGGATTTGGTACGATCTCAGCGGTTGGCCGTGGTGGTGGGCGAGGTCACGCCGCCCAGCGACACCCAGGCCACGGCGTCGGTGCCCTCGCGCTTGATGAAGACGTATCCGGTCCGGTGCCAGGGCAGGACGGCACCCGTCTTGTTGTCGAGGACGAAGTCGCCCCGGTCGGTGATGAGGGTGAGGACCGCGTGACCCTCGCCCTTCTCGTCGATGACCACGGTCATCCGCATGGCCCGGCGCGGCAGGCCGGCCTCGGCGAGCAGCTTGCGCTTCAAGAGCTGGAAATCCTCGCAATCGCCCGAGCCGTCCTCGGCGAGATCCCAGCGGTCCGGGGTGCCCCAATGGTCGAGGTCGGTCACGGGGCGGATCGCGGCGTTGATCCGGCGGTTCACCGTCGTGATGGTGGTCCAGGCCGTCGGCGTCAGGGTGATGCGGGCCGGCTCGTTCGCGTCGATGGCGCATTCGGCGGCGTAGCGCTCGCAGAAGGCGACCCAGGCGGCGATGGGACGGGCGGCCCCGACGGGCGCCGCGAGGGTCGCGGGGGCGGGCAGGGCGGCGAGAAGCGTCGGGGAGGTCTGCGCGCGGGAGGCGGTCGTGCCGAGGGCCGTCACGGCCAGGATCAGGGCCCCGAGAACAAAGCCCCCCCGAGCGATCGACTTCATCCCGCGCATCGCAACCCCCGTCGTCAACAGGGTCAGGATGCGGGGACGGCTCCTCCGCCGCGCTGAAGCCGATCCGCGCAATTTTATCGAATCGGCCCGGCCCCCCGGCTCTCGCGCGACAGGACCAACCCGCCGCTTCCACGATCGTTAGCAGTTGCGCGGCGGATTTCAGGAAACGGAAACCATCGTGCTGGCCCGTGGCGGGACCGGAACGATGGTCAGAGCCGAAGGCCCTCGTGGAAGCGGTCCGGGGAGATCGGCAGGAGGAAGTTCACGCCGACGCCCCCCTCGAAATGGCGCACCACGCGCCCGGGGGTCCGCCCGACGACGACGCTGCTGCCCAAAGCCGGGGCGATGCCGGCGCTGAGGGCGACGCCGGACATGGAGACGTCGATGATCCGGGCCGGAATCTCGCGCCCCGTCTCGAGGCGCAGGGTCACGCCGGGCGTATCGGGCTTGAGGCGCTCGTGGGTGCGGCCCTCGGGCAGGCCGAGGCTCTCGCGGTTGGCGAGCCAGGTCAGCTGGGACGCGATCTTCTCGCGCTTGCGCGGGGTGGCGCTGAGGCGCACGGCGAAGCCCTCGGGCATCAGGCGGGCGACGACGCCTTCCAGGCGGCCGATCTCCTCCAGGTACAGCACCACGCGCTCGTCGATGAGACCCGGCTCCGCACAGGTCATGCGGACGCCGCCCGGCGACATGTCCACGGTCTGGCACGGGAATTCCCTGCGATCCGACAGCATGTAACGACCGAGCAGGGCGACCTTGACCCGCTGATGGCGGCGCAGATCCGACGCACGGACACCGCGCGTCAGTTTCACTTCGGGTCGTACGAGGGCCTCAAGCATGATGGACCAAGGTCTCGGTTTCGTAACGGTAACGGACCCTAGGCGGTGCTGGTTACGAAACTCTTCCGCGATCCGATCGGGATCACGCCCTACGTGTATTTTCGCGCCGACGGGTCCCGGCTCGACAACACCTGCGCCGAGCGGACTCTACTCGCCCGGCGGTCTTGGAATCGGACAAGTCGAAGTCGTGAGGACTTGCCTGTGAGGCCATCGGCCGTCGCATCGGACGATCGCGATGGATGACGATCGCGATGAATCGAGCACATCCGGCTCCGTTCTCACCCCCGTCCGCCGGGATGGACGAGGAGGTGCCCGCGGCGGAAGGGCAGGGCGTCGTTGGCGGGGGTCGGCAGGTTGCGCAGGGCCGCCTCGGCATCGTCCGCGCGCCTGGGATGGGGGTCGAGCACCCGCAGGGAGCTGGTGCGCAGGCGCGTGACCGGACGCAGGCCGAGCCAGTGCGGCACGCAATGCGGGCTGAGGGCGCCGAGGATGCGCGTCTGGGTCTGGCCCCGGTGGCGCAGGGGCAGGAGGATGAGTTCGAGGTCGATGGTCTCGTTGCGCACCGTGGTTCCCGTCAGGCCGGCCACGACCCCGAGGGTGTCCACCGCGACGGTCTCCACGAGGCGCCAGGGGTCGGCGTCGGGCGCGCCCCACAGGTCCGAGAAGGCGTTGGTGCGCAGCTCGCGCCCGAACAGCGCGCAGACGCGGGTCCCGGCGAGGCGAATCGCGGCGGCGCTGCCCGGCACGTCGACCTCGAGGATCAGGCTGTCGGCCAGCAGGTGGCGGATCGCGCCGGGCTCGATCTCGCTGCGCTCGGGGGCGGCCCGCTCCCGGCGAAGGCCGTCCCAGTAACTGTGGAGCAGGCGACTCGTCGGATGCTTCATGGTGTCCTGCGATGGCACGGCCCTGGGGGCGTCTGCGGGGCGAGTTCCATTTCGGGACACGGCGGGCCGTACCACGAAGGAATTCTTCACCCTGGCGCATACACTATGCCGCCTCCCCGAAGACCGCCCGCTTAACTGTTATTTAAGGTTAATACCTTTAAGGTTAACGACCACGGCATTCCGCGGCGCCGGAACGCTCGCACGGCCGGAACGCTCGCAGTCGCGGGGGGACTTTCGCACGTGGGGGGCTTTCTCACGCGGGGGGGGCTTGCCGCCTCCGTGAAAGCCCGGACAAGGTGGCGCATGGATGCCATGCCCGACCTGCCGCGCCAGAGCCGCGTTCCGATCTTCAACATGCCGGGCGTGGTCACCGCCTCCATCGCCGTCCTGCTGGCGGTCCACGCCCTGCGCGAATTCGTGCTGCCCGATGCCTGGGACGTCTGGGCGCTCATCCACCTCGCCCTGATCCCGGGACGCTGGAGCGTGGCCATCGACCCGTCGCGGATCGAGGACCTCCTGAAGGCGGCGGCCGGCGCCGTCGGCGACGCGGACGTGGTGGACGCGCGCCAGGCCTTCGCCCGCTACATCGCCGCGGAGCCGTCGGCCAGCCCCTGGACCTTCGCGACCTACGCGCTCCTGCACGGCTCGTGGACGCACGTGATCTTCAACAGCGTCTGGCTCGCCGCCTTCGGCTCGCCCGTGGCCCGCCGCTACGGCGTTCTGCGCTACGGCCTCATCGCCCTGGCCGGCGCCGTGGCCGGCGGCGCCCTGCACGTCCTCCTCGATCCCCTGAGCACGGCGCCCCTCATCGGTGCCTCGGCGGGCGTCTCGGCCCTGATGGCGGCCGCCGCCCGCTTCGTGTTCCAGCCGCCCCCGGCCTACACGGCGGCCCAGCCCTGGCAATTGCCGCCGCGCCAGCGCCTCCAGACCATTCCCGAGCTCATGCGCAACCGCACGGCGGTGATGTTCCTCGGCATCTGGCTCGTGACCAACTTCCTGTTCGGCGTCATCGCCCTGCCGATGGGGGCCGAGGCGACGGCGGTCGCCTGGGACGCCCACCTCGGCGGCTTCCTCGTCGGGTTCTTCATGCTGCCCCTCGTCGACCGCCATCGCGGCTGAGCGTCCCTCGCGAAACCCGCGCGCGGACAGGGTTTCACCCCCCGGGCCCGCTTGCCAGAACGTGATGCTGGCCACACAATCGCCACAGAGGGTCACGGCGTCCGCGGGCGCCGCGGCGCCTCGACCCAAAACCGCGAGCCGGGGCGAACCCGGCCGCAAGGGGCCGTGTGAACCAGGAAGGAAACATCCATGACCGTTGCCCGCATCCTCGCCGAGAAAGGCCGCTCCGTCGTCACGGTGGAGCCGCAGCGGACCCTCGACGAGGCGATCCATCTGCTCGCCGAGAAGCGCATCGGCGCCGTCGTCGTCAGCGATGTCGAGGGCGCGGTTCTCGGCATCCTGTCCGAGCGCGACATCATGCGGGCGCTCGCCCGCCAGGGGGCCGGGGCGCTCGACGCCCTCGTCTCTGAGCACATGACCGCCACCGTCGTCACCTGCGCCCGCGACACCAGCGTCGAGGACGTGATGCACCTCATGACCGACGGCCGCTTCCGCCACGTCCCCGTGCTGGAGGAGGGGCGGCTCGCCGGCCTCATCTCCATCGGCGACGTGGTCAAGCGCCGGATCGCGGCGGTGGAGGCCGAGCATCAGGCCATGCGCGACTACATCACCATGGCGTGATCCGCCCGGACCGCGATGAGCCCGCCCCATCGAGGGCCGCGTCCGACGATCAGACCCTGGCGGCGGCCGACGCGAGGGTCGCGCGGATGGCCGGCAGGGCGGCGCGGGCGGCGTCTCGCCCGAGGGCGATCCCTTCCGCCGCGCGGTGGAACTCGAACAGGCCCATCCCGGCCAAGCGCGGCGAGATGGTCACATCGGGCGGGTCGCCGGCCAGACGCGCCCGCGAGATCTTGTCCTGGGTGATGTTGAAGGCGTCGAGCATCACCCGGGCCATGCCGGGGCTCGGCATGTCCGGCGACGGCCGGCGCCGCCCCCCCAGGAGGTGCCACGGCCGGCGCCGCCGCCGGATCGGCGCGGGCGGCGCCTCGCCCGCGGGATCGACGGGCTCGAGGATCACGGGTCCGCCGGCCTCGCGCGGGTCGCCGTTGAGGTTGATGCAGATCACCACATCCGCTCCGAGGGCGCGGGCGAGGCCGACGGGGACGGGATTGACCAGGGTCCCGTCCATGAGGAGGCGACCGCCGAGCCGCACGGGCGGAAACACGCCCGGCAGGGCGTAGGAGGCCCGCAACGCTTCGACGAGGTTGCCGCGGGTGAGCCAGACCTCCTGGCCGGTCCCGAGATCGGTGGCGACGCTGGCGAACCGGACAGCCAGATGCTCGACGCGGCGGTCGGCGAGGTCCCGCTCCAGGCGCTGACGCAGGCGCGCGCCCGCGATGAGGCCGGAGCCGAGGCGCAGGTCGAGGAGGCCGACGACGCGGCGCTTGGTCAGGGACAGGGCGAAGGCCTTGAGCAGGCCGAGCTGGCCCGCCGCGTAGCAGCCGCCGACGACGGCGCCGATGGAGCAGCCCGTCACCACGCCGGGGTGGATGCCGGCTTCCTCCAGCACCTCGATGGCGCCGATATGCGACCAGCCCCGGGCCGAGCCGCCGCCGAGCGCGAGGCCGATGCGGGGACCGCGCGGGGCCGGGGCCGCGACGGGCTCGACGGCGCCCGCGCCGATTCGCCCGGCGTCGGACGCCGACCCGTCCCAGCTTATCCCGTCCCAGGTCATGCCGCCCCAGGTCATGCGGGATCGTTCACCCGTGACACGACGGGCTGCAGGCGCACCGGCGCGGCCGTTCCGTCGCCGGCGACGGGCCCGAGTTCGACGCGGCGGTAGAAGCAGTCGCGCCGGCCCGTATGGCAGCAGCCGCCGTCGCCCCCGACCGCGACGCGGATGAGGACGGCGTCCTGGTCGCAATCGACCCGCATCTCGACGACGCGCTGGATCTGCCCGGAGGTGGCGCCCTTGTGCCAGAGTTCCGCGCGGGAGCGCGACCAGTACCAGGCTTCGCCCGTCTCCAGGGTGCGGGCGAGGGACTCGGCGTTCATGTGGGCGAGCATGAGCACCTGCCCGTCCACGGCGTCGACGGCGATGCAGGCGATCAGGCCGTTCGCGTCGAAGCGGGGGGTGAGGACGGCCCCCTCCTCGACCTCGGCCTTCGTGCCCGGTGCCGCGAAGGGAATCGTCATCGGGAGGCTCAGGGCTTGTTGCGCACGAGGGTCAGGAAGCGGACCTGCTCGTTGGGGTCGTTCCGGAACGCGCCGCGGAACTGGGTGGTGATGGTCGAGACCCCGGCCTTCTGCACGCCGCGCATGGCCATGCAGAGGTGCTCGGCCTCCACCATCACGGCGATGCCGCGCGGCTTGAGGATGCTCTCGATCACGTCCGCGATCTGCGCCGTCATGGTCTCCTGCGTCTGCAGGCGGCGGGCGAAGGTATCGACCACGCGGGCGAGCTTCGACAGACCGACCACACCCTTGGTCGGATAGTAGGCGATGTGGGCGAGCCCCATGAACGGCACCATGTGGTGCTCGCAGTGCGAGTAGAACGGGATGTCGCGCACGAGGACGATGTCGGAATAGCCTTCGACCTCCTCGAACACCCGCTCCAGGAGCTTGTCGGCATCCTGCTCGTAGCCGCCGAAGAGCTGGCCGTAGGCCTTGACCACCCGGGCGGGGGTGTCGCGCAGGCCCTCGCGGTTCGGATCGTCCCCGGCCCAGCGCAGGAGGGTGCGCACGGCGGCCTCGGCCTCCTCGCGGCTCGGGCGGCCGGTGGCGATGGCCTCGGGCGTGCGCTTGGCGGAAGACGGCAAGGGGGCGATTTCGGGGGCGATTTCCGGGGCAGGCACCGGGACCGGCGCCAAAGTTGGTGCGTTGTCGTTGCGCATGCCGTTGAGGGACGCGGCGCCGTTCGGGCGCGGCGCATCCGGGGTCTTGGGTGTCATCCGCGAATCCTCCGTCTCGGTCAGGCGGTAGGACAGGGACTTGAGCGCGGCATCCATGGCATCTTCCGCCCGAGCGATCCGGGTCGTCATCGTGTTGCTGTCGGGCTTGGCGTACATCGTCGAACCACTGGCCGTCTGAGGCATCGGCCGGCGGGGACGCCCTGGCCGCAGGCGCGACCCCGGCCGTGGGCGCGGCCCGGATCGACGATCCGCCTCCTCGCGAAACGGTGCGTTGGCGCCTATATCGTCGTTATCGCGCCGCCGCGCAATGCGGCCGGCGCGGATCAGACAACCGGGACCGGAAGCCGGCTTCGCCCGAGGCCGTTCCTCCCCTGTGGATCCTGCCGAGAGGACGCCGCCCATGCTCGACGACATCTACAACCGTCGCATCCTCGAACTCGCCGCCGACATTCCCCGCCTCGGGCGCCTGCCCGCCCCCGACGCCAGCGCCACCGCCCACTCGAAGCTGTGCGGCTCCACCGTCACGGTGGACCTCTGCGTCGCGGACGGGGTCGTCACGGACTTCGCCCACGCGGTGAAGGCGTGTGCGCTGGGCCAGGCCTCGTCCTCCCTCATGGCCCGCCACGTCGTCGGCGCCACGACACAGGATCTGCGCGCGGTCCGCGAGGCCATGCGAACCATGCTGAAGGAGAACGGCCCGGTGCCGGAGGGCGTCTGGGCGGATCTCGCCGTGCTGGAGCCCGTGCGCGACTACAAGGCCCGCCACGCCTCGACGCTTCTCACCTTCGACGCGGTGGTCGATGCCCTCGATCAGGCCGCCGCCAGGTCCCAGGCTTCCGAACCCCAGGCCGCCGCCTGACCGTGGTCCGGCGCGCCGCCCACGTCGCGATCCGCGCCTACCAGCTCACCCTGTCGGGCCTGATCGGCCGCCAGTGCCGGCACTGGCCGTCCTGCTCGACCTACACGGACGAAGCGATCGGGCGGCACGGCCTCTGGGCCGGCGGCTGGATCGGGTTTTCGCGGGTCTGCCGCTGCGGGCCGCTGGGGACGCACGGCATCGACCTCGTGCCGCAGGCGCTCGCACCCCGCGCCCGGTGGTTCACGCCCTGGCGCTACGGGCGCTGGCGCGGCGTCAACGCCCCGGTCTCGCCGTTCGCATGCGAGGCGGGCGAGGCGGGCGAGGCGGGCGCCGCCCCGCTCACACCCCCATCCACCGCATCAGCACCAGGGTCCCCGTGACCGTCAGCGCGCCGCCGATGCGGGTGGCGATCTGGGCGAACGGCATCAGGCTCATACGGTTGGCGGCCGTCAGGATGGCGACGTCGCCGGTGCCGCCCTGGCCGCTGTGGCAGGCGTTCACGATGGCGGTCTCGATGGGGTACATGCCGAGCCGGCGCCCGACCACGAAGCCCGTGGCCATGAGTGTCACCACGGTGGCCACGATGGTGATGAGGTTCGGGATCGTGAAGGCGGCGACGAGCTTGTCCCAAGGGGTCAGCGACACGCCCACCGCGAAGAGCAGCGGGTAGGTCATGCTGATCTGCACGAACTTGTAGGCGACGAAGCCGCCGGCCTGGAGGCGCGGCGACACGGCGCTGGCGAGCTTGGCCATCACCGCGAGGAACAGCATCGCCACGGGGGCGGGCAGGCCGGTGAGGTGGTGCATCATCACGCCGAGCAGGTAGAGCGTCACCGCCGTCAGCGCCGCCGCCCCCACGGTGGCGGCGTCGACGGGGATGTCCTCCGCCTTGACCGCGGCGACGTCGTTCTCCCGGTCGGGCTGCAGCCGGCCCTCGCCGGTGAGGTGGGGCAGGCGCTTGCCCACCGCGTTGAGGGTGCCGGCGAGGATGATGGCGGTGAGGCTGCCGAGCATCACCGGCGGCAGCACCTGGGCGAACACGTCGCCCTGGCCCTGGCCGAGGATCGCGGCATAGCCGATGGAGAGCGGGATCGCGCCCTCGCCGACGCCGCCGGCCATGATCGGCACCACGAGGAAGAAGAAGGTGTTGTAGGCGCCGAGCCCCAGCAGGGTGCCCACCAGGGTGCCGACGATCCCGGCCGCCACGGAGCCCACGGCCAGGGGCACGAAGATCTTGAGGAAGCCCTTGATCAGGACGTCGCGGTCCATCCCGAGGATGCTGCCGACGATGATGGTCGCGATGTAGAGGTAGAGGAAGTTGGTAAACTTGGTGAAATCCACGATCGCCTTGAAGATCTGCGGCGGGATCAGTCCGTAGAAGACCAGGGCCGACGGGATGAAGGTCGCGAAGATCGCCCCCGCGCCGATGCTGCGCAGGACCGGCAGGCGCTTGCCGATCTCGGCGCAGGTGAAGCCGCCGAGCACGAGGACGGCGATCATCGTCGGCGCATCCGGCTTGATCTCGCCCTCCTGCGTCAGGATCGCCAGGAGGACCACGAGGATCGCGTAGACCGGCAACGGGATGATGCCGATCTTGACGTCGACGATCCGCCACCAGCCCTGCGGCCAGAATTTTTTCGCGGGCAACCGCATCGCTTGCGACGGCGCGATACGCTCGGGGTGCGTGCCTCCTTCGGGGGTGGCCGCGGGAACTCGGCTCGGCATCGTCGTCCTCCGGCGTTACGCCCGTTTCCCTCGCGGGTTGGGCTTCTTGTTCGGGATCGGGTGCGTGGCACCGGTCCGTCTCCCAGCTTCGCCGGGTTCACGCCGAGGTTGTCAATTCATGCCCGATTGCCGTGCGACACACGAAGTGACGTCCTCCCGCGATTGTCAGGGATGGGGACGCCGTGTCGGACGTGAGGGAGAGTGACGGTCCGGACGGCGCGGGCGTTTGCGCCGGGGCCGATTCCTTTGACAGGCAAATGGGTCTAAACGGCCGGGCGCGGCGCGTGTCGCGCCCGAGCCCAACCCCACCCGGCTTACCTGCTGCGTTCGCAGGAGTGAGCCACCGCGAGAGTGATCCCGATGCCCATCCTGACCTTCCCCGACGGCAACACCCGCAGCTTCGAGAGCGCCGTCACCGGCCGCGCCGTCGTCGAGGGCATCGCCAAGTCGCTCGCCAAGCGCACCGTCGCCATGGCGCTGGACGGCCGGGTCCGCGATCTGTCCGACCTCATCGCGCACGACGCCCGCATCGAGTTCCTCGACCGCGCCGACCCGCGCAGCCTCGAGCTCATCCGGCACGACTGCGCCCACGTGCTGGCGGAAGCCGTCCAGGCCCTGTGGCCGGAGACGCAGGTCACCATCGGTCCCGTCATCGAGAACGGATTCTACTACGACTTTTCCCGCAACCAGCCGTTCACGCCCGACGACTTCCCGGCCATCGAGGCCAAGATGCGCGAGATCATTTCGCGCGATGCCGCCTTCACGAAGGAAGTCTGGACGCGGGACGACGTGCGCACGCTCTTTTCGGACAAGGGCGAGGCCTACAAGGTCGAGCTCGTCGATGCGATCCCGCCCGGCGAGGACCTCAACATCTACCGCCAGGGCGACTGGTTCGACCTGTGCCGCGGCCCGCACATGACCTCGACGGGCAAGGTCGGCACCGCCTTCAAGCTCATGAAGGTCGCCGGTGCCTACTGGCGCGGCGATTCCAACAACCCGATGCTGACCCGCATCTACGGCACCGCCTGGGCCACCAAGGAGGAGCTCGACGCCTACCTGCACCGCCTGGAGGAGGCCGAGCGCCGCGACCACCGGCGCCTGGGCCGCGAGATGGACCTGTTCCACTTCCAGGAGGAGGGACCGGGCGTGGTGTTCTGGCACGCCAAGGGCTGGACGGTGTTCCAGGAGCTCATCGCCTACATGCGCCGGCGCCTGAAGGGCGACTACCAGGAGGTCAACGCGCCCCAGATCCTCGACAAGGCCCTGTGGGAGACCTCCGGCCACTGGGAGTGGTACCGGGACAACATGTTCGTCACGAAGACCGAGGACGAGCGCGTCTTCGCCATCAAGCCGATGAACTGCCCCGGCCACGTGCTCATCTTCAAGCACGGCCTCAAATCCTACCGCGACCTGCCCCTGCGCATGGCCGAGTTCGGCGCGGTCTCGCGCTACGAGCCGTCGGGCGCGCTGCACGGGCTCATGCGGGTGCGCGCCTTCACGCAGGACGACGCGCACGTGTTCTGCACCGAGGATCAGCTCGCCGCCGAGTGCCTCAAGATCAACGACCTCATCCTCTCGACCTACGCCGATTTCGGCTTCGGCGACATCGTGGTGAAGCTCTCGACGCGGCCCGAGAAGCGCGTCGGCTCGGATGCCCTGTGGGACCATGCCGAAGACGTGATGACCCGCGTTCTGGCGCAGATCGAGGAGCAGTCCGGCGGCCGGATCAGGACGGCGATCAACCCGGGGGAGGGCGCGTTCTACGGGCCGAAATTCGAGTACGTGCTCCGCGACGCCATCGGCCGCGACTGGCAGTGCGGCACGACGCAGGTGGACTTCAACCTGCCGGAGCGCTTCGGCGCGTTCTACGTCGATGCCGACAGCGGGAAGAAGCCGCCGGTCATGGTCCACCGCGCCATCTGCGGCTCCCTCGAGCGCTTCACCGGCATCCTCATCGAGCATTTCGCCGGGCATTTCCCGCTCTGGCTTGCCCCCGTGCAGGTCGTCGTGGCGACCATCACGGGGGACGCCGATCCGTATGCCCGCGAGGTGGTGGCCGCCGCCGACCGCCTCGGCCTTCGCGTCGAGTCGGATCTTCGCAACGAGAAGATCAACTACAAGGTCCGCGAGCACTCGCTCGCCAAGGTGCCGGTGATGCTCGTCGTCGGCCGCAAGGAGGGCGAGGAGCGCACGGTCTCGGTCCGGCGGCTGGGCAGCCAGCACACGCGCACGGGCGGCCTCGACGAGACCCTCGCCGCCCTGGTGGCCGAGGCGACCGCCCCCGACCGCATCCGCGCCGACAGCATCGCGGCGAGCGTGCCGAGTGCGGAGGTCAGCCTCGACGCCCAGCACGCGGAAGCGCAGACGCCCTGAGGGGAAGGCCCCTTCCGATCCGCGTGACCGGAAGGGGCCTCATCCGAGTCGAGTAGACCTCTCTCCCTCGACCTCATTCTGAGGTCGAAGATCAGACTTCGAGGAGTGGACGGTCGTTCAGAGCTCACCCAAAGCCGCGGCGACGCGGGCGGCGCCGTCCTGCGGCGTGCCCGCATCCGTGTGCAGGTGGATGTCCGGCTCGGCGGGCGCCTCGTAGACGGAATCGATGCCGGTGAAGTTCGGGATCAGGCCGGCGCGGGCGCGGCGATAGAGGCCCTTGGGGTCGCGCTCCTCGCACACGGCGAGCGGCGCATCGATATAGACCTCGAGGAACGGGATCTCCCCCGCGATGGCGCGGGCGTGGGCGCGCTCCTTGCGGAACGGCGAGATCAGCGAGACGATGGTGACGATGCCCGAGCGCGCCAGGATGCGCGCCACCTCGGCCGCGCGGCGGATGTTCTCGATGCGGGCGGCGTCGCCGAAGCCGAGGTCGCGGCTCAGGCCCTGGCGCAGCTCGTCGCCGTCGAGGATCGTGGCCTGGTGTCCCCGCACGGCCAGCAGGTCCTGCAGCGCTTCGGCCGTGGCCGACTTGCCGGCGCCGGACAAGCCCGTGAGCCAGACGATGGCGGGTTTCATGCGGGACTCCTTCATGCCGCGCGGCCTATCAGGCCGCGCAGTTGGCGGCAAACAGCGCGAGCGCCCGCTGCATCGCCGCGTAGTGCGCCAGGCCGGCGGGGTTGCGGAGCTCGGCGCCGTCCGGGACGATGGCGGCGAAGCCCGCCCCCAGATCGGCGACGAAGCCGCGCGGCCCGACGTGTTGGCCCATCCGGTTGGTCGTGTCCACCTCGCCGCAGACGGCCCCGGCCCGGCCCATGCGCAGCCGGCCGTAGCGGGCTGCGTCCGGCATCTTCAGGCCCTTTCCGAGGAGCGCGACGACGGCCTGCGCGGTCTCGGGCGGGAGAGCGGATTCCTCGACGGGGGCCTGTGCGTGCACGGCCGGCCCCGCCAGCGTCACGGCGGCCAGGGCCAGGGCCAGGGCAACAAGACTCCATCGGTGACGCGTCATGGGACGATCTCGTTTGTGCGGACGGATCAGGACGCCTTGGCGACCACCTCGATGTCCCGGTCCATCCCGCTCTCGACCTTGAACTCGCGGGTGTAGACCTGCCCGTCGTGACGGGCGATGAGGACGTAGTCGCCCTCCGCCAGGATCACCTGCGGGAACGCGCCGATGGCCTCACGGATGGTGTCGCCGCCCGGCGTCAGCACGCTGAAGGCGGTGCCGGCGAAGGCCTCGGCCCCGGCGGCGGCGACGAGCTTCAGGGTCACGGTGGCGGCGTGGTGGCTCAGGGTGGCGTCGGTGACCTTGCCGTTCTCGACCTTGAGGTCGGCGCGCTGGATCGCGTTCGATTCCCCGTAGGTCGAGACCACGTGATAGGTGCCCTCGGGCAGGCGCAGCAGCTCTCCGGCCTTGACGTCGCTGCGCACGAGGCGCCCCTCCGAATTGGTGCCGATGGGCACGAACACCGCGAAGGCCACCTGGGCAGGCGCGATCTTCAGATCGCCGATGGCGCCCGAGAGCTTGAGCGCCCCGGCATTGACCTTGAGCCCGTCGGAGACCGGATTCCCCGCCATGGTGAGGCGCTTCGAGGCGCTGGCGAAACCGTACGTCACCGTGGCGATGTAGGCGCCGGGCGCCAGGGTGAAGCTCGGCTCCGCGGCCTCCGAGCGCGCGACGATGTTGGGCTTCACGCCGTCGGTGCGGTCCTCGTAGATGCGCCAGGCCAGCCCCGAGCGCAGGGGCTTGTCGCTGCCCGCGAACACCGCCTTCAGGCTCAAGGGCGCGTCGGCCTGGGGCGCGGGCGGGGGCAGGTCCGGCCCGGTGACGGAAGGGGTCGGGAGGTTCGGCCCGATCCGGTTGTGGAAGCCGCCCTCCTGCGCGCGGCCGGGGGCCGCGAGCCCCACCACCATCAGCGCGGCGCCGAGCGTCAGGCCCCTCGTCATGCGACCACTCCCTTGCGCGCCGGCCCGTCCGGCGCATCCGCGCCGCGTGCTCTGGAACCGGACCGTGGCGACGGCATGACGGGCGTTCTTGCCTGCGATCCATGCTAGATCGCGGACGACGCCGCAATGCTCAACCCGACTTCGCCTCGATCCGATTCCAAAAGGTCTCGATGAACGCCACCCTCGATCTCCTGCGCACCCGCCGCTCGGTTCCCCCCATGCGCCTCGACGGGCCGGGCCCGACACCGGCCGAACTCGATACGCTCCTGACGCTGGCCGCCCGGGTGCCGGACCACGGCAAACTCGCGCCCTGGCGCTTCCTCGTCATCGCGGGCGAAGCGCGGGCGCGCGTCGGCGGGATCATCGCCGAGGCTTACGCCGCCGACCACCCGGAGGCGGATAGCGCCCGCCTCGACCTCGAGCGCGCCCGCCTCGCCCACGCCCCCGTGGTGGTGGCGGTGGTCTCCCGCGCCGGCCCGCACATCAAGATCCCCGAATGGGAGCAGGTGCTGTCGGCGGGCGCCGCGTGCATGAACCTCGTGGTCGCGGCCAACGCGGCGGGCTACGCCACGTCCTGGCTCACGGAATGGTTCGCCTACGACCGCCGCATCCTCGACGCCCTCGGGCTCGCGCCGCGCGAGAAGCTCGCCGGCTTCATCCATATCGGCCATCCGCAGGAGGTTCCGGGCGACCGGCCCCGGCCGGACCTCGCCGACATCGTCACACGGATCTAGGCAGGTTCGCGGTGGCGAGCCGCCGCTTTCCTCGACTTCGATCTTTTGTATGTCGCAGGTTTTCGACGCAAAACCGGTGACCACTCTTGCGGACCCTGCTGAGCGCCATGCATTACGATTCCGAGACCAGGGGCCTGCCGCACAACCCCCTGAAGGCCCTCGTCGCCCCCCGCCCCATCGGCTGGATCAGCGCGATGAACAAGGCGGGCCAGGTGAATCTGGCGCCCTATTCCTACTTCAACGCCGTGGCGGCGGGCCCCGACATGGTGATGTTCTCGTCCTCGGGCCGCAAGGACGCCATGACCTTCGCGGAGGAGGGCGGCGAGTTCGTGTGCAACCTCGCGACCTATGCCCTCCGGGAGGCGGTGAACGCCACCTCGGCTCCGCTGCCGCGCGGGCAGAGCGAGTTCGGTTTCGCCGGCCTGACCCCGGTCCCCTCGCGAAAGGTGCGGCCGCCGCGGGTGGGGGAATCGCCCGCCGCCATCGAGTGCAAATGGGTGCAGACGGTGCCGCTGACGCCCCTCGACGGCAGCGACGCGACCCACTTCCTGGTGATCGGGCAGGTGGTCTCGATCTACATCGACGACGCCTTCCTCGTGGACGGCGTCGTCGACACCGGGGCGATGCGACCGATCCTGCGCGCGGGCGCCTTCGACTATTTCACCGCCGAGCCGGAGACGCGCTTCTCCCTCGAGCGGCCGGCGGGCGCCGGAGGACGTTAGGGACGCGCCGTCAGCGGGTCGGGCCGCCCTCGCCCTGAGAGACGGCGACGTGGATGAGTTCGGCGAGCGTCCGCACCCCGAGCTTGTGCCGCAGGCTGGCGCTGGCGCCGATCACCGTGCGGTAGCTCACCGCCAGGGCGTCGGCGATGGCTTGGTAGGATTGGCCCCGGCCGAGCAGGGACAGGATCTGGAGCTCGCGGGCCGTGAGGTCGGCGAGCGGCGCCGGCCGGCCGGCGAGGCCGAGCACGGCGACCCGGGTGGCCAGCGCGTGGTCGAGGTAGCTCCGGCCCGCCCGCACCGTCTCGAACGCCTCGTGGAACCGCGCCGCCGGGACGTCCTTCAGCACGTAGCCCGTGGCCCCGCTCTCCAGGGCGCGCGCGACGATGATCGGGTCGTCGTGCATGCTGAAGGCGAGGATGCGGGTGTCGCGCTCCAGGGCGTGGATCTGCCGGATCAGGGACAGGCCCGACAGGGCGCCCGTGCGGAAGGTGAGGTCGGCCACCACGATGGTGGGCCGCAGGCGGTGAAACAGGCGGTAGCCGCCGGCGATGTCGGTGGCCTCGTGGACGGTCTCGACCCCGGCATCCTCCATGATGCGGCGGAAGCCCCGCAGGATCACCGGGTGGTCGTCCACGATGAGGACGCTCGTCATCGCGCGTCCCCGGGGGCCGGGGACGTATCCCCGGGAGCCGGGGCGGCCTTGATGTCACCGCTCCCTTGCGCGGAATACCGCTCGGTGAGGCGCGCCAGGGTGGTGGCCCGGTCCGCCCCCTGGCGGCGGGTGTTGTAGTATTGTTGGCATAGTTCGCCGTAGAGCTGCTTGCGGGCGGTCACCGCCGCCACGGCCGCGAGGCCGTCGAGGAGGTCGGCATAGGGCTCGGGCGTGCCGGCCTCGGCCAGCATCTGCCCGAGCTGCACCGTGCGGTTGGCCACCATGCGCGGATCCTCGATGAACGCCTCCCGGGCGCGGGCGAGGCTGTGGCGCAGGTGGTCGGCCCCCGAGCCGACCTCCGGCGCCGGGCGGCCGAGTTCGCGGCGGGCGAGCCAGCGGGCCGGCTCCATGGGGTCGGTGGGCGAGAGCCAGGTCGGAATGTCGGCGTCGGATTTCGTCGCGACCACCGTCTGCTCCTCGGGGGCACGCGCCGCCTCGCCGGGCTCCTCCGGCTTGTCGCAGGCCGCGAGCCCGGCCGCGAGGCAGAGGACGATCGTGATGCGCGCGCGGGGTCGCGTCGGCGTCATGCACGTCGGACTCATGGGGTCTCCTGCATCAGGACGGCGAGGCCGCGCGGCCCCTCGCCCACGGGGAGACGCGCCGTCTCCGCGAGGGTGGGAAGGTCGATCACCGAGACGGAATCCGAGAACCAGTTCGCCACGTAGGCCTTGTCGCCCGCGACCGCCACGCCCTCGGGATAGCGGCCGACGGGAATCGTCGCGACGGGTTTCAGGGCGGCGTCGAGCACGTGGAGGGTGCCGGCCTGCTGGTTGGTGACGAGGACGCGTGCCCCGTCGCCGCTCACCGCGACGCCGTACGGCATGCCGCCGAGGATCGCGCGACCCGCGGGTTTCAGGGTGGCGGTGTCGATGGCGTGGAGGTCGCCGCTACGGACATTGGCGACGTAGAGCCGGTCCTCGGCCGGGTTCAGCGCCAGGGCGAACGGTCCCTCGCCGACGGGCACCGTGCCGATCCGGGTCAGGGTCGCGGTCTCGACCACGCTGACCTGACGGCTCTCGCGGTCGGCGACGTAGAGGCGGCCCTTCGCATCGAGGACGAGGCCCGCCGGATCGCGCCCGACGCCGACGCCGCCCTCCACGGCGCCGGTGGCGCTGGAGAGGCGCACCACGCGGCCGCCCGACCAGTCGCCGACGAACAGGCTCCGGCCATCCCGGGCCACGGCGACGCCGAAGGGCTGGCCCGCGAAGGGGAAGCGGGCCAGCACCGCGCCGGTGCGGCCGTCCACCACCGAAACCGTGTGGGTGTCGGAATGGGCGAGGTAGAGCCGCCCGTCCGGCCCCGCAGCCACCTGGGCCGGCCCCTTGCCCACGGGAATCGTGGCGCCGGGGGGCGCCACCGGCGTCAGGGTGCTGCCCTCCTGGCTCACCACGTAGACGGCCTGCGCCAGAGCCGGTCCGGAGACCGCGCCGGCGAGGAACGCCGCGAGGGCGAGGGGGGCGAGGCGACCGGTCATACGATTTCCGGGTGATCCGTTCGGCTTCTGGCAGGCGCGGGTCCCCACACCTTCCAGGAGAGGGACAGGCTGAGGTGTGCGAGTTCTCCGAATAGGTCACACACCTCACCCCAACCCTCTCCTTCCAGGAGAGGGAGCCTGTCGCGAGCGCACGATCCGGAGTGTTCAAGCGGAGGCCCTATCATTTGGTGCCGCCGCCCTCGACCTTGGCCTTCAGCCCCTTGAGGCCGTTGCCGAAATAGGCGTTCATCGCCGCCTTGCCGGCGGCGTCGCTCAGCTCCTCCGGCGGTTCGTTGCCGGTGTCGCCCCGGTAGAACCGGCCGAGCCACTCGACCTTCGAGCCCGCGCCATCGGGCGTCACCGTGAGGGTGGCCGAGTAGGACGAGACCGGCAGGGCCTTCAGGTCGGCATCCGACAGGCGGTACGAGTAGGTGAAGGTCTTGTCGTTCATCTCGTCGAGGCCCTCGTCGAGGGTACCGCCGTTCTTGAGGGTGATCTTGCGCCGGCCGCCGGCGGCGTTGCCGTCGACGGCCTCGCTCTTGGCCACGTCGGGATGCCACGCGTCGATGGCCGCGAAGGTGCCGACCACCTTCCACACCGCCTCGGGCTTGGCCGCGATGGTGACGGACTGGTCGACCTTCTGCGGCGTCGGGCCGTGGGCCAAGACGGGGGTGACCAGAACGGTGATGACCGGGACGGCGGTGGCGAGCAGCGCGAGGATGACGGTCGGGGCGAGGAGACGCATACGGATCAGGCCTTCTTCAGGGTCAGGGCGCGCGGGCGGGACAGGGCGCGCAACGTGGGAAGCAGGAACACGGCGAGGACGAGCGCCAGGGCGGCCCCGCCGAGGAAGGGGCGCAGGTCGAGGCGGCCGGGCAGGGGGCGCGGGGTCGCTGCCGCCAGGAGCGGCCCCGCCAGCCCGCCGGGGCCGTCGAGATGGGCGTAGGCGAGGCCGGTCTCGCCCGCGAGTCTCTTGAGGTAGGGCTCACGCACGGAGGAGAGGTGCTCGGCGCCCGTCGCCGCGGCCCCGCCGAAGGGGGCGTTGCGCGGGTTGTAGCCCTCGCGGCTCTCGGCATCGGCCGGGGGCGGGCCGAACCGGTTCTCCTGCTGGACGTCGCCGGCCCCGTAGAACCCGATCTCGCGACCCCGGTCGTTGTAGCGCGGGATCGGCGACAGGGCGTAGGCGCCGGCGCCCACGATGAGCCCGCGCACGGCGCCGGGCTTGCCCTCGAAGGCCGGGCCGCCGGTGCTGGGGAGCGGAGGCGCTTCCTGCCCGTCCGTGAGGAAGATCAGGTCGGTGTCGAGGCTGGCCGCCATCTCCACGGCGCGGAACAGGCCGGCGGAGATGCGGCTGTCGCCCTCCCAGGCCATGCGCCAGTCCAGCGCCGCGAGCGCCCCGTCGAGGGGCGCGAAATCGGCGCAGACCTCGATGGGCGTGAACAGCAGGAACGGCCGGCGCTCGGTGAACAGCCCCAGCGCCACGCGCGAGCCGCAGGGCAGGGCGGTGACGAGGTCGCGCAGGGCGCCGCGCGCCGTGTCGAGGCGGCTCGCGGGCCGGCCGTCGGCGCCGGTGTAGTCGCGCACGTTCATGCTGCCGGTGATGTCGACCACGGCGAGCACCGACACCCCGGTCCGGGTGAGCGGCACGGCCGGCAGCACGAGGGCGAGGGCGGCGAGGACAGCCGCCGCGGCGAGCGCCCGGAACCGGCCGTCGCGCAGGTTGCGGGCGAGATGCGCCCTCATGGCACGCCCCTCATGGTGCGCCCCTCGGCAGGCCGGGGACCTCCGTCCAGATCTGCTTCGGCTCGGCCTTCAGCTCGTCGCCGGTCTTGCGGTCGAATTCGGGGAAATCGCGCAGGAGCCGCGAGGCGACGTCGAGGTTGAACTTGGCGTCCCAGAGGTCGGGCGCGTTCTGCAGGGCGCGGCGGTAATCCTGGCGCGCCAGGGTGATGAGGGGACCGGCCGGGTCGAGGTCGCCGCGCTCCAGATGGGCGAACGCCTGCCGCAGGCGGGTGTTGGCGAGGGCGTAGCGGGCCCGCGCCACCCGGTCGGTGTCGCCGGCGCGCGCGAGGGCCTCGACGAGGGGTTCGATCCCCTCGGGCAGGCCGCGCCGGGCGAGGTGCTGCACCCGGGCCAGCAGCAGGGGGGCCGCCGCGTCCGGCCCCACGGGCACGTCGCGCCCGGCCTGAAGCGCCGCGATCGCGGCCTTGTCCCGCTCCACCCGCCACGCCGCCGCGCCGAAGCCGAGGGCGGCGAGGGCGAGCAGGACCGGCAGGGCGAGGAGCAGGTGCGGCCGGGCGCGGCGCAGGGTTCTGGCGAGGCGGGCGCGGAGGGCGGGGGCGGCGCGTTCGGTGGGGAAGGCGAGCGCCGTCATCGGGTGGCCTCCGCACCGTCACGCATCCGCAAGATCGCCTCTCGGCAGGAAACAGACGTGTCGGCATGAAGCGCGACAGGCCCCCTTTCCTGGAAGGAGAGGGTCGGGGTGAGGTGTGTGGACTCTCCGAACAAGTCACACACCTCACCCTGTCCCTCTCCTTCCAGGAGAGGGGACCCGCGTCCTGTGCGCGATGCGCGAGAGCCGTCACCACCGGACGGGGTGAGGGAGATGCGCGCCGTTGGGATGGAACGGTGCGAGGCCGGGTTCATGCGGCGATCCTCTCCGGCACAGCCGCCTTCGCCCGGGGCGTGAGGGCCCTCTGCCCCCGCCGCACATCCGCCTCGGCGAGCTTGCCCGCCACGAGGACGAGGAGCCCGAGCAGCCCCAGCCCGAAGGCCATCCAGGACAGGTCGAGGCGCGGGCGCCGCTCGGTGTAAGGGATGGGGTCGCGCTCCAGGGCCTCGATCTGGCGGATGGCGGCGGCCACCGCCTCGGGGCCTTCCGCCTCGAAGGCGCGGTAGGGCGTGCCGAGACTCTTGAAGAACAGGTCGAGGTGGCGCTCGGGCGCGGCCTGGGGCGTGTCCTCGCCGGCGGGCTTGTCGGCGATGGAGGGCGAGCCCTTGGTGCGCAGAAACAGCCAGTAGAGATTGGGCCGGATCCTGGCGAACTCGGCCCGCAGGGTGCCCTGGACGCGCGGATCGATCACCGCCGCGCCGTCGGAGACGATGAGGAGCGCCCTCGAGACGTTGGCGGCCTGGGGTCCGAACTGCGACAGGCTCATGGCGAGGCCGCGCGCCACGTTGGTGTAGTCGAGGCCCGGCCGGTCGATGGCGCGGATGGCGGCGCGCACGGCCTCGTGCCGGTCGGTCATCGGCACCACCAGCATGGGCGCCGTCGAGAAGGCGGTGACGGCGAACTGGTCGTGGGCGCGGCTGCCGACGAAGTCGCCGAGCAGGCGGCGGGAGGCGGCGGCCTTCGATTCCTCGGCGCCCGAGGGCTGACGCCCGGCGAAGGTCTCGTTCATGCTGCCCGAGCGGTCGACGAGGATCGAGACCTGGGCGCCGATGCCCGTGCGGGTGACCGTCTCGCCCCGGCGATACGGGCCGGCGATGCCGAGGATGAGGCCCGCGATGGCGAGGCAGCCGGCGATCCGCAGAGCCCAACCGATGGCCCGCGACAGCGGGTCGGCCGGGCCGGCGTCGATCGCGGCCACGGGCACCACGCGCTGGGCCGAAGCCCGGAACGGCAGCAGGGCGAGGGGCAGCAGCCACAGGACCAGGGGAGCGTCGACGGCGAACCGGCCCCAGATCGCCGTCACGGTCGCCGTCATCGTGGCGTCGCCCATCACGCCGCCCGCTCGGCCGCGGCCAGGCGCCGGGCCAGGGCCTCGAGCTGGGGCCAGGGCAGGGCGGCGCGGGCGGCGGCGGGGCCGGGACCGAAGAAGGCGAGACGCGAGACGGAGAGCAGGTGCGCCAGACCCGCCGCGTCCGGGCGGTAGGCGGGGTGGCGCGCGAGGAAGCCCGGCAGATCGTCGGCGAGGACCCGGCGCCCGTCGGTGGCGTCGAGGCCGCGATGGAGGGCGCGCAGGGCGTCGCCGTAGGCGGCCTCCGCGTCGGGATCTTGCACGTCGGGGGTGCGACCGAGCCGGCGCAGCTGCGCGAGGGCGGCCCCGAACGGGCGCCCGCGCCGCGCCCGGAACGGTCCCCAGGCCCGGTCGCGGGCGAGCCCCGCGAAGGCCAGGAGGGCGAGCGCCCCGAAGCCCCCCGCCCGCCACCACAGGGGCCGGGCGTCGAGGGCGGCGACGCGCCCGTCCGGCCGCATGTAATCGGCCGGGTTCTCGCGGGCGGGCGGCACCACCTCGCGCAGGGGCGAGATGTTGAAGGACCAGGCCGGCACCTGCGCCGTGGCTGTGGTGGCGCCGTGGGCGCTGGCGCTCTCGAAGGTCACGGCGAAGCCCGGGATCTCCAGGGCGCGGGCGTCGAGGGCGGCGTAGAAGGTCTGGTAGGTCAGGAACAGGCGGACTCGGCGGACGTCGCCCGTGACCGTCTCCTCGACCCGAAGGTCGCGCAGGTCGAGCCAGTAGGCCAGGGGGCCGGATTGCGGCAGGGAGGCCGCCTGAAGGGTGAAGCCCGCATCCACGACGATGTCGGCCTGCGCCCGCACGAGGTCGCCGAGGAAGTAGCCGAAGGCGCGCGGCGTGCGGACCTCGACGGTGCGCACCTGCGCGTGGGCCGCACCGGACACGGCGAGGAGGAGCGCCAGGACGGAGATGAGGACTCGCATCAGGTCCCGATGAGGTGGCGGGTGAGGGCGTCGGCCTCGAAGCGCCCTTCGAGGCGGAACGGCGGACGGCCGTAGGTCATGGCGATGCGGCGCAGGGTGTCGGCGCGGGCCCGCTCGTGGGCGAGCCAGCGCCGGCGGAGCGACGGCCGCATGAACACGGTCCGGCGCCCGGCCCCTTCGAGATCGTCGAGCTCCATGAGGCCCCAGACCGGCAGCCCCTCGTCCTCGGAGGCGTCGGCCAGCACCACGGGCACGAGGTCGTGGCGGGCGAGGGACGCGAAGACCTCGGCGACGAGGGCCTCGGGCCAGCGGAAATCCGAGACGACGAACACGATCTTGGGCCGCCCGACGAGGCGGCGGCCGGCCTCGCGCATGCCGTCGGCCCGCGCGCCCGTGCAGCGCGCGGCCAGCAGGCGGGCCTGGACGGAGGCGCCGATCCCGCGCCGGCGCGTCGCCGACATCGACACGTCCTCGCGCAGGGTGGCGTCGCAGCCCATGAGGCCGAAGCCGTCGCCGATGCGGGTGGCGGAGGCGGCCAGGCCCCCGCACAGGGCGGCGGCGAGCGCCATGCGGTCGGCCTCGCCCCGGTAGCGCATGGAGGCGGAGAGATCGACCAGCGCCCAGACCTCGATGGCCGTGCGGCTCTCGAAGCGGCGGACATGGGTGCCCTCGAAGGGGTCGCGCAGGGTGGCGCGCACGTCGATGCGGCGCGCGTCCGGCATGCGCAGGAACGGCACCTGGTCGCGAAAGGTGCCGAGCCCCCCGGCGTCGCGGCCGCGATGGGCACCGACGCTGGTGCCCGGCACCCGCCCGCGCGGGCGGTAGACGATGTCGGCCTGAACGGGATCGGGTTCCCTCACGGCGCCGGCACCGTGTCGAACACGGCGCGGCAGAGCTCCGGCACGATGGCGGCGCGGCGCATCTCGTAGACGGGTTCGAGGAAGACGCGGTGGGCCATGACCTCGGGGAACACGGCGCGGATGTCCTCGGGCACCAGCCAGTCCCGGCCCTCCAGCCAGGCGCGGACCTTGGCGGCGCGCACGAGGAAGGCGACGCCGCGCGGCGAGGCCCCGCCCTGCACCAGGGCCTCCATGTCGATGCCGGGAAGCCGGATGCCGGCGCCGCCGGGACGCACCAGGGCCTCCCAAAGGCCGACGACGTAGGCCTCGATGGCGGGGCTCGCCTGGATGCCGTGCTGGATCGCGCGGGCGATGCCCGGGATGGCGGCGTGGTCCAGCACGTCGGCGTCGATCCCGGCGATCAGCGCGTCGGTGTCGTGGAAGCGCGGATCGAACACGAGGGCGCGGCGGCTCTCGGCGTCGCGCGGGGCCTCCATGCCGATTTCCATGAGGAAGCGGTCGCGGGCGGCGGCGGGCAGCTCGAAGGTCTCCTCGCGCTCGACGCGGTTGCGGTCGGCGAAGACCTGCAGGTTGGGGAAATGGTACTCGCGGTTGAACGCGGTCAGGCTGCGCTCGGCCATGAGGCGCAGGAGCAGGGCATGCACCTGGGGCCGGGCGCGGTTGATCTCGTTGAAGAAGAAGATCGACAGGTCCTCGGCCCGGCGCAGGACCGGGCCGGGCTCGACGCGGGGGCGCCCGTCCTCGGCGAGGTAGGTGTGGTAGATCAGGTCCGTGGGCATCATGTCGACGGTGCCCTCGACGCGCTCGTAGGCGCCCCCGAGCGCCCGGGCGACGGCCCGCAGCAGGGTGGTCTTGCCGACGCCGACATCGCCTTCGAGCAGCACGTGGCCGCGGGCGAAGATCGCGATGGTGATGAGGCGGATCGCCCGCGCCTGGCCGACCACGGCGCCGCCCACGGCCCGCTCGAACCGGCCGGCGGCCTCGCGCCAGTCGGTGAGCATCGCGTCGCCGGGGCGGGTCTCGTTCATCACGCGGGGGCCTTGATTTCGGTCTCTTGGCGAGGCGGTCGCGATCACCTCGCGTGCCGTCGAGGCGGCTCTCCTCCCCCTTGCGGGGAGGAGAGGGAGGTGGGGGTGGTGCCGGAGACGGCGCGTCTCTCTCGGAGCCACCCCCACCCTCGCTCCCTCCCCGCAAGGGGGAGGGAGGCGCGCCGTCATCGCACCGTGGCGCTTGGCCGGGCGCGCAGCGGCTTCAGTTCGACGACAGCTTGGTGACGTCGTACTCGAACTTGCCGGACTTCTTGGCGGCTTCGATGCGCCGGGCGTTGCGCTCTTCCATGCCCTTGATCGACTCGGACTGCTTGTTCAGCTCCTTCGGGTCGTGCTTGGGGTCGTACTTCGAGCCGGCGATCTTCTCCGGGAAGCCGGGCTTGGGCTCCCAGCAATTGCCGGCGGCCTTGCACTTGGTGCCGTCGTAGGCCATCGCCGAAGTGGTCATGGCCGGAGCGGCCAGCACCGCGCCCGCACCGAGCGCCACCGCAAAAATGAACGTCCGCATGTTCGTCTCCTCCGTTTATGGTTGGCGCGGCGCGTGTGCCGCTCATCGTTCACCGCGCGGTTGGTTGCGCGGCGTGACTTCCCAGGAACGCTAGTTCTCCAGCGGCTTGCACTGGCCCTTGACGTCCGTGGGGAAGGTCTCGCCCTGCTTGTAGGGCGTGTAAGTCTTCTTCTGATCGGCGCTGAGCCAGACGGCATCCTTGGCCGGACCGGTATAGAGATGGCGGATCCAGGCGATGGTCTGCAGCATCTCGTCGGGGGTCAGGTTCTCGTTGTGCGGACCCATCATGCCGTTGGCGCCGCCGAAGATGGTGGCGAACAGGCCGGTATCCTCGGTGTTGGCCGGATAGGTCCAGTAATTGTCGTTGAGGCCGGGTCCGAGCTTGCCCTCGGCCAGATGCCCGTGACAGCCCGAGCACGAGGTCGCGAACAGGGACTCGCCGTTGCGCAGGCAGGACTTGTCGTCGATGTAGGTGTTCTTGCCGGTCTGGAAGAACTCCTTCACGGCCGGCGTGTCGCGACCGCCCTCCTTGCCCTGGGACACGTCGAGCTGCTCGCCCGTGACGGTGTTGCGGAACACGAACCCGCTCTGCGGGCCGGACGCCGGCTGCGCCAGGGCGGAGAGCCCGGCCGAGAACCCGGCGGTGACGAGGCCGAGGCCGACGAATCCGGCCAGAAGGCCTTTGAGATGACGCATGAAATTGCTCTGATGGGGTTCTCCGACCGTCCGGTCGGGTTCTGGGCGGGCCGCCCCTTCGAGCGGCCCGGGACTGGCGCGGATCAGTTCGAGGCGGTCGCGAGGGGCACCCCCTCCTGCTTCAGGATCGCCTCGATCTGGGGCTTGGCCTTGGCGATGCCGGCGTCGAGGGCGGCCTTCAGGGCGGTGTCGTCCCGGCGCACGCCCATGGACTGGTCGAAGCTCTGGGGCATCTTCTGGCCGTCGCTGCGCACGGTGTCGTCGGGCACGGGCGTGACCCGCAGGGGCGTGCTCGAATCCTTGACGTAGCGGGCGACATCGGGGCCGAAGGCCACGGCGACGTCGGCCTTGCCGCCGGCGACCTCGCTGATCATCCGGGCGGGGTCGATCTGGGTGTACTGATTGCGCGGCGCGCGAAAGTTCACCAGCGAGTAGAGGTAGGCCATGTCCTCCTCGTAGCGGCCGATATCCTTCAGCATCGCCTCGCCGGGGGTGCCGAAGCCCACCACCATGTGGTCGACGCTCTTCAGGCGCGGATCGGCCCAGGACTTGATGTCGAGGTCGCGGTCGGCGCGGGTGATGAAGACGTAGCCGCTGCGGTAGTAGGGCTTGGTCACGAGGACGCGGGGATCGTCGCTGTCGAGGCCGACCACCACGTCGCAGAGCTTCTTGTCGAGGCCGTCGCGGACGAGGTAGATCGCCGGCTTCTCCGACCAGACGAACTGGACCTTGCGGTCCATGGCCTCGGCCACGGCGCTCGCGATCCGGTTCTCGAGGCCCGACCCGTCCTTCAGGGAGAGGGGCGGCTGCACCGCCGCGCAGACGCGCAGGGTCTTGTCGTCGGCGGGCGCCGGGGCCTTCGCGTCCTCGGCGGCATGGGCGGAGGACAGCTGGGCGGAGGACAGGAACCCCAGCGCCAGGAGGGAGGTGGCCGAGAGCGCCGCGCGGCGACGTCCGGTGACGAGCGACATGGGGGAGATCCGTTGTTCGGTTGTTTTCTGGGCTGCGCTCGGGCGGGACATCTCGGGTTCGGACATGGCGTGTCCTCCCGCTGGCCTTCGCGCGCGAACTCTCGGGCGTCGGGGAACCCCGCCGGCCGGGGGCCAGCGAGGTTCCGTCGTAGTCGTGAGACTTACTTCTTGGCAGCCGTCTGGTACTCGCCGACGTTCGGATCGTCGTACGGACCCTTGCCGTTCAGGGAGAACACCATCACGCCGCCGCCCATCTGGGTGTAGTTGGCGAGCTTCTTGAAGGCGCCCACCGCGCCGAGGCCGGCGGTCGGGTCCTGCAGATCGAACACCAGGCCGACGCCCGGCCATCCGCCGACGCCGTAGTAGATGGCGACGAACTGATCACCCTTGTGGCTGTAGGTCATCGGGTAGCCGATGGCGCCCGACGGCAGCTTGAACTTCCACAGAAGGTCGCCGTTGTCGGAGTGACGGGCCTTGATGTAACCGTCCAGCGTTCCGTAGAAGACGAGGTCGCCGGCGGTGGCCATCGTTCCGCCCCACACGGCGAAACGCTCCATCTTGTCCCACTTATACTCGCCCGTGATGGCGTTGTAGGCCTTGATCTGGCCGAGACCCTCGTAGTTCTGACGGTCACCCTTCGGGCCGGGGTACATGTTCAACGTCGCACCGACGAAGAACTGGCCCGCACGGTACGGAAGCATGAAGGGCTCCCAGTCCATGCAGATGTGGTTGATGCCCATGTAGAAGAGCTTGCGCTCCGGATCGTAGGAATCGTGGCCCTGGTTGTGGTAGCCCATGGCCGACGGACAGACGTCCTTGGCGAGGTGGTCCATCCGGGTGCCGTACTCGGGATCGCGCACCGGCTGGCCGGTCTTCAGATCGACGGACTTGAAGACGTTGACGGTGTCGTCGATCTTGTTGGCCGAGACGAGCGAACCGTCGGTCCGGTCCAGCGTGTAGACGATGCCGTTGCGGTCCGGATGGGTGAGGAGCTTGCGATCCTTGCCGTCCTTGTCCTTCTGGTTCGACAGCATCATCACGTTGACGCCGGCGTAATCCCACTCGTCGTGCGGGGTCTTCTGGTAGCCGAACTTGGCCTCACCCGTATCGGCGTCGCGGCCGAAGATGGTCATCGTCCACTTGTTGTCGCCGGGACGCATGGTCTCGTTCCACGGCGCCGGGTTGCCGGTGCCGAAGTAGATCAGGTTGGTGCCGGGATCGTAGGCGTACCAGCCCCAGTTGGTGCCGCCGCCGATCTTCCAGGCGTCGCCCTCCCAGGTGGAGGTGCCGAGGCCCTTCTGGCCGTAATGGGCGTTCTTCACGTTGAAGTCGGGCCCGAGCAGCAGGTCCTTGTCGGGGCCCGTGGCGTAGGCGCGCCACACCTGGGCACCGGTCTTCACGTCGTAGGCGGTGAGGTAGCCGCGCACGCCGAGCTCGGCGCCGGACGAGCCGATGATCACCTTGTCCTTCACCACGTAGGGGGCGATGGTGAGCGTCGAGCCCATCTTGATGTCGGAATTCTCGACCTTCCACACCGTCTCGCCGGTCTCGGCGTTCAGCGCCGCGACGTTGCCGTCGAGCTGCGTCTTCAGGATGAGGGACGGCACCTTGCCGTCGCCCGGCCAGTAGGCGAGGCCGCGGTTCACGAGATCGCAGCAGGCGACCGCGCGGGCGGCGGGGTTCTGCTTGGGCTTGTCCTGCCACAGGATCAGGCCCGGATCGTCGAGGCCGAGGGCGAACGTGTTGTTCGGGAACGAGGTGTGGATGTACATCTTGCCGTCGACGACGAGGGGCGCGCCCTCGTGGCCGTTGAGCAGGCCGGTGGAGAACGTCCACGCCGGCTTCAGCTGCTTCACGTTGCTGGCGTTGATCTGCTTGAGCTTGCTGTAATTGTCCGAGTCGTAGTTCTTGCCCGGCATGATCCAGTTCTCGTCGCTCTTCGACAGCTCGACGAGCTTGTCGTTGGCGGCCGCGCTGGTGGCCATCCCGATGGGCGCCAGGGCCATCACGGCCAGCACCGACACGGAACTCAGGTACCTCATCATCGTGCGTCTCCTCAGCTGCCGCCCCGTCTCTCGACCCTGCGGTCGTGCGTGGCTGTTTCTCCCGCCGTTTCGGAACATCGGTGCCGCGCTCCTCAGAAGAACCGCCGCGCTCTTAAGCTTTTATCAGACTAACGTAGTCTTATAAGAAGCTTATTACTGTCCCTTCAGCCCTTATTTCTAGCCATCTTCCTGTCGCAAAGTCTCTAGACGATCCGACATTTATAGTCGGGAAACTTCGGCAAATAGAGCGTGAGAATCGCGCAGCGGCGACCCGACGCTTGACCGCCCCTAGGGGGCCGTCGCACCACTGTCGCAACGGCGCGGGCGAACGGGCCGGTCGAGGGGAGCGGGGACCGATGGCGCCAGGGGCTGGGCGGAGACGCGGAACCGCGCGCGGGGGCCTCGCGAGAGGGCTCGGCATCGCCCTCGCGGCCCTGCTCTGCGCCCCCGCACCGGCCCCGGCGCGGGATGGGCCGATCTCGAACGCCCCGGTCGCGAAGCACGCCCCGGTCGGGACTCTGGCCGCCCTCTATCCCCGGGACGGGCGCCGGGACCTGACGGGCGCGGACATCGACCGCTATCCGGGGGCGGGCGTGCTGTTCTGCCACGGGCCGGACGGCATTCCGCGCAAGGCCGCCGCCGCCTGGCTCGTCGGCGATCCGTCCGTGGTGGTGCTCAACGCCCACAACTTCCGCAACCGGCGCCTCGAGACCACGCGCGAGGTGGGCGACTGCTTCTTCCAGATCGGCGGGCGCAACTACGACTTCGTGCCGGGCAGCATCGAGCTCGGGGCGGTGCCGGCGTCGCAGGCGCTCCACATCACCGACGACTGGGCGATCCTGCGCCTCGTGCGGCCCGTGGAGGGCGCCCGGCCGCAGCCCCTGCCGGCCGCGCCCGAGCTGGGGGAGGGGCCGATGCGGCTGCCCGTCGTGATGGTGTCGCCCGGCGGGCACGAGAACTATCGCGGGCCGGCGAGCCTCGAGGCCTGCGCCATCCGCCAGGTCGATCCGCCGAGCGAGGGCGGCATCCGGCGCCTGCGCCACGATTGCAACGACGGCTTCGGCGGCTCGGGCTCGGGCCTGTTCGACGAGGCCGGCCGGCTCATCGCCATGCAGAGCGCGTCCCTCTCCATGAACGCCCGCAAGCCGTTCGACATCGAGTTCCATTACGGCTCGGCGCTGGCCTTCGAGGGCGCCCTGCTCGCCGCCCTGCGCAAGGCCGTGGCGGGGCCGGCGGGTCCCTGATCCGCCGGCGGCGTCAGCGCCGCCGGCCGAGGCGCTCGGCGATGGCGATGCCGCCGATGACGAGGCCGAGCGCCAGGGCGTCGTTCCAGCGGAACGGCTCGCCGAGGAAGAGGACGGCGAGGCCCGCCCCGAAGATCGGCACGAAATTGACGAACAGCCCCGCCCGGTTCGGGCCGATGAGCTCGACCCCGCGCATGAAGCCGAGCTGGGCCAGAAGACTCGGCCCCAGGGCCACGAACGCCACGATGAGCCACCCCTTCGGCGTCGGCCAGATCGTGTGGCCCAGCGCCCATTCGGCGGCGAGCGGCGGCAGGGAGGTGAGGAAGGCGGCGAGCGCCATGGCGGTGAAGAAGGTCAGGCCGGAGACCTTCGGCCGGGCGCCGAGCGCCACGGTGTAGCCGGCATAGAACAGGCAGGCGGCGAGCATCAGCACGTCGCCGAGATTGAAGCCGAAATGGGTGAGCACCCGCCAGTCGCCGTGGGTCGCCGCCACCACCGCCCCGGCCAGGGTCACGGCGACGCCGAGCGCCTGCGCGCCGCCCACGGCCACCCGGTGGACGCCGTAGTTGATCAGGATGACGAGGACGGGGATCGACCCCTGGAACAGGGCGATGTTGATGCCCGTGGTGAACAGGCCGGCGGCGTAGAACAGGCTCGCGTAGAGGGTGTAGCCGCACCCTCCCATGAGCAGCACGTAGGGCCAGTGGGCCCTGAGCCGGCCCCACTCGGCCCGCAGGCCGGCGCGGGCCGGGAGCGCCAGGACGAGGCAGGCGATGGCCCAGCGCAGGCAGGTGAGCACCTGCGGCGAGACCTCGCCCACCGCCCATTTGCCCGCCACTACGTTGCCGCCCCAGAGCAGCATGGTGCCGGCCAGGATCGGGTAGGCGGCCAGGGCCGCCGGCGGGCTCCCGGCGGGCCGGGCGGGGGAGGGCGGTGTCGCGCGCAACGGATCGGGGCTCTTCTTCGCGGGCCGGGGCCCCTCTTCCCCCGCCCGGGCCTCACAGACAAGCCTTCCAGACCAACCGCGCGGACAGGGGTGGCCCGTGCGGGACGCCCCGTCACGCCGGATCGGGTCCCTCGCCGTCCTCGGCCGCGCGGCTGCCCTCCCGGGCCAGCAGCGCGGCCTTGCGCGCGGCGCCCCAGCGGTAGCCCGAGAGCGCCCCGTCGGCGCGCACCACCCGGTGGCAGGGGATCGCCACCGCATGGGCGTTGGCGGCGCAGGCCAGCGCCACGGCCCGCACGGCGGCGGGCTGGCCGATGCACTTCGCGATGTCCGTGTAGGTCGCCGTCCGTCCCGCCGGGATCGTGCGCAGGGCCTCCCAGACCCGCTGCTGGAAGGCGGTGCCGCCGATGTCGAGGGGGAGGGCGAGGCCGCGCCGCGGCGCCGCCACGAAGGCCACGACCTCGGCCACGTGCGCCGCGAACCCGGCCTCGTCCCGCGTGATCGCGGCCCGGGGGAACCGCGCGTGGAGTTCCCGGACCGGCCCCTCGGGATCGTCGCCGAGCAGGATGGCGCAGAGCCCCCGTTCGGTGGCCGCCACCAGGACGAAGCCGAGGGTGCAGGCCGCCACGGAGAAGCGGATGGCGACGCCGGCCCCGCCCTTGCGAACGGCGCCGGGCGACATGCCGAGGCGCGGTCCGGCGGCGGCGTAGAACCGGCCCGCCGTGCCGTAGCCCGCCGCGTACGCGGCCTCCGTCACGGTCCCGGCCGTGGGAAGCGCCGCGGCGAGGCGCTCCGCCCGCACGGCTTCGGCATAGGCCTTGGGGGTCACGCCGGTGACGCTCCGAAACACCCGGTGGAAGTGGAACGGGCTCAAGGCCGCGGCGCGGGCCAGGGCCGCGAGGGCAGGGGGCTCCTCGGCCTCTCCGATCAGCCGGCAGGCCCGGGCAACCGCCTCGGCGTGACGCTGCGCCTGGGGCGGATCGTCGGGGCGACAGCGCAGGCACGGGCGGAAGCCCGCAGCCCGTGCCGCCGTGGGGGTCAGGTAAAAGCTCACGTTCGCCCGGCGCGGGGTGCGGGCGCCGCAGCCCGGCCGGCAATACACGCCCGTGGTGCGCACGGCGTAGACGAAGCGCCCGTCGGCCGCCGGATCGCGGGCGGCGACGGCGGCCCAGCACGCATCCGGATCGGAGGCGGGGGCGGCGGGGAGGGGGCAGGGGGAGAGGGGACTCGTCATGCCCCCTACCCTGGCGCCTTCGGGGCGGCCGCGCATCCCGGTTCTTGCGGCCGAATCCCGCCCCGGTCGGCCTCGCTCGTCCAGAGGTGGAGCACGGCGTAGGACCGCCACGGCCGCCACGCCCGCGACCGCGCCGCCAGGCCGGCGGGACTCGGGCGCCCGCCCCCATCGTCGAGGGCGCGCAGGAGGGCGAGGTCGCCCGCCGGCAGGGCATCGGGCGCGCGCAGGGCCCGGAGCGCGATGTACTGCGCCGTCCAGTCGCCGATCCCGCGCAGGCGGGTGAGGGCGGCGATGGCCGCCTCGGGTTCCCGGCCCGGCGCCAGCAGGCCGGGCGCCTCCGCCACGGCCGCCGACAGGGTCCGGATCGCCTCCCCCCGGGCGCAGGGCATGCCCAGCGCCGCCGCGATGTCGGCCTCCGCCAGGCGCTCCGGCGCCGGGAAGACGTGGCTCAGGCCCGGCGCGGACGCGTCCGCGGCCAAGGGCGTGCCGAAGGTGGCGACCAGCCGGCCGGCGAGGCGGGTCGCCGCCGCCACGGAGACCTGCTGGCCGAGGATGGCGCGCACGGCGAGCTCGAACCCGTCCCAGGCCCCGGGCACCCGCAGGCCCGGCCGGGCGGCCACGAGGCGCGCCAGATGCGGATCGCCCGCGAGGCCCGCCCGGATCGCCATGGGATCGGCGTCGCAGTCGAACATCGGCGCCAGGCGGGCGCGGATCGCCGGCACGGCCTCGGGGTCGGGATGGTGGATCGTCGCCACCAGGGCATCGTTCGGGCCGGGGCCGACGGCGACGTGGCCGTGCCGTCCGGAGAGGTCGATGGTCCGGCGATAGGCGAGCCGCGTGACGGCCTCGACCCCCGGGATCGCGCGGGCGGCGAGGTAGTCGCGCAGGGCCGGCCAATCGTAGGGCGGGGTGTAGGGCAGACGGATCGGCGTCACCGCGGGGCGGGGCCGACGGGCTTGTTGGCCGCCGCGAGGTATTCCGACAGGAGCTGGAGACCGAGGGGGCGATCCACCTCGGTCACAGGGCGACACCGGTCTGAATCGCGACGCGATCGATGGTGCGCGGTGTGTAGGCGGGCGGCCGCAGGATCACGTCGATGCGCTGCTCGCCGAGGCGGTCCTGCAGGTCCGCCCGGAACGCCAGCTCGTTCGACAGATGCGCCCGGTCGGGCCGGTCCGCCTCGACATGGAGATCGATATCACCGCCGCGCAAGGCGTCGTCCGTCCGCGATCCGAAGAGCCGTACGACGCATCCCTCGCCGAAATGGCGTCGGGCGCAGGATCGGATCGCTTCGACTTCGGCTCCGGTCAATCGCATGGCGGGCTCCTGCACACGACGGGCTCCTAGGGGAGGGTGCGGCGCGCAAAGCCGCGGCGCAAGGGGCCGCCGAGCCATTCCGACCGGTGGACGCGAGCCCCGAAGGCCCCTCCTAACCCCAGGCATACCATTCGCATAAGATATATTATGGAACGTACGATGGGAAAAATTCGGGGCAGGGGGGTTCGCATCGCATTCGGGCGATCGCGCAGAACCCCGGATTCACCCTATCCGTGTTCGAGGGACCCGGGGTTTCGGGCATAACCCCGACAATCGCGCCCCGCTGTGGCATAAGCGTCGCTCAAGGCCCTCGCCTTCGTCATAATCCGGGCTCAGTATACATGATACACGCTGGGTTCAGATCCAGGCGTCGAGTGTCCGGATACCTGTACCGAAGCGAACCTGATGCCGATCTCAGCGCGCCGCCCCCTCGTCCCGATTCTCGGTCTCGCCCTCCTGGCCCTCGGTGCTCCGGCCCGGTCCGAGCCGGTTCCGGTCCAAGTTCCGGTCCAGGCCGGAGCCGTCCATGCCGGACTGGACGCGCCCGCGGCGGTGCGGACGCCCGCGGCGGGGCGCCCCGCGCTCCACGCCCGGACCCTGGCGCGATTGCCGCGCCTCGCCGGACTCGTGGCCAAGGGCGCGGATATCCGCATCGTGGCGTTCGGCTCCTCCTCGACGGAGGGCATCGGCGCCACCTCCCTGGCCTCGACCTATCCGGCGCAGCTGCAGGAGGATCTCGAGGCGCGGCTGGACAGGTCCGGCTCGGCCCACCAGTTCGTTACCGTGCTCAACCGGGGCAAGGGCGGGGACGATGCCGAGGCCATGGCCCGGCGCCTCGAGCGCGACGTGCTCGCGGAGAAGCCCGACCTCGTGGTCTGGCAGACGGGCAGCAACGATCCGATGACCGGCGTCAGCGTCGAGCGCTTCGCCGAACTGACCCGGGCCGGCATCCTGGCGATCCGCGCCACGGGGGCGGACGTGATCCTCATGGACCAGCAATGGTGCAAGCGCCTGTCCGGCACCGCCGGATCGGAGCTCTACGGCACCGCCCTGCACGCCGTCGCCAGCGAACTCGGCGTCCCGGTGATCCGGCGCAACGCGATGATGCGGGCCTGGGTGGCCAAGGGCTTGCTCACGCCGACCCAGATGATCGGCCCCGACGGCCTCCACATGACCGACGCGGGCTACAACCACCTCGCCAAGGCGGCCATGACCCAGATCCTGGTCAGTGCCGGCCTGCCGGAAGAGGCCCCGGCCCGGAACTGACGAGGGGCCCCGGCCCGGAACCGATCCACCCTCCCCCGGCGTCGCGAGCCCGCCGGTCAGAGGTCCACCGTCACGCGCAATCCATCATACGCCGGCACCACGTGCGGCGGGAGCTTGCGCGCCAGGGTGGCGTAGTCGAGATCCGTGTGGAGGTTGGTCAGCACCGCGCGGCGCGGCCGCACCGTCTCGATGAGGGCGAGCGCGTCCGAGACCGAGTAGTGCGTCGGGTGCGGCGTCTCCCGCAGGGCGTCGATGATGAGCAGGTCGAGGCCGTGCAGCTGCGTCTCGGCCGCCGCCGGCATCAGGCTGACATCGGGCGCGTAGGCGGCCGGGCCGAACCGGAATCCCAGCGCCGCCTCGTTGCCGTGCTCCATGGCGAAGGGCAGGGCCGTCACCGCGCCGCCCGCGCCCGCCACCCGCACCGCCTCGCCCGGGCACAGATCGTTCATGTCGAGGATCGGCGGATACTCGCTGCCCGGCGGCGTCTCGAAGCAGTAGCCGAAGCGCCGCTCCAGGAGGGCCCGGGTGAGGGCGTCGGCGTAGACCGGGATGCGCCGGCGCATGTGGATGACGAGGGGCCGGACGTCGTCGATGCCGTGGGTGTGGTCGGCATGCGCGTGGGTGAACAGCACGCCGTCGAGGTGCCGCACGCCGGCGCCGATGAGCTGGTCGCGCAGGTCCGGCGAGGTGTCGACGAGGACGCTGGTGCGGCCGGCGGCCTCGCTGCGTTCCACGAGGAGCGAGCAGCGCCGCCGCCGGTTCTTCGCCTCGGCCGGATCGCAGGCGCCCCAGCCATAGGCGACCCGGGGCACGCCGCCGGACGAGCCGCAGCCGAGGATCGTCAACGTCAAGGAACCCATCGCCACCTCCGGCTCCGTTGGTATCGGAGGGGGCAGGGGCGTGTCACGTCCCCTCCCCGGCTCTCACCCCTGCCTTGTGGAACAGGCGGTGGAAGTTGGCCGTGGTCAGGGCGGCGAACGCGTCGAAGTCCATCTCGAAGGTCTTGGCCAGGGACCGCGCCGTGTCGGCGGTGTAGGCCGGCTCGTTGGTGCGGCCCCGGTGGGGTTCGGGCGCCAGGAACGGCGCGTCGGTCTCGACCAGCAGGCGGTCCCGGGGCACCGCCAGGGCGATGGCGCGCAGGTCGTGCGAGCGCCGGAAGGTGACGATGCCGGAGAACGAGACATAGAGCCCGAGTTCGACGCCGACCTCGGCCAGGCGCGCGCCCGACGAGAAGCAGTGCAGCACCGCCGTGAAGGCCCCCTGCCCCATCTCGTCCACGAGGATCGCCTCCATCTCGGCATCGGCGTCGCGCGAATGGATGACGAGGGGCAGGCCGGTCTCGCGAGCCGCCGCGATGTGGCGGCGGAAGACGCGCTCCTGCACGGCTTCGGGCGCGGCGTTGTCGTAGTGGAAGTCGAGGCCGGATTCGCCGATGCCGACGCAGCGCGGATGCCGGCTCAGCGCCACGATCGTCTCGGTCGGCACGTCGGGCTCGTCCCCGGCCCCGTCCGGATGGGTGCCGATGGTGTGCCAGATCTCGGGGTTCGCCTCTGACAGGGCCTCGTAGGTCTTCGCCTTGGCGACGCGCGTCGCGATGGTGACCATGCCGGTCACGCCCGCCGCCCGCGCGCGGGCGATGACGCCCGGCAGGTCCTCGGCGAAGTTCGGGAAATCGAGGTGGCAGTGACTGTCGACCAGCATTGTTGGCTCAAAGTTTCTTGATTGGGTCGGCGCGGATTCGGCGGAGCTGAAAATCTACGAGGACGGGCCGGTGCCTTAACCCGCATTCTCCTTGGCCCGAACGTAGCTCTTGAGAACGGCATTGATCCGCGACTGATAGCCTTTGCCGAGCCCCCGGAAATGCCGAAGCACCTCGGGGTCGAGGCGCAGGGTGATCTGCTCCTTGGTCTCGGCGGCCACGGACGGCAGCGCGTCCCAGAAGCCGGGTGGGATGACGCCGGCGTCCGGATCGGCGGCGGCGCGGCGTGCCGCGTCCTCGTCGCTCAACGCCTTGAAGGCTGCGCTGAGGGGGGTGGCCGGCGGCATCGCGTCGAGGCTGTCAAACCTCACGGTCCCGGGCTTGGATGTACGCTTCCCGTTCATGCCGCCCCGCCTTCCATGCCGAGATGATGCGAATGTCGTCGTCCCGCAGGGTGTAGATCACGCACAGTACCGTCCCGTCGTATTGGCCCAGGGTGACGAACCGCCGTTCACCGTAGGACCGACGGGTGTCCTCGCGGGTGACCCGAAATCCGCGAAAGATCTCAGCCGCCTGTCGGAAGCCGACGAGGTGCTTGGCCTGATTGGCTGCATCCTTGCCGGCATCTCACTGGAAACCCATCACCGCTCCGTCACTGCAAAATGTAGTGCCGAAACGGTTATCCGCCCAGCCCCCGCATCACCTCACCCCGCACCGGCCTCCGGCTCGACGAAGCGCGGGAACAGCCCGACGGGGGCGGGGAGCGGCGTGCCGGGGACGAGGCGGCCGCCCTCCCCCACATCGGCGAGGCGGCGGCGCTCCGCCGGCACGGCCAGCAGATCGAGGAGCTTTGCGCCCGAGCCCGGCATGAACGGCTGCACCAGGATGGCGATGGCCCGCAGGGTCTCGGCCACCACGTAGAGGGAGGCGGCCATGCGGGCCGGGTCGGTCTTGCGCAGGACCCAGGGCTTCTGGGCGTCGAAGTAGCGGTCGGAGGCCGTCACCACGGCCCAGATCTCGGCCAGCGCCGTGTGGGGCGCGAGCCGGTCCATGGCGTCGCGCACGGCCCCCGGCAGGGCGTCGGCCAGGGCCAGAAGCGCCCGGTCGTCCTCCGTGAGATCGCCGTGCTCGGGGACCAATCCCGAAAGATTCTTGGCGATCATCGAGAGCGAGCGCTGGGCGAGGTTGCCGAGGCCGTTGGAGAGGTCCGCCGTGGTGCGGGTGACGATGGCCTCGTGGCTGTAATTGCCGTCGCCGCCGAAGGGCACCTCGCGCAACACGAAGTGGCGCAGGGCGTCGACGCCGTAGGTACTGATCAGGTCCATCGGGTCGACGACGTTGCCCAGCGATTTGGACATCTTCTCGCCCTTGGACAGCAGGAAGCCGTGGCCGAAGACGCGCTTGGGCAGGGGCAGTCCGGCCGACATGAGGAAGGCCGGCCAGTACACCGCGTGGAAGCGGACGATGTCCTTGCCGATGACGTGCAGATCCATCGGCCAGAACTTTTTTCGCGCGTCCGCCTCGTCCGGGAAACCCGTGACGGTGAGGTAGTTCGTCAGCGCATCGACCCAGACATACATGACGTGGTCGGGATGCCCCGGCACCGGCACGCCCCAGTCGAAGTTGGTGCGGCTCACCGAAAAGTCCTTGAGGCCGGAGCGCACGAAGCTCGCCACCTCGTTGCGCCGCGTCTCCGGGCCGATGAAGTCGGGCTGGGAGTCGTAGAGGGCGAGCAGCCGGTCCCCATAGGCCGAGAGGCGGAAGAGAAAATTCTCCTCCTCCATCCAGGTCACGGGCGTGCCGGTCTCGCGCGAACGGCGCGCCCCGTCGGGGCCGAGCTCGGTCTCGTCCTCGGCATAGTAGGCCTCGTCGCGCACGGAGTACCAGCCGGTGTATTTCGAGAGGTAGATGTCGCCGTTGGCCTCCATCCGGCGCCAGAGTTCCTGGGCGGCGGCGTAGTGCACCGGCTCGGTGGTGCGGATGAAGCGGTCGTGCGAGCAGTTCAGGGCCTTGACCATGGTCTCGAACAGGCCGGCCATGCTGTCCGCGAGGGCCCGCGGCGACAGCCCGGCCTTGGCGGCGGCCTGCTGGATCTTGAGGCCGTGCTCGTCGGTGCCGGTGGAGAACAGCACCTCGTAGCCGTCGAGGCGCTTGAAGCGCGCGATGGCATCCGTGGCGATCGCCTCGTAGGCGTGGCCGATATGCGGCGCGCCGTTGGGGTAGGAGATCGCGGTGGTGATCCCGAAGGTCTTTTGGGAAGCCGGGTCGGTCACGTCGAAGGTTCCCCGGAGACAGGGTTCAAAAGGATCACAGGACGAAGAATCGTAAAAAATCCGTCCGGCTCAGGCCGCGGCGCGCAGGGCGCCGGCGAGGTCTCCGAACAGGGACAGGACCAGCGGCCGGCGGTCGAGATTGTAGATCGCGGCCTCCCGCGCAGCGCGGGCGATCTTGTCACACACCTCGACCAGGGCCGCAAGGCGGGCCGGGTCCTCGTGGGCGCGCCGGTCGAGCTCGGCCGAGACGAAGCGGAACACCGTGTCGAGACCCGTGGCGAACAGCTCGTCCGAGTCGCGCCCCGAGAGCTTCTCGGCGAGCGCCAGGATGCGGCGCCAGTCCGGGTGGTCGAGGCGGGCGAGCAGGGTCTCGACGTCCGTGACCAGATTGGCGGTCGCCGGATCGAGCATCGCCATCCCCTGCGCCACCGAGCCCTCGGACAGGGCGGCGGCGCGGGCGAGCGCGTCCGCGTCGGGCTGGACGAAGGGCGGGGGAAAGCCCGCCACCACGCGGGCGACCTCGGCCTCGGCGAGCGGCCGCAGGGTCAGCGCCCGGCAGCGCGAGCGGATGGTCGGCAGGAGCCGCCCCGGCGCGTGGCTGACGATGAGGAACAGGCAGCGGGGCGGCGGCTCCTCCACCATCTTCAGGAGGGCGTTGGCGCTGTTGGCGTTGAGGTCCTCGGCGCTGTCGACGATGCAGATGCGGTAGCCGGCCGCCCCCCCGGTGGAGCCGAAGAGCTCCAGGGCGCCCCGCGCCGCATCGACGGAGATCTTCGTCGCCAGGGTTTTCGCCGTCGGCGGCCGGGTCCGCCGCAGGGCCACGAGGTTGGGGTGGGACAGGGCCGCGACCTGCCGCGCCGCCGGATGCCCCGGATCGACGTCGAGGGTTTCGGGGATCGCGTCGAGGCCCGGGTTGGCGATGAGCCAGCGCGCCATGCGGTAGGCCAGCGTCGCCTTGCCGATGCCGCGCGGGCCGCCGATGAGCCAGGCGTGATGCAGGCGCCCGGAGGCGATGCCGCCGATGAGGGCGGCCTCGGCCTCCGCGTGGCCGACGAGGCCGGTCTGCTCGCGGGGGCGGGGGATGTGGGGCAGGTCGCCCGGCTCGACATCCTCGGGCAGGCGTTCAGGCCGCATCATGATCCGCCTCGCCGAGAAGGGTCGGCAACCGCGCGGCGACGATCGCCCGGATCTCCGCCTCCACGGCGTCCGGCGCGGCGCCCGCGTCGACGAGGGCGCAGCGCGCCGGCTCGGCCTCGGCGATGGCCCGGAACGCCGCGCGCAGGCGCGCGTGGAAATCGAGGGTCTCGGCCTCGAAGCGGTCGGGCGCCGCGTCCGAGCGCTTGGCGGCACGGGCGAGGCCGAGCGCCGGGTCGAGGTCGAGGATCAGGGTGAGGGTGGGCCGCGTCGGGCCGACGACGACGCGCTCCAGGCTGGTCAGGAGTTCGGGTTCGAGGCCGCCGGCGGCGCCCTGGTAGGCCCGGGTCGAATCGGCGAAGCGGTCGCACAAAACCGTCTCGCCCCGGGCGAGCGCCGGGCGGATCAGGGTATCGAGGTGGTCGATGCGCGCGGCGGAGAACAGCAAAGCCTCGGCGAAGGCGCCGTACGGTTTGGCGATGCCGGCGAGCAGGGCGGCGCGGATCGCCTCGGCCTTCGGCGACCCGCCGGGCTCGCGCGTCGTCACCACCGGGCGGCCGGTGCGGACGCGCAGGTGCGCGGCGAGGCGCTGGACCTGGGTGGATTTCCCCGCCCCCTCCCCGCCCTCGAAGGTGATGAACGCCCCGGCCGCGATCCCCGTCACGATTGGCCCGTCACGATTTGGCGCCGGCCTTGTCGAAGGCGCGGCGGAACAGGCCGGTGCCGACCTCCAGGGCCGCGTCGAGGGCGCGCTGCGGGATCGAGCCGGCCGGCACGGCGGTCCCGGCATAGAGCGGCTGGTCGAGGGCCTGGGTGTCGCCGCGCATGATCCGCAGGCGGCCCACGGCCCGGCCCTCCTCCACGGGCGCCACGAGGGGGCCGTCATAGACCGCCCTGGCGGTGATCTTGTCGCCGGTGCCGCGCGGCAGCAGCACCCGCACGGGCTTCTTCGCCACCAGGGGCACGCTCCCCTGCGCACCGCCGAAGACCGAGGCCTCGGCCACGGTCTCGCCCGCGGCGAAGACCTGGCGCGGCTCGAAGGCGCGGAACCCCCATTCCACGAGTTTTCGCGATTCGGCGGCCCGGTCGCGGGCGGTCTTCAGGCCGCTCACCACCATGATCAGGCGCTGGCCGTTCTGCACCGCCGAGCCGGTGAGGCCGTAGCCGGATTCCTCGAGGTAGCCGGTTTTCAGCCCGTCGGCGCCGATGTCCAGCGCCAGCAGCGGGTTGCGGTTCTGCTGCTTGATCTTGTTCCAGGTGAATTCGCGCTCGGCGAACATCTTGTAGAGGTCGGGATAGGTCTCGATGATGTGGAGTGCCAGCTTGGCGAGATCGCGCGCGGTCACCTTCTGGTCGGGCGCCGCGTAGCCGGTGGCGTTGCGGAAGGTCGAGCGCTGCAGGCCGATCTCCTTCGCCCGCGCGGTCATCATCCGCCCGAAATTCTCCTCCGAGCCGGCGATGCCCTCGCCGATGGCGATGGCCGCGTCGTTGCCCGACTGCACGATGAGCCCGCGCAGGAGGTCGGAGAGCTTGATCCGGCTGTTGAGCTGCGCGAACATCGACGAGCCGCCGCCCCCGGCCCCGCCCCGGCGCCACGCGTCCTCGGTGATCTGGAACTCCGAGTCCATGGTGAGCCGGCCCTGCCGGATCTCGTTGAACACGATCTCGGTGGTCATCAGCTTGGCCATGCTGGCCGGGGAGAAGAGCTCGTCGGCGCCCTTCTCGAACAGGACCGAGCCGGAATCGGCATCGATGAGGATCGCGTGGGGGGCCGCCGTCTGGAAGGTCTGGGCGCGGGCGCCCCAGGCGGAGGCGGCGAGCATCCCGCAGACCAGGGCCGTCCGGCTCGCGTGGAGAATCGTCGCGCGCATCACTCGCCTCACACCATGCGGTCGGGGATCACCGGTTCCCGCCACCGTACAAGCGTGACGATACAAGGTATTCGGGGGGAGATCGAACCAAAATCCACGCCCCGCCAGCGCATTTCGCACCGCACAAGGACGCAGCGATATCCCCGTCAGCGGGCCTCGGCCACCCGCGCGCGGGCAGGCCCGGGCTTGGCCGCGGCGACGGCGGCCTTGCCGGCGGCGCCCTTCCCCGCCGGAGCCGGTGCGGCCTTGGCGGCCAGCTTCACCGGCGGTGCCGGCACGGGCCCCCTGGAAGCGGCCAGGGCCATCACCGGCGCGATGCCCTTGGCGGGCATCGTCGGTTTGACGAACGCGACGGCGGCGGCGGGCGCGACGGCCTTGGCGGACCCCGACGCGACGGTCCTGGTGGGCGCGCCGGTCCTGGTCGGCGCGCCGGTCCTGGTGGGCGCGCCGGTCTTGGCCGGGATCGCGGCCTGACCCGAAGCGCCAGCGTGTCCGCCGGCCTTCGCTGGCGCCGCCGGGGCGGGCCAGGCGGCGGCAGTCCGCGTCAGGGGCTGCGGCACGGCCGCGACCCGGGTCCGCCCTCCCGCCGTCTGGATTCCCGCCTTTTGGCCTCCTTCGGCCCCGTGCGCCGCCAGCCGCACGGGCGGCGGCGTCAGGGCGAGGGGGGCCGGCGCGAGACGCACGGGCGCGGTGGCCACGGGCCGGAACGCGGTCTCGCGCAAGGCGGTGGGCTGGAGGGCGGCGGGCACGGCGACGCCGGCCGCACTCGCCAGGATGATGGGTGCCGCGCGCGCCGGCCGGGGCGCCTCGCGCGGGGCCTCGTTCGGAATCTCTCGCGACGTCTCTTGCGAAGCCTCCTGCACGGTTTCCTGCGGCGCTTCCTCGGCGGCCGAGCGGAACGCCAGGGCCGAGCGGCCCCTTGCCAGGGGCTCGTCGGGGCCGAGATCGGCCAGCATCACCGGCGACGGGCCCCGGATGGCGGCGGGCACGCCGTCCGTGCGCAGGGTCGCGAGCAGCTTGCGGTCGTCGCTGCCGGAGGTGGAGGCCTTGCCGACATACTCGACCCGCACGCGGGACGTGCCGCTGCGGTGGAATTCCAGGGCCTGGGCCACCTCCTCCGACACGTCCATGACGCGGTCGGCGTGGTACGGCCCGCGATCGTTCACCCGCACGATCATGGAACGGTGGTTGGTGAGGTTGGTGACGCGGGCGTAGCTCGGCAGGGGCAGGGTCGGGTGTGCGGCCGCGATGGAGTGGCGGTCGAACACCTCGCCGTTGGCGGTCATCCGGCCGTGGAAGGCGGCGCCGTACCACGAGGCCAGGCCCTCGCGGACGTAGCCCTTGGCGTCCTCGCGCGGCACGTAGGTGCGGCCCGCCACCACGTAGGGCTTGCCGGAGAAGCGCCGGCCGCCGCCCTTCGGGATCACGTCGCCCTCCTTGTAGAGGCGCGGGCTCGCCTTGACCCCGTATTTCGGATCGAGGGTGGAGCCGGAGGACCCGGCGAGCTTCTGCTGCGGATTCTGGGCGCAGTTGGCCGTGGCGAGCGCCACGGCGCAGGCGCCCAGCAGCCGCCACAGGGGCAGCCCGGCCGGCACACCGAACGACAGGCCGGCCTTCGTCGAACGCGTCATCCCGATGATCCGCCCCGCCGCCTCGTGACGCAACACACACCCGCGACCGAGGACGACGAGGTCCGCCGGGTGCCCGGGGCGACGCACACGAACGCGTCGTCCCGGGATGCCCAGGTTTGTCGCTTCGACGTAAACGAAGGCTGAATGCGGCGGCCGGGATTTTTCGGGAATGGGGCGTGGACCGGCCTTCGCGGCTCGTGCGCCGCATCCGCACCCGGACCGAAGCCCTTGCGGGATCAGGCGAAAGCCGGATCGATCGGGCCAGCCCGGTCGTCGGCCCGGGGCATCGGGCGGCCGCGGCGGGGGTCAGGTTGCGACGCGAGGTCGGGATCGCGCCGCAAGCTCTTCTCAATCCAGCGGTTTTCGCACTCGCGACGACCCGCCTGCCTCAGCGCGGGTCGGTCTCCGTCAGCTGCCGGATGGAGCGGGCGCCGCGCTGCCGGAACAGCAGGTCGAGGGCCTCCAGCATCAGGCCGTGCATCTTGGTCCGCTCGGCATGGGCGATGTCGCGCAGCTGATCGTAGACCGGCGGCTCGAGGTAGACCGACATCTGCCGCGCCCGCTCCTTGAGGGTGGCGGCGGGCCGGGGGCGGGGGGTGCCGACGTCGAGCGTGACGATCTCGGCGGTGGGCTGCGGGCGCCCCGACGAGGCCGCCACGATGGCGGCGAGGCTCGGTTTAGGCGGCTTTGACATGCTTGGAGACCTGCATCCGCTTCTCGATCCAGGTCCAGAGCCGGCGCACTTCGCCCGCCGCCTGCCCCTTCGGATTGAACTCGGTGACGCCCTGGCCGACGCCGATGGCGTCCTGGTGGTCCGTGCGGGCGACGATGTTGACGTCGGGCAGGATGCCCAGGACCGCGAGACCGTCGGCGGCGTCGCGGATGCGGTAGGAGCGCGGCGGGGTCTGGTTCAGGACGAAGGCGAACTTCTTCTCGAGGCGGTAGACGGCGGCCAGCGTCGGCTTGAAGGCGCGCAGGTCCGCCGGGGTCGGCCGGCACGGGATGATGCACAGGTCGGCCGCGCGGATGGCCGAGAGGGTCCCGGTGGAATCGACGCCCGGCGTATCGATGAAGACGTAGTCGTAGGAGGATTCGCGCAGCTGGGCCATGACCGCGTCGATCTGGGTCGCGTCGATCTGGGCGACCTCGGGGCCGTCCACGGTGCGGTGGTCGAGCCAGTCGGAGATCGTCGCCTGCCGGTCCATCTCCAGGATGCAGACGGAGAGGCCACGCTCCTGGGCGGCGACCGCCAGCGAGATGCACAGGGTGCTCTTGCCGCTGCCCCCCTTCTGCGTGACGAACGTGATGGCCTTCATCCTGACGCCCCTTTGCGGCTCTCGATTCGTCCCGGTCACGCAGGCCGGCGCCCGCGCCGGGGCCGTCCTGTGACGCAAGGATGACCTGATCCGGTCTCGCCGATCATGGTTAATCAATCGTTAAGCGTGCGCCTGGGGCCATGACGCGATCGTCAATCTGAGGTTGAGAGATTGCCATAAAAACGCAACCAACCCTCTTCTCGTCAGGCCGATTTCCCTCTAGCGTACGGGAATCGCATCCGGTGAGTCCTGCGATAAAACAAACCTCAGGTAAATCACACCGTCCGTCCGGCGACGGGCGCCACGGCACGGTCGCGGCCCGGTGTCCCCTCCAGGAGAATCATGTCTCGACCCCTGTTCGCGATGTCGGAGAGCGCGGAGGTGCAGGCCGCCCTGGTCGCGTCCGGGGTCGTCGGCCTGTGGACCTACGACATCTGGGCGGACCGGCTCGTGCTCTCGGGCACCCTGGGGGAGGTCCTGGGCCTCGAGCCGGGGCGCACCGCCTCCGGCGTGCCCCTGGGCAGCCTCCTCGACGGGACCCACGGCGAGGATCGCGAGCGGGTGGAGAACGTCGTCCATGCCGCCGTCGCCGGCGGAGCGCCGTTCGATGTCGCCTTCCGCACGGCGTCGGGCGAGCGCAGCCTGTCCCTGCGCGGGCGGATCGAGCGCGACGGGGCGGGCCAGCCCCGGCACGGGCGCGGCATCGCCCTCGACCTCACCCACGAGGGCGGCCTCGACCGGCCGGGCCAGCACGCGGTCAACCGCATGGCCGAGCACGCCATCGCCCTGCACGGCCTCGTCGGCCACCTGCACCACCCGTCCCTCGCCCGACTCCTCGACAGCCTGATGCGGGAGATCGGCCACGAACTCGCCCGCCACCTCCAGGGCAAGGCCGACGCGCGCCGACATTAGGGGGCGGCTATCCGACGCCCGGCACCTCGCCCTGGGGGCCGGTATCGATCCAAATAAGCCGTTCGGGCCGCCACGCGTGCACCTCCGAAGCAGACGAGCATGATCGTCCGAGCCCCCCGGACGGGCGTGATCGTTGACAGGTAACCGCGTGCTGCTTACCCCGACCATGGACGTGTAGAAGTCACAGCCCGGTCGGTAGTCCGGGTGGCTTAGCGCTCGTACATGGCGGCCGCCATAAGCGGTCGACTACCAGCGCGTCCTTTCCGATGAACAGGAGAGGTGTGTCCGATGAAGCTCAACCACATTAATCTCACAAGCATCGACGTCCCGGCTGACGTAGCGATGTTCGAGGTCTACTTCGGGCTGCACACGTCGGTGATGCGTGGGAAGGCACTTGCTGTCATGCACGACGACGACGGTATGCTGCTGGTCCTAAATGACTTCGCGAAAAAACGAGGCCCCTTCGCCTACCCCGAGGATAGTGACGTCCATCACATCGGTTTCATCCAAGACAGCCGGGAGCAGGTTGATGCGCTGAACGCGCGCCTGAAGATCGACGGTTGGGACGTGCCGGAGCCGCGCGATTACCACGGGGCTTGGACATTCTACTTCAAGGCCAAGGGGGGCTATTTCATTGAGGTCGCTACGCAGACCCAACTCCGGCGCGCAGAGCTCGCCATCGTCTGATAGGGCATCGCGGCTCGAACTCAACGACATGTAGCCCAAGGTCCGCTTCTGCCTCGTTGCCCGGTAGAAGCGGACCGTCTTCAAGCCACCCATCCCCGGTCGTTCCGCCCGGCCCCCAGCACCGGTCCCTCCCACGCGCTCACGGCAGGGCGGAGGCCTCGCGGACGGGGCGCCCGGCCCGCTGCATCAGGGCGCGCACCGCCGGGGCCGCCTCGGCCGGGGCTTTCGCCAGGGCGCGGGCGTAGGCGTGGATCTCGGTGGCGCAGGCGCGCGCCGGGACCCCGCTGTCGGGCAGGGGGGCGATCACCGCAACAATCCCCGCCCGCGCCACGAGGGCCGGCACCGCCGCCCCGTCGCCGAGCACCTCCCCGGCCTCGACGAGATCGGCCCCCGCGCCGATCCGCGCGCAGGCTTCGCGGTCCCCGTCGCGGGCCGCCAGCATGGCCCGCAGGAGGAGGCGCCCGGCGTCCAGGACCGTGGACGCGTCGGCCTGCGCGAGCCCGCGGGCGATCCCGGCGGCGGCGCGCCGGCGCAGGCCCGCGACGGATTCGGCCTCCGGCCGGCCGGTGCGGTAGGCCTCGGCGTACCAGGCGGCGAGGTCCGCGACGGCGCCCGGCGCCGAACCCAGGAGCGGCAGGGCGCGCAGGATGGCCGCCCGGGCGCCCGCCGGGCTCGGATCGTCGTCGAGGGTCGAATCGGGGAACCGCCCGGTGTCGACGGTCTCGGTGACGACGCGGGCGGAGAGAAGCCGGCCCGTGTCGGGCACCCACAGGTCGGCGGAGGCGGTGGCCAGGGCCTCGGTCACGAAGGCGGGGTCGAGGCCGGCGGCGAGGTAGGCCGTCCGCTCGGGCACGCCGTCGGCCTGCACGGCCTGCCCGAACAGGCCGGCCTCGTAGGGGGCGTGGAAGCCGAGGCGCCCGCCCTCGACGAGGAAGCGCCGGTGCCCGCGCACGAAGGCGAGGGTGCAGGCCGAGACGCAGTAATCGGGCACGTAGGTGGCGAGATTCCGCGCGGCGACGAGATCGCCGATGGCCTGCCCTTCCGCCACGAGGCCGCCCTCGCTGGTGAGGTGGAGGCGCTCCGCGTGGGGGTTGGCGTCGAGGATCGCGCGCAGGCGCTCCGCCGTCCCCTCCCCCAACTCGCCGGCGAGGCGGATGTCGCGGCCGTGGGGCCCGAGGCCGATGCGGGCCGGCCCGGCGGGCGTCTGGGTGCCGAGGCGCTCCTCCAGGCGCAGCGACAGGGCGGCGGCGGCCGCGCCCACGGCCGGCCGGTCGAGGCAGGCGAGGGCGGCGCCGAGCCCGAGGCAGGCGGCGCCCGCGCCGAGCACCCGTCCGAGGCGCGTCCCGCCCCATCCCGCCGTTCCCGCACGCACCGCCATGAGCCCAAGCCCTCCGGGCGCATCGAAGCGACGCGCCCGGCCGATGATCGCCCCTGGCGGGGCTCCGGCAAATCCCCCGCCGGGGCCCGAATCGGCCGCGCCGGGCGCTGCCACGGCCTGAAGAGACGGTTGCGCCTGCCGATGCCGGCGCGCGCGGATCGATCTCCCGCGCCGGGCGGACGGGTCGACGATTTCGTTCCGCGAAGGCGGTGAATATGTCGCAGATGCAAGGGGTTGAGGGGATCGCTCCGGGGCGGACGAACCCTCGGATCGTGGCTTTTCCGATGCCCGAATGCCGCGCGCGTCGAAGCAGGCCCGGGCTCTCCTCCCCCTTGCGGGGAGGAGTTGGAGGTGGGGGTGGCCGGACGACCCTGAAGGGTCGCGACGGGTTTGCCCGCGCGCGATTTCCATGGGCGGGAGCCTGGCGGAGCCACCCCCACCCCTGACCCCTCCCCGCAGGGGGGAGGGGAACGCGCGGTCGATCACCCCTCCCCGGGCGCACGCAGCAGGTACGTGTCCATGATCCAGCCGTGGCGGGCGCGGGCCTCCCGCCGGGTCCGCGCGATGGTGTCGGCGACGTCGCCGAGGCGGCCGGACAGGATGAGTTCGTCGGCGGTGCCGAGATAGGCGCCCCAGTAGATGGTCAGATCCGGGTCGAGGTGGTCGAAGCGGGGGTTCCCGTCGAGCATCACCACCGTGGTGTCGGCGCCGGGCGGCAGCCCGTCGGCCAGGAGCCGGCCGGTGGTGATGTGGATCGGCGCGCCGATGCGGTTGAGGGCGATGCGGTGGCTCGCCGCCAGGGCCTGGACGCTGCTGATCCCCGGGATCACGTCGTAGGCGAAGGGCACGCGCCCGCGCGCCACGATGCGCTCGATGATCCGCAGGGTGCTGTCGTAGAGGGACGGATCGCCCCAGACGAGGAAGGCGCCGCACTCGTCGGGCCGCAGCTCGCCCTCGATCATCGCCTCGTAGAGGACGGCGCGGGCGGCGTGCCAGGCCTCCACCGTCGCCCCGTAATCGGCGGGGTCGCGGTCGCGCTCGGGGTCCTGGGCCTCGACGAAGCGGTAGGGCCGCTCGGTGATGTAGCGGGCGCAGATCTCGCGCCGCACGGCGACGAGATCGGCCTTCTCGCGGCCCTTGTCGAGGACGAACACCACGTCGACGGTGTTGAGGGCGCGCACCGCCTGGACGGTGATGTGCTCGGGGTTGCCGGTCCCGATGCCGATGACACGGATGGTACGCAACATAGGATGTGCTCTCAGACCCGCCCCCTGGATTAGGCGAGAAAAACCCGTCTGTCGCGGGGGCGGCGCCCGTGCTATGTGGATTGCCAGCATGGCTCACGCACGCAACATGGTACTGTGGCTGGTGGCGGTGATCGTTCTGATCGCCGCTTTCGCCGTGCCGTCGGGCGCCGAGGCGCATGCGGGACACGCCCCTGCGGGCCCGGACCGGGCCGTCGCTTCCGTCACTCCCCTCCCCGCTTCCGTCGCGGCCAAGTCCATCGCGGCGACATCCGTCGCGGCCGTAACCACGTCCATCGCCACCGCCCCGGTGGTCCGGGCGAGCGCGGAGACGGGCCTCGCCCATCCCTGCGACGGGGCCTGCTGCCGGCCGGGCACATCCTGCTGCACCGGCACCGCCCTCGCGCCCGAGACCCATGCGGCCCTGCCCGCGCGGGGCCCCGAAGCGCGGGCCCATGCCCGCGCCCTCCCCGCCCGGACGGACGTCGTCCCGGAAGCGCTCCCCGAACCCCCCAGATCCTTCGCCTGACGCTGTCCCGCGTCCCGCGCGCCGTTGCCCCAGGGCCGGCGCCGGAACGCCGTTCCCTGCTCCGTCGGCGAAAGATGTCTTCATGCCCCTCGTTCCCGCGGCCGCCCTGCGCGCGCTCGCCCTCGCCTGTATGCTGCTCGCCCCCGGCCTCGCCTCGGCGCATGAGGGCCACGACCACGGCGCCGAGGCGCCCCCGGCGCCGGTGGCGGCGGCGCCCCGCGCCGAGGCCGTCTCCGAGCGGTTCGAACTCGTGGCCGTGGTCGCGGGCGACAGCCTCGTGCTCACCCTCGACCGCTTCGTCACCAACGCGCCGGTGCCGGGTGCCGGCATCGCCGTGTCCCTGGCCGGCCAGCCGCGCCGGAAGGCCGTCGAGACGGCGCCCGGCACCTACCGCCTCCCCCTCCCCTGGCCGGCGGGCCAGACCCATAGCGACCTCATGGTGGGGGTCAGCGAGGGCGGCCGAACCGACATCCTGACCCTCGACTTCGACCTGCCGGAAGCGCCCGCCGCCACGGCGAGCACCGGGGACGCGGCCCCGACGCTCGCCGAACGCTTCGCCCGCCAGAACCCCATGGCGACGGCCGCCGGCGGCTTCCTCCTCGGCCTCGCCGCCGTCGCGACCTTGCGCGGTCGCCGGACCGCCCCGGTCCTGGCCCTCCTCGTCCTCGCGACGACCCTTCTGCTCGGCGGCACCGCCTTCGCGCACGAAGGCCACGACGACGCCGGCAAGGCCGCCAACGTCACCCTTCCGGCGGCCCTCACGCCGGGCGCCCTGGAGCGAGCCCGGCGCCTGCCCGACGGCTCGGTGTTCGTGCCGAAAGCCCTGCAGCGCCTGCTGGCGCTCCGCACGGATCTCACCGCCACGGGCAGTGTCGCCCGCACCACGGAACTGCCCGGCCGGATCATCGCCGATCCGAACGCCAGCGGCGTGGTGCAATCCTCCGTCGGCGGCCGCCTCGCCCCGCCCGCCGGGGGCTTTCCCCGCCTCGGCACCCGGGTGCGGCGCGGCGACGTGCTGGCGACAGTGACGCCGCCGGTCCAGGCCGTCGACGTCTCCGACATGCGCCAGCGCCAGGGCGAGCTCGACCAGCAGATCGCCATCCTGGTCCGCCGGGTCACCCGGTTCGAGCGCCTGTCGACCACGGGCGCCGTGGCCCAGACCCAGCTCGACGACGCCCGCTCGGAGCTCGACGGCTTGCGAGACCGCCGCGCCGCCCTCGACGCCATCCGGCGCGAGCCCGAGGCCCTGGTCGCCCCCGTGGACGGCGTCATCGCGGAGACCGCGGCGGTGGCCGGGGCCATGGCGGCCCCCGGCACGGTGGTCTACCGCATCGTCGATCCGGCCAAGCTCTGGGTCGAGGCCCTGAGTTTCGCCGCCCTCGCCGACGGCAGCGCCGCCACGGCGCGGCTCGGCGACGGCACGAGCCTCGCGCTGTCCTATCGCGGCGCGGGTCTCGCCGACCGCAACCAGGCGGTGCCGGTCCAGTTCGCCGTCGTCGGCGACGCCGGCGCCCTGCGGCTCGGCCAGTTCGTGACCGTGCTCGCCCCCACGGGCGGCGAGCGCCAGGGCCTGCCCCTGCCGCGCGGCGGCCTCGTGCGCACGGAGGGCGGCCACCTCGTCTACGAGCACGTCAGCGCCGAGCGCTTCGTCGCCCACGCCGTGCGGGCCGACGCCCTCGACGCCGACCGGGTGCTGGTGGCCGACGGCCTCGCGCCCGGCCGCCGCATCGTCGTCCAGGGCGCCGAACTCCTGGACCAGATCCGCTAGCCCGACCGCGACGGTCGCGACGGGATGCGGTCCAGCGCGGGTCCCCTCTCCTGGAAGGAGAGGGACAGGGTGAGGTGTGGGACCTTTCCGGAGAGCCCACACACCTCACCCCAGCCCTCTCCTTTCAGGAGAGGGAGCCCGTCGAGACCAGCCTGCACCGGCGATCGAACGAAATTCCCCGATCGAACCCATGCCCCGGGAGGCGCTGAAAAAATGTTCGAGACCATCGTCGCGCAGTCCCTGCGCAACCGCCTCCTCGTGCTGGCGCTCGCCGCCGCCCTCGTCCTCACCGGCGTGCTGGCCCTGACCCGCCTGCCCGTGGACGTGCTGCCCGACCTCAACCGCCCCACCGTCACGGTGATGACGGAGGCCGAGGGGCTCGCCCCCACGGAGGTGGAGCAGCGCGTCACCTACCCCATCGAGACCCGGATGAACGGCCTGCCCGGCGTCACCCGCGTGCGCTCGGTCTCGGGGATCGGCCTCTCCATCGTCACCGTCGAGTTCGAGTGGTCGGCCGACCTGTTCCGCGCCCGCCAGTTCGTGGCCGAGCGCCTCGCGCTGGCCCGCTCGGAACTGCCCCTGAACGTCATGCCCCAGATGGGGCCGGTCTCCTCGATCATGGGCGGCATCCTGCTCGTCGCCGTGACGGGCGAGACGGCCACCGCCATGCAGCTGCGCGAGACCGCCGACTTCACCATCCGGCCGCGCCTGCTGTCGATCCCCGGCGTCGCCCAGGTGATCCCCATCGGCGGCGAGGTCCGCCAGTTCCGCGTCGCCCCGAACCCCGCCGCCATGCGGGCGCTCGGCGTCACCAACGACGCCCTGGGAAAAGCGCTGGAAGGCTTCGGCTCCAATGCCGGCGGCGGCTTCACCGATGCGGGCGCCCGCGAAGTGCTGATCCGCGCGGTCGGCCGCACCACCCGCCTGGAGGATCTGAGCAACCTCGTGGTGCCGACGCCCGGCGGCCCGGTCTACCTGCGGCAGGTGGCGGACGTCGCCTTCGCGCCCCGGCCGAAGCGCGGCGACGGCGGCTACATGGGGAAACCCGCAATCATCGTCTCCGTGGAGAAGCAGCCCGGCATCGACACCGTCCGGCTGACGAAGACCGTGGAGGCGGCGCTCGCCGAGATCGCCCCGGCCCTGCCGAAGGGCATCGAGGCCCAAAAGATCCTGTTCCGGCAGGCGGACTTCATCGAGACCTCGCTCCGCAACGTCGTGACGGTGCTCCTCGAGGCCGTGGCGGTGGTGGCCGTGGTGCTGTTCGCCTTCCTGATGAACGCCCGCACGACGCTCATCTCGCTCACCGCGATCCCGGTCTCGATCCTCGCCACGGCGGCGATCTTTTCGGCGCTCGGTCTCTCCATCAACACCATGACGCTGGGCGGCCTCGCCATCGCCATCGGCGAACTCGTGGACGACGCGGTCGTCGACGTGGAGAACATCCTGCGGCGCCTGCGCGAGAACCGGCACGCGGGCGCGCCCCGCTCGGCCTTCGCGGTGATCGTCGCGGCGTCGAACGAGGTCCGGTCGGGCATCGTCTACGCCACCGCCATCATCTGCCTCGTCTTCGTGCCGCTCTTCGCGCTCACGGGCATCGAGGGGCGGTTGTTCGCCCCCCTCGGTCAGGCCTACATCATCGCCATCCTGTCGAGCCTCGTCGTCTCTCTCACGTTGACCCCCGCCCTCGCCTCCTGGCTGCTCCCCGGCTTACACAGCCTGGAGGCGCCGGAGGGCCGGCTGATCCGTTGGCTCAAGGCCGGCAACGCCCGCCTCGTCGGCTTCGCGTTCGGGCATCAGCGGCTCGTGATGATGGGCGCCGTCCTGGGCGTCGGCGCGGCGGTCTACGTCGCCGCCGGCCTGCCGCGCGCGTTCCTGCCGCCGTTCAACGAGGGCTCGTTCACCGTCAACCTCGCCTTCACGCCGGGGATCTCGCTCACCGAGTCGAGCCGCATCGGCGCCATCGCGGAGGGGCTCGTCGCCGACATCCCGGAGGTGGACCGCGTCGGGCGCCGCACGGGCCGGGCCGAGCTCGACGAGCACGCCGAGGGCGTCCACTCCTCGGACCTCGAAATCGGCTTGCGGCCCGGCGGCCGGCCGCGCGAAAGCATCGCCGCCGACATCCGGGCGCGGCTCGGCGTGCTGCCGGTCTCGGTCAATGTCGGCCAGCCGATCTCGCACCGCCTCGACCACATGCTGTCGGGCGTGCGCGCCGAGATCGCCGTAAAACTGTTCGGCGAGGACCTCGACGGTCTGCGTCGCACCGCCGAGGCCCTCAAGGCGGAGTTCGAGAAAATTCCCGGGCTCGCCGACCTCGCCATCGAGAAGCAGGTGCGGATTCCGCAGCTCGACGTCCGCGTCGACGGCGGCCGGGCCGCCCTCTACGGCATCGCCCCCAACGCCGTGGTCGATGCGGTGAGCCGGCTCGCCAACGGCCGCGTGGTCTCGACCCTGGTGGACGGCCTGCGCCGGTTCGACGTGACCCTGCGGCTGCCCGAATCCGGCCGCTCGGTCACGGCGCTCCGCGACCTCCTCATCGAGACCCCCACGGGCTGGGTCCCGGCCCATGCGCTCGCCGACATCACCGAGCGCGACGGCCCCAACCAGATCCTTCGCGAGAACGGGCGGCGGCGGCTCGTCGTCCAGGCCAACACCGAGCCGGGGGCGGACGGCTCGGCCGTGGCCGGCGCCATCGGCAAAGCCCTGGCGCAGGCGAAGCTGCCCGAGGGCGTCAGCGCGAGTCTGGAGGGCGCGTACCAGGCGCAAGGCGAGGCGACGCGGACCATCGGCCTGCTCAGCCTCGTGTCGCTTTCCCTGGTCTTCGCCCTCCTGGCGAGCCGCTACCGCTCGGGCGTCCTCGCCCTCATCGTCATGGGCAACGTGCCGCTCGCCCTCATCGGCAGCGTCGTGGCGCTCACCGTCGCGGGACTGCCCCTGTCGGTGGCCTCGATGATCGGCTTCGTGACGCTCACCGGCATCGTCGCCCGCAACGGCATCCTCAAGATCAGCCACGCCCTCAACCTCGGGCTGACCGAGGGCCTCCCCTTCGGGCCGGCCCTGGTGCTGCGCGCGAGCCAGGAGCGCCTCGTGCCCGTGCTGATGACGGCGCTCGCCGCCGGCATCGCCCTGGTGCCGCTCCTCGTCGACGGCACCGCGCCCGGCAAGGAGATCCTCCACCCCGTCGCCGTGACGATCTTCGGCGGCCTGTTCAGCGCGACGCTGCTGGACGCCGTGCTGACCCCGATCCTGCTCCTGCGCTTCGGCGGCCCGGCCTTCGCCCGGCTGGCCGCCGCCCGAAGCGAGGTTGAACCGGCCCCCGCCGACCATCCCATCGGGGCCGCGCGCCCCGCCCTGTTCTGACCCCGGAGTTCTTCTGATGATCCTCAAGACCACCCTCGCCGCCGCCCTCGTCGTCTTCGCCCTGGGCGCGGTCGCCGCCCCCGACCACGACCACGATCACCCCGGCCACGACCATGCCGGCCACGACCACCCGGCGCCCAAGGCCAAGGCGGGCGCCGAGGCCCCCTCCACCCGCGCCTTCCGCGAGGCCGGCATGCGCATGCACGGCGACATGGACATCGCCTATTCGGGCGACGTCGACCGCGACTTCGCCGCCGGCATGATCCCGCACCACCAGGGCGCCATCGCCATGGCGAAGGTCGCCCTGCAATACTCGAAGGACCCGGAGGTGCGCGCGCTCGCCGAGAGCATCGTCAAGGCGCAGGACGCGGAGATCGCCCAGATGCAGGCGATCCTGAAGCGCACGGGGGCGGCGAAGTAGGCGATTCGGCCCGCCACGCAACAGCCATCCTGCAGGGCGCCATCGCCCTTCGGCGTGAGGCGCTACGCGCTCCCTCTCCTGGAAGGAGAGGGTTGGGGTGAGGTGTGTGAACTCTCAGGAAAGGTCCCACACCTCACCCTGTCCCTCTCCTTTCAGGAGAGGGGACCCCCGCCAAATCCGAAAATTCTTCGGCATCGCAGTCAGCTCAAGACGAACCATCGGACCGCGACCGCCCCGCCCCCCCCCGCTGGTCGGCCCCGGCGATGGCCCTATCTGGACAAGTTCCAGACAAGCCACGCGGAGCCGTCCCGGCATGAGCTTTCCCGAAACCGGCTTTCCCATCACGCTGACCGTGAACGGCGTGTCCCGCAGCCTCGTCCTCGAGGATGCGCGGGTCACGCTCCTCGACGCCTTGCGCGAGCGCCTCGACCTCACCGGCTCGAAGAAGGGCTGCGACCGGGGCCAGTGCGGCGCCTGCACCGTTCTCCTCGACGGGGTGCGGATCAATGCCTGCCTGGCGCTGGCCGTGAGCCACGACGGGGCGTCCATCACCACCATCGAGGGGCTGGCGGACGGGGACGTGCTGCACCCGGTCCAGGCCGCCTTCGTCGATCACGACGGGTACCAGTGCGGCTTCTGCACGCCGGGCCAGATCATGAGCGCGGTGGGCCTGATCCGGGAGGGCCAGGCCGGCGACGATCCCGAGCGGGTGCGCGAGGGCATGAGCGGCAACCTGTGCCGCTGCGGCGCCTATGCGGGGATCACCGAGGCCGTGCTCGCCGCCCACGCGGCGATGAACGCCCCCGATGTCCTGCCCGGCGGCAACCTCAGCGAGGACGCGGCATGAAAAACTTTGACTATGTCCGCGCCGGCAGCGTCGCCGAGGCCGTGGCGGCCCACGGGGCGGGGGCCGCGTATCTGGCGTCGGGCACCAACCTCCTCGACCTGATGAAGGGCGGGATCACCCGGCCCGAACGCCTCGTCGACATTTCGCGTGTGTCCGGCCTCGATGCCGTCGAGACCCTGCCGGATGGCGCGGTCCGCATCGGCGCCCTCGTGCGCAACGCGACCCTCGCCCACGATCCGGCCTTCGCCAAGAGCTATCCGGCCGTGGCCGAGGCCCTGCTGTCGGGCGCCTCGGCGCAGCTGCGCAACGCCGCCACCACCGCCGGCAACGTCCTCCAGCGCACCCGCTGCCAGTATTTCTACGACACCGCGAGCGCCTGCAACAAACGCGACCCCGGCGCCGGCTGCGAGGCCCTCGGCGGGGCGACGCGCACTCACGCCGTGCTGGGCTGGAGCGAGCACTGCATCGCCACCCACCCGTCGGATTTCTGCGTGCCGCTCGCCGCCCTCGACGCGATCGTGGAGATCGAGGGACCGGCCGGGCGCCGCGCAATCCCGCTCGCGGATTTCCACCGCCTGCCCGGCGACACGCCGGAGCGCGAGACCGAGCTGGCGCCGGGCGAGTTGATCGTCGCCGTCCGGCTCCCGCCCGACGCGAAAAAGTTCGCCGCCCATTCGCGCTACCTCAAGGTCCGCGAGCGCACCTCCTACGCCTTCGCGCTGGTCTCGGCCGCCGTCGGCCTCACCCTCGACGGGGATCGCATCGGGCAGGCCCGCATCGCCCTCGGCAGCGTCGCCCTGAAGCCCTGGCGGGCGCGGGAGGCCGAAAGCCTTCTCGCCGATCAGGTGCCGAGCCCGGCGCTGTTCGCGAAGGCCGCCGACGCGGCGCTCGCCGGAGCGACGCCGTCCGGCGACAACGCCGCCAAGATCGAGCTCGCCCGCCGCATCGTCGTGCGGGCCCTGACCCTCGCGCAGGCCGGCACGCCGGCGCGCATCCCCGCCTTGCCCGCCAGCCCCTTCGCCGCCGCCCCTTCCGGAGCCCGACCATGACCGAGCGCATGCGCCACGGCGCCTCCATCGGCCAGCCCCTGACCCGGCGCGACGGCCCCGCCAAGGTCACGGGCGCGGCCCGCTACAGCGCCGACTTCCACCCCGGGGGGATGCTCCACGCCGTCATGGCGGTGAGCGCCATCGCCCGCGGCCGGGTGACCCACCTCGACGTCGCGGCGGCCAAGGCCCATCCGGGCGTCGTCGACGTGATGAGTCCGGAGAACGCGCCGGCACTCGCCAAATCCCCGGACGAGAAGGACAACCCCTTCGCCTTCCGCCTCGACCTCCTGCAGAACGGAAACGTCCGCTACGCCAACCAGCCCATCGCGGTGGTGATCGCCGAGACCCTGGAGGCGGCAACCGAGGGCGCGGCCCTGCTGAATCCCCGCTACGAGGCCGAAACCCCGAGCGTGGAACTCGGCGGCGAGACAATCTTCACGCCCGACAGCGTCGGCGCCGGCTCGCCGACGCAGGAGGGCTCGGGCGACATCGAAGCCGGGTTCGCGTCGGCCGGGACCCGGATGGAGGCCACCTACGAGACGGCGGCGCAGTATCACAACGCGCTCGAACCCCACACCAGCGTGGCGCAGTGGGACGGCGACCGCCTCACCCTCCACACGCCGACCCAGGCCCTGTGGATCGCCAAGGGCCGCCTCGCCGGCCTGTTCGGCATCCCGCAAGAGAACATCCACATCGTCAGCCACTATCTCGGCGGCGGCTTCGGCTCGAAGGGCTTCATCTCATCCCCGCAGATCCTGGGGATCATGGCGGCGAAGCTCGTCGGCCGGCCGGTGAAGCTGGTGACGCGGCGCGAGCAGATGTTCGGCTCCGTCGGCCACCGCGCCGCGACCCGCCAGACCCTCAAGCTCGGCGCGAAAGCCGACGGCACCCTCACGGCCCTGGACCATCACACCCTGACCCTGACGAGCCGCCACGACGACTTCGTCGAGGCCTGCGGCCTCATCGCCCGCCACCTCTACGCCTCCGAGGCCATCGCCACGACCCACGCGGTCTCGCGGGCCGATATCGGCACGCCGATCTTCATGCGCGCGCCCGGCGAGGCCTCGGGCAGCGTCGCGGTGGAATCGGCCCTCGACGAACTCGCCCTCCAGCTCGACATGGACCCCCTGGAGCTGCGGCTGAAGAACTACGCCGAGGTCGAGCCCATCACCCACCGGCCGTTCTCGTCGAAGGCCCTGCGCGAATGCTACGCACAGGGGGCCGAGCGCTTCGGCTGGTCCAAGCGCCCACGCCAACCGCGCCAGATGCGCGACGAGAACGGCCTCCGCGTCGGCTGGGGCATGGGCACCGCCACCTATCCGGCCGGGATGATGCAGGGCGAGGCCCGCGCCACGATCCGGGCCGACGGCACGGCCCTCGTCGAGACCGCCGCCCAGGACATGGGCCAGGGCGCCTGGACCGTGCTCGCCCAGATCGCCGCCGACGGAATCGGCCTCGACGGAGACCGGGTCGAGCTGCGCATCGGCGATTCGGACCTGCCCAACGGCGGGCTGGCCGGCGGCTCCACCGGCACGGCCACGTCGGGCAGCGCCGTGCACGCGGCGACGCAGGGCGCCCTGGCGGCCCTCGAAGACCTCGCGGTGAACGACCGCGCCTCGCCCCTCTACGGCGCCGGCAATGCCGGCACGGTGGCGGAGGGCGGACGTCTGGCGCGGCGCGACGATCCGACCCGCTCGGAAAGCTTTTCGGACATCCTCGCGCGGGCCGGAAAAGACTCCGTCGAGGCCAAGGGCACCGGGGCGGGCGACCCCGCCTCGCGAAAGACCTACGCCATGCACGCGCACGGGGCGGTCTACGCCGAGGTGAAGGTCGATCCCGATCTCGGGCAGATCCGGGTGACGCGGCTGGTGGGCGCCTTCGCCGCCGGGCGCATCGTCAACCCGCGCCTCGTGCGGAGCCAGTATTACGGCGGCATGATCTGGGGCGTGTCCCTGGCGCTGCACGAGCACGCGGTGCTCGACACGCGCTCGGGCCGGGTGATGAACCCCAATCTCGCCGAGTACCACGTGCCGGTGAACGCCGACGTGCCGTCCCTGGAGGCGATCCTGGTGGAGGAGCACGACCCGCACGTGAACCCGCTCGGCATCAAGGGGGTGGGCGAGATCGGCATCACCGGCACGGCGGGCGCCATCGCCAACGCCGTGTGGCACGCCACGGGCACCCGCGTGCGCGACTTCCCCATCACCCTCGACAAACTGCTGGGCTGAGGGCAGCCTCGGGCGGTGTCCCCGTGAGGAAGACGCCGCCCCAGCCTGTCGAAAGGGGGGCCGGCGACCTATCTCCCGGTCTCGCGGAACGACGACGGCAGGAAAGACCCCCCATGGCCACGCCCGGAGACTGGAAGATCCCCACATCCGTGCAGCCCAGGGCCGCCGACTACGCCTTCGACCTCGCGCAGACCCTGACCGCCATCGTCGCCCTCTCGACCCGGGTGCCGGATGAGGCCTTCACGGCGGAGACGCTGGGTACCGAGCGGGCCGGCAACGGCGTCGTCATCGGCGACGACGGCCTCGTGGTCACCATCGGCTACCTCGTCACCGAGGCCGACACCGTCTGGCTCACCACCCATGACGGGCGCTCCGTGCCGGGCCACGTCGTCGGCTACGATGCGGTGACGGGCTTCGGCCTCGTCCAGGCGCTCGGCAGCCTCGGCCTGCCCTCCATGCCGCTCGGGCGTTCGGGCGGCGTGAAGATCGGCGACCGGGCCATCGTCGCCGGCGTCGGCGGGCGCCAGCGCAGCGTCGCCGTGGAGATCGTCGCCCGGCAGGAATTCGCCGGCTACTGGGAATACGTCCTCGACGAGGCCCTGTTCACCGCCCCGGCCCACCCGCATTGGGGCGGCGCCGCCCTCATCGGCGGCAAGGGCGAGCTGCTGGGCATCGGCTCGCTCCAGCTCCAGCAGGGCACGGCGGAGGGCCCGAAGACCATCAACATGATCGTGCCCATCGACCTCCTGACCCCGATCCTCGACGACCTCGTGACGCGGGGCCGGGCCGACCGGGCGCCCCGGCCGTGGCTCGGCCTCTACGCCAGCGACGGCGACGACGCCGTCGTGGTCATGGGGCTCGCCGACGACGGACCGGCGGAGGCGGCGGATCTGCGCCCCGGCGACGTGGTCGCGGCCGTGGCGGGCGAGCCGGTGGCGGACCTTGCCGGCTTCTTCCGGCAGGTCTGGGCGCTGGGCGAGGCCGGCGTGCGGGTGCCCCTCACCATCCGGCGCGACGGCCAGACCATCAAGCTCGCGGTGACCTCGGCCAACCGCGAGCGCTTCCTGGTCTCCCCGCCCCTGCATTGATCCGGCCGGCGCGCGGGTCTATCCCGAGGCGATGACGGACACAGCAATCCACATCGTCGGCGGCGGCCTCGCGGGCTCGGAGGCCGCCTGGCAGATCGCCGAGGCCGGCCATCCGGTGGTGCTCCACGAGATGCGCCCGGTGCGCGGCACCGAGGCCCATCACGGCCAGGATCTGGCCGAGCTCGTCTGCTCGAACTCGTTCCGCTCCGACGACGCCAACGGCAACGCCGTCGGGCTGCTGCACCAGGAGATGCGCACCCTCGGCTCGCTCATTCTCAGAGCCGCCGACGCCCATCAGGTGCCGGCCGGCGGGGCGCTGGCCGTCGACCGCAACGGCTTCGCCGCCGCCGTCACCGCCGCCCTCGAAGCCCATCCGCTGGTGACCATCGTTCGCGAGGAGGTCGAAGGCCTGCCGCCGGAGGCGTGGGGCCGGACCATCGTCGCCACCGGGCCGCTCACCGCCCCGTCCCTGGCGCAAGCCATCCGCGACCTCACGGGTGCGGACGCCCTCGCGTTCTTCGACGCCATCGCGCCCATCGTCCACCGCGACTCCATCGACATGGACAAGGCGTGGTTCCAGTCGCGCTACGACAAGGTCGGCCCCGGCGGCACCGGCGCCGACTACATCAACTGTCCGATGGACCGCGACCAGTACGACGCGTTCATCCAGGCGCTGATCGACGGCGACAAGATCGGGTTCAAGGAGTGGGAGGCCTCGACCCCCTACTTCGACGGCTGCCTGCCCATCGAGGTGATGGCGACACGCGGCCCCGAGACCCTGCGCCACGGACCGATGAAGCCCGTGGGGCTCACGAACCCGCACAACCCGACGGTGAAGGCCTGCGCCATCGTCCAGCTGCGCCAGGACAACGCGCTCGGCACCCTCTACAACATGGTCGGGTTCCAGACGAAGCTGACCTATTCCGAGCAGGTTCGGGTGTTCCGCTCGATTCCGGGCCTCGAGAACGCCGAGTTCGCGCGCCTCGGCGGCCTGCACCGCAACACCTACCTCGACAGCCCCCGCCTCCTCGACGCGACCCTGCGCCTCAAGGCGCGGCCGTCCCTGCGTTTCGCCGGCCAGATCACCGGCTGCGAGGGCTACGTCGAGAGCGCCGCCATCGGCCTCATGGCCGGGCGCTTCGCCGTGGCCGAGGCGCAGGGGCGGACCCTGGCGCCGCTCCCCGCCACCACGGCGCTCGGGGCCCTCATCGGCCACATCACCGGCGGCCACATCGCGGCCGAGGATGCCGGCGCCCCGCGCTCGTTCCAGCCGATGAACGTCAATTTCGGCCTGTTTCCGCCCCTCGAGCACGCGCCGAAGGGCGAGGCCGGCCAGCGCCTGCGCGGGCCGGAAAAGGCGGTCGCCAAGAAGAAGGCCCTGACGGATCGCGGCCGGGCGGATCTGGCGGCGTGGATCGGGGCGGACGGGGCGCGGATGGCGGCGGAATAGGCGGGCGCTTACGCTGCCCTGTCGCGCCAGACTTGTACGATAGGGCGAACATACGCCCAGGGCGCATAACTTCCTTGCATCTTATGAGCCCTGGGCGTAGAAAAACCCATGGACTTCGACTGGCACGACGAGAAGTCGAACCGAAACCTCGTGGAGCGCGGGTTCGGCTTCGACTTCGCCGCCCTGATCTTCCTGGGGCGCACCCTCGTGAAGTCCGACGACCGGCGCGATTACGGCGAGGTTCGCCAGAACGCCCTCGGGGAGATCGACGGCGATCTCTATCACGTCACCTTCACGGATCGCGGCTCCGTGCGGTGGATCATCTCGGCCCGCCGCGCCAACCGCAGGGAGCGCCAAGTATGGCACGCATCGGCCTCGATCAGCTTCGGATGAACCGTCCGCAGGTCAACCGCGAAACGATCGAAGCCACGACCGAGGCCGACATCAGACGCCACACCCGCGAGGACGGGGGCGACCCGGACGCCACGCCGACCGGGTACGTCCTCGCGCTCGCACCGGCCGACATCCGGAAAAAGCTCGGCGTCACGCAGCAGCGTTTCGCCGATGCGCTCGGTGTCCCGGTGACGACCTACCGGAATTGGGAGCAGGGCCGGAAGGTGCCAGACCCGGCCGCGCGCTCGCTCCTCACCATCTTCGACCGGGAGCCGGAAGCCGCCATGCGCGCCTTGGGCATCGATTGGACGAGCCTTGGGAAAGCGGCGGCCGAGACCGATTGATCTCTCCAGATCGAGGGCGCGCGACGGGCTCCTCGATCTCCCAAGATCAATCGGGTTTCGGCTCATACGTAAAAATCCGCCGCCCCGGCCGGTGGCCCTCGTCGCCCGTATCGCGAAAGCCGACCTTGAGGAGCAGGCCGCGCGAGGCGGCGTTCTCCGGGCGGCACTCGGCGACGACGAAGCGGTGGGGAAAGCGCTGGCGCAGGAGGCCGATGGCGGCGGTCACGGCCTCGGCGCCGTAGCCCTGGCCCCGGGCCGCCCCCCCGACCCAGTAGCCGAGCTCGACGGCGTGGTCGCCGCGCAGGTGCAGGCCGACGATGGCCACGAGGTCGCCATCCCGCAGCCCGTCCCCCGCCCCTCCCCGCGCGCGGGCACCGAGGAAGCAGTCGTTTTTGATCTTCGCCGGGCCGATGAGCTGACGCGCCGCCGCCAGGGTGAAGGGGTTAGGCAGGAAATCGATGGCGCCGGTGATGGCCGGATCGTCGGTGAGCGCCCGCACGGCCTCGGCGTCCCCCGGCGCCAGGGGGCCGAGGCGCAGGCGGGCGGACTCCACCGGGGGGAGCTTGGCGAGGGAGTAGCGTGCGGCGAGGTTGAACATGGCGGCGCCATCCTACCAGATCGCGCCGCGCTTACGCGAACCGTTTCGCCCCCGCCACGCACAGGACGACGAGGCCGGCCGCCGCCAGCATGGTCCAGGCGACGGGCTCGTGCAGGAGGAGCCCGGCCAGCGCCAGGCCGAAGAACGGCTGGAGCAGCTGCAGCTGCCCGACGCCCGCGATTCCCCCGAGCGCCAGCCCGCGATACCAGAACACGAAGCCGACGAGCATGCTGAACACCGAGACGTAGGCGAGCCCGGTCCAGGCCGGCCAGCCGATCCCGCGCCACGACGTCGGCAGGGTCGCGAGCGCCAGGGCCGCCATCACCGGCAGGGCGAGGACGAGGGCCCACGAGATGACCTGCCAGCCGCCCAGCCGCCGCGACAGGGTCGCCCCCTCGGCGTAGCCGAGGCCGCAGAGCAGGATGGCGGCGAGCATCAGGAGGTCGCCCACGGACGCATCGCCGCCTTCGAAGGCACCATTCTGGGTGAGGGCGAAGCCCGCCACCGTGGCCGCACCGGCGGCGGAGAACAGCCAGAAGGCCGGGCGCGGCCGCTCGCCGCCGCGCAGGACGCCGAACCCGGCGGTGGCGAGCGGCAGCAGGCCGACGAACACCACCGAATGGGCGGCGGTGACGTGCTGGAGCGCCAGCGCCGTGAACAGCGGGAAGCCGACCACGACCCCGACGGCCACGAGCGCCAGGGCGGCGAGGTCGCTCCGCCCCGGCCGCGTCTGGCGCAGGGCCAGGAGCAGCCCCGCACCGAGGGTCGCGGCGATCACCGCCCGCGCCGCAGTGAGGAACAGGGGCGAAAACCCCCCGACGGCGGCCCGGGTCGCTGGCAGGGAGGCGCTGAAGATGAGGATGCCGAGGAGCCCGCTGCCCCATCCTCGCGTCGTCCGTGGCATCGGGGTCCCTTTCGCATGGAACCCCGGCGATAGCCGCCGCCCCGCCCCCGCGACAGCGACGGCGCCGGACGATCCGGCCACACTGTCCGGGAGCCCGGCCGGACACCGTCCAGGAAAAGACCCGCTCATGAGAAGGCCCGCTCACGAAAAAACCCGCCCCGGCGAACCGGAGCGGGCTGTTTCCCGAGCGCCGGGGCTTCCTTAGGGGTGAATCACCATGGCGGTGAACGGGTAGACGTAGGCCTGGAGCATCACGAGGCAGCCGACGAGGCAGGCGAGCACGATGGAGTGCCAGAACACGAAGCGCAGGATCTTGCCCTCCTGGCCGAAATACCCCGTGGCCGTGGAGGCGACGACGATGGACTGGGCGTCGATCATCTTGCCCATGACGCCGCCCGACGAGTTCGCCGAGGCCATGAGGATGCCCGACAGGCCGAGCTGCTCCGACGTGATTTTTTGGAGTCCGCCGAACAGGACGTTCGACGCGGTGTCGGAGCCCGTCAGGGCCACGCCCAACCAGCCGAGCAGCGTGCCGAAGAACGGGTAGAGGATGCCGGTGCCGGCGAACGCCAGACCGAGCGTCGCGTCGACGCCGGCGTAGCGGGTGAGGACGCCGAGGGCGAGCATCGCCGAGATGGTGATGAGCGAGTAGCGCAGGACCCAGATGGTCTCGATGTAGGCGGTCACGAGGCGCCACGGCGAGAACCGCATGAGCAGGCCCGACAGGATGGCGGCGAACAGCACGCCGGTGCCGGTGTAGGACATGTAGGTGAAGGCGAAGACGGCGGCTTCCGGGTGGGCGGTCGCCACCACCGGCGGCACCTTCATGATGACGTTGTGGAGGCCCGGAACCTCGTATTTCCAGGTGAAGATCGGGTTGACGATGGCCTTGAACCAGCCCGTGCCCCAGATCGCCACGATCACCGAGAGGATGATCCACGGCACCCAGGCCATCAGGATTTCGGAGGACGAGGCGGTGCGCACGCCGGCGCCCGTCGGGGCCACCTTGGCGCCGCCGGCGGCGGTGACGAAGCCGATGGAGGGATCGTTGCCGCGCAGGGCCGGCGAGGTCCAGATGGTGGCCGGGCGCCAGAAGCGCAGGAACAGCACCAGGGCGCCCATGGAGATCAGGGCCGCGCCGATATCGACGATCCACGGATTGACGTAGTTCGAGATGCCGAACTGGGCGAGGGCGAACGAGCCGCCGCAGACGAGGATCGCCGGCCAGATCTGGAGCATGCCGCGAAAGCCCGCGAACACCCAGATGAGCCAGAACGGCACCAGCACCGAGAAGAACGGCAATTGCCGGCCGATCATCGCGCCGAGGATGTAGGGGTCGTAGCCCGTCACCGAGGCGAGGCCCTGGATGGGCGCGCCCAGCGCGCCGTAGGCCACGGGGGCGGTGTTGGCGATGAGCGAGAGGCCGGACGCCGCGAGCGGCGAGAAGCCCAGCCCGATGAGGATGGCGCCGGTCACCGCCACCGGGGTGCCGAAGCCGCCGGCGCCCTCGAAGAACGCCCCGAAGGCGAAGGCGACGAGCAGGAGCTGCAGGCGCCGGTCGGTGGTGATGCCCGCCACCGATTGCTGCAGGGTGGCGAACCACCCCTTCTCCACCGTCAGGCGGTAGAGAAAGATGACGTTGAGGATGATCCAGCCGATGGGGAACAGGCCGAGCGCCACGCCGTAGGCGGAGGCGCGGGTGGCGAGGCCGGCGGGCATGCCGAACAGGAAGACGGCGACGCAGAACGCCAGCACGAGGGAGAGCACGGCGGCGATGTGAGCCTGGACCTTGCCGCTGGCGATCATGCCGAGCAGGGCGATGACCGGCAGCGAGGCAGCCAGCGTCGAGAGCCAGGGGCTCCCGAACGGGTCGTAGACCTGATTCCAGGTGGTGACGGTGTTCACGGCCTGCGTCCTCCCAAGGTGACCCCGATCTCCCGCCGGGGCCTTGGTCCCGTTGCTAGCAGACGCCCGGACCCGGCTCAACGCGGGTTCATTCAGTATTCAGAGGCAGTTGCGGGCGGGACACCACCGGCCGGCCCCGGGGACGCAACGGGCGCCCCCGATCCTCCGGCCGAAGGTTCCAAGCGTGGCCGATCCTGCGTGATCATGGCGCAACGGCGGAACATGCCCGACGCGGCCCGGTTCCCCCGGGACATGTCCCAACCCGGGACCGGAGATCACCTCATGTTCATGCGCGTCGACAAGCTACAGGCCGAGCTTCCCGCGCCGAAGCGGAAAGATCCCAACGCGGCGGCCGCCCTGCAGGAACTGCTCGGCGGCAAGTACGGCGAGATGTCGACACTGGGCAACTACATGTTCCAGAGCTTCAACTTCCGCAGCAAGTCGAAGCTGCGGCCGTTCTATAGCCTGGTGGCTGCCATCACGGCCGAGGAACTCGGCCATGTCGAGCTCGTGAGCAACGGCGTCGCCATGCTCGCCAACGGCCCCGACAACGACGGCGACAAGGGCGACGGCGGCGACATCTCGGGCGCGCCGTTCGAGGACATGAAGGACATCCGGCTGGCGGCGGCGTTCCTGTCGAACGGCGGCGGCGTGACCCCGGTCAATTCCAACGGCGCCTCCTGGAACAATGATTTCATCACGACGACCGGCAACGTGGTGGTCGATCTCCTGCACAACTTCCACCTCGAATGCGGCGCCCGTCTGCACAAGCTGCGGGTCTACGAGACCCTCACCGACCCGACGGGCCGCGAGGTCTGCGGCTACCTGCTCGTGCGCGGCTCGGTCCACGCCCACGCCTACGCCCTGGCGCTCAAGAAGATCACCGGCGTCGAGCTGGAGAAGTTCCTGCCGACCCCGAACATCAACCTCGACAAGATCCCCGAGTGTCAGAAGTACCTGCAGGAGGGCTCGCACCGCCGGCTCTATACCTTCAGCCCGAACGACTACAAGGAGATGGCCGGCATCTGGGGCAACGGCGAAGTGGCGCTGCCGGGCGACCCGCCGGGCGAGCTCACCGTGGTCGAGGGCATGCCCGACGGCGGCAAGATCCATCAGCTCACGGGCGTGCCCTCCGCCTTCACCCCGGATTACGCCCCCGAGGAGATGTTCGAGATCGCCGCGAAGCTGACCAAGAAGGCGCGCTGAGGCCGCATCGAACGGGTGACGAATGACAAGGGCGGCTCCTTCGGGGGCCGCCCTTTTCGCGTTCGCGGGCCGGGTCGTTACGGGGGTCGGACGGGTTTCGACGAGACGGCTCGCGCAACCTGGCGTGGAACCACGGCCGCCTCGGACGGGCGGCGAAGATTCGCCATGACGTGTGAAATTCAGATCCTCGCGAATGCTGCCGCAGAGTAACCGCCGGATCGCGCCTCGCTCATCGCATGCAACGCGAATTCCAGCGCTGTCGATCCGAAATCTCACCCTCCGAAAATCTGTTCTTGTCATGATCCGACAAGACAAACGTCCTTTCTCGAATTTCTTACTTTACGGTTCTTTAAAATGTTTCTCAGTATGAGGTGATCCATACAGTATATCGCATTTCTGATCGTTCCATCGGAAGTCTCATGCAAGGACCCGGCATGTCGTTGGTGAAGAAAGCCGTGTCGTTCACGGCCGGCGTCCTTTCGCTCGGAATCCTCCACGCCAGCGCGAACGACATCGACGCCCTGAAGGCACAGTATCGCCGGCCGACGGCGATTCCGTTCCCCGAGACCGCGCCGTTCTCACCGCAGGTGGCGACGCTCGGCAAGATGCTGTTCTTCGATCCGCGCCTGAGCGGCAAGCAGAACCTGAGCTGCGCGAGCTGCCACAACCCGTCCTTCGGCTTCGAGGTCCCGGTTCCGGGCGCCATCGGGGCGACGAACAAGCCCCTCGCGCGCAAGGCCCCGACGGTGCTGAACGCGGCCTGGATTCCGATCCTGTTCTGGGACGGGCGCGCCCCCGACCTCGAGACCCAGGCCATGGGGCCGATCACCGCCGATGCCGAGATGGACGGCAAGTTCCCCGAGATCATCGCCCGCCTGAAGGGCACGCCGGAATACGCGGCCTGGTTCGGCCGGCTGTTTCCTCGGGACGGCGTCACGCAGGACAGCATCCTGACGGCCATCGCCACCTACGAGCGGACGGTGGTGTCGGGCTGGGCGCCGTTCGATCGCTGGGTCGAGGGCGACGCGGCGGCGATCTCGCCCGCCGCCCAGCGGGGTTTCGCGGTGTTCACCGGCAAGGGCGGCTGCGCGGCCTGCCACACGGGGTGGAACTTCACCGACAACAGGTTCCACGACCTCGGCATCCCGACGAAGGATCCCGGCCGCGCCGCCTTCGAGCCCGATGCGCCCCTGGCCCGGCACGCCTTCAAGACGCCCGGTCTGCGCAACCTGACCTACCGGGCGCCCTTCGGCCATGCGGGCCAGTTCGCCAACCTCGAGGAGATCGTCGCCTTCTACGAGAACGGCGGCCTCGCGCGGCCCTCGAAGTCGCCGCTGATGCGGCCGGTCAGCCTCGACGCGGGGGAGCGCGCGGACCTGATCGCCTTCCTGCGGGCGCTCACGGCCGAGCAGACCCAGACCGCCCTGCCGAACCTGCCGAACTGACCTCGCCGAACCGAGCCTTGAGACGGGACCGCGCCCTCATGTCGATCCGCTACACGATCCTGCTTCCGCTCCTCGGCTTCATGGTCCTGGCGGGCCTCCTGTCCGGCGTGACCGGCCTCATCGGCCTCGGCGCCGTGGGCGACCTGGCGAACCTCGCCGAGCGCACCACCGAGGCGAACGAGGCGAGCCGGGCGGCCCGCGACCGGTTCCGCCGGATGGAGGAGCTGGTGGCCCGGGTGAGCGCCATGACCGACCTCCTCGACATGGCGCCCATCGCCACCGAGTTCCGCGCGGCGGGCGACGGGCTCACGGCCCTGCTCGGGCGCCTGACGGACGCCGCCCTGTCCGAGCGGATGCGGGCCCTGTCGCGCGAGGCGGAGGGGGAGGCGGCGCGGTGGCGCGGGGACGCGGAAATCCTGCTCGGGCTCCGTCCGGCCCGGGAGATCCCGACCCTGGAGCGCATGACCCGGCAGGGCCAGCGCTTGCGGAGCCGCTTCGACGAGGCCGTGGCCCTCTCCGCCGAGGATGCCCGGGCCGGGATCGCGGCGACCCGCGCGGCGACGGCCTGGAAGATCTGGGCGATGCTCGGCCTCGGGGCCGGCATGGTCCTCGCCGGCTCGGGCATGGCCTGGTGGCTCGCCGGAACCCTGGCGCGGCCCCTGGTCCGGCTGACCGCCGACGCCACGCGCCTCGCCGACGGGGACACGAACGTGGATCTGGCCGCCGCCGCCCGCCGCGACGAGATCGGCGCCATCGCCCGGGCCGTGGTGGCGATCCGCGACATGTCCCTGGCGGAGGCCGCGCGCCAGCTCGAGACCACCGAGGCCGTTCGCCTGCGGGAAGAGCAGGCGCGGCGCGCCCTGCTGCGCGACCTCGCCGACCGGTTCGAGCGCTCGGTCGGCGGGATCGTCGCCCACGTGGCCGACGCGGTGACCGGCCTGCAGGCCGCGTCCGGCACCATGCGGCAGGCCGTGGCGGGCACGGCGCAGCGCTCCGCCAGCGCGGCGCAGGCCGCGCAGCTGACGGCCGGCAACGTCAACGCCGTGGCGGCGGCGGCCGACGAGCTCGGCGCGACGGTGGGGGAGATCGGCCGGCAGGTGGCGCAGGCGTCCGGGATGTCGTCGACGGCCGTCGGCGCCGCCGCCCGCACGGGGGAGACCATGGCGGCCCTGTCCCAGGCCGCGACGCGGATCGGCGACGTGGTCGGCCTCGTCTCGACCATCGCGGGCCAGACCAACCTCCTGGCGCTCAACGCCACCATCGAGGCGGCGCGGGCCGGCGAGGCCGGCAGGGGTTTTGCCGTCGTGGCCACCGAGGTCAAGGAACTGGCCTCGCAGACGGCGCGGGCCACCGAGGAGATCGGCCGGCAGATCGGTGCGATCCAGGCGGCGACCGGCGGGGCGGCCCAGGCGATCGCGGACATCACGGGGCAGATCCACGCCATGAGCGGGGTGACGACGGGCATCGCCGGCGCCATCGAGGAGCAGGGCGCCACGACGCGGGAGATCGTGCGCCGGATGTCCGAGGCCTCGGCCGGGACCGACCGGGTCACCGCCGACATCGCCCAGGTCGCGGAATCGGCGGAGGGCGCCGGCGACGTCGCCGCGGCCGTCGCCACGGCCGCCGACGCCCTGGCCGGCCAGTCGCACACCCTGCATGCGGAGATCGAGCAGTTCCTCAGCCACGTCCGCGCCGCCTGAGCGCGGCGAGCGGACTGGGCGGCTCACTCGGGGGCCGCCCTTGTGTGCGGGCGAGCGTTCGGGACCGCCGCCGAACTCGGTCGACATGCATGGCCGGACGCGCGAACCTGACGCCATACGGGACGCCATGCGGGAAGAAACGAACACGTCGCGTTACGGATTCCGCTCCAGGAACGCGCGCATCAGCCGCGCGATCTCGGCAGCGTGCGTCTCCAGCGCGAAGTGCCCGGTGTCGAGGAAGTGGATCTCCGCCTGGGGCAGGTCGCGCCGATAGGCCTCGGCGCCGGGGGGGATGAAGAAGGGATCGTTCCGCCCCCAGACCGCGAGCAGCGGCGGCTGGTGCCGACGAAAGTAGGCCTGAAACGCCGGGTAGAGCGCCACGTTCGTGCGGTAGCTCAGGATCAGATCGAGCTGGATCTCCTGGGCCTCGGGCCGGCGCATGAAGTGCATGTCCAGCGTGAGACCGTCGGGTGATACGAGGCCGGCCGGCGCGCCGTGCTCGTACTGGACGTGGATGGCCGCATCGGTGAGTGCCGCGCGGCAGGCCTCGCGGTTCGCGGGGCTGGGCTCGCGCCAATAGGCCTGCCACGGCTCCCATTCCGTGCTGAGGCCCTCGGTGTAGGCGTTGCCGTTCTGCGAGATGATGGCGCTGACCCGCTCGGGATGGCGCATCGCCAGCCGAAGGCCGGTCGGCGCGCCGTAGTCGAAGATGTAGAGGGCGTAGCGCTTGAGCCCCATCGCATCGACGAAGCCCTCGATCACCTCGGCGAGACGGTCGAAGCTGTACTCGAACGTGCCACGCCCGGGGGCCGTCGTGTTGCCGAAGCCCGGAAGGTCGGGCGCGATGACGCGGTAGCGGTCCGCCAGGCGCGGGATCAGGTCGCGGAACATGTGCGACGCGGTCGGGAAGCCGTGCAGGAGGAGCAGCACCGGCGCATCGCGCGGACCCGCTTCCCGGTAGAACACCCCGACCTCGCCGACCTGCTTGGTGCCGTAACTGACCGTCATGGAGCCGTTCTCCTTCGGGGAATGAGGGGGCGGAGCGCCCGCGGGCGGAGCGGCGTGCACGGGCGAAGCGGCCTGCACGGGCGATGTCGTGAGCGGCATCGCGGCCACGCTCACGCCGAGCGCCGCGAGGAGCGTGCGCCGCGTCGCGCCGACCTGGGTCGCCGTCATGGTCACCGCTCCTCCACGCTCTTGCACGCTCTTGCGCGCTCTTGCGCGCTCTTGCCGAGGCAGAAGCTAGCGCTTCGCGCGTTGCGCAATAAGATGGGCCAATTGAAAACCGGAATTGCAGGATCTGAAACGATGGATCGCCTCGATGCCATGGCCGTGTTCGTGGCGGTCGTCGAGGCGGGCTCGCTCGCCGCAGCCGGACGCAGGCTCGGTCACTCACCGGCGACCGTGACCCGCGCGGTGGCGATGCTGGAGGAGCGCCTGGGCGAACGCTTGCTGCATCGCTCGACCCGCGCCCTGCGGCTGACGGAGCGTGGCGAGCATCAGGCGTCCGTGTACCGCAGCATCCTGGCCGAACTCGCCGACGCGGATGGAGGCGATGCGGACACCCGGATCACGGGTCGGATCGTCCTGACCGCACCGGAACTGTTCGGTCGGGCCATCCTGATGCCCGTGCTCGAGACCTTCCTCGATGAGCACGCCGGGGTCAGCGTGCGCGTGATCCTGCTCAACCGTCTGGTGAGTCTCGTCGAGGAGGGCGTGGACGTCGCGGTCCGGCTCGGACCGCTGCCAGCCTCGGGCTTTATCGCCGTCAGGCTCGGAGAGATGCGCCGGCTGGTCTGCGCCGCACCGGGCTATCTCGCGCGCGCGGGCATGCCGAGCAAGCCCGGCACCCTTCACCAGCACCAGTGCATCGGCACGGAGGAAGGCACCGAACGCGAGCAATGGCATTTCATCGATCGTGCGTCGGATCGCCACCGGCCGTTCTCGACGGCCATACGGCCCCGCATGGCCCTCAACAGTGCGGGCGCGGCGATCGACGCCGCACTCCGTGGCCATGGCATCTGCCGCGTGATGGCCTACCAGGTGGTCGAACACATCGAGGCCGGTCGCCTCTTACCGCTCCTTCGCAGCTTCGAACCGGCGCCCCTGCCGATCCATCTGATCTTCCATCCGATCCCGCGGCGGAACGCGGCCCTGCGCGCGTTCGTGGATCACGCGACGCCACGCTTGAGAGCGGCCGTCGCGGCCGTCTCGGACAGCGCGGCCCGTTCCGCTGGCGCGGGATCGACCGTCCGCTCCGGGGCGGGCGCGAGCGATACGGCTTCCGGGTGATGAAGTCGGTCGAAACGGCCGATCGTTCGAAGACGCGGTGCGGCGCGGGTCCCCCCACCTTCCAGGAGAGGGCGATCGCGGCCCTCCGGCTTCCCTTCGAGACGCGCCCGCGTCCCCGAAGCGGACGCGCGATGGCACGCCAACGCGTCACCCTGCGTCGCGCCTTGGCCTGTCGCAGGTTTTCGACGGGGAACCCGTGACCCCTTTTCGCGAACCCTTGGGCTTAGAGCATGATGCGGGAAAGTGGAGGCCGGTTTTCCGAAAACATCATGCGAAAACAAGAGCTTAGAGCATGCTGCCGGTTCTGCGAAAAAGCGGCATGCTCTAGAACGCCCCCCGGGACGCCCGCCACAACCGCCACAGCCTTCGCCAGCGCGGAACCTCGATCAGGGTGTTGAGCGGGTCGTAGCCCGGGCGCTCCATGGCGGCGAGGTAGGGCTCGACCAGGGCGACGGGCAGGAAGGCGGCCCGTGCCGCGGGGGCGATGGTGCCGCGGGCGGCCGCGTAGGCCGCGAGGTGGCGGCGCGCCAGGGCCCGGAGGTCGGCGCAGGCGCGCACGAGGCCGGGGCCGCCGCGGCCCGTCACCACGTCCTCGCGGGTGACGCCGTAGGTCTTCAGGATGTCGGCCGGGAGATAGACCTGTCCGCCGCGCGCGTGCCACGGCAGGGACCGCAGCAGGCCGGTGATGCCGTAGGCCACGCCCGCATGGCCGGCGGCGGCCGCACCCCCGGGCTCGGCGCCGTCGCACAGGACGAGGCCGCCGAGGCGGATGAGGGCGGAGGCGGTCTCGCCGCAATAGCCCTCGAGGTCGTTCACCCGGGGCATCGGGTCGTCGTAGAGGTCGAAGACGCGGGCGTCGATGAGGTCGACGAAGGGCTGGCGCCCGAGCTTGCGCTTGACGATGGCGTCGTCCAGCGCCGCCGCCACGGGGTTGGCCTTCACGTCGCCGCGCGCCTCGCCCTGGAGGGCGTCGCGCCACCATTGCAGGCGGAGCTCGCCCGCCATGGGGTTCGAGGCGGCCTCGCGGGTGCGGGCGATGGTGAGGCTGAAGGCGATGAGGGCGAACAGGTGCGGCCGGAACGCCGCCGGGGCGAACAGGGTGGCGAAGTAGCGGTCGGGGTCGCCCGCCCTCACCAGGGCCTCGCAATGCCCGAACGCGAAGGCGAGGCCGCCCGCCGTCCCGGCCCGGGTGTCCGTGTCCGTCATGGCACCGCGATCAGGGCGGCGGCGACCTTGCGGTTCTCCGCCATGAGGATGTTGTAGGTCCGCGCCGCCGCGCCGGTCTGCATCACGTCGAGGCCGATGCCGGCCTCCTTCAGCCAGCGCCGCAGGCTGTCGGGGAAGGGCGCGATGTCGAGGCCGGTGCCGATGAGGAGGAGGTCGATCCCCGCCCCCTCCGCCGCGACGGGCCGGAGGGCGTTGCGGTCGATGGCCTTCGCCTCCGTCGGGTCCCAGGCCCGGACGCCGGACGGCAGCACCAGGATCGAGCCGCGATGGGACATCTCGGCGAAGCGGAAGCCGCCATTGCCGTAGGCGTCGATGATGTGGCGGCCGGGAACGTAGCCGTCGTGGAGGCTGCCGGCGGCCATCGCTACTCCGCCGCCTGCGGCACGCGCCCGCCCGACCGGGCGGCCTGCGCCTTCACCCCCGAGAGCATGAGGCCGAGATAGATCAGCACCGGCGTCGAGACGAAGATCGCCGAGTAGGTGCAGATGACGACGCCGGCCAGCATCACGACGGCGAAGCCCTTGATCGCCTCGCCGCCGAACAGCACCAGGGCGAGCAGCGACAGGAAGGCGGAGGTCGCCGTCATCACCGTGCGCGACATGGTGGAGTTGATGGAGAGGTTGAGGAGCTCGACGGTGGGAATCGTCTTGTAGCGGCGCATCAGCTCGCGGGTCCGGTCGAACACCACCACGGTCTCGTTGAGCGAGTAGCCCACGATGGTCAGGATCGCGGCGATCGAGGTCATGTTGAACTCGATGCGGGTGATGACGAAGATGCCGATGGTGAGCACGATGTCGTGGAGCGTGCCGACGATGGCCCCGAGCGCCAGTTCGCGCTCGAACCGGAACCACAGGTAGAACAGCACGGCGAGCACCGAGAGCACCACGCCGATGGTGCCGGACTGGACGAGCTCGCCCGAGACGCGCGGCCCCACGGTCTCGGTGCGGCGGAACTCGTACTCGGTGTCGAAGGCGCCGTGGGCCTTCTGCATCACCGCCGTCTGGCCCTGCTCGCCGGGCTGGAGCGGGAAGCGCACCAGGATGGTGCCCTGGCCGCCGAGTTCCTGCACCTCGGTCTCGCCGAAGCCGAAGCCGTTGGCCGTATGGCGCACCGCCCCGACATCGGCCGTGCCGGATTTCGCCTGGAGCTCGACGAGGGTGCCGCCCTTGAAGTCGATGCCGAAGTTGAGGCCCACCGTGAGGAACAGGATCACGGTGGCGACCGACATGAACGCCGAGAGCGGGAAGGTGAACCGCCGGAAGCGCATGAAGTCGAAATGCGATTCGTCGGGCCAGAGGCGGAGCAGACGCATGATCGGTCTCGGATTGGTGTCAGGGCCGAACGGAGGTTCTCTTCAGAACGGCAAAGCTTCTCAGAACGGCAAGGCCTTCGGCCGGGCGAGATTGTACCACAGGGCGATCATCATGCGGGTCAGGGTCACGGCGGTGATGACCGTGGTGAGGATGCCGAGGATGAACACGACGGCGAAGCCCTTCACCGGGCCGGAGCCGAGGAAGAACAGGATCAGGGCGGCGATCGCCATGGTCGAGTTCGAATCGATGATGGTGGCGAACGCCTTGTCGAAGCCGGCCTGAAGCGCCGAGACGATGGAGCGCCCGGCATGGACCTCCTCGCGCACGCGCTCGTAGATCAGCACGTTGGAATCCACCGCCGTGCCGATGGTGAGCACGATGCCGGCGATGCCCGGCAGGGTCATGGTCGCCTCCAGCACCGACATCAGGCCGAGGATGAGGCCGACATGGACGATGAGGGCGATGTTGGCGAAGAAGCCGAACACCCCGTAGGTGGCGAACATGAACACGATGACCAGCGCGCCGGCGACCAGGGTCGCGAGCTTGCCGGCCTGGATCGAATCGCGACCGAGGCCCGGGCCGACGACGCGGCGCTCGACGACCGTGAACTTCGCCGGGAGCGCGCCGGCGCGCAGCAGCACCGAGAGGTCGTTGGCCTGGGCCACGGTGAAGTTGCCGGTGATCTGCCCGGAGCCGCCGGTGATCGGCGTGTTGATGCGGGGCGCCGAGACCACCTCGTTGTCGAGCACGATGGCCATGCGGCGGCCGACATTCTCGGCGGTGGCCTGCCCGAAGCGCTGGGCGCCCTTCAGGTTGAACTTGAAGCTGACCATCGGCTCCTGGGTCTGATGGTCGAAGGCGGGCTGCGCGTCCGTGAGGTCGCCGCCATCGGCCATGACCCGGCGCTCGACGGGGACCTTGGCGCCCTTCTCGTCCTTGGACGGCAGCAGGTCGACGTCGCCGCTGGGCGAGTCGGCCAGCATGCGGAACTCGAGCTTGGCGGTGGAGCCCAGGAGCTTCTCCAGCCGCTCGGGGTTCTGTTCGCCCGGCACCTGGATCAGGATGCGGTCGGCGCCCTGCTGCTGGATCGACGGCTCGGTGGTGCCCGTCGAATCGAGGCGGCGGCGGATGACCTCGATGCCCTGGCTCACGGCGCGGCGGGTGCGCTCGGTGATGCCGGCATCGGTCAGGGTCAGGCGGACGAGGCCGTCGGGCTGCTCGGTGATGTCGAGGGTGCGGCCGGCGCCCTGGCCGACCAGCGGATTGGCGATGGGCTGGGCGAGCTCGCGCAGCTTCGGCAGCAACTTTCCGCGCGAAGCCGCGTCCGGGATGCGGATCTGGACGCCGCGCGGCAAGAGCTGGATGCCGCCCTCGGCGCGGGCCGATTCCTGCTGGAGGATGCGGCGGACGTCGTCGCGGAGCGCCTTGGCCTGCGAGGCCACGAGCTCGTTCTGGTCGACCTCGAGGAGGAGCTGCGAGCCACCCTGCAGGTCGAGGCCGAGCACGATGGCGCGGGTCGGCACGATCCAGCTCGGGAACCAGCCCGGCAGGGACGCCATGAAGCCCCGGCGCTGCTCGGGCGAGAAGAAGCTCGGCACGGCGAGGCTCAGGCCGATGAGGATGACGGCCAGCGTCGTGACGATCTTGGTTCGCGAGAAGCGCAGCATCCGCCCGTTCCATGTTCTTGTTGCGATGCCGGCGGTTCCGCCGGCATCCTCAGGCGTGGTGTCAGGCGGCCTTGACCGGAGCGCCCTTGACCCGGACCTCCGAGATCATGGTGCGGACGACCTTGACGCGGACGTTGGGCGCGATCTCGACCTCGATCTCCGAGGCGTCGTCGGCGACCTTGGTGACGCGGCCGACGATGCCGCCGGTGGTGACGATGGTGTCGTCGCGGCGCACGTTCTTGACCATGCTCTGATGCTCCTTCACGCGGCGCTGCTGCGGGCGGAGGATCAGGAAGTACATGATGACGAAGATGAGGACGAACGGCACCACCTGCAAGGCGATGTCCGCTCCGCCAGCGGCCGCGGCGGCCCCTTGCGCGAAGGCGGGGGTGATCAAGCGCGTGACTCCTCAAGGATACGGCCCCGAACCCCTCGGGCGAGGGGGCGTGCGGGCCTGTCGAAAAAGCGCGCGGACTATAGCCACGGCCTAAGTGAAAGCAACGGCGTGGGCCTGGGGCGAAACGGAGCGCGGCGCAACCCCCCTCCCCTCAGGCACGCTGATCTTTCGGACGATTTGGTCTCCTGAAGCGCTCGGCAAAACGATGTTTGCCTTCGAAGAGACGCGACCGGCTCCCTCTCCTTCCAGGAGAGGGGACCCGCGCCGCCTCTAGAATTCCTCCGACGAAAAGCGTTTCGGACGGCGATCCGCCCGCACCGACTGGTGTAAGAAGTCGCGCCCGCCCGGAGACACTCCATGACCACGACGCCCACCGACCCGGCCCCGCACGAAACCCTTCACCCCGATCTGCTGCCCGTGCTGGAGCGTATCGCCGCCGCCCTGGAGCGCGCCGCGCCCCCCGCCCGCCCGGCGGTGGACGTGACGGCGGCCGACGCCTTCCTGTGGGGGCCCGAGCGCCGGCTGATCCCGGTGGAACGCGTCAACCGCGTCGCCATCGGCCTGCTCACCGGCATCGACCGGGCCCGCGACACGCTGTCCGAGAACACCGGGCGCTTCGCCGCCGGCCTGCCGGCCAACAACGCCCTGCTGTGGGGCGCGCGCGGCATGGGCAAGTCGTCCCTGGTGAAGGCCGTGCACGCCGAGATCAACGCCGCCCGGGGCGACGCCCGCCCGCTGAAGCTCGTCGAGATTCATCGCGAGGACATCGAGGCCCTGCCCGACCTCATGGCGACCCTGCGGGGCGACGCGCATCGCTGGATCGTGTTCTGCGACGACCTGTCGTTCGACGGCGACGACACCTCGTACAAGTCCCTGAAGACGGCGCTGGACGGCGGCATCGAGGGCCGGCCCGACAACGTGCTGTTCTACGCCACCTCCAACCGCCGGCACCTGCTCGCCCGCGACATGGTCGAGAACGAGCGCTCCACGGCCATCAACCCCGGCGAGGCCGTGGAGGAGAAGGTGTCGCTGTCCGACCGCTTCGGTCTGTGGCTCGGCTTCCACAAGTGCAGCCAGGACGAGTACCTCGCCATGGTCCGCGCCTACGTCGCCCGGCACGACCTGACGGCCGACCCCGACACCGTGCGGGCCGAGGCGCTGGAATGGGCGACCACCCGGGGCTCGCGCTCGGGGCGCACGGCGTTCCAGTACATTCAGGATCTGGCGGGGCGGCTGGGACAGCGGCTGGAGTGAGAGGCGCCGGCCAAAGCGCCGGGATCAAGGGGCACGGACATGGCGCAGGGCCGACGCACGCGTTCCCGCTCCGCTCAGAAGGCCGGAGGTGTGCCCTCCTCGATCGTGCCGCCCATGGCAAGGGCATCCACGACGGCCTCGGGGTGGCGATGGATCGTCCAAATCAGGGTCATGGCCGTGGCGTTCGGCTTCGACTTGCCCTGCTCCCAGTTCTTGACCGTCGCTTCCTCCAGCCCGAACCGCAGGGCGAACTGGGCCTGCGACAGATGCAGGGCGTCAAGGGCTGGGCTGGGCTGGGCTGTCGGCTTGAAGCCTCACGCCTCCACCAAGCTCGGGACCCATGAGTTCGACTTGAGTTCGGCTTGGCGGGAGTGTCTGTGGTTCCTCCCTGGTTGAGGAGAAACCTTGGTGGAGGAGGATCCGTGCGAGGAAAAAAATTCCTCGCATCGTCATCCGAGGGCTGTTCGCTATTACCGACTGCTTTGATCCATACTATGAATAGAAAATATGATCCACGAATTTCTGATTTAGACTGAAATTCAACACCCATCCATGCTCAAAAAGCACAATCAAGAAGCGCATTAGGAATTTTTTATTATGCGCCACGTCCGCAACGGAGCACCATCGACTTCATTGGCCTGTTTTTGGACTGTTTTTGGACTTGATCCGCGCTGCCGATCTTATTATCGTAGTGATCGATTGAGCTTTCGCTATGGAGTGGTCGCATGGGTAGCGCATCCGCGATTCAAAAAAAGGCAGATGACTGGCAAGTCGTTTGCACAGGTATAGGAGCATTGGGAATAATAATTTCGGCAGGTATAGCGCGATTTGTTTTCTTCAGTAAATCAGCAGATGTTGCAGCCAGATTTCAATTGGCAGGTACTGGAAAAGGGCTAGGAGGAAATGCCACGGGCGCCCCTCTCGACGACGATGACTGGTCGAGCATCGATTGTAGTGGCTGGCAGGGGCTGAGCCAGCCGTTTAGTGTTCTGGACCTACATGGAACAGGTGGTTTTCTAGCAACTATGGGCGTCGGCGCGGCAGTTGGCTGGGGACCAATGTATATATCGGCGGGTCCAAAACTTCCGGAAACGAACAAGCCATTTTTTTCGGTGCAAAATGTAGGCGGATTCAGCTTAGGCGTTGGAGCATCGGCGTTGAGTCTGAACGGCTCTTGGAAGTATCTTGGAGTATCTGGCCATCGTCCACTTGCCTGATACTCAAAATCTAGAGGTTGTTATGGACCAGCCGCGAGTTGAGCGGCCTGTTTGAGCATGAGGCAGACGAAGGCGACGATGGGGAGGTCTGCGAGGGTGGTGGGATATCGGCTGGATTGAGCCGGCGCTTGTCCCGAGGGGCGCGGGGGTCGCGGCGCGCTTTCCCGGGCGGGCCCAGGACCGCCGGCCTCCGCTCCCGTTTCCGCGCCCGGTCGGGCATCCCCCGGATCGTCATCGAAACGGCCGGTCGGACCGGGGAAATCGGTACGCCACCGGATCGGACCCTCCGACCGGCGTGCGATACCGTGCGGATTGAGATCCATCAGCCTCCGCGTCCACGCGATCGACGCCGCGCCGGAGACCACCGGGTCCGCGCTGATCGCGGCGGTGGATGCCGCCCCGGCGCGCGGGGGACTTCGGACGGCGGTGCTTGCGCGGGGACGGGGAGCCCCGGACGTCGGACAGACCCTTCGGGCGATCGTGCGGGCCCATCACCGATCGGAGGCGTACCGGCTCGTCCGGCCGGCCGGGACGCGCCTGAACGGCCGGACAGCGCCATCATCCAACACTTGGGGGCTGCGACAATGTTCGCCGTGATCGATGGCGTGCCGTCGGAGCCTCCGAGGGCGCCTCAGGAATTTGCGATAGAAATCCCCCTGTTTTCGCACGATCATCATGATCGAATGCGCGTTATTTCATCATTTGATCGGATGATTTCATACCAAATATCAACGCTCCATGTTAATTTATCTCGGATTAAAGTGGTATCGAGATGTTCTGCTTTCGTTAGAGGGCTGGAAAATATGGGCGACGACAAGAAATTCGGCGCAATGGTCGATGCCTGTCTCAGGGCGAATACCGCGGTTGTCGAGACCGGTACGCCCGCCATGATCGCCATGACGCGCGCACTTCTTTGGCAACTTGGACAGGAAGCCGCTCAACGTGAAGCGCGTGCCGAACAAGAAGAGCGACACTCTCCGAGAGCCGGATATGCGAGGCGGGGTCGCGCGATCGGCAAGGTCGGGGATCGGGCCTAGGCGGCGCGCGACGCATGCGCGTGCGGCGTTTCGCGGAAGCGTCGTTTCCGCATCGGCCTTTTTTTCGAAAGCCGAGGCCTCCTATCGGGCCGAGGCCCTAGGCCGCTTTCGAGGGCGGAATGTGCGTCGCAATCGTCCGCGCATACGTCAAGACTTTCGCGCGGTCTTGAATATTACCGATGGAAAGCCATAATCTCAGCAATTCAGAGGTTTGATCCAGATCGTCCATCGTTTCTTCTAAAAACTTGTCCGTCGAGCAGCCGAGCGCTGCCGCAATACGGCTCATGATTTCTTGACTCTTTTTGTTATCGTTGTCAGTTTCCGCAATATGTTTCATGTGCTGAAACCAGATTTATCGCTGAAGTTTCCAAATCAGGGCGATCGACACCTTCGCCATACGCCCAATATTTACAGCACGCAATGCATTGCCGAAGACAGAATGAACGCGGCGAAGTTTTCCAATAGAGATCCGAATCGTACGTTTTCGTACGCGCGATGATGCTTGATCCGACAGGCGCGTCCCACCCTCGGCGGACGAGCGGCAGGGGCATCGGGCGCCGGACCGGTCGGGCGTCCGATCATCGTCCGCTCCGCACCGGAGGCTCGGAATGTCGTTCGGCTGCGAAGCGAACGACATGTCTTGTCCTCTGTTCTCCAAAAGCAGAAGGCCCGGCCGCCGCAGGGGCAACCGGGCCTTCTCACACGGCTCGGGCGCAAACGCGCCCGAGCGCTTGAAAAATCAATCCTTCAGATCGGCCGGGACCTTGCCGCCGTTCTCTTCGAGCTTCTTGATCACCTGCTTGTGCAGCCAGACGTTCATGGAGGCGGAATCCTCTTTGTCGCCGGTGTAGTGCAGCTCGTCGGCGAGCTGCTTGCGGGCGGTGAGGCTCGAATCGAGGTCGAGGAGCTTCATCAGGTCGACGATGGAGGTGCGCCAGTTGAGGGTCTGGCCGTTCTTGGCCGCCATGCCGTTCAGCACCTCCTCGACGTCGACGGAGCCGGGCGCGACGGCGCCGCCGCCCGTGGCGGTCGAGGCCGGCGCGTCGGAGCCGCCGGTCGAGGCCGGGGCGTCGGCGGGCTTGGCCTGGGCGTCGCCGCCTCCGAAGGGATGGAGGATCTTGCTGACGATGCTGCCGAGGAGGCTCATGGTAGGATATCCCGATTCTGGTGCCGCCGCCGGCCCGGTGGCCGCAGCGGAGGGTTAACGGGGGGCGACCGCTCGCGTTCCCGTGACCGGCACCCGGGACCGCGCGGCCTGCGGCAGAACCGCCCTCTCCCCGCCCCGGCCGGCGGAGAGGGATTTTTTCAAATCGCGCGGCGGCGCAGGGCAAGGGCGAGCAAATTCTTGCGCGCCCCGGCGCACCGTGCCAAGGCCCGGACCATAAGGCCCGACCGATCCCGTGCGGCGACGCTTCTGGCGCCCCGTGCGATCGGCCGCCCTCCTCGACGCCCCTGACCGGATCTGCCCGATGCGCCGCTTGCCTGTTTTCGCGATCCTGCCTGTTTTCGCGATCCTGCCCGTTCTCGGGATGCTGCTGTCCCTCACGGGCGTCGCCTCGGCGCAGAGTCCCGCCCCCGTGCCCGTGCGGATCGGCGTGATCCCGGTCATCGGCGCCGCCCCGATCTTCGTCGCCAACGGCGAGGGCTGGCTCAAGGAGGCCGGCCTCACCCCCACCTTCACCACCTTCGAATCCGGCCCCAACATGATCCAGGCGCTCGCGTCCGGCACCATTGACGTCTACGTCGCCGGCGTCGCGCCGCTCGCCGTCGCCCGCACCAAGGGCATCGATGTCCGCGTGGTGGCCGCCACCGCCATCGAGGAGATGGTGTTCGTGGCGGGCCCCAAGCTCGCCCCCTACTTCGCGAACGGCGCCAGCAAGGCCGAGGCCTTCGCCCGGTTCAAGGCCAAGGAGGGTCGCTCGGCGCGCCTCGCCACCCAGCCGCCGGGCTCGGTGCCCAACACCACCCTGCAGCACTGGCTCTGGCAGGTCGCCAAGGCCGACAAGGCCAACGCCGAGGTCGTCTCCATGGGCATCGACGCGACCCAGCAGGCGGTGCTGGCCGGCGCCGTCGACGGCGCCTCCATCCGCGAGCCGGCGCTCACCATCGTACAGCAGCGCAACCCGGCGATCACGCTCATCGCCACGGGGGGCGAGATGTTTCCGAACCAGCCCGGCACCGTGGTCGGCGTGTTCGGCGCCTTCGCCGACAGGAACCCGGCCGCCGTCGAGGGGCTGGTGAAGGCCGTGGTCAAGGCGACCGAGCTCCTGAAATCCGATCCGGCCCGGGCAGCCAAGCCCGTCGAGGCGGCGCTCGGCAAGGGCATCACCGATCTCGCCACCATCCAGAAGGCCCTGACCTCGCCGGCGGCGAAGTTCACCGCCGACCCCCGCGCCATCGTCGAGGCCACCAAGGCGATGCAGGCCTATCAGGTCTCCATCGGGACGCTGGACAAGGACGTGCCCCTCGACGGCCTGTTCGACCCGCGCCCCTACGAGAAGGCGACCGCGCGCTAAGCAGGTTCGCGTTGACAAGCCAACGCTTCACCCTGCTTAGGTCCTTGGTATGTCGCAGGTTTTAGACGCAAAACCGGCGACCACTTTTGCGAAGCCTGCTTAGCACACGATGCCCCCATTCCGCGCCACGGCGCTCTCCGCCCTCGGGCTCGCCGCCTTCCTGGTGTTCTGGGAAGCGATGCCGCGCCTCGGCCTCATCAACCCGGCCTTCCTGCCGCCGCCGAGCACGATTCCGGCCGCCTTCCTGAAGGAGATCGCGCTCGGGGTCTGGGGCGAGGCCGTGTGGTCGAGCCTGAGCCACTACGTCGTCGGCCTCGCCGTCGGCGCCGGGGCCGGCATCGGCCTCGGCCTCCTCAGCGGCATGTTTTCGGGGTTCGAGGCCGTCACCGCCTGGATCGTGCGCCTGCTGCGGCCGATTCCCGGCCTCGCCTGGGTGCCCTTCGCCATCATCTGGTTCGGGGTCCAGCCCTCGGCCGCCGTGTTCATCATCGCCATCGGCGTGTTCTGGATCGTGTTCTTCGCGACGCAAGGCGCCGTGCGCGGGGTCGACCGCGACCTCGTCGAGGTCGCCCAGGCCTTCGGCTTCCGCTCGCCGTGGTCGCGGCTGACCAAGATCCTGCTGCCGGCCGCCACCCCGGGCATCCTCGTGGGGCTGCGCACCGCCCTGGGTCAGGCCTGGATGGCCGTCGTCGCCGCCGAGATCTTCGGCGTGCCGGGCGTCGGCGCCCGGATGATGCAGGCCTCCAGCCTCCTCTCCACCGACATCGTGGTCGTCTACATGCTCACCATGGCCGGCCTCTACGGCCTGTTCGACACCGGCTTCGTCGCCCTCCAGGGCTGGCTCCTGCGGTGGCGCGCGTGAGCATTCCAGTCCCCTCGCCGATCATCACGATCGATGGCCTCAGCCTCGCCTACGAGCGGGAGGGGGTGCGCAACACGATTCTCGCCGACCTCGACCTCACCATCGCGCGCGGCGAGTTCCTGGTCATCGTCGGCGAGTCCGGGGTCGGCAAGTCGACGGTGCTGCGGGTGCTCATCGGGCTCGCCAAACCCAGTGCCGGCACCGTGCGCCTCGACACCCGCCCCGGCTGCCGCACGCCCATGGCCCTGGTGTTCCAGGACGCCCGCCTGCTGCCGTGGCGCCGGGTCGTCGCCAACGTGGCCTTCGGCCTCGAGGGCAGCGGCCTGTCCAAGGCCCAGCGCCTCGCCAAGGCGGCCGAGATGCTGGCCCTCGTCGGCCTCGCCGACCTCGGCCAGCGCTGGCCGCACCAGCTCTCGGGCGGCCAGCGCCAGCGCGTCGCCATCGCCCGGGCGCTCGCCGTCGACCCCGACGTGCTGCTCATGGACGAACCGTTCTCGGCGCTCGACAGCTTCACCCGCGAAGGCCTCCAGGACGAGCTCCAGCGCATCCAGGCCGCCACCGGCAAGACCATCCTGTTCGTCACCCACGACATCGACGAGGCCGTCACCCTGGCCGACCGGGTCGTGGTCCTGGCCGGCGCCCCCGGCCGGGTCGCGGCGGAGGTCACCGTCACGGTGCCCCGGCCCCGCCGCCGCCGCGACGGGGCGTTGCTGGAGGCGGCCCGCCAGCTCCGGGCCGAACTCTCGGGACGCTCCGCCGAGCTGTGACGGCGCGCCCGGCCGAACCGTGACGGCGCCTCCGGCCGAACCGTGACGGCGCCTCCGGCGCGGGGGGGACGTGCGCCGTTCCGTTTCAGTGACGGACCGGCGCATTGCGCCGCGCGCGCGCCGGGCTTACCCCCGCCCCGGGGCGGCTGGTTTTTCGCGAGACCGCCCGAGGAGAAGGCCGATGCGCCGCCGCACCCGCTCCCTGATCGGCACCATCACGATGCTGGCCTTCGTCATCGTCTACGCGCCGCTGGCCATGGCGCTGGCCGACAGCCGCATCTCGCAGACCCCCGCTCCGGTGCAGGCGGTGCTCTACTGTATCCTGGGCATCGCCTGGATCGTCCCCCTGATGCCCCTGATCCGCTGGATGCAGCGCCCCGATCCCGAGACCTGAGCCTCGGCCCGGACAGCCGGACGCCGGCGCGTCGGACGAAGCCGATGCGGTCACGACGCCCGGCACGCCGGGATTTCGCCGCACTCCGGAGGCACAGACGGTCCCGCTCCCCGAACAGCCCGTGCCGAAGGTCGATCCCCCGCACCATGCTCATTCGTCCGACCCTCGTCCTCCTGACCCTCCTCGTCCCAACCCTCGCCGCGGCCCAGGGCGCCCCGCGCTCGGTGGGCGAGTGCGAGCGCCTGAAGAACGATCTCGCCTACAATCAGTGCCTGGCGATGTTCGGCCCGGCGGCCAAGAACGTCGCCGGGGGCTTCGCCGAGGGCGCGGCCTCCGCCTCGGCCTCCGTGGCGACGGCGCTGGCCGCCATCCCGCCCGGCATCGCCGCCGCCCTGCCGCCCCTGGCGGAGACCGGCCGGCGCGGACGGCGCGGGCGCTACACTCGCCACGGCCGCCAGAGCGCCAGCTTCGACACCGGCGGCGGGTCGCGCTCCTATCGCCGCCGCCACCGGCGCTGAGCGCGCAACGCCCTGATACGGAAGAGAAATCCGCTCAACCCACGTTGAGCCGCCGCCCCCGGTTCCAGGCGAGGAACGGGACCCCCGAGAGCAGGGCGGCGAGGGCGGCCGGGCTCTGGTGGCAGCCGTTCACCGAGACCCGCGGCAGGGCGTGCAGGTGGTCGACATGGCCCGCGAAGAGGTGGCCCGGGCGCGTCGTCACCGCCGTGGCGAAGCCGAGTTCCCGCGCCAGGGCGAATTCCCGGGGCCCGGCGGAGGTGGGGTCGCCCACGGGATAGGACAGGTGCCGCACGGGGCGGCCGAGCTCGCCGGCGAGGCGGTTGCGGCCCGCCTCCACCTCCCGGCGCAGGGTCGCGGCATCGTGCTTGGCGAGCATCGGGTGGCTCACCGTATGGGCCCCGAAGGTGACCATCGGGTCGCGGGCCAGATCCCTCAACTCGTCCCAGCCGAGGCAGAGCTCCGCCGCCAGATCGCCGGGTCGCAGGCCCGCCTGTCCGCACAAATCGGCGATGGCCGCGAGGAGGGCCTCCTCCGGCCCGGCCCGCAGATGGCGATAGACGGTCTCGAACGCGTGCGATTTCTCGGCATCGCTACCCGCCGGCAGGTCGATCGCCGTTCCGGGCAGGCGCACCCGCCCCAGGCGCGCGATGGCCCGTTCCAGTTCGAGCCACCACAGGCGCCCGCCCCCCCCGGCGAAATCGCTCGTTACGAACAGGGTCCAGGGCACGCCGTGGCGCCGCAGGATCGGGGCGGCATGCTCGACATTGTCGCGGTAGCCGTCGTCGAAGGTGAGGACGGCGAACGGCGCGCCCGCTGTCTCGGCGAGCCGGTCCGGCACCGCGTCGAGACCGATCACCGCGAACCCGCGCCGCGCAAGGGTGGTGAGAACGTGATCGAGGAAGGTCGGCGTGATGGCGAGCAGCCGGTTCGGGGCGTAGGCGCCCGGCGGCTCGGGGCGGACGTGATGGAAGGTGAGGATCACGCCCCGACCCCGCGCCAGGGGCGCGAGCCAGCGGTCGGCGCCCGTCGCCGCGATGGTCCGGAATCCGGCCTCGAACAGGCGGTGGCGGCGGGCTGTGGACATCGGACCTCCGGGCGTGCGCCGGCGATCCTGCCGCGCGGATCGGCAAGGTTTCGTTACCCACACCGACAGGACGGCGCGGGCGCTTCACCCGTCGTTTAAGGGACGCGGCGCCCAGTGACCCGTCGGATGAGCGGGAGCGACGGCGGTGACGGGTGGCGTACACGATCTGAGCGGAGTGGAGATGGTCCGGGATACCGCAGGCGGCAGCCTGACGACGGAGATCTTTTCCGACCTGGCGAGCGTCGAGGTCCTGTGGCGTGGTCTGGAGGCCGATCCGGCCGTCCTCGCCACCCCTTACCAGCGCTTCGACTGGGTCTCCGCCTACGCGCGCGGGGAACCGGGTGCCGAGGTGCGGGTCCTCGTGGTGCGCAACGCCTCCGGGCGCCCCCAGGTTCTGATCCCCTGTCATGTGACGCGCGAGCACGGCCTGCGCGTCGCCCGCGTCGTCGGGGCCAAGCACGCCAACTATCACATGCCGGTGTTCGCCTCGCGCGCGGCGGCATCCCTGCAGCCGGCGGATCTGGCCGAGCAGCTGCGCGCGGCGGCCCGGGCCGGCGGCATCGACGTCTATGCCTTCTCGCACCAGCCCCGGTTCTGGGAGGGGGCGGCCAATCCCCTGTGCTTCCGCTCCGATCCCTCGCCCAGCGACGCCTACGGCCTCCTGCTGGGTCCCGATGCCGAATCGACGGTCAAGCGGGTGTTCAGCGGGGACGCCCGCAAGAAGCTGCGATCCAAGGAGAAGAAGCTCGTCGAGACCTTCGGCCCGGTGGCCTACCGGGTGGCCCGGACGGACGCGGAGGTCACGGCCTACCTCGATGCGTTCTACGCCCAGAAGGCATCGCGCTTTGCCGCCATGGGCATCCCCAACCCCTATGCCGACCCGGCCGTGCGCGCGTTCATCGCCGCAGGCGCGGGCCGGGACGCGCGATCCGACGCGCCGGCCATCGAGGTCGCGGCCCTGGTGGCCACCGAGAGCGGGCGGGTGTTCGCGGTCTTCGCCGGCGCCGTCGACCCCGCCCGCTACAGCGGCATGATGACGTCGTTCGACCAGGACCCTTCGGTGGGCCGGTCGAGCCCCGGCGACATTCTGCTCCAGTATCTCGTTCGGGATCAGGCGGAGCGCGGACGGCGCGCCCTCGACCTCGGCGTCGGCGAGGCGCGCTACAAGGCCAACACCTGCGATGAGACCATCGAGCTCGGCGAGGTCACGATCCCGGTGACCCTGCGGGGCCGGATCTTCGCCCTCAAGGCCGTGGGCACCGCCCGACTCAAGCGCCGGATCAAGCGCGACCCCCGCCTGTCGGTCCTCGTGACCCGCCTGCGCCGCTGGCGCGCGGCGCCGTAGGGCCACAAGCGGGACACGTCGCGCGCCGGCATTCGCAACGAAGCCGGCGCGGCGAAGGATGATCGGCTCCCGGCGTGCTGTGCGAGCCTCTCAGGCAGCGGAGCGGCGCAGTTCGAGATCGGAACCGAAATCCTGGGCGGCCATGTCCGCGACGGCCCGGTCCCGGGCGACGAGGACCCGGCTGGCCCCGGACGCTTCGGCCAGGGCGTAGAGCGCGACGAGTTCGGGATCGTCCGCATCCCGGTTCGAGGCGATCACCACCGTATCCATGGCGCCGCCCACCGCAGACAGGAGCGCCCGGGCGGTCTCGCCATCCGCCTCGCGCAGGCGGCACAGCACCCAGTCGTAGGCCTGCGCCAGGGCGTCGAGGGTGATCTCCAGGGCTTCGGGTTCTTCGCTCAGAACGTCGATGTCGAGGAAGCCGCGCGGAACCATGTCCAGGCGCGAGCCCGGGACGCGCTGGATCACATCGAGGAAGGGCGCCTCGCCCGCGACGAGGTCCGTCAGGCCGACATCCTCGGCTCCGCAGGCGGGGCCATTCAGATCGAGGATGACGGTGCGGGCGCCCGGAGCCAGGATCTCGGCGAGGGCGCCCGACAAGGTGCCGGAGAGGCCATCGATGTCCGCTTGATCCTCGGTCTCCGCCAACAGGATTCGCCGTCCGGTTCCGGCGCGCACGTCCTCGCCGAGACGGACCACGAGGCCATCGAGCGCGAACCGATCGGGCACCGGGGCACCGGGGCGGGCGGGTGCTCGGACCGGAGCGATCGACGCGGCGGCCGCGGCGGCCATGGGTTCGAAGCGGGTCGTGGCCGTGACGCCGTAGCGGGCCAGGGCCGGCGAGGCCTCCGGGAAGGCGAAGCGCGCGGAGGCGGACGGCTGGACCGCCTCGGCCTCGGCGCCGGCTTCCTCGTCCTCGCGCCGGCGCCGACCATCGTCGGGATCGACGAGAAGGTGGCGCGCGATGACACCGCCCGTGGAGAACAGCAGGGCCATGACCACCGCCAGGGTGATGATCGGCGACTTCTTGGGAAAGGACGGGACCTCCGGCACCACGGCGCGCGAGACGATGCGGGCATCGGCCGGCGTCGCACTCTCGGCGTCGCGGGCCGAGGCCTCGCGGTAGCGGGAGAGGTAGGATTCGAGCTGCTCGCGCTGGGCCTTGGCCTCGCGCTCGAGGGCCCTGAGCTGGACTTCGCTCGAATTGCCCTTCGAGACGACGTCGCGCTGGGAATCGACGGCCGCGCCCAGGCTCTCGACGCGGGCCTCAGCGATCCGGGCGTCGTTCTCCATGGTCCGCACCACGCGCTCGGCGGTGGCCTTGATCTGGGAATCGAGGTCGGAGATCTGCGCCGTCAGCTCCTTGATGCGGGGATGGGCCGGCAGGAGCGTGCGGGATTCCAGAGCGAGCTGTCCGCGCAGGGTGATGCGCTGCTCCACCGTGCGGCGGATGATCTCGTTGTTGGCCACATCCGGAATCTCGAAGGCGCGGCCGTCCTTGATCATCTCCTTGATCAGCTTGGCCCGGCCGGCGAGGTCCGCCTTGACGGTCCGGGCCTGCGAGAGCTGCGTCGAGAGTTCGCCGAGCTGCTGGGCGCTCAGGGGCTGGCTGGCCGTGCCGCCGCCGATGAGGCCGTTACGGGCGCGATACGCCTCCACCTTCGCCTCGGCCTCGGCCACGCGGGTGCGCAGGGCCTCGATGTTGCCGCCGAGCCAGGTCGAAGCGTAGCGGGCGGTGTCGGTCTTGGCCGCCTCCAGGGAGGCGATGTAGAGTTCGGCGATGGTGTTGGCCGCCTGCGCGGCCAGTTCCGGATCCTTCGCACGGAACTCCACCGTGAGGATGCGCGACTTGCCCGCCGGGTAGACCAGGAGTCGGTCGAAATAGGCTTCGAGCACCCGGTCCTCCGGTGCCCGTTCCAGGGGATTCTTGGCGAGGCCGATCATCATGAGAAGGCGCTGCACCGGACCGATGCCGGCGACATCGGGGTCGAACTCGGCATTGCCCACGAGCTTGAGCCGGCGGATCGCCTCGCGGGCGAGATCGCGGGACATCACGACCTGGACCTGGCTCGCCACGGCCTGCTCGTCGATCGGGACCGCCTGCTCCCCACGCTCCTGGCTCGAGCGGGTGAAGGCGGCCTCACGGCTCTCGAGAAGGATCTTCGCCTCGCCGGTGTAGCGCGGCGGCACCACCTGCACGAAGGCGACGGCACCCAGACCCGCCACCACCGTCGGGACGGCGATCCAACGCCAGGACCGGCGCAGGAGACGGGAGAGCTGGCTGAGCCCGAGGCCTTCCCCCGCCCTCGATGCGATCGGGTTGGACGATGGGGACGGACCGGGGCGGATCAGCGAGGAGCGGGGCATGGTTCGGATCTCTACCCTCGGACGAGGCATCGGCCGTGGGAGGCCGTCGTTGTGCCATTCGAGGCCGTTAAGGTTGATTCCAGGTTAAGACACACCGAGATCGCCCGAGGTCGAAACAACCCGGGATCGAAATCATTTCAGCGTCGGCTGCGACGTCCGATCGCTGCGTCCGAGTTCGACACCAGCGATCCGAGGACCGGATCAACATTCATTAACCATATGGCCCTAGGAATCGGGACCAGAACTTACGGTCCAGAACTCTCGGTCATGGCGGCATTGGTGATGAACCGGCGCACACTTCTTCTCGCTCTGTCGTCCAGCCTCGCGCTGGGCGGCTGCCTGCGTCCCGACTTCAGGACCGACCAGCTCGACGCCACCGCAACGGGTTCGATCGGTGCGCGCTACACCCTGTCGGCGGGCGACCGGCTGCGGGTCATCGTCTTCGGTCAGGACAACCTCTCCAACATCTACGCCGTCGATGGGGACGGCAGCATCGCGATGCCCCTCATCGGCCTCGTCAAGGTCGGCGGACAGTCCACCGCGCAGGCCGCTCGCACCGTCGAGGCCAAGCTCGCCTCGGGTTTCGTGCGCGAGCCCCACGTCACCGTGGAGGTCGATGCCTACCGGCCGTTCTACATCCTCGGCGAAGTCACCACGTCGGGCCAGTACCCCTACGTCAACGGTATGGCCGTCGAGACGGCGGTCGCGATCGCGGCGGGATTCGGTCCACGGGCGGCGCGCGACTACGCGGTCCTGACCCGCGAAGGCAAAGGCGGCCTCGTCTCCGGCATCGTGCCGATGACCTATCCGGTCCGGCCCGGCGACACGATCGTGATCAAGGAGCGCTTCTTCTAAAATCTTTCCGCCGAAGGGGATGCTAGTTCGGCGAAGGAGAATGCGGCATGGCCGAGAGATAGAACTCTTTGAAGACTTGGCCGCGCGCCGTTAGGCATTGCCTAACTCAATTCCACGATGTGTCACGCGAAAGCAGGGGCTTTAACGCTCCTCCCACCACGCCGGGACAGGATCACGCGCAGCCGGGCGTCGCCGCTCGCGCCCGTCCGCCTGGAGACCCCGCCGTGAGCGCGTCCGCAACTCTCTCGATCGCCTCCCGCCCCGATGCCACGACCGGTGGCGTCTCCCCCACCTCGCATCGGATCCTCCACGTCTTCCGGGCGCCCGTTGGCGGTCTTTTCCGCCACGTCGTCGATCTCGCCCGGCTTCAGGCGGCCGCCGGGCATGAGGTCGGAATCGTCTGTGACGCGAGCACCGGCGGCGAGCGCGCGGCTCAGGCGCTCGCGGACCTCGCATCCAGCCTGTCCCTCGGGGTCGTGCGCGTCCCGATGCATCGCAATCCGCACCACTCGGATCTCACCGCCCTTCGGACGCTCGGCGAGCGGGCGCGTGTCACGGGCGCCACGGTGCTGCACGGTCATGGAGCCAAGGGCGGCGTCTACGCCCGAACGGCGCGGGTGACCGGAGCCGTTCCCATCCGCGCCTACACACCCCATGGCGGCAGCTACAACTACAAGCCCGGCACCCTCCGGCACCGGTTCTACATGGGCGTCGAGCGGCTCCTGGCCCTGCGTACGGACGTGTTCCTGTTCGAGAGCGAGTACGTCGCCGGGCGTCACCGCGCCCATGCGGGGCGGCCCCGCCTGGCCCGCATCGTCCACAACGGTATCTGCGAAGCCGAATTCCTGCCCGTGGCGCCGACGGCCGACGCCTACGATCTGCTCTATATCGGTGAACTGCGCGACGCCAAAGGCGTGCCCTTCCTCCTCGAAGCCCTGGCGAACCTGCGCCGAAAGGGTCGGAGCCTGCGCCTGCTGATGGTGGGGTCCGGTCCCGATGCCGACCTCCTGGCCGCCCGTGTCCGAGCCATGGGGCTCGGACACGCCGTGGCGTTCGAGCCGCCCCAGCCCATCCGCGCGGTGCTCGCCCGCGGCCGGATCATGGTGGTGCCGTCCCTGGCCGAATCCCTGCCTTATGTGGTGCTCGAAGCGGCCGCAGCCCAGCATCCCCTGGTGGCGACGAATGTCGGCGGGATCCCCGAGATCTTCGGGACGGCGGCGTCCCACCTCGTTCCCCCCCGGGATGCGGACGCCCTCGAGGACGCCATCGTTCGGGTGATCGACGAAGCCCCTGATGCACGCGCGGCCTGGTTTGCCGATCTCGGCGCTTCGGTGCAGGCGCGCTTCTCCATGAAACGCATGGGCGCCGATGTGTTGTCGGGCTACGCCGCGGCGTTCCGGGCCCGTGCGGACGCGCGTGCCGTTGCTGTGGGAGTAGACCAGGCGCTGTGATCCGAACAAGAGCGGTCGCCGTGGACGTCCGTTAAGCGTTCCGTGAGGCCTCCGCGACAGAATACGTCCGTTGTCGCCGCCGCAGCGACGCTGATTGAAGTCCGGAAGCCTTGACGATGAGTGCCTTCGACGTCCGCGACCTCCTGGAAGCCGCCGCACGACCGCTCCCGACCACCGGTCAGGAACCGACTGCACTCGGCGGCATGATGGCCATCCCCCCGGCCGAGGCCACGGCCCGGCCGGCACCGGCTTCGGCCTTCTCGCCCGTGGTCCTGGCGGGCTGCGTGCGGGTGGCCGAGTTCGCCCTCATCGGCGTCACGGGGCTTGCCACGCAGTGGCTGCAGCTGTCGGGACTCGTGCCCCTCGGTCCGCGCTACGTCACGGCGATCCTCGGCATCGCCGCCATTGCGGTGATCCTGTTCCAGGTCACCGGGCTCTACCGCATCGGCGCCTTGCGCGGTTTCGTCAAACCGGCCTTGCGCCTCCTGGCGGCCTGGACCCTCGTCTTCCTCGTCGTGGCGACCGTGATGGTCTTCGCCAAGGTCGCCGACCACTACTCGCGGGTCTGGCTCGGCACCGTCTTCGTCGCGGGCCTCGGCCTCCTCGTGGCCGGGCGGTTCACCCTGTCCCGGATCATCGGTGCCCAGATGCGAGAGGGCCGCTTCGACCGTCGCACGGCGATCGTCGGCGGCGGGCCCGTGGCCGAGGACCTCATCCGGGCCCTCGACGCCCAGGCCGAGTCCGGCATCCGCATCGTCGGCGTGTTCGACGACCGCGGCGACCAGCGCTCCGACACGGTGGT
>NZ_JAKSXV010000088.1 GCF_022829345.1 Methylobacterium sp. J-090 | reverse complement strand
CAGTCTCGGCCTGCTTCAGCGCAAAGGCGATCTGCTCTTCGGTGAACCTGCTCTTCTTCACGGCTCCGCTCCTCCCGTCAGGGTCTCACAAAACCGGAAAACTCGCACTCAAGCCGGACCAAAGCGATGGGGGGACGTCAGGTCGCGTGACGATGGCAGGGCTGGCCTGCCCCCGTTCGGTGGCCCATGTTCGAAGTTAGTGCATCGTCGGTCGCGTGACGATGGCAGGGCGAGCGGACGGCACTGATCCGCTCGGTTCGGTTGGCCAGATGAGGACCTCTGGCGCAGGCGGCTGGTAGC
>NZ_JAKSXV010000087.1 GCF_022829345.1 Methylobacterium sp. J-090 | reverse complement strand
ACGAGATCACCCCCGACATCATCCTGCTCGACGCGGTGATGCCCGGCATGGACGGGTTCGAGACCTGCCGGCGCCTCAAGGCCAAGGGCCACCTCGGCCACGTGCCGGTGATCTTCATGACCGGCCTGTCGGAGACCGAGCACATCGTGAAGGGTCTGGAGGCGGGCGGGGTCGACTACGTCACGAAGCCCATCGCGCCGGACGAGATCCTGGCGCGCATCCGGGTCCACCTCGCGGGCGCCCGGGCGGCCCAGAGCGCGCGGGCCGCCCTCGACACCACCGGCCGCACCCTGTTCGCCGTGGACGGGCGGGGCGCGGTTCTTTGGTCGACGCCCCAGGCCGCGCGCCTGCTCGCGGGGCTGACCGACCCGGACGGGGGCGGCCTGCCGCCGCAGGCGCAGGTATGGCTGCGGGCCTGCCTTGCCGGCACGGCCTCGCCCCCCCTGGCCCTGACCGATGGGGACGGGGTCGCCCACACCGTGAGCTTCATCGGCGGGACCGGCGACGAGATCCTCCTGCGCCTCGCCCGGGACCCGACGGAGGCCGGGCTCGAACGCCTGCGCGCGCGCCTGCCCATCACCGGGCGCGAGGCCGAGGTGCTGCTCTGGCTGTCGCGCGGCAAGGCCAGCCGCGACATCGGCGAGATCCTGGGCCTCAGCCCCCGCACGGTGACGAAGCACCTCGAGGGCATCTACGCCAAGCTCGGCGTCGAGAACCGCACGGCGGCCTCCCTCATCGCCGCCCGCCACCTGCAGGACCTGGAATAGGACGGCTATTCAACGGATCGCTTCGGATCGAGCGATCGCACCGGAACTCCCTCTCTTGTTTGGGAGCGGGTTGGGGTGAGGGTCGTGAACGGTCCGGAGAATCCACACACCTCACCCTGTCCCTCTCCTTCCAGGAGAGGGGACCCGCGCTTCACCACATCCCGCAAGCGACACATCCCGCAAGCGACACATCCCGCAAGCGACACATCCCGCAAGCGACATGGGCAATCATCCGGAGGATCGGATGAGAAGGCTGCCGCACGGTGTCGGGCAGCCCCCTCGCGGCCTCACGCGAGGGCGCGGGCCGCGCCGCTCACCGCCTGCACCGAGGCGTCGACGTCGTGGGCCGCCCGGGCGATGCCGTCCATGGTCTGGCGGACGAGCTCGACGCTCTGGGCCGCGTTCTGCATGTTCACCGACATGTCGCGGGTGACCGCCGCCTGCTCCGTCACCGCCGAGGAGACGCTGAGCGAGATCTCGCTGAGATGCCCGATGGTCCGGCCGATGGCCTCGATGGCGCGCACCGCCTGATTCGTCGAGCTCTGCACCGCCGCGATCTGCGTGCCGATCTCCTCCGTGGCACGGGACGACTGGTTGGCGAGCGCCTTCACCTCCGCCGCCACCACGGCGAAGCCCCGGCCCGCCTCGCCGGCCCGCGCCGCCTCGATGGTGGCGTTCAGCGCCAGCAGGTTGGTCTGGTCGGCGATGGAGCGGATCACCGTGATCACCTCGCCGATCTTCTCGGCCGAGGCGGTGAGCCCGGAGATGATCGTTCCGGCCTCGCCCGCCCGGATCACGGCCTCGTCCGCCGCGCCCTTGGCCTCGACGGCGTGCCGGCTCAGTTCCTCGATGGAGGACGAGAACTCCTCGGCGCCCGCCGCCACGGCCTGGACGTTGCCGGAGGTCTGCGCCGCGGCTTCCGCCGTGGTCGCCGCCCGCCGGCTCACGTCGGAGATCGCCTCGGTGATCTGGCCGAGGTCGCGGTCGATGACGCGCTGGCCCTGCTGACGCCGGTTGCGGTCGGCGACTTCGGCCGTGACGTCGGTGGCGAACTTCACCACCGCGTAGGGCTTGCCGTCCGCCCCGAGGATCGGGTTGTAGGCCCCGTGGATCCAGACCTCGCGCCCGTCCTTGGCGAACCGCTTGAATTCACCCGACTGGTGCTCGCCCCCGGCCAGGGCACGCCAGAACCCGGCATAGGCCGGACCGTCGCGCTCGTCCGGCGACACGAACAGGCGGTGATGCCGCCCCTTGATCTCGTCGAGGCTGTAGCCGAGGGCATCGAGGAAATTCGCGTTGGCGTCGGTGACGACGCCGTCGAGGGTGAAGTGGATGACGGCCTGGGACCGGTTGATCGCCGCGATCTGGCCGGCGTCGAGGGCGGCACGCAGCTTCTGCGCGGTGATGTCGGTGGCGAACTTGACGATCCGCACGACCTTGCCGCTGCGGTTGAGGATCGGGTTGTACGAGGCCTGGATCCAGACCTCGCGACCGCTCTTGGCGATCCGCATGAACTCCCGCGCCTGATGCCGGCCGGCATTCAGGTCCCGCCAGAACTCCTTGTAGGCCGCGCTCTCGCGCTCCCCGGGGGGGACGAACAGGCTGTGATGCCGGCCCCGCACTTCGTCGAGGGTGTACTCGACGACCCCGAGAAAGAGTGCGTTCGCATCCAGGACCTTTCCGTCCAGGTCGAATTCGATACGCGCTTGCGACCGATCGATGGCGTCCAGCGTCGCGCGCGCGCCCAAATCAAACATCACCGCTGCCCCCTACGCTGGAACGGCTCCATCGCGTTTCCGGGTTTGTATGACCAGCATCCCTAATAATCCCTTAATCCTGAAATAAAGTTGAGTCTTGCCTACATTTCGCAGACACCACTTACGACAGGCGAGACCTCATCACGAACCCGTTACTGAGATTATGAGTTCAAAATCAAGCTCTGCCGCCCGCCCGACGGGATTACGCAGCCCCGCGCCGTCGCGGCGCCGGCGTGTGATAGGCCGAAACTCTGATGGGTCGAACCGGCCCGCGGGGGCGATCATGCGGTGCGATTATGTCTTGCACCGCGAAATCCAATGAAGCTTGGCCGCAGGTCCGTGCGTTGTCTGCATGAAGACCGACTATCCTGTCCATAAAATCCTTGTCCCTGAGATCGCGATGCCCCAACGCATGACATCCCCTACGACCCGCCTTTCGGCCCGCGCCGCCACCCTGGCCGTCCCCCTCCTGGCGGCCCTCGTCGCCGGGACCGCGCTCGGTGGCGCTCCGGCGATCGCACAGCCCGCCCCCGGCGGGGCGGACCTGACCAAGGTCGCGAGCTTCGAGCATCAGGTCACCGGCGTCACCGTGTCGAAGGACGGCCGGATCTTCGTCAATTTTCCGCGCTGGACCGAGGACACGGCGGTGTCCGTCGCCGAGGTGAAGGACGGCAAGGTCGTGCCCTTCCCCGATGCCGCCTGGAATTCCTGGCGCAACGCCAAGAAGGACGAGGTCTCGGCCAAGGATCACTGGATCTGCGTCCAGAGCGTGGTGGCGAGCCCCGACGGCAACGTCTGGGTCCTCGATCCCGCCGCCCCCGCCATGGGGGCGCTGGTGCCGGGCGGCGCCAAGCTCGTCGAGATCGACCTCAAGACCAACCAGCCGGGCCGGACCATCGCGTTCAACGACACGGTGGCGCCCCAGGGCTCCTACCTCAACGACGTGCGCTTCTCGCCCGACGGCAAGACCGCCTATCTCACGGATTCGGGCGCCCGGGGCGCACTCGTCGTGGTGGACCTCGACAGCGGGGTATCCCGCCGCGTCCTCGACGGCGATCCCGCGACGCAGCCCGACAAGAGCGTGACCGTGACCTATGACGGCAAGCCCCTGCGCCGGCCCGACGGGCGCGGCGTCGAGTTCGCCGCCGACGGCCTCGCCCTCTCGCCGGACGGCAAGACGCTCTACTGGCAGGCGATCAAGGGGAAGACCCTCTACAGCCTGCCGACGGAGGCGCTGGCCGAGGGCGTCACCACGGCCCTGATGCCCACGACGCTCGCCGACAAGAGCCTGGCGGGCAAGATCGAGGTCGTGGGCGAGAACGGCCCGGCGGACGGGCTCATCATCTCCCGGAAGGACGGGCGGATGTACATCACCTCGCCCCAAGACGATTCCATCAAGGTGCGCGACCTCACGGCCAAGGGGTCGGCGACCGCCACCCTGATCAAGGATGCGCGCCTGCGCTGGCCCGACACCTTCGGTGAAGGCCCGGACGGGACGCTCTACGTCACCACCTCGCGCATCCAGGATTCGGCCTTCTACAAGCCCGACGCCCCGGCGGCCCTGCCGACCGACCTCTGGAGCTTCAAGCCGGCCGCCCCGGACGCCACCGGCTCCACCAAGCCGGCGCGCTGACCCTTCGGACCGGGCGGCCTTCGCGGGCCGCCCGCCTTCTCGTCTTGGAATCCTGTTCCTCGAATCTCTTCCCTCGAATCTTGGGCGACGATGCTCCGACGCAGCTTCCTCCGCCAGGCCGGCCTAGGCCTCGCGCTCGCGGCCGCCCCGCGGGGCGCCCTCGCCGCGGCGGCCCTGCACACCGACGATCCGGACTTCGCCGCCGTGGTCGATCCGCAGGCGCGCCTCGCCACCCTGTATTCCGGGGGACGGTGGTGCGAGGGGCCGTGCTACGCGCCGGGCCTCGGCGGCCTCGTCTTCAGCGACGTCAGGGCCAACCGCATGCGCGTCATCGGCGACGACGGCGGGGTCAAAACCTTCCGCGATCCGTCCGACAATGCCAACGGCAACACCCGCGACGCCAAGGGGCGCCTCGTCACCTGCGAGCACCGGGGCCGGCGGGTGGTTCGGGCCGAGGCCGACGGCTCCCTCACGGTCCTGGCCGACCGCTACCGCGATCAGCCCCTGAACTCGCCCAACGACGCGGCCCTCGCGCCCGACGGGGCGATCTGGTTCACCGATCCCATCTTCGGCATCTCCATGCCGGACGAGGGGATCGTCCGCGCGCCGGCGCAGGCCGCCCGGCGGGTCTACCGCATCGACCCCGACGGGACGCTCGCCGGCATGAGCGACGCCCTCGACCAGCCCAACGGCCTCGCCTTCAGCTCGGACGGGCGCCTCCTCTACGTCAGCGACACCGGCGGCTCCCTCAATCCCGAGGGTGCCCGCGCCATCATGGCCTTCCCCGTGGAGAACGGGCGCACCCTCACGGCCCCGCGCACCTTCGCGACGGTGGAGGCGGGCGTGCCGGATGGGCTCACGGTCGATGCCGACGGGCGGGTCTACGCCGCCTGCGGCGACGGCGTGCGCATCTACGCCCCCGACGGCCGGCTCCTCGGGCGGATCGCCACGGCGATGGACGCGGCCAACGTCACCTTCGGCGGCCCCGACGGGCGCCGCCTCTTCATCGCGTCCGGCCCCGCGATCCACGCCATCGACCTCAAGGTCCGCGGCGCGGCGCACGGCTGATCTCCCTCACGAACCTGCGGGACCCCCCATGACCCTCGCCCGACGCGACCTCCTCGCCGCCGGCCTCACCGGGGCTGCCGCCCTTTCCGCTTCGCGTGCGACCGCGAGGACCGAACCCGAGAAGACCGGGCCCGGCGCGGTGACGACGGATCGCACGCCCGGCGGCCTCGAACTCGCCTTCACCGCCGACGCGCCCTCGACGCCGACGGGCCTCGCCATCGCGCGCGGGGGCCGGGCCTTCGTCATGATGCCGCGCTTCGACGCCAAGGTGCCCTACACCCTGGGCGAGGTTCTCCCCGGCGGTGGGGTGAAACCCTATCCCGACCTGGCGACCAACCAGCCCGACACGACCAAACCCCAGGCGAGCCTGTTCCACGTGCCCAACGGCGTGTTCGACCGGGACGACACCCTGTGGCTCCTCGATGCCGGACTGCCCGACGGCGCCGGGCCGCCGGTGAAGGGCGGCGCCAAGCTGGTACAGATGGACATCGCGCAGAACCGCATCCTCCGGATGGTCCCCCTCGAATCCGGCATCACCCCGACCTCGTCCCTCAACGACCTGCGCATCGACATCCGCGACGGCTACGCCCGCGCCTACATCACCGATCAGGGCCAGGACGGGGAGGGGGCGATCCTCGCCGTCGACCTCGTCACGGGGCGGGTGGTGCGGCGCCTCCAGGGTCACGCCAGCACCAAGTCGCAGAAGGGACTGACGAAGTTCGTCGAGGGCCGCGCCGTGGTGCAGCGGAAGGGCGGCGCCCCGCCCCGTCCGGTCCAGGGCGGCGCCAACGGCATCGCGCTCAGCCCCGACGGGCGGCGCCTGTACTACGCCCCCCTCATCGGCCGCCACCTCTACGCGGTGGACACCGCCGCCCTCCTCGACCCGGGAGCCACCGACGCCGCCGTGGCGGCGGCCGTCGAGGACCTCGGCGAGAAGGGCATGACCGGCGGCCTCACCACGGATTCGAAGGACCGGGTCTATCTCGCCATGCAGGAATTCAACGCGGTGGGCCGCCGCAACCCCGACGGCAGCGTCGAGATCCTTGCCTCCGACCCGCGCCTGATCTGGGCCGACACGTTCTGGATCACCCAAGACCGCTGGCTCCACATCTCGTCGGCCCAGGTGAACCGCCGGCCGGAATACAACGGCGGCGAGGACCGGCAGCAGCCGCCCTACGCGATCCTGAAGATGCGAATCGACGCCGACCCGGTGCTATAAGCGTCTCTCAACCGAACGCCCGCCGTGCCGTCGCGCCCGGAGCGGAAACCGGCGGTGATCGGGGGGTGTCGCGCGGCGCAGTGGGAGAGGGGGCATGCAGGATGTCCTGATCGTTGGAGCCGGCCCGACCGGCCTCGTCCTCGCGCTCTGGCTGACCCGTCTGGGCATCCGGGTCCGCATCGTCAGCAAGGCCTCCGGTCCCGGAACCACCTCCCGCGCCATGGCGGTGCAGGCGCGCACCCTCGAACTCTACCGCCAGCTCGATCTCACCGACGCCGTGATCGCCGCCGGCCACCGCAACCCGGCCATCAATCTCTGGGCCGAGGGGCGGCGCAGGGCGCGGATCGGGTTCGGTGAAGCCGGGGCGACGCTGACGCCCTACCCGTTCGTCCTGATCTACCCCCAGGACCAGCACGAGCGGCTTCTCGTCGAACGCCTCCAGGCTCTCGGGATCAGTGTCGAGTGGCAGACGGAGCTGCTCGAGGTCACGGAGGCGGGCGGGCAGGTCGGCGCCCGCCTGCGCGGGCCGGACGGTTCCGAGGAAACCTGCACGGCGCGCGCGCTCGCCGGCTGCGACGGCGCGCGCTCCCTGGTCCGGCAGCAGATCGGCGCCGGCTTTCCGGGCGAGACCTACCGCCAGATCTTCTACGTCGCCGATGTCGAGGTCCGTGGCCTCGCACCCGACGGGGAGATCCACCTCAGCCTCGCGACCTCGGACTTCGTCGCCCTCATCGCCTACGGCCAGGGCGGACGGTACCGCCTCATCGGCACCGTGCGGGACGATCGGATCGAGGACCCCGACCATCTCACCTTCGAGGATGTCGGCCACCATGCCGTGGCGGCTTTGAGCGTCGGCGTCGCGGCGGTGCACTGGTTCTCGACCTACCGCGTCCACCATCGGGTCACCGACCGTTTCCGACGCGGGCGCGTGTTCCTCCTCGGCGATGCCGCGCACGTGCACAGCCCCGTCGGCGGGCAGGGCATGAACACCGGCCTCGGCGACGCGATCAACCTCGCCTGGAAGCTCGCCGCCGTGGTGAAGAGACAGGCCCCCGACAGCCTCCTCGACACCTACGAGACCGAGCGCCGGGCCTTCGCCCGCACCCTGGTGGCCACCACCGACCGCATCTTCGGCGTCGTCACCGCCGAGGGCCGCATCGCCGACCTCGTGCGGACCCGGATCGCCCCATCCCTCATGGGGGCCGCCTACCGCCTCGCCGCCGTGCGGAAGCGCCTGTTCCGCCTGGTCTCGCAGACGGCGCTGACCTACCACGACAGCCCCCTGAGCCAGGGCGTGGCCGGCACGGTCCGGGGCGGCGACCGCCTTCCCTGGATCGCCATCGGCGGCACGGACAATCACGCGCCGCTCACCGCCATCGCCTGGCAGGTCCATGTCTACGGGCGCGCCGCCCCGGAGCTGCGGGATGCCTGTGCCTCGCGAAACATCCCGCTCCACGTCTTCGACTGGCATTCCGAGTATGGCCGCGCCGGACTCGCCCGCGACGCGGCCTACCTCCTGCGGCCCGACACCTACGTCGCCCTGGCCGACCCACGCGCCTCCGCCGACACCCTCGCACGCTACCTCGACGCGCGCGGCTTGATGCGCCCGGCCTGAGGCCGCGCGAGGGGCTTCGGCTCAGATCGTAACCATGCCGCCCGTCACGGCGATCATCGCCCCGCTCATATAGCTGCCCTCGTCGGAGGCCAGGAGCACGTAGGCGCCGGCGAGTTCGGCCGGCTGGCCGGGGCGGCCGAGCGGCGTCTTCGAGCCGAAGGTCTCGACCTGCTCGGTGTACATGGTCGCCGGGATCAGCGGGGTCCAGATCGGCCCCGGCAGCACCGCGTTGGCGCGGATGCCGCGCGGCCCGAGGATCTTGGCGAGGTTGGTGGTCATGTTGGCGATCGCCGCCTTGGTGGACGAGTAGGCGAGCTGCTGCTCCACCGGGTTCTTGGCGTTCACCGACGAGGTGTTGATGATGGACGCCCCCGCCTTCAGATGCGGCGAGGCGGCCTTCAGGATGTAGAACATCGCGTGGACGTTGACGGCGTATTGCCGGTCCCAGTCGGCGATCTCGATGTCCTCGAGGGTGTCGGCAAGTTTTTGAAAGGCCGCGTTGTTGACGACGATGTCGAGGTGGCCGAATTCCGAAACGGTCTTCTCGACCAGATTCGCGCAGTGGCGGTGATCGGCGACGTCGCCGGGCAGCAGGACGACGCGGCGGCCGGCCTTCTCCACCCAGGCGGCGGTGTCCCGGGCGTCGTCGTGCTCGTCGAGATAGCTCAAGGCGATGTCGGCGCCCTCGCGGGCATACGCGATGGCCACCGCCCGGCCGATGCCGCTGTCGCCACCCGTGATGAGCGCGACCTTGCCCGCGAGCTTGCCCGAGCCCTTGTAGCTCTCCTCGCCGTGATCCGGCTTCGGAACCATCTCTCCAGACTGGCCCGGATAGGGAATCGGCGGCTGCGGGAACGGGGGCTTGGGGTGATCGACCATGGGAACTCCGTCGTGCGGCCCCGTTGGGGGCCTTCGACGGGACAAGCGCCGGGCCCCGGCCCGGTTCGCCGGACCGAAGGTCACAGACCCGTCATTCGCTCCAGCGGAGCGCCGCGGCGGCGGCCAGGGTGCCGACCACGCCGGCGATGAGGGTGAGGGCGGCGAGGATGGCGAGCGGCGTCGTGAACGGCACCGTGCCGCCGAGCGCCGCCTCGCTCGCCGAGACGCCGAAGATCAGGGTCGGGATCATCAGGGGCAGCACCACCACGGCGAGGATCAGCCCGCCGCGCCGGATCGAGGCGGTGAGCGCCGAGCCGACGGCGCCGATGAAGGTCAGCGCCGGGGTCCCCACCAGCAGGGTCAGGCTGGTGGCGGCCATGGCCGTGCCGTCCAGCGCCACGAGCAGGCCGAACAGGGGGGCGGCCAGCGCCAGCGGCAGGCCGGTGGTGAGCCAGTGCGCCAGCACCTTGGCGAGCACCACGAGCTCCATGGGCACCGGGGCGCCGGTCATGAGGTCGAGGGACCCGTCCTCCTCGTCGGCCTGGAACAGGCGGTCGAGGCCGATGAGAGTGGCGAGGACGGCGGCCAGCCACAGGATGGCCGGGCCGATCCGCGACAGCAGGTTGAGGTCGGGTCCGAGGGCGAACGGCACCACGGCGACGATCATGAGGAAGAACACGAGGGACAGCGCCCCCGAGCCGCCGACCCGGGCGGCCAGCGCGAGGTCGCGGGCGACGAGGGCCTTGAGGGCGCGCATCACCACCACACGTCTCCGGTCGCGGCGGTTTGGGATGCCCGTGCGTCGGGTCGGGCCGGCGCGATGCGCAGCTCGCGGGCGCCGTCGAGGCCGAGGGCCTGGTGGGTCGCCGCGATGACGAGGCCGCCTTCCGCCCGGTGGCGCGCCATCATGCCGGCCAGCACCCCCTGCGAGGCGACGTCGAGGGCCGCCGTCGGCTCGTCGAGGAGCCAGAGCGGCCGCCGGCAGACGAGGAGACGGGCGAGCGCCACCCGGCGGCGCTGCCCGGCGGAGAGATAGGCGACGGGCAGTTTCAGGGCGTGGCCGAGGCCGAGTTCCTCCAGGGCGGCGCGCGGGCTCGCGGTGGGCATCCCCAGAAGGTCGCGGGCGAAGGCGAGGTTCTCCTCGGCCGTCAGCGGACTTTTCAGCCCGTCGCGGTGGCCGACCACGTGCAGGCACTCGGGCAGGGTCGCCTCGCCGACCTTCGCCACCGTGAGCGTCCCGGCCTCTGGCTTCAGGCGGCCGGCCAGCACGGCGAGCAGGGTCGACTTGCCGGCGCCGTTGCGCCCGGTGACCATCAGGGCCTCGCCCGCATCGAGGGTGAACGACACGTCCGAGAAGATGCGGCGGCCGGAGCGGCGGACGGTGAGGTTTTGGGCGGTCAGCCGCACGGGATTGTCTGGATCAAGCGCCTGTCCGTAAGCCTTCAGGGAATGTGTGACCGCGCGATCACGCGTCGTCGAAGACGCGTCTACCGCAAAACGATCTCAACGATAGACCGAGCGGCGATTTCCGACGCTCACCACGAGGATTCGCAAGGCGTGGTCCTCGATACCGACGATCACCCGAAAATCACCCACGCGATACCGCCAGAGGTGCCCGTGAGGGCACTGCCGATCACCCGGGGATTGTCGAGGGGCGAAATCCGATGGCGTAGGAACCTGAGGATCCGTTCGGCCGAGGCGGGATCGAGTTTGGCGAGTTCCCGTTCGGCCGAACGGTCGAACTCAATCCGCCAGGCCATACCGGGCCATCGCCTCGGAAAGCGGAATCGTACTAGCTTCTCCGCGCTGAATGGCTTCGAGCCGGCTTTCGGCCAATTCCACATCCTCGATATCTTACTCGATATCCTTCAGGTGATCGAGGATCGCGTCCCGAGCGTAGTCGTCCGTGCTGCGGCCCGTGCGCCGTGCCAGGGCTGCGAGGCGATCCTCGATCTCGGGCGGCAGGCGAAGGGCGATCATCGGCATCTCCGGTCCAGAGCCCAATCTAGCGCGCTTCCACCCATGACGTCCACGCAGCCGGCAGGTGGGCGCCCCCCACAGCCAACAGACGCGGCGCTCTGTCAGCCCGCCGGTAGCGGCCAGTTTCAACGTGTTCTATGCCGGGTTGAGGCTGCGCCGGGCGGGTCTCATGCTGGTCCCGATCTTCACCTACACGCAACATGCGCGGGACCAGATCGCACTGCGTGCCCTGGACCAGGCCTGGGTGGAGCACACGATCCTGACCCCGGATGCCGTCGAGCCCGATCCCCGGCATCCGGATCGAAGGCGGGCCTTCCGCGCCCTGCCGGAACGGGACGGCCGCGTGCTTCGCGTGGTTTATGTGATACGATCAGCCTCGACCTTTCACGTGATCACAGCCTTCCTCGATCGTGGCCGGAGGCCCGGAACCGATGAAATCCCGGTATGACCGTGAGGCGGACGCACTCTACGTGCAGCTCGCCGACGCCACGATCGTCGGGAGCGAGGAGGTGCGCCCGGGCATCATGCTCGATTTCGATGCCGCCGGACGTGTCGTCGGGATCGAAATCCTCGATGCCTCCGAACACGTCGCCGAAGGCGCGGATTTCGCGCACCTCGTCGCGGCATAGCCCCTCCCGCCGACGACAGACGCGGCGCTCTGTCAGGCCGCCGGTAGCGGCCAGTTTCGAAGTGTTCTATACGGGCGTCAGGCTGCGCCGCGCGAGTCTCAGGGCGTCCAAATCGCCCTTCGCGCAACAACCTGTCCGGGCACCCCCGGAGCGGCGCGCGCTTCGAAAGCGCACCCAGCCGAGCACGAATTTCGTGGCGCAGGTTATGCCTGCGCGTGTTCGACCAACCGCTCGCGAGGATCAATAACGCCGTGGCATCGCTCGACAGCTTCCAGTCCCGCCAGACCCTCACCGTCGGGGACAAGTCCTACACCTACTACTCGATCCCCCATGCGGAGAAGGCGGGTCTGGCCGATGCCACCGCCCTGCCGTTCTCCATGAAGGTGATCCTCGAGAACCTCCTGCGGTTCGAGGACGACCGCTCGGTGAAGAAGGGCGACATCTCCGCCACCGTCGCGTGGCTGGAGAACCGCGGCAAGACCGAGACCGAGATCGCCTTCCGCCCCGCCCGCGTCCTCATGCAGGACTTTACGGGCGTGCCCGCCGTCGTCGACCTGGCGGCCATGCGCGACGCCATGGTGGCGCTGGGCGGCGACCCCCAGAAGATCAATCCCCTGGTGCCCGTCGACCTCGTCATCGACCACTCGGTGATCGTCGACGAGTTCGGCACCCCGAAGGCGCTCGCCGATAACGTGGCGCTTGAATATTCGCGCAACGGCGAGCGCTACACCTTCCTGAAATGGGGCCAGTCGGCGTTCGACAACTTCTCCGTGGTCCCGCCCGGCACCGGCATCTGCCACCAGGTGAACCTGGAATACCTGTCGCAGACCGTATGGACCAAGGCCGAGAACGGCACCGAGATCGCCTATCCGGACAGCCTCGTCGGCACCGATTCGCATACCACCATGGTCAATGGCCTCGCCGTGCTCGGCTGGGGTGTGGGCGGCATCGAGGCCGAGGCGGCCATGCTCGGCCAGCCGCTGTCGATGCTGATTCCGGAGGTCGTCGGCTTCAAGCTGTCGGGCAAGCTACCCGAGGGCACCACCGCCACCGATCTGGTGCTGACGGTCACGCAGATGCTGCGCAAGAAGGGCGTGGTGGGCAAGTTCGTGGAGTTCTACGGCCCCGGCCTCGACGACATGGCGGTGGCCGACCGCGCCACCATCTCCAACATGGCCCCGGAATACGGCGCCACCTGCGGCTTCTTCCCCATCGACCAGAAGACCATCGACTTCCTCACCGTCACCAGCCGCACGGACGACCGCATCGCCCTGGTCGAGGCCTACGCCAAGGCGCAGGGCATGTGGCGCGACGCCCAGACCTCCGATCCGGTCTTCACCGACACGCTGGAGCTCGACATGAGCGACGTGCGCCCGTCGCTCGCCGGCCCCAAGCGCCCGCAGGACCGGGTGCTGCTCGATGCGGCCAAGCCCGGTTTCGCCGGTTCCATGGAGACCGAGTTCAAGCGCGCGGCCGACATCGCCAAGCGCTACGCGGTGGAGGGCGCCAATTTCGACATCGGCCACGGTGACGTGGTCATCGCCGCCATCACGAGCTGCACCAACACCTCGAACCCGAGCGTGATGATCGGCGCGGGGCTGCTCGCCCGCAACGCGGTCGCCAAGGGCCTGCGCTCGAAGCCCTGGGTGAAGACTTCGCTCGCCCCCGGCTCCCAGGTGGTGGCCGAGTACCTCGCCAGCGCCGGCCTGCAGCAGCCGCTCGATGCCCTGGGCTTCAACCTCGTCGGCTTCGGCTGCACCACCTGCATCGGCAATTCCGGCCCGCTGCCGGCCGCGATCTCGAAGGCGATCAACGACAACGACGTGGTCGCCGCCGCCGTGCTGTCGGGCAACCGCAACTTCGAGGGCCGGGTGAACCCGGATGTGCGGGCGAACTACCTCGCCTCGCCGCCCCTCGTCGTCGCCTACGCGCTGGCCGGCTCCATGCAGGTCGATCTCGCCACGGAGCCGCTCGGGACCGGGTCGGACGGCCAGCCCGTCTATCTCAGGGACATCTGGCCCTCCACGGCGGAGGTGGCGGAGTTCATCGAGGCCAACATCACCTCGGCCCTGTTCAAGTCGCGCTACGCCGACGTGTTCGGCGGCGATGATTACTGGAAGGCCGTCGAGGTCACCGAGGCCGAGACCTTCCAGTGGGATTCGACCTCCACCTACGTGCAGAACCCGCCCTATTTCGAGGGTATGACCAAGACGCCCGCCCCCGTCGAGGACGTGGTCGATGCCCGCATCCTCGGCCTGTTCCAGGATTCCATCACCACCGACCACATCTCCCCGGCGGGCAACATCCGGGCGAACTCCCCGGCCGGCGCCTACCTGCAGGAGCATCAGGTCCGGGTGCAGGACTTCAACCAGTACGGCACGCGGCGCGGCAACCACGAAGTCATGATGCGCGGCACCTTCGCCAACATCCGCATCAAGAACCAGATGGTCCGCGACGAGGCCGGCAACGTGGTCGAGGGCGGCTGGACCCTGTTCCAGCCCTCGGGCGAGCGGATGTTCATCTACGACGCCGCGCAGAAGTACCATGCCGAGGGCACGCCGCTGGTGGTGTTCGCCGGCAAGGAATACGGCACCGGCTCGTCGCGCGACTGGGCGGCCAAGGGCACGAAGCTGCTGGGCGTCCGCGCCGTGGTGGCGGAGAGCTTCGAGCGCATCCACCGCTCGAACCTCGTCGGCATGGGCATCGTGCCCCTGGTGTTCCAGGGCGACACGAGCTGGGCCTCGCTCGGCCTCAAGGGCGACGAGACCGTGACCATCCTCGGCCTGTCGGGCGATCTCAAGCCGCGCCAGACCATGGTGGCCCAGATCACCTCGGCCGACGGCACCAAGCGGGACGTGCCGCTCACCTGCCGGATCGATACCCTCGACGAGCTCGAGTATTATCGCAATGGCGGAATCCTGCCCTACGTGCTGCGCTCGCTCGCGGCGTAGGCCGACAAGCCATCCGGTGAACGAAGGCCCCGCCCGAAAGGGCGGGGCCTTTTTTCGTTTCGGGCCTCTTGCGGAAACCCTCCCCCCCTTGCGGGGGAGGGTGGTCGCGGAGCGACCGGGAGAGGGGCAGCGCGACTTACCGAGATAGGGCAGTGCTCCCCTCATCCGACCCGCTTCGCGGGCCACCTTCTCCCGCAGAGGGGAGAAGGATCACGGGGCGCGGCTCGCACGCTCCCCGCCCGTGAACTCCCGCCACAACAAGATCAGCGCCGCCATCACGGCGGGCCCGAGGAACAGGCCGAGCAGCCCGAACGTCTCGACACCACCCAAAATCCCCAGAAGCACCCAGAGGAAGGGCAGCTGCGTCGTCCCGCCGATGAGGGCGGGGCGGACGAAGTGGTCGGCGACGAAGGTGACGACGAAGCCCGCCGCGACGACGACCGCCGCCGGAACCACCGAGCCGGCGGCGAGGAGCACCAGGGCGGCGGCGCCGAAGACCAGGGGCGCCCCGAACGGGATCATGGCCGCCACGGCCGTCAGCGCCCCGAGCAGCACCGGGTGCGGCACCCCGGCGAAGTAGTAGACGATCCCCAGCAGCACGCCCTCGCCGAGGCCGACGAGGACGAGGCCGTCGACGGTGCCGTGGACCGAGGCCACCATCTGGCGGGCGACGCGCTCGCCGCGCGGGCCGAACAGGCGGGCGCTCGCCGTGAGCACCTGGGCGGCCACGAGCTTCCCGTCCCGGAACAGGAAGAACAGGGCGACGAGGCTGAAGCCGAACAGCACGACGCGCCGGACGATCTGCGCCCCGAGGCTGCGCGACAGGCCGATGGCCGTGGAATTGTCGAGGTGATGCAGGAGGTCGGCGCCCGCCTTCGGATGGCTGAGATTCTCGGCCCACCACGCGCTCGCCTGCGCCCCGCCGAAGGGCAGCCGCGACAGCATCTCCGGCACCGGCAGGCCGGTCTCCTCGGCGGCGCGCGCCAGGGCGACGACGTCGTGGGCTTCCCGCGCCGCCTGGATGCCGAGGACCACGAGGGGCAGGAGGAAGACGAGGGCGACCGCGAGGGTGAACAGGATCGGCAGCAGCAGGTTGTGCCGGCCCGGCGGCCAGCGCCGCTCGGCCCGGGCGTAGAGAGGACCCAGCGCGATGGCGAGGATCACCGCCCAGGCCAAAGCCGGCAGGAACGGGTGCAGCACCCAGAGCCCGAGGGCGGCGAGCCCGGCCACGAGGAGGACGCGGGCGACGCCCTGCGCGCGCGGCGTCAGGGCGCCGGGCGGGGGCGGCGGCGCCGGATCGGCGGCGCGGGGGGGCCGGGCCGAAGGGAGCAGGGCCGAAGGGGGCAGGGCCATGGTGTGATGCCTCGGAGGGATTCGGCGGCGTGTCCGCACGGACCGCCTCGCCCCATCTAGGCCTCACGGGCGATGTGCGGAATGGCTCCGGCCCCACGGTCCGGCAACCATGGAAAAAAGCGGCACGGTTGCCCGGCCTACCCCCCTCGTGTAAGGGACCGCCTTCATCTTTCAACGGCGGCGCACGGCGTCGTCCGGCAGGGCATGCTGCGCGACCGGGGGGCACCGGGCATCATGGGCCGGCCTCAAGGTCCGGCCATCGTCGGCGCGGGCCGGGGTGGCGGGATATCCAGCAAACACGGCGAGAACGCATGTCCGACCTGACCCAGACCGCCACCTTCGACCGCGTCGCGGAGATCATCGCCGACACCGCCGACATTCCGCGCGACACCATCACGCCGGAAAGCCACGCCATCGACGATCTCGGCATCGATTCCCTCGCCTTCCTCGACATCGCCTTCGCGGTGGACAAGGCCTTCGGGATCAAGCTGCCCCTTGAGCGCTGGACCCAGGAGGTCAACGAGGGCAAGGTCCCGGCCGAGGAGTACTTCGTCCTCAAGAACCTCTGCGCCCGCATCGACGCCCTCGTCGCCGAGAAGGCCGCCAAAGCCTCGTAGCCGCCGGAAATCCACACATGCGGCTCGAATATTTCGAGATGATCGACGCGGTGACGGTTCTGGACCGGGCCGCCGGCCGGATCGAGGCCCTGTCGCGGGTGCCGATGGAGAGCCCGGTCTTCGAGGGGCACTTTCCCGGCCATCCCCTGGTGCCGGGCGTGCTGCTCACCGAGACCATGGCCCAGGCCTCGGGCTACCTCATCCTGGCCCATCTCGGCTTCAAGCAGATGCCGTTCCTCATGGGCGTGGACAAGGCGCGGTTCCGCGCCTTCGTCGGCCCCGGCGCCGACCTCGTGATCGAGGCGAGCCTGGAGCATGACGGCTCGGGCTACGCGGTGACGAAGGCCGCCATCCGGCACGACGGCAAGCCGCTCTGCAGCGCCGAACTGCGCTTCCGCACCATGCCGTTCCCCGACGGCCTCGACGCGCCCATGCGCGCGCGGGCGCAACGGATCGGCCTCCTGGATCTCGCCGGGATCGCGACGGAACCGGAGCCAGCATGAGCGACGTCGTCGTCACCGGCCTCGGCCTCGTCTCCTGCGCGGGGGAGGGACTCCGGGCGCATCTCGACGCGCTCACGGCCGGCGCGCCGGCGCGGACCGACACCGAGCGGTTCGCCCCCTACACGGTGCATCCCGTGGCGCCGCTGGCGCTGGACGGGCAAATTCCAAAGAAATCCGACCAGCGCCAGATGGAGCCGTGGCAGCGGCTCGGCGTCTACGCCGCCGGCCTCGCCCTCGACTCAGCCGGGCTCAAGGGCGACGCGGCCCTGAAGGGCGCCATGCACCTCGTCGTCGCCTGCGGCGGCGGCGAGCGCGACACGGAGGTGGACGGGGCGATCCTCACGGGGCTTCGCGAGGCCGCGGATGCCGGCGCCTACCTCAACGAGCGCTTGCTCAACGACCTGCGCCCGACCCTGTTCCTCGCCCAGCTCTCGAACCTGCTCGCGGGCAACATCGCCATCGTCCACGGGGTCACGGGGGCGTCGCGCACCTTCATGGGCGAGGAGGCCGCCGGCACCGACGCCCTGCGCATCGCGCAAGGTCGCATCGCCTCGGGTCAGGTCGACTGCATGCTGGTGGGCGGCTCCTACAGCGCCGAGCGCCCGGACGTGATGGTGATCCACGAGATGGGCGGATACCTGCGCGCCAAACCCTTCCGGCCGGTGTTTTCGCGGGACGGTGCGGGGGAGGCCGGGTTCATCCTCGGCAGCGGTGCGGCCTTCCTCGTCCTCGAATCGGCCGAGCACGCCCGGGCGCGCGGCGCCACGGCGCTCGCCCGTCTCATGCCGGTCCAGAGCGACCGCTCCCGGCGCGACCCCGGCGCCACGGCGCGGAGTGTCGAGACGCTGTGGCGGGCCGCCGGAATCGACGCCGCCGACCATGTGATCTCGGGCGCCACGGGCGTCGCCGGCATCACGGCGGAGGAGGGCGCGGCGCTCGCCCGCCTCGCGCCGGGCGTGCCCGTGACGGCCCTCGGCGACGTCATCGGCCACACCCTGGAGGTGACGGCGCCCTTCGGCGCGGCCCTCGCGGCCGGCCTCGTGGCGGAGGGGCGCGCCCGCGAGGTCGCCATCACCACGGTCGGCCACAGGCGCGGCGAGGGCGTGATCCGCGTGTGCGCGGTCTGACCGGGCACAACCCGCGAAACGGTGTAGAACGGCGCGATGACTGACACTTCCTTCCGCGACAGCAAGGGCCGGCCCCTGGTGGCGGTCACGGGCCTCGGCATCGTGACCTCGCTCGGCCAGGGCCAGGCCGACAACTGGGCGGCGCTGACCGCCGGGCGCTCGGGCATCCACACCATCAAGCGCTTTTCCACGGAAGGTCTGCGGACCCGCATCGCCGGCACCGTCGACTTCCTCGACACCGATCCGCTGGTGGCACCCGCCCTGTCGCAGCGCTTCGCCGAGGAGGCCGCCGAGGAGGCCATCGCGCAATCGGGCCTCGGCACCCGGGGCGACTTTCCCGGCGCCCTGTTCATCGCCGTGCCCCCCGTCGAGATGGAATGGCCCCAGCGCCGGGCCATGGCCGAGGCGTCGGGCCAGGACGGGCCGATCACCTATTCGGACCTCCAGCGCGCCGCCGCCAGCCGCCGCTTCGACGCCTGGCACGACCTGTTCATCTTCGGCACCGTGGCCGACCACATCGCCGACCGCTTCGGCACCCGGGGCTCGCCGATCTCGCTCTCCACCGCCTGCTCGTCGGGCGCCACCGCGATCCAGCTCGGCGTCGAGGCGATCCGCAGGGGCGAGGTGAAGGCGGCGCTCTGCATCGGCACGGACGGTTCGGTGAACCCCGAATCCCTCATCCGGTTCTCCCTGCTCTCGGCCCTCTCGACCCAGAACGACCCGCCGGAAGGCGCCTCGAAGCCGTTCTCGAAGAACCGCGACGGCTTCGTCATGGGCGAGGGCGCCGGCGCCTTGGTCTTGGAGGATGCCGAGGCCGCGCGGGCGCGGGGTGCCACCATCCTCGGCTACGTGCTCGGCTGCGGCGAGAAGGGCGACGGCTTCCACCGCACCCGCTCCAGCCCCGACGGCGCGCCCGGCATCGCGGCGATCCGCGCGGCCCTCGACGATGCCGGCGCGAGCCCGGACGCCATCGACACGGTCAACGCCCACGGCACCTCGACGCCGGAGAACGACAAGATGGAGGCCATGGGCTGCGCCGCCGTGTTCGGGGCGCGCATCGGCCGCCTGCCGATCTCGTCCAACAAGTCGATGATCGGCCACACGCTCACGGCGGCCGGGGCCATCGAGGCCGTGGTCTCGCTCCTCACCATCGCCCACGGGCGCATCCCGCCGACCATCAACTACGCGGTGCCGGACCCAGGCATCCCCCTCGACGTGGTCGCCACCGCCCGCGACGCGCGGGTCTCGCGGGTGCTGTCGAACTCCTTCGGCTTCGGCGGGCAGAACACCTGCCTCGTGCTCGGGGACGAGCCCGCATGAGCCCGGAGACGCGCACCCGCATCCTCGTCACCGGCGGCGCCTCCGGCCTCGGCGCCGCCATCGTCCGGGCCCTGGTGGCGGCCGGGCACGACGTCGCCTTCACCTACCGCTCGTCGCCGCCCGCCGCCGAGGCTCTGGTGGCCGAACTCGCGGCCTCCCATCCGGGCAGCACCGTGACGGCCCACGCCCTCGACCTCGCCGACCGCGACGCCCTGGAGGCCTTCTGCGAGACCCTGGAGGCCGAGACCTTCCACGGCCTCGTCCACAATGCCGGCCAATCCTCCGACGCACTGGCGGCGATGCTCGACCAGGACCGGGCCGAGGCCGCCATGCAGGTGAACTTCTGGTCCCTGACGCGCCTCGCCAAATCCCTGGTGCGGGGGATGATCCGGGCGCGCGCGGGCCGCATCGTCGCCATCGGCTCCGTGGCCGCACTCCGGGCCAATCCGGGCAACGCCGCCTACGCGGCGAGCAAGGGCGCGCTCATCGCCTATTGCCGGACCCTCGCCATCGAGTCGGCCAAGCGCAACGTGACCGTCAACGTCATCGCCCCGGGATTCATCGACACGGACATGATGGCGCCCTACGCCGCGCACCGGGCCGGCATGGAGCGCCAGATCCCCGCCGGCCGCTTCGCCCGGCCGGAGGAGGTGGCGGCGCTCGCCGCCTTCCTCATGGGGGAGGGGGCGGCCTACATCACCGGCGCCGTCCTCCCCGTGGATGGCGGCCTGACCGCGATGATGGGTGTCCACCGCTCCTGAGACCCGCCATGCGCCTTGCCTTCACGCTCCCCGCCCTCCTCGCCCTGGCGGGGCCGGCCGCCGCCGTCGAGGCCTTCCGCGTCGACGGCCTGCCCCGGGGCGAGGGCCTGACCCTCCGCGAGACGCCGGACGCCGCCGCGCCCGCCCTCGGGCAGGTGCCGGCCGGCGCGCGCATCCGGGGCTTCGGCTGCACCAGCGACACCCCGAGCGGTCTGACCTGGTGCCGGGTCAAGGCCGGTCCGATCCTGGGCTGGGCGCGGCGACGCTACCTTGCTCCGGATTGAACAGGGTCGCGCGCGCACGCTCTTTAGTCTTCTTTTACCATAGTTGACCAAAGTCAGGCGTGACGGACAGGTGGCCATCACGGCGCCGCGCCCTCAGCCGGACGGCGCATGTTCCTGTTCACCACGCCCCCCGCCACCTCCCGCGACACCGGCGCCAGCCGGGACGCCGGTGCGCGTGCCGCGACGGGGGCGGGCTCCACCGTCGTCGAGGCCATCCGCGACGGGGCGCAGACCTCCGGCGCGGGCTTCGACTACCTGCTGGCGACGGCCCAGCGCGAATCCGCCCTCAACCCGACGGCGAAGGCCGGGACCTCCTCGGCCACGGGCCTGTTCCAGTTCATCGAACAGACCTGGCTCGGCACCATGAAGAACGCCGGGCCGAAGCTCGGCCTCCAGACCTACGCCGACGCCATCACGGCACGCCCCGACGGCACCTACACGGTGGCCGACCCGGATGCGCGCCAGACGATCCTCGACCTGCGCCGCGACCCCAAGACCGCCGCGACGCTCGCCGGCGCCCTGACCCAGAACAACCGCGACGCCCTGACGGCGGCGCTCGGCCGCGAACCCACGGGGGGCGACCTCTACGCCGCCCACGTGCTCGGCGCGCGCGGGGCCGCCGCCCTCATCAACACCGCGCAGGCGAGCCCGGCCCGGACCGCCGCCCTCGACATGCCGGAGGCGGCCGCCGCCAACCGCGGCCTGTTCTACGACAAGACCGGCCGGGCGCGGGGGGCGGCCGAACTCTATGCCCTCCTGTCCACGGCCCGCTCCACGGGGGCCCAATCGGGAACTTTGCAGGCCGCCAGCCCCATCGTGCTGCCGGAGGGCACCACCGCCTACGCCTCCCTCGACGGCGGCCTGCGCTCCCTGTTCCAGACCGACAAGCGCCAGGGTGCGGTCTCGGAAGGGGTCGCCAAGCTCTGGCAGGGGCGGGCGGCCACGGACGCCGCCCGCAGCGCGCCGACCTATTTTCCGCGCTCGGACGGGACGGCGGACACCACGTTGGCCGAGCCCATCGGCGGCGCATCGGCGGCGAGCACCCCGGCGGTGCAGGCATCCGACACCGCGCGTCCCGACGCCAACGCCCTCGTCGGCGCCCCCCTGCCGCCGCGCCGGCCGGCCGAATTCAACACCGCGTCGGCCGCCCGGACCGGCGCCCCCCTCGATCCCTCCCTCTTCACCGCCCGGAGCGGCCCATGATCATCCGCCAGTTCCTCGCCTGGACGCAGCACGCCTCGGCCGAGCGCCGGGCGGAGGCGGCCGGCGCCCTGGTCCGGGCCACCCTGCACGGGGGCCTCGCCCCCGACACGGCGGGTCAGGCCGAGGCCACGATCCTCGCGCTCCTCGACGACCCGGCCCCGCTGGTGCGTCGCGCCCTGGCCGAGGCCTGCGCGGCGAGCCCCGCGACGCCGCGTTCCCTCGTGGTGGCGCTGGCCGGCGACCTGCCGGACATCGCCTGCCTCGTCCTCAGGCGCTCGCCCGTCCTCACCGACGCCGACCTCGTCGACGGCATCGCCATCGGCTGCGAGGCCGCGCGCGTCGCCATCGCCGAGCGGCGCGACCTGTCGCACGCGGTGGCCGGCGCCATGGCGGAGATCGCCGGACCGGAGGCCCTCGCCGCGATGGTGCGGAATTGCAGCGCCCGCATCACCGCCGGCAGTCTCCTGCGCCTCGTCGCGCGCCACGGCGACGACGCGCCCCTGCGCGAGGCGGTGCTGGCCCGGCCGCACCTCCCCCTCGAAGTGCGCCAGGCCTGCACGGATCGGCTCGCCGAGGCCCTGTCGCGCCATGCCGTCGCGTCCGGATGGCTTACGCCGGCCCGGGGCGAACGGGCCGGCCGGGAGGCGCGCGAGCGGGCGACCCTGGACTTCAGCGCCGGGGCGCACCCCATCGATCTCGCCCGCCTCGTCGCCTACCTGCGGACACACGGCCAGCTCAACGCGGGCCTGATCCTGCGGGCGATCCTGTCGGGCCACATGCCGTTCGCCGAGACCGCCCTCGCCGACCTCGCCGGACTCGCCCCGGCCCGGGCCGCCGGCCTGATGCACGAGGGGTCGAGCGCCGCCTACGCCGCCCTTCACCGCAAGGCGGGCCTGCCGGGAATGCTGCTGCCGGCCTTCACCGCCGCCCTCTCGGCCTGGCGCGAGGCCGGCCGGGGCGAGAGCACCGCGCGGGGCGCGGCCCTGTCGCGCCTCATGATCGAGCGCGCGCTCACCGCCTGCGAGACCATGCCGTTCGCCGACGCCCAGGGCGTCATGGCCCTGCTGGCCCGCTTCGAGGCCGAGGCCGCCCGCGACGCCGCGCGCGAGCGGACCCGGATGATGGCCGAGCAACAGGCGCTGGCGCCCCCGGCGGCGGCCGACCCGTTCCCCGAGGCGCGGCGCCTCGACACCCCGTCCCTCGACGCGCGGGCCATGGCATCCGAGATCCTCGATGCGGAGTGGCGCGAGGCCCAGCGCCAAGTGCCGCCCCCCCCGGTGGCGCACCACGCCGCCGCCATGCGGCAGACGCTCCGCGAGACGGCCGAGATCACCGGACACCGGGAGACGGCCGGGACCGTGGCGACCGCCGAGCTTCCCGAGACCGGGACACCTTCAGAAGCCGAGGCCATGGCGGAGGCCGGGACGCCCCCGCAGGCGGCGCAGCTTTCGGAGACGGCGATGCTGCTGGAGACGCCCCGAGCGCCGCAGGCACACCAGGCCCCGCAGGCACGCCAAGAGCCGCAGGCAATCGAAGCCCCGCAGGCGTCCGAAGCCCCGCAGGCCTCCGAAGCCCTGCAGGCGCCCGAGCCCGTCACGATCGCCGCACCCGTCGCCGAACACGAAGCCGGCGCGGCCTCCCTAGCGGCGGAGGTCCCGGGCACGATCGAGACGGATACGATCGCGCCGGACGTGGCCATTCGAGCCGATGGCACTCTCACAGCCGGGGACGCCGCCCGGACCGACCCCGTCGGCCTCATCCTCGAAGCCCTGCCGCGCGCGATCCTGGCGCAGTTCCAGGAGGAGCGTGCGGCGAAACTGCGGGAGACGACGCGGCAGGACGACGTGCAGACCCACGCGGCGACCGTCGCGGAGATCCTCGACACGATCCCGAACGCCCTCGTGGCGAGCTACCGCGCCGACCGGGAGCGCGTCCGCCTCGCCGCGTAAGACCGCGCGTCGGCCCCGACCCCTAGGTTGGGCCCGGCGCGGACGGGATCAGCCGAACTGCTCGCGCAGAATCCGCTCGTCGAGGCTGTGGCCGGGGTCGTGCAGGAGCACGAGGTTGCTGGCATGGTCGAGCCAGGTCTCGACGGTGGCGACCCGCCGGAACTCCGTGTGGTCGGCCACCGCCGCCACGGGCCGGTGCTCGGCGTCGAGCACCTCGATGAAGATGCGGGCGTGATCGGGCAGGAGCGCCCCGTGCCAGCGGCGCGGGCGGAAGGACGAGATCGGCGTCAGCGCCAGCAGGCGGGCGTTGAGGGGCAGGATCGGCCCGCCCACCGAGAGGTTGTAGGCGGTGGAGCCGGCCGGCGTCGCCGCCAGCACCCCGTCGGCGATGAGTTCGGGCAGGCGCACGTGGCCGTCGACGGAGATCCGCAGCTTGGCGGTCTGGTGGGTCTGGCGCAGCATGTAGACTTCGTTCAGCGCCCGCGCCCGGTGGCGGCGCCCCTCCGTATCCACGGCCTCCATGAGCAGGGGGTGGATGCGGCTGCGCTTGGTGTTCTCGAGGCGCTCGAGGAGGTCCTCCTCGCGGTACTCGTTCATGAGGAAGCCGACGGTGCCGCGATTCATGCCGTAGATCGGTTTGCCGGCATCCATGAAGCGATGGAGCGCCTGGAGCATGAGGCCGTCGCCGCCGAGCGCCACCACCACGTCCGCCTCCTCGGGCGGCACGTGGTCGTAGCGGCGCATCAGGGCGTCCGCCGCCTGGCGCGCATCGTCCGTCGGGCTCGCGATGAACGCGATCGTGTTGAAACGCCGCGACATGAACCCTCGTCCGCCCCGTTGACCCAACCGCGATCCGCGTCGCACCTCGGACCGCAAGCGCACCGCGCGGGATGCAACCGCCGGTCCGCGATCGGGAGACCCATAGCATGGAGCGTCCGCTTCTCGTCTACACCACCTTCCCGGATGCCGACGCGGCGCTGGCCGTGGGCGAGGCCCTGGTGCGCATGCGGCTGGCCGCCTGCGTCAACGTGCTGCCGGGGATGCGCTCGGTCTATGCCTGGAAGGGCGCGGTGGAGCGGGCCGACGAGGTGGTAGCCCTGATCAAGAGCCGCGCGACCCTGGCCGAGCCCCTGGCCGCCGCCCTGAAGGCGCGCCACCCCTACGAGACGCCGATCATTCTCCACTTGCCCGTGGAGGGCGCCGACCCGGACACGGCGGCCTGGATCCTGCGTGAGACCGGTCCGGATCAGGCGCCGTTCAGCGGATAGCTTCTCCCCTTCCACACGGCGGCACCGGCGGCCTTGCGGCGCAGGAGCACGTTCCACTGGATCAGGAGCGCCACGGCCACGGCCACGGGATGGAGCGGGATCGTGAGGGCCGGCTCGCGCATGGCGAAGGTGATCGCCGCCCGCGTGCCGAGGGACAGCAGGAGCGCGACGAGCGCCAGGCCGGCCGCCCCGGGTGCGGCGAGGCCGAGGCCGAACAGGATCAGCAGCAGCACCGGCAGGATATGGGCGGTGAAGAGCAGCGCCGTCCAGACGGGGAGGGCGCGCGGCGTCGCCATGCCCTCGTGGGCGTTCTTCGAGAACCCGGCCCAGGCCTCCGTCCAGCCCCGGTACATCCGGCAGGTGGCGAGCGCGTGCCCCGCCACGAGGTCCGTGCCGTGGCCCGCCGCGCGAAAAAGGCGCGCCAGGAGCACGCCGTCGTGCAGGAAGCCCCGGATGGCGCCGTGGCCGCCGGTCTGCGCGTAGACCGCCCGGTCGACGAGGACGAGCTGGCCGCAGGCCGCCCCGAGGGACGGACGCAGGGAGGACCGCATCATCGGCACCGGCAGGTAGCCGACGAGGAGGAAGCCGATCATCGGCACGGTGAGACGCTCGCCGAGCGTCCCCATGCGCTGGCGCGGCACGCCGCTGACGAGGGCGGCGCCCGTGGCGGTGGCATGCGCCGCCAAAGCCGCCGCCGCCGCCGCCGCCAGGGTCACGTCGGCGTCGATGAACAGGAGGTGGGGGAAGCGGGCCGCACCTGCGAGGACAGAGCAGGCGTGGTTCTTGCCCGTCCAGCCTTCGGGCAGGGACGGGATCGCCACGAGGCGAACGCGCGGGTCGGTGGCCGCGATGGCCCGCACGAGGGCGGCGGTGGCGTCGGTGGAGTGGTCGTCGCCGACCAGCACCTCGACGGTGGCCCCCGTGCTCGCCAGCGCCGCCCGCACGGTGTGTTCGATGGTGGCGGCCTCGTCGCGGGCCGGGATCAGGATCGAGACGCGGGGCGTTTTTTCGGCGTCCGGGCGACCGGGGTCGGCCATCGACGAACGATCGGCGTAGAGCACGACAGGCTCCCTCTCTTGGAAGGAGAGGGTTGGGGTGAGGTGTGCGAGCTTGTCGGAGGTGTCACACACCTCACCCTGTCCCTCTCCTGCAAGGTGTGGGGACCCGTGCTGCCTGCGCGAAGCCTCAGTCCGAGACGCATCCGACACCGGCGTGCGGAGGACCGACAGGTTTACGGCCGCCAGCACCGCCGGCAGGAGGGCAAGCAGCACTGAAACGATCGCGAGAGCGAGGATCACGGCCGGCGGTCTTCCTCTGCCCGGTGGGCGGGCTCGAAGCGGCGCCCGGTGAGGGCCGCGCGCAGGCGCCGCCCGAGATCGTAGACGCCGCCGACGCCCTTGGCACCCGAGACGAGGGCCGTGAAGCGGCCGGGATCGCGGGCGATCACGTCGGCGGTGAGGCGGTCGAGGGTGTCGGTCAGGGCCGCCTCCATCCGGGCGAGGCGCTCGGGCCGTGGGAGGGCGTGGAGGTCGGCGCCCCGGATCGGCGGCCCGAAGGCGGCGCAGGCCTCCGCGCCGCGCTCCTCCCAGAAGGCGTAGTCGAGGGCGAGGGGCACGAACAGGGTGTCGGGGGCGAGCTCGGGCAGGCGGGCGACGCCGGCGCGCAGATCCAGCGGCCGGGCGCGGACATCGGCGAAACGCCCCTGCGCGGTGATCCAGATCATCGCGCCGGGCCGCGCCGGAATCTTTCGCGAGGCCAAAATCTTCCGTGAGGCCTTGAGGAACTGCGCCGCGCCGCGCGCCGAATCGAGATCGACCGGGAAGGCGCCGATGCGGGAGAAGATCGCGTAGCGCTCCAGCATCTTCGCATCGAACGGCGCGTGACTCTCGCGCGCGGGGAACAGCCGCCCGGCGAGCAGGATGACCACGGCGGCATCCCACCACGCCGGGTGATTGCAATAGACCACGATGGGGCCGGGATGATCGGCGAAATCCGGCACGCCCCAGCGGGCGAGGCGCAGGGCATTCATGTGGCGGCGCAGGAACCGGTCGAAATACCCGACCATGAACCGCCAGACGAAGGCCGATCGGGCCGGGGCCGACACCGCTCGGTCCCTAAGCAGGTTTCGCAAAAGTGGTCACCGGTTTTGCGTCGAAAATCTGCGACAGATCAGGAAGCTAAGCAGGTTCGCGTTGGCACGCCAATGCGAACCTGCTTAAGCGCTCGCCCGGACCTCGCCGCGCGCGTCGGTGTCGTGGGCATCGGCCGCGATCCAGCCCGACATCATCACCATGGGCATGCCGGGGCCCGGATGGGCGGCGCCGCCGGCGAGATAGAGGCCCCGCACCTTTCGCGATCGGTTGCCGGGCTTGAACGCGCCCATGAACTTGCCGTGGGAGGCCAGCCCGTAGATCGCGCCGTTCAAGACCTTGTAGCGCTCGTGGATGTCCTGCGGCGTGAGGTGGCGCTCGACGACGATGCGCTCCTCGAGATCGGGCATGCCGGCCGTGCGCTTGAGCTTGTCGAGGATCACCTGACGGTAGGCCGGGAACATCGTCTTCCAGTCGTGATGCGGCCGGAGGTAGGGCGTGTGGACGAGGACGTAGAGGGCCTCACCGCCCTCCGGCGCCACGCTCGGATCGGTGGAGGACGGCGCGGCGAGGTAGGCCGTCGGGTCCGGGGCCGGCTCGCCCTTGCGGTAGATGTGGTCGAACTCCTCCTCCGGGTTGCGGGAGAAGACGAAGTCGTGGTGGCTGAGGTGGTCGTAGCGCTTGTTGAGGCCGAGATAGAGCACCACGCCCGAGCAGGCCGGCTCGAAGCTCTTCTTCTCGTAGGCCTTGCCGACGGCGCCGCCGACGAGTTCCCGGTAGGTCCGCACGCTGTCCATGTTGGAGATGACGGCGTCGAACGGGGTGGTGCCGGCGGCGGTGCGCACGCCCGTCACCGCACCGCTGTCGATGGCGATCCCCGTGACCTCGTCGCCCGGCCGCAGGGTGGCGCCGAGCTCGCCGGCGAGCTTCGCCAGGGCCTCGGCCACGGCGCGGGTGCCGCCCATGGGGTACCACACGCCTTCGGCCGTCTGCATGTGGGCGATGGCGCAGAGCACGGCCGGCGCGCCGTAGGGCGAGGAGCCGACATACTGGACGAAGTGGTCGAGCATCTGGGCGAGGCGGGCGTCCTTCACCTTGGAGCGGATGGTGCCGGCCACGGACGAGCCCATGCGCAGGGACAGGACATCCCGGAGCGTCCCGGGGTTCATGTTGGCGCGGATGTCGATGGTGTCGAACAGGTCCTCCACGGCCTTCCAGAAAAAGAACCGGTTGGAGACGCCGTGGAGGTGCTCGGAGATCTCGATGAACTTCGTGTAGCCCTCGCCGGCGCCCGTGCCGGGGGCGAAGCGGTCCATGGAGGCCGCCATGGTCGGCACGTCGGCCATGAGGTCGATGCGGGTGTCGTCGTCGAAGAAGCAGCGCCATTGCGGATCGAGGCGGCGGAGATCGAGGTAGTCGCGGATGTCGCGCCCGGCCTCCTGGAAGATGCGCTCCAGCACCTTCGGCACGGTGAGGATGGTCGGCCCCATGTCGAACCGGAACCCGTCCTGATGCAGCACCGCCGCCTTGCCGCCGAGCCAGTCGTTCTTGTCGTAGAGGGTGACTTTGTGGCCGCGCGCCGCGCTCACGCAGGCCGCCGCGAGGCCGCCCAACCCCGCGCCGACGACGGCGACCGAAGACCCAGCCCGCATGTTCCTGCCACTCCCGAACGGACGAACGCCGTCCTTATAGTTGAAGCTAGGCTGCCTACGGCGGGGGTCAACGCGTTACCCCGTCGCGGCGGCCCGTCAGGATCGTTCACGCCACCCGCCGCGACACCAGCCCCACCGCCGCCACCAAACTCACCGCCGCCACCGCGATCATCACGCCCCAGGCCGGCAGGGCGGCGGAGACGCCTTCGCCGAGCGCCGTCTGGTAGGCCTCGATGGCCCAGGCGTTGGGGGTGAACCAGCCGGCCTGCTGCAGCCAGGGCGGCATGAGGAAGCGCGGCACCATGCTGCCGCCCACCGCCGAGAGCAGCAGGACGCCGAAGGTCGAGGCGAGGTGGGCCTGCTGGCGGGTGGCGGCGGCGGCGCACGCCGCGAGCGCCAGCCCCGCCGCCATGGCGGAGACGAGGAGGGTGGTGCCGATCCAGGCGGCCCAGTGCGGACGCAGGTCGACGCCGTGGAGGAGGGCGGCCGCGGCGAAGATCAGGCCAGCCTGGACCATCCCCTGGAGGACGAGGAAGGCGAACTTGCCGAGGACGATCACGGCGAGGCCGCCCGGAGCCGCCGTCAGGCGGTCGGCGAGGCCGCCCTGGCGCTCCTCGACGAGGGACAGCGCGCCCTGCATGGCGGCGAACAGCAGGAACACCGCCGCGATGGCGCCGGCATAGTAGCTCACCCGGTCGTTGCCGCCGCCCGTGGCCGTGCTCTGCAGTTCGACGAGGGACGCGAACGAGAACGGCTCCTTGCGGGCGCGCTGCTCGGCGAAGGCTTGGTTCAGGAAGGCGCGCTCGTCGGCGCCAATCTTGCCCGAGCGCTCCACGTCGGCGACGATCCGCGCCAGCACCACGTCGGGCAGGGCCGCGTTGAGCACCCGCTGGAACTGGCCGAGCGCGATGGGCGTGGCGAGCGCCCGGGACGGGTTCTCGATGAGCACCACGGGCTGCTCGGCTGGGGCCGCCCCGGCGGGGGCGGCATCGAGGTCGCCGCGCAGGACCAGGGCGACGTCGACCTCGCCCCGGCGCACGGCGCTCGCGGCCCCGGCGACATCCGCGACGGACAGGCGCGCGATCCGCAGGGACGGGTCGGACTCCAGGGCGGCGGCGAGGCGCTCGGTCGTCGCGGTGCGGGCGAGGTCGACGAGGCCGAGATGGATGCGGATGCGCTCGCCGATGGCGCCGGAGAAGATCGCCGCGAAGATCACGAAGATCACGGTGGGCAGCACGAAGGCCATGACCAGGGCGGCGCGGTCGCGCACGAGGCCTAGCAGCATCACCCGGAAGGCGGCGGCGATCATGACGCGGCGCCTTCGCGGCGGCGGAGCCGGACGGGGTCGGCCGGGTCCCACAGGCCGAGGGCGTCGCGGTAGACCGCCTCGAGGCCGGGTGTGCGGATGCGGATCTCGGCGACGGGGACGCCCTCGGCCCGCAGGGCGTCGAGCAGTGCGGCCGCGTTGAGGCGCGGGCCAGCGGCGGGCAGCGCCCGCCAGGTCAGGCCGGTGTCCACGGGCGCGAAGCCCGCCCGCCGCAGGGCCGCCTCGGCCGGGCCGGAGGCGGGGCCCGACAGGGCGACCTCGTGCTCGGGCGCGCCGTCGCGCCGACGCGCCAGGAGGTCGGGCAGGGTACCCTCGCGGACGATGCGGCCTTCGGCCAGGAAGGCGGCCCGGTCGGCGAGGCGCTCGGCCTCGGCGAAATCATGGGTGGCGACGAGCACGGCCGCGCCCGCCCGGCGCAGGCGCTCCAGCACGGCGTGGATCGCCGCGCGGGCGTGGAGATCGACGCCCTGCGTCGGCTCGTCGAGGAGGACGAGGCGGGGCTGCGCCATGAGGCTCGCGGCGATGTTGACCCGGCGCTGGTAGCCGCCCGACAGGAGGCCGACGGGGCGACCGGCGACCGCGGCGATGTCCGTCTGGTCGAGGGCGTCGGCCACGGCCGCGCGCCGGGCGTGCCGGCCGAGGCCGGCGAGGCGGGCGAACACGTCGAGGTTCTCGGCCACGGTCAGGCGGGGATAGAGGGCGATGTCCTGGGGCACCCAGCCGATGGCCCGGCGGGCCTCGGGGGCCGCGAACGGATCGCACCCCGCGATCCGCACGTGCCCCGCCTGCGGGGCGAGGCGGCCGGCGACGAGGCGCATGAGCGAGGTCTTGCCGGCCCCGTTGGGGCCGAGCAGCGCCAGGGTCTGACCGGCGAAGAGATCCAGGTCGACGCCGTCGAGGACGCGCCGATCGCGGTAGCTCAGGGTGGCCCCCCGGACCACGACCAGGGGTGAATCGGGCGGCACGGGGGCGGTCAGCGGCGGGGCAGGGCGCGGGTCAGGCGCACGCGCAACGCCAGCCCGGGTTCGCGCACCGCGACCTGGGCGCGGGCGAAATCCGGCCGGGCCGTGCGCTCGGACGGCCCCGAGAAGCCGTAGGGCTCGGTCGGCAGGCCGAGGCCGGTGCGGTCGAGGCGGCGGTTGCCGTTCTGGTCCTGGAACGCCGCGACGGCGTAGGCGCCGGGCTCGACATCCGCGAACACCACCCGTTCGCTCGCGCCCCGCACGGGGGCCTCCTGGCCGATCCGGCACTCGGCCTCCGACAGGCCGCCCTGGCACAGGGCGACGTAGAGCGTGGAGGGCACCGCCTCGATCCCGTCCACGGTCACCGTCACGGTGGCCGCATGGGCGGGTCCGACCGAGACCACGGCGGTCGGACAGGCCGCGACACACGCCGCGAGCACGAGAAAACGCCTCACGCGGCGTCGCCGGACGTGGCGAGCGGCGCCGTGTTCGGTACGCCGGCGGCCTCGGCGCCGACGCGGCCCGCCGACAGTTCGTCGATGAGCAAGCGGGCGGTGATGCGCGCGCCCTCGTAGATCACCGGCAGGCCCGAGCCCGGATGGGTGCCGCCGCCGACGAGGTAGAGCCCCGGCCCGAACCGGTTGTGCGGGCGGAAGTAGAGCATCTGCATGAGGTCGTGGGCGAGGTTGAAGGTGGCGCCCTCGTGGACGAAGAAATCGTCGCGCCACTCCGTCGGATCGACGATGCGCTCGTAGCGGATGCGCTCCTCGATGTCGCCGAGGCCGAGGATCTTCAGGCGGTCGAGGACGAGGCGGCGATAGGTCTGCCGCGTGGTGGTCCAGTCGATGTCGGCCTTCAGGTTCGGCACCGGCACGAGGACGTAGAGGCTGGTATGGCCCGGCGGCGCCATGCCGCCATCGGTGAAACCGGCGTGCTGGACGTAGAGCGAGGGCTGCATCGGCAGGGTGCCGCCGGTGATCTCGCGGATGTTGCGGGCGTAATCCTCCGACAACAGGATCGTGTGATGGCCGAGCGCCTCCGGTGCCGGGCCCTCGATGCCGAGATACAGCATGAAGGTCGAGCACGAGAGGCGCGCCTTCGCGATCTTGGCGTCGCGCCAGCGCGGGCGGTGGGATTGGGGAACGAGGTCCTTGATCACCTTGGCGAAATCGCCGTTGATCACCACCGCGTCGGCGTGGATCGTTTCCGCGCCGCAGACCACGCCGCAGGCCTTTTTCCCCTCGAACAGCACCCGGTCGACGCTCGCGCCGAGGCGGATGTCGACGCCCATGCGCCGGGCCAGCCCCGCCATGGCCTCCGAGACGGCGCCGCAGCCGCCGACGGGATGGTAGACCCCGTGCTCGTATTCGAGGAACGACAGGATGGTGAACAGGCTCGGGCACCGGAACGGCGACATGCCGAGGTATTTGGTCTGGAACGCGAAGGCGAGGCGCACGCGCGGGTCGGCGAAGTAGCGCTGCAGGTCCCTGTCGACGCTGCGGCCCGGATGGAGGTGGGGCAGGGCGGCGATCATCGCCGGGGAGGCCATGCTGCGCAGGGTGTGGAAGGCCTGCTCCAGCACCGGCTTAAAGAACTTCAGCTTCACCCGGTTGTCGGCGAAGAATTTCCTGACGTTCTTCGCGTCGTCCGGCGCGATGCGGGCGACCTCGGCCTCCAGGCGCTCCATGTCGTTGGTCGCCTGGATCGTGCCCGAGATGCCGCCGTTCTCCTCGAAGACGAGGTGGTATTGCGGATCGAGGCGCTCGAGCTTGACGTGGTCCTCCAGGCGCTCGCCGCAGGATTCGAAGATGTCGGCGAGAATCTGTGGATAGAGGAAGAAGGTCGGCCCAATGTCGAAGCGGTAGCCGCCCGGCGCCTCCACGGTCTTGGTCCGGCCGCCCACCGCCGGGTCCTTCTCCAGCAGCGTGACGTGGACGCCCGCGCGCGCCAGCAGCAGGGCCGTGGCGAGGCCGCCGGGACCGGCGCCGACGATGATGACCCGGCGTCCGGACAGAGTCCGCAAGCCATCCCGTGACTGCAGCAACGCTCGCAACTCCCACTCGACGTCCCGGATTCCAGTCTCCTGGCCCGATCCGGTTTCCTTCGGATACGCCCGACGGCGCGCTCGCGTAATCTTGAGCGTAGCGCCCGGCAGGGCAAGGGCCACGGATTGTCGCGCGTCAGCGCAGGTGGGCCGCCGCGAGATGATGCAGGGCCAGCGCCCCGGCGGTGGCGACGTTGAGGGAATCGAAGCCGGGCGCCATGGCGATCCGCACGGTCCGGGCGCGGGCCATGAGGCTCTGGGGCAGGCCGGGCCCCTCGGTGCCGAGGAGCAGGAGGGCGCGCGGCGGGGGCGCGAGGTCGGACAGCCTCTCGCGGCCGGCGGGGCTCAGGGCCAGGGGGACGAGGGCGTGATCCTCGGCGAAGGCCAGGAGCGCCGCCCCGTCGGGCAGGCGCGCGAACGGCACCGTGAGGGCCGCGCCCGCCGAGACCCGAATCGCCTTGCGGTAGAGGGGATCGCAGGTGGCGGCGTCGAGGAGCACGCCATCGGCCCCGAAGGCGGCGGCGTTGCGGAACAGGCCGCCGACATTGTCGTGGTTGGTCAGGCCGACGAGGCCGACGACGAGGGCCGGCGCCGGGGCGGGCGGCACCGGGAGGCCGGTCTCCGGTCCGGCAAGCCCCACCGCCAGGACGCCGCGATGGATCGGGAAGCCCGCGATGGCGCTCATCACGGCCTTCTCGGCGACGTAGACCGGGACCGGGCCGGTCCGCGCCATGAGGATTTCGGTCAGGCCCTCCACGCGCTCCGGCGACAGCAGGATCGATTCGAGACCGAACCGCGCCCGCCCCGAAAGCATCACCCGCAGGGTGACCTCGCCCTCGACGATGAAGCGGCCTTCGCGCCCGACGAGGTCGCGCTCGCGCATGGCCGTGTAGGGCGAAAGACGCGGGTCGGCGGGGTCGGCGACGGGGATCGGCGGCAAGGGCGGATCAGGCGCTCGGCGGGCGGCCGCCCATGCGGATGGCGAGGGGGTCGGCCTCGGCCTTCGTCGGCACCTTCACCAGGGCCTCGCCGTCGAGGACGATCTCGCCGGCGACCGAGCAGGTGCATTTCAGGCGGGCGCGGCGGCGCTCGGGCACGAGCTCGGCCACCTCGACAGTGACCTGAACCGTGTCGCCGATGCGCACGGGCGCGCGAAAGTTCAGGGTCTGGCTGATGTAGATGGCGCCGGGGCCCGGCAGGCGGGTGCCGAGCACCGCCGAGATCAGGCCGGCGGTGTAGAGGCCGTGGGCGATGCGGGTTCCGAACGGCGTGCGGGCGGCGAAGTGTTCGGACAGGTGGATCGGGTTGCGGTCGCCGGTGATCTCGGCGAAGCCCACCACGTCGGAGGACGAGATCTCCTTGTTGAGGGTCTCGGACAGGCCGACTTCGAGGTCCTCGAAATACAGGACGCGCAGTTCGGGCATCATGGGCAGTTCCCCCGTCTCGTTCGTGGCACGCGGGCATCGCCCGCGCCGGCGGCGCGCCCGTTCGCCGCGCCGAAGATCCCTTTTCGCCTCGCACAGGCGCGCGGCCAAATCCAGTCTTAGGCCGCGCGGAGGCGGGCCGCGGCGCAGGGGCGTTCCGGACAATTCGAGCGGTCGTCTTCACGGGTCCGTGAAGCCCCATCCCGCACACTCCCCGGCATGTCCGATCCAGATCCTTTCGCGCCCCGGCATCTCGGGTCGGCGCTCTCCCTCACGGGCCTCGTCGCCCTGATGACGAGCGAGGGGACGCGACCGGACATCCTCGGCCTGGCCTGCGGCTGCCTTGCGGCGGCGCTCGTCGCCTTCACGGTCGACCTCTGCCACACGCCGAAGCGGCAGCGGTCCCGCAAGGGACGCCGGCCCGGGGCGCCCAGGGCCGTGGCACCGACACCGGTGACGGCCCGTTCGGCCCTGCCGCACGAGCCGCGGGTCCACCCGGCCCTGGCGGCATCGGTCCGCGGGGCACGAACCCCTGGGCCGGAGCCGGTGCCGCCGGTGGCGGCCGTCGTGCACAGGCGCGCCCTGAAGGATGTGCGTAACCGGCGCATCGCCCGCGGGACCTGATCCGCGTCGCGGGCCGCCGGGTGGGCGCCCCGCCCCTCGACAGATCCAACCCTCGACAGGTCCGCCCTCGACAGGGCGGCACGCATCGGCGATGAGGCGCCGGCCGCGAGGACCACACCGTGACCCAGCCAGCCCCCGCCACCGCGCTCCGCCCCGTCGTCGCCCGGGTCGCGGGCCTGAACCTCGGCTTCTTCGGCATCGAGATCGCCGTGGCGCTCGCCATCGGCTCCATCGCCCTCATCGCCGACAGCCTCGACTTCCTCGAGGACGCGGCCATCAACCTCCTCATCTTCGCCGGGATCGGCTGGAGCGTGCGCAACCGGGCCCGCCTCGGCGTGGTGCTGGCCGGCATCCTGGTGATCCCGGGGCTCGCCACCGCCTACGCGGCCTACGAGAAATTCTCGGATCTGACGCCGCCCGCCCCCCTGGCGCTGACCCTCACGGGTCTCGCGGCGCTCGCCGTCAACCTCGCCTGCGCGGCCATGCTGGCGCGCCACCGCGACGGCGGCGGCAGCCTGACCCGGGCGGCCTACCTCTCGGCCCGCAACGACGCCTACGCCAACCTCGCCATCATCGCCGCCGGCCTCTTCACCGCCGTGACCCTGTCGCCCTGGCCCGACCTCATCGCGGCGGCGGGCATCGCGATCCTCAACGCGGATTCGGCCGGCGACATCCTCCGGGCGGCCCGCGCGGAATGGCGCGCGGCGAAAGCGATGCCCTGACCCCCATATCCTGACACCCATGCGCATCTTTCCGATCTCGGACCTCCACCTCGAACGCCGCCGCCTCGACGTGATTCCGCCGCCGCGCCTGCCCTTCGACGTGCTGGCCTGCGCCGGCGACCTGTGGGAGGGCCATCCCGAGCGGGGCCTGGCCGCCATCGTGGCACTGGCGCAGGGCCGACCCATCGTCCTCGTGCCGGGCAACCACGAGCGCTACGCCCCGACCGGCGACGGCCGCACCGCGCCCGAGCTCCTCGCCGCCCTGGAGGCCGAGGTCGACCGCCTGAACCGGGCGGGGCAGACGATCCACCTGCTCCAGGGAAGCGCCGCGGTGATCCGCGACGGGGTGCGCTTCGTCGGCACCACCCTGTGGACCGACTGGCGCCTCGCCGGGCGCTGGCTCGACGCCGGGACGCCCGACCGGCCACAAGATCCCGTCCCGCAAGATCCCATCGCCTACGCCGCCGCGCGCATGACCGACCCCGTCACGGGGTCCCGCGAGTTCCGCGGCGCCATCCGCAACGGCGACGGCTCGGCCTGGTCGCCGGCGGACGCCATGGCGGCCCATGCGCGGGAGCGGGCGGCGCTGGTCGCCGCCCTGTCGGTGCCGCATGCGGGCCCGACGGTGTGCCTCACCCACCACCCCGCCGGCACGGCGGCGGCGGACGCGTTTCGCGGGGCCCCGGGCGTGCCGTGGTGGCTGCCGGCCTTCTACGCCACCACGGTGCTGGACGACCTGCCCGACTCCGCCCGGCCCGACCTGTGGATCTCGGGGCACTTCCACGCGGCGCACGACCTGCGGGTCGGGCGCACCCGCTGGGTCGCCAACCCCGTCGAGGGCAAGACCTACGCGCCCGACACGATCCTCGCCGTCGGCTGAAACCGGAGCCCTGCGCGGCGCGTACCCTGAGACGCCCCTCGGAACCGGAGCCCGCCCGTGAACGCCTTCATCGCCGTCGTCCTCGTCTGCGCCAACGGCATCCCCATCGAGGCCTGCACCGACGAGAAGGCGAGCGAGGTCCGCAAGGTCCGGGTGAGCAACGAACTCGGCTGCACCAACGGCTGGCAGGAGATCATCGCCCGCACGGATCTTCGCGACGAGGTCGGCAAGACGAGCTACCTCAAGACCGAGTGCCGCCGGGTGAAGCAGGCCGAGTGATCGCTACTTCTCGTGCTTGATGTAGGCGAAGCGCGGGTCCGTCGGGGTACCCTCCAGGGCGCCGCCCTCGGTGCCGGGCTGCCAGCCGACCACCTCCTCGATCTTCCGCGCCAGGGCGAAATCCTTCTCGGTCACGCCCTTGGCGGCGTGGTTGGTCAGGCGCACCTCGACCCAGGCGTAGGAGGCCGTGAGGTCGGGGTGGTGCCAGGCGGCCTCCGCCAGATGCCCCACAGTGTTGATGACCATGAGGGTGCTCTTCCAGCTCGCGGTCTTGTAGGTGCGCTTGATCCAGCCCTCCTCGAGGCGCCAGGCCGGCAGTTCGGTGGTGAGGCGCGCCTCGATGGTGGCGTCGTCGAGGACGGTATCGCGCGGTTCGGCCATGGTCGGGTCTCCCATTGCCCGCCTGACGCGGCCGGGCTCACGGCGGCGACCCTGCGACGGGGCGGGCGCGTTCGCAAGATCGCGGGCCGTTTCGCCTCAGGCCGGGAGCGGTCGCGCCGGTGGACGGCCGAACCGGGACATTCTATTGAGACTCTCAACAGAATACCGAAGGAGGGTACGCCTATGCTGTCACGGCGCGGATTGCTCGCGACGGCGGCGTGGCTGCCCCTGGCCGGCCGCTCGGCCCACGCGAATTCCCCGAAGATCTCGGTGGGAAGCCTGCCCTTCGGCACGGTCTCGTGGGAGGCCGCCGTCATCAAGGCGCGCGGCCTCGACGCGGCCAACGGCTTCACCCTCGACGTGGTCAAGCTCGCCGGCAACGACGCCGCCCGCATCGCCTTCCAGGGCGGTCAGGTCGACACCATCGTGGGCGACCTGCTCTGGGCGGCCCGCCTCGGCAACGAGGGACGGAGCATGCGGTTCTTCCCCTATTCCACCACCGAGGGCTCCCTGATGGTGCCGGGGTCGAGCCCCATCGCCAGCCTCAAGGACCTCAAGGGCAAGCGCCTCGGCGTCGCGGGAGGGCCCCTCGACAAGAACTGGCTTCTCCTCAAGGCCCAGGCCCGTGATGCCGCCGGGATCGACCTCGAGACCGAGGCCACCGTCGCGTTCGGGGCGCCCCCCCTGCTGGCGCTCAAGCTGGAGCAGGGCGAGCTCGATGCCGGGCTGCTGTACTGGACCTACTGCGCCCGCCTGGAGCCCAAGGGCTTCCGCCGCCTCATCGGCTCGGACGACATCATGCGGGCCTTCGGCGCCACGGGCTCCATGGCGCTGATCGGCTACCTTCTGGCGGGCGAGACCGTTTCGGCCAAGCCTGAGGCGGTCGCCGGCTTCACCCGCGCCTCGAAGGCGGCGAAGGACATGCTCGCCCAGGACGCCTCGGCCTGGGACGTGGTCCGCCCCCTCATGGCGGCGGAGGATGAAGCGACCTTCGAGGCCCTCAAGCGCGATTTCCTCGCCGGCATCCCGCGCCGGCCCCTCGCGGTGGAGCGGGTCGACGGCGAGCGCCTCTACGGCGTCCTGGCCCGCCTCGGCGGCGAGCGCCTCGTCGGCACCGGCACCACCCTGCCGCCGGGCCTGTACTACGACGGCACGGCGAATGGCTGACGGGCCGCGCCGCGCTCCGGGGCACCCCTAGCACATGGGGTTTGCCACCCGTCTCGTCTCGATCCTCGTCCTGCTGGCCGGATGGCAGGCGGCCGCCGTCGCCGCCGGGTCGCGGCTGCTGCCGGCGCCGCTCGCGATCCTGGCCTTCATCCGGAGCGAATCGGCCTCGGGCGACCTGTGGTGGAACGTCGGCATCACCCTCGCGCGGGTGGGCGTCTCCTTCGTGCTCGCCATGGTGCTCGGCGTGCTGCTCGGCATCGCGCTGGGGCGGTCGCGGCGCCTCAACCTCGTCCTCGACACGCCGCTCCTCATCCTCCTCAACACGCCCGCCCTGGTCATCACCGTGCTGGCCTACATCTGGGTCGGCCTCAACGAGGCCGCGGCGGTGCTGGCCGTGGTGCTCAACAAGCTGCCCAACGTGGCGGTGATCCTGCGCGAGGGCGCGCGCGGCCTCGATCCGCAGCTCGAGGAAATGGCCCGGACCTACCGCTTCGACCGCCGCACCTGGATCGCCCACGTGCTGGTGCCCCAGCTCCAGCCCTTCGTGGTGGCGGCCGCCCGCTCCGGCCTGTCGCTGGCCTGGAAGATCGTCCTGGTGATCGAGCTGCTGGGGCGCCCCAACGGCGTCGGCTTCGCCATCAACTACTACTTCGTCCAGAGCCTGAACGTGGCGGCCATCGTCGGCTACAGCATCGTGTTCATGAGCGTGATGATCGCCATCGACATCCTCATCCTCCAGCGCCTCGAAGCCCATGTCCGACGCTGGCGCTGAGCTCCCGTCCAACGCCGGCGCCGAGCGCCCGTCCGACGCCGGCGCCGAGCAGGCGGCTTTGCGCGTCGAGATCATCTCCAAGGTCTACGGTGCCGGCGGCCCCGAGCCGGTCGAGGCCGTGCGCGACCTCGCCTTTTCCATCCACGCGAAAAGAATCACCTGCCTCATCGGCCCCTCGGGGGCGGGCAAGACCACGACCTTGCGCATCCTGCTCGGCCTCGACGCCGCCTACGACGGCAGCGTGACGCCCGATCCGGACGAAGCCGGCATCGCCATGGTGTTCCAGGAGCCGCGCCTGCTGCCGTGGCGCACCGTCGAGCAGAACGTGCGCCTCGCCCTGCCGCGCCCCGCGCGCGGCCGCGACCTCGATGCCCTGTTCGAATCCCTCGGCCTGACGCCGTGGCGGACGCGCTATCCCGGCGCCCTGTCCCTCGGCATGGCCCGGCGCGTCGCCCTCGCCCGGGCGCTCGCCCAGGCGCCCCGCATCCTCGTCCTCGACGAGCCGTTCGTCTCCCTCGACGACACCTCGGCGGCGGCCCTGCGCGCCCTCGTGGTCGGCAGCGTCACCGGGACCGGGATGGGCGTCCTGATGGTGACCCACAACGTCGCCGAGGCCATCGCCATCGCCGACCGCCTCGTGCTCGTCTCGGCCCGGCCGGCGAGCCTCGTCGCCACGGTGCCCCTCGGGCGGCCGCGGGACTCGCGCGACCGGGCCTGGACCGACGCGACCCGGGCCGATCTGGCGGGCCGCTACCCGGGCATCATCGCCGTCTGAGGGGGCGGGACCCGTCCCGGACGCGTCCGTCCCCGAAAAAAGACGGACCGGCGCGATGCGGCGAGACAACGCATCAATGCGCGAGACCGCCGATCCCATCGATTCTGCCGCAGCCCGACGGCGCCGACGCGGAAAACTGCTGATGCATTATTCTGCTCCCGATCCAAGACGACCAGGATGAAATACCAAATACCAAGACGCACGCGTCCGCGAGCCGCCATCTACGCGGAGGCGAACCCGGAAACCCACCAGACCATGCGTTCCGCACATAGGATAGCGCCGGATCGGCAAAACTATTTGATGACAGAATTATCGTTTTTGCATCGCACCATGGTTTGCGCTGCAGCATTAGCCTTCGATTCACCAAGGTCACGTCCGGCCGAGCTTCGGCCTAGCCTCACGAAGCTCACAGAAAGCGAGTTGACGGGCCGGGAATTTTTCTTAGAGTTCATTCAAGCTTCGGTTTCGAGGGGCGCCGCAAAGGGATAGCGGCCCTTGGCCTGGATGAGCGGCATGGTACTTCAGAGTTCCGGCCGCCCCTCCGCCCGCTACGGAAGCGCACCAAATCCCTGTCGCAAACAGCAGGTCGCACCGACAGACGCAGATCGAGAGATGCGCGGATGCCAGGTGTCAAGACTTGTCGGAGGAATGCATGAGAGCGGTTCACCTTCTCGCCCTGGGCGCCGGCCTGGTGGCCTCGAGCCCGGTCCTCGCCAACGAGGACGTCCTGAAGCGCACGGCCAACCCGGCCGAGCAGGTTCTTCAGACCGTCGATTACGCCAACACCCGCTATTCGAAGCTCGACCAGATCAACGCCAGCAACGTCAAGCAGCTGCAGGTGGCCTGGACGTTCTCGACCGGTGTGCTGCGCGGTCACGAGGGCTCGCCCCTCGTCGTCGGCAACATGATGTACGTCCACACCCCCTTCCCGAACATCGTCTACGCCCTCGACCTCGACAAGGACGGCGTGATCGTCTGGAAGTACGAGCCGAAGCAGGACCCGAGCGTCATCCCGGTCATGTGCTGTGACACGGTCAACCGTGGTCTGGCCTACGCCGACGGCGCCATCATCCTGCACCAGGCCGACACCACTGTCGTCTCGCTCGACGCCAAGTCCGGCAAGGTGAACTGGTCCGTCGTCAACGGCGACCCCAAGAAGGGTGAGACCAACACCGCCACCGTCCTGCCCGTGAAGGACAAGATCATCGTCGGCATCTCCGGCGGCGAGTTCGGCGTGCAGTGCCACGTGACGGCCTACGACGCCAAGTCCGGCAAGAAGGTCTGGCGCGGCTACTCGGTGGGCACCGACGACCAGCTGATCATGGACCCCGAGAAGACCACGTCGCTCGGCAAGCCGGTCGGCAAGGACTCTTCGATCAAGACCTGGGAAGGCGACCAGTGGAAGACCGGCGGCGGTTGCACCTGGGGCTGGTTCTCCTACGATCCCAAGCTCGACCTGATGTACTACGGCTCGGGCAACCCCTCGACCTGGAACCCCAAGCAGCGTCCGGGCGACAACAAGTGGTCCATGACCATCTGGGCGCGTAACCCGGATACAGGCATGGCCAAGTGGGTCTACCAGATGACCCCGCACGACGAGTGGGACTACGACGGCATCAACGAGATGATCCTCACGGATCAGAAGGTTGACGGCAAGGAGCGTCCGCTGCTCACCCACTTCGACCGCAACGGCTTCGGCTACACCCTCGATCGCGCCACCGGCGAGCTCCTGGTCGCCGAGAAGTTCGATCCGGTGGTGAACTGGGCCTCCAAGGTCGACATGGACAAGGGCTCCAAGAACTACGGCCGCCCGCTCGTCCAGGCCAAGTACTCCACCGAGCAGAACGGTGAAGATACCAACTCCAAGGGTATCTGCCCCGCGGCCCTCGGCACCAAGGACCAGCAGCCTGCTGCGTTCTCGCCGAAGACCAACCTGTTCTACGTGCCCACCAACCACGTCTGCATGGACTACGAGCCGTTCCGGGTGTCCTACACCCCCGGCCAGCCCTACGTCGGTGCGACGCTCGCCATGTACCCGGCCCCCAACAGCCACGGCGGCATGGGTAACTTCATCGCCTGGGACGGCGTCGGTGGTAAGATCAAGTGGTCGAACGCCGAGCAGTTCTCGGTCTGGTCGGGCGCTCTCGCCACCGCCGGTGACGTGGTGTTCTACGGCACCCTCGAGGGCTACCTGAAGGCCGTCGATGCCAAGACCGGTAAGGAACTCTACAAGTTCAAGACCCCGTCGGGCATCATCGGCAACGTGATGACCTACCAGCACAAGGGCAAGCAGTTCGTCGGCATCCTGTCGGGTGTCGGTGGCTGGGCCGGCATCGGCCTCGCGGCCGGCCTGACCGACCCGAACGCCGGTCTCGGCGCGGTGGGTGGTTACGCCGCCCTCTCGAACTACACCAACCTCGGCGGTCAGCTGACCGTGTTCGCGCTCCCGAACTAATCGGTCGCACGAAGCTTTGAAGGTTAGGGTGCCGGCGCGGGTTTCCGCGCCGGCACCTTTATGATTAGGTCCTTATCAAGAACAATTCGAACATCGGTCCAACGGGCCGATGGATGCTCCTGGGAGAAACGTCGTTGCAGTACCAAAGCAAAGCCGCCATCCGTCCGCTCGTCGCCGCCCTCGTTCTCGCGCTCGCCTCCACTGCCGCCGTTCAGGCGCAAGATGCCAAGCCCGCCGACGCCAAGTCCGCCGACGCCAAGCCTGCGGATGCCGCACTGGCCAACCAGCTCGATCCCAATGCGGCCGACAAGGACGCCAAGCTCCTCGACAAGTATCAGGCGGTGAAGGTCGAGGACGGCAAGTACTTCGACAAGGACGGCGCCCCGACCTACCACATCACCAATGACGGCAAGAAGTTCGACTGGTACGCCTATTCCGGCTACCGCCGCTATCATGCCGAGTGCCACGTCTGCCACGGCCCCGATGCTATGGGCTCGACCTACGCGCCCGCCCTCAAGGATTCGCTCAAGCGCATCTCCTACGAGGAGTTCATCGGCATCATCGCCGGCGGCAAGCAGGACATCAGCGCGAGCGGCACCAACGTCATGCCGGCCTTCGGCGACAACAAGAACGTCATGTGCTACGCCGACGACCTCTACACCTACCTGAAGGCCCGTGCCTCCGGCGCCATGCCGCGCGTGCGCCCGACGGACAAGGAAGAGAAGCCCGAGGCCGCCAAGAAGGCCGAGAAGGAGTGCCTGGGCGGCTGATGATCCGCACAGGCTCGACCACCGGCCTCGCCCTCGCGCTCCTGCTCACCGCAGCAGGGGCGCGACCCGCGTTGGCGCAATCGCTGCCGGACCTCGTCACCACGGACACCCTGCGGGTCTGCGGCGATCCGGGCAACATGCCGTTCTCCCAGCGCAAGGAGGACGGGTTCGAGAACCGGATCGCGGCGATCATCGCCGAGGAGCTGAAGGTCAAGGTCCGCTACTACTGGCTGACGCAGGGGCCGGGCTTCGTGCGCAACACCCTCGGCACCGGCCTGTGCGACCTCATCATGGGGTCGGCGTCGGGCGGCGAGCTCGTGCAGCACACCAACCCGTACTACCGCTCCGCCTACACCCTGGTCACCCGCACGGGCGAACTCGACGGGGTGACGCGCCTCGACGATCCCCGTCTCAAGGGCAAGGCCATCGGCGTCATCGGCGGCACGCCCCCGGTGAACCGGATGGGGGAACTCGGCCTCGTCAGTTCGATGAAGGCCTACGCGCCCTACCAGCTCGATCCGGCCCGCAAGCACCAGACCATCGCGGCCGAGGTGATCGCCGATCTCGCCGAGAAGCGGGTCGACGCGGCCATCCTCTGGGGTCCGGCCGCCGGCTGGCTGGCCAAGCAGAGCGGCGTGCCCATGACCGTGGTGCCGCTCCTCGAAGAGCCCGACCGGCCGCCGCTCACCTTCCGCATCGCCCTGGGGGTGCGGATGGAGGAGAACGACTGGAAGCGGACCCTCAACACCATCCTGCGCAAGCGCCGCGCCGACATCGAGACGGTGCTGCGGGACTTCGATGTGCCGCTCCTCGAGGAGGAAGGCAACAAGCTCCTCGACGCGCCGAAACCCTGACATGGCGGGCCCTGGTCCGCATCGAGGCCCACGAGGGCGGCGGTGGATCGGGTCCATCGCCGCCCTCGTCGTTCTCGGCGTCCTCGGGCTCGCCCTGGTCGATCAGCGGCAATGGACGCGCGTCGAGCCGGACCTCGTCGTGGCCCCGGAGCGGGCCGACCGCATCCTCGTGGAGAAGGCCGCGCGGCGCCTGACCCTGCTGCGGGAGGGCCGCGTGCTCGCCACCTATCCGGTCTCCCTCGGTTTCTCGCCGATCGGGCAGAAGGCGCGCGAGGGGGACGGACGGACGCCCGAGGGGATCTACGCGATCGCTTATCGCAACCCGCGCAGCGTCGCGCACCTGTCCCTGAAGGTGTCCTACCCGACGCCGGAGCAGGCGGCCGAGGCCGCGGCGGAGGGCCGGGAGCCCGGGGGCGATATCATGATCCACGGCGTGTTCAACGGCTTCTCCTGGGTCGGCCCCCTGCACCAGCTCGTCGACTGGACGAACGGGTGCGTCGGCGTCACCAATGCCGAGATGGAGGCGATCTACGCCCGGGTCGATGTCGGCACCCCGGTGGAGATCAGGCCCTGATCAGTCGCGCACGATCCCGGTGGCGTCGAGCTTCGACAGGGCCTGCGCCACCGTCTCCGGGCCGATGACGAGGTCGGGGGCGATCTCGGCGAGCGGCACCAGCACGAAGGCTCGCTCGCGGACGAACCGGTGCGGCAGGACGAGGCGCTCGTCCGCGATGGTCGCGCCGGCGTAGGACAACACGTCGATGTCGATGACGCGCGGTCCCCAGCGGCGCTCGCGCACCCGGCCCATGGCGGTCTCGATGGCGAGGCCGGCTTCCAGCAGGTCGTGGGGCGAGAGCGAGGTCTCAATGCCCAACGCCGCGTTGAGGAACCAGTCCTGGTCGGTGTCGCCCCAGGGCGGGGTGCGGTAATCGGCCGAGCGCGCGGTGATGCGGATGCCCGGCGTCACCGCGAGGCGCGCCACCGCCTCGGCCAGGGTCGCGGCCTTGTCGCCGATGTTGCTGCCGAGGCCGAGATAGGCTGCGCTCATGGGGAGAGCGGTCATGCCCCGGCCCCGGCCCGGTGGCGGGTGATCTCGATGGCGACGCCCTCGATCACCGCCGGCACCGGCGCGCTCGGCTTGTCCACCCGTACGCTCACGCTCCGGATCGGTTCGTGCGCTGACAGGATTTCGGCCGCGATGGCCTCGGCCACGGCCTCGATGAGGGCGAAGCGCCGCTCGGTGGCGATGCGGGTGACGATCTCGGTCAGATCGGCGTAGCTGACGGTCAGGGCCACGTCGTCGGAGCGGCCGGCGGGGGCGAGATCGAGGCGGCAGTCGAGGGAGATGTAGAAGCGCTGGCCCAGGCGCGCTTCCTCCTCCAGAAGGCCGTGATAGGCGAAGACCGCGATGCGCTGGACGAGGATGCGGTCGCTCATGACGCGCGCCTCATCACGGCATCCACCACCCGCAGGGCGTCGACGTGGGGGGCGACGTCGTGGACCCGCACGATCTGCGCGCCCAGGGTCGCGGCCAGCACGTGGCTCGCCACCGAGCCGTACAGGCGGTCCACCGGCTTCGTCTCCGTGTTGTGCAGGCGGCCCAGCAGGGATTTTCGCGAGACGCCGACGAGGACCGGAAAGCCGAGGGCGACGATCTCGGGCAGCCGCCGCAGGGCTTCGAGGTGCTGGTCCCAGCTCTTGCCGAAGCCGATTCCCGGATCGAGGACGATGTCGGAATCGCGGATGCCGGCATGCCGAGCGATGGCGAGCGAGCGCTCGAAGAAGCGCAGCATGTCGGCGACGATGTCGATCTCGGGCTCGATGGTCTCGCGGTTGTGCATCACCATCACGGGCGCACCGTGATCGGCGGCGACATGGGCGATGTCGGGCTCACGCTGCAGGCCCCAGACGTCGTTGACGATGCGGGCGCCGGCTTCCAGGGCCACGCGGGCGGTGGAGGCCTTGTAGGTGTCGATGGAGATCGGCAGGGCCAGGCGACCCGCGAGAGCGCGGATCACCGGCAGGATGCGGGCCTGCTCCTCCTCGGCCGAGACGGGGGTGTGGCCCGGACGGGTCGATTCGCCACCGATGTCGACGAGGGCCGCGCCCTCGGCCACCAGGGTCTCGGCCTGCGCACGGGCGGGTCCGGGGTCGGCGAAACGCCCGCCGTCGGAGAAGGAATCCGGCGTGACGTTGAGGATGCCCATCACGAGCACGCGCTGCCCGAGATCGGGCAGCAGGGTCTGCAGGGTCGAGGGAGGAGGGGGCACGGAAGCTCGATCGGGTGAGGGCGCGGTCCGGATTGCTTTGGCCCGATTACGCCCCCGGAGCAACGCCGGAAGAGCCGAAGCCCGGTGGCCCGAAACCCGGCGTCACACCCCGCCGCGGTAGCAGCGGATCTCGGCCTCGGCCTGGGCGCGGCGCAGCTCGGCGACCTTGTCGTCGAACACCTTGGTCGACTTGAACTCGTTGGCCCGCTGGCCGATGCCCTGGCGCATGGAGAGCACGGTGCTGGCCTGGACGTAATGGTCGTAGGACAGGATCGACGCCAGGGCGTCGAGGGAGCACGAGCAGCGCGACAGGGATTCGCGCGACTGGCCGTTGGCGGCCATGCAGCCGAAGATGTAATCGGCCCGCGCCTCCGTCGGGTAATCGTTCTCGAGTTCGGCGGCCCGCAGGGGCGCCGCGACGCCCGACAGGAGGACAGCCGCGAGGGTCAGACGCTCAACCAGCGTTCGGATCATAGGTCAGGCTCTCTTGCAGGAGTTCGCCGCCCTCGGCGTTCTTCGACTGCGCCTCGATGGAGACGAGTTCGCCGGGCACGGCATCGGACGTCACGAAGGTGTAGCGGATGTTCTCCATCCCGCGCATGCGCTCCTTCATCCGGTCTTCCACAAAGGGCTGCGTTTCGATGCGCCAGGCCGAGACCTTCTGGCCCTTGTAGTCGATGGTGGTCGGCGTCACCGTCGCGTTGTCGCGAAGTCCCTTGCGGATGGCGTTCTTGATGTAGCGCGGGTTGGCCGAAAGCACCCGCGCCATGTCCATGAGGTGATGCTCCAGGAACAGCGTCATCACGGGGTTGCCCGGCATGTCCTCGAACGGGCCGGCGGGGAAGCGGTTGGCCCCCGAGAACATCTCGACGCGGATGTCGCGGCCCTCGGCGCTCTTGCCGGGTTCGATGCCGAGCTTGATCGTGTCGTCCATGGGCGGCCCGAACGGCCCCTTGGAGATGCCGCTGCGGCGGATGTAGCCGTAGGTGAGCTTCGTGCCCGGGGGCACGTTCTTCATCTGCGGCTGCTCGAACAGCAGGTCGGAGGCGTTCGGCGCGGCGGTGCTGGCCTTGGTCACGGGCGGGCTGTCCGCGGCGGGCGGCGTCTGAGCCAGGGCAGGGGTGCCGCCGAGCATCAGCAGCGCGGCAAGGGTCGCGGCAAGGGTGTTGGGCTTCAAAGGGGCGCGTCCTCGTTCAGCTGCGTCCGCACGTTGGGCTGCACGTTACTGCCGATGGTCCGGTAGGTGTAGTCGGGCGGGCTCTCGGCCGCCTCTTCCGTGGCGAGATCACGCACCTTGGCGTGAAGCGGCGACAGGGAGCAGGCCGGATCGGTGGCGGCGGCGTCGCCGGCGAGCGCCAGGGCCTGGCAGCGGCAGCCGCCCCAATCCTTCTCGCGCCGGTCGCAGGACCGGCAGGGCTCCTGCATCCAGTCGGTGCCGCGATAGGCGGTGAAGGCCGGCGAGTTCGCCCAAATGTCGCCGAGCGAGTGGTCGGTGACGTACCAGAATTCGAGCTGCTTGATGGTCTCGGCGGCGTGGCACGGCAGGACCTTGCCGGCCGGCGTCACGTTCATGAGCTTGCGGCCCCAGCCGCCGGCGCAGGCCTTGGGGTACTTGGCGTAGTAGTCCGGCACCACGAGATCGATGACGAGCTGGCCCTTGAGCCGCTCGCGGGCGGCCTCGACGATGCGGATCGAGCGGTCGACCTCGGCCTTGTTCGGCATCAGGGCGGCGCGGTTGACGTAGGCCCAGCCGTAATACTGGGTGTGGGCCACCTCCAGACGCTTGGCCCCGAGCTTGACGGCGAGATCGATGAAGCCCTCGACCTCGTGGATGTTGCCCCGGTGGATCACCGAATTGAGGGTCAAGGGCAGGCCGAGCTGGGTCACCCGCTCGGCGAAGGCGAACTTCTGGGGTTGCGCGTTCTTCAACCCGCCGATCTTCTCGGCATTGGCCGCGTCGACGCCCTGCACCGAGAGCTGCACGTGGTCGAGGCCGACGTCGTAGAGCGCGTCGAGCTTGGCGAGGGCCCCGCCGACGCCGGACGTGATGAGGTTCGAGTACAGCCCGAGCTTGGCGCAGGTCTGGGTGATCTCGACGATGTCGTTGCGGGCGGTGGGCTCGCCGCCCGAGAGATGGACGTGCAGCACGCCGAGCGCCGCCGCCTCCGTCAGCACCCGCTGCCACGTCGCCGTGTCGAGCTCGCCCGAGCGCCGGTCGAGTTCGAGCGGGTTCGAGCAGTACGGACAGCGCAGGGGGCAGCGGTGCGTCAGTTCGGCCAGGAGCCCGACGGGCGCCGGCAGGACGGGGGCGGTCGGCGTGATGGCGTTCATCGCTCAAGAACCCGTTTGGTGGCGAGGTCGTTCAGCATGACGAGGATGTCGGCCTCGATCACCGCGCGGTCGGCGGTGAACTTTTCGGCGAGCAGGCCGGCGATGTCGCGCACGGTGCGGGCGCCGTCGACGTATTCGAGGACCGCCACGGCGTTGGCATCGAGGTCGAAGGTGCGCTCGGGGGCGAGCAGCACGTGCTCGCCGCGCACGGTGTCGTGGCGCAGGCGCACGCCGCGGGGCAGGCGCGGCACGTCGTGCGGGCCCAGCGTGCCGGTGCCGGCGGCCTGCGCCGGGGTGGGCTCAGGCACGAGGCCGGTGCCGGGCGTCCAGGCGTCGGGCGGGGTCAGGCCGGGGGCGACGTAGGCGAAGTACAGGGCATCGAGCTGCGTCCACAGCACGTTGCACTTGAAGGTCAGCGCCGCCATCGCCTGCCGCTGCAACTCGGGCGTGGTGGCATGCTTCTGCACGTAATCGAGGGCGAAATCGGCGTCGCGCGGGGCCTGGGTCAGGCGCTTGTCGAAGTAGGCCAGCGTGTCCTTGGTGATGAAGTCGTAGTTCTTCAGCATCCCGGCGACGCGCTCGGAGATGATGGTCGGCGAGAACATCTCGGTGAGCGACGAGGCGATGGCTTCGAGCAGCGAGCGCTCCTTCACGAAGTGGACATAGGCGTCCACGGAGAAGCGGGTCGCGGACAGGATGCCGTGGGTCGACTCGACATAGGCGCGCGAAAACCCGACGCCCTCGGCGAGCTTGAGCCAGCGCTCGATGCCGCCGTCGCCGGGGGCGTCGCCGTCGTGATCGACGATGCGCTGGCGCCAGATCCGGCGCAGGGACGCGTCCTCCATCCTGGCCAGCACGGCCGCATCCTTGATGGGGATCATCGCCTGGTAATAGTAGCGGTTGAGCGCCCAGGCCCGGACCTGATCCTTGTTCAGCTTGCCGTCGTGCAGCAGGCGGTGGAACGGATGCAGGTTGTGGTAGCGCCGCGCGCCGATGTCCCGCAGGGCCGCCGCGAGCTCTTCCGGGCTCAGCAGGCGCTGGGTCTCGTCGGCGACGGGGGTGGGAAAAGGCGCGGTCATGGCGTTGTCCGGATCCGGCGGTGGGCGTTCCGACGTCTGGGTTCCGACGTCTGCGTTCGGAGGTCTGCGTTCGGAGGTCTGCGTTTCCTGGGCGCTTCTTGTAGATGGTGTCGCGGCGCCTGTCAGGCCAACGACGCCATGAGCACAATTATATTGCGCATCATATATCAACTCGCGCAGTAAATTGCCAGCGGGACCCGCGTTTCAAGGGGTGCGGCCCGCTATCCCGCGGTGGGTCAGAGGGACAGGCTCAGGCCGTCATGGGCCACGATCCAGCCCTCGGCCTCGACGGAGGCGCGCTCGGGCGAATCCTCCACCAGCACCGGGTTGGTGTTGTTGATGTGGACGAAGACGCGGCGGCCGATCTCGGTGTCGGCCAAAGCCGCGATGGAGCCATTCTCGCCGGTCATCGGCACGTGGCCCATGCGCCAGCCGGTCTTGGTGCCGACCCCGGCGCGGATCATGTCGTCGTCGAGGAGGACGGTGCCGTCGAAGAGCAGGGCATCGGCGCGGCTGATCTGCCCCTTGAGCCGGTCGGTGACGCGGGCGCAGCCGGGGATGTAGGCGAGACGCTTGCCGTTCGCCTCGATCATCGCCCCGACGGTGGTCTCGGTCTCGGCGCCGAGTTCCACGGTCTTCCCCTCGAGCCACAGGGGAACCTTGCCGGGCACGGAGAACAAGGTGACGGAGAGCCCCGGCACCGGCTCGAACGCGGCATCGAGGGCGATGGGCTCGCGCCCGACGACGCCCTCGGCCATCACGTCGAACACCCGGTTGGCGTTGACGGAATCGAGGATGCCGGCGGTGGCGTAGAGGGTGAAGGGCTGGCCCTCGCGCAGGGTCAGCAGGCCGGCGACGTGGTCGACGTCGCCGTTGGTCAGCAGCACCGCGTGGATCGGCGAGTGGCGGAGGCCCTCGCGCGGATGCAGCACGGGATTGTCGAACAGCTGCTGGCGGATATCGGGGGAGGCGTTCACCAGGAGCCAGCGTTCCCCATCGGGGGAGACGGCGATGCTCGACTGGGTCCGCGGCCTGACGCGGGTGGAATCCTCGCGGGCGAGGGAGCAGATAGGGCAGCGGCAATTCCACTGGGGAAGGCCGCCGCCCGCGGCGGAGCCGAGGATCACGACATGCATGGTTGAACCGACGCCGTCCCGCTCCTCAGGCTCGCTCCGACAACCTCAGTTGAAGGTATCGATCTCAGCCGACTCGTAGCTCGTGACTTCCATGCCAACGCAGATCTCGGAAACGACGGGGGCAGCCCAGGTCATGGTGTTTCTCCAGAGTTTCTTTTGAACAGCAGCGCCCCGAACCACCTTAAGAGGATCGTAAGACACTGACGGCGCAGTGGTTTCTGTCGCGGGAGCTATATCGACAATTCCGCCGTCGACTTCAAGCTTTAAATTGCCGGTTCGTCCCGCCATCCTCTCAGAAAGCGCTTAAGCTCGATCGGCCTCAGTGCCGGAAATCCTGGCCCTTGAGGTCGAGCATGAAGCCGCGTCCGCGCACGGTGACGATGACCGGGCCGCCCAGACGGACGAAGTCCGACAGCTTGGTGCGCAGGTAACCCACGTAGACATCGACGACATTCAGCGACAGGCCGCCCTGGCCGGCCCAGAGCTTGTCGAAGATGTCGCCGCGCGACACCGGCTGGTTGGCCTTGTCCATGAGCAGCGCCAGCAGCTCGGCCTCGCGCGGGGTGAGGCGCGCCGTCGCATCGGCGAACCCGACCTGGCGGATGTTGAGATCGAGGACGAGGCGGCCGGCCGTGACGATGGTGCGAGGCTCGTCGGATTCCTTGCGGCGCAGGAGGTGCGTCTGCAGGCGGGCCAGGAGCTCGTCGAACACGAACGGCTTGACGATGTAGTCGTCGGCCCCGAGGGCGAGGCCCTCGGCACGGTCGCGGACCTCGTCCCGGGCCGAGAGGAACAGGATCGGGCCGGGATAGCCGCCCTCGCGGAGCGACCGGCAGACATCGTGGCCCGAGCCGTCCGGCAGGGTGATGTCGAGGACGACGGCTTCCGGTGCAGAATCGCGCGCGGCGATGAGCGCGTCGTCGACGCAGCCGGCGACCCCTACGGAGAACCCCTCCGCCTCGAGGCCCCGCGCGAGCATGGCGCGGATGTCGCTGTCATCCTCGACGATCAAGACCCGGGTCATGCCGTGGTTTCCTTCTCAATCCGGTGGGAGGCCGACGCCGCGTCGTCGTCGGCGGCAAGTGCCACGGGAAGTGCCACGGGAAGTGCGAGGGCGACCTGCGCCCCCCGATCCTGAGGCCCGGCCCCCAAGCGGATCGTGCCATCATGCCGCTCAACGACCCAGCGCGCCAGGGCTAGGCCGATGCCGAACCCGGTCTCGCCGGACGGGCTCTCGCGGCGGAAGCGCTCGAACAGGGCCTCGCCGGTCTGCGGAAAACCGGGGCCGTCATCCGTGACGGTGACGGTCGCCGGGCCGCCCGGGCCGACCGCGAGGGCGAGGGTGACGCGGGTGAGGCCGCTCGCGTGCCGCAGGGCGTTGTCGACGAGGCTCTCCAGAACCTGCCGCAGCCATTCCCGGTCAGCCAGCAGGGTCGCGTCCGAACCGATGGGTTCGAGGACGAGGCTCACGCGGCGGCGGGCGGCCTCCGAGGCCATGCCGTCGACGGCGTCCGTGAGGATGACCGAGGCGAGGACGGGCCGCCGGTCGAGTTCGATCTGCCCGGATTCGGAGCGGGCGACCCGGAGCAGATCCTCGACCCGGCGCTGGAGGCGGAGCGACCGCTTGCGGATGGTGGCGAAGACCGGGGCGAAGTCGGCTCCGGGGCGCCCGGCCGAACGGGCGGCGATGTCGCATTCGCCGAGGATCACGGTCAGCGGCGTGCGCAGTTCGTGGCTGACATCGGCGAAGAACCGCCGACGCGACCGGTCCACCGCCTCCAGGCGCGCGTTGGCGGCGCGCAGGTCCGTGGTGCGGGCCGCCACCGTATCCTCCAGGGCGGCCCGGTCGGCGGCGAGCCGCCCCTCGCGCCGGGCCAGCCGCGCCGCCATGCGGTTGAAGTTCGCGACCAGCAGGCCGAGTTCGTCCCGCGTCGCCACGGAGAGGCGGGTGTCGAGCTCGCCCCGGCCGACGGCGCCTGCGGCCTGACGCACCGCCGCGATGCGGGCGAGCGTCGGGCGCGTCACCGCCCGGTAGAGCCCGAACACGATGGCGAGCGCCGCCGCCACCGCCGCCAGGGAGGCCACCCGCAGGGTCGCCGACAGGTCGCGCGCGGCGTCCGACCCGGCGATCATCGAGCGGCGCTCGACCTCGATGAGGAAGGAGAGGGGCTGCCCGGTCATGGCGCCGAAGCCGTTGAGGGCGCCGCGGATCGCGTTCCGGCGCTGCTCGTCCTCGGAGCGGCGCAGGACCTGGGCGACCTGCCGGTCGAGGACGGCGCGGGCCGAGCGCAGCTGCGCCAGGGGACGCGCGCGGGCGGCGTACTGCGTCCGGTCGAGGGGATCGTCGCTGCCCGCGATGCTGCGCCCCAGGGCCTCGTCCACGGCGACCAGGGCCCGATCGACGTTGGTGCGGGCCACCGACAGGCCTTCCGGCTGCGCGTCCGGGTTGCTCACCGCCTCCAGGGCGGCGAGGCCGTACTGGGTCATGCGGCCCGACAGCTCGACGAGGAGTTCGAGGCGCCCCTGCGCCGCCAGCGTCCGGTCGATGGTCCGCTCGGCGGCCCCGATCGATCCGAGCACGCCGAGGGCCGCCAGGACCACGAGCAGGGCGGTGCTGCCGAGGAGCAGGGCGAACCGAACCTTCAGCGAGCGCATTGTCCGGCCAATTTTTGCTGCTTCCTCCCGACCACGACAGATGACCCGCAGATCATCGTCGCGCGTGAGGGATGTCTAGGCGCAGGAGACCAGTTTTCGCAAGTGCAGGGGCCTGGAAGGCGGAGACGCGATCACAGATCGCGCGGAACGGAGCCCCGCACGGCGCAACGCCAGCGGCTCACGTGCCACTCGGGATGCTCGGCTTGCCACTTGGCGAGGGCGCTCTGGGAGTTGCGCAGGCACACGGTCGGGCTGCGGGCCTCGAACGAGAGATCGATCTTGTCCTCGCGGCATTGCGTCGGCTCGGACAGGAGACAGATCGAGAGCAGGATGAGCATCGGCCGAGCCTGTGGATGACGGGGAAAAACTGCGGACGCGCAAGATGATGCGACATTCCTGGTCGGATCACTCTCTCGATCCGGCAGAACCGGGACAATTGTGCAATTCGTCGCCTCCCGGTGAGCAACCCACTTCGCGCGTGTCGCGACTCCGTCGATACACGGTCAGGTTGACAAATCTGTATCACCCAGAGATACAGGACCGATGGGGATCGAGATCAGACGTGGCGATCAGGAGCTTCGCGAACGCGGCGACGAAGGCGGTCTTCGAGGGCAAGACGCCCAAGGACCTTCCGACGTCGATCATGTCCGTCGCGCGGCGCAAGCTGGGGATGATCGCGGCCGCTGACGCCTTGAACGATCTGAAGGAGCCGCCCGGCAACCGACTCCATCCGCTGCTCAAGGACCGGGCGGGACAGCACGCCATCCGGATCAACAATCAATACCGCGTCTGCTTCGTTTGGACCGATACCGGCGTCGAACAGGTCGAGATCACGGACTATCACTGAGTGTCTGGCATTCGCCAGCGGATTGGGGCTCGAAGAGCGATGAGCATCGTGCTTGCGACGGAAGAAATTCTCCCCCCCCTTCACCCCGGTGAGGTTCTCCGGGAGGAGTTCCTCATTCCGTTGGGTTTGACGGCCGGTGCCGTGGCACGGGCCTGCGGTGTGCCACGCACGCGCATCGAGCGCGTAGCGTCCGAGGACATCGGGCTGACGACGGACACCGCCTTGCGTCTAGGGCGCTATTTCGGAACCACGGCCGGGTTCTGGCTCAATCTCCAGAAGCGTTTCGAGCTGGAAACGCTGGAGCGCGCGATCGGACCTGACCTCGACCGCATTACCCCCCTGGCCCGTGACGCCGCCTGATCCGTAATCAGGCCGCCGACACCCACAACTCGCCCTTGCCGAGGGTCGCGAGGTCGCCCGAGTAGCGGGTGAGCGCGCCGGCGGCGAGGTCGGCATGGGCCGGGCTCAGGGGACGGAGCGACCGGGCGAGGAGGCGCAGGAACACGAGGTCGTGGGTGCCGGTCGCGACGAAGCTCGGGGTCAGGGTGCCGACGCCGCCGGTGAGGAGGGTGCCACGCCGCATGCCGAAGCCCGGATGGTCGCCCACCGACCCGGCCGCGATGGTGCCGGCGATCATCCGCGACCCCGCATGCGCCCCCGCCGTGCCGACGAGGATGAGGCCGCGCCGCATGCGGTCGCCGAGGTGGTCGCCGGCCGCGCCCTTGATGATCAGGGTCGCGCCGTCGAGGCCGGCCTTGGCGGCGTAGACCGCTCCGCCGGCGTGATCGCCGGCATCGCCCTCGATGGTGATGGTGCCGCCGGTGGCGCCCGAGGCCGCGAACGGGCCGGCCGAGCCCGTGACCGTGACGCTGCCGCTGCGCATGCCGGCGCCGAGGCGCTGGCCGACATCGCCGACGACGCGGATAGTGCCGCCGTCCAGCGACGCGCCGACCCGGTCGAGGCGCGACGACCCGCCCTCGATGACGAGGTCTTCGGATTTATCGAGGGCGATGGTGAAGCAATCGCCTAGGGTCAGGCCGCGGCGGCTGGTGCCGACGGGGAGTCTGGCCGCCTCGGCCTCGCTGAGGCCGCTGAGCGACAGTGGGGTGACGTGCAGGAAGTCGAGCCGCTCCGGCGGCTCCTGGCGCAGGGTGAGGGTGCTCATGCCGCTCCAGCCTCGCTCACCGGCCCCGATGAGAGCAGGTCCTTCAGGTGATAATGGTGGCGGCCGAGATTGCCGCCGTAATTGCCCGCGGTGACCGCCACGAGCCCGTGGGCCGCACCGGCCTCGGTGGCCGCATGCAGCGCCGCGCGCATGGATTCGGCGACCCCGTGCGAGGTCAGGGCGTCGATGACGATCTCCAGGACGACGCCGACCTCCGCCGACAGTTCGGTGCCGGCGCGGCCTTTCAGGGTCGGACAATAGGCGTCGTTGGTCGACGCCATCATGCCCTTGGTGCGCGCCCCCACCTTCGAGCCCGAGCGGACGATGCCGCCGGGGAAGGGCAGGATCGCGCCCGAGACCGTGCGGGCGGCGTCGACGGCGATCTCGGCGACCTTCAGGGTCTCGGCGTGGTTGCGGCCGAGGAACAGCAGGTTGCCGCCGCCCACCGCCCCGTCCACGGCGCGGACGAAGTCCTCGCACAGGAACTCGCCGTCCATGACCGGGATGCGCCAGTAGCGGCGCGCCTTGCCGCTCACCGGATCGGTCAGGCGTTTCGCCACGGCGAAGCCGTCGCCGAAGTAGCGGATGGCCCCGCCGAGCTTGATCTTCGTGGGGCCGTCCACACCGGCGTAGCAGGCGGTGCCGGGGCAGGTGAGGATGCACTGGCCGACGCGCTTGAGGAGCTGGTCCTTCAGGCCGTTGGGCTCGAACCCGAACAGCAGGACGCGCACGCCGGGGCGACCGTCCGGGGTCTCCTCGGGCGACAGCTCGCAATCGATGCCGGCCTCGGCGCCGCAGCCGATGACCGAGGTCGCGAACCCCGTCATGGTGACGGCGGCGATCATCGCCCATTTCGCCGTGTCGTTGGTGATGATGATCGCCGTGCCGGCGACGTCGAACGCCTCGGCGAAGGTGTCGATCACCGGGATTCCGTTGAGGGTGAGTTCCGCCATGTCAGCCACCGGTCCTCACGCAACGCCCACCCTTCAAACCCGACATGTCCTTCAAGCCCGACATGCGACCTCCTCGAACACGTCCGCCTTCGGGAAGGCCTCGTCCGGCACTTCGAAGCTGCTCAAGCCCGCGCCGAACCGGTCCTGCAGGTAGGTCTCCGAGCGCGCGACCATGGCCTTGTCGGACTCGACGTTAAGTTCGAGGGTGCGCCCGGAGGTCCAGGTCACGACCTCGCCGTCCTCGACGATGGTGACGCCGTCCTTGAGCACGCGTTTGGCCCGGGCGAACATGGCGGTGCGGTCCCGGTCGTCGCGGTAGATGGCGACGTCGGCCCGTGCGCCCGCGCGCAGGTGGCCGCGATCCGCGAGCCCCAGGAGCTTCGCCGGCCCAGAGCGGGTGAGCTGGGCGATCTCCGAGAAGCTGTACTCGCGCTCAATGGCGCAGAGGCCCGAGCGCTCGCCGATGACCTTGTGGAGGCCGGCGATCTCGCGGTCGCGCTTCTCCTTGTCCATCAGCAGGTGAATGATGTGCGGGTAATCCGTGAACGGTCCGCCATTGGGGTGGTCCGTCGTCAGGATCGTGCGCTCCGGCTCCTTCGAGAGCAGCATGAGTTCGAGGCCGATGGCCCATTGCAGCGAGCTCACGGCGCCGCGCGGCTTGTAGAGGAACGGCACCACGCCGCCGCCTTCCGCGTCGCCGGCGGTGAGGATCCACTTCTTCGGATTGGCGCCCTTGCGGCCCGCGAACTGGCGCAGGATGTCGAGCGAGATGGTCACCGTCTGGCCGAAGGCGACCTGGCCGACATCGAAGGTGGCGTTGGGGTGCTTCTCCATCGCCTCCGTGATGCGCTCGGCCGCCGAGCGGAAGCCGCCCGTGGCCGAGTTCTCCGGGTCGGTGACGCCGTAGGCGTAGAACTGGGCATGGGCGAAGTGGATGCGCCGGCCCTCGGCCGCCTCGAGGGTATCGACGAAGGACGCGTCGGCGCCCGGAATGCCGAGGTTGTTGCAATGGACGTGCAGCGGGTGCGGCACGCCGATCTCCTCGACCGCGTCGAGCAGCGCGGTCATGATCTTGCGGGTGGACAGGCCGTAGACGGGGATCTCCTCGTCGAGGCTGAGCTTGAGCATCCCGTCCTTGAAGGCCGAGGCGCCGCCCGCGTTGATGCACTTGACGCCGAGCCCGCGGGAGGTGGCGACCGCGAGGGCGACGAGGTCGCGCACCGCCGCCTTGCCCTCGCGCTGGCGCAGGAGCTGGAGCAGGTGGTCGTCGTTGCCCATCACCGTCAGCGCGCCGCGATCGAGCAGCGGGATGTCGGCGAGTTCGAGCTGGGTCGCGAGGGCGCTGGCCGGCGGCATCGCCGGCTCGACGGCGATGGTGTAGCCCATCCGGGCGTAGTTCGCGCCGATCCAGGCGGCCGACCCGCCGGCATGCGCGAAGGGATGGCCCTCGGGCGCCGCCTCGCTGGTGTAGAGCTCCGGCAGGAGCAGGCGGCTCATCACCACGTTACCGCCGGCGATGTGCGAATGGACCTCGACGCCGCCGGCCATGACCACGCAGCCCGTGGCGTCGATGGTCTGGTCAGGCGCACGCTCGGAGGCGGCGACGACCCGCCCGTTCTCGATCCAGACATCGCCGACGGCGTCGCGTCCGGCCGTCGGATCGACGACCCGTCCCCCCTGGATGCGGATCAGCATGAGGCGGCCTTCTTCTGCACGAGGCGGTCCTGAATGGCACCGAGCACGCCGGCGGCCGTCAGCTCGGCCGGTTGTCCGATGGGCGGCGCGTACGTGATGGTGGCGCGCCGGTCGTTCCACAGGGCTCCGCCGGCGCTCTCGCCCGGCACGCCGACGGCGATGACGATCTCGGCGGCGTCGCCCGTGGCCTCGGGGCTGCCCTCGCCGACGATGGCGATGGCGGGCAGGGTGCCGAGCCAGTCCGGCCGGGGCGCGGGGAGGGAGGCGAGCCACAGGGCGGCATCGACCTCGCCGGCGGCGATCTGGCGGGCGCCGTCGAAGCGCCAGGGATCGTGCTCGGGCACGTGGCGGCCGAAGCCGACGCGGGGTGCCTGGCCGGTGGTCCAGGCGGCGAGCTGGAGCAGGGCGCGGCCCTGATAGGGGTCGGAGACGGGAAGCGTGAAGAAGCGCGTGACCTCATTGAGATCCTTGACCATGCCCTGGAGCATCTCGACGCCGAGCTCGCCGAGTTCGGCAGCGTCATAGAGCACGACCCCGTACTGGGCAGCGGCGAGGCGCCTGGCGAGGTCGCCATAGGCGGTCTCGCCGGCGAGATGCCCCTTCAGGTAGGCGCGCAGGTGCGCGACGGAGACGGCGAGGCCGCCGGCCTCGGCCGGATAGGCCACGTGCCGGGTGGCGCCGTTGCGCGGGCCGCCGAGCGACAGGAGGGTGCGCTCGGTGCCGGCGGCGCGGCCCCGCGTCGGCGCGGACTCGGCGATCTCCTGAACGATGGGCCGGTCCCACGGCGCGTTGCCGACGATGAGGATTGCGTCCGCCCGGCCCGTGGTCTCGGCGGGCGTGGTGAGCATGGCGCCCGTCCGGCTCAAGGACCCCAGTTCGGCGTAGAGGCTTTGGCCCGCCGCGGGATCGACGGTGGCGCCGATGGCGTCGGCGAGGTGATAGGCCGCGCGCACGGCGCTCAGTTCGGCGCAGAGCCCCGCCACGAGGGGCGTGCGTGCCGCAGCGAGGAGCGTCGCGGCGGCGTCCACCGCCGAATCCGCATCCGTCGCACCACCCTTCACCCAGGCCGCCATTGCCTTGCACCTTGGAAAATCGAGGGCCCGGCGCGCACCACGAAAGCGGGCGTCGCGCACGGCGGGACCGAGCCGGTCCAGAACGATCGGGCGGCACGTTTGCATCGGGGCCGCCCCCCAAGCAAGTCCCGGGGCCGATGCCGGACCGATTGCGGCTGGAAATTTTCGTGTTGCCGCCGCGCCGGAAGTTTGGACGAACGCCGCGTGATGCGCCCCGGAGGACGGATGCGTTCGCGGCGCTTGCGAGGCGTCCGCGCTCTATGGGAGAAGCCCCGCTGCCGGGCAATCCGCTCCGCAACGGTGCGGTGACCGAGCCGTGCGATGCGGCCCGTAGAAGGAAAGGGATCGACGTGACGCAGATCCCGGATGGGGCAGGGGACGAAGCGGAGACGAGGGGCGTGCGGGTGCACGCGCCGGGCCGCCTGCATTTCGGCTTCCTCGATCTCCACGGCGGCCTCGGACGGCGCTTCGGCAGCCTCGGCCTCGCCCTCGACGCCCCCGCCATCACCCTCACGGCGCGCAGGAGCCCCGGCCTGACGGTGACGGGACCGGAAGCGAAACGCGCGCATGGCTACGCCCTGGCGGCGGCCGGTCATCTCGGGATCGACGGTCACGCCGCGATCAGCATCGCGGAAACGATGCCGGCCCATGCGGGCTTCGGCTCGGGCACGCAGCTGGCGCTGGCGGTCGCGGCGGCCCTGGCCCGTCTGGCGGACCGCCCCTTCGCACCGGAGGCCTTCGCCGATGCCCTCGACCGGGGCAACCGCTCCGGTGTCGGCCTCGCGGCGTTCACGCAAGGCGGCCTCATCGTCGATGGCGGCCGCGACGGCCACGGCACGCCGCCGCCCCTCATCGCGCGGCTGGCCTATCCGGAGGCGTGGCGCGTCGTCCTCGTCCTCGACACCGGCATGACCGGCGTGCACGGGACCCACGAGGTCGAGGCGTTTCGCGACCTGCCACGGTTCCCGGAAGCCCAGGCCGCCGAGATCTGCCGCATCGTCCTCATGCAGGTGCTGCCGGCCGCCGCCACCGCCGAGCCCGAAGGGTTCGGCGCCGGGATCACCCGAATTCAGCGCCTCATCGGCGATCATTTCGCGCCCCATCAGGGCGGGCGCTACGCCAGCCCCGCCGTGGCCGAGGCGTTGGCCGCCATCGCGGCGCAGGGGATCAGTGGCTACGGGCAGAGCTCCTGGGGCCCGACCGGCTTCGCCCTGGTGCCTTCGGACGATGCGGCGCGGAGGCTGGTCGCATCCCTGGAGCGGCCCGGCCCGTTGCGCTTCCTCATCGCCCGCGGCCGCAACACCGGCGCCACGGTGACGCCGCTTTAAGACGACGCAAAGACGGCACAGGCTATCGACCTGCGCTCGATCGGGCCGGCGACCACCGGCTTTGACATTTCACCACCCCGGCGCACGATCGGGGCAATTCTTCTAGAACTGACTGCGACCGCACGGAGGGAAACCCGCCATGGCCCGCTCGATCCTGCACATGATCACGCCCCTGAAGCACATGAGCCCGTTCGACGTGAACATGGCCGTCGATGCCGGGTTCGAGACCATCGCCACCTACACGGAGGCGACGCTCCCCGACGTGACCTCGCTGGTGCAGGATTCGATCTTTTCGCGGTCGCCCCAGGACGGGACGCGCACGGGCATCTTCATCGCCGGCAAGAACGCCGAGGACGCCCTCGACATGGTCGATCGGGCGAAGAAGGCCCTGGTGCCGCCGTTCGCCAACCACATCTTCGCCGACCCGGCCGGCTCCTTCACCACGGGGGCCGCCATGGTCGCCGAGGTGACCCGCGCCCTGAAGGCGAAGTTCGACACGGAGCTCACGGGCAAGCGCATCGTCATCTTCGGCGGGGCCGGCGTCGTCGCCTACGTGGCGGCGGTGATCGGGGCGCTCAACGGCGCCGAGACCACCATCGTCGGCCATGACGGCGAGGAGCGCGTCAGCAAGATCGCCCACACCATGCGCTGGCGCTTCGGCGTCGAGGTCGGGTCCGTGGACGGGTCCACCGTGGAGGCCCGGCGCGCGGCCATCACGAAGGCCGACGTGATCCTCTCGGCCGGCCCCGCCGGCGTCTCGATCCTCACGGCAGAGGATCTCGAATCCGCGCCGAACCTCCTCGTCGCCTCCGACGTCAACGCCGTGCCCCCGGCCGGCATCGCCGGGATCGACGTCAACGCCGTCGACGTGCCCCTGCCGGTGGGCAAGGGCGTCGGCATCGGCGCGCTCGCGGTCGGCAACGTGAAGTACCAGACCCAGTCGCGCCTGTTCCGCCGCATGCTCGAGGCCAGGGAGCCCCTCTGCCTCGATTTTCGCGATGCCTACACGGTGGCCGTCGAGGTGGCGGGCTGACGGATCGGGCGGACGCCGGCCGGCGAGGCCCACGCCCTGTCCGAACCTGACGGATTGGCGGGCGGCGGCACGATCCTCATCGCCGCCCAGTCCGGCCGCGCGCTGGCGCAGGCGGCGCGGCGGGCGGGGTTGCGGCCCCTCGTCCTCGACCTGTTCGGTGACGCCGACACCCTGGGCCTCGCGGAGCATCACCGCCCCGCATCGGGCCGCTTCGGTGACGGGCGCCTCGGCGGCGCAGGGACACTCGCCGACCTCGACGCCCTGGCGGCTTTGGCCGGCCGGCCGCCCCTCGGCCTCGTCCTCGGCAGCGGCTTCGAGGGCGCCCCCGACCTCATGGCAGCCCTCGCCGCGCGGTACCGCCTGCTCGGCGCATCGCCGGACACCGTGGCGCGCCTGAAGGACCCGCTCGGCTTCGCCGGCCTCTGCACCCACCTCAGCGTCCCCCATCCCGCCGTCACCCGCGATCCCGTGCCCGACCGGGCGGGCTGGCTCCTTAAGCGGGCCGGCGGCTCGGGCGGCACCCACATTCGCGCGGCGACCGCCGGGCCGGCGCCGCCGGGCGCCTACTTCCAGGCCCGCGTGCCGGGCCGGGCCCACGCCCTCGCGTTCCTGGCGGATGGGAAGACCATCGCCATCGTCGGCCTCACGGAGCAGTGGAGCGCCCCCTCGGCCCTGCGCCCGTTCCGCTACGCCGGCGCCTTGGAGCGTGCGCGCCACGAGACGCAGGCCCTCGCCCCGCGCATGGTCGCGCGGATCGCCGAGGCGGTGGCACGTCTCGTCGCCGAGACCGGCCTGCGCGGACTCGCCAGCGCCGATCTCCTGGTCTCGGGCGAGGATTGGTGGCTGACGGAGATCAACCCGCGCCCCGGCGCCACCCTCGACGTCCTCGACCGGCGCCCGACGCCCCTGCTCGCCCAGCACATCGCGGCGAGTCTCGGCCGCCTCCCGCCCGTGGAAGCCGCGCCGGTGGATGCGGCGGCCACGGAAATCTGTTACGCGGCCACCGGCTACGCGCCGATGCCGCCGATCGACTGGCCGGCTTTCGTTCGCGACCGCCCAAGATCCGGCAGCCCAGTGGCGCGCCATGCACCGCTGTGCACCCTGTTCGCAACGGGGCCGGACTCGGCCGCCACGAGAGAGATGTTGCGAAGCCGGGCCGCCTACCTGCGGACCCTGCTCGATCTGACGGAGGAACACCCATGACCACGCGTCCGACGGCGCCCAAAAGCCCCTATCCGAGCGTCAACGCGCTCACCGCTCCCCTGGTCGAGCGCCTCGTCGCCGATGCCGACGTGCTGCGTCTGGCCGTGACCACGCAGGACGGCGCCCGCATGGTCGATGCCGGCGCCTCCGTGCGCGGCTCCATCGAGGCGGGGCGCCGCATCGCCGAGATCTGCCTCGGCGGCCTCGGGACCGTCACCATCGCGCCGTCCGGTCCCGTCGCGGCCTGGCCCTACTCCGTGGTGGTGCATTCGTCCGATCCGGTGATCGCCTGCCTCGGCAGCCAGTATGCGGGCTGGTCGCTCGCCGACGAGACCGGCGATTCCGGCTTCTTCGCCCTCGGCTCCGGCCCCGGCCGGGCCGTCGCCGTGGTCGAGGATCTCTACGCCGAGCTCGGCTACCGCGACACCGCCACCCAGACCGCCCTGGTGCTGGAGGCGGCCGGCGGCCCGCCGGCCTCCGTCATCGCCAAGGTCGCGGAGGCCACGGGCCTCAGCCCTGAGCACCTGACCTTCATCTACGCGCCGACCCAGAGCCTGGCCGGTGCGACCCAGGTTGTCGCCCGCGTCCTCGAAGTGGCCCTCCACAAGGCCCACACCGTCGGGTTCGACCTGCACAAGATCGTGGACGGCCTCGGCTCGGCGCCGCTCTCGCCCCAGCACCCGGACTTCATCCAGGCCATGGGCCGCACCAACGACGCCATCATCTACGGCGGCCGGGTGCACCTCTACGTCGAGGCCGACGAGGCCGACGCCCGCCAACTCGCCGAGCAGCTGCCGTCGACCACGTCGGCCGACCACGGCGCGCCCTTCGCCGACATCTTCGGCCGGGTGAACGGCGATTTCTACAAGATCGACGGCGCGCTGTTCAGCCCGGCCGAGGTCATCGTCACCTCCGTCACCACCGGCAAGAGTTTTCGCGGCGGCCGGCTGATGCCGGAGCTGGTGGAAGCCTCGTTCAGCTAGGATTGAAAACCCCTTCTCCTGCGAACGAAATGCCGGCGTGAAGCGCGACAGGACTCCCTCTCCTTCCAGGAGAGGGGACCCGCGCTGCCCGCGAGAGGTGTGAAAACCGCAGCCTCTCCGGGGGACGGTCGTCGCAGAGCGACCGGAAGAGGGACAGGAAAGACAAAACATGCGGATCGGGCTCGCGGCCGACAACGGCAATTGGCACAAGGCGCGCCTGAAGGCCGCCCTGGAGCACCTCGGCGCGGAGCCGGTGCTGTTCTCCCTCGCCGACGTCGCCATCGAGACGGGCGGGCGCGAGCCCCTGCGGGTGCCGGGCTTTCCCGACGCCCTGCCGGACGGTGTCCTCCTGCGGACCGTGGCGGGCGGCACCTTCGAGGCCACCACCATGCGGTTGGGCGTGCTCCACGCCCTGGTCGCCTCCGGCACCACCGTGTGGAACTCGCCCGCTTCCATCGAGCGCTCCGTCGACAAGGCGATGACGAGCCTGCTCATCGACCGGGCCGGCCTGCCGACGCCCGACACCTTCGTGTGCTCGAAGCGCGAGGCGGCGGCCGCGATCGTGGCGCGGGAAGCCGGCCCCGGCCGGCCCCTGGTGCTGAAACCCCTGTTCGGCTCGCAGGGCGAGGGGCTCCAGCTCATCGAGACCCCCGACGACCTTCCCGGCGAGGACGCCGTCTCGCGGGTCTACTATCTCCAGCGCTACGTCGCCCGCAGCGACGGCCTGTGGCGCGATTACCGGGTGTTCGTCTGCGAGGGCCGCGCCATCGCGGGCATGATCCGCGAGGGCGACGGCTGGATCACCAACGTCCATCGCGGGGGCCGGCCGCTGCCCTGGGCGATGCCGGCGGCGGCGGCCGAACGCGCCGAGGCGGCGGCGGCGGCTGTGGGCGTCGACTATACCGGCGTCGACCTCGTCGAGGACGGGCAGGGCGGCTTCCTCGTCCTCGAGGTCAATTCGATGCCGGCGTGGTCGGGCCTGCAGAAGGTCACGGAGGTCGACATCGCGCTGGCCGTGGCGCGCGGCTTCCTCGCCGCCGTGCGGGCGGCCCGGCCACCGCGCCTCGTCTCGGCCCTGGGATGAGGGCCCCGGGGACGACCGGCCTCACGGCCATCGGCGCGGCCTACCGGGCGAGCTGTCTCGCCGAACTCGACGCCCTCAAGCCCGGCAACGTCCACGCCTTCGCCGACGGCCACCGCATGGCCACGGTCGATTTCGTCACCAGCGCCGAGGTCTCTGCCCCGCACCTGGCGCGGACGGGCGCGCGGGTCGGGGCGCGGGTCCGTGCCGCCATGGCGGCCACCCTGGCGGCGGTGGGCCAGAACACCAATCTGGGCATCCTGCTCCTGTGCGCCCCCCTGGCGCGGGCGGCCGAGACCGGCATGCCCCTGCGCGACGCGCTCGCGGCGGTGTTCGACGACCTCGACGGGCGGGATGCGGAAGAGGTCTACGCCGCGATCCGACAGGCCAATCCGGGCGGCCTCGGAAAGGCGCCCCGCCACGACGTGACCGACCTCGAAGCCCCCCCGTCCCTGCGAGAGGCCATGGCGGAAGCGGCCCCGCGCGATGCCATCGCCCGCGCCTACGTCACCGGTTTCGCCGACCTCTTCGATCTCGGCCTGCCGGCCCTCGCGGCGGCCCGCGCCCGGGGCCTGTCGGAGCCCTGGACCACCACGGCCGTGTTCCTCGCCTATCTCGGACACGTCCCGGACAGCCACGTGGCGCGCAAGCACGGGCTGGCCCGCGCCGAGGCCCTGCGCGACGAGGCCGCCGCCCTCCTCGACCTCGACCTCGCGGTCCCGCCCGTGGATGCCCTGATGGCGAAGGACCGGGCCTGGAAGGCGGCCGGCCTCAACCCCGGCACCAGCGCCGACTTCACCGTCGCGACCGTGTTCCTCGATCGGCTGCTGGCCTGATACGGGCTCCGGTCTGATCACCGGAGCCCGTATCAGGCAGCCTGCCCGGCGCCTGAGCGAAGCCCAGATCCTCCATCCCGAAGGGCTCGAACGGATCTGGCATGACCCGTGCCGACGGAACATTGGCAACGGATTCACCGACGTCAGCTTTTGTTCCGGCCAAGATCAAATAATTTGCCGAAAACCGCGCGCCGCGCAGGGTTGTTCCGGGCAAACGCCCAGAGTAGGGTCCGCGCCGCGATCCGGGCTAACCGGTCCGCCCTTTCGGGGGCTGGACGCCGTGAACAAGGATAGCTTTCGGCCGCGCTCGTCTTCGAGGGCGGTCACGTCTTTTCAAGACTCCTGGGAGAAACCCCACATGGCGAAGATCAACAAGGTTCTGGTCGGCGAGGCTCTCGTCGGCGATGGCAACGAGGTCGCTCACATCGATCTCATCATCGGACCGCGCGGTTCGCCGGCCGAGACGGCTTTCTGCAACGGCCTCGTGAACAACAAGCACGGCTTCACCAGCCTGCTCGCGGTCATCGCGCCGAACCTGCCCTGCAAGCCGAACACCCTGATGTTCAACAAGGTCACCATCAACGACGCCCGTCAGGCCGTCCAGATGTTCGGCCCCGCCCAGCACGGCGTCGCCAAGGCCGTGCAGGACGCCGTCGCCGAGGGCATCATCCCCGCCGATGAGGCCGACGACCTGTTCATCCTGGTCGGCGTGTTCATTCACTGGGAAGCGGCCGACGACGCCAAGATCCAGAAGTACAACTACGACGCCGTCAAGCTCTCCATCCAGCGCGCCGTGAAGGGCGAGCCCACCGCCGCTCAGGCCACCGAGCAGCGCAACTCGGCTTCGCACCCCTTCGCGTCGAACGCTTAGATTGGGGGCAGTCCTGGGCAGAGTGAGCCTCCGCCCGCACCGCGGGGCCTGATCCAGCGACTGGCATCCATCTTCCTCGGACGATGAACTTCTGATGTGGGGCGGCTTCGGCCGCCCCATTCTTTTTGGCTCACGCGACGAACGCGCCGTCGTGGATCGCCGACGCCACCAGGGCGCCGGCGACGCCGATCCCCGCCAGCGCCGCCACGTCCGCCGGTCCGCGCACGCCCCCGGCCGCGTAGAGGCGCGTCGCGGGGCTCGCGGCCCGCAGGGCACGCAAGCGGTCGAGATCCGGCCCGGCCCCGACGCCGACCCGCCCCAGGGTCATCACGACGACGTCGCGCGGCCAGTGGGTCGGTTCGTCGTGCAGGGCATCCGGCCCGAGCCGCGCGCACCCCCGCGTGTCGAGGGAGAACACCGCTTGGTCGCCGAGTGCGCGCACGAGGCCGGCATCCGTCTGGCTTTCGCTGCCGATCACCGGCCGCCCGAGGTTCATGCCCAGGAACGACTCCACCCCGGCGGCCTGCGAGAACCCGGCATCGACCCAGAGCCGCACCGCCGGGCAGGCGGCGCGGATCGCCTCCAGGCTCGCCCGGTCGGGCGGGGCGCCGTCCATGATCGCATCGAGGTCGGCGACATAGAGAACGGTCGCACGCACCGCCCCCAGGAGCCCGCGCGCCACGGCCCCGGGCGACGATCCCTTTGCCAACGGCGTCACGATCGGGGCATAGGAGGCGCGCTCCCCGGCCCGCGCCCGCACCACCTGCCCGTGGCGCAGGTCGATGACCGGGATGATCTCGAATCCGTCCGCCATCCCGTTCTCCGTTCGCAGGCCCGCTTCCGTGACAGCAGCATCCGCGTCCACGCAAACTCCGGTGATCGGCTGGGATCTCGGCGGGGTCCATGTCAAGGCGGCTCGCATGCGCGACGGCCGGGTCGAGACCGTGGTGCAGGCGCCCTGCCGCCTGTGGCGCGGCCTGCCGGCCCTCGACGAGACCTTTTCGCAGCTGCCCGACTGGGCCCGGGACCCGGCCGACCACGTCGTGACCATGACGGGCGAACTCACCGACTGCTTCGCGGACCGCGCCGACGGCGTGGCGCAGCTCGCCGGCTGGGCCGCCGCCCATCTCGCCGGGTCCGTGCGGATCTACGGCGGTCGCGCCGGTCTCGTCGCGCCGGAGCATGCCCGTGCGGCCGCCGCCGACATCGCGTCGGCCAACTGGCACGCCACCGCCGCCCTCGTCGGCCGGTACCGCGCGCACGCGCTTCTGGTCGATATCGGGTCGACCACCGCCGACCTCATCCCCGTGGTCGGCGGCCGCCCGGCGGCCACGGGCTACAGCGACGCCGAGCGCCTGGAGACGGGCGAACTCGTCTACACGGGGGTGGTGCGCTCCCATCTCATCGCGCTCGCCGACCACGCCCCGTTCCGGGGCCGCCGCACCCGGCTCATGGCCGAGACCTTCGCCACCATGGCGGACGTCTACCGCATCACCGGCGACCTGGCCGCGGGCGCCGATCAGCAATCCAGCGCCGACGGCAAGGGCAAGTCCCTGGCCGAGAGCGAGATCCGGCTGGCCCGCATCATCGGCCGCGACCACGGCGAGGGGACATCGGCCGACTGGCTGGCCCTCGCCACCCATTTCGCGGAGGCGCAGCTGCGCCCCCTGCACGACGCGGCAGCTCTCCTGCTCTCGCGCGACGACCTGCCGGCTGAGGCGCCCCTGGTCGTGTGCGGGGCCGGACGCTTCCTCGCCGAGCGCCTGGCGGCGCGCCTCGGCCGTCCGGCCCTCGCGCTCACCGACCTCATCGCCGACCATCTGCCCCGGACCGGGGCCGATTGGGCCTCCACCTGCGGCCCGGCCGTGGCCGTCGCCCTCCTCGCCCGATAGATCTCAGCGTCCCACGGAGCCCGCCATGAGCGCCACCCACCGCCTCGCCCGCATCCTCGCCGCCCGCTCGGGCGAGGACATCGAGCTCGCCTTCGCCACGCAGGACGGCCAGACCCTCAAGGTCCTGGCGACCTCCGATCAGATCGACCGGCTGGTGGACGAACTCGAGGATATCCTGAACTCGCCGGTCGGCCCGGAGGCCGACGAGCCGCCCGCCGTGGCGTGACCCGGCCTCAGCGCCCCGTGCGCACCCGGGTCCAGGCCCGGGTGACGAAGCGCTGGGTACGGTCGTCCCAGGCGGTGTTGACGAACAGGCGCTGCAGCGTCGCGTCGTCCGGGTAGATGCCGGGATTCCCCAGGATCTCCGCCTTGACGAACTTCTTCGCCGCCGCGTTGCCGCTGGCGTAGGAGACGAAGTTGGTGTTGGCCGCCGCCACTTCGGGCCGCATCATGTAGTCGATGAACGTGTGGGCCTCGGCCGCGTGGGGGGCGTCCTTCGGGATCGCGAAGGCGTCGAACCACATGAGTGCGCCCTCGCGGGGCACGTAATAGGCGATCTCGACGTCGTTCTTGGCTTCCTCGGCGCGTCTCTTCGCCTGCATCACGTCGCCGGAATAGCCGACCGCGAGGCACAGGTCGCCGTTGGCGAGACCGTTGATGTATTCCGACGAGTGGAACTTGCGCACGGCGCCGCGCACCTTGAACAGGGCGTCGGTGACCTGGGTGATGTCGTCCCAGCGCTTGGTGTCGGGCTTGAGCCCGTAGGCCGGCAGCAGGCTCGGGATCAGGTCCTCGGGCGAATCGAGGAGCATGACCCCGCAATCCTTGAGCTTGTTCAGGAGGCCGCCGTTGAGGACGAGATTCCAGGTGTTGAGGGGCTGAGCCGCGCCGAGGCGCTCGCGCACTAGGCCGAGATTCACCCCGATCCCGGTGGTGCCCCACATGTAGTCCACGGCGTAGGCGTTGCCGGGATCGTAGGTGGCGAGCCGCCCTGCGATCTCGGGCCAGGCATGGACGAGGTTGGGGATCTTCGCCTTGTCGAGGGGCTGAAACACCTGCGCCCGGATCAGGCGCTGCAGGAACGGCCCCGACGGCACCACGAGGTCGTAGCCCGAGCGACCCGCGAGCAGCTTGGTCTCCAGGATCTCGTTGTTGTCGTAGGTGTCGTACACGACCTTGATGCCCGTCTCCTTGGTGAAGGCGTCGAGCATTTTCGGGTCGATGTAGTCCGACCAGTTGTAGATGTTGATCACGCGCTCGGGGGGCGCGGTCTGCGCGCGCGCGGGGGCGCCCCAGCCGAGGGCCAGGGCCAGGAACGCCCCGACGACGCGGCCGGGGCGGGCGCGCGCGCGGATCACGCGGCGGCCTTGACGGCGACGACGACGATCTCGACGAGGTATTCGGGGCCGGCGAGGCGCGCTTCCACCGTGGCGCGGGCCGGCTTGTTGTCGGGCGAGACCCACGGCTCCCACGCCGCATTCATCTCCGCGAAGGTCGCGATGTCGGAGAGATAGATCGTCGCCTGCAGGATGCGGCTCTTGTCGCTGCCGGCAAGCGCCAGGAGCCGGTCGATGGTGTCGAGGATCTCCTGCGTCTGCGCGGTGACGCCGGCGCCGACGGTGGTGTTGGCCGTCTGGCCGGCGAGGTAGACCATGTCGCCATAGGTGACGGCCTGGCTCATGCGCGGGCCGGATTCGAAGCGCTGGATCGTCATGCTGAGCGTGATGCCTCTCGCGGCCCGTCCATCGCGGGCCATGGGCGAGCGTTGTGCCGCGTCGCGGGGGCGACCGTAAAGGGGGCGATGCGCCCCGTGTTGCGCCGTTGCGACAATCTTGCCACTCCCGGCGCAACCAGTGCTGCGGTGCGGCGTTTCATGATCACAAAACGGCCAAGTCTGGACCACCGCGTCAGGATCGCCGCGTAGCGAGGACCAATCCATGGGTATCATCTGGACCATCATCATCGGCTTCGTCGCCGGTGTCGTCGCCAAGTTCATCATGCCGGGCGACAAGGAGCCCGCGGGCTTCATCATGACGACGATCCTCGGCATCGTTGGCGCCTTCGTCGCCACGTTCCTCGGTCAGGCCCTCGGCTGGTACGGTCCGAACCAGGGTGCCGGCTTCATCGGCGCCGTGGTCGGCGCCATCGTGGTGCTCGCCATCTACGGCTTCGTCGCCGGCCGCCGCACCACCAACACCTTCTGATCCGAGCCCTTCGGGGCCGGAACGGGAAAGGGGCGCCCTCGGGCGCCCCTTTTTTCGTTCAGGCCGTGTGGCTCACCTGCTTGATCGGGCAATGGCCCGTGGCGCCCCGGATGGCGAGGCCGGCGCCGATGATGAGGGCGGCCAGGCTCAGGAACTTGTTCGGGCGCGGCTGGGCGGCGGCGGCGGCGATGCCGAGGCCGAGCACCACGGACACCGCCCGCTCGGTGGTGGTCAGGTTGGTCTCACCCTCGAAGAGGCTCGGGATCATCGGGTCGGACATTCTGGAACGGACTCCTGTGACGTGTTCATATCGCGTCGCGAGGCGAACGCCGCGTGAGGGCTGGCGTTCCGATGTCGTACGGCGATGATGCGTGGGACCGAGCCCGTGGCAGGCCGGTGCGATGGCCGAAGCCCGCCCCGGTCCACCGGACGGCCGGAGACGCACGCCATCGAAGTGCAATCGATGCGCTAAATTCCTGAAGAAATACCCGCACAGGCTGCAAAAAAGTCTTGTCGTCGCCCCGGGGCGTCCCCAAAAGCGCCTGCGCCGTCGGAGAATGCGGCAGGGGGCGAGATCGATGAAGATTTTTTGCATGACCGTCGCGGTGCTGTGCGCCGCGAGCGTCGGCGGATGCGGAAGCATCACGCGCGGCACCACCGAGAAGATGGCCTTCCTCTCCGAGCCTCCGGGCGCGGCGATGACCACCACGAAGGGTTATGCCTGTCCGGCGACTCCGTGCTCCCTCGACGTGGAGCGCGCGGACGAGTTCGACGCGACCTTCGTCAAGCCGGGCTACCAGCCGGCCGTGGTGCCCGTGCGCACCAAGGTGGTGGGCGCCGGAGCGGCCGGGATGGCCGGGAACGTACTCGCCGGCGGCCTCATCGGCGTCGGCGTCGATGCCTATACCGGGGCGGCCCTCGACCACACGCCCAACCCCGTCAGCGTGACCCTGGTACCCGACGCCCTCCCGAGCGCCGCGCGCGCCCGGCGCCGGCGGGGCCAGCCGGGGGTCTGAGCGCCGCTCGCGGAGCGCCCCGCCGTTGTGCCGGAACTCGCGGTGACCGCGTGTCTCGCGCACCCTCCGATCCCGGGATCGGCGGACGCAGATGCAAGAAGGGCGCGTCTCCCCGCGGAGCCGCGCCCTTCTGTTTCTGATTGCGGCCGGGTGCGCCGTCGAGCGCCCCGGCCCAGCCGACTCAGGCGTCCTGGCGCGGGCCGCGGGCGCGGTCCTGCTCGGCGTTCCGCTCGGCCTTGAGCTTCTCGGTCAGGTCCTCGCCGGTCTCCTGGTCGACGACCTTCATGGAGAGGCGGATCTTGCCGCGGTCGTCGGCACCGAGGAACTTGACCTTCACCTTCTGGCCGTCCTTGACCACGTCCGTCACCTTGGCGACGCGCTGGGCGGCGAGTTCCGAGATGTGGACGAGGCCGTCCTTGGCGCCGAAGAAGTTCACGAAGGCGCCGAACTCCATGCACTTCACGACGGTGCCGTCGTAGATCATGCCGACCTCGGCTTCCGCCACGATCGAGCGGATCCAGTTGTAGGCCGCCTTGATGGCCTTGCCGTCGGCGGACGCGATCTTCACCGTGCCGGTGTCGTCGATATTGATCTTGGCGCCGGTCTTCTCGACGATCTCGCGGATCACCTTGCCGCCGGTGCCAATCACTTCCCGGATCTTGTCGGTGGGGATCTGCATGGTCTCGATGCGCGGCGCGTACTCGCCGAGCTCGGGACGGGCGTCGGTCAGGGCCTTGGCCATCTCGCCCAGGATGTGGACGCGGCCTTCCTGCGCCTGATGCAGGGCGACCTTCATGATCTCCTCGGTGATGCCCGCGATCTTGATGTCCATCTGCAGCGAGGTGATGCCGGCTTCCGTGCCCGCCACCTTGAAATCCATGTCGCCGAGGTGATCCTCGTCGCCGAGGATGTCGGACAGCACCGCGTAGCGCTCACCCTCGAGGATGAGGCCCATGGCGATGCCCGCCACCGGACGGCGCAGGGGCACGCCCGCATCCATCAGCGACAGCGAGGCGCCGCAGACGGAGGCCATGGAGGACGAGCCGTTGGACTCGGTGATCTCGGACACGACGCGGATCGTGTACGGGAACTCGTGGGCCGGGGGCAGGATCGGGTGGATGGCGCGCCAGGCGAGCTTGCCGTGGCCGATCTCGCGGCGGCCCGGGGAGCCCATGCGGCCGGTCTCGCCCACCGAATAGGGGGGGAAGTTGTAGTGCAGCAGGAAGGTCTCCTTGTAGGTGCCTTCCAGGGCGTCGATGAACTGCTCGTCCTCGCCGGTGCCGAGGGTGGCGACCACGAGGGCCTGGGTCTCGCCGCGGGTGAACAGCGAGGAGCCGTGGGCGCGCGGCAGCACGCCGACCTGGGACTCGATGGGGCGCACGGTGCGCACATCGCGTCCGTCGATGCGCGAACCGGTGTCGAGGATGTTCCAGCGCACGACCTTCGACTGCGCTTCCTTGAACGCGGCCTTGACCTTCTCAGGCGCGAACTTCTGCTCGCCCTCGGCCGGGCAGAGCGCCGCGACCACCTTCGCCTTCACGGCGTCGACGGCCTTGTAGCGCTCCTGCTTGATCGTGTTCTTGTAGGCCTCGCGGAGTTCGGCCTCGCAGACGCCGAGCACGGCGGCCTCGACGTCGCCGTTCTCGGGCGCGGCGAAGTTGCGGGGCTCCTTGGCGGCCTTCTCGGCCAGGCGCACGATGGCCTCGATGACCGGCTGGAAGTGCTTGTGGCCGAACATCACGGCGCCGAGCAGAACCTCTTCGCTCAGCTCCTTGGCCTCGGACTCGACCATCAGCACGGCGTCGGTGGTGCCGGCGACGACGAGGTCGAGGGAGGAGGCCTCGAGATCGGCGACGAGGGGGTTCAGGGAGTACTGGCCGTTGGCGTAGCCGACGCGGGCGGCGCCGATGGGGCCCATGAACGGCACGCCCGAGAGGGTGAGCGCAGCCGACGCCGCCACCATGGCGAGGATGTCGGGATCGTTCTCGAGGTCGTGGGTCAGGACGGTGACCACCACCTGCGTGTCGTTGCGCCAGCCCTCGACGAAGAGGGGGCGGATCGGACGGTCGATGAGGCGGGAGACCAGGGTCTCCTTCTCGGACGGACGGCCCTCGCGCTTGAAGTAGCCGCCGGGGATGCGGCCGGCGGCGTAGGCACGCTCCTGGTAGTTCACGGTGAGCGGCAGGAAGTCGATGCCGGCCTTGGGCTCCTTGCCCGAGACGACGGTGGCGAGCACCGAGGTCTCGCCATACGTCGCCATCACGGCGCCGTCGGCCTGACGGGCGACCTTGCCCGTCTCGAGGACGAGCTTGCGGTCGCCCCACATCAGCTCTTCACGTTGTACGTCGAACATATCTTTTCCTTGCCATCATGCGGTCGGGCGAACCCGGCGCCGCCAGGGGCAAGACGGCAAGGGGCTTTTTCGATGTCCGAAAAGCCCCTTGCGATCCTGTCCCCGACCGGCACGCCTCCAAGTCGCCCGGGTTTTGGGAGGCCGGACCCATTCCGGCAGCCCGATCCATGGAAACGCGGCCCCGGGCCGGGCCCGGAACCGCGTCAGATGCCGGTTTAGCGGCGGATGCCGAGGCGCTCGATGAGACCGCGGTAGCGGGCCTCATCCTTGCCCTTGACGTAGTCGAGCAGCGAGCGGCGCTGCGAGACCATCTTCAGGAGGCCGCGGCGGGAATGGTTGTCCTTGCCGTGGGTCTTGAAGTGGCCGGTGAGGTTGGTGATCCGCTCGGTGAGGATCGCCACCTGGACCTCCGGGGACCCGGTGTCCTTGCCGCCCGTCGCGTATTCCTTGATGAGCGCGGTCTTGCGCTCTGCCGAGATCGACATCGCATGTCCCTTTCGGTGGGGTTTTCGGATCGTGCGAGCCCCGACGAGGCGGGGGGATCGCGAACACTCGCGGGAGGCCGGTGCCGGGATGTCGTCCAGCACGGTCAGTCCACAAGCAGCTTGTGCCCCGGCCCCGTTCACACGGGTCGAAGCGCGCGGACCATACACGAAAGCGCGGACCATGCCACCCCTGCGGGCGGTGACATCCTACGGCGTCCTTGCGCCCGACCCGCTTCGCGAAACGCCGCCTTCGGAGGGCCGGACCGTCCAGGCGATCGAGGCCTGAAGACGGCCCGCGAAGTCCCCGGACACCCCGTGGACCCCTTGCTGCCACGCCACCATAAAGTTAGCAAAAACACCCGGCCCAAGTCATTGATTTCGTTGGGCGCAACTTTGCATGCACAAGGTTACATGGCACTCAGTGGAAGTCATATATGGCATTCTGGATTGAAATGAATCTTATGGACCGCTCATGCAAAAGGCCCCGGGGGTCAGCCGGGGCCTTTTGCATGAGCGAGTTTAGCGGGATCAGCCTAAGACGTTATTTTGATGAATGTACCCATATTTCCTGAACGATCTAACCGAATGATTTTTGCTCCAGATTTTTTTAAACGATCAATCCTGCTGTAAGGGTTCGGATCCGAGTAGCAAATCAAACTGCATTCACTGGCGTAATTATCCGAAAACTCCTGAAAAGATCTTTTCGAAATAACTTTCACCGCACGGCGACTGGCAGCATCGACAGCACGTTCGATTACCAGAATGCCCAGTTCGATCAGTTTCAACAGCGCCCCCGGTTTCACTTTCAACTCGGCCCGGGCTTCCGGAAGTGTCGGTCCCAGGAACGTATGTTCGTGGACAAGGGCCGCGACCTCACTGGAACTGACCAGGATCGACAGGATACCGTCTTCGCCGGGTTTGCGCCCGACCATGGCGAGCCGCTGGCCCAGGAGCAGGTGGATCACCTCGACTTCCGTACAGGTCCCCTCGATGGCGGCCTCGGCGATACCGACCATGTCCTCAGGAAATTCCTGAACGGGGGCTGCCGCAGCGAGCAGGCGCGAGAGGAATACGTCGAGCTCTACAGCCTCGAAAGCGTGTCGCCATCCGCCACGGGCGGTAGGCTGTGCGGGGCGCACGAAACCGTGGGCCACGAGCGATTGGAACAGGGGCATGCCGCAGTCGAGGCGGTCCATTGCCTCGTGCTGATCGAGCCCCGGCGATGCCTCGGTTGCCGACAGGCTGCATGTAGGGGGCGCGAGGGTGGCCTGGTGATGCTTCATGGCGTCGATCTCGATGAGAGGCGCGGTAGGAAGGAGCCGGCGGCGCCGACTGGGGGCCCCCTGGAGGTCCAGGGACGCTACGCTGCCGGGGAGGGTGATCCAGTGTCCCGGATGAACCCGCCTCGGTTTGTCCACGACATCGGCGGGCGGGCCCGCATCGAGAATATCCCCGATCAGATTTTGGAGGACGTCGTAGGACGCGTCACGCTTGTGACGGGCCAGCCAGCTTCGGAGATCGCCCATCGGCGAGCGCGGGCTCGCACTCACGGAGCGCCCGTAGGGATAGGCTCGCTGAAGCTCGTTCAGGAAGGCCCTGATCCCGGTACCGCCCAGGCCGGCGATGGCGATGCCCGCGGCGCCGGCGAGATGCCAATCGCCCTCATCGAGGCGTTCGAAGAAGAGCCCCCGACCGTGAATCGAAAGCGCGCCGATCACTTCGCAGAACCGGGCGGCGACGTGCAACTCAAGCGCGTCGAGAAACGGAGCATTGCCGAGGTGGCCATCCAGGCGCGTGAGCACGTACTGCTCAAGCTCTGACGTCGGCCGCCTGTCGGCTTCCCGTTCGAGCGCGTCGAGGCGCCCCATGTGGGGGCACAGCACCGCGGTGAAATCCTGATCCGCAACGAAATCGCCGGCACCGAGGTCGACCAGTCCCAGTTCGTAGATCGGGCAGGTCCGGATAGTCCTGACCTTCCAGATCAGCCTGTCGTAGGCTGCGACGTGGTGCGAGAAGCTGGATTCCGCGATGTCCGCCCGGAGGCAGGCCGGACAGACGTGGAAGTCCTTCCTCCGGAGAGACGACGGCGGAATGCGGTGGCCGCGGATGGAAAAGCCGCCAGGCACCTTCCGCAGGCTTGCTGCCTCCAAGGCGGCCGCTGGGACGGCGGAGACCTGTGCCAAGCGGGCCAATTCGGACGGCTCGCCATACAGGATCGGTCCCCGCGCCAAGCCGATGTCGGCGCAGAAGTGCCTCATGTGAGGGATCCCGTTGCGGGCGGCGAGGCGCGACAGGAAGCCGGGCGTGCTTTCCCCGGGCATCAGCGGAATGGTCAGGGTGAGCGGGGTGCCTGTCATGCGATGCCCCCCAGCTTGCGCTTGCGCGGCTTGCGGGTCGGCGCCGCCTCGGGCTCCAAGGGTTCCTTCCTCGCGAGCACCCGGGTGACGTCGATGGCGGCGTAATCGGGTGCCAGGTAGGGGTTCCACGGCGCGAAGGATCCCGTCCGGAACGCGTAGGCATCCGCGAAGTGCGTCAGATCGAGCGTGGGCTCCCCCTTCCTCGGGGCGGAGCCGATGGCGTTCTTCCTGAGGGCGAAGCGGATGGCGTTGTGGATCTCCTCGATGGTGATGCCGAGGAGGTAGCAGCCCGCATGGACGAGCCTGGGCACGATGGTCTGTTGGACGTCGCCGCCGACGTTGAGGCCGGCGATGTCGGCAAGCGCCACCACGGTCGCCCCGACGAGTTCGTTGTCGGCGGGCACGGTGAGACGCTCGAAGGTCTGCCAATAGCCACGTCGGACGAGTTGGCGGTCGGGATGGAGGAAATCCTCGATCCCGGGCAGCCCCGTGATGATCAGGCCGATGGGATGGACCTCGTCCACGAGCAGCGCCTTCCAGAGGTTGCGCAGCTTGATTCGCTCGTCGACGTTGATGGCCAGCGGGGCGTCCTGGCCCTCGTCGAGATGCAGGACCAGGACCCCCAGCGCCTGAAGTCGACGGCGCACGATGCCCCAGACCGCGGGGCCGGGGAGATGGGAGCGCGCCAGCTGATAGCGGGTCGCCCAGAGGACGGCCCGGCCGAGTTCGCCGACGCCGCAGGGAGAGGGGACGCGGACGGTAAGCACCGGACAGTGCGCATTCGCGATGCCGTATCCGGGTGCGTAGGGGCTGTTCTTGAACAGCCTGCGCATCGCCGTGGTCTTGCCCGCGCCGCTTTCGCCGATGACCACCATGATGTTGCCTTCGAGACGCTCCGCACGCTCCTCTGAAGTCTCGGGATGGTCGGGCTCCCTGCGTTCGACCAGATCCTCCATCAGGCAGTCGAAATGCTGCTCGATAAGGGCATCGCGGTCGGTGCGGACGTAGGCGTGCCGGACATTCTCCATGAGCCGCGACCGTCGCCGCACCTCGGGGGGCATGATGTCACGGATCGCGGCCGCGGGATCGTGAGTGAATTCCTGGCTGGACATGACCGCTACCTCTCGACGGTGAACTTGCTCGAACCCGTCCCCAAAGAGGGCAGGTGGTCGGGCCCGGTGACGGGAATGCCGCCATCGAGGGGATCCGGGCGCTTTCCGACGTCCCCCGGTGCAGCCTTGTCGGGCATGGTCCAGCCCAGCATGACCTCGCGCTCGGCGATGAGGACATCCTCCGCTGTCGGCGGCAGCGCCGAGATGCCGGCCCTGGCCATGGCCTGCTTGGTCAGGAGGTTGGCGGCACGGATGGCGGCATGGACCACCCCCTCGGTGATCACGGCCCCGGCGGCGTGCTTGGATGCGAGATCACGGGAGGTCCGGATCCAGGCCTCCATGGTGACGTCTTCGAAACCCTCGCGGGTGCAGGAGGCGACGTGCCAGGCGTTGCCGATGCGGACGGAGATCTCCGCCATGTCTTCCGGGTCGAGCTTGACCTCCATGTCCACGAACCCGTGGTCGAGGAAGTGGTCCTTGAGGGGCTCGCACCAGTACCAGAGACCCATGACCCGGATGCCGCCGTTGCCCAGCTTGCGGCTCAGGGGGATGCCGAAGATGGAGCGGACCTTGTTCCGGTCGGGCGCCGGCTGGAGGCCGTACATCCGCGTGAGCCGGTTCCATGCGTCGTGCGGCGTCTCACCGGCGAGGCCGTCGTGCGGGCTTCCGTGATACGCGTCGACGATCCAGCGGGTGAGGAGAGCGGCCAACTCCGGCGTCTCAATGCACGTGCGGCCTTCCTTGTCGTATTCGCCGAGGGCCACGACGTTGTGGAAGGTCTTGCCCGGAAGGCGAGCCACCGACTGCGTGCTGAGCGTATGGTAGAAGCTCTCCTTCGTTCCCCGAAGCGACGGCACGCCGCCCGACGGGAAGTCCGGTGAATGGCCGAGCAGCGCCACCGCGTTGATGAACTCGAAGTTGTTGAACTGCGGTCCTCCATCGAGGTTCAGGCTTTCGAAGCTCGCATGGTGGTCCCACGGCAGCGTTGCGCCCGAGGCATGGGCGAACGCGCGCTTATCGGTGACCGCCATCCGCAGCACAGCGAGCGCCGCGGCGACGCTGGGCGTCTCGGACAGGCATGCACCGACGATGACCTTGCTGGCCACGTCGATGGCCGAGCAGAAATGCATCCGCCCGATCTCCCTGCGAACCTTGTTGCTGAGGCGGTCCCACAGCCCCCGGGCGGTGAGGAGCGACTGGAGGTCGACCAGCCAGCTATCCATTTCGAGGCGTTCGTAGGGACGCACGACCGTGACGCCGGAGGTGATCACGGCGAACCGGCGCTTGGCCTTCTCGATGCCGTAGCGGCCGGCATAGACGTGGAACTTGCCCAGACCCGCGATGTACAGGCCAAGCGCCTTGCGAGACGGGCACGTAACCTTCTCGGACTTCGGTCGGTCCAGGTTGTATCCGTCGATGTCGGCCGCGAGGTCGCGATAGAGGTCCGCGATCCTCGGACGCTCCGCGGTAGCGTAACGATTGCCGTGCAGGACCATGAGCCGGAGAGCCTCCCCGACGATCTTGGGAGTGCGGCAGCCGCTGCGATAGCGACCGTCTCGCGCAAGCTTGCGGGCCTGGTCCCGAGCTTTTCCAGCAGCTTCAGCCAGCGAAGGAGGGAACGGTCGCTCGGCGGCTCCCTCAGCTCCATCACTACCTTGTTCCCGACGTAGGCCTTGCGCTTGGCCGCGGCGCGGGCCCTGCGCTTGGCCAAGTTGCGGGACTTGGACGAAGCTCCGCCGGTGCCGGACTTGGGCGCGCGCTTGGTCCCCTTGGGCACCAAGGCGACGTCCAGCAGCCGGATCGCCTTGGTGTTCTCGGCGATGGCCTGCTTCAAGGACTCGGGGGTCCGATTGTACGTGCCGGCCTTCTCCTGGCGCAGGAAGCGAATGCAGTGCTCCCACTTAAAGACCACGTCCGAGAGTTCCTTCGCGGCGAGGTCGTCGAGGTTTTCCAGGCCGGTCGCGAGCCGCGACCGTGCGCTCTGGGGAGCGAACCAGTCGGGATCGACCGCCCAGTCCCGGCGCTTGCTCAGGTGCCAGATCTCCTCGTGGGAGAACTCCTGCGCCAGGTCCGGGGCGTCGATCCGATGGAAGACATGGCCGCCCGGGGCCGCGAGGGGATTGCCGTACTCGACGTCACCGATGCGGATGCGGTCGTACCGGCCGAACCGCAGCATGGGGATCCGCGGCTGATGGGGGATGTTGGACATGTCGTTCACGACTGGACCTCCAAGTTGGAGACCAGGGCGACCCGGGTCTCGTATCCGATGCGGGAGTGGTCGACGACGCGCAGGGTGCCGTCGTCGATGAGGCGCACGACGGCGCGAAAGCCACGGCCTTCGAGGCCGCTGGCAGCGACCAGGCACCCCACGGTGGTGGTGCCGATGAGCGTGCTGACGATGTCCCTGACGGAAGCGTCGTAGTCGGTGGCTCCGTCGGCGCGCACGCTGTGGATCAGCTTGGCGTCATGGACGGCGCTCCGGGACGCGTCGGCATCCGTCATCAGGATGACGCGGTCTGCGACCGAACGCGGGACCTGGGCGGCGATGAGACGGAGCTGATCCTCGAACTCGGGATGACGCTCGATCCACTCCAGCTTCTTGACGGCGATCAGGCCTCTGTCGCCATTCCGGCGCACCGCCTTGAAGTCGAAGTAGTGCTTTCGCGGCAGCCCATCCTCGTCGAGGAAACGCACAGGCTCGACCTGCTCCGTCACCTCGACGACGTCGGGCCGGGCCAGGAGCACGAGCAAGACCCGGCGCTCGATGTCGCTCTCGTAGGTGACGATACGGGGGACTTCGCCGCGGGTGACGAGCGCGCCGCGGAGCGAGCCCTTCCTCGGGACGACGATCCTGCGAGAGGCGTCGGAGATCCGGGGAGGGATGAAGGGCGGCGGCATGGAACGGCCGCCCGCATTCGGGCCAGCGTCGCTGGCCCGCTCAATGGTGTCGATGGTGGTCATTTTCGGTCTTACCCAGTCTGGGCGAGGCCGTGGTCAGGCGCAGCGATGGGCGGGCACTTGCTTTCGGCGTTCAGGCGTGCACGATCGCTGCGTGACCCGGCACTCACGGGTCTCGTCTGCCGACCGTGAGGTCGGCGGTGAAGACGTCGCCACCGCGTTGGCTTCGCGGGCATCGGCGGGACGACGTCAGGATCAGCGGGCGCTTCGAGGTTTCCCCCTCTTGGCGCCCGTTTTCGTTCAGCGGCTCTTTTTCATCGTTCTCATCTCGTTTCTCCGGATCGCATGGGGCGGAAGCCTTTCCCCTTGACCTGGGGCGAGATTTCCTGGCCGCCCCCACAAACATCCATGAATTGAGGAATGCAGTCCAGGCACGGCGGAAAAGTGGGACATCGGAACCAGCCGAAAAAGCTGTTTGTTTTCAACAAATCCAAGGATTGAATAGCTAATCCATAGATTTTGCCGGACGCCTATTTAATTCCCATTATGGAATATATACCTTGTCGTTGGCCACGGTCCGTTTTCGCGAGAAAACAGCTGCGGTCAAAGACTTGGCGATGGCGCGCGGTCGCAACCGAGCGCGAAACGCCCGCCAAAAAGTTATCCACAGCAAGCGCCGAAGATTCTGCAGGGACACGGTTTTCGGCCCGGCAAATAGGCCTTCCCGGTCCGGCATCGGCCATCACAGACGATCATTGTCGCCTCCAGGGGCGCGTGCCTGGCCGGCTGTTTCGCGAAGCGGTTGACGCGCCGGAAGGCTGATCACGTTTCCGACCGGGCGCAGCCGAGCGTGGCGCAGGGCGACACGCTCGGCCTCGATATGGGCCGCGACGCCGACGCCGATGACGGCCCGCTCAACGGCATCCTGATAGACGTTTTCGCCGAGTTCGCGCCGAACGGTGACGAGGCGCTCCAGCAGGTCGAGGACGGCCTCATCCATGGCTCACCCCCATGGTGCTGGCGACGAACCGATCCAGGGCAGCCTCGTAATCCCCGACCAGGCGGAGGAAGGCGGGGGCCTCGACGATGCGGGTCTTCATTAAGAGCCGCGCAAGGTCCTCGATCAGGCTTCGGTGGCGCCGGACGCAGGCCAGCGTGTCGGCGTAGAGGCGCGCCAAGTCACCCTCGACCGCCTTTCTCAGGGCGGCATCGAAGTCGAGAAGGCCCGAGGCCCGGTCGACATGGGACCTGTGGAGCAGGCTGTCGCCCAGACCGTAGGACGTACGGATCGCCGTGGCGATGCCGGTCGCCTGCGCAAGGTCGTGGTGGGCGCCCGTGGTCGGTCCCAGCCCGAACTCCTCCTCGCCGGCACGGCCGGCCAATGCCGCCATGATCCTGGCGTCGAGGGTCTCCTTCGACATGACAGCCGACCCGTGATCGTCCAGTTCGGTCGTGCCGCCCATCTGGCCGGTTGCGACGATGGTGACCCGGCGTATCCGGCCTCCCCCCATCATATGCGCCACCACGGAATGCGCGGATTCATGGACGGCACACCGATATCGGTCGGCTTCGGAGCGGTCGTCGGCCGGCAGGACTGCCTCCAGAAGGTCGCCGATCCGAAGGGAGCGGCCCGCGAGCCTCGCCGTCCGTCGCGCCTGGGCGATCCAGGCGGTGACGTCGGCGCCCGTGCTTCCGACGCCAGCGGCCGCGACACCGGTCAGGTCGATGCCGGCGAGGTCGTCGCCCAAGTGTTGGCGTAGGATCCCGGCGATGCCGGCGGCATCCGGCCTGCGGACGTGGATGAGGCGTCCCAGGCGGCCCGGCCTAAGCAGGGCCGGATCCAGGCGGTCGGGAAAGTTCGTGCACCCAATGAGGATGACGCGCGATCCAGGGGCGGCCGTGGTCTCGACGGCGCGTAGGTAGGCGGCCTGCAACGGCATCCAATACGTGCTGTCCCGGTCGCTCGATGCGGCCTTACGCCCAGGCATACCATCCAGCTCATCGAGGACGAGGACGCACCCGTTTCCGCCGTGGGACCGTGCGGCCGCGAAGGCCTCGGTCATCGCCGCCAAGGTCTTGTCCAGGTACCCCGAGCCCTCGAACCATGCCGCCACGCTGGTTTCCAGAAGTGGGAGCCCGGTGCTGACGGAAAGGCTGTGCGCTAGGCTGGTCTTGCCCACGCCGGGGTCGCCGAACACGACCACGGACTTGTCCGCTTGGGCCCAGAAGTCGGCCGGAGCCATGGTTCGATAGTCGTCGACCAGGCGTCGGGCCCATACGCCGGCTTCGCCCTGGCCATGCAACTCATGGACCGGTGGGACGCGGCGAAGGTTGGCACCCGGAGACGACTTCGCTGCGATGGCGCGTTCGAGGCGCCGGACGCATCCGGCCGGCCCGCCGATGCCGTTCCTGAGGGCGGATGCGATGTCGGGCAGATCCAGGATCTCGACCTGGGCCGGAACACGCCGGGCGGCCTTCCCGGTGAGCTTGCGGATGGCGGTGGAGACCATGGCCGCGGTCGGCCGGTTCAGCCTGATGCGCAGGTCGGCGGCGGCGATGAACGCCGGCGGGACATGCGCATCCGGGGCGTGGCAAACCACGACGACGCGCTGGCCGGAAGCGATCACGTCAGCGAGTTCGGCCGCCCCGTCGGTGGGCTTGCGAGTGCGGCCCATGCCGTCCCGCGCGTCGGTCATGCCCCAGTCGAAGGCCAGGCACAGCGCGCTGCGGACCTGCAGGACCCAGGCTGCGGTCGGGGGCTCGACGAGCACCGCGAGCCCGCGCTCGTTCTGGAGGCGCTTCCGTGTCGCCCTCGTCAGGGCCTTCTCAAGGATGAGGCTGGCGAGCACCTTCGAGGGGTTTTCGCGATGCTCGACCGTGGGGATGTCGAGGTCTTCATTGCCGAGGAACGCCTCGGCGGTTTCGGGATCGGACTTTCGTGGGCGTCTGGTCATGGCTGCCTCCACGCGGGGGCAGCCGGTCGCGCTGGTGGCGACGGGTCAGCCCATGGCGGGTGTCGGAAAGGCGCGAGCGCGCCCGGGACAGGTCGCGACAGGGGTGGTGCCCTGCCGGGAGGCATCTAATTTTCGGAGGGGCAAACGCATTGTGGTTATGGGGAGGGATCCAAAGGCTCGACCTCCCAAGGCTCATGATCGCAGGGATCAGGCCGGGGTGTCGTTAACTCAAAAAGGGCTGTGGCCTGCCCCCGTTCGGTGGCCCATGTTCGAAGTTAGTGCATCGTCGGTCGCGTGACGATGGCAGGGCGAGCGGACGGCACTGATCCGCTCGGTTCGGTTGGCCAGATGAGGACCTCTGGCGCAGGCGGCTGGTAGCCG
>NZ_JAKSXV010000079.1 GCF_022829345.1 Methylobacterium sp. J-090 | reverse complement strand
CGGCTACCAGCCGCCTGCGCCAGAGGTCCTCATCTGGCCAACCGAACCGAGCGGATCAGTGCCGTCCGCTCGCCCTGCCATCGTCACGCGACCGACGATGCACTAACTTCGAACATGGGCCACCGAACGGGGGCAGGCCACCTGCCCGGGCCATCAAACTGTCGAGGAATTCCTCGATCCGGGCTTCCCCACTATCCTCGGGATCCGGCTCATGATTGAGTTGTCCGCGCCGGATGAGTTCGCGATTGAGATCATCGGCCAGGTCCATGTAGCGCTGGCCGATATCCTCCAAAGCCGTTGCGAGCTCAAGCGGTAGGTCCGGTGAGCCACACATCTCCTCGACCAAACTGCGGTGTAGCGGCATCACCGTATGGAGGTAGGTGCGGAAGTAGAGTTCCACGCGCTGGATGGTCCCCGGATCGAGCATCGAGTCCTCCTCAGGCGGTGCGCCTGTTTGGCCGATCCGTCCGAATCGTCGGATGATCGACAGACGGTCGCGTCGCCGGGCGATAACTCGATTTCTCCAGGATCCCCTCGGCATGCCATTGCCCCTCCGGGCGAATGATCTTGAACGGATCGCTTTCCAACGTGACGGCCTCCGGGTGGGCGTCGGTTTCCAGGAGCATCTGGACGTAGTCGAAGTCCGAAAACGTGATCTCAGGAGCGTTGGGGATCGGGCGTGCGCCGGACCGACTCCACATGTTGACCAAGCGCTTCTGAGCCTGTCCATAAATGCGGGTGTAGCCCTTCATCCGGCAAAGTTCCTTGGCCGCGCGGATCATGACTAGGGCCAAACGTGACTTGCGATGTTGATGGCGAACAGCCAAACGCTCCACTTTCGCAAAATCCGCAAAGCATCGGATGCGGATCGAGGCCGCAGGCTCACCGCCGACGTAGCCAAGGAGGTGGGTCGCCGCAAAATCGTTACCATCGAACTCTTCGTCGTAGGGGCAAACCTGCTCGGCCAGATAGACCGATGAGCGAATGGCCATGACCTTCCCGAGGTCGTCGTGATTCCGAACGACGGTCACGGTGTATTGCTTAGCAGCATTCGGATGGCTGTCGTAGACTGGCCGCTCGTCGAGGGGATTTCGCCGGAAGACGAAGAGATCGCTGGTGACGGGGCCGTCCTGCGTGGAAGCGGTCTCAAAGCCGACGCGGTGCACGAAGCGACGCCCGCTCGGCGTGACGGCGCGGGCATAGATGTCGGCGTCGCGATACAACGGCGTCGACCAGCGTTGGAAGGCCCAGGCAAAGCCCACCGCAAGACGGCCCGGTGCGTAAAGTCCCCAGATATAAATGGCGGCCGGAGCATCGTGCTGTCCCGCCACATGCTCCGCAGCCGGATCGGCGGCGCTGAAGGTCCCGTCGAGCATCGCCTGCCGACCAGCGGTCGTCAGCGGCAACCAAGCAATAAAGCCCTCGGCTTGTGGATCTTCGACGCAGTGTCGAGCCCGCAGGGCGAAGGCATGAAACGTGTCCGGATTGGCCGAGATCACCCGTTTGATCACGTGAAGCGTCGTAACCGTGCCAATCTCGAGGCGGCTGCGCTCGAACAGGCGATCAATCTCGGCATTTGTTGGCGTATAGGCCACAAGGTGGCGCGCACGACTCGTCGTGTCGATTTCGTTAAGGCGCATGTACAGCCGCTCAACAATATTTTCCTCCACAGAGACTCTGTGCGGAATGCTTACTTGTGCGGTCATGGCAACATAAACTCGGTGACGTCGTGAACAGGCCCTTCATCTCACCTGCGGAATGTGCCGTATGCCCGCTTTTCCGGAACGGGGTGTGCCGTTTTCCGTCCCGCCTTGCAGAACGCTGGATGGGCGTATGCCGGACTGGCACGCCGTCTGGGTGTTCCTGCAGGTTCATCGCAGCGGGAGCCTGCGGGCCTGCGCCAAGCAATCCAATATGACCGTCAGCTCGATACGGCGGCGCATCGACCACCTGGAGCAGGTCATCGGACACCGCCTTCTCACGCGCCACGTCGATGGAATCCGTTTGACGGCTGAGGGGGAGCACCTCCTGATCATCGGTTTGGGGATGGAACGCGAAGCCCTCGGCTTGGTGCGAATGCAGGAAGCGCTATCCTCCGGGATCGAAGGCACGGTCCGGATCGCTGTGACTGAGGGGCTTGGCGCGGTATGGCTCGCGCCGCGAGCTGCGGATTTCACCCATGGGCATCCCAACCTCCGCCTGGATTTCGCATGCGCGATGCGGTCGGTCGATGTGCTGCGGATGGAAGCGGATCTCGCCATTCAACTCACGCCACCTGAAGCTCCAGACGTGAAGGTGGTGCGCCTCGGGCATCTGCATGTGATGCCCTATGCCTCCCGCAGCTATGCGGACCGATACGGCGTACCGAGCACGATTGAAGAGCTCGCGTCGCACCGGCTCGCGCTCCAGATCGCGGAGCAGACATCGACCGCGGAGATCCTCTCGCAAATTTTTCACGGTGTTCCCTTCAGGGGAGCGATCGCCATCACGACCAATACGAGCACCGCCCATGCGCTCGCCATCGCGAACGGTGTTGGGATCGGCTGGCTTCCGACCTATGTGACCCCGCTCCAATCCGGGCTCATCCCGATCGAATGTGGAGCCCATGCCAAACTGGATATCTGGATGACCTATCATCCTGATGCCGACAGGATCCCCCGTGTGCGTGTCGCCATCGAGTGGGTTCGCTCGTGCTTCGATCCGCGTCGTTTCCCCTTCTTCTCGGAATACCGCTTCCTTCCCGAAGCCCTCCCGCCCATCGAAAAACTCGCCACTCTGAAAGATTGGATGCCGGAGTATGTGTGACGCCATCACCGTGGAGGTGAACCAGGCCGCCCCGCCATAGGATAGCCCGCCCATACGCTCCCCAGCATACTAAGACTGGGTGCGACAGGCGGCCGTTGATAGGATCGCGCATACCACGGGCTCATGGATGCCAATGACCTTCCGATTCGAACACCTCCACCTCCGCAGCTCAGACGCGGCCGCGGCTGCGACGTTCTACGTCGATACCTTCGGCGCACGGGAGATCGGGCGCGAGGGATCGCCGACGGTCACCCGGATGATTCTCGATCTCTGCGGCATCACCCTTTTCATCGAGCATGCCCCTGACGCCAATCCCCCGGCCAAGCCGCTGAACCGCGGCATCGAGCATATTGGATTGGTCGTCGACGATCTCACGGCGACGGTGTCGGCCATGAAGCAGCAGGGAATCGTCTTCGCTATCGACATCACCAACGTGCGGCCGGGACTTCGGACTGCATTCCTGGATGGACCGGACGGAGTCCGCATCGAACTCCTTCAACGAAGCTGAGGCCGCCGTCCTGTGATCCCACCCCTCGACAGCATCGCCGATGTCCTCGACGCGACCGGGGATTACCGCGTGCTCCGACGTCTGGGGGCCTTCGCCCCCTCAACCGAAGCCCCAAACGAGCCGACCTTCCTTGGGCTGATCGTCGACACGGAAACGACCGGGACCGATTTCGCCGCCGACGAAGTGATCGAGCTCGGCATGATCAAATTCGAGTACGGCGCGAGCGGTCGCATCTACCGGCTGGTCGAGACGTTCAATCAACTCCACGAGCCACGGACGCCCATTTCGACCGAGATCACCCGCTTGACCGGCATCACCAATGATGATGTCGCAGGAAAGCGCATCGACGACGCAGCGGTCAACGTGTTCGTAGCCGATGTGGCGGTGGTCATTGCCCACAACGCAAGCTTCGATCGTCAGATGTGCGAACCGCACTGGCCGATCTTCATCGACAGGAATTGGGCGTGCTCTTGCCACCAGGTGCCGTGGCAAGCGGAGGGGCACGAGGGACTGAAGCTCGGCTATCTCCTCACGGATTGCGGCTTCTTCCATAAGGGCCACCGCGCCATCGACGATTGCCACGCCCTCCTGGCGCTTCTCGCGCGCTCGATGCAGACCTCCGGACGGCTGGCACTGGCCTGCCTTCTCGAGACGGCGCGCCGCCCCACCGTCCGCCTGTGGGCGCAAGGGGCTCCGATCGAAACCAAGGACGTGCTCAAGGCGCGACGCTATCGCTGGAGCGTCCGGCGGCGGTGCTGGTACATCGATCTCGAGGAAGATCGGATCGAGGCCGAACGTGCCTTCCTCAGCGAGGAAATCTATCGCCGGCCCACGGTGGATCTGCCGATCGAGCGGTTCACGGCCCGGGACCGGTTTTCGATCCGGACCAACCCCGACGCGGCGCAGGATTGAGGCTCACCCGCTCTTTGGCATTGTCGCAGGCGGTATAATCGCTGCCGTGGGTGTGCTCCGCGAGCACCGAGCTCCTTCGAATGTCCACCAACGTCCTGGATGAGGCGGGAGTTGGTCGACCCAGGCGGTCGCAATGACCCTACGGCGAAGGGCAGCCCTTACTTCCTGAGCTTTCCGGGGCGGTCGAGCCACCTTGCACCCGGACGCCCCGTCGGCGGTTTGCGGAATGACCACAGGACCTCCCGTGGACGAGCGCCTTCGATGAAACGGAGTGCCCTCGCGATCGCTGATTGGCCTGGCTGCCTGCATGGGGGCCATTTCCGGCGACTTGCGACCTCCGAAAAGCCGATACGCCAGCCAATTTTTAAAGCGAACCAGCAGCAAATAATTGCTGGGGCGCTTTCGATAAATATTGTCTAATCAATTCTTAACGATGTGACGAAAATATAAAAACCACTTTGGCTCCAGAGGAAGCCTCTATATTTTTCTCTATTTGACAAATGCCGAGATTTTATGCTGCTAATCAAGGGGCGGGGCGCTTTGACGGTTCAGCTTTTGGCTTAACTACTCGCCGTCGCTGCCAAGGTGTTCAATGTGCCGTCTTGCGCGACCCTCTAGAAATGATTCATAGCTTAATAATACACCAATACTACCGTCACGGCTCCGGGTCATCTGTACGCCTGCCGCCTTGAGCACTTCTTCGATCCGCTGGAGCGTGACATCCATAGGATGGGTCAGCCCGTTTTCGAAATTCATCAATGTTCGCCGACCGATACCACTGCGGTTCGATAAATCGCTTTGGCTCCACCCAAGTAAAGCCCGCGCAGCACGAACTTGCTCTCGCTCAATCATCAAATTGACAGGAATTTAGCTGGAAACGATTCAACACAGGTCTGCACATAAAGTGAATTCCTGTTGGGATGCGCCATAGTAGGCCATGCAACACAAGAGAGGTGTTCAGCATGGACCAAATTATCGACCTCAATCGCTGCGCAACGGTTTTGGATCACAGTGACCATTTCCGCGTTCTTCGCCGTCTGGAACCCCGAACTGTTTTCGACTTCGACGAATCTGAAACCGTACGGCGTGGGCTCATCCTCGACGTCGAGACCACCGGCCTCGACCATAACCTCCATCAGGTCATCGAGCTCGGGATGGTCCCGTTCACCTATACCGATGACGGTCGCATCCTATCAGCCGATGCGCCTTTCTGCAGCTTCCAGGAACCGTTCGGTCCGATCCCTTCCGAAATCACCCGCCTCACCGGCATCGATATGACCATGGTGTCTGGGTGCATGATCGACCGCGATGCCGTCAAGCGCCTCGTCGAGCCGGTCGATCTGGTGATCGCACACCATGCGAATTTCGATCGCAAATTCGCCGAGGACCTCCTGCCAATTTTCGCTCAGAAGCCCTGGGCCTGTTCCCTCGATCAGGTCCCCTGGCGCGAGGAAGGGATGTCCGGCGGGAAGCTCTCATACCTCGCGACCGATCTCGGCCTGTTCTTCGAGGCGCACCGGGCCGCCGACGATTGCCAGGCGACCCTGGAGATCCTGTCACGGCCGCTGCCGCGATCCGGACAGACAGGGTTCTCGCATCTCCTGCGGCAGGCGTTCGAACCGACCTGGCGGGTCTGGGCTGAATGCGCCCCATTCCAGCGGAAGGATCTTCTCAAATCCAGAACGTACCGATGGTCCGACGGATCGAACGGCCGACCGAGGGCTTGGTACCGAGATTTTCGCGAGGAGGAGGTCGGGCTGGAGTTCGAATTTCTCCGCCGCGAGGTCTATGGCTTCCCTGCCGATATCCAAGTGACCCAGATTACAGCCCTGGATCGTTTTTCGGTGCGGACATTGGCCTGCCCCCGTTCGGTGGCCCATGTTCGAAGTTAGTGCATCGTCGGTCGCGTGACGATGGCAGGGCGAGCGGACGGCACTGATCCGCTCGGTTCGGTTGGCCAGATGAGGACCTCTGGCGCAGGCGGCTGGTAGCCG
>NZ_JAKSXV010000077.1 GCF_022829345.1 Methylobacterium sp. J-090 | reverse complement strand
CCAACAAGGGCGCTGGTACTCTTCCCCCAGGCACTTCAGCGGCTTGACCTGGTCACCCTTCAGCACGCCGCAATCGGAACGCCACCGATAATACGTGACTTCCGTCACCTCGATGGACCGGATTGCTTCGGCAACCTTACGGACCTGCGAGACCAAGACATCAGCCTGACGCAGCTTGCCAACAATCGCTTCAGCCGTATGCTTCTTCCGTCCCATGACAACATCCTCCGCATGGCTCAAGGCCATACCTCAGGGAGGACCACTTTTCAGGGGGCAGGCCAGCCGTTCGAGTTCGGTGCCCAGTTCGAAGAGCAGGCTGCGCCGAAGACCTGCAACGCCTTTCGAGCCCGTATGCCGTTTATCAGCAAGGCGGTTCACGTGCGCTGGAGTGGTGAGGGCGTGTGGATGCCGCTGGGTGACCTCGATTTCGGTGTCGGTTACGAGAACCACACCAGTTACCCGGCGCCGGGGCAGATCATCCTTTACCCGGGCGGGATCAGCGAGACCGAAATACTCCTCGCCTACGGCGGCGTACACTTCGCCTCCAAGATGGGGCAGCTTGCGGGTAACCACTTCATCACATTGACTTCCGGTTTGGAGAACCTGCGCAGGCTGGGAGAGATGACGCTTTGGCAAGGTGCGCAACCTGTCCATTTCGAGACGTTGTGATCCCGGGTTCATTCCTTTCACAGCTTCGGAAAATGCAAAAGCCTCGCAGGAAGGTTTGACCGTATGCGCGCGCCGGTGGCGTCGAACATCGTATTCGAGACGGCCGCTATGCACCCTGGGCGCTTGGTGCCGGCGAAGACGCGCTTCTTCGTTGACGAGATCGCCGCGGCGATCAATGCAGAATAGATACGGTCGGATACCGCGTCCCACTGCGACTTGGGCTTCCGCTTCTGAGGATCGCTCCGATAGACTCCTACGACGTAGTTGGGTCGAGACCTGTCCGTCCGCTCTACGACCCTGTTGGGTGGTTTGCCGCCAGTCCGCTTCCGGGCGTTCGATAGCTTGTAGCGGACGTCCCTCGGTATTCAGTTTGCCTACGGCCACAAACCCATCCAGTGGGGCATT
>NZ_JAKSXV010000075.1 GCF_022829345.1 Methylobacterium sp. J-090 | reverse complement strand
TGCGCGAGGTCTTCGTCGGGCGCTGCATCCGCAGCACCAACTCGATCAGTTCCTTGCGGCTCAGCCGCTCAAGATCGCTTCGGCCCATCCTACAAAGGAATCAGCGAAACCCAACCCGCACAAGGGGGTGGGTAATTACGTTGCAGGAGGCTGGTAAGCCAGTATTTGCAATAACTGCCGAGGACACAAAAATTATCAATGACGGAGCGCCATACGCAGGTAACGTGTGGACGCAAGCGCAAGATAGAATGAAGGGATACAAGGATAGTCTTCAGGAGTTGTGCGATATTGCTGGAGATGTAAAATAATGATGAGTCAAAATTTTATAGCATTTATTGATGTGCTTGGATTTGCTGAAATGGTTTCGTCTGATTGCAATAATCCATCTCAAAAATTTGACGCTTTATTTAGTCTAATTGATGTAATGAAGCAGATTGTTGACATTATTGACGATGAGCCGGAGGTTGGATTTATGCAATTCTCTGACTCAATAGTATTATCTGCTCCCTTTAATCGGGAAAAATTTGGATATTTTTTATCGCTCTGTCAAAAGCTTCAAAAAATTCTTCTGCAAAAGAGAATTTTGTGTAGGGGTGGTGTCGCAGTTGGGCGGCATTACTCAAGCCAGAATTTTGTTTTCAGCGAGGGCCTTATTGAGGCGTATCGATTGGAATCAACTGCTGCACGACACCCAAGGATTGTTGTCTCCGAAAACTTGTTGGATTTAATATCATATCCCTTAAATAAACATCAAACAGAATTCTTAGTTAAAGATAGGGATGGGATTTGGTTTGTTGATTATCTCGACCATGATACTCAAAAATCTGCTTTTGAAATGTACGAATATTTTTGGAACGCTTTATCGTATAATATTTCTGCATCGTTGCGGGACAAATATCTATGGATGATTGATTATATAAAGTTCTCTTATCCTGAAAGAGATTTTGCTGTTCCGGTCTTTAAAAAATAAATACTTATCAACTGAACTATATTGAGTGCAACAAGATAAGGGGTATTCGCTCTATTCTCTGCCTCATCGACGGAGGATGCTCTATGTTGACGATCGACAGTAGAATGCGGTTGCAGCAATCAAGCGACCGTTACAGCCATCCTCTCACTTCAAGAGAGGGAACTACGCTCTATCTCGGACCAGACCGTAGCTGCACGTGGGGACAGACCGTACAGAATAGCCAGGCTTGTTTGAGGGAGCCGAACGTCCCAACAAATGAAAAATTTTGGCCGTCTCAATCCACCCGCCGCATCACCAAGCTCGCATTCGTCCCACCGAACCCGAACGAATTCGACAGCACGACATCGACGCGCTTGCGCTTGGCCTCGTGCGGCACGAGGTCGATGGCGGTGACGACGGAGGGATTGTCGAGGTTGAGGGTCGGCGGCAGGACACCGTCGCGGATGGTCAACACCGAAAAGATCGCTTCCACGGCGCCGGCGGCGCCGAGCAGGTGGCCGATGGCGGATTTGGTGGAGGACATGGCGGCGTTGGGGGCGTGGTCGCCGAGCAGGCGTTCCACGGCCTTCAGCTCCAGCTCGTCGCCCATGGGCGTCGAGGTGCCGTGGGCGTTGATGTAGTCGATGTCGGCAGGCCGGATGCCGGCGCGCTTGACCGCGGCGCTCATGCAGCGGAAGGCGCCGTCGCCGTCGGGGGCCGGCGAGGTGATGTGGTAGGCGTCACCGGTGAGGCCGTAGCCGACCACCTCGGCGTAGATCTTGGCGCCGCGCGCCTTGGCGTGCTCGTACTCCTCGAGCACGACGACGCCGGCGCCCTCGCCCATGACGAAGCCGTCGCGGTCCTTGTCGTAGGGCCGGGACGCCCGGGTCGGGTCGTCGTTGAAGCCGGTGGACAGCGCCCGGCAGGCGGCGAAGCCCGCGAGCGCCAAACGGTTCACCGGCGATTCGGCGCCGCCCGCCACCATCACGTCGGCATCGCCGAACTGGATCAGCCGGGCGGCGTCGCCGATGGCGTGCGCGCCCGTGGAGCAGGCGGTGACGACGGAGTGATTCGGGCCCTTGAGGCCGTGGGCGATGGAGACCTGGCCCGACGCCAGGTTGATGATCCGCCCGGGGATGAAGAACGGCGAGATCCGGCGCGGACCCTTGTCGTGCAGGGTCACGGACGCGTCGTAGATGCCGCCGATGCCGCCGATGCCCGACCCGATCATCACGCCGGTGGCGCACTGATCTTCGTGGGACTTCGGGTGCCAGTCGGCGTCCTCCAGCGCTTGGCCGGCGGCCGCCATGGCGTAGACGATGAACGGATCGACCTTGCGCTGCTCCTTGGCCTCCATCCAGGCGTCCGGATCGAAGGTGTCGTTGGAGCCGTCGCCGAACGGCACGGAACAGGCGATGCGGCAGGCGAGGTCGTCGACGGGGAAGGCCGTGACCACCTTGGCCGCCGACTCACCCGCGATCAACCGGCTCCAGGTGGCCTCGACCCCGCTGGCCAGCGGCGTCACCATGCCCAAACCCGTCACCACTACCCGACGCATCGCGCTATCCCGAACCGGTCCCATCGTGAAACGAACGGCGCGCGGGGTCTTGGCCGACCCCGCTCATGGCCCGTGAAGGCCACGTGGCGCCCCATCGTATCTGTTTTAAGCGGAGTTCTTCTCGAGGAACTTCACCGCGTCGCCGACCGTCTGGATGGTCTCGGCGGCGTCGTCGGGGATCTCCACGTTGAATTCCTCCTCGAACGCCATCACGAGCTCGACGGTGTCGAGGCTGTCGGCGCCGAGATCATCGATGAAGTTCGCGCCCTCGACCACCTTCTCCGGCTCGACGCCGAGGTGTTCGACAACGATCTTCTTCACGCGCTCAGCGATATCGCTCATCGGTCTTGGTCCTTAGCTCTTCAAGAGTCGTGATGGTGTCGCCGTGGCCGCCGGCCCGTGACCGGTAGGTGTGGGTCCGGGATGCGGCCGGTGTGTTCGCTCGCGCGCGTTTCGGGTGGTCCTCAGGCGGGTGGTCCTCGACCAAGTCCACGTCGTTATGGGAATCTCCGCAACACGCCGAACCGTCAACCCCCCTCGCACGGCAGGCGGGGTGTTAACACAGGGTTCCCGCCCTGGCGAGGCCCGGTTCACAAGCCGTTCATCGCCGTGGCTTTTTCCGCCCGCCCGGGGATTTTCGGGGTGTGCGGTGCAGCAAAGCTTCGGTCAGATCATCGCCATGCCGCCGTTGACGTGGAGCGTCTGGCCGGTGACGTAGCCGGCCTCGTCGGAGGCGAGGTAGAGGGCCGCCGCCGCGATCTCGGCGCCGGTGCCGAGGCGATTCATCGGCACGCGCCCCAGAATGCCCTCGCGCTGCTTGTCGTTGAGCGCGTCCGTCATCGGCGAGGTGATGAAGCCCGGCGCGATGCAGTTGACCGTGAGATTGCGGGTGGCGACCTCGGCCGCCATGGCCTTGGTCATGCCGACCAACCCGGCCTTGGCGGCGGCGTAGTTCACCTGCCCCGGATTGCCCGTGGTGCCGACCACCGAGCCGATGTTGACGATGCGCCCGTGCCGGCGCTTCATCATGCCCTTCACCGCCGCGCGCGACAGCCGGAAGGCGGCGGTGAGGTTGACGGCGATCACCGCGTCCCACTCGTCGTCCTTCATCCGCAGGACGAGGTTGTCGCGGGTGATGCCGGCATTGTTCACCAGCACGTCGAGGCCGCCCATGGCCGCCTCCGCCGCCGGCACCAGGGCCTCCACCGCCGCCTTGTCGGAGAGGTCGCAGTCCACGATGTGGAGGCGCTCCCCCCCGAGTTCGGCGACGAGGGCTTCGAGGGCCTGCCGCCGCGTGCCCGACACCGTCACGGTGGCGCCCTGCGCGTGCAGGGTCCTGGCGATGGCGCCGCCGAGCCCGCCCGTGGCGCCGGTGACGAGGGCCTTGCGGCCGGTGAGATCGAACATGGGTCGTCCTGTGCTCAGAAGGTGGGGAAGGCGGCGACATCGTCGGGGGTGCCGACGGCGCTCGCCGCGGCCCCCGCCGCGATGCGCTTGACGAGGCCGGTGAGGACGCGCCCGGTGCCGATCTCGTTGAAGCAGTCGATGCCGCCCGCCGCCATGGCGGCGACGCTCTCGCGCCAGCGCACGGTGCCGGTGACCTGGGCGACGAGGGCGTCCCGGATGGCGTCGCGGTCGGTGACCGGGGCGGCGAGCACGTTGGCGTAGACCGGCACCACGGGCGTGTGCATGGCGACCTCGGCCAGGGCGGCCCGCATGGCTTGCGCCGCCGGGGCCATGAGCCGGCAGTGGAACGGCGCCGAGACGTTGAGCATCACCGCGCGCTTGATCCCGCGCGCCTGCGCCAGGGCCACCGCCCGCTCCACCGCGGCGTGATCGCCCGACAGCACCACCTGCCCGCCGCCGTTGTCGTTGGCGACATCGCACACGGCGCCCTCGGCCGCCTCTTCCGCGATGGCGTGGGCCGCCGCGATCTCGGCGCCGATGAGGGCCGCCATGGCGCCCGCCCCCGGGGCGACGGCGGCCTGCATCGCCTCCCCGCGGATCCGCAGCAACCGCGCCGCGTCCGCGATGGAGAATGTGCCGGCGGCGGCGAGCGCCGTGTATTCGCCCAGCGAGTGGCCGGCGACGCAGGCGATGTCGCGCTTGAGGTCGAGGCCGCGCTCGGCCTCCAGCACCCGCAGGGTGGCGAGGGAGGCGGCCATCAGGGCCGGCTGGGCGTTGGCCGTGAGGGTGAGTTCCTCCACCGGCCCCTCGAACATCAGGCGCGAGAGGGTCTGGCCGAGGGCCGCGTCGACCTCCTCGAACACGGCGCGGGCCTGCGGGAAGGCCTCGGCGAGGGCCCGCCCCATGCCGACGGCCTGGCTGCCCTGGCCCGGAAAGATGAGTGCGCGCGCCATGGGTTCCCCGTCTCGGAAAGGGCGGCCCACTCGCATCGCGGGACGCGCAAGTCAATCACGCGTCGCAAAATGACACAGTTCCCCGCGGCCGGGGGCCCGCACGGAACTTGCGCTGAGCCCTCCGTCCGGCCGCCGCGATGTCCCAGGCCGTCTCGTTTCGCCACGGCGACCCAGGAGCCGCTCCGCCATGTCCCAGCCCGAAGCCCCCGATCCAGTCCCGGATGCCGCCGCGCCCCCCGTCCAGCCGATCGATCCCACCCTGTACGACGCCCTGGTGATCGGCGCCGGGATCGCCGGCCTCAGCTTCGCGGCGGCGGCGGCGCGCGAGGGACGGCGCGTTCTCCTCGTCGCCGCGCGGGACGCGCATCCGCGCGAATTCCGGGCCGAGAAGTTTTCGGGCCGGGAGATGGATCTCCTCGACGGGCTCGGACTTGGCCACGGCGCCCGCAAGGCGGCGACGGAGATCCACATCGCGGCCGAGGGCCGCTGGGGCCGGCTGATCAAGCGTATCCCGTCGCAGGAATACGCGTTCCACTACCCGGACCTGGTGGACGCCGTCCGCGTCGCCATGCCCGACTGCGCCGACCATGTGACGGGCCGGGTCACCGGCATGACGACGGGCGCCGAGGTCCAGACCCTGACCCTGGCGGACGGCCGGCGCTATGAGGGGCGGCTCCTCGTGATCGCCACCGGCCTCGGCGAGGCCCTGACCCGCTCCCTCGGCTTCGAGCGGCGCGTGGTGAGCCAGGGCAACACCCTCGTGTACGGCTTCAACACCGCCTGCAGCTACGCCCTGTTCGCGGGCGAGCAGCTGGCCTGGAGTGCCGAGGGCGCCGGCGACGGCATCGCCTACCTCACCCTGTTCCCCCTCGGCACGCAGGTCCGCGCCAACCTGTTCACCTACTGGCCCCGGGGCGGCGCCGCCGCCGAGGCCTTCCTGGCCGACCCCGCGGCCGCCCTGCAGCGGCTGATGCCGGGCCTGACCCGGACCTACGGGCCGGTCGAGGCCGTCGGCCCCGTGCAGCAACGACCCATCGACATCGTCGAGATCGCCAACCCCGTGCGCGACGGCGTCGTGGTGATCGGCGATGCGTTCTGCACCACCTGCCCCGGCTGGGGCACCGGCATCACCAAGGCCCTCTCGGACGTGACCGTGCTCGCCCGGCACCTGCCGGGCTGGCTCGCTACCCCCGGCATGGACAGCGCCAAGATCGCCGCCTTCTACGCCGATCCGGACAAGCTCGCCGTCGATCGCCGCTCCGTCGGCAAGAGCCTGCGCATGCGCCGGATGAAGATGGGCCGCGACATGGTCTCGCGCTTCCTCTCCGTGCGCAGCACGGTGTTCCGCCGCGGCGAGCAGGTCCTGAAGGATGCCGCCGCGCGCCTGCCCCACGCCCTCCCGCGCATCCGGTCGAACACCCCCGCGGCGAACCCGTGAGCGCGCCCGGCCCCGGTCGCGCCGGGGCCGGGCCTCCGCCGGTTCAGGCCTCGTTGAAGAAGTCCACCGTGCCGGTGTCGAGGCTGTAGGCGGCGCCGACGACGCGCAGCTTGCCCGCCTTCAGGGGATCGATCAGGCTCGGCTCGGAGGCGCCGCGCAGGCGGGCGACCACCCGGTCGACGTTGGCGCGCACGCAGTTCTCGACGAAGTCGCCGGGCTTTTCGCGTTGCGACAGGACGGCGGGGACGATGGGCTCGATCATCCGGCCGATGGAGCCGGGATAGACGGTGTTGTTCTTCACGACATCGATGGCGGCCTCCACGGCGCCGCAGCGGCTGTGGCCCATGACCAGCACCAGGGGCACGCCGAGTTGCGACACGGCGTACTCGATGGAGCCGAGGGCCGCCGTGTCGACGCAGTTGCCGGCGTTGCGCACGATGAAGAGTTCGCCGAGGCCCCGGCCGAACAGGATCTCGGGCGAGACGCGGGAATCCGAGCAGCTCACCAGCACCACGAACGGCGTCTGCCCGAGCGCGATCTCGATGCGGCGCTCGCGGCCCTGCACGGCGCGCACGGGGCTGTCGGTCTGATAGGCGCGGTTGCCCTGCTTCAGGGTCTCCAGGGCCTCGTCGGCGGTGAGCGTGGTCTTCTTCGTGGATGGACTCGCCGCGAAGGCGCGGCTCGGCAGGCTGGTGGCGGCAAGGCAGGCGGCACCGAGGCCGCAGCCGCAGGCGAGCAGTCCGCGTCGGCTCAACAGGGTCGTCATGGGTCTTGGGTCTCCCCCTCGCCGGTCCCGCGCGTGGCCCGATGGTCCCGCGCGCGGCCCGGTCGCGGGCGAGGATAGTCAGCGCCCGCGGCGTTGTCGCCGGGGTGATTTGCGGCGGGCGGCCGAGGGATGGGGCGGTGCCCCTCGAACGTGGCGCCGGGGCTGAGGCCCGGTCGGCTCAGGGGCCGGGGAGCCGCTTCGGGTGGGGTTCCACCCGCCCGCTTCTGGACCGAGGATGGGGCTGGCCGCCACTCTCATCCGCCTGTTTCGACCTTCCGCTGCCTCTCGCGAGATGTCGATCGAGTTCCCCTTTTCGAAACCGACACAACGCGGACGGCTCAGAGTGCCTCACGAAACTCCCGACCAGGGCCGGTTCTCGCCCCGGGCACGGCGGTGCAGCCGGAACTTTGTGAGAGACGCTTAGATGCCGGCATACCAGGCGTAGCCCTGGTCTTTCCAGTAGCCGCCCTTGCCCTCGCCGATCCGGGCGAAGCTCTCGACCACTTCGATGCGCATCACGTACTTGGCCTGCTTGTAGCCGAGGTTGCGTTCCACGCGCAGGCGCAGCGGGGCGCCGTTCGAGATCGGAAGCGCCGTGCCGTTCATGTCGTAGGCGAGGATCGTCTGCGGGTGGAACGCGTCCACGAGGTCGATGCTCTCGTAGTACCGGACCGGCGATCCGCCGCCGGCCGCGGTGTCCTCCGACGCCTGCTGACCGCCGGAATCCGTCCTGCTCTCGCCGCCGCCCGACTGCTTGGTCATGGCCGGATTGGCGTTGCCCGCGGGCGCCCCCGCGTCCGTCTCCGCGCCGTCGCCTCCCCCTTCGAGCGGATTGCCCTGGTCCATGGTGTCGGCGCAGTGGAACACCACGTAGCGCGCCTCCGGCCTCAGCCTGGCCCGGGTCAGGAGGTCGGCGAGCGGTACCCCGGTCCACTTGCCGATGGCGCTCCAGCCCTCGACGCAATCGTGCCGCGTGATCTGGGTGCGGGCGGGAAGCTTGCGGAGGTCCGCCAGGGACAGCCGGAAGGGCGCTTCCACGAGGCCGCCGACCTCCAGGTGGTACCTGGCGAACTTGGCCTTCGCCAGGGCCTTGTAGTCTTTGTCCGGCGGGTCCTCGGTGCCGTTCGGCTTGAACCACGGCGAGATGTCGGCCTCGGCATATTCCGGTGCCAGCTTTTGGTCGGTGAGGAGCAGGCGCTGGACGAAGAGGTTGGCATCCTCGCCGGTCTTGAGCGTGCGCTGGAACCATGCCGCGTTCCCGAGGCGGTCGCATCCGCCGAGCATGGCTGCTGCGGCCATGGCGGAAGCCCCGGTCAGGAGGGCGCGTCGGCTGGGTCGGCGGCTCATGCCCGGGGCTCCCCCGTGACGCCGGCGGGCTCGATCTTGCGCTCGATGACGAACCAGCCGGTGAGCATGCCGCGCATGTTGTTCCAGAAGCCCGAGAGCAGGACCAGGGCGACGTGCACGATGACGAACAGGACCAGCAGCGCCGCCACGACGAAGTGCACCGTGCGGGCCGACTGGCGCCCGTCGAACAGCGTCAGCAGGAACGGGAAGGCCGCATTCATCGCCGGCGACATCGCGAGGCCGGCCAGGACCTGCACCGGCAGGAGCACGAACAGCACGACGAGGTAGGTGAGTTTCTGAATGACGTTGTAGCGTTTGGCCTCGTCGCCCGTCGGGAAGCGCAACGTCAGGTGCTCCCACACGGAGGCGCCGAAGTGCCGGACCTGATCGCGCGACGGGATCACCCGGAACCGAAGCTGTCCGCTGACCAGCCCGTAGAGCAGGTAGGCGAGGCCGTTCAGCACGAAGGCCCAGGCGAAGAAGAAGTGCCAGGAGCGGCCGCCCGTGAGATCCTGGTCGCTCGGCAGGGTCGCCCAGGCCGGGAAGCCGCGGTCGGCCGGTTCTCCGTTGGACCCCGTCGATGAGCCGAGCCAGCCCGACGTGTCGAAGCCGTGTCCGAAGACCGTCGTCACGCCTTTGGGCGGATCGTCCTCGGTCGAGGACATTGCCATCAGGGGTGTGTCGAAGGTCGAGACGTTGCCCCAGTACAGGGCCGGGTGAGCGTTGAAGATTTGCAGGCCGCTCATGAGCAGCACAAGAAGGCAGATCGCGTTGACCCAGTGCGTGATGCGGATGACGGCGGGATGCCGGAACATCCATCGCCGACGCTCGACCTCGCCGATCTCGGGCGCGGAGCGGGTCAGGTTAGTGCGAGCCAAACAGTCTTCCTCGAAGTCGTGGCCGTCGGGGTGGAGGCCCCTGCGTCGGGACCTCCGAGAAGCGTCGAACGCTCGAGATCACATGCCGCGGTTCATCATCCGCTTCTTCATCATGCGGCGCTTCATCATGTTCTTCCGCATCATGCGCTTCTTCATCATCATCCGCTCACTGCGGTCCATGCGGACCTGGGTGACGCCGCTCTCGGACTGGAGGCCGTTGACGGCCATCGGGGCCGCCGTGGCCGAACCGGCGGCGAGGGCGATGCCGCCGAGGGCGGTCAAGGCGGTCAGCGCAAGGGTGAATTTCTTCATGTGGGATCTCCTGTGGAGGTGAATATCTTATCCAACCCACACGACAACAGTATCATTGTGTCGTTGTTCCTCAAAAATAAGGAATAAATTTTCTATACTATGATAGTTTTACAATAGGAATTCCGCGCTCACATCAAGGCTTTTGGCCTGGGCGCGATTCTATCCTCGCGTATCGTTACGGCGCTGGGCGGCGAGAAGTTTCAGGCCCCCCGGCGGGAAGCCGCCGCGTTGGTTCTCGACCTTGGTCACGCGGGCGAATCCGGGTTCCCATCCCGACGCGCGGTCGCCGGGACGGGAGCGCGCGTCGCCGCGCGGGATGCGCGTCAGCGAATGCCGCCGCTGGCGGTGATCACCTCGCCGGTCAACCAGCGGGCCGCGTCGGAGGCGAGGAACGCGACGACGCCGGCGATGTCGTCCGGTTGACCGGCCCGGCCGAGGGGCGTCTGGGCGACGAGGCCGGCCTCCATGTCCGAGCCGACCACACCGGCGGTATGGGTGCCCTCGGTGATCACGAAGCCGGGGCTGACCACGTTGACCCGGATCTTGCGGGGCGCCAGCTCGTTGGCGAGGACCCCCGAGATCGCGTTCACGGCGCCCTTCGTCCCGGCATAGGCCGCCGCGGTCGGCGTATGCACATGGGTGATCGCCGACGAGATGTTGACGACGCTGCCGCCTTCCCCGAGGTGCTTGGCCGCCGCCTGGGTCGCCAGCAGGACGCCCAGGACGTTGACGTCGAAGAGACGGCGGTAATGCGCCTCGGTGATCTCCTCAATCGCGGCGAATTCATAGATGCCGGAATTGTTGACCAGCACGTCGAGGCGGCCGAACTGCGTCACCGCCGCCTCGATCAATCCCTGCGCCTGCGCGGCGTTGGACACGTCGCCCTGAACCGCGATGGCCCTGCCCCCGGCCGCCGTGATGGCCGCGACGACGGCGTCCGCGCCCGCTTGGCTCGACGCGTAATTGACCACGACCGCCGCGCCTTCCTTCGCCAACGTCTTGGCGATCGCGGCGCCGATCCCCTTCGATGCGCCCGTCACCACGGCGACCTTGCCCTCGAGCTTCGACATGTGTGCTAACCTTCGACGCGGGCCGGCCACCGGACTGATGGCCTTACTCCCATAGTTCGGGATTTTGGAACTATGGACGCGCGGATCAAGCCCCCCATATGAAGAAATCATGAGGCCCCTGATCCACCCCGCCATCGAGGACGTCCGACCGGACGCGATCCTGCACGCGCTCTCGGACCCGAATCGGGCGGCGATCTTCGCCAACATCATGCGCGCGGGCTGCGTCGAGGCCTGTTCGGCGGTCTCCGCCCTGGGCGATCGGGTGATTCCGAAGTCGTCGTTGTCGAACCACTTCAAGGTGCTTCGCGAGGCCGGACTGATCCGCAGCGAGCGTCGGGGCGTCGAGATGCGAAACCATTCGCGCTGGACCGAGGTGGATGCACGCTTTCCCGGCCTGCTGGCGGCGATCATCACGGCCTATGCGGCGGATGTCGGGACGGCGTCCCGGGTCTCGCCGGCACCGGAGCAGCCGGGCGGCGAAGGTCCGGTTCCCGGGGCGGCCTAGACCGCCCGCGACGGCGTGCCGGGGTCGAGATCCGGCGGTCCGCCGCGTGATCGGGTGAACCGGGTGTCCCCAGCGCCCGGTCGGAGGAAGAAAGCCCTCGCGCAACGGGGTTCGGCCCCCTCGCAACGCGCCGCGACCCGCTCGTGCCAACGCATGGAATAGCAATAAAATCCTGTCTTATATTAGATAGATTACCCGTTTACACGATCGACGTTGCTTGATATCCAAGAGTCGGATGGACGGGTCCGGCTGATCCTGTCGTCGCGCCGGGGCTTCCCGTCGCCGCGATCGAGAGTCCGCCGGTTCACGGCGCGGCCCAGGTCACGGGCCGCGGGCGCGCCGGACGTCCGGGTGAAAAGCGGCTTCAGACCGCTCACGGAAATAGAAGTGCCGCCACGCGGCGGCTTACGGGAGGATGCTATGAGCTTGGCAACAAGCCTGCCATCGGACTTCACCGAGCCTCTGCTTGACGTCGACGGCGTCACACTTCAGTACAAGACGCCGCATCATCTCGTCACGGCGACCTATCGGGTCAGCTTCCAGGTCTTTCCGAGCGACCGGTTCGTCCTGCTCGGGCCGTCGGGCTGCGGAAAGTCCACGCTCCTGAAGTCGGTCGGCGGCTACATGGCCCCGACGGAGGGCCAGATCCGCCTGAAGAACCAGGTCGTCACCGAGCCCGGCCCGGACCGGATGATGGTGTTCCAGGAATTCGATCAGCTCCTGCCCTGGAAGACGGTGCGCCAGAACGTGGCCTTCGCCCTCGAGGCGTCGGGCCGCCTCGCGGGTCGCGCCGCCGACGAGCGGGCGATGCACTACATCGACAAGGTCAACCTCAGCGGCTTCGCCGACAGCTATCCGCACATGCTCTCGGGCGGCATGAAGCAGCGCGTGGCCATCGCCCGGGGCATGGCGATGGAACCCGACATCCTTCTGATGGACGAGCCCTTCGCGGCGCTCGATGCCCTGACGCGTCGGCGGATGCAGGACGAGCTCCTGGCCCTGTGGGAGGAGACCCGCTTCACGGTCCTGTTCGTCACCCACTCGATCCCCGAGGCCATCAAGATCGGCTCGCGCATCCTGCTGCTCTCGCCCCATCCCGGCGAGGTCAAGGCCGAGCTCAACACGGCCGGCTCGCCGCAGGACCTGCTCCTGCTGGAGCAACGCATCCACCAGATGCTGTTTTCCGAAGAAATCAAGGAGGCCGAGAATGTCTAGGGCAGCGAAGGCACTCGTGTCTCCCATCCTCCTGCGGCCGAGCCGTCCCGAGATCGTCCGCGAGAGCGGCGGCAGCTACGGGGGGGCCATCGTCGAGAAGCCCCTCTCGACGGTCGAACGGCTCTACAACCAGGCCTGGCTGCGCAAGCTCGTCATCCTGGCGACGCTGGCCCTGATCTGGGAGGTCTACGGGCGCCTCCTCGACAACGATCTGCTGTTTCCGACCTTCTCCGCCACGGTGACGGCCTTCGCCCACGGGGTCGCGGACGGGACGCTGCCGATGCGGGCCTGGGGCTCGATCAAGGTGCTGCTCATCGGCTACGGCCTCGGGATCGTCCTGGCGACCGTGCTCACCGGCATCGCCATCAGCTCGCGCATCGGCACCGACTTCCTCGAGACGATGACGTCGATGTTCAACCCCCTGCCGGCCATCGCCCTGCTGCCCCTGGCGCTGATCTGGTTCGGCCTCGGCAACGGCAGCCTCATCTTCGTGCTGGTCCATTCCGTGACCTGGGCCATCGCCCTGAACACGCATTCGGGCTTCCTCTCGGTCAGCCGCACCCTGAAGATGGTCGGCCGCAACTACGGCCTGCGCGGCAGCCGGCTGATCACCAAGATCCTGATCCCCGCCGCCTTCCCGAGCATCCTCACGGGCCTGAAGGTCGGCTGGGCCTTCGCCTGGCGCACCCTCATCGCGGCGGAACTCGTCTTCGGCGTCAGTTCGGGCTCGGGCGGGCTGGGATGGTTCATCTTCGAGAACAAGAACATGCTCGACATCCCCAACGTCTTCGCCGGGCTGCTGACGGTGATCATCATCGGTCTCTGCGTCGAGAACCTGATCTTCCAGACCATCGAGCGCCGCACCCTGCAGCGCTGGGGCATGCAGGCGTAAACCTGTCACCGAACCGCGGTCAGTCGAGGTCGGAGCGGTAGTGCAGCGCCGCCGTCCAGCTCTGGCGGTACTCGATCGGCGCGCCCGCCAGGGACACCGCCACCCGGCGCACGAGGAGCAGGGCCGCCCCCGGCGCGCAGCCGAGGGCGGCCGCGACGGCGGCGCTCGCGCCGTCGGTGGCGATCTCGTCCCGTGCCCGCGCTACGGTCTGGCCGCAGCGCGCCTGATACAGCACGTAGATCTCCTCCAGCATCTCGGCGCCCGGCTCCGCGTGGAGTTGCGCGAACAAATCCGCCGGCAGCGCGATGCGCTCGTAGACCATCGGGACGCCGTCCTCGCTGCGGGTGCGCAGCAGGACCAGCACCCTGGCGCCCGCCGCCAGACCGAGGCGGGCGCGGTCCTCGGCATCGGCCCGGGCCAGTCCGGCCGCGAGGACCCGGGCCACGGGACGGAACGGCCGTCCGTCGCCGTGGACGAAGCGCAGGAAGCGGAAGCGGGAGCGATCGCTCGAATGCGGCACCACCTGCGTGCCGCGCCCGTGCTGGCGCTCCAGCAGTCCCTGCCCGACGAGATCCTCCATCGCCTTGCGGATCGTCCCGATGGAGACGCCGAGATCCGTGGCGAGCTGGGGCTCGCTCGGCAGGTAGCTGCCGGGCGTCCAGGTTCCGTCCACGATCCGGCGCAGCATCAGGTCGCGCGCCTGCAGGTAGAGCGGGCGGCTCGCCAGGGGCTCGCCATGATTTGCAGAGACGAAGACGGTTCGGATGGCGCTCGGCAAGAGACAGCTCATATATATGACATATGACCGTTGACAGCGATCGCCCCGAGGCTATCGTGGCCCTCGGCACCGGACCAGAGAATTCGGGCAGACGCGGAGGAACACATGGCACTCGGCCGTCTCAATCGGCTCTGCGGAGCCGCAGCCCTCGTCACGGCGAGCCTGCTGGCCGGATCGGGGGCGGCCTGGGCCGAGGCCTCCGTCGTGCGCCTCGCCAAGCAGTTCGGCATCTCCTACCTGCCGCTCACCGTGATGGAGGAGGAGCGGCTCCTCGAGAAGCACGCCCGCCAGCAGGGGCTCGAGTTGAAGACCGAATGGCTGCGCTTCACCGGCGGCTCCGGCATGAACGAGGCCCTGCTGTCGGGAAACCTCGACTTCGCCGCCGGCGGCGTCGGGCCGATGCTGACGATCTGGGGCCGCACCCGGGGCAACATGATGGTCAAGGGCGTGGCGGCCCTGAACGCGATGCCGCTCTGGCTCGTCACGGTGAATCCGGCGGTGAAATCGATCAAGGACTTCACCGAGAAGGACAAGATCGCCCTGCCGACGGCCAAGAGCTCGATCCAGGCGATCACCCTCCAGATGGCCGCCGAGAAGGCCTTCGGACCCGGCCAGCAGGGCAAGCTCGATCCGCTCACGGTCTCCATGGGCCATCCCGACGCCCAGACGGCGATGCTCGGCGGCCGCTCCGAGATCACCGCGCATTTCGGCTCGCCGCCGTTCCAGGAGGTGGAGCTGAAGGATCCCCGCACCCGCAAGGTGCTCGACAGCTACGACGTGCTGGGCGGCCCGCACACCTTCAACCTCGTCTGGGCGAGCAGCCGCTTCGTCTCCGCCAACCCGAAGATCGTCGCCGCCTTCCGGGGCGCCCTGGAGGAGAGCTTGGCCCTGATCAAGGCGGAGCCCAACCGGGTCGCCGCCCTGTGGATCAAGGCGGAGAACGCCAAGCTGACCGAGTCCGAGGCGGTGGACATCATCCGCGCGCCGCAGACCGGCTGGACCAGCGCGCCCCTGAACATGCTCGCCTATCTCGACTACATGAACCGCGCCGGCCTCGTCAGTGCCAAGGCCACCGACCAGGGCGAGCTGTTCTTCCCCGGCGCCGTCACGAAGGCGGAGCGCTGAGGCCTGAACGCTCCGATCTCGCACGCGGGATTGTGGACGGCCATGCGGTCGAGCCCGCGACCGAGGCGAGGCCGACGGTGCGCGTCCGGCGGGACGACGGTTTTCGGACCTTCGCCGCGGCGCGGCGCCCGGCCAAGACCATCCTCGCCCGGACCATCCTCGGCCAGACCCCTCCGGGGTGAGCTCACCGAGATCCGCGCGAGCGGGCCCCGACGCCGGCCGTCCGGGTCCGGCATGTGCGGCTCCTGCCGCCGATGATGGTGAACGGTCGCCCGCGCTGAACCCGCAGGACGACGCTTGTCGCGGGCGGGCGGCGACGTGACCCTCGAATTCGTACGCACCCTGCCGGTGTCTGAGGATCCGGTCGTCGGCCTGGCGCCGTTCGTCGCCAAGTGAGCTGCCGCATCGGCCTGCGTCCGCTCCGCTCCGTCGCCCGGCGTGGCACAGCCGTGATCCTGGCGGTCGCCGCGGCGGTCCATCGCGCCACCGTCCACGCCGAGCCGGGCAGCCGGGGCGCGTCAGTGCAGCAGGCCGGGGAGTGCCAGGGCGGTCGTCGTGACGCCGATGGCGGCGAGCAGGGCGAGCACGATCGATCGGAACCGGCGCTGGTCGATATGCGCGAACAGCGACAGCCCGGCCAGCACGCTCACGAGGACGATGGGGAGCCCGAGGGCGAGGTCGCCCATCAGTTCGGGCGGGAACGGATTGAACACGGCCAGGATCGCCAGGGACCAGATCTGTAGGACCAGGGTGAAGCTCTGGTAGACGGCGCGCTGCATGCGCGGTTCCCAGCCGCGCACGAGGCTCCAGGCGGTGGGGAGCGCGCCCGACAGGCCGGCGATGCCGCCGAGGATGCCGCCGAGGAAGCCGACGGCCCCGTCGCTCCAGGCGTTGCCGAACGACACCCGGTAGTCGCTGCGCAGCATCGCCACGACGGCGCTGTACAGGATGAGGAAGATCCCGATCAGCACCTTCACCAGCTCGGGATTGAGGTCCTTCAGGAGGTAGATTCCGATCGGCGCGCCGAGGAGGCCGGGACCGATCATGGCGAGTGCCGTCGCGCGCGGCGGCAGGGTCCGCAGGCGCAGGACCGACAGGACCTGGGAGAGGATGCTGCAGGTGAGCACCAGCGCCGTCGCCTCGATGGGCGCCCGGATCGACAGCAGGGTGCCGGAGGCCACCAGCGCGAAGGCGAAGCCCGTCAGGCCGGAAATGAGACCCGCGCAGCTCAGGCACAGGACGATCTGGAGGGTCTCGCTCACGCAGCACCTCTGGCTCCTCGGCCGCCGGCGGCACGCGGGAGCGGTGCGGCGGTGTCGATCGCGAGCGAGACGACGCCACGATCGATATTGGTCTTATATAAGATTTATGACCGATCAAGTGCGCCCGTGGTGCCGGACCGATGCTCGGACTGCGGGCGTTCGCCCGGCCGCGATTCTGTAGCTTTCTGCATCCCGTTCGGCGGCTCATGCAACTCGGGCGGAACGACGCGGCGCTTCCTCGATTGACGCGCCGAACTATGATGTCTTATACAAGACTCAGTCGCCGCAAAGAGCCGACGGCTTCACCAAGGAGGACCCCGGAATGAGTAGCCACGCCGGATCGGTTGAGGGACGGACGAAGCCGCACCTTCTCGCGCACAGCCCGCTGGACAACGTCGCCGTCGCCGTCATCGAAGGTCTCAGCGCCAACACCGACGCCCTCGGCGTCATCACGGAGGACGATTCGACCTTCGCGGTGAACGTCCGCCACGACATCCCGATCGGCCACAAGGTGGCGCTCACCGACCTGAAGGCTGGCGATACGGCCATCAAGTACGGCCAGGATATCGGGAAGATCATCAAGGACGTCGCCAAGGGCGAGCATGTCCACGTGCAGAACCTCAAGACGAAGCGCTGGTGAGGTCGCGATGCCCGGAGAGAACATCATGAACGCCCCCGAGACCACCTCCCCCTTCGTCGGCGGAGCCCCCGACCAGTTCGCCACCACGGCCCTCGGCTCCAGCCGCGCCTCCGTGGACACCAAGGCCGCCACCTTCATGGGCTGGCGCCGCGAGAACGGCCGCGTCGGCGTGCGCAACCACGTCGTGCTTCTGCCCCTCGACGACCTGTCGAACGCCGCCTGCGAGGCCGTGGCCAATTCCATCAAGGGCACCATGGCCCTGCCGCACGCCTATGGCCGCCTGCAGTTCGGCGAGGATCTCGACCTCCACTTCCGCACCCTGATCGGCATCGGCTCGAACCCGAACGTCGCGGCCGTCGTGGTCATCGGCATCGAGGACCAGTGGACCAACCGGATCGTCGAGGGCATCGCCAAGACCGGCAAGCCCGTGATCGGCTTCGGCATCGAGGGCCACGGCGACATCGCCACCATCGCCAAGGCCAGCTACCAGGCCAAGCGCTTCGTGCAATGGGCGACCGAACTGCCCCGCGAGGAATGCCCGATCGCGGACCTCTGGATCTCGACGAAGTGCGGCGAGTCCGACACCACCACCGGACTGTCCTCCTGCCCCACCGTGGGCAATCTCTACGACAAGCTGATCCCGCAGGGGATCTACGGCGTGTTCGGCGAGACCTCGGAGATCACCGGCGCCGAGCACCTCTGCCGCGAGCGCGCGGCGACGCCCGAGATCGGCGACAAGTGGTTCGCCATGTGGAAGTCCTATCAGGACGACGTCATCGAGGCCCACAAGACCGACGATCTCTCGGATTCCCAGCCGACCAAGGGCAACATCCTCGGGGGCTTGAGCACCATCGAGGAGAAGGCGCTCGGCAACCTCGAGAAGATCGGCCACGACAGCCGCTTCATCGACGCGCTCCAGCCGGCGGAATCGCCCGCCAAGGGGCCCGGCCTGTACTACATGGACACCTCGTCGGCGGCCGCCGAATGCATCACCCTGATGGCGGCGGCGGGCTACGTCGTCCACACCTTCCCGACGGGCCAGGGCAACGTCATCGGCAACCCCATCGTCCCGGTGATCAAGATCACCGGCAACCCGCGCACCGTGCGCACCATGGGCGAGCACATCGACGTCGACGTCTCGGGCGTGCTCACCCGCGAGATGACCATCCCGCAGGCGGGCGACGCGCTCATCGACATGGTGGTGCGGACGGCGAACGGGCGTCTCACGGCCGCCGAATCCCTCGGCCACCGCGAGTTCGTGATGACGAAGCTCTACCGCAGCGCCTGACGGGCGGACTCGCGCGCCGCGTTCCGACCCGGAACGCGGCGTTCCCACCCCGACGCCATCGGGGTTCGCGAACGGAGAGAGACCGCCCGTGAACGAGGCGGCGGATTCCGTTCGAAGATCGCCTGGGAAGGAACGCCATGAGGTTTTTTCGATCGATCTACGGTCAGGTCCTGGTCGGCATCGCGCTCGGCATCGTCGTGGGCGTGCTGTTTCCGAAGTTCGCCGTCGACCTGAAGATCCTCGGCGACATGTTCATCAACCTGATCAAGATGGTCGTCGGCCCGGTGATCTTCTGCACGGTGGTGGTCGGCATCGCCCATGTCGGCGACATGAAGAGCGTCGGCCGCATGGGCCTCAAGACCCTCGTGTACTTCGAGGTGTCCACGACGGTGGCGCTCGCCGCCGGCCTTCTCTTCGTCAATCTCCTGCGGCCCGGCGACGGCATCAACGCCACGGTCGAGAGCCTGGACGCCAAGAGCGTCGCCGCGATCGCCGGCAAGGCCCACGCCCAGAGCGTGATGGAGATCGTCGCCAACATCATCCCGCACAGCGCGGTCGATGCCTTCGCCAAGGGCGACCTGCTCCAGGTGATGTTCTTCTCCGTCCTCGTCGGGATGGGGCTCGCCGCCATGGGCCCGAAGGGGCAATTCCCCCTCAAGGTGATCCACGCCTTCGGCGATATCCTGATGAAGGTCGTGGGCATCATCATGCATTTCGCCCCCGTGGGGGCGTTCGGCGCCATGGCCTTCACCATCGGCAAGTTCGGTCTCGGCATCCTCGCCCAGTACGGGCTGCTGATCGTCTCGCTCTACCTGACCTTCTTCGTGTTCATCGTGCTGTTCCTCGGCGGCGTGATGCGGTTCTACGTGGGCTTGAGCCTGTGGAAGCTGTTCCTCTACGTCCGCGAGGAGATGTTCATCCTGCTCGGCACGACCAGCACCGAATCGGTCCTGCCCCGCCTGATGGCCAAGCTCGGCGGCCTCTCCGTCGAGAAGGGCGTCACCGGCCTGGTGATGCCGGCGGGCCTGTCCTTCAACATGGACGGGTCGTGCATCTACCTCACCATGGCCATCGGCTTCATCGCCCAGGCGCTCAACATCCCGCTCAGCTGGGAGCAGCAGCTCGGCCTCCTCGCCATCGCTCTCGTGACCTCGAAGGGGGTGGCGGGCGTCGCCGGCGCCATCCTGTTCGTGCTCGCCGCGACGCTGCAGGCGTCGCAGGTCCTGCCCGTCGCCGGCATCGCGCTCATCATCGGCGTCGACCGCATCCTCAACGAGCTGCGCTGCATCACCAACGCCATCGGCAACATGGTGGCGACCCTGGTGATCGCCCGCTGGGAGGGCAAGATCGACCTCGCCCATGCCCGCGCCGTCCTCGACGGGCGCATCCAGCCGGACCTCGACAGCCTCGACGAGCCGGACGAGGCGATGGACGAGGCGCCCGCGCCGGTCGCCCCCGCCAACCCGGCCCGTCACCGCCCGATGCCCGCCGTGGTCCCGGCCACCTGAGGGGCCGCATCCCCCGCAACCGGAGTTTTTGTCCCTTGCCGACATCAGACACCCCGACAGGTCGCATGCCGAAGATCGTCATCAGCGAATTCATGGACGAGGCCGCCATCGCGGCCGAACTCGACGGGTTCGCGACCCTCTACGATCCGGGCCTCGTGGACCGGCCCGCCGACCTGATGGCGGCGCTGGCCGGCGCGGACGCCCTGGTGGTCCGCAACCGCACGCAGGTGAACGCGGCGCTCCTGGCCGCCGCGCCCGACCTCAAGGTGGTCGGACGCCTCGGGGTCGGGCTCGACAACATCGATCTTGCGGCCTGCCGCGCCCGCGGCATCGCCGTCTATCCCGCCACCGGTGCCAACGACGTCGCGGTCGCCGAGTACGTCATCGGCACGGCGATGCTGCTCCTGCGCGGGGCCTACGGCGCGACCGACGCGGTGGCGGCGGGAACCTGGCCGCGCAACGCGCTGATGGGCCGGGAGATCTCGGGCAAGCGCCTCGGCCTCGTCGGCTTCGGCGCCATCGCCCGCGAGACCGCGCGCCGCGCCGTCGCCCTCGGCATGCAGGTCGCGGCCCACGATCCCCTCCTGCCGGCCGAGGATCCGGCGTGGCGGCCGGCCTACGGCACGATCGCGCGCCTCGACCTCGACGCCCTCCTCGCCGGCAGCGACGTCCTGTCCCTGCACGTGCCGCTGACGCCCGAGACCCGGGGGATGATCGACGCGCGGGCCCTCGCCCGGATGCCGGCCGGGGCCGTGCTGATCAACGCCGCGCGGGGCGAAGTGGTCGAGGTCGCCGCGTTGGCGGCGGCTTTGCGCGGCGGACATCTCGGTGGGGCCGCCCTCGACGTCTTCCCGCAGGAACCCCTGGACGCGGCGGCGGGCGCCGCGTTCCGGGACCTACCCAACCTCATCCTGACCCCGCACATCGCCGGGGTGACCCGGGAATCGAACGTGCGCGTCTCGGCCGTCACGGCCCGGGCCGTGCGCCGTCACCTCTCGGAGGGCTAAGCCATGACGACCCTGACCCTCGCCGAAGCCCACACCCTCGTGGCCGATGCCCTGGTCCGCTGCGGGACGCTGGCGCCCGCGTCGCGGAGCGTCGCCCGGGCCCTCGTCGGCGCCGAGGCCGACGGACTGAAGGGCCACGGCCTCTCGCGGGTGGCGTCCTACGCGGCGCAGGTCCGGGCCGGGAAGGTGGTGGGCGACGCCGCGGTCGCGGTGACGCGGCCCCGGCCCGGCCTCCTCGCGGTGGATGCCGCCCACGGCTTCGCCTATCCGGCCCTCGACGCGGTGATCGAGCAGCTTCCGCCGATGGTCCGGGATCAGGGCATCGCGGCGGCCGGCATCCGCCGCTCCCACCATTGCGGCGCCGCGGGGCGGCCCGTGGAGGCCCTGGCCGAGGCCGGACTCGTGGCGATCCTGTTCGCCAACACCCCGGCCGCCATGGCGCCCTGGGGCGGGTCGCGGGCGGTGTTCGGGACCAACCCCCTCGCCTTCGCCTGTCCCCTGCCCGGGCGCGCGCCCATCGTCATCGACCTGTCCCTCTCGAAGGTGGCGCGGGGCTCGATCATGGCCGCCCGGCAGCGCGGCGAGGCCATTCCCGAGGGCTGGGCCCTCGATGCCGAGGGCCGGCCGACGACCGATCCGGGCGCGGCCCTGAAGGGCACCATGGTGCCGCTGGGCGACGCCAAGGGCACCGCGCTCGCCCTGATGGTGGAGCTTCTCGCCGCCGGCCTGACGGGCGGGCGCTTCGCCGCCGAGGCGAGCTCGTTCCTCGATGCCGAGGGCGATCCGCCGGGCACCGGCCAACTCGTCCTCGCCATCGCGGCGGATGCGTTCGGGGCCGGGGCCCTCTCCCGGTTCGCCGATCTCGCGGGCTCCATCGAGGCGCAGGACGGGGCGCGCCTGCCCGGCGCGCGCCGCCTCGCCCTCCGGACCCGGGCCGAGGCCGAGGGGCTCACCGTTCCGGACGCCCTCGTGGCCGAGATCAGGGCGCTCTGACCATGAAGGCCGCCATCCCGAGCGGATTTCGTCCCAGGCCTCCGGCCCTCCGGATCGACCGATTGCCCGGAGCCGGGCTCGGCCTTATCGAGGAACGGGACACCGTGCTGGGAAACCTCTCCTTTCCTCTTCCCACGCCCGGGGAGCAGCGGCGCACCGACATGGAACGCACAGGTGGCAATGCGGTCGGTTTCCGGCCGCTTTATCGGCAGGTCTACGACACGCTCCTGCGCCGCCTCGCCGATGCGGTCTGGCAGCCGGGCCAGATCCTGCCGAGCGAGAGCGTGCTCGCCGCCGAACTCGGGGTCAGCCAGGGGACGGTGCGGAAAGCCCTCGACGCGCTCACCGCCGACAGCCTGCTGGTGCGCCGCCAGGGGCGCGGCACCTTCGTGGCCGAGCACGACGACAAGCAGAGCGTCTTCCGCTTCTTCAAGCTGCGGCCCGACGGGGCGGTCGCCGGCACGCCGTCGAGCCGCGTCGTCGCCATCGCGGAGGCCGCCGCCACCCTCGACGAGCGCGACCGGCTCGCCCTCCTGCGCAACGCGCGCGTGGTGCGGCTGGAGCGGGTGCGCTCCCTCGACGGACGCGCCTGCCTGTTCGAGACCATCGCGGTCCCGTCGAGCCTGTTTCCCGGCCTGGCCGGGATGGCGCTTCCGAACACGCTCTACAGCCTCTACGCGACTCGGTTCGGCATCACGATCGCGACCGCGCACGAGCGCCTGAAGGCGATCGCGCTCAGCCCCGACAAGGCGGCCCTGCTGGACAAGCCGGCGGGAACGCCGGTCCTCGAAGTCGACCGCGTCGCCGTCGATCTCGAGGACCGCCCGGTGGAGTGGCGCCTGTCGACCTGCCTCACCGAGGACATCCATTACGCCTCCGTCCTGCGATGATCGCGCGGAGGCCGCCAGCGGGACATGGAGATTCCGGGATGATCGAGACCGATCGCAGAACGCTCCTGAGGCAGGCCGGGGCCGGGCTGCTCGGCGCGGCCCTCGCACCCCTCGCGGCCCGGGCCGGCGAGGCCGTCACCCTGCCCTTCGGCAACGGCGAGCGCCCCCTCGTGGCCTATCCGGGCAAGCGCCCGCTGCTGCGGATGACCGCGCGGCCGCCCCAGCTGGAGACGCCGTTCGCGGTCTTCGACGCGGGCGCGATCACCCCGAACGACGCCTTCTTCGTGCGCTACCACCTCGCCGACATCCCGACCTCCATCGATCCCGACACGTTCCGCCTGACGGTCGCGGGACATGTCGACGGGCCGGTCTCGCTGTCCCTCGCCGAGCTCAAGGCGATGCCCAACGCCGAGATCGTCGCGGTCAACCAGTGCTCGGGCAATTCGCGCGGCTTCGTCGAGCCCCGCGTCGCCGGCGGCCAGCTCGCCAACGGCGCCATGGGCAACGCCCGCTGGACGGGCGTGCCGCTGAAAGCCGTGCTCGACCGGGCCGGCGTGAAGGCCGGCGCGGTGCAGGTCGTCTTCGAGGGCCTCGACGGCCCGGTTCTCCCGGAGACCCCGGACTTCGCCAAGGCGCTCGCCCTCGATCACGCCCGCGACGGCGAGGTGATGCTGGCCTGGGCCATGAACGGGGAAGATCTGCCCTGGCTCAACGGCTATCCCTTACGCCTCGTGGTCCCGGGCTTCTATGGCACCTACTGGGTCAAGCACCTCGACGCGATCACGGTGCTGGACAAGCCCTACGAGGGCTTCTGGATGAAATCGGCCTATCGCATTCCCGACAATGCCTGCGCCTGCGTCGAGCCCGGCCAGACCCCCAAGACCACGGTGCCGATCAATCGCCTGACCATCCGGTCGTTCGTCACGAACCTCGCCGACGGGGCCACGATCCGGGCCGGCCGGACGGATCTGCGCGGCATCGCCTTCGACGGCGGCTCCGGCATCGCGGCGGTCTCCGTCTCCCCCGACGACGGCCGCACCTGGACCGAGGCGGCGCTCGGGCCCGATCTCGGGCGCTATTCCTTCCGGCCCTGGACCCTGTCGGTCGACCTCCCGGCCGGTTCGCACGCCCTCCGGGTCCGGGCGACGGGCAACGACGGCGGCGTCCAGCCGATGGCCGCGCGCTGGAACCCACCAGGCTACATGCGCAACGTGATCGAGACCGTCCGCGTGCGGGCAGCGTGAGGGTAGCCGAGATGACGATGCGTTCTCAGAAAGTCCTGCCGGCGAGTCTTGGGTTCTTGGCGAGCCTGGGGTTCTTAACGAGCCTCGGGGTGTTGGCGAGCCTCCCCGCGACCGCCGCGCCGCGGACCTACGAACTTCCCGAGCCGACGGCGCAGCTGCGGCCGGCGGCCGGCCGGGAAGCGGGATTCGAGGCGGCGCAGGCCAATTGCCTGACCTGCCATTCCGTCGATTACATCGCCATGCAGCCGCCGGGTAAGGGCGGGGCCTTCTGGACCAGCGAGGTGACGAAGATGACGAAGGTCTATCACGCGCCGATCAGCGAGGCCGACGCCAAGGCCATCGCGGATTACCTCGCGGCGGCGTACTAGCCTCCTCGTTCGACGACGTGGATGCCGGTTCGTCGCAAGCGGGCACGGCTTTCACGCCGGGATCGAGTCTTGCACGTGGGAATCGAGGCTCGCACGTCGGGATCGAGGCGCGTACCCGTCCCGATGGCAGTCGGCGGAGTTAAAGGATGGCGGTGATGAAGGCGGCGACCTGCGCATGAGCATGCGCGACCATCTGCGCCACGGGCTCGTCGGCGAAGTAGATCCGGCTCGCCGTCAGGGTCGCGGCGACCAGCCAGAAGCCGATCACGGCAACGCTGCGCGCGCGCTGGTCTCCCGCCGCGGACGCGCCCGGGCAAGCGATCTCGACGGGTTCGCCGAACGGATCGAAGGCCATCGCCAGCTGGTCGTTACGCTTGCTCATGTCCTTAGATGTCGCGCTTCGGCCCCGTCCGATCAATGGATGCGTTTTGCGAAGATGTCCGCCGGTGGAGAGCGTTGTTCCCCCGGTTTCGGCGCACGCAGAATTTCCTTCCTCTTGCCTCAAAGGAAGGCACCATGAGCGCCAAAGGCCTCACGACGGAACCCGCCGGGACGGCGAAGCCGAGGATCGCGTCCGGCCGGATCGCCTCGCTCCTGCCGGGCATCCTCGTCTGTCTCGCCGTCACCCTGGCCGCCCTGGCCGTGCAGGCCCTCGAGGAGCGCGCGACGGGTCATCCCTACGTCGAGGCCCTCGTCATCGCGATCCTGCTCGGGATCGCGCTCCGGACCCTGTGGAGCCCGGGCGAGCGCTTCCGGGCCGGCATCGCGTTCTCGGCCAAGCAGGTTCTGGAACTCGCCGTCACCCTGCTCGGCGCCTCCGTCAGCCTGGGCGCCATCCTCGCCTCCGGCACCAACCTTCTCGTGGGCATCGTCGCCACGGTGGTCCTGGCGATCGTCGCGAGCTACGGCATCTGCCGGGTTCTCGGCCTCCCCGCCCGCATGGCGATCCTGGTGGCCTGCGGCAATGCCATCTGCGGCAACTCGGCCATCGCCGCGGTGGCGCCGGTGATCGGGGCCGACAGCAAGGACGTGGTCGCGGCCATCGCCTTCACGGCCGTCCTCGGCGTGCTGATGGTCCTGGGCCTGCCCCTGTTCATCCCCCTCGTCGGCCTGTCGGAGCATCAGTACGGCACGCTCGCGGGGCTCACGGTCTATGCGGTGCCGCAGGTGCTCGCCGCCACGGTCCCGGTCGGCATCCTGGCGACCCAGGTCGGTACCCTGGTCAAGCTGGTCCGCGTCCTGATGCTCGGGCCCGTCGTGGTCGCGTTCTCGTTCATCGCGCCCTACCTGCCGGCACAGGGGGCCTCCCCGATGGGCAAGCCCGGGCGCCTCGGCTTCTTCAAGATCGTGCCCTGGTTCATCCTCGGCTTCCTGGTCCTCGCGACCTTGCGCTCCCTCGGCCTCGTCCCCGAGGCGGCCTCGCAGCCGATCACCCGGCTGGCGGGCCTGCTCACCGTGGTGTCGATGGCGGCGCTGGGTCTCGGGGTCGACGTGCGGGTGCTGGCCCGCGTCGGCGGCCGCGTGACGCTGGCGGTGACGGGCTCGCTCGTCGTCCTGCTCCTCGTCAGCCTGTCCCTGATCTGGGCCCTGAAGATTTCCTGACTTCTTCTTCCCCCGCGAGGTCTTACCCCACGAGACCTATCGGCGGCGACATCCGGGCGGAGCGCTCCGGGCAGAATCTTCGCCTCGACCTGTAACCGTCATCGGCGCTCCTCCGAAAGACGTTGCAGTACCGCCGAACCGTTCGGTACGTTCGAGAAGGATCACCGCCCATGAGCACTCTCCTCCGCGTCGCCGCCGCCGTCGTCCTCGCCACTGCCGTCTCCGGAGCCCCGGCCTTCGCGGTCGATTCCATGGCCAAGGACGGCATGTCCAAGGACTCGATGGCGAAAGACTCCATGTCCAAGGACGGGATGAAGAAGGATTCCATGGCCAAGGACTCGATGTCCAAGGACGGCATGGCCAAGGATGGCATGGGCAAGGATGGCATGGGCAAGGATTCGATGGCGAAGGACGGCATGTCCAAGGACGGCATGGCCAAGGATTCGATGAAGAAGTAAGTTCGGCCTCATGCGGACGGCGCGGGTCGGCCTTCCGGGCCGCCCGTTCCTCATGCCGGGCCCCTCCCCGGGGCCCGCCGCAGCCTCCGGAATCCCTGCGCCCATGGCTGTTCGAGCGACGGCATTGTCCGGCGAGGTATCCCTGTCCGCCGCGATGCAGGCGGCCCAGGCCGGCGACGCCGCCGCTTACCGGGACCTCCTGCGCGATTGCGTGCCGGTCATCTCCGCGATGGCACGGGCCAGGGGGGTTCAGGGCGCGGCGCTCGACGACGTGGTGCAGGACACCCTGCTCACCGTCCACCGGGCGCGGGCGACCTACGATCCGGCCCGGCCGTTCCTGCCCTGGTTGCGCGCCATCGCGCAGCGGCGGGCCATCGATGCGTTGCGCCGCAAGGGGCGCCGTCCGCAGGAAGTCCACGATCCGCTCGCCTATGAGGCGCGTGCCGATCCGGGCCCCTTGCCGGGTGATGACGCGGAGCGTCGCGCGCGCGCGACGGTCCTCGCCGCGGCCGTCGCGCATCTTCCCGACGGACAGCGGGAGGCGATCGAGCACATCGCCCTGCGCGAGCTCTCCCTCGAGGAAGCGTCCACCCTCACCGGGCGGACCAAGGGGGCGCTCAAGGTCAACTTCCATCGTGGTCTCAAGGCCCTCCGCGTATCGCTCTCATCCCGCAAGGAAGACACGGATGTCTGATCCGGCCGCCCAAGACCCATCGCGCCCGAACCCGTTTCGTACGAACCCGACGAGCCGGGACCGTTCCACCCACGACCTCGTCGAGGATCTGGCCCGGTCGCTTACCCCGGTCCGCCGGCTCGCGGGCCCGGGGCGCAGGACCCTCGTCTGGTCCGGCGCGGTGCTCACGGTGGGCCTCCTCCTCGTGCCGATGTCCGACGTCTCGGGATTGCGGGCGCGTCTCGGTGTGCCGGATCTGCACTGGGCGGCCCTCGGCGCGATCCTCACGGCCCTCGCCGCCGCCCTCGCCGCCTTCCAGAGCAGCGTGCCGGGGCGAAGCCCGGCCTGGTCGCTGCTGCCGCTTCCGCCCCTCGTCCTCTGGCTCGGCGCCAGTGGCCTCGGCTGCCTGCGCGGTTGGCTCGCGCCGGCCGCCAACCTCGCCGAGCCGGAGGAGATGCGGGGCTGCTTCGTCTTCCTGATGGGGGTCTCCCTGCCGCTCTCCGTCCTGCTGGTGCTGATGCTGCGCCGGGCCTGTCCGCTGCGCCCCAATCTCACGGCGGCCCTCGGGGGGCTCGCGGCGGCCGCGGCGGCCGCGGCCCTGCTGGTGCCGTTCCATCCGCACGACGCCACCGCGACGGACCTGCTGGTTCACCTCGTCGCCGTCCTCCTCGTCGTCGGCCTCAACGGCCTCTTCGGCGGCCGCCTCCTCGACGGAACCGCCGGGCCGCGGTCCCGGCCCGGCGAGGCCGGCCTGTAACCGGTCCGCTCTGCAAGGCGAATGACAGACCAGAGCAAGGAACCCGGCACCATGGACCGCAGACAGATCCTCACGGCCGGCGTCTCGGCACTCGGCATCCTGACGTTCCTGCGCGCCGCCGGAGGGTCCCTGGCCGGCGACCGTGCCGCGGCCGGAACCTTCGCCGTCGTGAAGAGCGAGGCCGCCTGGCGGGCCCAGCTCGGGTCCGCCGCCTACGCGGTCCTGCGCCGGCACGGCACCGAGCGCGCCGGCTCGAGCCCGCTCGACGCCGAGAAGCGCGCCGGTCGTTTCGTCTGCGCCGGGTGCGACCAGCCACTCTTCGCCTCCAGCGCGAAGTTCGAGTGCGGAACCGGCTGGCCGAGCTTCACCGCCCCCCTCGCGGAAGCCGTGGGCACGACGACGGATTCCAGCCTGGGGATGAGCCGGACGGAGGTGCATTGCCGACGCTGCGGCGGCCATCTCGGCCACGTCTTCGCCGACGGACCCGCCCCCACGGGGCTTCGCTACTGCATGAACGGCGTCGCGCTGCGCTTCGAGCCTGCCTGACCGATCACGCCTCCCCGTCCCGCAAAGGACCATCCCCATGTCCCAAGTCAACAAACCCGCGACCGTTCCCCCACATCGCACGCGCCGCAACGCGGCCCTCGTCGGCGGAGTCCTGACCCTGCTCGGCTTCGGCCTCGCCATGACGATCGAACGGGCCGGTGCCGAGGAAGCGAGCCGGCGCTTGCCGGCCGCCGCGACGCCGTCGCACGAACCCGCCCGGCTTCAGAGCGCCGTGTTCGCCGGGGGCTGCTTCTGGGGCGTGCAGGGCGTGTTCCAGAACATCCGCGGGGTCAGCGAGGCCGTTTCGGGCTATGCCGGCGGGGACGGAACGCGCGCGACCTACGAGGCCGTGTCGAGCGGGCGCACGCGGCACGCCGAGGCGGTTCGGGTGACCTACGACCCGCGCGTGGTCTCCTACGACACCTTGCTGCGGGTCTTCTTCTCCGTCGCCCTCGATCCGACGCAGGTCGATCGGCAGGGGCCGGATCACGGCCCGCAATACCGCTCGGCGCTCTTCCCCGCGAATGCCGAGCAGGGCAGCGTGGCCCGCGCCTACATCGCGCAACTCGACGCCGCCAAGGTCTACGGCGCCCCGGTCGCCACCCGGATCGAGCCGGGCGCGGCGTTCTACCCAGCCGAAGCCTACCACCAGGACTTCATGGCCCGGCATCCGGCCCACCCGTACATCGTCGCCAACGATGCCGCGAAGGTGCGGGACCTCAAACGCTTCTTCCCCGAATTCACCGCCCCGGCGCCCGTCCTCGTCGGGCGCGATCCCGCCTGAGGCCGACAGGGTCCTCGGGCGGGCCGTTCGTCACGTCAGCAACCCCAGGAAGGCTCCGATGCACGCCCCTCCGTCGCGGGCCGAGCGCCCGATCCACCCCCTCGTCGTGCGGATCACCCATTGGGTGAACGCCCTGGCCATGCTGATCATGATCACCAGCGGATGGCGCATCTACAACGCCTCGCCGATCTTCGGCGACTGGGCCTTCCCGAAGGGCATCACCCTCGGCGGCTGGCTCGGGGGTGCCCTGCAATGGCACTTCGCGGGGATGTGGCTCCTCGTCGCCAACGGCCTCGTCTACCTCGCCTACGGGCTGATCTCGGGCCATCTGCGCCGGCGCCTCACGCCCCTGCGGCCGCGCGAGATCGCGCGCGACTTCGTCGCGGCCCTGCGGTTCCGGCTCCCCCACGACCCGGGCGTCTACAACGCCGTGCAGCGCCTGCTCTACGTGGCGGTCCTGCTCATCGGGATCGTCATCGTGCTCTCCGGTCTCGCGATCTGGAAGCCGGTCCAGTTCGCCCCGCTGACGGCCCTGATGGGCGGCTACGACACGGCGCGGATCGTCCATTTCCTCGCCATGGCGGGCATCGCCGGCTTCGTCGTGGTGCACCTCGCCCTCGTGCTCCTGGTCCCAAGGACGCTGCCGACGATGATCGTCGGCCGCGAGATCCATTTGCGCCGCAACCGCGTGGTGAAGCCATGACGACCCTCGATCGCCTTCTGCGCCGTCCACGGCCCGGTCTCGTGGTTCCCGAGACGCAGCCGATCCGGGCCGATCGCCGCCTGTTCCTGCGCGGCGGCCTCGTCGCGGCCGGGAGCCTCGCCCTCGGCGGCTGCGACATCTCCGACAACCCGCAGGTGGAGAGCGTCCTCGGCGGGATCTCGCGGCTGAACGATCGCGTCCAGGGCGCCCTCTTCGGGGGCACGCGTATGGCCCCGACCTTCGATGTCGCGGACATCACCCCGGACTTCCCCTTCAACGCCTATTATCCGGCGAGCAAGATCCGGGTGATCGACGGCGCCACCTGGAGGCTCGAACTCGCCGGTCTCGTCTCCGACAAGGCGCCCTGGACCCTCGATCGCCTGAGGACCCTGCCGCAGGAAGCGCAGATCACCCGCCACGTCTGCGTGGAGGGCTGGAGCGCCATCGGCCAATGGTCGGGGGTCCCGTTCCGCACCTTCCTCGAACGGATCGGGGCCGACACGACCGCGCGCTACGTCCGCTTCGCCTGCGGCGACGATTACTGGACGAGCATCGACATGCCGAGCGCGCTTCACCCCCAGACGATCCTGGCCCTGGACTACGCCGGCGCACCCCTGCCGCCGAAATACGGCTTCCCGGTCAAGCTGCGCATCCCGACGAAGCTCGGGTTCAAGAACCCCAAGCACATCATGGCGATCACCGTCACGAACGATTATCCCGGAGGATACTGGGAAGATCAGGGCTACAACTGGTTTTCCGGATTGTGAGGACGTGACCGGCGAATCGACGTGAACCGGGGCTGATTGCATCGAGACTTGCCGGATCGGGACTTGCCGGATCGAGACTTGCGGGTCCGCCCTACGATCGGGATGGGTGCGAGTCCGTCGGCCTTTCCGGCCGATCCGCGTGCCGGGTGAGAACGACGCCGTCGGTGCCGGTGCCAACGGAGCGCCGGTATACGGCCTCCGCGCGACGCCCCTGCCGCCGGAACGCATCGGCCCGTCGCCCGGTCAGCCGGGCAGCGTCACCACCAGGGCGCCCTGGCGCGTCGCCACGACGGTGTGCTCGTACTGGACCGTCGGGGCCTTGGGGTCGCCGAACAGGGTCCAGCCGTCGTCGCCGCCTTCGGCGAACGTGCATCCCAGCGAGAGGAACGGTTCGATGGTGAAGACGAGGCCTTCCCCGATCGTCCGCCGCTCGGAGCGATCGGGCCAGGTGGCGATCTCCTTCGGTTCCTCGTGGAGGGAATGGCCCACGCCGTGGCTGGCGAGGTTGCGGACGAGCGTGTAGCGATTCTTCCGCGCGAACGCGCCGATCGCCAGCCCGATGCCGCCGAGCGGCCGGTCGGCCCCGACCTGCCGGATGCCGGTCCACAGGGCCCTGCGCCCGTCCCGGCACAGGCGTTCGATCGGTTTCGCGACGGGCGGCACGGCGAAGGAGGCGCCCGTATCGGCGAAGACGCCGTTCCTCTCCGCCGAGACATCGATGTTCACGAGGTCGCCCGCCCCGATCCGGCGCGCGCCCGGGATGCCGTGGGCGATCTCCTCGTTGACGCTGATGCAGGTCGCGCCCGGGAAACCGTAGCACAGCTCCGGTCCGGGCCGGGCCCCGGCGGCCTCCAGGATTCCCCGGCCGATCCGGTCCAGTTCCCCCGTCGTCATGCCGGGCTCGAGCGCCGCCCCCATGGCCGCGAGGGCGTTGGCGACGATGCGCCCGATCTCTTCGAGCAGGACGAGCTCGCCGTCGTTGGAAATGGTCATGCGCGATCCGAAGGGAGGATGGGGCGAGGTCGGGACCGGGCGGTCCCATGGCAGGCTCTCACGGCGCGGGCGCCGGGTCCCGCCGCGCGCGGATGGCGGCGCCGAGGGCCGCGTATCCCTCCGGGGTGAGGTGGACCATGTCGGGCAGGAAGGTCGGACACTGGTCGTCCGCGCAGCGCAGGGCGGCCTCGGCGCCCTCGACCAGCACGGCGCCGCCCCGCTCCGCCAGGAACTCCGCCACCGCGCGGTTCAGGGCCGTGCGCTCGCCATCGCGGAACGCCGACTTCCTGCCCCGCGGCGGGGTGCCGACGACGACGAGGGCGGGCTTGTGCCAGAGCGTATCGATCCGGTCCACGATCCGCCGGATGCCGTCCCGGATGGCGCAGGCCTTGTCGCCGTAGCCGAGGTTGTTCGTCCCGATCATGAGAAACACGGTCCGGGGCGAGAGCCGCGCGTAGCGCGCGTCCTGCAGGCGCCAGAGCACGTTCTGCGTGCGGTCGCTGCCGACGCCGAGGTTCAGGAGCCCGTCGCCGAAGGTCTCCCGGGCCAGGGCCTCGGGCCACAGTTCCGTGAGACTGTCGCCCAGGAGCACGACCTCGGCGCCCGGCGCCTGCGCGGCGGCGCGCCCGACAAGCTCGGCGCGCCGGTAGGCCGTCGCGCTCTGGGGCGGCACCGGGATCGTCGTGACGGCGATGTCGGCGGCATCGCAGGGCGCCTCCTCGGCCCGCGCGGGGCCGACGAGCAGAACACTCAGCGCCGCCACGGCCCGGAGGTACGATCCTCGCGTCATCCGCACTGTCCTCCGCGGCCCCCACCGGCGCCCCATCCCTCTCCCGGAGGCACGTCTTGTTGCCGCGCGTCAAGGGGTGTAAGACGCCGGTTCAATTCCCCACACCCTGTTCGAGGAAGGAGCCGTCCGCATGGCTCGCGTCACCGTTGAAGACTGCATCGACAAGGTCGAGAACCGGTTCGAGCTCGTGCTGCTCGCCAGCCACCGCGCCCGCCTGCTCGCCGCCGGTGCGCCCCTGACCATCGACCGCGACCGCGACAAGAACCCCGTCTGCGCCCTGCGCGAGATCGGCGACGCGACCATCACGGCCGACGACCTCAAGGAACAGCTCATCCACTCGATGCAGAAATACGTCGAGGTCGACGAGCCCGAGGCCGAGACCGTGCCGCTGCTGTCGAGCTCGCCCGCCGCCGCCGCCGTCGCCCCGCAATCGGCCACCGACGAGGGCGTGCAGTTCGACCGCATGAGCGAGGAAGATCTCCTGCGCGGCCTCGAGAACCTCGCGCCCCCGACCGAGACGGACGAAGAGGCCGAGTAATCGGCCTCCTCCACGGCGCGCTTCCAGCAACCCGGCCCCGCGGCCGGGTTTTTTCATGGGCCTCGTCGGGCCGAAAACGCGAGCCTGCAGCGTCTTAAATCTCGGCCTGCGGCGCTTGAGGGCTGGCGTGGGCGCGTGCGATGCGGGACAAATTGCGCCTCCGCCCGCGTGACGCGGGCGCTCAAGTCCGAAGTCCAGGTCCGAAGCCCAAGTCCGAAGCCCAAGTCCGAAAAGGGTCTCACTCGCGGATGATGCGCCAATACGAGCTTGTCGAGCGGGTCAAGCGCTACAACCCCGCCACGGACGAAGCCCTGCTCAACCGCGCCTACGTCTACGCCATGCGCGCCCACGGCACCCAGAAGCGGGCGTCCGGCGACCCGTTCTTCGCGCACCCGCTCGAGGTCGCCGCGATCCTCACGGACCTGCGGCTCGACGACGCCACCATCGTGGCCGCCGTGCTGCACGACACGGTGGAGGACACCGCCGCCACCCTCGACGAGATCCGCGCGATCTTCAGCCCCGAGATCGGTGCGCTGGTCGACGGCCTGACGAAATTGAAGCGCCTCGACCTGGTCTCGAAGCGTGCCGCGCAGGGCGAGAACTTCCGCAAGCTCCTGCTGGCGGTGGCGGCCGATGTCCGCGTGCTGCTGGTGAAGCTCGCCGACCGCCTGCACAACATGCGCACCCTCCACCACATGCGCGTGGACAAGCGCGAGCGCATCGCCGAGGAGACCCTCGACATCTACGCGCCGCTCGCCGGCCGCATGGGCATGCAGGAGCTGCGCGAGGAGCTGGAAGACCTGGCGCTGCGCAATCTCAAGCCCGAGATCTACGCCACCATCGCGCAGCGCCTCGCCGACCTGTCCGAGAAGTCCGAGCGCCTCGTCGAGAGCATCGAGCAGGATCTCACCGCCCGGCTCGCCGCGCAGGGCATCACCGCCGCGGTGACCGGGCGCCAGAAGCGGCCCTACTCGATCTCGGCCAAGATGGAGCGCAAGTCCGTCGCCTTCGAACAATTGTCGGACATCTTCGGCTTTCGCGTCATCGTCGACTCCCTGGCCGATTGCTACGGGGCGCTGGGCGTCGTCCACACCACCTGGCCGATGGTGCCGGGGCGCTACAAGGACTACATCTCGACGCCGAAGCAGAACGACTACCGCTCGATCCACACCACGGTGATCGGCCCGAAGAGCCAGCGCGTCGAGTTGCAGATCCGCACCGCCGCCATGGACGAGATCGCCGAGTACGGCATCGCCGCCCACGCCCTCTACAAGGAGGCGGGCGTCAAGGACGAGGTCGGCGGCGTCCATCCGCGCCTCGCCACCGAGAGCGGCGCCTACCAGTGGCTGCGCCGGACCATCGAATTGCTGGCCGAGGGCGACAGCCCGGAGGAGTTCCTGGAGCACACCAAGCTCGAGCTGTTCCAGGACCAGGTGTTCTGCTTCACGCCGAAGGGCCGGCTCATCGCCCTGCCGCGCGGGGCCACCCCCATCGATTTCGCCTACGCCGTCCACACCGATGTCGGCAACTCGGCGGTGGGCGCCAAGATCAACGGCCGCATGGCGCCGCTCCTGCACGAACTCGTCAACGGCGACGAGGTCGAGATCGCCCGCGCCGACGGGCAATCGCCCCCGGCCGCCTGGGAATCCCTCGTGGTGACGGGCAAGGCCCGCGCGGCCATCCGCCGGGCGACGCGCTCGGCCGTGCGCCGGCAATATGCCGGCCTCGGCCGCCAGATCCTCGACCGGGCCTTCGAGCGGGCGGCGAAAAGCTTCTCCGAGGACAAGCTGCGCGGCGCCCTGCCGCGCCTCGCCCGGACCTCCACCGAGGACGTGTTCGCGGCGGTCGGCCGGGGCGAGATGTTCTCGGGCGACGTGGTGCGGGCGGTCTATCCCGACCACAAGGACGAGCGCCGCACGGCGCCGGCCCCCCTGCAGCAGCCCGCCGCCGGGGGCGCCGGGCGCCTCAGCCTCTCCAAGGACCAGACCATGCGTCTGACCTTCCCGGAGGGACCGGTCGAGGCCGGACGGCCCGACGCGATTCCCATCCGGGGCCTCGACACCGACCTGCCGGTGAGCTTCGCGCCCAATGGCGGGGCCGTGCCGGGGGACCGCATCGTCGGCATCCTGACGCCGGGCATCGGAGTGACCATCTACCCGATCCAGTCGGCGGCTCTGGCCGCCTTCGACAACGAGCCGGACCGCTGGCTCGACGTGCGCTGGGACGTCGAGGCCGGCGCCAGCGAGCGCTTCCCGGCCCGCCTCGCCCTCCAGTCCATCAACGAGCCCGGCGTGCTCGCCTCCATCGCCCAGGTCATCGCCGACCACGACGGCAACATCGACAACCTGTCGATGAAGCGAAAGACCCAGGATTTCACCGAGATCGTCATCGATCTCGCCGTCTGGGACCTCAAGCACCTCAACGCCATCGTGGCGGAGCTGCGCGGCAAGCGCACCGTGGCGCGGGTGGACCGGGTGAACGGGTGACGCCTCCGCTTGCGCCCGCCCCCCGCCGTTGCCTACACACGGCCGAATTCCAGCCAATCCTCGGAGCCGACCATGACCCCTGAGCAGGTGCTCGCCGAATTCCGCGACGCGAACGCCCTCCTCGAGGGGCATTTCGTCCTCAGTTCCGGCCTGCATTCCGGGGTGTTCCTCCAGAAGATGGCGATCTTCTCGGACCCCGTGCGCACGGAGCGCCTGTGCAGGGCGCTCGCGGCCACGATCACCGAGCGGTTCGGGCCCATCGACATCGTGGTCTCGCCGGCCATCGGCGGCATCGTGCCGGGCTACGAGACCGCGCGGCACCTCGGCGCCCGCGCCATCTTCGTGGAGCGCGACCCCGGCGGCCCCTTCACCCTGCGCCGCGGCTTCAGCATCCCGGCGGGGACGCGCGCCGTCATCGTCGAGGACATCGTTACGACCGGGCTCTCGGCCCGCGAATGCCTCGCTTCCCTCTCGGGCGAGCCCGGCGAGATCGTGGGCGCGGCCTGCCTCATCGACCGCTCGGGCGGGCGCGGCGAGATCGGCCTGCCGCTCGTCACCCTCGTCACCCTCGACATCCCGGCCTACCCGGCCGACGCCCTGCCGCCCGAACTCGCCGCGCTCCCGGCGGTCAAACCCGGCAGCCGGGTCGCCCTGAAGCCGTGATACGGCCGCCCCTCGATCGGAGCGGCGGCTGGATCGGACGCGCCCGCGCGGCGTCCGAGGGGAGCTCCAATCCGCTCTCCCGACGGGATCAGCCGGATTTGGTCTGAGCCCATCTCCGGCGGCATCGCTCCGGCGGAGTTGCGCCGATGAGGACGGCCCGTCGGCGTAGCCTGAGATTTATTTCCGGGTCCGATCTAAAACTAGGCCGTGAAACGTTCTGAGTTTACACCTAATACTTGCCTCTCTTGACAAAGGTCTGGAACACGACCTATTGGCTCTGTTTATTCGACCGCGCGCCATCGAGCCATCGGCATTTTTTCGATTTCTATGATTTGAAATTCGGTCAGGTTCAACTGAAATACTCAGTCTATCTTGCGAAACTCGACAGATAGCATGGCGTCTGGTGCGGGTGTGGCCTGCATTCATACCGGGAAATGGATCGTTTCATGAGCGCACAACAGCGCAGCGCCCTCTTCATCGATGGGGCCAACCTCTATGCCGCGACCAAGGCCCTCGGCTTCGACATCGATTACCGCCGGCTGCTGAAGGAGTTCCAGGCGCGCGACAACCTCATCCGGGCGTTCTACTACACCGCCATGGTCGAGGATCAGGAATACTCGTCGATCCGCCCGCTCATCGACTGGCTCGACTATAACGGCTACCGGGTCGTGACCAAGCCCGCCAAGGAGTTCGTCGATTCGGCCGGGCGCCGGAAGATCAAGGGCAACATGGACATCGAGCTCGCCATCGATGCCCTCGAACTCGCCCCCCGCATCGACCACATGGTGCTGTTCTCCGGCGACGGCGACTTCCGCTCCCTCGTCGAGGCGATGCAGCGCAAGGGCGTGCGGGTGACCGTGGTCTCCACCATCCAGACCCAGCCCGCCATGGTGGCCGACGACCTGCGCCGACAGGCCGACGAGTTCCTCGACCTCGTCCACCTCATCCCCCGCGTCGGGCGCGACCCCGGCGAGCGCAACGTGCGATCCACGCCCGACCGACCCGTGTCCGGCCCCGGCGACACCGGGACCCGCTCGCGCGGCGAGACCCCGGAGCGCTCGGCGCGCCCGAGTCCCGCCCTCGAGACCCGCTACGGGATCAGGCAGGGCGAGGAAACCCCGGAGGGGTAACACTGTTTTCGGTTGATCACATCTTGCACCGGCTTGGCGCGACAGGCTCCCTCTCCTTCCAGGAGAGGGGACCCGCGCTCGACACAGACCGAGCGGATCTCCGCAGGCGCTATAAGAACGACTGTTTTCACATATCGGCCGAAACGCCAGGGTGCCCTCTCCGTTCGGCCTATGCCCCCGCGTCGAGCCAGGCGAGCACCTGCTCGGCGCTGCGGTCGGGCGGGAAGACCGGATAGAACACCTTCGTCACCCGGCCGTCGTCGAGGACGAGGGTGAGGCGGCGCAGGAGCGTCAGGCCGCCGGCCGTGAAGGTCGGGAGGGTCATGGCCCGCGCGAGCGCGCCGTGCGGGTCGGCCAGCAGGGTGAACGGCAGGTGCAGGCGGGTCGCGACCTCGCGCTGATAGGCGCTGGTCTGCGTTGAGAGGCCGTGGACATGGGCGACGCCCCGCCGGATCAGCTCGGCGTGGTGATCGCGAAAATCGCAGGCCTGGGGCGTGCAGCCGCGCGCGCCCGGGATCGCATCCCAGTCGGGCACGAGGGTGGGCTGGCCGGGCTCGCCCGTGCGCGGATAGGCATAGACCACCGCCCGGCCCGTCAGACGGCCGAGGGACACCCGCGTGCCGTCGGTCGCCTCCAGCGACACGTCGGGCACCCGCGCTCCGAAAAGGTGGCGGGCGGCGCCGTCATCCTCCGGCACGGGCAGGTCGGCGGGCAGGGACGCGAAATCGGGGTTCATGCGCGGCGATCCGGGAGCATCACGGGCCGCCAGCCTATCTCCGCTCCGACCCGCGCGCCAATCGCGAAACGATCAGCCGCGGTCGCGCATAATGCGGGCGCGGTCGCGCTCCCAGTCGCGCTGCTTCGTCGCCTCGCGCTTGTCGTGAAGCTTCTTGCCGCGCCCGAGCCCGAGCTCGATCTTCGCCCGGCCGCGCTCGTTGAAGTAGATCTTCAGGGGCACCACGGTGAAGCCGTCACGCTGGGTGGCGCCGATGAGCTTGTTGATCTGCTTGCGGTGCAGCAGGAGCCGGCGCGGGCGCTTGGTCTCGTGGTTGAAGCGGTTTCCCTCGACGTATTCCGGGATGTAGGCGTTGAACAGCATCAGGTCGGACCCCGACGGCCCGGCATAGGCCTCGCCGATGGTGGCCTTGCCCTTGCGCAGGGATTTGACCTCGGTGCCCGTGAGCGCGAGCCCGGCCTCGATGGTGTCGGTGATCTCGTAATGGTAGCGGGCGGCGCGGTTGTCGGCGACGACGCGGCGGTCGGGATCGGGTTTGGGTGCCATCACATCGTCGATTCAGGCCGGCCGCGGGAATGCGGCCGGGCCATGGTATCTGGGAGATAGGGGATATGGTCCGTCCGGGCCGATTGCGCCAGACGGAAATCAGCCGTCGAGGAGGCCCGCATGGCGCAGGGCGGCGTCGATCACCGCCTTGCTCGCGTCGCCCACCGGCAGGAGCGGCAGGCGCAGGTCTTCGCGCATGTGCCCGAGGCGGGCCAGGGCGTACTTCGCCGGCGCCGGGTTCGGCTCGATGAACATCGCGGTGTGGAGCGGCAGCAGGATGTCCTGCAGGGCGAGCGCCCTGGCGTAATCGCCGGCCAGCGTCGCCTCCTGCAGGTCGGCGCAGAGACGCGGGGCGACGTTCGACACCACGGAGATGCAGCCGCAGCCGCCGTGGGCGTTGAAGCCCAGCGCCGTCGCATCCTCGCCCGAGAGCTGGATGAAGTCCGGCCCCATGGCCTGGCGCTGGAGGCTGACCCGGTCGAGCTTGGCCGTCGCGTCCTTCACCCCGGCGATGTTCTTCAGTTCGTACAGGCGCGCCATCGTCTCGACGCTCATGTCGACGATGGAGCGGCCGGGAATGTTGTAGAGGATGATCGGGATGCCGATGGCGTCGTTGACCGCCTTGAAGTGGGCGTAGAGTCCGGCCTGGGACGGCTTGTTGTAGTAGGGCGTCACCACCAGCACGGCGTCGGCGCCGGCCTTCTCGGCATGGCGCGCGCGCTCCACCGCCTCGGCGGTGGAGTTCGAGCCGGCGCCCGCGATCACCGGCACGCGCCCGGCGGCCTCCGCGATGCAGATCTCGACCACGCGGTCGTGCTCGGCCGGGGTCACCGTCGGGGTCTCGCCCGTGGTGCCGACGGGCACGAGGCCGTGGATGCCCTGCTCGATCTGCCAGTTCACGAAGGTGCGGAACGCGGCCTCGTCGAAGGCGCCGTCCCGGAACGGCGTCACCAGGGCGGTCATCGCGCCCTTCAGGCGCCCGGTCGTCGTGTCGGTCATCCTGGCGTTCCCAGCCCTGGGGTCTCGTTCGGCGCCGGCAGCGGCCCCGCATCAGGCGGCGAGACATAAGGCCTCGGCCGCACGGGCGCAAACGCTGCGTTCACGCGGTTAATGCCTTCTTAACGCCCTTTGGATGAGCTTGAACGACGCCCGCACTCGCAGGGATTCGTGAGACCATGGTGTTCCGGACGTGTTCGCATCGCGCCGCCCTGGCCCTCGCCCTGGCTGGAACGGCCCTGGCCGGCACGGTCCTGACCGGGACGCTCGTCGCGTCCGGCGTGTTCGCGGCGGGATCGGAACCGCTGCCCGTGAGCGACGCCGCCGCCCCGTCGCGGGTCCTGACCGACGCCCAATCGCCCGATCCCGTGGCGGCCGACGCCCTGAAGATCGAGGCCAAGAGCGCCGAGACGCCCGCCGCTCCGGCCCCCGCCGCGTCCCTGCCCGCGTCCGCCAAGGCCTACGCCTCGGCCGACCCCGAGGCCGGCATCGCCTTTCCCCTGCCCGATGCCGCCGTGTCGCCCGTGGCGCCGGTTCCGGAACTGCCCGACCCGGCGCGCGCCGCGCGCATCGCCCCCGACATCGACGTGCCGGCCCTGCGCCAGGCCATCGACGCCTACCGCAAGGGCAAAGTCGCGGAGGGTGACCGCCTGCGCGAGGGCTTCAAGGACCCGGCCGCCCGCGCGCTTCTGGAATGGGTCGCCATCCGGGCCGGCGCCGGGATCGGCTTCGAGCGCACCATCGCGTTCACCCGCGCCAATCCCGACTGGCCGGCCGGCCCGCTCCTGCGCCGCCGGGCGGAAGAGGCCCTGCTCATCGAGCGTAAGGGACCGGCCATCGTTCGCGCCTACTTCGCGGCGTCGAAGCCCGCGAGTGCGCCCGGAAAATTCGCCCTGGCCCTGGCCTTCCGCGCCGACGGGCTCGACGCGGACGCCGCCGCCCTGGTGCGGGATCTCTGGCGTTCGGAGACCTTCGGACGCAGCCTCGAGACCAAGGTGATGGACGCCTTCCCGGGCGTGCTCACCCGCATCGACCATCGCTTCCGTATGGAGCGCGCCCTCCTCAAGGAGGATTACGAGACCGCCGGCCGCGCCGCCGCGTTCGCGGGCGGCGGCTACGCCACCCTGGTCCGCGCCCGCCGCGCCGTGGAGGACAAGAGTTCGTCGGCGCCCGCCGCCCTCAACGCCGTGCCGCCGTCCCTGCGGGGCGATTCGTCCTACATCCTGTCGCGGGCGCAGCACCTGCGCCGCACGGAGAAGTACGCCGAGGCCGCTGCCCTGCTCTCCGTCGCGCCGACGAACCCGGAGGTCCTCGTCGACGGCGACGAGTGGTGGGTCGAGCGCCGGATCGTCGCGCGCAAGCTCGTGGATCTCGGCGACGCCCGCACCGCCTACCTCGTCGCCGGCCGCCACAGCGCCCGCACGGTGGAGAAGCGCATCGAGGCCGAGTTCCACGCCGGCTGGATCGCCCTGCGCTTCCTCGACGATTCCGCGACGGCGGGCCGTCATTTCGACGCCGCCGCCGCCATCGCCGAGACGCCGATCTCCCAGGCCCGCGCCGCCTACTGGCAGGGCCGCGCCGCCGAGGCGGAGGGGCGGACCGACGTGTCCAAGGCCGCCTACGAGCGCGCCGCCCTCCAGCCCATCGCCTATTACGGCCAGCTCGCCCGGGCGAAGCTCGGCCGGACCAGCCTGTCGCTCCGCTCGATCCCCGAGCTCGACGCCCCGGCCCGTGCCGCCTTCGCCGACCGGTTCTCCGTCCGGGCCCTGCGCATGCTGGAGGCGGCCGCCCTCAAGGACCTGGCCCTGCCGCTCTACATCGACGCGGCGACGAAGCTCACCGATCCGGCCGAACTCGATGCCCTCGGCAACATCGCGGCGGAGGTCCGCAACGCCCGGGCGCTCGTCGCCATCGGCAAGATCGCCGTGCAGCGCGGCCTGCCGCTCGACGCCCACGCCTACCCGACCATCGGCATCCCGGCCTACGAGGCCTCGTCCGCCGTGCCGCTGGTGGAGAAGGCCATGGTCTTCGCCATCGCCCGGCAGGAGAGCCAGTTCGACCCCCTCGCCCAATCGAGCGTCGGCGCGCGCGGTCTGATGCAGATGATGCCGGCCACCGCCCAGCGCACGGCCCGCCGGGTGAGCGCCGCCTTCGACCAGGACCGCCTCACCAGCGATCCGGCCTACAACGCCCGCCTCGGCCAGGCCCATCTCGGCGAGCTCATGGACGATTGGCGCGGCTCCTACATCCTCGCCTTCGCCTCCTACAACGCCGGCGGCGGCAACGTGAAGAAGTGGATCGACGCCTACGGCGACCCGCGCAAGGCCGGCATCGACCCCATCGACTGGGTCGAGCGCATCCCCTTCACCGAGACCCGCAACTACGTCCAGCGGGTGATGGAGAACCTCCAGATCTACCGCACCCGCCTCGACACCAAGAGCGCGCTCCTCATCGACGGGGATCTGCAGCGCGGGGCGCGCTGACGGGGGACATTGGGGCCGGTGGAAGAGCGCCGACGCTCGGGACCCGTTTGGAGCGGCCGGGCCGGATGGTGAGCGGTCATTGGCCCTTCGCCCCGAAGCGGACACGCCGCTTCCAACCCAACGTTGCTGTAGCGGTTGGTCAATGCCAACTGTGGAAGCAGACCTTCAGACGTGCGCAAGGCTACCTGCGATGCAACGTCATTGCTCATCCGGCGCCCAGTCAGGACTGTAGCCCCCGAGAGCGGGATGATACATCTCGTTCCCGGCATGCTGCGTGAATTCCACGTTGAGCCGATCCTCGTGGAGGCCGAGGATCGTGATGCAGTGCGCGCACAGCGCCTTGGCGACTTCCATCCGCAACTCGGCTGAGCGGCCTCGTCGGATATCCAGCATCATCACGGACACCGGCACCGGCTCGCCACCAATTACCGGTATCCGCCACACGCCTCCCTCGCCGAGATCGCGAATAGCGACGCTGATCCGCCTGATGTCGACGGACATCATCTCGGCATAGGTCAGGCTCATCTGCGCAGCGAGGCGCTTCTTGCTTGCCACGGAGTGGCTGCCGGTCACGTCGAGCTGGAGATACGGCATGGTCGTCTCTCGGGTTCAGGCCGCGTTCGCCGTCGCAAGCCCGTAGCGCGACGACGGCTTGGCGTTGCCGAACTGGGCGGAGATCGCACGGCGGCCCTCCTCCCATCGGGTCCAGTCGCCGAGGTCCTGCAGTCCCGGTATGGTGACACGTTCGCCCTGGTCGAGCCCGATCAGCGCGGCATCGACCAGATCGGCCGCAGACATGGTGGTCGAGGACGTTTTCTGAGCCGCATAGCCGGCGACGTCCCAGAACTCGGTCGCCGTGGCGCCGGGCAGCACGGTCTGGATGCGCACGCCCTTGTCCGCCAAGTCCTTCTGAAGCGAGTGACCGAAGCTGAGGACGTAGGACTTCGAGGCGCTGTAGACGCCGTTGAGCGCCTCGGCGGCGATGCCGACGACGGACGAAATGTTGATGATGGTTCCCGATCCACGCGCGACGAAGGACGGCGCAGCCGCGTAGGTGAGGCGTGTCAGCGCCGTGATGTTGAGCTGGATCATGGCGTCCATCTCCTCCACCTCGCCCGTCAGGATCGAAGCGACGGAGCCGATGCCGGCGTTGTTGACCAGCAGGGTGATGCTCGCATCCTCGCGCAGACGAGCCTCCAGCCGTGAGAGATCCTCCTTGCGGCCCAGATCGGCCTTGAACGGCTCGATCCTGCGGCCCGTCTCGTTGGCCAAGCGATCGGCCAGCGCGTGCAGGCGCTCTTCGTTGCGGGCGACGAGGAGAAGATCATAGCCTCGCTTGGCGAGGCGGTCGGCGTAGACGGCACCGATTCCGGCGGATGCGCCGGTCACGACGGCAAGGCCTCGGCTGGTCTGAGTGGTCATGGCTTGTTTCTCCGCTGCTTGGTTGTCGGCGTCGTCATTCGGACGGTACGCCCGCGCGCCGATACCCGAAATGTCGAAGATGCGTCGATTTCGGCCATCGCGCCGTGTCACTTGAGCGGCACGATGCAATGGTTCGGCTTGTCAGCGCGCCGACGCCTCCTGCTCCTCACGGCGCGGCCGGTCCTGTGCGCGCAGACGGGCGGACGCCTGCTCGGCCGCCGTTCGCCGGACCTCCTCGGGTGGCGCCATGCGCACCGCTCCAATGGTTTCGAGCAAGATGACCTCCTGTGCCGAAGCCGTCTCGCCGGCGACGCCCCCTCCCGCCCACGACGCGGCGAGGGCCAAGGCACGCATCAAGGTTTTGCTGTTTCGATCGAACATGGTCGCTCTCCGCTTCCTTCACGTCGGCGGGTGTCGGCGTTCGATGCGGAGACACTATCGTTGACGCGTTACGACGCAAATGTCATGTTTGCATCGTTTTAAGACACCAGGAGACGAGCATGCAGCGCGTCGGCTTCGTCCTCTATCCGGGCTATTCCTTCATGGGGCTGGCGGCCGTGCCGGCTTTCGAAATGGCCAATCTCGTCGGGGATGAGACGACCTACGACATCCACCTCGTCTCCGAGCATGGCGGACCGGTCCGCACCTCCGCCGGGATGACCGTGGAGACGGAAGCGTTCGGCGAGACCGCCTTCGACACGATCGTCGTCGGCGGCGGCACTTTCGTGCGTCCGTCGACGCCCGGCCTCCTCGACCTGGTACGGCGCGCATCCACGCAAACCCGGCGCATCGCCGCGATCTGCACGGGGGCCTTCGTCCTCGGTGAGGCTGGACTGCTCGACGGCCGGCGGGTCACGACGCACTGGATGCACGCCCGGGAGTTGCAGAGCCAATTCCCGAAGTGTTCGGCCGACGTCGACTGCATCTACATCAACGACGGGCCGATCTGGACGTCGGCGGGCATGAGCGCCGGCATCGACCTCGCGCTCGCCCTGATCGAGGCCGATCTCGGACTTGAGATGGCGCAGACGGTTGCCAAGAAGCTCGTGCTCTACCATCGCCGGGCGGGGGGGCAGTCGCAGTTCTCGACCCTGCTCGACCTCGATGCCAAATCGGACCGCATCCAGTCCGCCTTGACCTACGCCAAACAGAATCTCCATCGACCGCTGTCGGTCGAAGAGCTGGCGGGGGCCGCCCGCCTCAGTCCGCGCCAGTTCAGCCGCGTCTTCCATGCGGAGACCGGCCAGTCGCCGGCCAAGGCCGTCGAGAACCTTCGGGTCGAGGCCGCGCGGGTCTTGATGGAGCGCAGCCGGCATCCCATCGACGCCGTCGCCGACCAGACCGGTTTCGCGGACCGCAACCGGATGCGTCGCGCCTTCCTTCGGGCGTTCGGGCAACCTCCACAGGTTATCCGGCGTAATGCGCGCGGCGCCCAGGAGACGGGCGCCTGATACAAGCAACAGCTTTCCGTCGCGGCAAGCAATTGGCTGAGTGTCCGCTTTGACAATCTGCTGCCCCGAAGCGGACCGGCAAAACTTCACCCAACGCGGTCGTCAACCTCTGCCCCCTCGACAGCCTGGAAGCGGACCTTCCCAAGGCCTGCAACGGGGCGCGAGCGGACGGGCCCCGGCGTCGGGTTTCGACCGTTCAGGCTCAGGCGGACGTCCGCCGCCGGACGGAGACCGCCCCGAGGCCGGTGCCGGCGAGGTAGGCGGCGAGCAGCAGGGCACCGACCTCGACCCACAGGCCGGGCCGGCCCGGGACGAGGCCGGCGACACTCAATCCGCCGGCGACGGCCGCAACGAGCACCAGAGCGAGCGCGCCGGCCACGCTCATCCGCGTCCGTGGCAGTCCGGCGCGGCGGCCCACCACCGTCCCGAGGAGGAAGCCGAGCACCAGGGCCGGCCCGATCAGGGTCAGAAGGGCGATCACGACGGAGTCCTCACGGGCGCAGGGCCAGGCCGACGCCCTCGGCGGGGGGGCGACCGTGCCCGGCCGGATCGGCCGCGATCCGGTCCGGCGGCACGCCGGCCTGCATCAGGTACTCGACGAGGGCGAGCGCGCGCTGCCGCGGCAGGTCCGCCTCGGGCTCGGCCGGCGCGTCCGCCTTGGCGGGTGTTTGATCGGTGGCCGCTTTGGCCTCCGTACTCTTGGCCTCCGTACTCTTGGCCTCCGTATTCTTGGCGCCCGCAGCCTTCGCGGGCTTGGCCGCCTCGGGCTTGGTTTTGCCCGGCTTTATCTCGGACGCCTTCGCCGGTGCCTTCGCGCCCGTGGCCTTCGCCTCGACGGAGGACGTGCTCTCCATGGCGCTGTCGAGGACCGGTTTCGGGGCCGGCGGGCCGCCGGCCGGGTCGACGTGGCCCGTGACGGCGATGCGCCCCGCCGGGCAGGCCTTGGCCCAGGCCGCCACAGTGTCGAGGAAGGGATAAAACGCCGCCGTCAGGGTGGCGCTCCCGGGGCTGAATCGCAGGGCCTGGGGCGGCTCGAGCGCGGTGAACCGCGCGGCGCAGGCCTCCGGCGCCGGGCCGGTGGCGACGCCCGGCACCGCGATGGCGGCCTCGCCCCGCCAGCCGGCGGGCAGGGCCCGGGGCAGGTCGGTTTCCAGGCGCCGGGCGCTCTCGGCGTAGAGGCTGTCGCCCGTGAGCGTCAGGGCGCGGTCGGCCACGCGGATTTCGCCCCGCGCCAGCACCGCCAGGGTGGCGATGCCCGCCTCCAGGGCGCCGGTCAGGCCGTCGGGCGCGCCCTCGGCCACGCGGCTCCGGTCGACGATCCGCTCGCGGAAGAAGCGCGGGCGCAGGGCCGCGAGGATGCGCTCGCGGGTGGCCGCATCCGGCACGTGGCCGCCCAGGGTCACGCTGTCGGCCTCGCGCCGGAGCTGGACCCGGTAGGGCCTGAGCGGCCGGGTCTCCAGGCGGACGGGACCGGCCCCGACGCCGGCCGGGCGCCCGTCGCGCAGGAGGGCGGCGATCTCGTCGACCGCCTGACCGTCGAGGGCGACCCCCGTGACCGACATCGCACCGTTCGCGAAGGTGACGTCCCCCTCCTGGATCAGGGCCGCGAGGCGCAGGGCGAAGGCGGTGAGGCTGGCCGGATCGATGCGGGCGTCGAGGCCGCGCGCCGTGCGGGTCTCGTCGAGGATGCCGGCGCCCTCGGCGATCTCCGCGGCGCGGGTGCGGAGCGCCGCGCGGGCGGTCTCCGAGACGACGTGGCCGGTGAGCGTCAGGGCGCCCCCGGGGGCACGCACGAGGCCGAAGGTGAAGTCCGGCACCTTGGCGGGCAGGATCTCGATGGTGCCGAGGGTGAAACCCGTCGGCGGCGTCGCGAGGGCCGCGCGCAGGGCGGCCTCGTCCTCGGTGGAGATCGCCTCCCCCTGGATCGACAGGCGGGTGTCGGCGAGTTCGGCCCGGGCGCCGGGCTGGAGGGCTTTCAGGGCGGCGACTGCCTCCGTGGCGGCCGGCCCGAACTCGGCCGGCGCGCCGTAGGCGGCGTGGGCGGTGTCGTCGATCCGGGTCCCGGCCGCGAGCGCCGGGGCCAGCCGGTCGGCGAGGGCGTGCGGACCGATCTCGGCCGGGCGGTTGCCGGTGAGCGCGATGCGGTCCGGCCCCGTGCGCGTCGCCGTCCAGACGAACGGGGCGGCGGTCTCGACGAGGCCGAGGCTGCCCTCGATCCGGCGCAGACCCGGCAGGGCGGCGAGGCGCGCCAGGGCGGCGTCGCGCGCGGCGGCATCGGGGGCTTCCCCCGAGACGAGCAAGTCACGGCCCCGCGCGACGGCCCGCAGCCACGGTTCGGTGCCCGCCGGCGCCGCTTCGCGCACGACGATGCCCGCCTCCGCGTCGAGGCGGGCCTCAAAGGGCGGCGTCACGAGGGGCACGGCGACGCCGAGGATCACGGCGAGGCCGGGTAGGCCGACGAGCCAGCCCGTGCGACGGATCAGGGCGGAAGAAGAGGCGGACACGTTCGATCCCGGTGGCAGGCGGCTTTTCGCGAAGCGAACGACACCACACGGTTTTCACGGCATCATGAAGGCCGTCAGGCGTCGCGCAGCATCTCCAGTTCGAGCCAGCGGTCCTCGGCCTGGCCGAGCTGGGTCTCGGCCTCGCCGAGCAGGCCGGATGCCTTGGAGAAGCGCGCCGGATCACGGGCGTAGAGAAGCGGGTCGGCCAGCACCGCCCGGAGCTTGCCGATGTCGGATTCGAGCTTCTTGATCCGCTCGGGCAGGGTCTTCAGCTCGTGCTGGTCCTTGAAGTTGAGCTTGCCCTTGGGCGGGGCTGACTCCGCCTTCGCGGCCTCCTGCGCTTTGCCGCGCTCGCGCTGCTCGGCCCGGCCCGCCCGCGTGGTCGAGGCGACGGTGCGGGCCTGCACCCCCTCCCCGCGCTGGGCGATCATATCGGTGTAGCCGCCCGCATACTCGATCCAGGCGCCCTCCCCCTCGCTGACGAGGACGCTGCCCACGACGCGGTCGAGGAAGTCGCGGTCGTGGCTCACCAGGATCAGGGTGCCGGAGTAATCCGTCAGCATTTCCTGCAGGAGGTCGAGGGTCTCGAGATCGAGGTCGTTGGTCGGCTCGTCGAGGACCAGCAGGTTGGCGGGCTGCGCCAGGGCGCGGGCGATGAGCAGGCGGTTGCGCTCGCCGCCGGACAGCACGCTCACCGGCGTCCTGGCTTGTTCAGGGGCGAACAGAAAATCCTTCATGTAGCCGATGACGTGGCGGCTCACCCCGCCGACCGTCACCGAATCGCCGCTGCCGCCGGTCAGCACTTCGGTGACCGTCATGGACGGCTCCAGCACCGCGCGGGTCTGGTCGAGCAGCATCATCTTGAGGTTGGTGCCCAGCGCGATGGTGCCGGAATCCGGCGGCTGCTGTCCGGTGAGCAGGTTGATGAGGGTGGTCTTGCCCGCACCATTGGGGCCGACGATGCCGAGGCGGTCGCCGCGCATCACCCGGATCGACAGGTCGGTGACGATGGTGCGCTCCCCGTAGGATTTCGCGGCGCCCTTGGCCTCGACCACGAGGGCGCCCGACGGGTCGGCCTCCGTCGAGCTCATGGTGGCGGTGCCGACCGGGCGGCGATCCTCGCGCCGGTCCTTGCGGAGCTGATGGAGGTTGCCGAGCCGCCGGACGTTGCGCTTGCGCCGGGCCGTGACGCCGTAGCGCAGCCAATGCTCCTCGTCGGCGATCTTGCGCTCGAGCTTGTGCCGGTCGCGCTCCTCCTCCTCGAAGAACGCGTCGCGCCACGCCTCGAAGGTGGAGAAGCCCTGCTCGATCCGCCGGGTGGTGCCGCGATCGAGCCAGACGGTGGTCTTCGACAGGGCCGAGAGGAAGCGCCGGTCGTGGGAGATGAGGATGAGGGCGCCGCGTACGCTCTTCAGTTCGGCCTCCAGCCATTCGATGGCCGGCAGGTCGAGGTGGTTGGTCGGCTCGTCGAGAAGCAGCACGTCGGGCTCGGGGGCGAGCGCCTGGGCCAAAGCCACGCGCCGGCCCTCGCCGCCCGAGAGCCGCATCGGGTCCTCCTCCCCGGTCATGCCGAGGCTCTCCAGCAGGTAGCGGGCGCGGTAGGCCTCGTCGCCGTGGGTGAGCCCGGCCTCGACGAAATCGAGGGTGGTCTTGAACCCGGAGAAATCGGGTTCCTGGGCGAGATACCGGATGGTGGTGCCGGGCTGGACGAAGCGCACGCCCTTGTCAGGCTCGACCAGGCCGGCGGCGATCTTCATGAGCGTCGACTTGCCCGAGCCGTTGCGGCCGACGAGGCAGGTGCGCTCGCCGGGCGAGATCGCGAGTTCGGCCCGCTCGATCAGCGGCGTGCCGCCGAAGGTGAGGGCGACGTCTTGGAGGGTGAGAAGCGGGGGAGCGGCCATGGCCGGGCTTATGGCAGTGCCGGCGCCCGCGAACAAATGGTTCGGGCGCCGGAGGGGCCGCGTCCTACATGGTCGGGTTGGCGGGGCCCGTGGGCGCGGGGCCGACATCGGGGCCGACGCCCGGATCGGTCACGGGGATCTCGTCGGGCGTCACGTCGGGGGCCTCCGTCGGCGAGCGTCCCGGAAATTCGGGCTCCGGCAGATCGGGGCCGGGCGGCGGCGTCTGCGGGGCCTCGTAGGGCGTCTCGGGCACCGGCGCTTCGGGGATCGGGGAGCCTGGATTGGACATGGGAGCCTCGCGAAAGGTCGGGCGTGAGGAACGGGCGCCCGCGGCGCCGGTTCCGCCCGCCTACTTCTTGGTGAGGAGCAGATTGCCTTCCTGGCCGAGCTTCTTCTGAATCCGCTCGGCGAACAGGGCCAGCAGCAGCGGCAGCCGCACCTCGACCCGCACGGTCTCGGGCCGCACGTCGACCTGCCCGTCGACCTTCTGGCCCATGGCCGCCATGGCGAAGTCGAGGCGATCGTCGGTCCAGGCCATCTTGTCGATGGCGATGCCGGTCTTGGCGAGCAGGCCCTGGGCCTGATCGAGGCCGTCGGCGATGCGGCGGCGCGCTTCGGCCAGACCGAGCTCATGCGGAATTTCGACGATCAAGGGCTTCGGCATCGGAATCCTGCACGGGTTGGGCCTGCCCCGAAAATGGGGACGGCCGCCGGCGAGACAACGCCGGCGACCGCCGATGGACCCATTTTCAGAGTGCCTCACACAACGCCCGATCCCGGACGGTTCTCGCTCTGAGATCAACGGTGCAGCGGGAGTTTTGTGAGAGACACTCAGGACGGTTCAGCGTGGGCCGGTCAATGCACGACGCTGAGGGCCACGTGGGTCACGCCGCCCATGCCGATGGCGCGGGCCGGGCCCTTGGCGAGATCGATGATCCGGCCGCGCACGAACGGGCCCCGGTCGTTGATGCGCACCACCACGGAGCGGCCGTTGCGCTTGTTCTGCACCAGCACGCGGGTGCCGAAGGGCAGGCTGCGATGGGCGGCCGTCATCCCGTTCGGGTTGAAGCGCTCGCCGTTGGCGGTCTGACGGCCGCTTCCGTACCACGAGGCGGCGCCGCTCTGGGCGGCGGCGGGCAGGCTGGCGAGGGTCACGGCGGTTCCAACGAGGGCGGCTACGCGAACGGGCTTGATGTTCATTCGATCTTGCTCGGTTGTTTCGGATGGCCGGCAAAATGAGTTCGAACGGGGCCAAAATGAGACCGTTCGAAATGAGGCAATTCCGGACACATATGAGGCTAGAGATCGGGGTTTATTGTAAGTTGTGCTGGGATCTGTTGTGGATCGTTGTGTGGAAGTCGAAAACATCATTCCTGTCAGGCGAATACTGTCGCGGGTGTACCCGCCGCCGTGTGCACCCCAGCCCGGCCCGGACCGGGAACAAAACCGCCTTGCGCGAGGCGAAACCCAGCTATGCAAGGCTGCGGGGGCCAGAAGAACGAAAGATTTTCCTCGTGGCGGCGGCCCGATCTCCGCTTTCCCGCAACGGAGCACGGGGACGCCCCCACCCGTCGCCGTCCGGTCGACTTGAGAAACACGCGCCATATCCCGTGCAAGTCTCGAAAGATCACGGAAACATGCCGCTGCCGTCTGTCTCGCCCGGATGTTTTAGCCTGTGGGCGGAACCGGCAACGCACCCGGCAAAAACTGCAGCCCCAAATCGAGACGCATTCGCCTCAACCCGGCAACCCGCCCTTTACGTTAACGGCCCCATGGTCCGCCTTGTCAGTCGCGTAACCGGTGTTTGCCATGGCTTCCCCGCGTACCGTGGTTGCCGGCACCGCCGCCCGGAAAAATGTCTCGCGTACCGGGCGGCTCGTGTCGGCGCCGCGGATGGGTCTCGTACCCTCCGTCCAGCGTCTTCCCCTCGACGAAATCCTCGTCGGGGACTGCATCGCCGCCATGAACGCCCTGCCGGCGGGAAGCGTCGACTGCGTGTTCGCCGATCCGCCCTACAACCTCCAGCTCGGCGAGGGCTCGCTCCTGCGGCCCGACCAGAGCCGCGTCGATGCCGTCGACGACGCCTGGGACCAGTTCTCGAGCTTTGCCGCCTACGACGCCTTCACCCGCGCCTGGCTCACCGCCGCCCGCCGGGTGATGAAGCCGAACGCCACGCTCTGGGTCATCGGCTCCTACCACAACATCTTTCGCGTCGGCGGCGCGCTCCAGGACCTCGGGTTCTGGATCCTCAACGACATCGTCTGGCGGAAAGCCAACCCGATGCCGAACTTCCGGGGCAAGCGCTTCACCAACGCCCACGAGACCCTGATCTGGGCCTCGCGCTCTGCGGAGTCGAAGGGCTACACCTTCCACTACGAAGCGCTGAAGGGCGGCAACGACGACGTCCAGATGCGCTCGGACTGGTTCATCCCCCTCTGCACCGGCGACGAGCGCCTCAAGGGCGCCGACGGCCTGAAGGTCCACCCGACCCAGAAGCCGGAGGCCCTGCTCGCCCGCACGCTCCTGTCGGCGACGAACCCCGGCGACGTGGTCCTCGATCCGTTCTTCGGCACGGGCACCACCGGGGCCGTGGCCAAGCGCCTCGGCCGCCGCTTCATCGGCATCGAGCGCGAGACCGTCTATGCCGACGCGGCCCGCGCCCGCATCGACGCCGTCGAGCCCCTGTCGCAGGCGGCCCTCATGGTGGCGCCGACGAAGCGCGCCGAGCCCCGCGTCGCCTTCCTCAGCGTTCTGGAAGCCGGACACATCCGCGCCGGCGAGACCCTCACGGACGCGCGCGGCCGCCACAGCGCCGTGGTGCGCCCCGACGGAACGATCATGGCCGGCCCGGCCTCGGGCTCGATCCACAAGATCGGCGCCCTCGTGCAGGGCCTGCCCGCCTGCAACGGCTGGGACTTCTGGCACGCGACGCGTGACGGCAAGCCCGTGGTCATCGACGTGTTCCGGGGGCGGATGCGGGCGGCCATGGGGTCGGCGGCCTGATTTTTTGAACTGACGCCTGGCGCGTTTCCTTCTCCCCTCTGCGGGAGAAGGTGGCCCGCGTTAGCGGGTCGGATGAGGGGAGCGCCGCATTCGGATGGGGCTTCCCCTCTCCCGCCTGCTCCGCAGGCACCCTCCCCCGCAGAGGGGGGAGGGTTCGCGCCCGGCCTTATCTCCGCGTTCTCGGCCGCCCGCGCTTGCGCGGCGCCTCGGGCGGAGCCGCCTCCTCCGGCTCCCCAAAAAACCCCTCCCCGTCCTCGACCGCCGGCGCCACGACGGCGCGGGGCGCCGGCTTCGGCACCGGGCGAAAGCTCGGCGGCGGGGGGGGCGGGGCCTCCTCTTCCGGTTCCGAAAAGAGCGGCGTGTCGGGAATGATCCGCAGGGCCTTCGGGCGCCCGCGCTTCACCGGCTCGGGCTTCGGATCGAAGGCGTGGGCCAGCACCTTCTTCATCACGCCGGGCAGGGGCTCGTCGTCGAGGTCGCGCCGGGGCGTGAAGCGCATGCCGGCGGGCGCCCGCGTGCTGAGTGCCACGCGGGCGAGAAAGACCGTCAGCTCCAGGGGGAAATGGGTGAAGCCGTGGCGCACGAGGCCCGGCAGCCGCTTCCAGCGGGCGTCGAGGGGCGCGTCCAATAAGGCCTGGGCCGGGTCGTAATCGGGCTCCCACGGGCTCATGGGCGGCTCGGCCATGGCGCCGAGCAGGCCCTCGGGTGGGCGGGTGCGCAGGAGAATCGCCTCGTCGCCGGCCCGCACGGCGACGAAGGCCGCGCCCTTGCGCAACGTCCCCTTCACCGCCTTGAGTTTGCGCGGAAACGTCTCCTGCGTGCCGGCGGCCCGGGCCCGGCACGGGGCCATCCACGGGCACAGGGCGCAGGCCGGGCGCTTCGGCGTGCAGATGGTGGCGCCGAGATCCATCACGGCTTGGGCGAAGTCGCCGGGGCGGTCGTGCGGCACGAGAGCCTGCGTGACGACGCGGACCTCCGCGCGGGCGGCGGGCATCAGGGTCTCGATAGAAAAAAGCCGCGTCATCACCCGCTCGACGTTGCCGTCGACGGCCGCCTCGGGGCGGTCGAACGCGATGGCCGCGATGGCGCCGGCCGTGTAGGCGCCGACTCCCGGCAGCTTGCGCAAGCCCACCAGGGTGTCGGGGAAGGCGCCCGCCGCCGAGACCGCCTTGGCGCAGGCATGGAGGTTGCGCGCCCGCGAATAGTAGCCGAGCCCGGCCCAGGCCGACATCACCGCCTCCTCGGGCGCCGCCGCCAGGGCGTCGAGGCTCGGAAACCGCTCCAGGAACTTGTGGAAGTAGGGTTTCACCGCCGCGATGGTGGTCTGCTGCAGCATCACCTCCGAGAGCCAGATCCGGTACGGGTCCGGCGTCTGGCCCGGCAGGGCGCGCCAGGGCAGGACGCGGCGGTGCCGGTCGTACCAGGTGAGCAGGTCTTTGGCCTGCGGCGCTTGCAGATCTTCGGCCTGCGGCGCTTGGGCCCGCGGCGCTTGCAGATCTTCGGCCCGGGGGGGCGGGGAACGTGCGTCGGTCACGGGGCTCGGCACTGGCATGGGCGCCCGTCCTTACCCCGGCGGGCGGGCGCATCCAACCGGTCCTTCGACCCCATGGGAACGCCGTGCTAACCATTCGGGCGCGATACCGGGTGGATCGTCGGTGGGAGAGCGGAAGATTGCGCATGGCGCGGGTCAAGCCCCTGGCCGAACTGCTCGATGCCTGCATCGGCCCGGCCTTTGCCGCGCAGGGCTTCGCCTCCACGGACATCCTGGCCGCCTGGCCCGAGATCGTCGGCGAGCGCCTGGCGCGCTACTGCCAGCCCTCGAAGCTCGAATGGCCGCGCCGGCGCCGGCGCGAGGAGGAGGGCCGGCCCGATCCCGGTACCCTGGTGGTGCGGGTGGAGGGCGTGTTCGCCCTCGAACTCCAGCACCTCGCTCCCATCGTGATCCAGCGGGTCAACGCCCATTACGGCTGGGCCTGCGTCGCCAAGATCGTCATGCGCCAGGGCCGGGTCGACCGCATCGGCCGGACGGTGCCGCCGCCCGTGGTCGATCCCGTCCGCCGCGGCGAAGTGGCGCTCGCGGTCCGGACGATCGACGACGACGCCCTGCGCGACGCCCTCGACCGCCTCGGCACGGCGGTGGTCGCCACGGCCCACAAAGCCGTGCCCCGGCGCTGAGACGGGCGGCCGCGCGCCTTGTCAGGACGGCCCGCAGATTCTACCGCAGGCGTCAGACCATACGTTTGCCCGCACGCGGAGCCTGTCACGACCATGATCACCCGGCGCGACGCACTCAAAGCCACCGGCCTCGCCATCGGCGCGGCGGCCTTCCTGCCCCGCTTCACCCTGGATGCGTTCGCGCAGGGCGGGGCGAACCTCTCGACCCTCATGGAGCCCGGGCCCCTCGGCGACGTCTGGCTCGGACCGAAGGACGCCAAGGTGACGATCATCGAGTACGCCTCGATGACCTGTTCGCACTGCGCCGCCTTCCACAAGACGACGTATCCGCTCCTCAAGGAGCGCTACATCGACACCGGCAAGGTGCGCTTCACCCTGCGCGAATTCCCCCTCGATCCGCTCGCCACCGCCGCCTTCATGCTGGCGCGCTGCGACGGGGATGCGAAGTACTACCCCATCACCGACCTGCTGTTCGACCAGCAGCAGGCCTGGGCCTACGTGCAGAAGCCGCAATCGCCCGTGGATGCCCTGGAGCAGATGCTGCGCCAGGCCGGGTTCTCAAAGGACAAGTTCGAGGCCTGCCTCAAGGATCAGAAGCTCTACGGTGCGATCAACACGGTGAAGCAGAAGGGCATGGACACGTTCAAGGTCGATTCCACGCCGACCTTCTTCATCAACGGCGAGCGCTACACCGGCGAGATGTCCATCGAGGGCATGGAGAAGGTGATCAAGCCGATTCTCGGCGCCTGACGCGTCGCTTTTTCGGCACGCAAGCAAAACAACGAATTTGCGAACGGGCGCAATGTGTTAAGCCGTGCCGGGGTCGCCTTGACACCCAAGGTGGGCGAAACTATGTTGCCGCCCGCTTGAAGGAGGCGTCCCGGCCGGTTCTCTCCGCTCTCGCCAATGTGAGTTTTCGCGTATGAGCGGCAACGACGCAGGGGGTGAGCGCGGGGCCGAAAGGGAGCAAGCGCGGGACGATGACCTCTCCCAGAGGCTCAGACGTCTCGAGACGCAGATCGAGCGGAAGCGGCCGAGCGCCCCTCCCGGTCCTTCGCCGCGTCCCGGTTCTTCGACCGGGCCCTCTCCTCTCGGCCAGGCGATGCGGCTCTCGACGGAGTTCATCGCCGGCGTCCTGGCGGGGGGCATTCTCGGCTGGATGTGCGATCATTTCCTGGGGACGAAACCCTGGGGCCTGATCGTCCTGCTGATGCTGGGCTTCCTGACCGGCGTCTACAACGTCATGCGTGTCTCGGGCGCTCTCCCGAAGGCGCCGACGACGAAACAGGACCGCTAGCGGTCCTGCGAGAACGCCGCTCGCGGCTGTGTAAGGCATGCCGCTCGCGCGGTTTTTGGTGGCGGACCCCGCAGGTCCGGGGTTTCAGAAGGACGGGAGCGGCAATGGCCGTAAAGATGGATCCGATCCACCAGTTCGAGCTCAAGCCGCTCGTCTCGTTCGGTCATATCGGCAACCAGGAGATCGCGTTCACGCAATCGGCCCTGTACATGTTCGCCGCAGTCGGGATCATCGCGCTGATCACCGTGGTGGCGACCGCGCAGCGCTCGGTGGTGCCGGGCCGGATGCAGTCCATGGCCGAGGTGTTCTACGAGTTCATCGGTTCGACCCTGCGCCAGTCCGCCGGCCACGGCTCCGAGCGGTTCATGCCGCTGATCTTCTCGTTGTTCATGTTCGTGCTCGTGCTGAACATGCTCGGTATGATCCCCTACGCGTTCGCGGTGACCAGCCACATCATCGTCACCTTCGCGCTGGCCTTCCTCGTGATCGGCACCGTGATCGTCTATGGGTTCATGGCCCACGGCACCAAGTTCCTGAAGGTGTTCGTGCCCTCCGGCGTACCGGGCTGGCTCCTGCCGATGATCGTCGCCATCGAGATCGTGTCGTTCATCTCGCGCCCCATCAGCCTCGCGGTGCGTCTGTTCGCCAACGTGCTCGCCGGCCACATCGCCCTCAAGATCTTCGCGGGCTTCGTGCCGGCCCTGCTCGCCGCGGGCGCCTGGGGCGCGATCTCGCCCCTGCCGCTGGCGCTCAGCGTCGCCGTCACCGCCCTCGAGTTCCTCGTGGCCGGTCTGCAGGCCTACGTCTTCGCCACGCTCGCTTCGATCTACCTCAGCGACGCGCTGCACCCGGGCCACTAGGTCGGGGCCACCCCTTCCGTCCCCGGTTCGCCCTCGCGGTCCGGATTTCTCTCCACGCAACACCGAACCGACACCAGGAGCAATTTGATGGATCCCTTAGCTGCCAAGTACATCGGTGCCGGCCTCGCCTGTCTCGGCATGGCGGGCGCCGCCATCGGCCTCGGCAACCTCTTCGGCCAGTTCTACGCCGGTGCGCTTCGCAACCCGTCGGCCGCCGACGGCCAGCGCGGCAACCTGCTCCTCGGCTTCGCCCTGACGGAAGCGCTCGGCATCTTCTCGCTGCTCGTCGCGCTGCTGCTCCTGTTCGCCGTCTAAGACCGCGAACCGCGACCGGACCGGACGCGGGCATCCCCGAGGGGATGCGAGACGCGTCCGGTCCCACCCTTCCGATTTGACCGCCCCCGATTCGACCGAAGGACGTCATGGCTCAGCCGGCTCATCCGACCGCAACGCGTGAAGGCTTCGCCGCGACGCCGGCCTCCGAGCATGGCGGCGGCTTTCCGCCCTTCGAGAGCCACACCTTCGCGTCCCAGCTCATCTGGCTCGCCCTCGCCTTCGGGCTGCTCTACTACCTCATGGACAAGATCGCCCTGCCGCGCATCCAGTCCATCCTGAACGACCGCTCCGCGCGTCTGTCGACGGATCTCGACGAGGCCCAGCGCCTCAAGGCCGAGGCCGACGCCGCCGGCGCCGCCTACGAGAAGTCGCTGAGCGACGCCCAGGCCAAGGCCCAGGCCATCGCGCTGGAGACCCGCACGGCCCTGACGCAGGAGGCCGAGACCAAGCGCAAGGCGCTTGAATCCGAGCTCAACGCCAAGATCGCCGCCTCCGAGGCCACCATCCGCAGCCGCACCGCCGAGGCCATGGGCAATGTCCGCGGCATCGCCGGCGAGACGGCGTCCGCCATCGTCGAGCGCCTGACCGGCCGCTCGCCCGACGAGGCGGCCCTCGCCAAGGCCCTCGACAGCGTCGCGCTTCCGCACTGAGCGGGCGCGCCACCACACCTTAGCGACCGCACCGCCCGACCGGGGCGGAGACGGTTTCGCCCAATGCGGGCATTCGCCCCGGGCGCCATCGAGTTGGGACGACGAGCATGTTGTTGGAAGCCGAATTCTGGGTCGCAGTCGCCTTCGTGCTGTTCATGGCCGTGGTCTGGAAGGTCGGCGGCTTCAACCAGATCACCAACGGCCTCGACGGCCGGGCCAAGCGCGTCCGCGCCGAACTCGACGAGGCCCGCCGCCTGCGCGAGGAGGCGGCCGGCGTGCTCGCCGACTACAAGAAGCGCCGCGCCTCCGCTGAAGCGGAAGCCGAGGCCATCGTCTCGGGCGCCCGCGCCGAGGCCCAGCGCATCGCCGACGAGGGCCATGCCCGCCTGAACGAGTTCATCGCCCGCCGCACCCAATCGGCCGAGACGAAGATCGCCCAGGCCGAGGTCCAGGCCACCGCCCAGGTCCGGGCCGCCGCCGCCGACGCCGCCGTGAAGGTCTCTGAGGTCATCCTGCGCGAGCGCATGCAGGGCGATGCGGCGCAGGATCTGGTCCGCCAGAGCCTCGGCGAGGTCCGCACCCGCCTGCGGGCCTAGGCGTCCCCTCCATCGACTGACGAGGAAGCCGCCGCGAGGCGGCTTTTTCGTTTTCGGACGCCCCGGCCGGGCGTGCTAGAAGCCGGCCGACGCGCACGCCCCCCAGCGGAGACCCGATGCCGCCGATCATTTCGATTGCCAACCTGTCCAAGGTCTACGCCTCGGGCCACGCCGCCCTGAAGACCATCTCCCTCGACATCCACAAGGGCGAGATCTTCGCCCTGCTGGGTCCCAACGGGGCCGGCAAGACCACGCTCATCAGCATCGTCTGCGGCATCGTCACGGCGAGCGAGGGGAGCATCCACGTCGACGGACACTGCATCGACACGGACTACAAGGCCGCCCGGCGCAAGATCGGCCTCGTCCCGCAGGAACTCACCACCGACGCCTTCGAGACCGTGTGGGCGACCACGGGCTTCAGCCGGGGCCTGTTCGGACTTCCCCCCGACCCGGCCCATATCGAGCGGGTCCTGCGCGACCTCTCCCTGTGGGACAAGAAGGACAGCCGGATCATGACCCTGTCGGGGGGCATGAAGCGGCGCGTCCTCATCGCCAAGGCGCTCGCCCACGAGCCGCAGATCCTGTTCCTCGACGAGCCCACCGCCGGTGTCGACGTGGCGCTCCGCCAGGACATGTGGCGCCTCGTGCGCCGCCTGCGCGATCAGGGCGTCACCATCATCCTCACCACCCACTACATCGACGAGGCTGAGGAGATGGCCGACCGGGTCGGGGTGATCCGCAACGGCGAGATCATCCTCGTGGAGGACAAGGCCGAGCTCATGCGCAAGCTCGGCAAGAAGCAGCTCACCCTGCACCTCGACGCCCCGCTGTCCGAGGTCCCCCCGGCGCTCTCGGGCCACGACCTCGAACTGGCGCAGGGCGGGCGCGAGCTCGTCTACACCTACGATACCAAGGGCGACGCCGGGCTCACCGGGCTTCTCGCCGACCTCGCCCGCAGCGGCATCGGCTTTCGCGACCTGCACACCAGCCAGTCCTCCCTGGAGGACATCTTCGTCGACCTCGTGAAGGAACGGGCATGAACTGGTACGCGGTCCGCGCCCTCTACCGCTTCGAGATGGCCCGCTTCTGGCGGACGGCCCTCCAGAGCATCGTCGCGCCCGTCATCGCCACGGCGCTGTACTTCGTGGTGTTCGGCGCGGCCATCGGCTCGCGCATGGCCTCCGTCGACGGGGTCGCCTACGGCGCCTTCATCGTGCCCGGCCTGATGATGCTCTCGCTCCTGACCCAGAGCATCGCCAACGCCTCGTTCGGCATCTACTTCCCGCGCTTTGCCGGCACGATCTACGAGATCCTGTCCGCGCCGGTCTCGCCCCTCGAGATCGTGCTCGGCTACGTCGGCGCGGCGGCTTCGAAGTCGATCCTCATCGCCCTCATCATCCTCGCCACCGCGACCCTGTTCGTGCCGATCCGCATCGAGCATCCGTTCGTGATGGTGGGCTTCCTCGTGCTCACGGCGGTGACGTTCAGCCTGTTCGGCTTCCTCATCGGACTGTGGGCGGACGGGTTCGAGCGGCTGCAGCTCGTGCCGCTGCTCATCATCACGCCGCTCACCTTCCTCGGCGGCAGCTTCTACTCCATCGACATGCTGCCGCCGGTCTGGCGGACCCTGAGTCTCGCCAATCCGGTGGTCTACCTCATCAGCGGGTTCCGCTGGGCGTTCTTCGGCAATTCCGATGTGAGCATCGGGGTGAGTCTGACCATGGCGCTGGTCTTCCTCGCCCTGTGTCTTACCGGCGTCACCTGGATCTTTCGGACCGGCTACCGCCTCAAGAGCTGAGCGCGCGTCACGACGGAGCCGAGGCCAAGCGGTTTCTCATGCCGTCTCCGGCAATCATCCGGTCAGTGACGAGCGCGGGTCCCCTCTCCTTCCAGGAGAGGGAGCCTGTTGCGACCTTCCCATTCGAGGTGATCGGCCGGGAGGCGGGGGCGTCTCCCGGCAGACCCGATCACGGCCGCGCGTCGAGGAAGGCGAGGACGCCCGCGCGGTGCCCCCGGTCGCCCACCGCCGTGCTGTGGTCGCGGTTCGGCAGCTCCAGCGACTGGGCGTTGGGCATGAGCGCCACGAGGGCGGGGCCGGGCCCCGAGACCGTGTCGAGGGTGCCGACGGTGACGAGGGTCGGCGCCCGGATCTCGGCGACCTCGGCCCGCGACAGGGTCTGGCGCGAGCCGCGCATGCAGGCGGCCAGCGCCCTGAGGTCGCTCTTCGTCTGCTCGGCGAAGGTGCGGAAGGCGGCGGCCGTCGGGTTCGGAGCCGGCGCGCCGGGGTCCGCCTCCAGCGCTTCCGCGATGCCGTCGGGCAGGCCCCTGCCCTCCACGAGGTGCAGGCCGAGGCCGCCGATGAGGAGGGAGCGCACGCGGGACGGTTCGTCGAGGGCGAGGTAGGCCGCGATGCGCGCACCCATGGAATAGCCCATCACGTCGGCCCGTTCGATGCCGAGATGGTCGAGGAGCCGGGCTGCGTCCTGCGCCATGAGGTCGGAGCCGTAGGCCTCCGGATCGTAGAGCTTCTGGCTCTCGCCGTGGCCGCGATTGTCCAGGGCGATGACCCGGCGCCCGGCCTTGGACAAGGTCTTGACCCATTGGGTGTTGACCCAGTTCACGGCGTGGTTCGAGGCGAAGCCGTGGATCAGCAGGATCGGGTCGCCGGCTCCCTCCTGGTTCGGGGCCTGCTCGGCGGGCGTGTCGAGGTAGGCGATGCGGACGCCGTCGGAGAGGAAGGTCTGCATTGGGGGCTCGGGGTACGGCATTGGGCGGGACGGACGCTGTTGTGGTCCGTGCGCGCGGCCGAGGGAAGCCCTTCGCGGCAGGCGCCGCTTGCCCCGGCCGGATCGGGCTGGCATCACCCCCGGCGATGAAGGACACGCAGCCCTACGGCACTTATGCCCCCACCGGCCTCGTCGCGCGCATTGCCGAGCGCACGGGCCGGCTCTCGTACGGAAGCTGGGGCGCCCGGCGCCTCGCCCTGTTCCTGCGTCGGGTCGGCATCGGCCTCCTGCGCGGAAAACCCCTCGACGTGGAGCGCTTCGGCGCCCGGATGCGGCTCTACCCGTACAACAACAATTGCGAGAAGAAGGTGCTGTTCACGCCGCAATTCTTCGATCCCGAGGAGCGCGACCTCCTCCGGGCCCGGCTGGAGCCTGGCTGCACCTTCCTCGACATCGGCGCCAATATCGGGGCCTACGCGCTGTTCGTGGCGGCCTTCGCCGGCCCGCGCGCCCGCATCCTCGCCGTCGAGCCGCAGCCGGACGTGTTCGATCGGCTGACCTACAACATCGCCCAGAACCCGTTCGGCACCGTCAAGGCCGTGGCCTGCGCGGTCGCCGACAAGGCCGGCGAGCTCACCTTGTTCGTCGATCCGCGCAACCGGGGCGAATCGAGCCTGAAGATCGTCGGCACCAACGAGGGCGCGCAGATCCGGGTCCCGGCCGTCACCCTCCTCGATCTCGCCCAGGGCGAGGGCATCACCCGCATCGACGCGATCAAGCTCGACGTCGAGGGCGCCGAGGATCTCATCCTCGAGCCGTTCTTTCGCAACGCGCCGGCCTCGCTCCATCCGCGCCTGCTGCTCGTCGAGAACGGCACCGACCAGTGGCAGATCGACCTGCCGGGCCTGCTGGAGGCCAACGGCTACCGGCTGCTGGCGCGCACCCGCCTCAACCTCATCTTCGAGCGCGCCGCCTGATCGGCCTCACCCGACGACGGGGATCGCCTCAGCGAGGGTGACGCCCTCCGGATCGACCCGGCAGCGATGGGCGTGGACCGCGACGCCGGCCGCACGGGCGGCCTGGAAGGCGGCATCGAAGGCCGGATCGATGTCGCGCGCCACGTCGAAGCGGGTCGCCCGCATCTGGACGACGACGATGAGCATGGCCCGTCCGCCTTCGGCGACCACCCCGGCGAGATCGGCCATGTGCCGGGCGCTGCGGGCCGCCGTGCAGTCGGGAAACTCGGCGAGCCCCGGTGTGCGCAGGAGGTGGCAGTTCTTCACCTCGACGTGGCAGGGCACGAGCCCCTCGCCCTGCGCCAGGAAGTCGACGCGGCTCGCCGCGGCGTAGCGGACCTCCGGCTTGAGGCTGGTGTAGGCGGCGAGCGGCGGCAGGGTGCCGGCGGCGAAGGCCTCGGCCACGAGGGCGTTGGGGCGCTGGGTGTCGATGCCGACCCATTGCCGCCCGCCGGCCAAGTCGGCCTCCACGAGCTCCCACGAGAACCCGAGTTTTCGCGACGGGTTGGTGGAGGCGGAGAGGAGCGTGCGGGCCCCTGGGGCGAGGAGGCCGAGCATCGCCCCCGGATTGGCGCAATGCGCCGTGACGAGGCTGCCGTCCGCGAGCTCCATGTCGGCGAGGAAGCGCTTGTAGCGACGCACCAGACGCGCCGGAATGAGGGGCGCGGGAAAGCGCATCGGGGCACCTTTTCGGGCGGCGGCTGCGGGTTTCGGCGTGAAATCCCGTCGCGGACGGGCATTCGGGGCGTTCGGGAGGGGGCATCGCCGCCGGCGGGCTGGTAAGTCAACCGGCGATGCGACAGACTTGCGGGCGCATCACCGAGTACGCGACCCGGAGCGGCGCCACCCGTCCGTCCACGAGGCCTCCCATGTTCAACCTGTTCGATATCCTCCAGGCGCAGGCCGGTCCGGGCGCTCAGGGCTTCGGACAGCAGTTCGGCCTGTCGCAGGACCAGACCCGTCGGGCCATGGAGGCGCTGCTGCCCGCCTTCACCATGGGGCTCCAGCGCAACGCCGCCAACGACCCGACGGGATTCGCGCACCTGTTCAGCCTCGCGGGTGCCGGTGCCGCGGCGCCACGCGCGTCCGCCTCGCCGCAGATGGACATGCTGGTCAGCCAGCTCTTCGGCTCGCCGCATCTCAGCCAGGCGGTCCTCCAGCAGGCGGCGGGGGCGAGCGGCATCGCCACGCCCGTCCTCAAGCAGATGCTGCCGGTGATGGCCGGGATGATCGTGGCGGGCATCGTCCACGTGATGATCAACCAGACCCCGCAGGCCGCTGCCCCGGCGCCCGCGCCGAACGCGTTCGGATTCCCCCCGAACCCCTACTGGACCGACATGGTGAACGCCTTCATGACGGCCGGGGGCGCCCTCGCGCCGAAAGCCTCCCCGGCGAAGTCTCCGGCAGCGCGGCCCGCGCCGGCGCGTGGCAGCGCCCGTACGACGCGGCTCGCAGCGCCGCCCGCCGCCCCGCCCACCAACGACGCGGCCCCCTTCGAATTGTTCCAGCAGATGTTCCAGACGGGCCTCGACGTTCAGCAGGAGAACGCCAAGGCGATGCAGACCCTGTTCGATACGTTCTGGCAGGAGGGTGGCCGGACGGGCAAACAGGACGGCATCCCGTCGCCCAAGGTCGGGGGACGCGACCGCTGAGGCGGTTCGGTCAGGGCGCCTTCGCGGCCGTGGCCAGGGTTTGGTAGACCAGGACCATCTTGTCGGAATAGGCACGCACGGTCGCCAGGATACCGAGGGCGACGAAGGCGACGAGGAACGTGTATTCCACGGCCGTGGCACCGCCTTCGCCCCCGGCGAACCGTGCGAGGAGTCGCCGGACGGCCCGGGTTTCGCCGACGCCGTCGTTTTCTTCACCCCCGTTCGATTGTCTCGTCATCGCCCGAAGGTTCCCCGGTCCGCATCGTAGCCGACCGACGATAGGGGGTGGGGTGTTGCCGGGGGCTTAACCCCATTCCGGAATCGGGATCGTATCCACCGAAAGCCGGCTCGGCGTCCCCCTCGCCCGCCTACTTGCTGGTGTCCTTGCCGGTGTCCTTGCGAAGGGCATCGATGCGCTGGGAGGCCTCCGCCTTGTCGAGGTCGGGCGCGAAGGCGTCGGGATCCTTGGCCTGCTCCGACAGCGTCTTGAGGTAGGAGGCCTGGGCGCCCGTCATCGGCTCGCCGCCCGTGGTCCACTCGCTCGGGTCCTTGATCTGGTTCGAGGTGTCCTTCGGATCGATCTTCGGATTGGTCTCGTCGGTGTCGACGGCCTTCTCAGCAGCCTTGGTCATGGTCGCCTCGCGTTCATGGAATGTTCCAAGGGAACGCGGCGGCCGGCCTCCCGGTTCCGTCGCCCCGGCCCTCGCGGGGCCGGGGCGGGACCCGTCAGGCCGCGACGGCTTTCGGCTGAACCTCCGCGGTGTAATCGTCCATCAGGGTCTTGGTGAGGGCGGCGGGCACGAACCGGTACGGGCCGATTTCCGACACCGGCGTCACCTCGGCGGCCGACCCCGTGATGAAGCACTCCGAGAAGCCTTCGAGCTCGGCCGGCAGGATGCGCCGCTCCACCACCTCGATGCCGCGGCGGCGGGCGAGTTCGATCACCGTCTGGCGGGTGATGCCGTTGAGGAAGCGATCCGCCAACGGGGTATGGATCACGCCGTCGCGGACAAAAAACACGTTGGCGCCGGTGCATTCGGCGACGTTGTCCTCCCAGTCGAGCATGAGAGCGTCGGCGTAGCCCTTGTTCTCGGCCCGGTGCTTGGAGATGGTGCAGATCATGTAGAGGCCCGCCGCCTTGGAGGTGGAGGGGGCGGTGCGGGGATCGGGCCGGCGGTAATCCGCGATGTCGAGGCGGATGCCCTTCATCTTGGTCTCGGGATCGAAGTAGCTCGGCCATTCCCAGGCGGCGATGGCGAGGTGGATGGTGTTGTTCTGGGCCGCCACCCCCATCATCTCCGAGCCGCGCCACGCCACCGGGCGCAGATACGCGTCGGTGAGCCCGCTGGTCCTGAGGACGAGGTCCTTGGCGGCCTCGATCTCGTCGGCCGTGTAGGGAATCCTGAAGTCGAGGAGTTCGGCCGAGCGCAGCAGGCGTTCCGCGTGCTCGCGGCTCTTGAAGATGCGCCCGCCATAGGCCCGCTCGCCCTCGAACACCGACGAGCCGTAATGCAGGCCGTGGGACAGCACGTGGATCTTGGCGTCCTTCCACGGCACCATCACGCCATCGTACCAGATGGTGCCCTCGCGCGCGTCGAACGGGATCAGGGACATGGCGGGCTTCCTCGACACGCGGGCTTGCCCTCGAAGCCGGCGTCTGATGGGTGCTGGGAGGTCGTGCGGCGGGACGTGCCACGAGTCGTGCCACGAGTCGTGACGCCCTACCGGAAGGCTTGACGGGTAGCAACGCGCCTGAAATATGTCAATAACACTGACATAAACCGAGGCCGCCCCCGACGTGATCCTCCCCGCGACCCCGACGGCCGGCGGCGATGCGTCCGTCCCGAGCCAGAGCCCTCCGGCCCAGAGCCCGGGCGACGACCTCATCGAATTGCTGTTCTTCGCCTACCGCGATTTCGTCGGTGACCCGGACCGCATCCTGGCGCAATACGGGTTCGGCCGGGCGCATCACCGGGTGCTGCACTTCGTCGACCGCTACCCGGGCCTCACCATCGCCGAACTTCTCGATATCCTGCGGATCACGAAGCAGAGTCTCAACCGGGTGCTCAAGGATCTCATCGAACAGGACTACATCGTCCAGAAGACCGGCACGAGCGACCGTCGCCAGCGGCTGCTGTTCTGCACGGCGCGCGGCACGGCGCTCGCCGGAGACCTCATCCGCGTGCAGACCCACCGGGTGACGCGGGCCCTGGCCGAGCCGGCGGGCGCGGCATCGGAGGGCGGATCTTCGGAGGGCGGCGCCGTCTCGGCCCAGAACTTCCTGCTCGCCATGATCGAGCCCGAGGAGCGCGCCACCGTGCGCCGCCTCATGGCCCGCCGCGCCCGGAGCGCCGTCTGATGTCCCTCCCCGGCCTCAAGGCCAGCGTCGAGCTGCCCGACCACGCGCCGCACGTCCTCGTGGTCGACGACGACCGCCGGGTGCGCGAGCTTCTCACCCGCTTTCTCTACGAGCAGGGGTTCCGGGTCACGGCGGCCGCCAACGTCGCCGAGGCGCGCACCAAGGCGCAGTGCTTCGTGTTCGACGCCCTGGTGCTCGACGTGATGATGCCCGGCGAGAGCGGGTTCGACTACGCCCGCCAGGTCCGCGAGACCTCGCGGGTGCCGATCCTGATGCTCACCGCCCGCTCCAACCCCAACGACCGGGTCATGGGCCTCGAGATCGGCGCCGACGACTACCTGCCGAAACCCTTCGAGCCGCGCGAACTGATCCTGCGCCTCAACAACATCATCAAGCGGCGCGCGGAAGGGTCCCCGGCCCGCGAGCCCGGCTTCGAGACCGTGACCTTCGGGCCGTTCTCCTACCGCATCGACCGGGGCGAGCTGCGCCGGGCCGACGAGACCATCCGCATCACCGAGCGCGAGCGCGAGATCCTCACCGTCCTGGCGCAGGCCGCCGGCGCCAATGTCGAGCGCGAGGCCCTGGCGGGCGCCGGCGGCCTCGCGGCCGAGCGCAGCATCGACGTGCAGATCAACCGCCTGCGCCGCAAGACCGAGGTCGATCCGGCCAACCCCCTGTTCCTGCAGACCGTGCGGGGCGTCGGCTACCGCCTCGCCGTCGACTGATCGCCCATGTCGCAGGCGCGCCCGCTGAATCGCCTGCTCGCGGCGCTCGCCCGGATGCCGCCGCCGCGCCGCCTGTGGCGGCTCTTCAGCCGCGCCATCGGCGACGTGCTCCCGAAGGGCCTCTACGCGCGCTCGCTGATCATCATCATCGCCCCCGTGGTGCTGCTGCAATCGGTGATCGCCTACACCTTCATGGAGCGGCACTGGCAGCTCGTGACCCGGCGCCTCTCGGCCGCCGTGACGGCGGATGTCGCCGCCCTCATCGACGTCTACGAGAGCTACCCCCAGGACAAGGACGCCGAGACCCTCACGCGCATCGCCGGGACGCGGCTCAACCTCGACCTCGACATCCTGAAGGGCGCCACCCTCCCCGTCGCCGGCCCGCGGCCGTTCTTCTCGATCCTCGACGAGGTCCTGTCCGACGAGATCAAGCGCCAGATCCGCCGGCCGTACTGGATCGACACGGTCGGCCGCTCCAGCCTCATCGAGATCCGGGTCGCGATCCCCGAAGGGGTGATGCGGGTGACGGCCCGGCGCAGCATGGCCTACGCCTCGAACTCGCACATCTTCCTCCTGTGGATGAGCGGCTCGTCCCTCGTGCTGCTCGGCGTCGCGATCCTGTTCCTGCGAAACCAGATCAAGCCGATCCTGCGGCTCGCCGCCGTGGCCGAGAGCTTCGGCAAGGGCCGCGAGATCGAGTTCCGCCCGCGCGGCGCCCGCGAGGTCCGCCAGGCCGGCCACGCCTTCATCGAGATGAAGCGCCGCATCGAGCGGGCCATGGAGCAGCGCACGACGATGCTCAACGGCGTGAGCCACGACCTGCGCACCATCATCACCCGGTTCAAGCTGACCCTGGCGCTCATCGACCAGACGGCGGACGTCGAGGACCTCCAGCGCGACGTCGACGAGATGAGCCGGATGCTGGAGGCCTACCTCGCCTTCGCCCGGGGCGATTCCAGCGAGCCGGCGGTGCCCACCGATATGCGCGCGCTGCTGGAGGACCTGCGCACGGATGTGGAGCGCCTCGGCGCCCACGTGGAGGCCGTCGAGATCGAGGGCGACGCGCACGTCACCCTGCGGCCCGACGCCATCCGTCGCTGCCTGTTCAACCTCGCGGCCAACGCCGCCCGCTACGGCGACACCGTCGCGGTGGTGGGGCGGCGCGAGGTCCGCAGCTTCCTCGTCTCCATCGACGACGACGGGCCGGGTATCCCCCTCGATCAGCGCGAGGAGGTGTTCAAGCCGTTCGTGCGCCTCGACGACGCGCGCCAGGATGCCGGCGGCTCGGGCCTCGGCCTCTCCATCGCCCGCGACATCGCCCGTTCGCATGGCGGCGACGTCAGCCTGCACGACTCGCCCCTCGGCGGCCTGCGCGCCACCGTGCGGATTCCGGCGTGAGGCCGGGTGGCCTTGGCGCGAAGCCGCCCGGGGTGCTAAGGACATGACCGCAATCATGAACCCACGGGCCGGCATGCCGGGTCCGCGTCGAGGCCGAGTGACCCCATGAACCCGCTGACCCCGCTCCTGACCCTCTTGCTCCTGCCCATCGCCGCCATCGGCCTGCTGCTCTACACGGATGCGGGCATCGAGCCGGCGCTGTTCTACTCCACCGTGAAGACCTTCGTGGTGCTGTTCATCATCGCCGGCGGCCTCTGCTACGGCGCCAGCCGCCTCGCCGAGCGCGCCTGAGTTTTCTCTAGGTTTTCACGATCCGATGTCGCGGCCCGGACCTCTGGTTCGGGCCGTTTTCGTTTCGAGGACGATGGGGCGCTTCTGATCGGGTTTGAGCCAGTTCGCTTGTCCCTTCTCGACCTCATCCTTCGAGGCCGCTTCGCGGCACCTCAGGATGAGGGGGCGGGTGGGATCGTACGTCGAGACACCGCGTATGCTCATGCCAGATCCGGTTGATCCCTTCGGGATGGCGGAGTTGGGCTCCCTCAAGCGCCGCGAGAGCTTGTCTGATACGGGCTCCGCTTGATCAGGTCGGTGAGTCGGTAAAACGGGGGTCCCCTCTCCTGGAAGGAGAGGGACAGGGTGAGGTGTGTGACCTTTTCGGAGATGTCCCACACCTCACCCCAACCCTCTCCTTCCAGGAGAGGGAGCACCGATGCGACCGTTCGATCCGAGGTGATCAACCAGAAGAGGTATGATCCAGCTACCGCTCTGATCGAGCGGACGCCGGATCACTCCGCCGCGATGCGCGGCGGAAAACCTTTCCGGTCGTTGGCCAAGGCCGGGGGCAGGGCGAAGGGGCCGTCTTCCGGCTCGTCCTTGCGGCCGATGAAGCGGGCGAACCCGCGCACGAACAGGCGCGAGAGGTCGTCGACGAGGACGAAGATCGCGGGCACGAAGATCAGGGACAGGCCCGTCGAGACGATGAGGCCGCCGATGACCGCGATGGCCATGGGGGCGCGGAACTCGCCGCCGATGCCGAGCGCCATGGCCGAGGGCACCATGCCGGCCGCCATGGCGATGGTGGTCATCACGATGGGCCGCGCGCGCTTGCGCCCGGCATCGATGATGGCGGTGGCGCGGTCGACGCCGGCGGCCATCTCCTCGATGGCGAAATCGACGAGCATGATGGCGTTCTTCGTCACCACGCCCATGAGCATGAGGATGCCGATGACCACCGGCATGGAAATGGGCTTGTTGAAGATGAGCAGGCCGAGGATCGCCCCGCCGATGGAGAGCGGCAGGGAGAAAAGGATCGTGAGCGGCTGCAGGAAGTTGCCGAACAGCAGCACGAGGACGCCGAACACCATCATCAGGCCGGCGCCCATGGCGAGCGCGAAGCCCTCGAACACCTCGCCCATGACCTCGGCGTCGCCGGTCTGGCGGATGACCACACCCGGCGGCAGGTTCCTGGCCGCCGGCAGGTCGAGGACGGCGGCGATGAGGGAGCCGAGCGCGTCCGAGCCCTCCATGTTGGCCTCGAGCGCCACGCGGATGGCGCGGTCGTAGCGGTCGATGGCGGTGGGCCCGCGCCCGAGGCTGAGATCGGCCACCGTCGAGAGCGGCACGGAGGCTCCGCCCTTCACCGGTACCTTCAGGGTCTCCAGTTGCGAGAGATCGCCGCGCAGGCGCTCGGGCAGCATCACGCGGATCGGCACCTGCCGATCGACCGCGTTGAACTTGGCGAGATTGGCGCCGATGTCCCCGATGGTGCCGACCCGCACGGTCTCGGCGATGAGGTCGGTGGAGACGCCGAGATCGGCCGCGACCCCGGCTTTGGGGCGGATGCGGATCTCCGTGCGGTCCAGCGGCGCGGTGGACAGCACGTTGACGAGGTGGGGCACCGCCGCCGCCTCGCGCTGGAGCTGGGCCGCCACGTCGGCCACCACGGCCTTGTCCGGCCCCGAGACGATGAGGGTGAGGTCGCGCTGGCCGCTCTCGCGCAGGGCCCAGGAGCGGATGTCCGGCTCTTGGCGCAGGAGGGCGCCGATGGCGACGTCCATCTCCTTCTGGGTCCGGTGCCGCGCGTTCTTCGGCGTCAGGTTGATGGTGAAGGTGGCAAGGCGCACCTCCTTCTTGCCCGGCAATTGTCGTCCGCCGTCGACGAAGACGCTGCGCACCTCGGGCAGGGTCCTGATCCGGTCGACGAGGCCGTCGCTGACCCGGGTGGTGTCGGCGAGGCGCGCCCCTGGAGGGAGCTCCACGACGAAGATGGTGCGCGCCGCGTCCTCGGCCGGGAGGAAGCCCGCCGGGAGGAGCCGCGTCGACAGGATGGAGGCGGCAAAGCACGCCAGACCGACCACGAGGGTGATGAACTTGTGGCGCACGGACCACGCCACCACGCGGGTATAGGCCCGCATGACGGGACCCTCGCGCTCGTCCTCGGGGCCGTGATCGCGCAGGAAGTAGGCGGCCAGCAGCGGTGTGATCAGCCGCGCCACGAGCAGCGACATGAACACGGCGGCCGCGATGGTGAGGCCGAACTGCTTGAAGTACTGCCCGGCGATGCCGCTCATGAACGACACGGGCGCGAAGATCGCCATGATGGTCGCCGTGATGGCGATGACGGCGAGCCCGATCTCGTCGGCCGCTTCGAGCGCCGCGCGGTAGGGCGATTTCCCCATGCGCATGTGCCGGACGATGTTCTCGATCTCCACGATGGCGTCGTCGACGAGGATGCCGGTCACGAGGGTGATGGCGAGCAGGCTCACCGCATTGAGCGAGAAGCCCAGCGTGTTCATGATCCAGAACGTCGGCAGCACCGACAGCGGCAGGGCGATGGAGGCGATGAGGGTCGCGCGCCAGTCCCGCAGGAAGATGAACACCACGATGACGGCCAAAGCCGCGCCCTCGACGAGGCTCAGCATCGCCGAATGGTAGTTGCCCACCGTGTTGGTGACGGAGGTGTCGATGAGGTCGAAGCGCACGCCCTCGTGCCTGGCCCTGAGCTCGTCGATCTTCCTGCCCACGGCGGTGGCCACCTCGGCGTCGCTCGCCCCCGTGGCGCGCGAAATGGCGAAGGCGACCACCGGCTCGCCGTTGAAGCGGGCGAAGGTGCGCGGCTCCTCCGCGCCGTCGACCAGGGTCGCGAGCTCGTCGAGGCGGACCTTGCGGTTGCCCGGCACGACGATGGAGGTCTGGGCGAGGGTGTCGAGGCTCGCCGCACCCGCCAGCGTGCGGATCGACTGCTCCTGGCCGCCGAGTTCGCCGCGCCCGCCGGCCATGTCGGCGGAGGTGAGGCGCAGCTGCCGGTTCACGTCCGCCGCCGTGATGCCGAGCGCCAGCAGGCGGTCGGGCTTGAGGGTGACGCGGATCTCGCGGGCGACGCCGCCGAGTCGCTCGACGCCGCCCACCCCCTTAACCCCCTGGATCTGGCGGGCGATGACGTCGTCGATGAGCCAGGACAGGTCCTCGGGCGTCATCGCCGGGGCGGCGGCGCCGTAGATCATGATCGGCAGGCCGGCGATCTCGACCCGGTTGATGATCGGCTCGTCGATGGTGCGCGGCAGGTTCACCCGCACCTTCGAGATGGCGTCCTTGACGTCGTTGACCGCCCGGTCGGTGTTGGTCTCGAGGCGGAACTCGATGGTGGTGGTGGAGATGCCCTCGGTGATGGCCGAGAGGGTGTGCTTGACGCCCTTCACCCCGGCGACCGCGTCCTCGATGACCTTCGTCACCTGCGTCTGCAGTTCGGACGGGGCGGCGCCGGCCTGCGTCACCGTGACGGCGACGATGGGAATGTCGATATTGGGAAACCGGGTGATCGGCAGGGCGCGGAAGCTGACGAGGCCGAGGACCACCAGCACCAGGAACAGCACGATGGAGGGGATCGGCTTGCGGATGGCCCAGGCGGAGACGTTGAGGCGCATGGCGGCGGGTCCGATCTCAGCGCGGTGCGTCTTGGGGCGGCGTCGCATCCGCCGCCTTCGCGGCCGGCCGGACCGCCCGCACGAGATCACCGTGACGCAGGAAGGAGCTGGCGCGCGCCACCACCGCCTCGCCGGCCTCGACGCCCGAGCGGACCTCCAGGATGCCGTCGGCGGCGAGCCCCGGCACGATCCGGCGGGCCTCGACCCGGTCGTCCTTCACCACGAACACCGAGGCGGCCCCGTCGGTGGCGTAGAGCACCGCCGAGAGCGGCACGGCGACGCCGCGCCGGCGCGCAACCTCGACCTTGCCCCGGGCGAAGGCGCCGATGCGTAAGGAAGGGTCGGGCGCCAGCGCGATGCGGACGCGGCCCAGCCGGGTCATGCGGTCGACCTCCGGGTCGATGCGTCGGACGCGTCCGGTCAGGGTCCGGCCCTCCTCGCCCTCGAGGATGACGGGATCGCCGACCTTCAGGCGCGGCATCGACACTTCGGGGATCTCGCCCTCGAGCTCGATCTCGCCCCGGGCGATGAGGCGGAACATCGGCTCGCCGACGGCACTCGCCGTGGCGCCGACCCGGGCCGTGCGCCGGCTGACGATGCCGCCCTCCGGCGCGCGGATGTCCGTACGGGCGCGCCGCAGGGCGATCTCGGCCCCTTGGGCGCGGGCGGTGGCCCGGTCGGCCTCGGCGAGCTGGAGCCCGCCGCGGGCGGCGGCGAGACGCCCCTCCCCGCCCTGCGCGGCCGAGACGCGCTGCTCCAGCACGGCGGCCGTGGCGTTGCCGGTCTTCACCAGGCTGCGGGCGCGCTCGAGGGACAGGTTGGCCTCGGTCTGCGCCGCTTCCGCCTGGACGATCTGGCTGCGGGCCTGGACGATGGCGGCGTCGGCCCGCGCCAGGGCGGCGGCGTTGGCGGCCTCCTGGGTGACAATCATCTCCAGGGACAGGCGAGCGAGCGGCTGGCCCTTCTCCACCCGGGCGCCCTCCTCCACCAGGAGTTCGGTGATGCGGGTGCCCTCGATCTCGGGCGCCACCAGGATCTCGTCGCGGGGCATCAGGGTGCCGGTGACCACGGCCCGCTCGACCACCTCGCGCGCCTCGGCCGCCGCCACCGTGACGGCGGGCGCCAGCGCCGCCGCATCGGGGACGGCGGCGGTCTCGGCGGCGTGCGCGGCGAACTGGATCGCGAAGAGTGCGGGCAGGAAGGCCGGCAGGAGGTGTCGCGCGCGCATGAGACTCTGGATTCGCTCGTCCTGCGCCCACCGGGCCGGTGATGAAGGCACGGAGCCGTGACGTCCGACACCGGCCTTTTCAAGGCGTTCCCGCATCGTTCCGGCCCGCGATCATAGGCGACGCGGCGGGAAAAACGAAGGCGCGCGCGCATCGCCGCAACCGCGGCGGCCCTCGCGCGTTCTGACCTCAAGCATCCTACAGCAGCCTGGGCGAACGCATCATGAGCATCTTCCAGATCAAGCAGAAGACCAATGGTGCCGTCTTGTGGACCGGCAGCGCCGCCGACGCCGTGTCGGCCCTCGACGCCATGGCGCGCGAGGCCGGCTACATCGATTTCGCCGCCCTGCCGGAGACCATCCGGGCCGCCTGCCCCGAGGCCTCGCAGCTCGACTGAATTTTTTCGCGCGCGACGGCCCGAACGGCGCCGGTGGCCCTCCCGCCACCGGCGCCGCTGTCGTTTCAGGGCGCCGTGATGGCCTCCGAGAAGGGAAATTCGAGGACGATCTCGCCCGCCGCATCGGTGACGGCGACGAACGCCTGCATCAGCCGCCGGTCGCCGCTCGCCGCCCAGATCTCCCGCGCGAGCCGGCCCGCCTCGTCGTAAGCCGCATCGGCATCGCGCAGATGCCGGAACACGGGCTCGTGCGGGGTGTGATCGTCGATGGTGACGGTGAAGCGGTAGGCGGGCATCACGCGAGTCCCACGGCCGGGGTGTAGTCCCGCCCGCGTATCACGTGGTGCGGCGTGTAGCTGAGGGGATTGTTCGTCTTTCGATTGAACGGACAAGCGAGGCAGGACGGCGGGGGCGTCTTCGAATTCACGCTCCGCCGGAGCGCCTGGTACTTCGGGCCGTTCCAGATGGCCTCCATGGATTCTTCATAGACGTTGCCCATGCGCAAGCCGGGCACACAGCACGCGAGAACGTCGCCGTTGCCAAGGAGGTAGGCGGCCTTCCAGGGTAGCGTGCAGAAGGACGTGCCGATCTGATCGGCGCGGTCATCGAAGGGGCGATCGATGAAGAGTTCGATGCCGAGGGTGTCGGCCACCGCGATGGCCTGCAGACGGACATCGTTGAAGGTCTGTCGGTGAAACCAGAGGCTCTCGGCATCCCTATCGGCCGTATAGGCCTGCATATGGATCGTCCTGACCGTATCGAATCCAGCTGCATGGACGCGGCGCACGAAGTCCGGAAGTTCTTCGATGTTGGACCGCATGAGAACGAAGGCGGCCGAGAGCTTCATGCTCTCCCGCCCCTGGGCCGAACGGCGCTCGGCCAGCATGCGCATGTTGGTAAAGATCGTGTCCAGCGGCGGCGATCCCTTGCGGATGCGCTTGTAGGTCTCGGCCCGCGCGGCATCGATGGAGACGTTGATCGACGTCACCTTCGAGGCCAGCAGGCGGTCGGCCGCGTCCACCGTGAGATGCGTCCCGTTGGTGTCGAGATGGAACGGGATGTCGAGATCGATGAAGAACCCCAGTTCCCCGCCGAACTTCTGATCGGCCCAGAGGATGTCGCCGCTGAAATCGGTGTAGGCCGTCTTCAGCCGTCCATCAGCGGCCCAGGCCAAAAGGTCGTCCCGAACCGATTGCCGCAAATGGCCGACTGTCTTTCGGGTGTCGCGCGAGATGCAGTGAACGCAGTTCAGGTTGCACTGCGTGATCAGGCTGATCTCCAGGCTCGGCGGCACGGACTCTTTCGTGACGGGCGGCGCATAGGTCAGCTTGGCGAAGAGCCCGTCCGCCTCGCTGGCCCGGCCGTTGGCCCGGCACGCGAGATGGCCGGCGATGCGCTCCGTACCGTCGGACAGATAGAGTGTGGCGGCGTTTCCGTGCGAGGCGTCGTCGGAACTCACGCGGAGGACGTAGACCGCGTCGCGGGACGTCTCCTCGGGATCGAAGAACACATCGACGAACGAATTGTCGTACACGGTCGAGAGATTGATAGTCTTGCGCGCGAGCGGGGTCTGCGCATCGTCCGCTCGAAGAACCTCGATGCTGAGGTCACTGGTCCGCCTGACGTCGCCATACGTGGCGACGAGGACGGCGATTCCGCACAGGTGGTCCTCCTCCGCCCGGAACGTCTGGACGACAGGTTCTCCCGGAAGAATTTCACCGCAGACACGCATCGGCGTCCTCTCGCGCTCACTGGCCCGATCGCACGCGTCTCAGCGATCGCGTCGTCCATGGGCATGGCAATGGGAGAGGCTGTCTAGATCAGGCGAGCGACACGCAGAGAAATAGCGAAGCGTCCGGGGGCCGGTTTTCCCGTCGCGGCCATTGGCGCTCACGCCCCGACCGGGCATTCGCATCCCGATTCAGCCTTCAGACCGGTATCGTGTGAGACGTGGCGGAGGGAGCGGGATTCGAACCCGCGATACCGTTTCCGGTATACACACTTTCCAGGCGTGCGCCTTCAACCACTCGGCCACCCCTCCAACCCCCGCATCGCGACCGACGGCGTCCAGGTGGTTGGACCGGGGGCCTGCAGGGTCGCCGCGATGCCGCGGGTGGCACGCTGTACAAGCCGGTTCGGCGGGGTGCAAGGCGCGATCGCTCAAGTTCGTGGGCGGCGTGTCGATTTTTGCCGTCGCCCACCCGGGTGCGCCGGGACCGAGGGTCCTCAGATTCGCCGCTTTCGCGGGCGACACCCCGTACGCCCGGCTCCTCGTCCGGGCACGAGCCCCCCGGAGCGCCCAGCCGACCGTGATCCGTTTTGACAACGTCACCAAGATCTACCGGACGGACGGGCACCGCCGTACGATCCTCGAGCGTGTGTCGTTCACGTTGAAGCCCAACGTGAGCTACGGCATCCTCGGGATCAACGGGGCCGGCAAGTCCACCATGATGCGCCTCATCGCCGGGACCGAGGCGCCGTCGCGGGGCCGCGTCCACCGCACCATGCGGGTGTCGTGGCCGCTCGGCTTCGGCGGCGGCTTCCATCCGCAGATGACGGGCCGGGACAACATCATCTTCGTGGCCCGCATCTACGGCGAGGACCCGAAGAAGGTGCTCGAATTCGTCGAGGATTTCTCCGAGCTCGGCAGCTACCTCGACGTGCCGATCCGGACCTACTCCTCGGGCATGGGCTCGCGCCTCGCCTTCGGCATGAGCATGGCGATCCCATTCGACTGCTACCTCATCGACGAGGTCACCGCCGTGGGCGACGCGCGCTTCCAGAAGCGCTGCGAGGAGGCCTTCGCCGCCCGCCGCGTCAATTCCAACGTGATCATGGTCTCCCACGGCATGGAGACGATCCGGACCTGGTGCCAGCAGGGCATCGTGCTCATCAACGGGCGCGCCATCCTGTACGAGGACGTCAACGACGCCATCGAGGTCTATCGCCGCCTGAATGCCTGATGGCCGTCCCTGGCGGGGCGGGCTCGGACATGCTTTCGCCGTTTCGGCAGCGGACTTAAGGATCATCGGTGCGCGGCGGAAGGCGCGGCGCCCCGAATGGAATGGACGGCTGAAGGCCCATGAGCGTCGAAGCACGGACGAGCGTCGAGACATGAGCGTCGAGATCCGCACCCCCACGGGCCAGCCCGTCACCACGGCCGACCGTTCGAACGCCGTGGCGGAATCCCTGCGTCAGGTCGCGCGCGTCTCGCGCTTCGCCGACCGCAAGAAGGGCATCCGGTCCTACCAGAGCCACGTCAAGTCCGATCCCGTCATCCCGATCCTGTTCGCCCTCTGCTTCGTCCTGCCGACGCTGCTGGGGGGGATCTATTACGGGCTCGTCGCCTCCGACCGCTACGTCACCGAGGCCCGCTTCGCCCTGCGGCCGGCGCTGGGCTCCGCCGACAAGGCCTCGTCCGATCAGGTCGGCACCAGCAAGGGCGTCGTCTCCCAGATGGTGGCGCAGGACAGCCTGGTGGCGGTCAACTACATCCACAGCCGTCCGATGGTCGAGGTCCTGGAGAAGGACCTGCCCCTGCGCGCGATGTTCGCCCGGGACGGCATCGACTACCTCTCGCGTTTCGACCCCGACAAGCCCATCGAGCGCTTCGTGCACTACTGGAACGAGCGCGTCACCACGAAGATCGAGACCGGCTCGGGCATCATCAGCCTGACGGTCAACGCCTTCGACCCGGCCGAATCCCTCGCCCTCACCCAGGCGATCCTCAAGGAGAGCGAGCGCATGGTGAACGCGCTCAGCGACCGTGCCCGGGCGGACGCCGTGGCCGAGAGCAGCCGCGAGCTGAAGCTCGCCGAGGAGCGGATGACGAAGATCCGCCTCGCCATGGCGACCCTGCGCAACCGCGAGGGCATCCTCGACGCCAAGAAGACCAACGACAGCAATCTCAAGGTGATCGGAGAGCTGCGCATGGCGCGCATCAACCTCGCCGTTCAGCTCAACCTCGGCCAGCGCGACCTCGGCCCGGAATCCCGCCGCATCGTGGACATCAAGTCCCAGATCAAGGATCTCGACGACGCCATCGCCCGCATCGAGAGCCAGTCGGCGAGCGAGGACCCGGAGCAGCGTCGCATCCTGGCCGATGCCCTGACCAAGTTCGAGGCCTTCGAGAGCGATCGCGAGGAGGCGGAGAAGTACTTCGCCAAGGTCCTGTCCGCCTACGAGCGCTCGCGCATCATCGCCAGCCGGCAGGTCGAGTTCTTCAGCATGATCGTCCAGCCGGTGAAGGCCGAATCCGCCCAGCAGCCCCGCCGCCTCCTCATGATCAGCCTCATCGCCGGGGGCGCGGCCGTCCTGTTCGCCGGCGCCGTGGTCGCCCGCAAGCAGACCACCTGATCCGTTCGGGTCGCGGCCGGCGGGAAAACGCGTCATAAGCCGCGCACGCCGCTCGCCGAGGACCCCGTCTTGACCGTCACCCAGATCACCCATCACGACCTCGACGGCTACGGCGCCTCCACCATCGTCGGGCGCTTCGTGCCCGTCGCCCGCATCGTCCACGTGCCGCGCTACAGCGACGTCGGCCCCGTGGTCGAGGGCGAGCTGAAGCGCCTCGGGCGGACGCGCCAGCCCGAGACCCTGATCCTCACCGATCTCGGCCTCGAGCCCGTGGCGGTGACCTTCATCCGCAACTTCGCGACGATGAACCGGGGCCGGGCCGAGGCCGAGCGCCACCGCCTCATCGTCCTCGACCACCACGCCTCGTCCATCGACCGCCTGCGCGAGCAGACGCTCGAACCGGTGCCGGAATCCGACGATCCGGGCGTGATGCGGTTCGACCTCGACGACCCGGCCATCGTCGTCCTCATCGACGAGGGCCGCTGCGCCACGAAGCTCGCCTATCATCGCCGCGCCCTGTACGCGCCCGACGCGACGGAGGGCGACGCCGACCTCCTCGCCCTCGTCGAGGCCGTGGACGCCGTCGATCTCTGGCGCAAGGACCGGCCGACCTTCGCCGGCGGCCACGCCCTCGACGAGGTGTTCTGGGACAACGTCTCCAACCTCGTCCCCATCGGCCATGCCTGGCACGACCGCTTCGTCGGCGACCTCCTCGTCGCCCTCGCCGGCCGCCTGCGCGCCGGGGCCTCGCCGGCCGAACTCGAAGCGGCGGTCGGGGCCATCCGCACGAGGATCGTCGACGGCTACCTCGCCGGCGACGGGACCGACGACCCCCGCCTCACCACGCGCATGCGCATCGCCCGGGTGCTCGCCCGCTCGGACCTGTTCCAGCCGCTCTCGGACGGGACCTACCTGTCGTTCGGCCTCGATTCGGGCACGTTCCAGCGCGTCTCCGACCTCATCATGGACGCGGGCAAGGCCAAGCGCGTCCTCAACGTCCAGCGCACCGGCAACATGTCGTTCCGCTCCAACGACGAGACGGCGCTCGAGGGCGCGCGCCGGTTCCGCGGCGGCGGCCACAAGGACGCCGCCGGCGGCAAGCTGCCCACGGGCTCCGCCTTCTCCCTCGCCGACGCCGTCGCCCAGGTGGAGCCGATCCTCAATCCGCCCCCGCCCGACCCGTCGAGCAGCCCCTTCGCCGCCCTGAAGGGCTGGAAGGGGTAGCGCCTGCGCGATGAGACAAGCGTCCCGGACCCATGTCCGGGACGCTTGTCTCACGGCCGGGGCAGCATCCGGTCGCTGACGATCCGGCGCTGGATCTCGCTCGTGCCCTCGAAGATCGTGGTGAGGCGGGCATCGCGCCAGTAGCGCTCGACCCGGCGCTCGGTGGTGTAGCCGTTTCCGCCGTGGAGCTGCATCGCCTGGTTGGTCACCCGCACGGCCATCTCGGTGGCGAGCAGCTTGACCATGGCCGATTCGCTCTCGGCCGCCGCGCCGGCGTCGAGCAGGTGGGCCACCTGCTGCCAGAACGCACGGGCCTGGGTGACCTCGGCCGCCATGTCGGCGAGGGCGAAGCGCAGGGCCTGGAAATCGCCGATGGGGTGGCCGAACTGCTCGCGCTCCTGCAGGTAGAGCTGGCAATCCTCCACCGCCGCCCGGGCGACGCCGACGGCGCGCGCCGCCGTGTGGACGCGGGCGATGTTGAGGCCGCGCTGCACCGAAGCGAAACCGCCGGCATCCGCGTCGGCGCCCTGGTCGCCGTAGAGGCCGGTCAGCCGGTCGCTCTCGGGCACCCGCACGCCGTCGAGTGCGAGCTCGAAGGTGAGGAAGCCGTGATAGCCGATCTTGTCGATGACCTGGCCGGTCATCCCGTCCGGGAAGGTGCCCGGCTGCTTGACCACGAGGAACGGCTCCAGGCCGGCCGAGCGCGACTCGCCCGGCTCCGGATCGCGGGTGCGGGCCAGGACCTCGACGAAGTCGGCCCCTTGCGCGAACCCCGCCCAGCGCTTGGTGCCGGTGAGCACCCAGGTGTCGCCCTCGCGGACCGCCCGGGTCTGGACCCCGGCCAGATCCGAGCCGGCGGTGGGCTCCGACAGGGCGATGCTGCCGATCCAGTCGCCCCGCGCCGAGCGGGCGAGGAGTTCGGCCCGGCGCGCATCGTCGAGGACCTGCGTGCCGAGTCCCTGGCCGCGGGCCAGGATGCTGCCCACCGACAGCCACGCCCGCGCCAGTTCCTCCGACACGAGGCAGTACTCGAACACCCCGAGCCCGAGGCCGCCATGCTCCTTCGGGATCGTGATGCCGAACCACCCCTTCTCGGCCATCTGCGCGATGAGGCTGCGCGGCATCTCGGCCTTCTGCGGATCGCAGTCGTCGGCGATGGGCATCACCACGTCGCGGGCGAAGGCCCGGGCCTCGGCCTGGAGGGCGGCGCGGCCCGGCGTATGCCACGGCGTCACGAGCTCGGGCGGACGGGGCTCTTGGCGCGGACGGGGCTCTTGGCGATCACGGGGCTCTTGGCGTTCCGGCTTCGGCATGGGGTCTCCCGTGATGTTTTCGCGGCGCCTTCGCGCGGCGCCTTGCCCTGCTCCTAGCACGACGGCGCGTCCGCCACCCACTTGCCGGAGGATGGCGCCCGGCCAGTCCTGTCCCCGGCACCGGAGCGATTGACACGCGCGCCCCGTCCGGGTTGTCGTCCGCCTTAGTCCCATGCTGTTCACCCGCCTCTCCGACGATCTGTTCCGGCCCCTTGCCTCCCCGAGCCGGGCCTTCAACGCCGCCCTGCTGCTGCACCTGCACGCGCGGGTGTTCGGCGACACGGCCGAACCCCTGCGCAAGACCGAGCTGCTCGCCGCCATCGGCGACTTCTCAAGCGATTTCGCCCAAGGGGAGATCGCCGACGACGAGACCACGCCCGTCGATCCCATCGAACGGCGCTCGGCCGTCTACCGGCGCCTGCTCGAGGCCGGCTGGCTGGTGGAGCGGCGCGAGCGCTACGTCCCGGTGGTGGATTTCGACCCCGAGGCCCGCATCCTCATCGAGGAACTCGCCCGCCTCGACCGGGGCGAGACCCGTTCCTACGGCGGCGCCGTCCTCGACGTGCTCGGCAGCCTGGAGAGCGCCACCGCCAACCCGGCCGAGCGCTCCGAGGCCCTCGTCAACGCCGCCAAGGCGTCGCGAGCCTTCCTCAGCCACCTGCGGACGCTGGCCGGCTCCATGCGCAAGATCGAGGCGCGCATCCTGGCGCAGGAGGACCAGCGCGCGGCCTTCCGGCTCTACTTCGACGAGTTCGTGGCCCGCCACATCGTCAGCGATTACCGCACCCTGCACACCCGCCTGAACCCGTTCCGGTTCCGCTCCGGCATCGTGCGCGAGGCGGGCCGCGCCTTGCGCGATCCCCTCACCCTGCGGGCCCTGGCGGAGGCGGGCCTGCGCGAGGGCCGGGCGCCCGATGTCGAGGCGGCCGAGAGGGCCGTGCGCGCGGATCTCGCCGAGATCCTGGCGATCTTCGAGGGCCTCGACCGCCACCTCGACGCGGTGGCCGACATCGTCGCCCGCCTGGAGCGGCGGATCGCGGCTGCTTTACGCTACATGGACCACCGCGATTCCGACCGGATCGAGCGCACCGCCGCGGCGCTCCGGGCCGTCGCCGGGGCCGACGCGGCGATGATGGACATGCCGCCGGCCGGGATCTCGCTCCTGCGCCCGCCCATCGGCGCCGTGCATCTCTACGCCCCCCGCCTCAAGCGCCCGCCCATCGATTGCGAACCCCTGCCGGAGATTGTCCTCGATCCGGCCGTGGAGGCTTTCATCGCCGCCAAGGACGCGTTCCGGCACCGGGTCGCCGTGACGCCGGACCGGATGGCGGAGTTCGTCGAGGACAGGCTCGGGCGCAAAGGTGCCATCCGGGGCTCGCAGATGCGGATCACCGATGTCGACGCCTTCGTGGTGTTCCAGCGCCTGCGCGAGATCGACGTGATGTTCGATGGCGTGTTGGGTGGGCGCTACCGCCTGTCCCGCGTCGAGGGCCGCGTCGCCAACGGCTGGCTCGACTGCCCGGATTTCCTGCTGGAGCGCGCCCGTTGATTGCTGCGCTGCAATATTCGATCTGAGCAGGACTGTGGTGGGCCGAATAACGACTGCCCTTGGCATCGGCGAAGACAAGGTTCATCCTGGCGGAAGACACGCGGGAAGAAAGAACGCGGCGTCTTCGGGAGATGGGCCATGGTGTCCGGCAAGTGCTTGATCAAATCCGCCTGGGTCGCCGTCGAGGTCGGGCGTGAACGCTGCGAGCGGGTGTTGGTCGTGGAGACCTACATCGCCGTCAGCCCCCTGGAGCAGAACTACGACGCGGGCCGCTACGACAGCATCGTCGCCGAGGTCCGCCGGGTGCTCGCCGCCAACCCGTCCCTCGACCGGGCCTCGATCCTGAGCATGCACCGGGACACCAAGTGCATCTCCCTGTTCAAGGCCGAAGCCGCCGCCGCCTGAGCCGGGCGGCGTCCTACCTCGGGCGAGGGAAGGGCTTCCTCAATTGGCGTGAAGCGCACTGGTCCCCCCTCTCCTGGAAGGAGAGGGCTGGGGTGAGGTGTGCGAACTCTCCGAAAGGGTCACACACCTCACCCTGTCCCTCTCCTTCCAGGAGAGGGGACCAGAGCATCCCGCGCGATGTGTGAAGCCCTTGGCGCCGCGTCGCCCGGGCGGATAGACACGGCGCTCCGTTCGCGTCCCGGACCACCGTCATGCTCGAACCCTTCCGCGCCATCGTCGACGGCGACGAGCCGCCGCCGCCGGGTGCCCGCGCGCCCTCCGACGAGGAGCTGACCCGCGCCCTGCAGGTGCTGCTGAAGAGCCAGTGCGTCTATTCGGGCACCCCCGGCATCGGCCGGACCTACGACCTCGTCCGCCACTACGCGCCGTTCTTCCAGGCCTACTTCGCCTGCCTCGGGTACGGTTTCGAGGTCTCGCACCGCGACCAGATGGTGTTCCTGCGCGTCCCCCCGGACGGCGTGCGCCACGACGGCCAGGCTGAACGCCTGCGCAAGGACGAGACCCTGGTGCTGCTCGCCCTGCGGCTGGCCTACGAGGAAGGCCTGCGCGATCACCGCGTCACCACCGACGGGGTGGTCGAGTGCACCACCGACGACATCGCCGAATCGATCCGCACCGCCACCCGCAGCGACCCGCCCGAGGAGACCCGCCTCCTCGAGATCCTGCGCCTGTTCTCGCGGAAAGGCGCCCTACGCCTCGGCGAGCGCGACAAGGCCGAAAAGCTGACCCCCCTGATGGTGCTGCCCGGGATCGCGGTGCTCTCGCCCGACGCCTGGATGGAGCATATCCGGGCCTGGGCCTCGGCCGGGGATGACGCCGCCTGATCGCCCCGGCCGGCTTGCCTCGCCGCCCCCGCCCATGCGACCGAAGGCCCGACGATCCTTCGCAGCGTGCAAAAATCAGCCGGCCTTCGTGTATCGCCTCACCGACATCGCCCTCTCGAACTGGTACCTGATCCGGCGCGAGCAGATTCGCATTCGCGGCGCGACGGCCCTCGTCGGGCCGACGGGGGCGGGCAAGTCGACGATCTTCGACGCCGTCGGGACGGTGCTGGCCGGCAACAACGCGAGCCGCCTGGCCCTCAACGCCTCGGCCTCGGGCCGCTCCGCCCGCACGGTGCGGGACTACTGCCTCGGCTGGATCAGCGACCCGGCCGAGGGCGGGCGCCCGACCCGCGAGGCTTGCGAGACCCTTATCGTGCTCGTGTTCGAGAACCCGGTCTCGGGCCGCGTCGTCTCCGTCGGGCTGGCGCTGGCCGCGCGGGCCGAGGACAGCCGCGAGACCACCCTGTCGCGCTTCGTCTGCACCGGCCACCGCTTCGAGATCGCCGATTACGTCCGCGAGACGCCGGACGGCTCCTTCGTCGCGCCCTGGGCCGAGATCGCCAAGGACCTGCGCATCCGCTCCGAGACCTTCGAGGAGTTCCGCGCCTCGGGCGAGCGCTTCACGGCGGAGGTGCTCGGGCTCCTGCGCGAGGGCGCGCCCGTGCCCGAACCCCGCCACTTCCTGCGCACCTTCTCCAACGCCGTGGCCTTCAAGCCGATCTTCGATTCGTCCGCCTTCGTGCGCTCCTTCGTGCTGGAGCCCGAGCCCCTCGACGTCGCCCGCATCCGGCAATCGGTGGAGAACTGGCGCCGCCTCCTCGAGACCATCGAGGAGCTGGAGCGGCGCCTGTCGCATCTCGGCCGCATCCTCGCCCGCTACGAGACCTGGGCCGAGGCGAGCCTGTCGGCCGCCCTCGACGACCTGCGCGCCGCCGGCGCCGATCTCCGCCGCCGCGTGGTCGAGTACACCGGCGCCCGCACGGGCCTCGCCGATGTGGCCGAGCGCCTGCGCATCGCCCGCGAGAGCGTGACGACGAGCCAGGGCTTCGTGCGCGACATCGACGGCGAGATCGCCGAGAAGAAGGCGATGATGGCCGGCACCCTGGCGCAGGGGCGGCTCGCCGCCTCGGATGCCGGCCTCGCCGTGCTCACCCGCGACCGTCGCGACCTGACGCTTCGCGTCACCGGCCTCGTCGGCCTGATCCAGGATGTCGCCCGCCTCTCGGCGGTGATCGGCGAGGTCCGCCGCATCGACGCAGGCGCCGCCCGCTTCGTCGAGGCCTGCACCCGCGCGGGGCTCCGCCGCGAGGCCCCGCCCGAGGAGACCCTGCGCTCCGACGGTCCCCTCGGTGCCCTGGTGGCGGGGCTTCTCGACCTGCCCGACATCGCCGGCCCCCTCGACACGGCGGCCGAGGACATGGCCCTGCGCGCCCGCGCGGCGGAAACGGAGGCGCAGGCCCTGTCGGCGCCCTTCGCCGGCGGCGGGGCGGCCAAGGGCGCGCGCCTGTCCTCGGATGTCGCGGCGTTTCGCGACGAGCTCGCGCGCCTCGGGATCGACGCCGTGCCGATCTGTGAACTCGCCGAGATCGTCGAGCCGAAATGGGGCATGGCCCTGGAAGGCCTGCTCGGCGGTGCCCGCGAGGCCCTGGTGGTCCAGCCCGACCGGTTGAACCAGGCCTTCGCCCATCTCGAAGCCCGCAAGGCGCAGTTCTATCGCTGCCTTCTGGTCAAGACCACGGACACCGCCCGGCGCCGGGGCGGGCGCTACGACGACGGCCCGCTCGGCATGATCGAGACCCGCGACCCCCATGCCGAGGCGTTCCTCGCCGCGCGTCTCGGCGGCTACGACCTCGCCCCCGACGACGCGGCCCTCGCCCATATGAGCCGCGCCGTGGCGCCGAGCGGACGCTCGACGTCCGGCATGGCCTATTCGGTGGTGCGCCCGGTCCAGCTGATGATGACGCGGGGCAGCCGCGGCCCGACCCAGGAGGGGCGCGACGCCATGGAGCGGGCGGTGGCCGAGGCGCGGCGCCTGCGCGGCGAGGCCGGGGTCCTGCGCGAGGCCGCCCGCATCGCCGCCGGGCTCAAACTCCGTCTGGCCGAGGCGCCCATCGATCTGCCCGGCCTGCGGGCCGAGTGCGACGCCATCGAGGGCCGTCGCCGCAGCCTCACCACCGAGCGGGAGAGTGTGGAAAAGGCCGATACGGGCGCCCTCGAAGCCGAGCTCAAGGAACTTGCCAAGGAGCGCTCGGCCTACCTCACCGAACTCGTGCAAGTGCTGGAGCCCAAGCGCGACGCCCTGCTCGGCGAAGAGGCGGGCCTGAAGGCCAAGGTCGCGTCCTCCCGCGAGGCGGCCCGTGCGGCCCTCGGGGCCCGGCGCGCGGCCCATGCCCGCTGGGTCGGCGGCGACACCGTCCGCATCCGGCTGGTGCGCCCCGAGGGATTCGATCCGAGGGCCGTGGCCAAGGCCCGCGCCGACCTCGCCGGCCTCGACGCTAAGGAACTGGGGGCCGCCGCCACCGCCGCGCGCAGCGCCGCCCGCGAGGCCCTGGAGACGGCCCGCACGCAGGGCCGCACCGCCGAGCGGGACTTGGCCGAGTATTGCGTGCAGTGGCGCATCGACAATCCCCTCGGGCGCGGCGACGCCCCGGCCTCGTTCGGCTACGGCTGGACCCGGCGGGCCTACGACGAAGTCGCGGGCCATGAACTCAGGCGCTACCGCGACCAGGCCGTGCGGGCCGAGGGCGAGATGCGTCGCCTGATGACCGAGGACCTGCTGACGCGCCTCGCCGACAAGTTCGAGCGGGTCCGCGCCCGCCTCGACGCCCTGAACGAGCGCCTGTCGAGCCAGACCTTCACGGGCCAGACCTACGCCTTCGAGGCGGCCGTCGACCGGCGCTACGCCGCCGTCCACGCGCTGGCGACGGAAGTGGCGCGCTCGCCCGACGCCGCCCAGGCGATCCTGCCGGGCGAGGGCACGACGCCCCCCGACGGCCCGCTCTCGGCGGCCATTGAGGAGATCTCCGCCCTCATCGCCGGCGAGGAGAGCGCGGCGCGGCTCGCCGACTACCGCAACTACTTCGTCTACGAGATCGGCATGCGCGACGCCGCCGGCAACCGCACCACCATGTCGAACCGGGCCCTGCGCGGGTCCGGCGGCGAGGCGCAGGCGCCGTTCTACGTCGCCATCGCGGCCTCGCTGGCCTCGGCCTACTACCCCGGCGACCGGCCCGGCGACGAGAATCCGGGGCTGGGCCTCTGCCTCCTCGACGAGGCGTTCTCGAAGCTCGACGTGCGCAACTCCCAGGCCCTCGTCGACCTCTACCAGGCCTGGGGCCTGCAGCTCCTCATCGCCGCGCCCGAGGACAAGCGCACGACGCTCACCGAGGTGATGGACACCATCGTCACCGTCTACAAGAGTCCAGACCTCAAGGGTGTGCGCATCGAATCCGAGCACCCCCTGGAGGCGGCCAAGCGCGCGCTCGCCGCCATCAACCCGGAACGCCAGGGGATCGAGGGCTTTCGCTCGTCCGACGCGGCGGCGTGAACGCATGTCTTCGATCCGATAGCCGGACGACTCTTCGCATCCGTGTGAGGTGCGACAGGCCCCCTCTCCTGGAAGGAGAGGGCTGGGGTGAGGTGTGCGAACGCTCCGGAGAATCCACACACCTCACCCTGTCCCTCTCCTTTCAGGAGAGGGGACCCGCGCCGCATCCGAAGAAGAGTCCGTGACGGGCGGACCCGATTGCGCCCACGGGGCCGCCGCCAGCCTGCGGGCGAGGTAATCCGCCAGCGCCGTGACCCGGGCCGGGCGCGGATCGCCCGGCGGCGTCATGAGGTGGAGGGCGATGGGCGGCGGCGACCAGCCGGGGAGGACCCGTTCCAGGCGCCCGGCGGCGAGGTCGTCCCACAGCATGAAGTCGGGCTGCACCGCGAGGCCGAGCCCGGCGCGCAGGGCCGGCGCCAACGCATCGGCGTTGTTGGCGCGTAGCGGCCCGCCGGGGATCACCACGGCCTCGGTGCCGTCCGGGCCGAGGAAGCGCCAGCGGTCGGGGCTCGGCAGGTAGGCGTAGCCGAGGCAGGCGTGGCGGGCGAGGTCGTGCGGATGCTCCGGCCGTCCCTGGGCCGCGAGATAAATCGGCGCGCCCACGAGGGAGCGGTGGACCGTGCAGAGCCGGCGCGTGCGCAGGGACGAATCGGCGAGGGCCGCGATGCGCAGGGCGATGTCGAACCCGCCGCCGACGAGGTCGACGAGGGCGTCGCTGAGATGCAGGTCGATGGTCAGGCCCGGATGCGCGGCCAGGAAGTCCGGCAGCAGGGGCGCCACGTGCGTCACCCCGAACGACATGGGCGCGGCGAGCCGCACCCGCCCGCGCGGGGCCGCCGCCCCGTCGCGGGCCTCAGCCTCCGCCGCCTCGCCCTCGGCGAGGAGCCGGGCCGCGCCGTCCCGCGCGGCGAGGCCCGATTCTGTCAGCGCCAGCTTGCGCGAGGTCCGGTGGAACAGGCGGGCGCCGATGCGGGCCTCCAGTCGTCCCACCGCCTTCGACACGGTGCCGGGTGAGACCCCGAGGTCGCGGGCCGCCTGCCCGAACGAGCCGGTCTCGGCCACCTTGGCGAACACCGCCCAGGCCTCGAAATCGGGGAGCTTCATGGGTAAATTCCGGAAACGATGTGTTTCCATCGTTTCCGTTTTCGAGGGGGGCGGCAAGGGCCATCTTGTTTCCAGCAGAAGGAGACAATGCCATGAGCAACCACGGCCTCCACCACGTCACCGCCTTTTCCGGCTCGGCGGCGCGCAATCTCGACTTTTACACGGACACCCTCGGCCTCCGGCTGGTGAAGAAGACCGTCAACTTTGACGATCCGGGCACCTACCACCTCTATTACGGCGACGAGACCGGCCGGCCCGGCACGATCCTGACGTTCTTCCCCATCCCCCACGCGGCCCCCGGCCGGGTCGGCGTCGGCGAGACGGGCGAGACCGCGTTCCGGGTGCCGCGCGCCGCCATCGGCTGGTGGGTGCAGCGCCTCGTCGCGAAAGGCGTCACCCACGAGGCCCCCGTCGCGGTGATGGGCCAGCCGACCCTGCGGTTGCGCGATCCCGACGGGATGATGCTGGCCCTCGTCGGCGTCGCCGAGGCGGGCGATGCGCCGGCCTGGACCGGCGCTGACGTGCCGGCCGAGCATGCCATCCGGGGCCTGCACGGCGTCACCCTGCTGCTCGGCGAGGCGGAGCCGACGGCCGCCATCCTCACCGACGTTCTCGGCTTCACCGAGGATGCGCGGGAGGGCTCTTCCACCCGCTACGCCAGCGGTGCCGCGGAGGGCGGGTTCGTCACCCTGCGGGCGGTCGGCGAGTTCCTGCGCGGTCGTCAGGGCGCGGGCTCCGTCCACCACATTGCCTTCCGGGCGGCGGACGACGCCGCGCAGGCGGCGATGGTCGAGGCGCTGACCACGCGCCACGGCCTCGGCGTCACGGAGCAGCGCGACCGGGCCTATTTCCGCTCGGTCTACTTCCGCGAGCCCGGCGGCGTGCTCTTCGAGATCGCCACCGACGTGCCGGGCTTCGACGCGGACGAGACCGTGGCCGAGCTCGGCACCAGGCTGAAGCTCCCCACCGGCCTGGAGCCGCACCGCGCTCGGATCGAGGCAGCCCTGCCGCCCCTCGCTTGAGGTGAACTCCGGTCAATCAACTCGCCACGTTTGCACCTCTGGCGGGAAGCTGAGGTGAATCGCGGGTCCCCTCTCCTTTCAGGAGAGGGAGCACTGTCGCGGCCTTTCGATTCGTTGCGACCAGACATCTCCCGTTCCTTCGCCCCGGCCCGCATCCAGTGGGCCGGCCGCCCTTCCAAACAATCGCCCGGAGGATCGTCATGACCGCGCCCGACCCGACCGCCCTCGCCTTCGTCCACCGCTTCGAGGCGGCGACGGCGGCCGACCGCCCGCCCCTGCTCGTCCTCCACGGCACCGGCGGCGACGAATCGGACCTCCTGCCCTTCGGCCGCACCGTGGCGCCGGGGGCGGCCCTGCTGTCGCCGCGCGGACCCGTGCTGGAGAACGGGATGCCGCGCTTCTTCCGGCGCCTCGCCGAGGGCGTGTTCGACGAGGACGACGTGCGCCGGCGCGCGGCCGATCTCGCGTCTTTCGTCGCCGGGGCGCGGGCGGCCTACGGTCTCCCCGCGCCCGTGGCGCTCGGCTTCTCCAACGGCGCCAACATCGCCGCCGCCGTTCTGCTGCTGCATCCTGGCGTCCTCGCCGGGGCCGTGCTCCTGCGTCCGATGCGGCCGCTCGCCGTGCTCCCGGAGCCCGACCTCACGGGCCTGCCCGTCCTGATGCTCTCGGGTGCGCAGGACCCCATCGTGCCGGAGGCGAACGTGCGGTCGCTGACCGACCGCCTCCGCGCATCCGGCGCCCGGGTCGAGCACACGGTTCTGCGCGTGGGCCACGGCCTGTCCCAGGCCGACGTGACGACGACCCAGGCCTGGATCGCGCGGATCGCCCGGGCCTGAGACGCCCGAGGGGGACACGCGGTTGAGGCGGCCCCCTCGCCCATGCTAGGCGCCCCTCATCACACTTCGCATCGCGAAAATTTCGAGGCGCCCATGATCCCCCGTTACAGCCGCCCCGAGATGACCGCGATCTGGTCGCCCGAGACCCGCTTCAAGATCTGGTTCGAGATCGAGGCCCACGCCACGACGGCACTCGCCGAGATCGGCGTGGTGCCCAAAACCGCCGCCGACACGATCTGGGAGAAGGGCCGCGACGCGGTGTTCGATGTCGCGCGCATCGACGCCATCGAGGCGGTGACGAAGCACGACGTCATCGCCTTCCTGACGCATCTGGCCGAGATCGTCGGCCCCGAGGCGCGCTTCGTCCACCAGGGCATGACCTCGTCGGACGTGCTCGACACCTGCTTCAACGTGCAGCTGGTGCGCGCCGCCGACCTGCTCATCGCCGATGTCGACGCCCTGCTCGCCGCGATCAAGCGCCGGGCCTTCGAGCACAGGATGACGCCGACCATCGGCCGCTCGCACGGCATCCACGCCGAGCCCGTCACCTTCGGGCTCAAGCTTGCGCAAGCTTACGCCGAGTTCGAGCGCAACCGCGCCCGCCTCGTGACGGCGCGCGAGGAAGTGGCGACCTGCGCCATCTCGGGGGCGGTCGGCACCTTCGCCAACATCGATCCGCGCGTGGAGGAATACGTGGCGAAGGCCATGGGCCTGTCGCCCGAACCGGTCTCGACCCAGGTGATCCCGCGCGACCGCCACGCCATGTTCTTCGCGACTCTCGGTGTCGTGGCGAGCTCCGTCGAGCGCCTGTCCATCGAAGTGCGCCACCTCCAGCGCACGGAGGTACTGGAAGCGGAAGAGTTCTTCTCGGAAGGGCAGAAGGGCTCGTCGGCCATGCCGCACAAGCGCAACCCCGTGCTCACCGAGAACCTCACGGGCCTCGCCCGCATGGTGCGCTCCTACGCGCTGCCCGCCATGGAGAACGTCGCCCTCTGGCACGAGCGCGACATCTCGCACTCCTCCGTCGAGCGGATGATCGGCCCCGATGCCACCGTGACCCTGGACTTCGCCCTGGGCCGCCTCACCGGCGTCATCGACAAGCTGCTGATCTACCCCGAGCAGATGCAGCGCAACCTCGACAAGCTCGGCGGCCTCGTCCACTCGCAGCGCGTGCTCCTGGCGTTGACCCAGGCCGGCGTTTCCCGCGAGGATTCGTACCGGCTGGTCCAGCGCAACGCCATGCCGGTCTGGCGCGGCGAGGGCGACTTCCTCACCCTGCTCAAGGCCGACACCGACGTCACCGCCGCACTGACTCCCGAGCAGATCGAGGATTGCTTCGACCTCGGCTACCACTTCAAGCACGTCGACACGATTTTTTCGCGAGTCTTCGGGGCGGCCTGAGCTCCATCGCACGATTCCTGCGTCGAACCACAGCCGCTCCGGCGACCAGAGGTCCAGCCCGTGTCGAACCCCCGCATCGTCTACCTCAACGGCGACTTCCTGCCCTTCGACGAGGCGCGGGTGCCGATCATGGATCGCGGCTTCCTGTTCGCCGACGGAATCTACGAGGTCTCGGCGATCCTCGATTGCCGTCTCGTCGACAACGAAGCGCACCTCGCCCGCCTCGATCGCTCGCTGGGCGAGATCGACATCGCCAACCCGCACACGCTTGGCGAATGGGTCGCCCTGCAGACGGAGCTCGTCGCCCGCAACGGCGTCACCGAGGGCCTCGTCTACATGCAGGTGACGCGCGGCGTGTACGAGCGCGACTTCGCCTATCCGCCGGCCGGCACCAAGCCGACGGTGATGATGTTCACCCAAGCCAAGACCGTGGCGGCCAATCCCCTGGCCGCCAAGGGCGCCCGGGTCATCACCGTTCCGGACCTCCGCTGGAAGCGCCGGGACATCAAGTCCATCGCCCTGCTCGCTCAGGTCCTGGCCAAGCAGCAGGCCGCCGCCGCCGGTGTGGCGGAAGCCTGGATGGTCGAGGACGACGCCGTGACGGAGGGCTCGTCCTCCACGGCCTTCATCGTCACCGCCGGCGGCACCCTCGTGACCCGTCCGCTCTCCACGGCGCTCCTGCCCGGCATCACCCGGCAGGCGGTCCTGCGTCTCGCCGAAGAGGCCGGCCTCGCCCTGGAGGAGCGCCTGTTCTCCGTGGCCGAGGCCCATGCGGCCCAGGAGGCCTTCTACACCAGCGCCTCGGCCTTCGTGATGCCGGTGGTGGAACTCGACGGGCTACCGATCGGCACGGGCGCTCCCGGCCCCCATACGGTGCGGCTGCGTGAACTGTACCTGGAACTGGCGCGCGCGGACGCCTGAGGGCGGTCGCGTACATCCGCGAGCAGGAACGCATCGCCGCCGCATCGGTTCTTTCGGGACATGTCCGAGTCCGAAAAGGTGTCCCGATGCGTATGATTTGGCCCCTGGCCGCCGGCCTGAGCCTTCTGGCGACCGCCGCCTTCGCCCAGGCGACCGCACCGAGCAGCCCGGTCCCCGACAAGATCCAACCCGATGCCGGTCCCCCCGGCACCGGCGGCACCCTCAGCGACCGCCTCGAGAAGAACGACGGCGTCATCACGCCGCCCTCCAACACGGCGCCCGGCTTGGTGGTGCGCCCGCCCGATCCGAACCCCGGCTCCATGCCGATCATCAAGCCGGGCGACCTGCCCGGGCGCGAGCCGGGTACGGAGGCGAAGTAGCCCGGCAGACCCGTAGTCCCCCGGCGATTCGGGGCCGAACCGGCCCCTTGCTTGATTTCCGCCGACGGATCGCGGAAAGACCCGAGGATCGTGGGGCGATCCGGCTTGTCAGGGCCGGATCGTTTTCGCGCGGGTCCTCCGGACAGGTCTTGGGTGAATGGCAAACGTCGTCGTCGTAGGCGCCCAGTGGGGTGACGAAGGCAAGGGCAAGATCGTCGACTGGCTCTCCGAGCAGGCCGACGTGGTGGTGCGCTTCCAGGGCGGGCACAATGCCGGCCACACCCTCGTCATCAACGGCGTGACCTACAAGCTGGCCCTGCTGCCCTCGGGCGTGGTGCGCGGCGGCAAGCTCTCGGTCATCGGCAACGGCGTCGTGGTCGATCCGTGGCACCTCGTCGACGAGATCGCCCGGCTCCAGGCCCAGGGCGTCGAGATCTCGCCCAAGACCTTGCGCATCGCCGACAACGCCACGCTGATCCTGCCGCTGCACCGCGAACTCGACCACTTTCGCGAGACCTCCAACGCCGGCCTCAAGATCGGCACGACGAAGCGCGGCATCGGCCCGGCCTACGAGGACAAGGTAGGCCGGCGCGCCATCCGGGTGGTCGATCTCGCCGACGAGAGCACGCTCGCCGCCAAGATCGAGCGGGTGCTCACCCACCACAACGCCCTGCGCCGGGGCCTCGGGATCGAGGAGGTCGATGCCGACGCCCTGCTTTCCGAGCTCAAGGCCATCGCGCCCACGATTCTCCCCTACGCCGACACCGTCTGGAAGCTCCTCGACGAGGAGCGCCGGGCCGGCAAGCGCATCCTGTTCGAGGGCGCCCAGGGCGCCCTCCTCGACGTCGACCACGGCACCTACCCGTTCGTGACCTCGTCCAACATCGTGGCGGCCCAGGCCGCGACGGGCTCCGGCATGGGCCCGTCGGCCATCGGCTACGTGCTGGGCATCGCGAAGGCGTACACCACCCGTGTCGGCGAGGGCCCGTTCCCCACGGAGCTGTTCGACGAGATCGGCGAGACCATCGGCGCCAAGGGCCGCGAGTTCGGCGTCAACACCGGGCGCAAGCGCCGCTGCGGCTGGTTCGACGCCGTGCTGGTGCGCCAGACCGTGAAGACCTCGGGCATCGACGGCATCGCGCTGACCAAGCTCGACATCCTCGACGGGTTCGAGACCATCAAGGTCTGCACCGGCTACCGCCTCGGCGATCAGATCCTCGACCACCTGCCCGCCAACCAGGCGGCCCAGGCCAAGGTCGAGCCCATCTACGAGACCATCGAGGGCTGGTCGGGCACCACGGCCGGCGCCCGCTCCTGGGCCGATCTGCCGGCCCAGGCGATCAAGTACGTGCGCCGCATCGAGGAACTGATCGGCGCGCCGGTGGCGCTGCTCTCGACCTCGCCGGAGCGCGACGACACCATCCTGATGCACAGCCCCTTCGAGGATTAACGCGTCTGAGAGGATGGGCGGCGCATCCGCTCTCGGGCGGGGGGCGCCGTCCCGCCCGAGAGCGAGCGGACCCAAGTCACGATGGCCGACTACTACCCCCTCCTGGCGCGCGCCCTCGAAGCGATGCCGGACCGCTCGCCGGCCCTGCGCAAGGCCGTCTACGAGCGTGCGCGCAGCGCCCTGATCGGGCAGCTTCGCTCCCTCGACCCGCCCCTCTCGGATGCGGATATCGACATCGAGGCCCACGCCCTCGAGACCGCCATCGACCGCCTCGAGACCGAGCACGCTCCGGAGCCGGTGCTCGAATCGAAGCCTGAAGCCAAGCCCGAGTTCGAGCCCGAGCCGATCCCCGAACCCGCTCCGCCCGTCCCGACGGAAGCCGCGCCGGCCCTGCCCGAAGCGGCGCCGCCGGAGCCAGGGCCCGAGCCCGAGCCCCTTCGTGTCGGCGCCCCGGCCGCACCGCCGGAGCCGGCCTCGCCGCCATTCCTGCCCCCGGCGCCCCCGCCCGATCTTCGCGCGACGCCCTTCATGCCGCCGGAGCCGCCCGCCGGCGCGCCGATCATCCCGATCCAGGCCCGCAAGGGCCGGCCTTCGGCCGCTCCGCTCGCCCCCGCGCCCGAGGCGGTCCAGGCACCCGTCGAGCCCCCCCCGGAGCCGGCGGCGGGCGACCTCGTGGCCGATCCCGCCGGCGGGCGTCAGCGCCCGCGCATCGACGTGGTCTCGCCACGCGCCGGGCGGTCGCGCCTCTTGCGCAATGCCGTTGTGGGCGCGGTGCTGTTCACGGTCATCGGCCTCATCGCCGTGGCGGCCTTCCTCCTGCGCGACAAGCCGGCGGATCTGCAACCCGTCGCCACCGAGCAGCAGGACACGGTGCCGGAGGGTACCGAGAGCAAGTATGCCGACCGCATCGGGGGCGAGGCCGTCGCCCCGCCGGCCGCGCCGACCCGGGCCGCCCCGGCGCCGGCGAGCCCCAGTGCCGCTACGCCCGACGTCACCGTGGCGCAGCGCGCCGTCCTCTACGAGGAGAACACCTCCGCCACCAACGCCCAGCCGACGACGATCCAGGGCCGCGTCCTGTGGCGTCTGGAGACCGTCAACGGCGAGCGCGGCCAGCCCCTCGAGACGGCCGTGCGGGCCAATGTCGAGTTCCCGGATGCCGGGGTCACCCTGGCGATGACGATCAAGCGCAACCTCGACGCGACCCTGCCGGCCTCGCACACCATCGAACTCGTCTTCACGACGGACAGTGCCAACGCCGCGCGCCGGACGGTGCAGGATATCGGACTGCTTCAGGCCAAGGACGAGGAGAACACCCGCGGTTCGCCGGTCTCGGGCCTGCCCGTGCGGGTCCGGGACAACCTGTTCCTTATCGGCCTGTCGTCGCTGCGCAACGACATCGACCGGAACACCGACCTGCTGCTGCACCGGAACTGGATGGAACTGGCGGTGAAGTTCAGTAGCGGTTCGCGCGCAATCCTCAACTTCGAGAAGGGCGCCGCCGGGACTCAAGTGATGGAAAAGGCCTTCGCGCAGTGGCGCTGACGCGAATGACGGCCCGAGGCATCGGGCCGCCATTCGCCGGAAGGGCCTGGGTCAGGCGTGGGCCGCCGAGCGCGGAGCCTCGCGGGAGGCCAGGTTGCGCTTGACCGCCTCCTGGATCTTCTCGAAGGCCCGAACCTCGATCTGGCGCACGCGCTCGCGCGACACGCCGAACTCGCCGGACAGATCCTCCAGGGTGATGGGATCGTCGGCCAGGCGCCGGGCCTCGAAGATCCGGCGCTCGCGGGCGTTGAGGACCGAGAGGGCGTCGCGCAGGGCCGAGAGCCGGTTCTGGCCCTCTTCCTCGCGGGCGAGCACCGTCTCCTGACTCGGGCTGTTGTCCACGAGCCAATCCTGCCACTCGCCCTCGCCTTCCTCGCGCAAGGGGGCGTTGAGGGAGGTGTCGCCGGAGAGGCGACGGTTCATGTCGATCACCTCCTGCTCGGGCACGCCGAGCTTGACGGCGATCTGCGCCACCTGGTCCGGCTTGAGGTCGCCCTCTTCCAGGGCCGAGATGCGGCCCTTGGCCTTGCGCAGGTTGAAGAACAGCTTCTTCTGGTTGGCGGTGGTGCCCATCTTCACGAGGGACCACGAGCGCAGGATGTATTCCTGGATCGCCGCCTTGATCCACCACATGGCGTAGGTGGCGAGCCGGAAGCCCTTGTCCGGCTCGAAGCGCTTGACCGCCTGCATCAGGCCGACATTGCCCTCGGACACGACCTCTCCGATGGGCAGGCCGTAGCCGCGATAGCCCATGGCGATCTTGGCCACGAGGCGCAGGTGCGAGGTGACGAGGCGGTGGGCCGCGCCACGGTCGCCTTTCTCCCGCCAGTCCTTCGCGAGCGTGAACTCCTCGTTCGGCTCGAGCATCGGGAACTTGCGGATCTCATCGAGGTAGCGCGACAGGCCACCCTCGGTGGCGAGCACGGGCAATGCGCCGGCCATGGTGTCATCTCCCTGAATGGTCCCCCGACGGGGCGGACCCGATTCGAACCGCCGCTCCCTTGAGCCAGCGCTTCGATTCCCCATGTCTACCGGGAAACGCGAAACGCCGGAAGGCGACCCGGTGCGCGAACATCGCAGTCAACGCGCGATGTCGCCGTTCGGTCATGGGTGGCACGAAACGCCGCGTCCGGCGGTGCCGTTCCGCACCCCCATCGGGCCGGGGCTTGACCGTGGCCGATGGGCCACGCGGCCTCGAAACATCGACCCGAAAGGTGGCTACCGGCCTTCGGTAAGCATCGATGCGCGAGAATTCAGGTCGTCGCGCCCTTCTTTCGCAGAGCCGTCAGGAGCGCTTCCATCTCCGGCGGCAGCGGGCTCTCGAAATGCAGGGTCTCCCCCGTGCGCGGATGGGCGAAGCCCAGGACGCTGGCATGCAGGGCCTGCCGCCCGAGGGACAGGAGCGCCGCGCGGGCCTCGTCCCCGAGGCGGGATGCCTTGGTCTTGAACGCGCTGCCGTAGACGGAATCCCCGAGGAGCGGATGGCCGCGATGGCTCATGTGCACCCGGATCTGGTGGGTGCGGCCCGTCTCCAGCTCGCACCGGACCAGGGCGACGAGGCCCATGGCGTCGAGGGCTTCCTCGACATGGTAGTGGGTGATGGCCTCGCGCCCGGTCTCGGCCCGGACTACGGCGATCTTCTCGCGGTTGCGCTGGCTGCGGGCGAGATAGGCGTCGATGGTGCCCACGCGCGGCTCCGGCACGCCCCAGACCAGGGCGCGGTAGACCCGCTCAAGGGGTCCGGTGCGGCCGTGATCGGCGAACTGCTCCGTCAGGCCCTTGTGGGCCCGGTCGTTCTTGGCCACCACGAGGAGGCCGCTCGTGTCCTTGTCGAGGCGGTGGACGATGCCCGGACGCCGGACCCCGCCGATGCCCGACAGGCTGTCGCCGCAATGGGCGATGAGGCCGTTGACCAGGGTGCCGGAATCGTGGCCGGGCGCCGGATGCACCACGAGGCCCGCCGGCTTGTCGATGACGATGAGGTCGTCGTCCTCGTAGACCACGACGAGGTCCTGGGTCTCGCCCCGCGGCGTCGGCGCGACCGCTTCGGGAATCGTCACGGCGAGCTCCGTGCCCGGCCCGACCTTGACCGACAGGTCGAGCACCACGCCTCCGTTGCGCCTGACCTGACCCGTCCGGATGAGCTCCTGCAGGCGCGCCCGCGACACGTCGGGAAACGCCCGCGCCAGGGCGCGGTCGAGGCGCTCCGGCGTCACATCGTCGGCGAGCGTCGCCCGACGGTCCTCTGGTTGCTGCAACGATCGTCCCTCCGCTTCGAAGACCGCGGCCCGGACGGGCCACGCAAAATCACGTCCGGGGGCACTTGCCCCCTCGCGGGACCGTCGCTATACGATCGCCACACCGCCGGGAAGCTTCCCCCGCCGGACGGTCCCTAACGGATCGGAACGACCGGAAGCGACGCGGGCACCTGACAGGTGTCGCGTAGGATTGAAGACCGCGCCCATCGTCTAGCGGTTAGGACAGGTCCCTCTCACGGATCAGACCGGGGTTCGATTCCCCGTGGGCGCGCCAATCCTCCTCCGGATCTCGGAAATTTTAGAAGATTAGCTTCGCTGCATTTTCTTCTGCGGCTAAGCATAGTCGTCTCGTGCCAAAATAAGTTGAGGCTAGAGCCTTGTCGACGGCGCAGTGCAAAATCGCGCGCGCCTTTGAAAGGCTTGGGAAATTCACCCCCTTTTCGCCGTATTCTCCGCCGCGATGGCGCGCCGCCGCATCGAAAGTCGTGTGTGCGGCGGGCCGGGGCGCTTGTTTCGGCTTAAGTTTGGGTTACCATCCGGCCTTCCACAGCGTTCAACGTCGATAACTCGAGACAAGGTGCTTGCCATGTCCCAGACGATTCGCGTCAAGCCGACCCACGACGGCACGTATACTGTATACCGTGGGACAGAAGTCTTGGTGAGCGGCCTCACCCGCATGCAGGCCGAGCGCTACGAGGCCGATCTCGGTCTTCTCGCGGCCCTCGGGGTTGCCAATCCGCCAGTCGGGCTCTCTGCCTGACCGGACGATCGCCGCGTCGCCCGCACGCGGGCGACGCTCGGGGTGTCTCACGAAACTCCGTCTCGCATTGAACGCCCGCTGCTCTGCCATGCCGAGGACGAGAGCCGACCTGACCGGGCGTTTCGCGGGGTACGCTCACGCCGGTGTCAGACGCAGCGGACCGCGATCGTCGATGAGGCCGGCTTCCGTCAGGCCGCGTTCCTGCCCCGTGATGCTGTAGCCGTCCGCCGACGGCGCGATGGTGTAGAGGTAGTAGCTCGCCCGCCGGTTGGGCCCGCCCTCGCGGGCGGAGGCCGAGGTGCAGCCCACCACCGGCACGGGCCGCCCGCCCCGACCGGCCGCGAAATGCACGCTGCCGAGGTGGTTGTGGCCGTGCAGGATGAGGTCGGCCCCGGCCTGCCCGATCATCGCCATGAACGCTTCGGCATCCTTCAGTTCCCGCCCCGACGAGGCCCCCCCCGGGTGAGGCGGATGGTGGATCATCACCACCCGGCAGGGCGGCTCGGCCTCGGCGCCGAGGCGCTCGAGCATGCCGCGCGCCGCCACGATCTGCGGCGGTCCGAGGCGTCCGCTCGCCACGAAGGGCTTCGTCGGGATCGCCGAGGACAGGCCGATGAGGGCCACGGGCCCGCGCCGGCGCAGGTAGGGGAACACGCCCGCCGTGCCGTCGTCGTCCGTGGTCCAGGCGCCGCAGGCGGCGAGCAGCCCTTCGAGGGAGCCGCGCACGTAGGCGTCGTGGTTGCCCGGCACGAAGCTCACCGCCTCCGGGGCGCCCAGCGCCTCCAGGAACACCCGCGCCGTCGCCCACTCGCTCGGCAGGCCGATGTTGCAGAGATCCCCCGTGCAGGCGATGTGGTCGTGGGGCTGGCCCCGGAGATCGGCCACGAGGGCGGCGAGAAGGTCCATGTCGTGGGCGTGCTTGCGGCCGCGCCGCCAGTTCACGTAGCCGGTGGCCCGCTTGCTGAAGAGCTGGCGCAGGCCCGGGCGCGGCAGCGGCCCGACATGCGGGTCGGTGATGTGGGCGAGGCGGAACATGCGTGTCCGTTTCGGCTGGGAAATTTCCTCCGCATCGCCACAAGCGTCCCCGGGGTCAACCCGGACTGCCCTTACGCGCTCCCGATCACGACGCCGGCCGCGAGGACGAGGGCGCCGCCCAGCACCACCTGCAGGGCCGCTCGCCAGAAGGGTGTGGCCATGTAGCGCGTGCGGATGCCGGCGATGACGATGAGTTCGACTACCACCACGAGGATGGCGAGGCCCGTCGCCAGGGCGAACGCGTTCGGCCAGGTGTCGGGGATGAGATAGGGCAGCGTGTGTCCGAGCCCGCCCACGGCGGTCATCGCCCCGCAGACGAGGCCGCGCATCCACGGCGAGCCGCGCCCGGTGACGGAGCCGTCGTCGGACAGCGCCTCGGTGAACCCCATGCTGATCCCGGCGCCGATGGAGGCCGCGAGCCCGACGAGGACGGTCGCCCCGTTGCTGTGCGTGGCGAAGGCCGCCGCGAAGATCGGCGCCAGGGTCGAGACCGAGCCGTCGATGAGGCCGGCCAGCGCTGGCTGCACGTAACGCAGGACATAGGCCCGGTGGGCCTCGGCCGCCGCGTCGAGGGCGAGTTTGGGAGCGGGCGGCTCGGCGCCGGCATCGAGGATCATCGCGCGGACTCCAGTTTGGATCAGTTCCAATCTATAGATTGGAACTGATCCAAACAATGAGGTTTTGCGCTTGGTGGCCGGGATTTGAGGGTTGTAGGGGCGTTCGTCACCCTCGCGGCGCGGGTGCACGGCGTTGCGTCGGCCGGGGGAACGGCGCTAGACACCGCCCGGCGCCGGCCAAGGGCCGTTCTCCCCGGACCTCGCACCGGGGCAGGCCGCGAGCGGCGCCGCGAAGGCGTTTTTCCATGAGTGTCCTCAAGCGCATCGGCCGCGCCCCGGCGGTCCAGCAGGCCCTCGGCCGTGTGGCGGGCGGTTACCTGCGCCTCGTGCGCGCCACCAACCGCTTCACCGTGGAGCCGGCCGATCCCGATCCGTGGCTCGATGACCTCGGGCCGTTCATCGCCGGCATGTGGCACGGCCAGCACACGATGATCTCGTTCATGCGCCGGCCCCACGACCGCATCGCCACGATCATCTCCCGTTCGGCCGACGGCAACATCAACACCCTCGCGCTGGAGCGCATGGGGGTGCGGGTGATCCGCGCGTCGGGGGCCCGCGGGCGGGCCGTGCGCGACGTCAAGGCCAAGGGCGGCGCCGAGGGCCTGCGCGCCATGCTGCGCGCCCTGAAGAACGGCGAGTCCGTCGCCTTCAGCGCTGACGTGCCGAAGGTCTCGCGCCGCTGCGATGCCGGCATCCTGACGCTGGCCCGCTTCTCGGGCCGACCCATCGTGCCCGTGGCCGTGGTCACGAGCCGTCATCTGCGGCTGAACAGCTGGGACCGCGCCTGCTTCGGGCTGCCGTTCGGCCGGGGCGCCATGGTGTTCGGCACGCCGATCCGGGTGCCGCGCGACGCCGAGCCCGAGGTGTTCGAGGCCCTGCGGCTGCGCGTCGAGGCGGAGATGAACCGCGTTCACGACCGCGCCTACACCCTCGTGGGACGCCCCGACCGCGTCGGACATCCCGCATGAGGATGCCCGCGCAAGGCGCCTCCCCGAAGGCTCCGCCGCTCACGGCGATCCTCCAGGTCTATCGCTACGGGCTCATGGTCGGCGAGCCGGCGGTGGCCGGCCTGCTGGCCTGGCGCTCGCATCAGGGCAAGGAGGACCCCGGGCGCCTGCCGGAGCGCCGGGGCCTGCCGGGTCGCGCCCGCCCCATCGGCCGCCTCGTCTGGATGCACGGGGCCAGCGTCGGCGAGATCCTCTCCCTCGTCGGCCTCGTCGACGGCATGATCGCCCGGGGCTTCTCCGTCCTCGTCACCACGGGCACCCGCAGCGCCGCCGACCTCATCGGCCGCCGCCTGCCCTCGGGCGCCGTGCACCAGTACGTGCCCCTCGACGCGCCGCGCTGGGTCGGGCGCTTCCTCGACCATTGGCGCCCGGACCTCGCCCTCGTGGCCGAATCCGAGATCTGGCCCAACACCCTGGTCGGCCTGCACGCGCGCGCGATCCCCCTCATCCTCGTCAACGGGCGGATGTCCGAGCGCTCGTACAGGGGCTGGGGCCGCAGCCCGCGCACGGCCCGCGCCCTCCTGTCGCGCATCGCGGTCTGCCTCGCGCAGACGGACGAGGATGCGGCGCGCTTCGCCCAGCTCGGAGCCCCACGGGTCGGCGTGTCGGGCAACCTCAAATACGATTCCGACGTGCCCCCCGTGGACGAGCAGCAACTCGCCCACCTGCGCGACTGCCTCGGCGACCGCCCGGTCTGGGTCGCGGCCAGCACCCATCCTGGCGAGGACGCCATGGCGGCCCGCGTCCATGCGGCCTTGAAGCAACGCTGGCCGAGGCTCCTCACCATCGTGGTGCCGCGCCATCCCCATCGCGGCGGCGACGTCGTCGCCCGCGCCGCGGCGGAAGGCCTGCGCAGCGCCCGGCGCTCCCAGGGCGGACGCCCGCATGGCGGGGTCGACCTCTACGTCGCCGACACGCTCGGCGAACTCGGCCTGTTCTACCGCCTGACCGCGCTGGTCTATCTTGGCGGATCCCTGGTGGAGCGGGGCGGGCAGAACCCCATCGAGCCGACCCGCCTGGGCGCCGCCGTCCTGCACGGGCCCCACATCTTCAACTTCACCCAGGTCTACCGGGCGCTCGACGGGGCCGGCGGCGCCCGCTGCGTCGCCGACGAGGCCGACCTCACGGCGGCGCTCGCCGACCTCCTCGCCGATCCGACCCGCATCGACACCATGGCCCGGGCGGGGGCGGCGGCCCTGGCACCGTTCGAGGGCGCCGTCGACCGCACCCTGGCGGTGCTCGATCCGTTCATCGCGCAGATGCGGCTCACCGCCATGGCGGCCCAGTGAGCCGCGCCTGATGCGCGCGCCGGCCTTCTGGGATGCCGGGCCGGAGCACCCCGCCGCGCGGGCGCTCGCGCCCTTCGCCGCCCTCTACGGCCGGCGCAGCGCCGCGCGGATGGACCGTCCGGGCGCGGCCGGCCCCTGCCCCATCCTGTGCGTCGGCAATTTCACCCTCGGCGGCGCCGGCAAGACGCCCACCGCCCTGGCGCTGGCCGAGCTGCTGCGCGGGCTCGGTGCCGCTCCCGCCTTCCTGACGCGCGGCTATGGCGGGCACCTCGCCGGCCCGGTGCGCGTCGATCCCGACCGGCACGGGTCCGTCGAGACCGGCGACGAGCCCCTGCTGCTGGCCCGCCACGCCCCCACCATCGTGGCGCGCGACCGCGTGGCCGGAGCGCGCCTCTGCGTCGCGCACGGCGCCGACGTGATCGTGATGGACGACGGGCTCCAGAACCCGGCGCTCGCCAAGGATCTGTCCCTCGCGGTGGTGGATGCGGGTGCGGGCGTCGGCAACGGGCACGTGTTCCCCGCCGGCCCCCTGCGGGTGCCGCTCGCCCGGCAATGGGGTCACGTCCACGGCCTCGTCCTCGTCGGGGCCGGTGCGGCTGGGGAGGCCGTGGCGGAGGACGCCCTCCGGCGCGGCCTGCCCGTCCACCGCGCCCGTCTCGTGCCCGGGGGCGACTGGACGGGGCGCCGGGTGCTGGCCTTCGCCGGGATCGGCCGGCCCGAGAAGATGTTCGCGACCCTCCGGGAGGCCGGCGCCGAGGTCGCTGGCACACGCGCCTTCGCCGACCACCATTCCTACACGCGCGCCGAAATCGCCGCCCTCGCGGCAGAGGCGGCAAGCTTCGGGGCCGAGCTCGTCACCACCCACAAGGACCATGTCCGCCTGCCGCCGGATTTTTCCGCGCGGGTCGCGGTGCTGCCCGTGACGCTCGAATTTCGGGAGGCCGGCTCCCTCCTGGCGCAACTCGCGAAGGCGCTCGGCCGACCCTGACTGTCCGGCGCTATGGCGAAGAACTGTCCCTGGTCCGGAGCATGATGCGCGCCTACCGTCGGTCCATGCCTGAACCGTCCAGCCTCCTCGCCTTCGCCCTCGTCTCCTTCGGCATGGTGCTGACGCCGGGGCCGAACATGATCTACCTCGTCTCGCGCTCCCTCGCGCAGGGGCCGCGGGCGGGCCTGATCTCGCTCGGCGGCGTCGCCTTGGGCTTTCTCGTCTACATGCTGTGCGCGGCCTTCGGCATCACCGCCCTGCTGCTGGCCGTGCCGTTCGCCTACGACACCCTGCGCTGGGCCGGGGCGGCCTACCTGCTCTATCTCGCCTGGAACGCCGTGCGGCCGGGCGGACGCAGCCTGTTCGCGGCCCGCGCCCTGCCCCATGACGGCCCGCGCCGGCTGTTCGCGATGGGGTTCGTCACCAACCTGCTGAACCCCAAGATCGCGGTGATGTACCTGTCGCTGCTGCCGCAATTCATCGATCCGGCGCGCGGCAGCGTCCTGGCCCAGGCCCTCGTCCTCGGCACGATCCAGATCGTGGTGAGCGTCGGCGTCAACGCCCTCATCGCCGTCGGGGCCGGGTCGGTGTCAGTGTTCCTCGGCGGCCGCCCGGCTTGGCAGGTGGCGCAGCGCTGGCTCATGGGCACGGTGCTGGCCGGCCTCGCCCTGCGCATGGCCACCGAGGCGCGGCGCTAAACCGTCAGCGCGGGCCGAGCGCCTTGGCGAAGGCGTTCAGGTTGTTGCGCATCATCGCCACGTAGGTCGGCGCCGGGCCGTCCGGGCCCGACAGGGCGTCGGAATAGACCTTGCCGCCGAGGGCGGCCCCGCTCTCGCGGGCGATCTGCTCCATCAGGCGCGGGTCGGCGATGGTCTCGAGGAACACCGCCGGGATCTTCTCCGCCCGGATCTGACGGACGATGCGGGCCACGTCGCGCGGGCTCGCCTCGCTGTCCGTCGAGACCCCCTGCGGTGCGATGAAGGTGAGGCCGTAGGCCGCCGTGAAGTAGCCGAAGGCGTCGTGGGTGGTGATGATCCGACGCTGCGCGGGGGGAATCTTCGCGATGGTGGCGCGGACCTCGCCCTCCAGGGCGTCGAGTTCGCCGAGATAGGCCGTGGCGCGGGCGGCGTATTCCGCCGCGTGGGTCGGATCGCGCCGGCTAAGCCCGTCGCGGATGTTGGCGACGTAGACCTTGGCGTTGACGATGCTCTGCCAGGCATGCGGATCGGCGTGATGGTCGTGGGCGTGGCCGTGCCCGTGGTCGTCGGCCTCCTCGATGGGCTTGATCCCCTTCGAGGCCACCACCACGGGCGCTTTCGCGCCGGACGCCTTGATCAGGCGGTCGATCCAGCCCTCCAGGCCGAGGCCGTTGACGACGACGAGGTCGGCCGCCGCCAGGGTCCGGGCGTCGCTCGGCGCGGGCGCGTAGCCGTGGGCATCGGCATCGGGCTTGACCAGGGTGGTCACCGCCACCCGCTCGCCGCCGACCTGCGCGGCGAGATCGCCGAGGATCGAGAACGTCGCCACCACCCCCAGCTTCTCGGACGCGGCCAGGGCCGGCGCCGCGCCGCAGAGTGCGGCGAAGAGCAGGGCGAACGCCATCGGCAGTCCGGTCGGGAGGCGTCCACGGGGCATCGGCAAGAGTCCTCGGATCAGGGTGCCTCAAGCCAGTAATGTAACATTATCACATTGCCAAGGCTGGATGCTCCGACTTGATCTCTCGATCCCCCGGCCGCAAACACCGGCCGGGCCTGTGTGCAAGGGCGTTGGGACGTACGAAACAACATGGCGCGTCGGCCGCTCCTGAGGGGTGATACCCTCCCCCTCCTGGGCCGCGTCTGGCGCGAGTGGTTGAGCCCCCACCGGGCGACGCTCGCCGTGGTGCTCGTGCTCATCGCCATCGTGGGCGCCGCGACCGGGTTCTACCCGGCGCTGATCAAGGGCGCGTTCGACGCCTTCGACAGCAAGGACACGGCGGCGTTGGCCTACGGTCCCCTCATCGTCATCGCCATCACGTCGATCCGGGGCTTCGCCCTGTTCGGCCAGACGGTGCTGACCAACCGGGTGGTGACGCGAGTCGAGGCCGACATGCAGGCGGCGCTCTACGCCCACCTCATCGATTCGGATCTCGCCCAGCTCGGCCGCGAGAGCCCGGCGGCCTTCACCCAGCGCTTCACCACGGATTTCACCTTCATCAAGGAGGCGCTGACCCGCATCTCGACGGTGCTCCTGCGCGACATCGCCATGCTCATCGCCCTGGTGGCGGCCCTGGTCTGGATGGACCCGCTCCTCACCCTGGTGGCGGGCGTCACCGTGCCGTTCGTCGCCGGACCCATCGGCCGCGTCGGCAAGAAGCTGCGCCGGGTCTCGACGACGACGCAGGAGCAGATGGGGCTGACCGCGAGCCTCATCTCCGAGAGCCTGCAGGGCGCCCGCATCGCCAAGACCTACGCGCTTGAAGGCTACCTCAAGGGCCGGGCGCAGGGCGCGTTCGACGAGGTGCGGCGCCTCAAGATGAAGGCCGCCAACGCGCGCGGGCGCCTCGATCCTCTGCTCGAGATCGGCGGCGGCTTCGCCGTGGCCGCCGTGCTGGTGCTGGTCGGCCAGCGGGTGATGTCGGGCGAGCGCACGGTGGGGGATTTCACCGGCTACGTCGCCGCCCTGCTGCTCGCCGCCCAGCCGGCCCGCGCGCTCGGCACCCTCAACGCCATCCTGCAGGAGGCGGGCGCGGCGCTCCAGCGCTACTTCGCCCTCATGGACGAGGCGCCGGTGATCCGCGAGGCGGTCGACGCCAGGGAATTGCAGGTCGCGGGCGGGGCGATCCGCTTCACCGACGTGCGCTTCCGCTACCGCCCCGACGCCCCGGCCTTGGAGGGCATCGACCTCGCCGTGCCGGCCGGCGCCACCGTGGCCCTCGTGGGGCGCTCGGGCTCGGGGAAATCCTCGCTCCTCAACCTCGTGCCGCGCCTCTACGACGTCGAGGCCGGGGCGGTGTCCATCGACGGACAGGACATCCGGTCCGTCACCCTCGCCTCGCTCCGCCGCGCCGTCGCGGTGGTGTCCCAGGAGGTGGTGCTGTTCGACGACACGATCGCGGCCAATATCGGCTTCGGCCGCCCCGGCGCGAGTCAGGCCGAGATCGAGGCGGCGGCGGAGGCGGCCGCCGCCCACGGCTTCGTCTCGCGCCTGCCCGAGGGCTACGCGTTCCGCGTCGGCCCGGCGGGCGGCCGCCTCTCTGGGGGGGAGCGCCAGCGCCTCTCGCTCGCCCGTGCCTTCCTCAAGGACGCGCCGATCCTCCTCCTCGACGAGGCGACGAGCGCGCTCGATTCCGAATCCGAGCGCCTCGTCCAGGCCGCGCTCCTGCGCCTCATGCACGGGCGCACCACCCTCGTCATCGCCCACCGCCTCTCGACGGTGCGCGACGCCGACCTCATCGTGGTGATGGAGGCCGGCCGCGTCGCCGAGACCGGCACCCACGATGATCTGATGCGCCGCGGCGGCGCCTATGCCCGCCTGCACCGGATGCAGCTCTCGGGCGACGCGCCCGACGAAACCCTGGCGCCCTGAAGCGAACCGGCGCCGGATGCGTTCACCCCGGCGCAACGCACATGGCGGAGGGCAGGACCCGATGACACCAGAGCCCTACGGCCGCACTTCGGACGGACACGCCGTCTCCCGCCACACCCTGGGGTGCGGCCGCCTGCGCGTGCAGATCCTGGATTACGGCGGGATCGTCACCCGGATCGAGGTGCCCGACCGGGCGGGCCGGCTCGCCAACGTAGTGCTCGGCGCTGCCGACCTCGCCGGCTACGAGGCGAGCGACGCGCATTTCGGTGCGCTCATCGGGCGTTTCGCCAACCGCATCGCGGGGGGCCGGTTCAGCCTCGACGGGCAGGCCTACGACCTGCCCCGCAACGAGGGTCGCAACACCATGCATGGCGGCCCGCAGGGGTTCGACCGCAAGGTCTGGCGCGTCGAGGCGGCCACCGACACGGCGCTCACCCTTGCCCACCGCTCGCCCGACGGGGACGAAGGCTTCCCCGGCACCCTCGACGTGCGGATCACCTACAGCCTGCCCGACGACGAGACCCTGTCCATCGCCTACGAAGCCTGGACCGACCGGCCCACAATCCTCAACCTGACCAGCCACGGCTACTTCAACCTCGCCGGCGAGGGGGCGGGCAGCGTCCTCGACCATGTGGTGACGATCGCCGCCGACGCGTATCTGGCCCTCGACGAAGGCCAGATCCCCACGGGCGAGCGGCTGTCCGTCGCCGGCACGCCGTTCGATTTCCGCACGCCCACGGCCCTCGGCGCCCGCATCCGCGCGGCGGACCCGCAGCTCGTCCGGGGCAAGGGCTACGACCACACCTTCGTGCTGCGCGATCCCGGCACCGTCCGCCCCGTCGCCACGGCCCACGATCCGGGAACCGGCCGGCACCTCACCGTGGCGACTACCGCGCCGGGCCTCCAGCTCTACACCGCCAACATGCTCGACGGCACGGTGACGGGTTCGGGCGGCGGGCTCTACCGGGCCGGGGACGCCGTATGCTTCGAGGCGCAGGGGTTTCCCGACGCGCCGAATCATCCGGAGTTTCCGAGCACCACCCTGCGCCCGGGCGAGCGGTTCGGGGCCACAACCACCTACCGGTTCACCGCCCAATGACGGTCCTCGTCTACGCCGCCGCCGCCCTGTTCGAGATCGGCGGCTGCTTCTCGGTCTGGGCCTGGCTGCGCCTCGGCCGCTCGGCCTGGTGGCTCGTGCCGGGGGCCGTGGCGCTGGGGCTGTTCGCCTGGCTCCTCACCCGCGTCGAGAGCGAGGCGGCGGGCCGCGCCTACGCCGCCTATGGCGGCCTCTACATCGTGGCCTCGCTCCTGTGGATGTGGGGCGCGGAAGGCCAGCGGCCCGATCGGTTCGACGGGTTGGGGGCCGCCCTGTGCCTCGCTGGCGCCGGGGTGATCCTCTACGGGCCCCGGGGCTGACGCGCGTCTCAACCTCGGGATGCAGCCGGGACACACCCCGGAAATTTGCACTGCAACATGCCTGGTTTGCACTGCGGTCGGTTGGCCCTGGAATTCGAATAGATCAAAACGACAATTGATCGACTTCGGCCAGCGAGATAGATATTTCCTATGTCACGACTCAATCAGCAGAATAACGGCGAGAACACCGCGCTCAATCGCAGGAAACTGCTGGAGTTCCTGTCGGCCAGCCCGATCCTCGCGCCCGGGGCGATCAGCGCCGTGGCCGGGTTCCTCGCCGCCGGCACGTCCGGGGCCCTGGCCCAGAGCTACGACGTCCTCCGGCAGGCCCCCGTGATGGACGGCGACCTCATCGCCAATCCCGCCCAGGCGCTGAATGTCTTCGATTTCGAGGCGGTGGCGAAGAAGGCCCTGCCCCCGGCCCATTACGGCTACCTCGCCAGCGGCGTCGACGGCGACGAGACCCTGAAGGCCAATCGCGAGGGCTTCGAGAAGATCGCCATCCGCGCCCGCCGCCTCATCGACGTGCGCAAGATCGACACCACGGTGAAGATTTTCGGCGAGACCTGGGGCAGCCCAATCGCCCTGGCACCCATCAGCAGCCAGGGTGCGTTCCATCCCGAGGCCGAGGGCGCCGTGGCCCGCGCCTGCAAGGCGAAGAATCACCAGATGATCCTGTCCACCGTGGGCAGCACCTCCATCGAGGACGTGATCAAGGAGCGCGGCTCGCCCGTCTGGTACATGCTGTACCCCACCGACGACTGGGCCGTGACCGAGGCCCTGGTGAAGCGCGCCGAGAAGGCCGGTGCCCCCGCCATCGTGCTCACCGTCGACCGCCAGGGCGGCCGCAACACCGAGACCCTGTTCCGCGAGCGCCGCAGCGACACCCGCACCTGCACCGACTGCCACACCCCCGGCTTCAAGAACGAGGTGAGCCGCAAGCCGATGTTCGACGACCTCGACGTGTCGAAGGTGACGAACCTCTACGGCACCGGCATGACCTGGGACTACGTCAAGCGCCTGCGCGGCATCGTGAAGGGCAAGCTCGTCCTCAAGGGCATCGTCACCCACGAGGATGCCAAGAAGGCCCTCGAGTACGGCGTCGATGCGCTCATCGTCTCGAACCATGGCGGCCGCGCCGAGGAGAGCCTGCAATCGACCATCGGCGTCCTGCCCGAGATCGTTTCGGCCGTGAACGGCAAGGTCCCAGTCCTCATCGATGGCGGGTTCCGCCGCGGCACCGACGTGATCAAGGCCCTGGCGCTGGGCGCCACCGCCGTGTGCGTCGGGCGTCCCTACGCCTGGGGCCTCGCCGCCTTCGGCCAGCCCGGCGTCGAGATGGTGCTGACGCTCATGCAGCGCGAGTTCGAGACCATCATGCGCCAGGTCGGTGCGACGAAGATCGCCGAGATCAACGCCGCGAGCGTCAGCCGCGCCTAGTTCTCGGCGTGAGGCGGGACCCGGTCCCGCCTCACGCTCCGGTCTCCCGCGAACGAAAGCCGCCCCGAAGGGAAACCCTCGGGGCGGCTTTCGTTTGTGCACGATTTCCGGTCGGTCAGCCCACGTGGGCGTCCGCCTCGACCAGGATCTCGCGCTTGCCGGCGTGGTTGGCCGGGCCGACGATGCCCTCCATCTCCATCTTCTCCATGAGGGAGGCGGCGCGGTTGTAGCCGATCTGGAGGCGGCGCTGGATGTAGGAGGTCGAGGCCTTCTTGTCCCGGAGCACCACCTGCATGGCCTGCGCGTAGAGGTCGCCGCCGGCCTCGCCGAAGCTGCCCTGGTCGAACACGGCGCCGTCCATCTCGACGTCGTCGGCCGCCCCCCCCTTGCCGCCCTCGCCCTCGTCGGCGGTGACCGCCTCGAGGTAGGACGGCCGGCCCTGGCGCTTGAGGTGGGCGACCACGCTCTCGACTTCCGAATCCGAGCAGAACGGCCCGTGCACGCGCGTCGTGCGCCCGCCGCCGGCCATGAACAGCATGTCGCCCTGGCCGAGCAGCTGCTCGGCGCCCATCTCGCCGAGGATCGTGCGGCTGTCGATCTTCGAGGTGACCTGGAAAGAGATCCGGGTCGGGAAGTTCGCCTTGATGGTGCCGGTGATGACGTCGACCGAGGGCCGCTGGGTCGCCATGATGAGGTGGATGCCGGCCGCCCGCGCCATCTGGGCGAGGCGCTGGATCGCCCCCTCGATGTCTTTCCCCGCCACCATCATCAGGTCGGCCATCTCGTCGACCACGATGACGATGTAGGGCAGCGGGGTGAGGTCCATCTCCTCGTTCTCGTAGACGGCCTCGCCGGTCTCGCGGTCGAAGCCGGTCTGCACGGTCCGGGTCAGGATCTCGCCGCGCGCCCGCGCCTCGGCGAGGCGCGCGTTGAAGCCGTCGATGTTGCGCACACCGACCTTGGACATCTTCTTGTAGCGCTCCTCCATCTCGCGCACGGCCCATTTGAGGGCGATGACCGCCTTCTTGGGGTCGGTGACGACGGGGGAGAGCAGGTGCGGGATGCCGTCGTAGACGGAGAGTTCGAGCATCTTCGGATCGACCATGATCAGGCGGCACTGCTCCGGCGTCATCCGGTAGAGCAGGCTGAGGATCATGGTGTTGATGGCGACCGACTTGCCGGAGCCGGTGGTGCCGGCCACCAGCAGGTGGGGCATGCGGGCGAGATCCGCGATGATCGGCTCGCCGCCGATGTTCTTGCCCAGACACAGGGCGAGGCTCTGCTTGGTCTCGGCGAAATCGACGGAGGCCAGCAATTCGCGCAAGTACACCGTCTCGCGCCGGGCGTTGGGCAGCTCGATGCCGATGGCGTTGCGGCCCGGCACCACGGCGACGCGGGCCGAGACGGCGGACATGGAGCGGGCGATATCGTCGGCGAGCGAGATGACGCGGCTCGACTTGGTGCCCGGCGCCGGCTCCAACTCGTAGAGGGTGACGACGGGGCCGGGACGCACGGCCAGGATGTCGCCGCGTACGCCGAAATCGCCAAGGGTGGCTTCGAGCAGGGTGGCGTTCTGCTCCAGGGACTCCGACGAGACCTGGGCCGAGGGCGAGACGAGGGGCGGCTCGGCCAGGAGGCCGAGGGACGGAACGGCGTAGGTACCCGGATCGGGCGCCGGCGCGGGCCGGCGCTGGGGCACGGGGGCCGCGGGCGGGGCCGCGACGCGCGAGCGCGTATCCGGTACCGGGGGCTGCGGCGTTTGCGCGAAAACCGGTTCCTCGCCGCCGTCGTCGGGCTCGTCGTCGTGCAGGATCGGGGCAGCCCTGCGCGCGGGCGCCACCGCCGCGTCGAAGACCGGTTCGCGGCGGGCGTCGCGCTGCGGGGGCGCCTCCCAGGGGGCTGCGTCGTCGGAGAAGGCCCGGCGTGCGGCGAGCGCCGGCGAGGCGTTGTCGTGCGCCAGGACGGCCTGGGCGGCACGGCCTTCGCGCCAGGTCTCGACACGTGAGGCCAGGGCCGCGCGCCCGCCCATGAGCATCTGCGCCAGGGCGCCGAGGGACACGATCCCGAGGCTCGGCTCGTCGTCCTCGTAGCGGTCGTCGGTGCGGCCATGGGGGGCCGGCCGGACCGGGTGCAGGGGCTCGTCCTCTTCCTCCGGCACCGCGCCGACGCGGCAGGCGCCGGTGAGGCTGAGGATGGCGATGCCGGCGAAGACGAAGCCCACCAGGGCGGCGGCCGGGGATGCGACGATGCCCACGATGGTGCGGGCGGCATGGATCAGGGAATCGCCGGCGACGCCGCCGAGGCCCGTGGGCAGGGGCCAGCGCGCCGTCGACGGCAGGGCGCTCGCCACCGCGCTCGCGGAGAAGAAGCCGATGATCCAGAGCGTGATGCGCAGGCCCCCGCGCGGCAGGGCGCGCGAGCGCATGAGCTGCACCCCCCACAGGGCCGGCGGCAGGACGAAGGCCAGGGAGCCGAGCCCGAGAAGCTGCATGGCGAGATCGGACATCACAGCCCCGCTCGTGCCAAGCACGTTGTGGGCGGCGTGGTCGGTGGCGTGGTTCAGGCTCGGGTCGTCGATGGACCACGTCGCCAGGGCGACGGTGAGCGCCATGGCGCCGGAAAACAGGATGAGACCGCCCAACTCCGTCATCCGCTTGGCCAGGAACGGGCGAAAGCTGTCGACGAACGTGTCGTAGGGCGATGCGGAACGGCGAAGCGAGCGCATGCTGTACCAGACGCGATGGGGAAACGGTCCGGTAACGCTAACGGCCACGCGGTTAATGCGGGTTTAAGTGAGGTGTCTCACGCCAGATCGGATGGTGGACGGAGCGGGTGCGCAGACGAAAAAAGCCCCGGATCGTGCGATCCGGGGCCTTTTGCGAGGGTTCGTTCGGGGCCGCCCCGACGGGCGGCCCCGACAGCTTGTCCGCGTAAGAGCGAGTCCTAGTAGTTGTAGGCGCGCTCGCCGTGATCGGCGATGTCGAGGCCCTCGCGCTCCTCGTCCTGGGTGACGCGCAGGCCGATGGTGAGGTCGACGAGCTTGTACAGGATCGCCGAGCCGACGCCCGACCACAGGATGGTGAAGCCCACGGCCTTGGCCTGCGACAGCATCGCCGCGGCCATGTCGTAGGTCCCGACGGCGAGTTCGCCGGGCTTGGTGGTGTAGTCCGGCAGGCCGACGCCGCCGAAATCGACGTTGACGAGGATGCCGGTGGCGAGGGCGCCGAGGATGCCGCCGATGCAATGCACGCCGAACACGTCGAGGGAATCGTCGTAGCCCAGCGCGTTCTTCACCGTGGAGCACATGACGAAGCAGACGGCGCCGGCCACGAGGCCGAGGACGATGGAGCCCATGGGGCCGGCGAAGCCGGCGGCCGGGGTGACGGCCACGAGGCCCGCGATGGCGCCCGACAGCATGCCCAGCAGCGACGGCTTGCCCTTCAGCATCCATTCCACGAACAGCCAGGAGAGAGCGGCGGCGGCGGTGGCGACGAAGGTGTTCAGCATCGCCATGGCGGCGGTGCCGTTGGACTCGAGGTTGGAGCCGGCGTTGAAGCCGAACCAGCCGACCCAGAGCAGCGAGGCGCCGATGGCCGTCATGGTCAGGGAGTGCGGGGCGAGCAGGTCACGGCCGTAGCCGATGCGCTTGCCGAGCATGAGGCAGCCGACGAAGCCCGCGACACCGGCATTGATGTGCACCACGGTGCCGCCGGCGAAGTCGAGGGCGCCCCACTTGAAGAGCAGGCCGGCATCGGCGTTGACGGCGTCGAGGGCCGCCTGCGCGGTCGCCTTCGAGGCGTCGTCGGTGGCGGCGGCCAGCGCCTTGGCGGCGTTGCCGACGGCATCCGGGCCACCCCAGTACCAGACCATGTGGGCCATCGGGAAGTAGATCAGCGTGGTCCAGAGAATCATGAACACGACCAGCGCCGAGAACTTCATCCGCTCGGCGAAGGCGCCGACGATGAGGGCCGGGGTGATCATCGCGAACGTCATCTGGAAGCAGATGTAGACGTATTCGGGGATCACGACGCCGTTGGAGAAGGTGGCGACGGTGGAGTTCGCGTCGATGCCCTTGAGGAAGGCCTTGGAGAAACCGCCGACGAAATCGTTGAGGCCGCCGCCGTTGGTGAAGGCGAGGCTGTAGCCGAAGATCACAAACAGGAGGCAGGAGATGCAGGCGATGGCGAAGACCTGCGTCAGCACCGAGAGCATGTTCTTGGTGCGCACGAGGCCGCCGTAGAACAGGGCGAGGCCCGGCACGACCATCAGCAGCACCAGGGCGCTGGAGATGAGCATCCAGGCGGTGTCGCCCTTGTTCGGGACGGGCGCGGCGCTCGCGGCGGCCGGCACGGCCTCCGTGGTCGGCGACTGCGCGAGGGATGGCTCGACGAACAGGAGCGCCAGGGCGGCGCCTCCCATTCCGAGCGCCAGGGCATTGCGAAGTTTCATGGAAACAGGACTCCCGGTCGCTGTGCGATGCTGAAGGGGACAATCAGAAGGGCGGGCAGAAGGGCGGGGGCCGGTGGCCCGACTCTCCCCAGGCCCGTCGAAACGGGCGCGCGGTGGAAGCTTCCGGCCCTCAGAGGGCGTCGATGTCGGTCTCGCCGGTGCGGATGCGCACCGCTTTCTCGAGGGGCAGCACGAAGATCTTGCCGTCGCCGATCTGGCCCGTGCGGGCGGCGGCCGCGATGGCATCGATGACGCTGCCGGTGAGATCGGCGGCCACCGCCACCTCGATCTTCAGCTTGGGCAGGAAGCTCACGGCGTACTCGGCGCCGCGGTAGATCTCGGTATGGCCCTTCTGGCGGCCGTAGCCCTTCACCTCGGTGACGGTGAGCCCGTGCACGCCGATGCCGGTCAGGGCGTCCCGGACCTCCTCCAGTTTGAACGGCTTGATGATAGCCATCACGATTTTCATGGGCGGCGCCCCCTTGTCCCGAGTGGTCACCCGGCCGGCGCGCTTGTGCGTCGCGACCCGGCTGGTCCGGTTGATTCCGCGCGGATCGGAATGACCCTGACGCTCGACCGCCTCATTCAAGGACTATGCCAAAGGGAACTTTTTCCCCATGGCCGTATCTGCCCAGAAACTGTCCGAACGCTGCCGCCGATGCAGGCGTGATTCCAGCCAAGTTTGCAATCTCAGAAGGCATGTTGCCGTAAAAACCGGCAAATGTGGGGTCGACGCGCCGCATCGGCGGACCGAACGTTCAGGCCTCCGGACGACGTGGCCGGATCATGCCCTCCTGGGCGACGGAGGCCACCAGGGTGCCGTCCCGCGAAAAGATCTGGCCCCGGGCGAAGCCCCGCGCACCCTCGGCGCTCGGGCTGTCCTGGGCGTAGAGCAGCCAGTCGTCGGCCCGGAACGGACGGTGCAGCCACAGGGCGTGGTCGAGGCTCGCCGACTGGATCTCGCCGTCGAACACCGTCTGCCCGTGCGGAATCAGGGTGGCGTCCAGCAGCGTCATGTCGGAGGCGTAGGCGAGCACCGCGCGGTGGATCGCAGGATTGTCGGGGAGACGGTCGACGGCGCGCATCCAGACATGGAAGCGCGGATCGCGCGGCGCGCGGCGCAGGTAGCGCTCGATCTCCACGGGCCGCAGCTCGATGGGACGCTTGCGCCCGAAGTAGGACAGGATCGGCGCCGGGATCACCGCGCCGTCCCGGGCCGCCTGCGCGGCGGCGGCGGGGGCCTCGGCCACCGCCTCGGGGGGCGGCACGTCCGGCATCGTCGCCTGATGGACCGCCCCCGCTTCCGCATCGTGGTAGGAGACCGACATGGCGAAGATCGCCCGGTCGTGCTGGGTCGCCACCACCCGGCGGGTGGCGAAGCTGCGCCCGTCGCGGATGCGCTCGACGGCGTAGTCGATGGGCGCCTTGGGATCGCCGCCCAGCAGGAAGTAGGCGTGCAGGGAGTGGGGCGGACGCGTCTCCGGCACCGTGCGCGAGGCCGCCACCAGGGCCTGCGCCACCACCTGTCCGCCGAACACCCGGAACCAGCCGGTCTGCAGGCTCTCGCCCCGGAACCGGTCCGCCCCCAAGGGCGCGAGATCGAGGATGTCGAGGAGTTCGGCGACGATGCCGGCCATGGGTGCCCTCGGTGGTCAGACGGACGATCGGGCCGCCATAGCAAGCCTGGGTGCCGTGATCCATGCGGCCGGCGACGATGCCGCTGCCGCGGGCGACGCCCGCGCGTTGCCCTGAGGTCCGGGGAGTGGCACTCCGGGCGAGTTCGATGGGGGGACGCGCGATGGGCGGATCGGGGCAGCGCAGGGTGGTGGTGGCCGGGGCCGGGATTCCGGGCTTGAGCCTGGCGCTCGCCCTGAAGCAGGCCCACGGCCCGGCCCTGGCCGTCACCGTCTGCGATCCGGGTCTGGCCTCCGGCGCGTCGCGTCACCGCGGCCGGGCCTTCGCCGTGGCGGCGGGCGGGCGGCGGATGTTCGAGCGCCTCGGGATCTGGGAGACGGTTTCCGTGGCGGCCGAGCCGATCCGCGACATGGTGGTGAGCGACAGCCGGCTCGCCGACCCCGTCCGCCCGGTCTTCCTCACCTTTGCGCAAGAACCTTCCGCGCAAGAACCTTCCGCGCAAGAGCCTTCCGCGCAAGAGCCTTCGGCACAGGACGCGCAGGCCGGCGAGCCCTTCGCCCACATGGTCGAGGCCGAGCCCCTGGTCGAAGCGCTGCTGGCGGCCTGCGCGAAGGCGGGCGTGGTCCTCGATGCCGTCGGGATCGCGGCGGCCGATCCGGGGCCCGAGGCCATCGAACTCCAGCGCACGGACGGACGGACCGAATCCGCGACCCTCCTCGTGGCGGCGGACGGGGCGCGCTCGCGCCTGCGCGAGGGGGCCGGCATCGGCTGGGTCGGCTGGTCGTATCCGCAATCGGGCATCGTCGCGACCATCGGGCACGAGCGCCCGCATGCGGGCCGCGCCTGGGAGCATTTCCTGCCGAGCGGTCCCTTCGCCATCCTGCCCCTCGTCGATGGCGGCGAACGCGAAGACGGGAAACCTTCGCACCGCTCGTCCATCGTCTGGACCGAGCGGGCGGCGGATGTCCCCGCCCTCCTCGGCGGCGGCCCCGACGAGACCCTGGCGGAGATCGAGCGCCGGTTCGGCCACGGCCTCGGCCGCCTCGTGCTGGAGGCCGGCCCGAGCGCGCACCCCCTCGCCTTCGGCATCGCCCGCCGGTTCCGCGCCGACAGGATGGCGCTGCTGGGCGACGCCGCCCACGTCATCCACCCCATCGCCGGCCAGGGGCTGAACCTCGGGCTCGCGGGCGCGGCGTCCCTGGCGCAGGCGGTCACCGACGCCCTGCGCCTCGGCCTCGATCCGGGAGCGCCCGATGTGCTGCAGGCCTACGAGCGCGACCGCCGGTTCGAGACCCTCGCCATGGGGGCGATGACGGACGGGCTCAACCGCCTGTTCTCCACGGACGCCCTGCCGGTGCGCCTCGCGCGCGACCTCGGCCTCGGCCTCGTCGACCGCCTGCCCGGCCTCAAGCGCCTGTTCATCGGGCAGGCCGCCGCGGCGCGCGGCACCCTGCCGAGGTTGTTGCGCGGGCAGGCCCTGTAGGCCGCCCGCGCCGCTTCGGGCTTACTTCGCCTTGTTAGCTTTGGCGCGCTCGACGCCCTCGAGGATGAGGCGGTGGGCCTCGGCCTTGTCGCCCCAGCGCACGATCTTGACCCACTTGCCCGGCTCCAGATCCTTGTAGTGCTCGAAGAAGTGCTGGATCTGGTGGATCGTGATGTCGGGCAGGTCGGTGTAGTTCTCGACGCGGTCGTACCGCATGGTGAGGTGGCGCGACGGCACGGCGATGATCTTCTCGTCCTCGCCGGCATTGTCCTCCATCACCAGCACGCCGACGGGGCGCACGCTCATGACGGCGCCCGGCGCGATGGCGCGGGTGTTGGCGACGAGCACGTCGCACGGGTCGCCGTCGCCCGAGAGGGTGTGCGGGATGAAGCCGTAATTGCCCGGGTAATGCATCGCCGTGTAGAGGAACCGGTCGACCACGAGGGCACCGGATTCCTTGTCCATCTCGTACTTGATCGGGTCGCCGCCGATGGGAACCTCGATGATGACGTTCACGTCGTCGGGCGCGTTCTTTCCGATCGAGACGTTGTCGATGATCATGAGCTGTTTCTCCCGCGTTTTCCGGGCCGCCAGGGCCTCTCCCGGCGTGTCTTAGGGCCGTTGCGTCACCAAGGAAATCGCCGGCTCCCTTGCCCGGCTACGTTTGGCGGGGATTATCACGCGTCCGCGCGGAGGACGTCTATCTCTTGAAGGATGCCGTCACGCGGGCCCAGGTCGCCCCGATCCAGCGTGCGCTCCGCTCCAGGGGCACCTTGAGGCCGGGCACGTCCTCGCTGAGGAGGGCGAGGCCCACGGGCAGCATCCACAGGCCGAGCACGGGCAGGATCGAGAACACCCCGCCGAAGATGAACAGCAGCGCGGCGACGATCCGGATGATCCGCCGCGAGGGCTCGCGCAGCCAGTCGAGGGCGCGGGCCAGGCGCGCCGGCAGTTTCTCCGTGAGCCGCGCGACGCGGTCGTCCCAGTCCCGCGCGGTGACGGTCTCGTGCCCGGTGGCGTCCATCGGCTCTCCCTCCGGCCGGAACGGCCCGGACCTCAGGTGGGGAGGCCGTCGCGGTTTGGCGAGGCGGCGTCAGTCGAAGCGATAGCCGACCTTGGGCAGCACCGAGCCGGCGATGCTGTCGCTGCCCCGCCCGGCGACGGTGGCGCCGAGCCCCAGGTAGAACGTCTCCGCCCGGTCGTTGCCCTCGAGCGCCCAGACCCCGACCGTGTGGAGGCCGTGGTCGTGCATGTCGTTGCGGACGGCGCGGAACAGGCGGCGGCCGAGGCCGAGGCCCTGGTACTCCGGCCGGATGTAGAGTTCGTCGATCTCGCCCTCGGTGCCGAGGCTGCGGCTCCGGGCCGGTCCGTAGACCGCGTAGCCCACCACGCCCTCGCCCGTCTCCACCACCACGAGGGGGCGCCGGCGCTGAGCGGCGCCGAGCCACCATTGCGCGCTGCGCCGGGCGATCATCCGTTCCAGGGAGACGCCCGGGATGAGCCCCCGATACGCCGCGCGCCAGGTCTCGTCGAACACGTCCGACAGGCGGTCGGCATCGGTGGGGCGGGCGCGGCGGATACTGGTGGTGCTCGTGCTCATGACGGTCCCCGCGCTCGATGGCATCGCTCCGACGACGGTATCGAAGATGACGATCCGGGCGAAGACAAGGCAAGGGCGATGCCGGATCGCGCGCCTCGGTTTGCCCGGCCGGTGAGCGCCTGTTAGAGGCTGGGGACTCCCCCCGAGACAGCCGCGACGTTCCCCGCTCCGTGTTCAAGCGCTTCCTCAAGCCAGAGACCCGCTACGCGCGGCGCATGGCCCGCATCGCCCGGTTCGAGCGGCCCATCGCCGGCCCGGTCTCGCGGGCGAAGGCCTGGGCCAACATGCTGCTGGTCGATCACGGCGTGTTTCGCCTCGCCTATCTCAACCGCCACCGGGTCGGCCAGGGCAAGCTGTGGCGCTCGGCCCAGCCGACGCCGCACCAGCTCGCCTGGTTCAAGCGCCAGGGCGTCCGCACGGTGATCTCGCTCCGGGGCGGGCGCGAGCACGGCTCGTGGCCGCTCCAGCGCGAGGCCTGCGCGCGCCAGGGCCTGACCCTGGTGGAATTCGTCCTGCGCTCGCGCGAGGCCCCGTCCCGCGAGACGATCCTGGCCGCGAAGGACTTCTTCGCGGGCGTCGAGTATCCGGCGATGATGCACTGCAAGTCGGGCGCGGACCGGGCCGGCATGGGCGCGGTGCTCTACCTCATCCTGCACGAAGGCCGGCCCGTCGCGGAGGCCATGGGCCAGCTCTCGGCCCGCTACGGCCATTTCCGCTTCGCCAAGACCGGCATCCTCGACGCGTTCTTCGCGGCGTACCTGCGAGAGGGCGAGGCGCGTGGCCTCGACTTCCTCACCTGGGTCGAGACGGTCTACGACCCCGAGGCCCTGAAGCGCGACTTCCGCCCGGGCTTCTGGTCGGACCTCGTGGTCGATCGGCTGATCAAGCGCGAGTAACCCTCCGTTAACCAAATCGGGCCGAACTGGTGCTTCCGCACAGTGACTGGACCCGCGATGGCAGCCTCTCCCCTCCGGCCGACCGCGCCGACCCTGGCGAAGTACCCGATCCCCGTCGAGCTCATCACCACCCTGTACCGGGCGCAGGGCGCCGAACTCGACGCCCTGATCGCCGGCATGCCGGAATACGCCCGCGCCCGGGTGGCGGCCTACTGCGTCGAGCGCGAGCGCCTCCTCGACCTCGGCCACCGCATGGCCGGCACCTGCGGCGAGGCCACCCTGATCAAGGCCGCCGGGTCCAAGGCGGGTGCCGCCCTGTTCGCCCAGTCGCGCCCGGCACCCGTTCCCGAGGCCCCGGTCCCCGAGGCTGCGCCGTCCGAGCCGGAGGCGCCCGCCGCCGCGGTCCTGCGCATCATCGAGTTTCCCCCGGCGCCCGTCCTGGGTGAGGCCGATACGGCACAGTCCCCGGCGACGTGCGACGCAGCCCGGCCGAAAGCCGCCTGACCTCCGGGCGCTGCCCGAAAAAGACCCGAATGACGGCCAAGCCTGACCGTCACGCATCGCCCCCGGCCCCGCGCCCCGGCGAACACATCACTAGGGAGCGAGACGGCATGCAGGGTTCGTGGGCGACGAAAACGGGTTCTCTCCTCGGTCTGATCCTGGCGGTCCCCTCCCTCGGTGCCTGCAATTCCACCCTGATTCCCGGCCAGACCACGGGCTCCGTCGCCCTGGCCCAGCCCGTCGCCGCCACGGACGCGGAGCGCGACTGCCTCGGGCGGGCCATGTACTTCGAATCGAACCGCAGCGACCGCGACGGGCTGCTGGCCGTCGGCACGGTGGTGATGAACCGCGTGAAATCGGCGCCCCCGGGGAGCGGCATCTGCTCCGTGGTCGGCCAGCCCCGGCAATTTGCGCCGGGCGTGCTGACCAAATCCATGGAGGCCAAGGACCTGCAGCGCGTCGCCGAGGTGACCGACGCGGTGCTCGACGGCCAGCGCCACCCCAAGGTCGGCCGGGCCATGCACTTCCACACGGCCGGCCTGCGCTTCCCCTATGACAACATGCACTACGTGGCGGTGGCCGGCGGCAACGCGTTCTACGAGAAGCGCAAGCCGGGTGCCCCCGCGGCCCCGAGCGTTCCCACCACCGCCATGGCCTACGCGTCCGCCGCCCCGGCGGTCTCGCCGATCCAGGCCCGCATGGTCGAGGCCGACCGCGACGTGCCGGCGGCCGAGACCATCCTCAACGAACCCGCCAAGGACATCTGCCGGACGGCGGGGCTGGCGAGCACGAGCCGGGGCGGCTGAGGCGGCATCGGCGGCCGGGTATCGGAAGCCGAGCCCTCCCTATGCCGGTCGGCGATGACGTCAGAGTGATGGCGGTCGTTGGATCACAGATCCGTCTTCCGTAAGATCGCCGCGTTCCAGTTGGATGGCCCCGCCCGCGAAGGACTCCCTGAGAACGGTCGTGAGGTGCTCTGCGGTCGGATTGCTCGATCCCGCGCTCAGCAGCGACAGGCTCAGGCAGGGCAGCTTCGGCAAGCCCGCCGCCGTCGGGTCGAGCGGCGAGAGTGCCGGCGGGAGGCCATGGGGTGTTCGCACCGTGACGCCGAGCCCGGCCGCGACGGCCGCCCAGAGCCCGGTCAGGCTTGGGCTGCTGAAGCTCGTTCGCCACGGGATGCCACCCTCGTCGAGGGCAGCGAGGGCGGCGCGCCGGAACAGGCATGGTGCATCGAAGGCCACGAGAGGAAGTGCTTGGCCGGGCTCATGCCTGTAGCCGTCATGCGGACCGACCCAGACCATGGGCAGATCGATCACCGTTTCGCCTCGCGATAGTCCGTTGTCCTCCCGCCACAGGAGAACGAGATCGAGATCCCCCGCCTCGAAGGCGGCACGCAGTTCGGCGTTCCTTTCGACCCGGGCTTCGATGCGGACGCCCGGATGCGCGCGCGCGAACCGGGCCAGGACCGTCGGGAAATGCGTCTCGGCGAAATCCTGCGGTAGACCGACCCGGACATCACCGGACAAAGCAGGCACGCGCAGGGCCGCCAGGGCGGTGTCGTTGAGATCGAGAAGCCGACGGGCGTAGCCGAGCAGCGTTTCCCCGGCCTCGGTCAGGGTAAGGCCGCGTCCCTGTTTCCGGAAGAGCGGCCTTCCGACCTGATCCTCCAGCTTGCGGAGTTGCAGGCTGACCGCCGATGGCGAGCGGCCGAGCCGTGTGGCCGCCTTGGCGAACCCGCCGAGATCGACCCCGGTCACGAAGGACCGCAGAACGTCCATGTCGAGATTCGTCGGCAACATCGCGATCGTTCTGTTTTGTAAAACTATCAGTTTAAAAGTTTCTGATATTCGAAATGATGTGGCGCGCCTACCTTCATCGTGTCGAAGGTTCGGGATGGCCGAGCCGGATGGCGTGGAGGGCGAAATGCCGTTCGTGAACGTGAAGGTTGCCGGCCCGATCGCGGCGGCGCAGATCGAGGATTTGCAGGCGGGCATCACCGCCTTGATGGCGGATGTGCTCCGCAAGAAGGCCGATCTCACGGCCGTCCTGATCGAGCGGGTGGAGACGGCCTCCTGGACCGTCGGCGCCGCGCCGGTCACAGTCGCGGCTCATCTCGACGCGAAGGTGACTTCGGGCACCAACACGACGCAGGAGAAGGCACACTTCGTCACCGCCGCGCACGCGCTGCTCGGCGCCGTGCTGGGTCGGGAGTTGCCCACGGCGACCTACGTCGTCATCGACGAAGTGCCCGGTGACGCATGGGGTTACGCGGGACAGACCCAGGCATATCGGGCGGGCTTGCGCGCCGCCGCGGCGTGATGCAGGTCCGCCGTCGGGCCACCTACTCCGCCGCCAGGCGGCTGACCTCGCGATAGGGATCGGCCGGGTAGGTGCCGATGATCCGTACCTCCCGCGAAAAGTAGGCGAGTTCCTCGAGGGCGCGGGCGAGGCCCGGCTCGTCGGGGTGGCCGTCGACCTCGGCGTAGAACTGGGTCGCCGAGAACTGGCCCTCGACCATGTAGCTCTCGAGCTTCGACATGTTGACGCCGTTGGTGGCGAACCCGCCGAGCGCCTTGTAGAGGGCGGCCGGGATGTTGCGCACCCGGAAGATGAAGCTCGTCACCGCCGGACCCGCCTCCGCCGCGATCGGCTTCGGATCGGGCGCGAACACCACGAAGCGCGTGGTGTTGTGGCTCTCGTCTTCGACGTCCCGCGCCACGATCTCGAGGCCGTAGACCTCGGCCGCGAGCGCCGGCGCCAGGGCGCCTCGGCTCGGGTCCCGCGCCTCGGCGACCTCGCGGGCGGCGCCCGCCGTGTCGCCCGCCACCACGGCGCGCAGGCCGAGGCGCCGGATGATCTTGCGGCACTGGCCCAGCGCGTGGACGTGGCTGTGCACGCTTCGCAGCGCCTCCACCTCGGTCCCCGGCAGAACCATCAGCTGAAAATGGATCGGCAGGAAGTGCTCGGCCACGATGTGCAGGCGCGCCGTCGGGATGAGGTGGTGGATGTCGGCGACCCGGCCCGCGATGGAGTTCTCAATGGGAATCATCGCGCGGGCGGCGCGGCCCTCGTTCACCGCTGCGAAGGCGTCCTCGAAGGTCGGGCACGGCAGCGGCGTCCAGTCGGGATAGGCCTGGGCGCAGAGGATGTGCGAGTTGGCGCCGGGCTCGCCCTGGTAGGAGATGGTGCGGTGGGGCATCGGACTCTTCTCGGGTCGGGCTTTTGTCGGGTCGGGCTGTTCAGTTCAGGCGACGGGCCGAGAGCACGGCGCGCGCGCGCTCCAGGTCGGCCGGCGTGTCGACGCCGAGCGGCAGATCGTCGACCAGGATGGCGTCGATGCGCATGCCGGCCTCCAGCGCCCGCAGCTGTTCGAGCTTTTCGCGGACCTCGAGCGTGCCGGGCGGCAGGGCCATGAACCGCGCCAGCGCCCGGCGGCGATACGCGTAGAGGCCGATGTGATGGTAATGCGGCCCCTCCCCCCACGGCGCCCGCGCCCGGGTAAAGTAGAGCGCCCGCAGGCGGTGCGGGGAGATGGGATGGCCCACGAGCTTGACCACGTTGGGATCGTCGCGCTCCGCCTCGTCGGTGATGAGCGCGCACAGGGTGGCGATGTCCACCGCCTTGTCGGCCAGCGGCAGGATCGCGGCGCCGATGATGGCCGGATCGATGGTCGGCAGGTCGCCCTGCACGTTGACGACGATGTCGTGGTTGCCCTGCGGATCAATGATCTCCAGGGCCTCGGCGAGGCGGTCCGACCCCGACGGGTGGTCGGCCCGGGTCATCACCGCGATGCCGCCCTCGGCCTCGATCACGTCACGGATGGCGGCGGTGTCGGTGGCCACCACCACGGGGCCGATCCCGGCCTCCACGGCCCTGCGCCAGACATGGACGATCATCGGGGCGCCGCAGAGATCGAGAAGCGGCTTGTCCGGCAGGCGCGTCGCGGCAAGGCGCGCGGGGATGAGCACGAGGGGGTCGGACATATCTTCGACGATCGCTCCGGCCGGCCGGCTGCCGCGTGTCTCTCGCAAAACGCCGCGCTGCGGCGCGTTTCACGCGGTCCGCTTAGCAGTGGGGGCGGGTGTTGTCATGCGGGGGCCGGATTTCGGCGCCACACGGGTGACGGATCGGCCTCTGCGACTACGCGGCGTCCCCGAGCGCCATTGTCAAGATCGGGCTCCAGCGGCTAAGCACCCTCGACTGTTTCCAAAGTCCGACACATCCCGTGTCCGGACCCGCCCGCACACGCGCCCAGCCGGACGCATCGGAGTTGTCGAGAATGGACTCTTTCGAGCTGAACAAGGTCGCGGGTGCTGCGCTCGGCGCACTCCTGTTCGCCGTGGGGTCCGGGTTCGTCGCCGAGCTGATCTACCATCCCAAGCCCGCCGGCGCCGCCGGCTACGCCCTGCCCGAGCCGCAGGCCAAGGCCGCCGGGGGTGCCCCCGAGGCGAAGGCCGAGCCCCTGCCGATCCGGCTGGCCAGCGCCAGCGCCGACAAGGGCCAGTCGGCCGCCAAGAAGTGCGCCTCGTGCCACAGCTTCGACAAGGGCGGCCCCAACAAGGTCGGCCCGCACCTCTGGGGCGTCGTCGAGCGCCAGAAGGCCCATGAGAGCGGGTTCGAGTACTCGGCCGCCCTCAAGGAGAAGGGCGGCGCCTGGACCTACGACGAACTCGACCACTTCCTGACGAGCCCGAAAGGCTACGTCGCCGGCACCAAGATGGCGTTCGCCGGCATCACCTCGCCCACCGAGCGCGCCGACGTGATCGCGTATCTGCGCACCCTCGCCGACACCCCGGCGCCGCTGCCGGCGGCCGAGAAGAAGGCCGAGGCCAAGCCCGACGCGGCCAAGCCTGACGCGGCCAAGCCGGCCGACAAACCTGCCGAGGCCAAGCCGGCTCCGGCCGCTCCCCCGCCCGCGCCCGAGACGCCTCCGGCCCCCCCGGCCGAGAAGCCGCCCGCCCCGCCGGCTCCTCCGGCCGACGCCCCCCCTGCCCCGCCCGCGCCTCCGGCCGAAGCTCCGCCGGCTCCGGCGCCGAAGCCGGCCGAGTAGGTCGGCGAATCCCCTGACGATCGAGAAGGCCGGGCTCAGTCCCGGCCTTCTTCGTTCGGGGCTATGGGACAGCTGCGTGGACGCGCACGCTCCACTGCGCGGACGCGCACGCTCCACTGCGCGGACGCGCACGCTCCACTGCGCGGACGCGCACGCTCCACTGCGCGGACGCGCACACTCCACTGCGCGGACGCGCACACTCCACTGCGCGGACGCGCACCCTTGGCGCCTCCCCTCAGTCCGTCCTAGAACGGCCGCCTGCTGTCGTCGTGCGGACGGCATGCGCGAGGCCCTGGACCAACCGGAAAGACCGCGCCATCGTGATGCGACACGCCCTGATCGGACGATCCTTCGCCCTGTCCCTGGCCGCCGGCCTGGCCCTCTGCGCGATGGCGCCCGTGGCGCGCGCTGCCCCCGATCCGGCCGGCCAGACCGCTGCCGCCACGGCGCCGTCCGGCGCGTGGCGCCACGCCGTCACCCTCATGGGCGAGCCGAAATACCCGCCCGACTTCAAGCATTTCGACTACGCCGACCCGGCCGCCCCCAAGGGCGGCCTCGTGCGCCTCGGGGCGCAGGGGGGCTTCGACAACTTCAACATCGTCGTGGCGGGCCGCAAGGGCGACCTCGAGAACGGCATCGCGCAGCTCTACGATACCCTGACGACGGAATCGGCGGACGAGCCGTTCTCGTCCTACGGCCTCGTCGCCGAGGGTCTGCGCCTCGCCGACGACCTCTCGGCGGTCACCTACCGCCTGCGCGAGGGCGCGCGCTGGCACGACGGAAAGCCGATCACCCCCGAGGACGTGGTATGGTCCTTCCAGGTGCAGAAGGAGAACAGCCCGTCGCTCGCCGCCTACTACCAGAGCGTGACCAAGGCCGAGGTCACGGGACCGCGCGAGGTGACGTTCAGCTTCGCCGAGGCCGGAAACCGCGAGCTGCCGCAGGTCATCGGCCAGCTGCGCGTGCTGCCGAAACACTGGTGGACGGGCACGGACGCACAGGGACGCCCCCGCGACGTGACGCAGACCACCCTGGAGATCCCGCTCGGCTCCGGCCCCTATCGCCTCGCCAAGTTCGAGCCGGGCCGCAGCGCCACCTACGAGCGGGTGGCCGATTACTGGGGCAAGGACTTGCCCGTGAACGTCGGGCGCAACAATTTCGGCACCCTGCGGTTCGAGTATTTTCGCGACTCCACCGTGCAGATCGAGGCCCTGAAGGGCGACCTCTACGATTTCCGGGCCGAGAACGTCGCCCGCAACTGGGCCACCGCCTACGACGATTTCCCGGCCGTGAAGGAGGGCCGCCTCGTCAAGGAGGAGTTCCCCGATCGCGGCAACGGCAACATGCAGGCCTTCGCGTTCAACACCCGCCGGGCGAAGTTCGCCGATCCGCGCGTGCGCCGGGCCTTCAATCTCGCCATGAACTTCGAGGAGATGAACCGGTCGCTGTTCTTCGGCCTCTACAAGCGCATCGACTCGTACTTCTACGGCTCGGAGCTCGCGTCCTCCGGCCTGTCCCAGGGCGACGAGCTGGCGATCCTGGAGAGCGTGCGCGACAAGGTCCCGGCCTCCGTCTTCACCACGCCCTACACCAACCCCGTCGCCGGAACGCCGGATTCCGTGCGCGCCAACCTGCGCGAGGCCGTGCGCCTTCTCAAGGAGGCCGGCTACGAGCTCCGCGGCGGCCAGATGGTCAACGCCAAGACGGGCGAGCCCCTCACCGTCGAGTTCCTCGAATTCCAGAGCGTGTTTGAGCGGGTGGTGCTGCCGTTCGCCGCGCAGCTCAAGCTCATCGGCATCCAGAGCAATCTGCGGGTCATCGACCAGGCGCAGTACCAGAACCGTCTGCGCGCCTTCGACTTCGACATCACCACGACCTCGTGGCCCGAATCCCTCTCGCCCGGCAACGAGCAGCGCGAGTACTGGGGCTCGGCCGCCGCCGGCAAGGAGGGCTCGCGCAACCTCATCGGCATCAAGGACGCAGGCATCGACGCCCTGGTGGAGAAGGTGATCTACGCGAAGGATCGGCCGGGCGTTCTGGCCGCCACCCATGCCCTCGACCGGGTGCTGCTCGCCCACGATTACGTCGTGCCGCAATGGGCCTCCAACGTCTCGCGGACGATCCGCTGGAACCGGTTCAACCGTCCCAAGATCCTGCCGACCTACGGCAGTTCGGGTTTCCCGACGACGTGGTGGTACGACGAGGCGCTCGCCGCCAAGACCGGGGCCCCGCGTTGAGCGGCCCGAGCCGGCGCAAGGTCGTCCTCGGCGCCGGGGCGCTTGCCGCCGCATCCGCCCTGCCGGGGCTCGGCCGGGCCGAAGCGGCCGCCCGCCACGGCCTGTCGAGCTTCGGCGACCTCAAGTACCCCGCCGACTTCCGGAACTTCGACTACGTCAACCCCGAGGCGCCGCGTGGCGGCCGGTTCTCGGCGCAGCTCGCCTCCACCCAGGGCAATCAGGCGAACGACACCTTCAACACCCTCAACATCTACGTCCTGCGCGGCGATGGCGCGGCCGGCATGAACCTCACCTTCGACTCCCTGATGGTGCGGGCGCTGGACGAGCCCGACGCCGTCTACGGATTACTCGCCCGCGCGGTGGAGATCTCCGAGGACGGCCTGACCTACCGCTTCGCCCTGCGGCCCCAGGCCCGGTTCCACGACGGCACCCGGATCACCGCCCGGGACGTCGCGTTCTCGCTCATGATCCTCAAGGCCAAGGGCCATCCGGGCATCGCCCAGATGCTCCAGGATATGAGCGGGGCGACCGCCGAGGGCGACGAGACCGTCGTGGTCAACTTCGTGCCGGGCCGCAGCCGCGACCTGCCCCTGTTCGTGGCCGGCCTGCCAGTGTTCTCGGCGGCCTACTACGACAAGCGCGACTTCGAGGCCTCGACCCTGGAGGCGCCCCTCGGCTCTGGCCCGTATCAGGTCGGGCGCCTGGAGCCCGGCCGCTTCATCGAGCTGCAGCGCGTGGCCGATTACTGGGCCGTCGATCTCCCCGTGACCATCGGCCAGAACAATTTCGACGCCATCCGGTACGAGTATTTTCGCGACCGGCAGGTGGGCTTCGAGGCGTTCAAGAGCGGCGCCTTCACGTTTCGCGAAGAATTCACCTCCCGGGTCTGGGCGACGCTCTACGACTTTCCCGCCGTCACCGAGGGCCGGGTGCGCAAGGAGATCGTGCCCGATGCGCGTCCCTCCGGCACGCAGGGCTGGTTCCTCAACACCCGCCGCGAGGCGTTTCGCGATGCCCGGGTGCGGGAGGCCATCGGCCTGTGCTTCGATTTCGCGTGGTCGAACAAGAACCTGTTCTACGGGGCCTACATCCGCACGGCCTCGTTCTTCGAGAATTCCGACCTCAAGGCCACGGGCACGCCCGACGCGGCCGAACTCGCCCTCCTCGATCCCCTGCGCGCCGACCTGCCGGCGGCGGTGTTCGGCGAGGCCTGGAGCCCCCCTGAGTCCGACGGATCGGGTCAGGACCGGGCCAATCTCAGCCGCGCCGTGGCGCTCCTGCGCGAGGCCGGCTGCACCCGGGACGGCGGGGTCGTGCGGCTCCCCGGCGGCAAGCCCCTGGAGATCGAGTTCCTCGACAGCGATCCCGTCTTCGAGCCGGTGACGCACCCGTTCATCCGCAACCTCGGCCTCATCGGCATCAAGGCGCGCATGCGGGTGGTCGACGCCTCGCAGTACCAGTCCCGCCTCAAGGATTTCGACTTCGACGTGACGTCCCGGCGCTACGCCAGCGGGATGACGCCGGGCGCCGAGCTGCGCGAGGCCTACGGCTCGGGGAGTGCCACGACGCCCGGCTCCAACAACCTCGCGGGCATCGCCAATCCGGCCATCGACCGGCTCATCGATAAGGTCGCCAACGCGGCCTCGCGAAAAGATCTCGTCACCGCCTGCCGCGCCCTCGACCGGACCTTGCGGGCCGGGCGCTACTGGGTGCCCATGTGGTACAAGGCGGATCATCGCCTCGCCCTGTGGGACGTCTACGGCCGCCCGGCCAAGGGGCCCGCCTACGACCTCGGCGCACCCGCCCTGTGGTGGTACGATGTCGCCAAGGCCCGGCGCATCGGCCGAAACTGAGGTCCCCCGCTTGCCCTCCTACATCCTGCGCCGCCTCGCCCTCATGGTGCCGACGATCCTCGGCATCATGCTCATCACCTTCGTCATCGTGCAGTTCGCCCCCGGCGGCCCCGTCGAGCGGGTCCTGGCTCAGCTCCAGGGCCAGGGCGAGGGCAGCCTGTCGCGGGTCACCGGTGGGGCCGGCGATCTCGGCGGGGCGGCCAAGTCCGGGGCCGGCGGCGAGGGCAGCGCGCGCTATCGCGGGGCGCAGGGGCTCGATCCGGCCTTCATCAAGAAGCTCGAACAGCAGTTCGGCTTCGACAAGCCGGCCCCCGAGCGCTTCCTGAAGATGATCTGGGACTACGCCCGGTTCGATTTCGGCAACAGCTACTTTCGCGATGTGTCGGTGCTGCAGTTGATCCGCGAGCGCCTGCCGGTGTCGATTTCCCTCGGCCTGTGGATGACGCTCATCTCCTACGCCATCTCGATTCCGCTCGGCATCCGCAAGGCCGTGCATGACGGCTCGCGCTTCGACCTCTGGACCTCGGGCGTCGTCATCGTCGGCTACGCGATCCCGAGCTTCCTGTTCGGCATCGCTCTGATCATCCTGTTCGCCGGCGGCTCGTTCTTCCAGATCTTCCCCTTACGCGGTCTCACCAGCGAGAACTTCGACAGCTTGAGCCTGTGGGGCAAGGCGGTGGATTACGCCTGGCACATGGCCCTGCCCCTCGCCGCCCTGGTGCTCGGGGCCTTCGCCACCTCGACCCTGCTCACGAAGAACTCGTTCCTCGACGAGATCCGCAAGCAGTACGTGCTGACCGCGCGGATGAAGGGCCTGTCCGAGCGCCGCGTGCTCTACGGGCACGTTTTTCGCAACGCCATGCTCATCGTCATCGCGGGCTTCCCGGCGGCGTTCATCTCGGCCTTCTTCACCGGCTCGCTCCTCATCGAGACGATCTTCTCCCTCGACGGTCTCGGGCTCCTGTCCTTCACCTCCATCGTCGGGCGCGACTATCCGGTGGTGTTCGCGACCCTGTACATCTTCTCCCTCGTGGGGCTTGCGGTGAATCTCCTGTCGGACCTGATCTACACCTGGATCGACCCGCGCATCGACTTCTCGGCCCGGGCCACGTGACCTCTCTGCCCCTGGTCCTCCGGACGGAGCATCCCGGCGATGCGCAGGCCATCGAGCGCCTGCACGCCCGCGCCTTCGGGCCGGGGCGCTTCGCCCGCACCGCCTACCGCCTGCGCGAGGGCACCACACCCGTCGCCGACCTGTGCTTCACGGCGCTGGTCGGCACCTACCTCGTCGGTTCCGTGCGCCTCGGGCCGGCGGAGGCGCAAGGCCCCCTCCTGGTGCTGGGGCCCCTCACCGTCGATCCGAGCTTCGAGGGGCGCGGCATCGGCGGCGCCCTGATGCGGGCGAGCCTGGACGCGGCCCGCGCCGCTGGCCACGGCCTCGTCGTGCTGGTGGGCGACGCCCCCTATTACCGCCGCTTCGGCTTCACGCCGGTGCCGCCCGGCCGGCTGATCCCGCCCGGTCCCGTCGATCCCACCCGCTTCCTGTGGTGCGAACTCGTGTCCGGCGCCGCCGGGATGGTTGCGGGGAACGTGAGCGCGGTGCGCACGCGTTGATCCTCCGCGCGGCAGTCGCGCGGGAGTGAACGATGACGGACAGCCCTTCGACGATTCGCCACGAGACCGTGCGCGCCAACGGCGTCGATCTCCACGTCGCCCACGTGGGACAGGGCCAGCCCCTGGTCCTGCTCCACGGCTGGCCGGAATTCTGGTTGACCTGGGAGCCGGTGATGAAGCGGCTTGCCGATCGGTTCGATCTCATCGCGCCCGACCTGCGCGGCTTCGGGACCAGCGAGAAACCCGATTCCGGCCCTTCGACCGAGGCCGGCGCGGATGTTCACGCCGCCGACATCGTGGGGCTCCTCGATGCCCTCGGGATCGAGCGCGCCGGCGTGGTGGGTCACGATGTCGGCGCCTATGTCGGTCAGGCTCTAGGGCGTGCGGCACCCGAACGCCTCACCGGCCTGTTCTTCTTCGACTGCCCCTATCCGGGCATCGGTCCGCGCCTGGCCGCGCCCGAGATGCTCGCCGAGATCTGGTACCAATCGTTTCATGTGAAGCCGTTCGCCGCCGCCCTCGTCGGGTCGTCCCGCGAGGCCTGCCGGCTCTACATCGGCCACTTCCTGAGGCACTGGGCCGGCGGCAACCCGGCGGCCTTCGACGACGTCCTCGACGCCTTCACCGACAACTTCATGGCTCCGGGCAACCTGCAGGGCGGCTTCAACTGGTACGTCAGCGCGCAAGCCGGCCGCCTCGCCATGATCGAGGGCGAAGCCCCGCCGCAGGCCCCCATCACCGTGCCGACCTGCGTGCGCTGGGGCACCGCCGACCCGCTGTTCCCCTACGCCTGGACCGACCGTCTCGGCGAGACGTTTTCGGACCTGGACCTCGCGCCATTGGAGGGCGTCGGGCACTTTCCGCATCGGGAAGCCCCGGACCGGGCGGCGGCGGAGATCGCACGGTTCTTTGCCGGCCGAACTGCGTGAGTTCGGCTTCCGGCGAGGCGGTCAGGCCGCGTTCTGGAGCGCGTCGAGCTTCGACAGCGCCCGTTCCAGGGCCGCGAAGCACCTTGGGTCGAACGACGCCCCGACCTCGGCCCGCATGATCCCCAGGGCCTTCGGGATCGGCATCGCCGCCCGGTAGGGGCGATTGGCCGTGAGGGCGTCGAACACGTCCGAGACCGAGACGATGCGGGTCTCGATGCAGATGGCCTCACCCGCGAGGCCCCGGGGATAGCCTTTGCCGTCGAGGCGCTCATGGTGCCCGCCGCCGATGCGCGCCATGTCCCGGAACGCGATGACCCGGCCGAGGATGTTCTCGGAGAGCGCCGCGTGGTTGCGCATCGCCACCCATTCCGCGTCGTCGAGCTTGCCGTTCTTGTCGAGGATGGCGTTGGAGACCCCGAGCTTGCCGATGTCGTGCAGGAGGGCGGCCCGCTTGAGCCAGCGACGGCGCTCGGAATCGAAGCCGAGCTCCTCCGCGATGAGGTCGGCATAGACCGCGACGCGCTCGGAATGGCCGGAGGTGAACGGACTCTTCGAATCGATGATCTGCGCGAACGCCCGGGCGATGTCGTCGAGGTAATCCGCATCGACCACGATCTGGCGCTGGGCCGGTTCGAGGGCGAACACAGCGTCCTCGACATCGTCCGACGCCAGGACCGTCCAGAACGCTTCCGATCCGGCGACGTGCTCGAAGGCCGCCACCACCTGCGGGTCGAACCACGTGCCCGCGCGCGAGCGGATCTCCGCCATGGCCGCGTCGCGGCCGGCCGAGCGGTGGAACACGTCCACGATCTGCGCCAGGAGAGCGATGCGGGCGTAGAGCGGGATCGCCGGGCCGGCCAGCTTGTTGGGCTTGCCCTGCCCGTTCCAGTGCTCGTCCAGGGCCAGGATGCCGCCGCAGACGGCCTCGGGAAACCGCATCTGCCGGGCGATCTCGGCGCCGCGCTGGCAGCGGGTCTCGATGAGTTCCTGGGCGATCTCGCCGCCGTTCTGCAGGATGTTGAGGATGGCGCGGAAACGGTCGGCCAGTCCCGCCTTGAGGCCCGTATGCGAGAACACGAAGCCGAGCACCTGGGGCAGGCGGTCGCTCACAGTCTTGTAGTCGTGCTTGAACGCGAGATCGTCGGCCAGATAGAGCTGGCAGATCCGGGCGGCGTTGGACGAGCAGCCGAGATCCTTCAGCAGGATCGCGTAGTATAGCTCCCACAGCTGAAGATCGGGCAACCCCAGGGTCCGGCCGACATGCACGCCGATCCAGCAGGCGCGGACGCAGTGACCCACGGGCTGGCCCTCGGTCAGGTCCAGGGCGTGGCTCAGGGCGCCCAGAAGCTCCGAAAGCCGCATGTTGTCCGCCTCGGCCAGGGAGGGCGCGGCGGTGTCGATGAGGGTCAGGGGCATGGGTTCGGTCCGGAGCACGCTGGGCGATCGTATGCAATATGCGATCCCCGCCCTTCAGCGGACCTTAACCGCACCGCCCCGCGGCGGAACTTGGTTTCCCGTCCCTCACCACGGGCGTCAGGCCGTCCGGCCGCGCCGCCCCTCCACCAGCCACATGGCGAGCACCGCCGCCGCGAGGGCCGCCAACGCCCAAAGGCCGAGGGCCAGAGGATAGACCGCCACACCCCGAATGTTGGCGCTGTCGCTCGGGCGGAAGCCGATCCAGTCGGCGCCGCTCGCCCGCCCGCCGCGCACGGCCTGGAGGCGCGGCACCACCGTGCCGCCGGCCTCGGCGACGCGGCGGATCGAGCCGCCCGTGGCCTCGGCCAGGGCCTTGAGGCGCTCGGTGTCGCTGAACACGTCGGCGAGTTCGCGCGGGTTCGGCGGGCCGACGCTGACGAAGGCGACGAGGCTGCCCGAGCGCAGGGTGTGCAGCCCGAGCTGCTCCGCCTCGAAGGTCGCCGAGAACAGGCCGGGCTCGGCTTGGCCCAGGGTCAGGCTGCGCTCGGTGCCCGTGGGTCCCGTGACCGTGACGGGCTCGACGGTGTCGGCCATGGTCTGGCGCTCGACGCGGACCTCGCGCCCGCGCCCCGTGGTCTGGGCGCGCAGGGCCTCCTCCTCGAGGGCCGGCTCCTTCATCAGCCAATGGCCCAGCCGCCGCAGCAGGTCGAGGTAGGGGCCGCCCTCCTGGTAGCCCCGGGCCCACAGCCAGGCATGGTCCGAGAGCAGCAGCGCGACGCGGCCCTTGTCCTCGCGCGACAGGGCCAGCAGCGGCAGGGCGTTCGGCCCTTGAAGGATCGGCTGGATGCCGGGCTTCACCTGGGCGGAGACGATGCGCAGCCAGTCGCCCCAGGCCGGCGGCGAGGCCTCCGAGCCGGGCAGCGCCCGGGTCACCGGATGGCGGGTGCCGGTGCCGGTCAATGCGGCCTTGTAGGGCTGCTCGACCACCCGCCCGTTGGGCTCGCCCGGCAGGATCGCCGAGAGCCGGGTGCGCGACAGGCTCGCTTGGCCCGCGAATTCCGGCCCCGCCGCGATGAGCAGCGCCCCGCCCTCGCGGACGTAGCGGACGATGTTGTCGAAATAGGCCGAGGGCAGCACGCTCTGGTTGGCGTAGCGGTCGAAGATGATCAGGTCGAAATCCTTGATCTTCTGGACGAACAGCTCCCGCGTCGGAAAGGCGATGAGCGACAGCTCCGAGATCGGCGTGCCGTCCTGCTTCTCCGGCGGGCGCAGGATGGTGAAGTGGACGAGATCGACGTTGGCGTCGGATTTGAGCAGGTTGCGCCAGGTGCGCTCACCCTGGTGCGGCTCGCCCGAGACCAGCAGCACCCGGAGCTTTTCGCGGATGCCCTCGATGGGCAGGACGGCGCGGTTGTTCACCGTCGTGAGCTCGCCCGGCAGCGGCTCGACCTCGATCTCGACGACGTTCGGACCGCCATGCTCGATCCGCATGGTGAGCGAGAACGGCCGTCCCGTGGGGAAGGCGCGCCGGCCCACTTCCTCGCCGTCCCGGCGCACGGTGACGACGGCGTTACCGGTGCCGGCGCGCTCCATCACCTCCGCGCGGATCGTGAGATCGCGCCCGACGATGCCGAAGCGCGGCGCCTCGATGAGCTTGATCTGGCGGTCGCGCTCGTCGGGATGGCCCGTGACGAGGACGTGAAGCGGCCCCTTGATGCCGAGCGCCGCCGCGGAGGCCGGGATGTCGTGCACCACGCCATCGGTCAGCATCACCACGCCGGCCATCCGTTCCGGCGGCACGTCGGCGAGCGCTTGCGACAGGGCGGTGAAGAGCTTGGTGCCGTCGTCGCTGTCCTTGGCGTCGGGCACGTCGACGAAGCGCGGCTCGATCCCCGTCAGGGCACCGAAGCGGCGCTGGAGCTCGGCCCGCACGGCATCCGTCATCGCCGGTCGGTCGCCGAGGCCCTGCGAGCCCGAGCGGTCCACCACGACGGCGACGATGTCCTTCACCGGCTCGCGGTCCTCCCGGACCAGGGCCGGGTTGGCGATGGCGAGCAGCACCAAGCCGAGGGCCAAGGCGCGCAGAACCGCCGTACGCCCGCGCGCCAGGACCGCCAGCACGGCGAACACCGCGACGAGAACGCCGAAGCCGATGAGCACCGGCCAGGGCACGAGGGGGGTGAAGCTGAGGCTCAGCATCGGCGTGTGGCCTCCCGCATTCCTGTTTCGGTTCCCCTCATTGGCCCAGCCGTTCCAGCAGGGCCGGCACGTGGACCTGGTCGGCCTTGTAGTTGCCGGTCAGGGTGTAGATCACGAAATTCACCCCGCCGCGGAGCGCCATCTCGCGTTGGCGCTCCTCGCCGCCGACGATTGGGTAGAGCGGCTCGCCGCGCTTGCCGACCGCCCAGGCGGCGGCGAGATCGTTGCCGGTGATGACGATGGGCGACACCCCGTCGCCGGCCCGCGCCGGGCGGCGCTCGGTGCCCTCGGCGGCCGGCGGCAGGGCCTCGACCCAGGTCTGGCCCGTGGCGTAGCGGCCGGGGAACGTATCCACGAGATAGAACGCCTTGGTCAGCACGTGGTCGGCCGGGATCGGTTCCAGTTCGGGGACTTCGAGGGTCGAGAGCATGGTGCGGAGATAGAGGGCCTCCGGGGTCGGCGGTCCGCCGGGGCGGGCGGTCAGCGCGTCGCGGGTGTCGAACAGGACGGTGCCGCCGTTGCGCATGAACGCGTCGATGCGCCGGATCGCGACGGCGCTCGGTTGGGGCCGGCCGGCGACGATGGGCCAGTAGATCAGCGGATAGAAGGCGAGTTCGTCCTTGGCCGGATCGATGCCGATGGGGTCGCCCGGTTCCAGGGCCGTGCGGTTGGCGAGCACCTGCGTCAGGCCGGCGAGGCCGGCGCGGCTCGCCGTATCCGCCGCCTCGTCGCCGGTGACGACGAAGGCGAGGCGGGTGGCGAGCGCCGAGTCGAAGCCGTTCGGTCGCCCGGCCGCCTGAGCTTGAGCCGGAGCCTGAGCCCGGGCCGGCGCCGGAACGAGGTTCGGGGCCGCGAGGCAGAGGACCACGGCGGCGGCCGTGGCCGCCCGGCCGCCGACGCGGCGGAAGAAGCCGCCGAGCCAGAGGCCCGCGAGGGTATCGAGCAGTAGGAGCATGAGGGCCAGGGAGAAGAGCGTGGCGCGTAGGTCGAGGGTCTCGGCGCCGGCGAGCGATCCCGTGCGGGCGGCGGCCAGGGGAGCGAAGTCGAGGGGCTTGAGGCGGTCGGCCACCGTCAGGGCGTTGACGGCGACGCCGCCCTCGGCGGGGCCGTAGAAGCCGGGCGGATGCTCGAACGAACCGCGCTCGGCGTAGTCCGCCGGTACGGCGGTGGCGCCGGCCGGCGGCGTGCCGAGCGCCCCGAATCCGTCGAGGGTCAGGCGCGGAGCGAGCACCGCGGCGGGGGGACGGGCGACGTCGCCGACGGGCGCGGCACCGGTTCCGGCCAGGGCGACGACGCGGCGCAGCATGTCGATGAACAGGCCCGACAGGGGCAGGTTCGACCACGTGGTGTCGGCGGTGACGTGGAACAAAACCACGAGCCCCTGCCCCCGCTTCTGCGCCGTCACGATGGGCGTGCCGTCCTGCAGGGAGGCCCAGGTGCGGCCCGGCAGCTCGCCGTCGGGCTCGGCCAGGATCTGGCGGCGCACGCCGATATCGGCCGGGGGGACGAGGCCGGCGAACGGGCTCTCGGGCGCGAAGGTCGCCAGGGTCTTCGGGCTGTCCCAGGACAGGGTGCCGCCCAGCGTCCGGCCGCCGCGGCGCAGGCGTACGGGCACGAGGGGATCGTTGCCGGCGGCGAGCCGCGGCCCGGCGAAACGCAGGAGCAAGCCGCCCGCATCGACGAAGGATTCGACGCGCTCCAGGGTGGCGGCGTCGAGGGCGCCGACATCGGCGAGCACCAGGACGGAGACCTGCCCGTCGAGCATCTGCGCGACGGATTCGGCGACGCCCTTGGCGCCGCGCGGCTCCTGCACGTCGGCGAAGGGCACCAGGGCGCGGGACAGGTAGTGGGTCGGGGCCAGGAGCGGCTGGGCCTGATCGCTGGTCCCGCCGAAGACGAGGCCGACGCGGCGGCGCTTGCCGCGCTCGTCCACCAGGGTCACGGCGCCGGCCGAGCGCTCGCCGAGGATTTCGAGCCTACTGATGCCGTTGCGCAGTTCCACCGGCAGGTCGAAGGCGATCTCCGTCTCGGTGGCGTCATCCGCGAAGGTGAAGTCGTGCTCGGCGAGCGGCAGGCCCTTCTGGTCGAGGGCGCGCACGATTCCGCCATCGCGGCCGTTGGCCGCCGCGCGCAGGACGTGGGCGGTGAGGCGTCCGCCGGACTCGGCCGCCGACAGGGCGAGGGCCGGTGGACGGTCGGCCCTCAGGATGGTGAGGGTGGTACCATGCTTGCCTACGAGGTCGGCGAGGCCCTTGGCGAAGGGCTCCTCCCCCGGCCCCGTCACGCCATCGCTGATCCAGAGGACGGCGGCGCCAGATGTGCGCTCGAAGAATGCCGAGAGGGCGGGGAGATGCGCACCGCGCTCGGCGAGGTGCGGCCGGGGCGCGATGGCGCGCAGGCGCTCCAACGCATCGGCCGGCGCCCGCGCCTCGATGGGTGCGGCCGGTTCGGCCAGGGCCACCAGCGCGACGGGGCGTCCGTCGCGGGCGGCGGTCTCGACGGCGTCGTCGGCGACCCTCAGGCGCTCGCGCCAGTCGTGGGCGGCGGTGAACCCGTTGTCGATCACCACCACGAGGGGCGTGCGCCCCGCATCCCCGCCGAGGCCCGACGGGTTCCAGACCGGGCCGGAGACGGCGAGGATGAGGAAGGCGGCGACCAGCAGGCGCAGGATCAGGAGCCAGGGCGGCGTCCGGGCCGGCGTCTCGCGCCTGGGCAGCAGATCGGCCATGATCCGCAACGGCGGAAAATCGATGCGCCGCGGGCGCGGCGGCGTCACCCGCAGGAGGAACCACAGGGCCGGCAGGGTGATGAGCGCGGCGAGCGCCAGGGGTGCGGCGAAGGTCAGGGGGAATCCGAGCACGGTGGCGATCCTCAGCCGGTCCCGCGCGCGGCGGCGACGAGGGTGAGCAGGCGAAGGGCGGCTTCGCTGGCCGGTCGGTCGGTGCGGTGGACGGTCAGGGTCCAGCCCTGGGCGCGGGCGATCTCGGAGAGGCCGGCCCGGTGCCCGGCGATGCGCGTGCGATAGGCCTCGCCCCAGGCCCCGGCATCGCCGATGGCGAGGCTGCGGTCGGTCTCGGGGTCGTGCAGGACGGCTTGCCCCGAGAATGGGAAGGTCTCCTCCACGGGGTCGACGATCATGACGAGGTGGCCGTGGGTGCCGTGCGCCGCGATGGTCTCGACGGTCGCCTTCACCTCGGGCAGGGGCGACAGGAAATCGCTGATCAGGATCGCCTCGTCGAAGCGGCCCGGCGTGGCGCGGGGCGGCGTGTCGCGGGTGAGGCCGGCCCGGTCGCCGACGAGGGCCTGGGCCAGGGTCTCGACGATCCGGCGCGAGGTGACGGCGCGGGTGAGGCCTAGGAGCCCCGTGCGCTCGCCGCCCTCCACCAGAGTGTCGGCCAGGGCGAAGGCCAGCACCAGGGCGCGCTCGACCTTGGGGGCCTGGGCGAGGTGCGAGGCGAAACCCATGGAGGCGGAGCGGTCGATCCAGAACCAGATGTTGTGGGCCGCCTCCCATTCGCGCTCGCGCACGTAGAGCCGGTCGTCGCGGGCCGAGCGGCGCCAGTCGATGCGCGCTGCGGCCTCGCCGGCAACGAAGGGGCGGAACTGCCAGAAGCTCTCGCCGGGCCCCGCCCGGCGGCGGCCGTGCAGGCCGTGGGCCAGGGTCGTCGAGACGCGCCGCGCCTCGAGGATCAGACGCGGCATCCGCTCGGCGAGGGTGAGGGCGCTCTCGGTCTCGCGTCGCCCGGGCGCGCGGGCCTCGGCCGGAAGGACCCGCGTCGGTGCCATGGCCATGGGCTAGAGCTTGGCCGCGAGTCCGGCGATGAGACCCGGAATGGTCTCGCCGTCGGCGCGCGCGGAAAAACTCAGGGCCATGCGGTGCTTGAGGACGGGTTCGGCCAACGCCTTCACGTCGGCGATGGAGGGCGCGACGCGGCCCTCGATGAGGGCGCGGGCGCGCACCGCCAGGGTCAGGGCCTGGCTGGCGCGGGGGCCGGGTCCCCACAGGAGCTTGCCCTTGAGGGACGGGTCGCCGCCCTCGGGGCGGGCCGAGCGCACGAGGTCGAGGATCGCATCGATCACGGCGTCGCCCACGGGCAGGCGGCGCACGAGGCGCTGGGCCGTGAGGAGCTGCTCCGTCGTCATCACCGCCTGGGGCTTGTGGTCGTCGATACCCGTGGTCTCGATGAGGATGCGGCGCTCGGCGGCGCGATCGGGGTAGCCGACGTCGATCTCCAGGAGGAACCGGTCGAGCTGGGCCTCCGGCAGCGGGTAGGTGCCCTCCTGCTCGATGGGGTTCTGGGTCGCCAGCACGTGGAAGGGGCGTGGCAGGTCGTGGCGCTCGCCGGCCACGGAAACGAAATGCTCCTGCATCGCCTGCAGCAGGGCCGACTGGGTCCGCGGGCTCGCGCGGTTGATCTCGTCGGCCATGAGGAGCTGGGTGAAGACCGGCCCCTTCACGAACCGGAACGAGCGGTGGCGGTTGGCGTCCTCGTCCAAAATCTCGGTGCCGAGGATGTCCGAGGGCATCAGGTCGGGGGTGAACTGGACCCGGCGGCCGTCGAGGCCGAGCACGGTGCCCAACGTCTCCACCAGCTTGGTCTTGGCGAGGCCGGGCAGGCCGACGAGAAGGCCGTGGCCGCCGGAGAGGATGGTGATCAGCGAGAGATCGACCACCTGTTCCTGGCCGAAGATGACCTTGTGAACCGCCTCACGCGCGCCGCCCACGGCCCCGAGACACGCTTCCGCCGTGGCGACGATGCCGTCGTCGAGGGTCGTGGCCGGCTGGGAGCCTTGCGTCATGCGGTGTCGGTCCTCGCGGTCCGCCTCGACGTCTGCAGATCTTCGACGTCTGCAGGTCGATGGCGGTGGATGGGGATCGGCCGCACGGCGACCGTGAGCCGCGAGTGTGGCGCCGTTTGCGTCACCCTGGCAAGGTCGGCGCGACGACGCAGGCGCGCGCCTTGCGTTTGACAGTGCTTTTCCGGTCGCGAATCGGACGCAGGGGGTTGGCGCGTCGATTGGGGGGCCGGGCGTTCCCAAGCCGTTCCCAGGCGCTATCTTGATCCGCATGACGCCGACGCAATCCGATCCGACCATCGACCGCCTGAGCGCCGCCCTCGGCGACCTGCCCCGGCGCGGGCCTCCGCCCGTCGATCAGTGGAACCCGCCCTATTGCGGTGCCATCGACATGCGCATCGCCGCCGATGGGACGTGGTTTCACGACGGCGCGCCGATCCGGCGCCCGGCGCTCGTCAAGCTGTTCGCCTCGATCCTGCGGCGCGAGCCTGATGGCCGCGTCGTGCTGGTGACGCCGGTGGAGAGCGTCGGGATCACCGTGGAGGACGCCGCCTTCGTCGCCGTCGAGATGGCGGTGGAGGGCGATGGCGACGGCCGCCGCATCGCGCTGCGCACCAACGTCGACGACCTCGTGGCGGTGGATTCCGACCACGCTCTGCGGTTCGAGGAGGACGAGGCCGGGGGCCTGCGCCCTTACGTGCATGTCCGGCGCGGCCTGTGGGCTCTGGTGACCCGGGCCCTGACCTACGACCTTGTGGCGCTCGCCGAGGAGCGCGACGGCTGGCTCGGCATCGCGGCCGGCGGCACGTTCCACCGGATCGCGCCCAGCGGCGCCGCATGAGCGATGCCGCCGTCGCCGACCTCGTCCGGCGCGCCGCCCTGTATCTTGACGCGGAGCCGCCCGGGCTGGGGGACCCGACGGCCAACCCCCGCGGCGACCACGATCTCGACGGCATCGACGTGGTGCCGGCGGGGCCGCATCGGCGCGCGGCGGTGCTGGTGCCGGTGGTGCCGCGCCCCGATGGGCTCGGCGTCGTCTTCACCGTCCGCTCCGCGCACCTGCGCGACCATTCCGGCCAGATCGCGTTTCCGGGCGGCAAGATCGACCCCAGCGATGCGACCCCGGCCGGCGCCGCCCTGCGGGAGGCCCGCGAGGAGATCGGCCTCGAGGCCGGCGCGATCCGGACCCTCGGTTATCTCGACCCCTACCTCTCGGCCACGGGGTTCCTGGTGACGCCCGTGCTCGGCCTCGTCGATCCGGGCGCCACCCTGCGCCTCAACCCCGACGAGGTCGCCGAGACCTTCGAGGCGCCGCTCTCCTATCTCCTCGACCGGGGCCGGCGGCGGATCGAGAGCGCGGTCTGGCGGGGACGCACCCGGCGCTACTATGTGATCGCCTACGGCGCCCATCGGATCTGGGGCGTGACGGCCGGCATCGTGAACAACCTTCACGAACGCCTTTATCCCTGATCCGGCACCTTGCCGCCGGCCCGAATGAGAGTGTCATGATCCGCAAGCTCGTCGAGGAAGTCCTGATCTTCCTCCTGCCGTTCCTGCTGTTCGCGGGGTATCTCGCCCTCAGCGGGCGGCATCCCCGGCACCATGCCCACTGGGAGGGCAAGGTCTTCCGCCTGACCCTGGCGGGGATCGTGCTGGTGATCCTGTCCCTCGTGGCCACGGGGCTGTTCGGAGAGCGCCATCGCGGCGGCTACGTGCCGCCGCACATGGAGAACGGCGTGGTGGTGCCGGGCCGTTTCCAGTGAGCGGGCACCGCCTCGATCCCGACGGACCGCGCCGTCTCCTCGCGACGCCCGGCCTCGCCCGGGTGCTGACGGCGCTGAGCGTGCCGGGCGAGCACACGCGCCTCGTCGGCGGCTGCGTGCGCGACGCGCTCCTCGGCCATCCCTCCGACGACATCGATCTCGCCACCACCCTCCTGCCCGACGCCGTCATCGCCCGGGCCGGAGCCGCCGGCCTGCGCAGCATCCCCACGGGGATCGAGCACGGTACCGTCACGCTGACGGCCGAGGGGGCGACGTTCGAGGTCACGACCCTGCGCGAGGACATCGAGACCGACGGGCGCCACGCCGTGGTCCGCTTCGGCCGCGACTTCGGCCTCGATGCGGAGCGGCGGGATTTCACCATCAACGCCCTCTCGGTCGATGCGACCGGGGAATTGCACGACACGACGGGGGGGATGGCGGACCTCGCGGCCGGCCGCGTCCGCTTCATCGGCGAGGCTGCGACCCGCATCCGCGAGGATGCCCTGCGCATCCTGCGGTTCTTCCGGTTCCAGGCCCGCTACGGCGCCGGGGTACCCGACCCTGAAGGCTTGGCGGCCTGCATCAGGGCTCGGGCGGCCCTCGATGGCCTGTCGCGCGAGCGGGTGCGTTCGGAGCTGCTGAAGCTGCTTCTCGCAACCGGCGCGGTGCCGGCGGTGACGACCTTGAGCGAGACGGGGCTTCTAGGCCGGCTCATCGGCGGGATCGGCGATCTCCGGCGGTTCGAACGGGTGGCCCGGCCGCCCTGGGACGAGACCGCACGGTTGGCGGCCCTCGCGGTGTTCTCGGTGGACGACGCGGAGCGGCTGGCCTTGCGGCTACGCCTGTCGAAGGCGGAACAGAACGGGCTCGTGGTCTATGCCAGGGCGCTCGCCGCTGTGAAGGACACGGCCGAGATCGACGGTTTCGGGGTGCGAAGCCTGACGGCCGTTCACGGAGCCTGGGCCCTCGCGCTCGCCCTCGCTGTTCTGGACGGCGGTGACCGACCGCATCCGACGCCGGAGGCCCGCGATCTGCTCGGTCGGATGGTTCGGGGCGAAGTGCCGGTGCCGGTCTTTCCCCTGACCGGGGGCGATCTCCTGGCAAGGGGCATCCCGGCCGGGCCTGAGATCGGACGGCGTCTGAGCCGTGCGCGCGCGCTCTGGCTCGCCGGCGGCTGTCAGGCCGATGCGGGCGCACGCAAGATCCTGCTCGCCCGCGCCCTGGACTGAACCTCGTACCAAATCCGGTTGATCCCTTCGGGATGGCGGATTTGGGCTTCGCTCAAGCGCCGCGCGGGCTTCGTGATCCTGCGACCGCTTCGATCAAGCGGACGCCGGATCAAAACGCCAGGGCGACCTTGGCATCCTGAAGCTGGACGATCTGGCCGTTGAGCTCGTCCTTCTTGGCAAAATCCGTGGTCGCGTCGCGCTGCAGCTCGATGGCGGCGATGTCGCGGTCGAGGGATTCCGGCGTGATCTCCTCGAACGGATTGGCCCGCTCGGCGATGACGGTGACGGAGGTCGGCCCGATATCGGCGAAGCCTCCGCGCACGAGCACGCGCTTGCCGGCGTGCCCGGCCTCGTTGATGACGATGACGCCGACCTTGAGGGCGGTCAGGACGGGGGCGTGCCCCGGCAGGACGGTCATCTCGCCCTCGACGCCGGGCAGCTGCACGGCCTCGATGGGGCCGGAATACACCGTCCGCTCGGGACCGACGAAATCGAACTGGAAGGTGGCCATGACGTCGCGAATCCCGGTTCGGGGTGTCTGTCGTTGAGAGACGGCGCGCGGCCCGGGGCCGTGCGCCGTGGAACGGTTCAGGCCCGGCCGCGACCGGCGACGAAGCCGGCGCCGAGGCCCAGAGCCGCGCCGATGACGCCGAAGATGCCGATATGCTGCATCTGGCCGGTGGTCAGGGAGCCGCCGCCCGTACCGGCCGGCTTGTCCCCCTGAACCTCGAGGCTAAAGTCGCCGATTCTGATCTCGGCGGCCTGGGGCCGGGTGAGATACCCGACGAGGCCACCGACCAGGAGGCCGACGAGGAGAAGACCGATCCTGGTGTTCAAGATCAGGCCGCCGCCGCGATCTTCTTGGCCTTCTCCTTGGCGTCCTCGATGGTGCCGACCATGTAGAACGCCGCCTCCGGCAGATCGTCGTAGTCGCCGTTCACGAGGCCCTTGAAGCCCTTGATGGTGTCGGCCAGCGGCACCTGGATGCCGGGCGAGCCGGTGAAGATCTCGGCCACCGAGAACGGCTGCGAGAAGAAGCGCTCGATCTTGCGGGCGCGGGCGACGGTGAGCTTATCCTCTTCCGAAAGCTCGTCCATGCCCAGGATCGCGATGATGTCCTGCAGAGCCTTGTAGCGCTGCAGGGTCTGCTGGACCTGACGGGCGACGCCGTAATGCTCCTCGCCCAGAACGGCGGGGTTGAGCATGCGCGAGGTCGAGTCCAGCGGATCCACAGCCGGGTAGATGCCCTTCTCGGCGATGGAGCGCGACAGCACGGTCGTGGCGTCGAGGTGGGCGAACGAGGCGGCGGGCGCCGGGTCGGTCAGATCGTCGGCCGGCACGTAGATGGCCTGCACCGAGGTGATCGAGCCCTTGGTGGTGGTGGTGATGCGCTCCTGCAGGGCGCCCATGTCGGTGGCGAGCGTCGGCTGGTAGCCCACGGCGGAGGGGATGCGGCCGAGCAGCGCCGACACTTCCGAGCCGGCCTGGGTGAAGCGGAAGATGTTGTCCACGAAGAACAGCACGTCCTGGCCCTGGTCGCGGAAATCCTCGGCGATCGTGAGGCCGGTGAGCGCGACGCGCGAGCGGGCGCCGGGGGACTCGTTCATCTGGCCGTAGACGAGGGCGCACTTGGAGCCTTCGGCCGAGCCGTTGTTCTCCTTGGGGTCCATGTTGACCTTGGACTCGATCATCTCGTGGTAGAGATCGTTGCCCTCGCGGGTGCGCTCGCCGACGCCGGCGAACACCGAGTAGCCCGAGTGCACCTTGGCGATGTTGTTGATGAGCTCCATGATCAGCACGGTCTTGCCGACGCCGGCGCCGCCGAACAGGCCGATCTTGCCGCCCTTGGCGTAGGGGGCGAGGAGATCGACCACCTTGATGCCGGTGACGAGGATCTGCGACTCGGTGGACTGCTCGGCGTAGGACGGAGCCGGCTGGTGGATGGCGCGCAGGGTCTCGGAGACGATCGGGCCGGCCTCGTCGATCGGCTCGCCGATGACGTTCATGATGCGGCCGAGGGTGTTGAAGCCCACCGGGACCTTGATGGCCTCGCCGGTGTCGGTGACTTCCTGGCCGCGCACGAGGCCTTCCGAGGTGTCCATGGCGACGCAGCGCACGGTGCTCTCACCGAGCTGCATGGCGACTTCGAGGACGAGGCGGTTGCCGTTGTTCTTGGTCTCGAGGGCGTTCAGGATCTCGGGCAGGTGGCCGTCGAAGTGAACGTCGACCACGGGGCCGATGACCTGGGTGATGCGGCCGACCTTGTTGGAGCCGGCGCCGGGGGTAGCGGTGTTCGCCATGATACGGGTCCTTCGACGATGTTGCGGTCCGGGTGCCGGAGCGGCCTAGAGGGCCTCGGCGCCCGAGATGATTTCGATGAGTTCCTTGGTGATCATGGCCTGACGCGTGCGGTTGTAGATCTGCGTCTGCTTCTTGATCATCTCGCCCGCGTTGCGCGTGGCGGAGTCCATGGCACCCGTGCGGGCACCCTGCTCGGAGGCGGCGTTCTCGAGGAGCGCGCGGAACACCTGAACCGTGAGGTTGCGCGGCAGCAGGGTGTCGAGGATCGTCTCCTCGTCCGGCTCGAACTGCAGGGCCGCGTCGGGGGCGGTGGCGCCGGTCTCGGGCAGCTCGGCCGGGATCAGCTTCTGGGCGGTGGGCACCTGGGCGATCACGGAGCGGAAGCGCGAGTAGAACAACGTCGCCACGTCGAACTCGCCGGCTTCGAAGCGGGCGATGACGCTGTCGGCGATCTCGGCGGCGAACTCGTAATCCACCGGCTTGTTGCCGCGCAGGTCGCGGTTCTCGATGATCTGATCGCGGTACTGGCGGCGCAGGAGGTCGTAGCCCTTCTTGCCGACGGTGACGATCTTCACCGTCTTGCCCTCGGCCGTCAGCCGGCGGATGTGCTCACGGGCGAGACGCACGATGGACGAATTGAAGCCGCCGCACAGGCCGCGATCGGCCGTGCAGACGATGAGCAGATGGGTCTTCTCCGAGCCGGTGCCGGAGAGAAGCTTCGGGCCCTGGACGCCGCCGACGAGGTTGGCCGCGAGGTTGCCGAGCACCTGGGACATCTTCTCGGCATAGGGACGCGCGCTCTCGGCGGCCATCTGGGCGCGCCGGAGCTTCGCGGCGGCGACCATCTGCATGGCCTTGGTGATCTTCTGCGTCCCCTTCACCGAAGCGATGCGGTTACGCAGATCCTTCAAACTCGCCATGGGGTGACTTCCAGATCCATCCGCTGCGGCTCAAGAAGGGGCGCCCGGCTTTCCGGGCGCCTCACTGAGACTGACGTTCTTGCACTGACGTTCGGCCGGTCCGAACGGATCGGCCGAGGGTCCTTCAGGCCAGCGACTAGGCCAGCGACTTGGCCACGGCCTCGACGACGCCCTTGAGCGTCTTGGCGCTGTCGTCCGACAGATCCTTCGAGTCGCGGATCTTGGTCAGCAGATCGGCGTGCTTGGTGCGCAGGGTCGACAGCAGGGCGTCCTCGAACGGACGGACCTTCGAGACCGGCAGGGCATCGAGGTAGCCGTTGACGCCGGCATAGATCACCGCGACCTGCTCTTCCATCTTCAGCGGCGAGAACTGCGGCTGCTTCAGGAGCTCGGTGAGGCGCGAGCCTCGGTTCAGGAGCTTCTGGGTCGAGGCGTCGAGGTCCGAGCCGAACTGCGCGAAGGCGGCCATCTCGCGGTACTGCGCGAGCTCGCCCTTGATCTTGCCGGCGACCTTCTTCATCGCCTTCGTCTGGGCCGAGGAGCCCACGCGCGAGACCGAGAGGCCGACGTTCACCGCCGGGCGGATGCCCTGGTAGAACAGGTCGGTCTCGAGGAAGATCTGGCCGTCGGTGATCGAGATCACGTTGGTGGGGATGTAGGCCGAGACGTCGTTGGCCTGGGTCTCGATGACCGGCAGGGCGGTCAGCGAGCCGTTGCCGGCGGCGTCGCCCATCTTGGCGGCGCGCTCGAGCAGGCGCGAGTGCAGGTAGAACACGTCGCCCGGATAGGCCTCGCGGCCCGGCGGGCGGCGCAGGAGCAGGGACATCTGGCGGTAGGCCACGGCCTGCTTGGAGAGATCGTCGTACACGATCACGGCGTGCATGCCGTTATCGCGGAAGTACTCGCCCATGGCGCAGCCGGCGAACGGCGCGATGAACTGCATCGGGGCGGCATCGGAGGCCGTGGCGGCGATGACGATGGAATATTCGAGCGCGCCGTTGTCTTCCAGGGACTTCACGAACTGGGCGACGGTGGAGCGCTTCTGGCCGATGGCGACGTAGACGCAGTAGAGCTTGGCGTTCTCGTCGGTGCCCGCATGGGCCGGCTTCTGGTTGAGGATCGTGTCGAGGGCGATGGCGGTCTTGCCGGTCTGGCGATCGCCGATGATGAGCTCGCGCTGGCCGCGGCCGACGGGGATCAGGGCGTCGATGGCCTTGAGGCCGGTGGCCATCGGCTCATGCACGGATTTCCGCGGGATGATGCCCGGGGCCTTCACGTCGACGCGGCGACGCTCGGTGGTGGCGATGGGGCCCTTGCCGTCGATGGGGTTGCCCAGCGCGTCGACGACGCGGCCGAGGAGCGCCTTGCCGACGGGCACGTCGACGATGGCGCCGGTGCGCTTGACGGTCTGGCCTTCCTTGATGTCGCGATCGGACCCAAAGATCACGATGCCGACGTTGTCTTGTTCGAGGTTGAGGGCCATGCCGCGCACGCCCGACTCGAACTCGACCATCTCGCCGGCCTGGACGCTGTCGAGGCCGTAGGCGCGGGCGATACCGTCACCGACGGACAGAACCTGACCCACCTCGGAGACTTCGGCTTCCTGGCCGAAATTCTTGATCTGATCCTTCAGGATCGCGGAGATCTCGGCGGCGCGGATGTCCATCGTCGGGCCTCTTGTCGTTGTCGTTATGAATGGGGTCTGGGACGGGAGCGGGGGAACCCTGGCGGGTTCTTACCGGGCTTCCCGCATCGCAAGGCGAATTCCGTTGAGCTTGGTCCGCAGGGACGCGTCGACCATGCGGCTGCCGATCTTGACGACGAGGCCGCCGATCAGGCTCGGGTCGATCCTGAGATCGAGGTCGATCTCGGCGCGGGCGACGTCGCGCAGGCTGGCCTTGATCTCCTCGATCACCGCATCCGAGGGACGCTCGGCGACGCTGACCTCGGCGCGGACGATGCCCTTCGATTCCCGCACCAGGACGCGGAAGGCGCGGATCATGTCCGGCAGGGCGAACAGGCGGCGGTTGGCGGCGGCGAGACGGATGAAGTTCGCGCCGAGACCCGTGATCTCCGCCTTGTCGAGGATCGCCCCGATGGCGGCCTCCTGCTCGGCGCCTGAGAAGACCGGGCTGCGCACGAGCCGGCGCAGGTCCGCACTCTCGCTGAGCAGGGCGCCGAAGCGCTCCAGGCTCTCGGCCACGCCGTCGACGGCGCGCTCGTCGCGCGCCAGCTCGAACAAGGCCGACGCGTAGCGCGCTGCCACGCCTGCAACCGGAGAAGCCGCCTCGGAACCGTTCTGCGCCACGCGCCGCTCTCTCTTCAATCCGGCCCTAGGGTTCCGGCCGCCGTGTACCGTGTCCGGCGCAGGCGTGCGGAACCGTCAGGATTGGGAACGTGCCGGTCTGCGCGAGTCATGGAAAAACCCGCCCTTCCGGCGCGGCGAGGGCCTAGCATGCGGGTTGTGGAGGCGCAAGACGAACGGCCGCGCTGGCGCGGGACAGCCGAAGAGCGAAACGCGACCCGAACGGGGACGCGCCGGCTTGTGCGGTGCGATCGTGCGCCGAGGCATCGCTCGCGCCAAACGGTGGCGAAGGTGAGGCGGGTTCAGCAGGCGATCCGGTCGCAGCGCCGGGTGGCGGCGATCATCCGCGCGAGGGATTTCGCGCCGGGATGGCCGAGGAGTCCGGTGTTGCCGAGCACGTAGGACGGGGTCGCGGCCAGCCCGAGATCGGCCGCCATCCGCATCTGCGCCTTGAGGGCGAGGCGGACCTCCTCGCTGTCGCCGATGGTCTCCAGTTCGGCCGACGGTACGCCGAGCTTGGCCGCCGCCTTGAGGGCGCCGGTTCCGTCGATGGTGCCGCGTCCCCCGAGCAGCGTCCGGTAGAGGCTCCAGGCGGCGGCCGAACCGAGCTTGCGCTGGACGGCGAGGGCCACCTTGGCGGCCTGGGCCGATTGCGGCGACAGGATCGGGTTGTTGACCAGACCGATCCGCAGGGTCGGGTCGCTCTCGGCCAGAGAGACCATGTCGGCGGCGGCCTTACGGCAATACGGGCAATTGTAGTCGAAGAACTCGTATAGGGTCGTCTCGGCCTCGGCCGGTCCGACATAGGTCACACCCTTGAGCCCCGAGATCTCGCCGACGATCTCGCCGGGCAGGCGGGTGTTGGCCACGGGCCGGCCCTCGTCGCTGTCGACCTTGTAGGCTTGGCCGTAGCCCTGGGCGAAGGCCCGGCCGGCGCCCGCGAGGCCGATGCCGAGGCCGGCGGTGGAGGCGAGGAAGTGCCGACGGTCGAAGCGCATGGGGTGGCCCGGAAGCGAGGAACGATCGGGCCGGTTTCTAGTCCCGTTCGGGCCGGGACGAAACGTCTACTCGCGCATCGCTCCCGGACGATCGCCCGCCGCCCAGGCCAGGGCCTGTTCCAGGCGGTCGTTGCCCCAGAACAATTCGCCATCGCCGGTGAGGAAGGTCGGCGCACCGAAGATGCCGCGCGAGCGCGCCTCCTCGCCGTTGACGCGCAGACGCCCCTTGTTCGCCTCGGCCGCCGCCTGTTTCAGGATGATCGTCCCGTCGAGGCCGAGGCCGTTGAGGAGGGCGACCACCGCCGGCGGCTCGGCGATGGACTGGCCCCGCGCGAACTCGGCCGCGTAGACCGCCTTGGAGAACGGCACGAGCCAGTCGTGGTCCATGCCGTAGGTGGCCGCCCGAGTGGCGCTGAGGCTGTTCTGCGGGAACGGATCGGGGCGCGTCACCGGCGGAAGGCCGAGGCGGGCGGCCTCGCGCTCGAAGTCCCGCCACATGTGCCGGCCCTTGGCGGGATAGAGGTTGAACGGCGACGAGTTCCACCCCTGCGCAGCGAAGATCGGGCCGACGAGGAAGGGCCGCCAGCGCACCTCGACCCCGGCGGCATCGGCCAGAGCTTCGATCCGCATGGCCGAGAGGTAGGAGTAGGTGGAGGCGAACTCGTACCAGAATTCGAGGGTCGGCCGGCGCGGCATACGTCGAATCTCCGGGATTTGAGAGGGAACGAGCTTCGCCCGTCACGGTGGTTCCGGCAAGGCCGCAGAAGCCGTGTCCACGGGGAGCGAACGCGCCCACGGCACGACGGTTGCACCGATCGGCGGTCCGCTGATAAGCCGCGACCAGCCCCTTCCGATACCCGTTCCAACCTGAAGCGAGTCCGATGACCGACGCGAATCCGAAGCCCGTCAACAAGGTCGTGCTCGCCTATTCGGGCGGCCTCGACACCTCGATCATCCTCAAGTGGCTGCAGACCACCTACGGCTGCGAGGTCATCACCTTCACGGCCGATCTCGGCCAGGGCGAGGAGCTGGAGCCCGCGCGGGCGAAGGCCGAACTCCTCGGCATCAAGCCCGAGAACATCTTCATCGAGGACCTGCGCGAGGAATTCGTGCGGGACTACGTCTTCCCGATGTTCCGCGCCAACGCGGTCTACGAGGGGGTGTACCTGCTCGGCACCTCGATCGCCCGGCCGCTCATCGCCAAGAAGCAGATCGAGATCGCCGAGCGCCTCGGCGCCGACGCCGTCTGTCACGGCGCCACCGGCAAGGGCAACGACCAGGTCCGGTTCGAGCTCGGCTATTATGCGCTGAAGCCCGACGTCACCGTGATCGCCCCGTGGCGCGAATGGGACCTGAAGAGCCGTGAGCAACTCATCGCCTTCGCTGAAGCTCACCAGATCCCCATCGCCAAGGACAAGCGCGGCGAGAGCCCGTTCTCCGTCGACGCCAACCTCCTGCACGCCTCCTCCGAGGGCAAGGTGCTGGAGGACCCCGCCGACGAGGTGCCGGACTACGTCTTCTCACGCACGCTCTCGCCGGAAGAGGCGCCCGACACGCCGACGATCATCACCATCGGCTTCGAGAAGGGCGACGCCGTCTCCATCGACGGCGAGGCGCTGTCGCCCGCGACCCTGCTGGCCAAGCTCAACCAGCTCGGCCACGACAACGGCATCGGCCGCCTCGATCTCGTCGAGAACCGCTTCGTCGGCATGAAGAGCCGGGGCATGTACGAGACGCCGGGCGGCACCATCCTGCTTCCGGCCCACCGCGCCATCGAGTCGATCACCCTGGACCGGGGCGCGGCGCACCTGAAGGACCAGATCATGCCGCAATACGCGGAGCTGATCTACAACGGCTTCTGGTTCTCGCCGGAGCGGGAGATGCTCCAGGCGCTCATCGACAAGAGCCAGGAGATGGTCACCGGCGAGGTCCGGCTGAAGCTCTACAAGGGCGGCATCCACGTCATCGGCCGCACCAGCCCGAACTCGCTCTACGACCAGGATCTCGTCACCTTCGAGGAAGGCGCCGTCGCCTACGACCACCGCGACGCGGCGGGCTTCATCAAGCTCAATGCGCTCCGCCTGCGCACCCTCGCCCAGCGCAAGAAGAAGCTCGGCGCCTGAGGAACGCGAACCCTCTCCCCTCCGCGGGAGAGGGTCTTCATTGGATCTTCAGGCCGCGACCCAGCCGCCCCCACCCCGCCGGAACATCCCCGGCCCGAGGTCGGCGTAGCGCAAGAAGATCTGCAGGGCGGGCTGCATCTCGTGGTGCAGGGTCGGCGGCTCGGACGCGGTGCCGTAAGGGCGCGCCACGTCGATGGCCGGCACGTCGCGGGCCGTATCCCAGAGCACGTTCAGCGCCTGCACCAGGGCGATGTGCTCGGCGCTGACGTCGAAGGTGACGTGCTCGGGCGTCTCGCCCGTGGCCTCGTCGCGAAACACGTCGCCGACATCCGTCGGATCGAGCTTGGCCAGGGTGTTGTGATAGGCGTAGCGCCCCGGCTTCAGGACGGCGTTCGCGCAGAACACCGCCAGGCCGTCGCCCAGCGCCCGATGCTCCTCGTCGGCCCCGTCGTCGTCGCCGGTGACGTTGAAGATGTCGCCGTCCCGGTCGGTGCTGCCGTAGGGCGCATCCGGATGGACGACGGGGGCGCCGGCGCCCTCGCGGTTCCAGGCCACCACCATCCGGCGGATCAGCGCGATGCGCTCCAGGGTGAGTTCGAAGGTCTCGGCGTCGGTCATCGCGTGTCTTTCTGCATCGCGCGTCTTTCTGGAAGCGTTCCGGCCTCCTCTAACGGATGCCGAGGGCCTCCGCATCCGGGGAGACGAAGAGCACCCGCAGATCGGAATCGGGCACGTAGTCCGTGGCGGTGAAGGCGAAGGTGGTCGGTCCGGTCTTGGCGATGCCACTGCGGCACAGGCTCACCAGGGTCTTGGGGGTCCCCTTGTCGATGGTGAGCGCGAAGGTGCCGATGCTGCCCGCCCAGTTGCGCGCCGTGGTGACGATGTAGGGGACCACGACGGCGTGGATCGTGGCGTCCCGGCCCTTGGTCTCCCGATCCTTGGCGGCGAGGAGACGGCGGATGCCCGCGACGCCCGCGTCGTCGAGACAGTGGCGGGCGCGGAAGGCACGGTCGTCGAGGATGGTCCGTTCGATCAGGAGGCTGCCCTTCACCGGCCGGTAGGCGTGCTCGATGACGAGGTCGCGTCCCGCCGGAAACACCTGCTCCCAATGGAACTTGGCCTCGCTGCGCCACTGCCCCCCGTCCGGCCCTTCCTCGGCCAGGACGAGCCCGGCTGCCACGAGTTCGGCCTTCGCCGCCGGCGTCAGCTTGGCCAGGGCCTTGCCGAGATCGTCGCGCCGCATGGGGTTGAGGGGGATGGCGTGCTTGCGCAGGAGGTCGCCGACCTCCCGGGTGCCGAGGAAGGCCCGCTCTTCGAGCTGCGGGGTCAGAGTCGTGCCGTCCGCCGTCACGGTGAAGCCGACGAAATTGGCGCTCGATTCGTTGGGGAGGCTCTGGGCCGAGGTGACGAGTTCGGCGCCATCGATGGGGGGCAGCGGGAACGCCACCCGCACGGTGCGCGGGTTTCCCGAGCGATTGCGGAAGACGTAGCGCACGGTGATGCGGTCGAGGCCGATGCGCAGGTCCTCCCGCGTCAGGGCGATGTCGGGGTCCTTCACGAGGACGAGGCCGCCGGCGTCGAGTTCGGCGGCGCTGTCGTTGGCCAGGGCGGGCGAGGAGATCAGGGTGGCCGACAGCAGGGCGGCGAGGACGAAGCGCGGCGTACGGATCATGGCGGGAGGACGTCCGGGATCGGGAGCGGCGCCGATTCGCCGATCGGACCACGCGATATCATGCCGGACGCGACGGCGACGCTCCAAAAGCGGGCTCGGTGTCGGGCCGGTCCCCGGTCGGGATCCGTGTCTCGGGAGGGAGGCCTACCGCTTGAGGCACCCCATCAACCCGGCCACGCCGTTCATCCGCGCCTGGATGCGCGCGGCTTGGGCCCGCACGCCGCGCGACGGCAGGGCCGGATTGCGCAGGATCGGGTTGGGCAGCACGGCGGCGAGCAAGGCCGCCTCCCCGCGCGTGAGGTCGCGGGCGGGCTTGCCGAACCAGCGCTGCGCGGCGGCTTCGGCCCCGAACACCCCCTCCCCCCACTCGGCGACGTTGAGATAGACCTCCAGCATCCGGCGCTTGCCCCACAGGGCGTCCGTCGCCAGCGCCAGGGGGATCTCCAGGCCCTTGCGCAGGACCGAGCGGCCCGGCCACAGGAACACGTTCTTCACCGTCTGCATCGAGATCGTCGAGGCGCCCCGGCTCGGGCCCTCCTCGTCGTCGACCACGTCGCGCAGGGCGCCCCAATCGACGCCGTTGTGAAGGCAGAAGCGCTGGTCTTCCGACGCGATCACCGCCTGCACGAGATGGGGCGAGATCGCCGCCAGGGGCACGGACTGGCGATCCACGGGCTTCAGCGCGACCCATCGGCCGAGCATCAGGGTTGAGGGCGGGGTCACCGCGCTATAGACGAGCGCCATGACGAGCAGGAACCCCAGGACGAGGGCGGGCACCAGCATGGCGAGGCCGACGAGCCGGCGCAGGCTTCGGCCGCGCGCCGGGCGCGTGGCCGCCTGGACCGGCCTGCGGCGCAGGGGCTGTTCGGCACGCTCCGCCTCGTCCTGAATCCGAACCTCCCCCACTCGCACCACGTTCCCACTTCCGAAGGCCCGCCCGACCATGACGTCAACGCAAGGATCCCACGCTTCGGTCAAGGCGGATGCCCCGGTCGATGCGTTTTCCCACAGGCTCGCCACGGTGGCCGACGCCGTCGAGGCCTGGCTCGCCGACCGCCTGACCGTCGAGACGCAGCCCGGCGAGATCACCCGGCCGGTACGGCTCATGGAGGCCATGCGCCACGCCGTGCTCGGCGGCGGCAAGCGCCTGCGCCCGTTCCTCGCCGTCGAGACCGCCCGCATGCTCGGCGGGCCTGAGGCGGGCGCCCTCGCCGCCGGCTCGGCCATCGAGCTCGTGCACTGCTACTCCCTCGTCCACGACGACATGCCGGCCATGGATGACGACGACCTGCGGCGCGGCAAGCCGACCGTCCACAAGGCCTATGACGAGGCCACCGCCATCCTGGTCGGCGACGCGCTCCAGACCCTGGCCTTCGAGGTCCTGGCCGATTCGGCCTGGCAGCCCGACGCCGCGATCCGCGCCGACCTCGTGCTCGGCCTCGCCAAGGCCTCGGGCCTCGGCGGCATGGTCGGGGGCCAACTCCTCGATCTCGGGGCTGAGGGGCGCTTCGGCCCGGTCTCGCTCACCGTCGACGACACCCTCCAGCTCCAGGCCATGAAGACCGGCGCGATCCTGGCCTTCTCCGTGGAGGCCGGCGCCATCGTGGGCGGCGCGACGCCGGACCAGCGCCGCGCGCTGCTTCGCTACGGCCACGCGCTGGGCCAGGCCTTCCAGATCGCCGACGACATCCTCGACCGCGAGGCCTCGGCCGAGGCCATGGGCAAGGCGACCGGCAAGGACAAGGAGGCCGGCAAGGCCACTCTCGTCGATCGCCTCGGCCTCGAGGGCGCGCGCGCCGAGTGCGACCGTCTGGTCGGCGTCTGCGAGGACGCCGTGTCGGCGTGGGGCGACAGGGCGCAGATCCTGAGGGATGCGGCGCGCTTCACCGTCGCGCGGAAGGTCTGAGCCGACACAGTCTGAGCCAACCCGGGGAGCTCCGGCTCCACCGCGATCCATCGAACAGCGTCCGACGGGACGACGAACCGAAGCGAGTAGATCCCATGACCAACTACAAGCTCCTCCTCCTGCCCGGCGACGGCATCGGCCCCGAGGTGATGGCTGAGGTCGAGAAGGTGATCGGCTTTCTCGGCCAGGCCGGGATCGCCGCGTTCGAGACCGAGCACGACCTCGTCGGCGGTTGCGCCATCGATGCCCACGGTGTGGCGCTCACCGACGCGGCCCTGGCCCGGGCGGACGCCGCCGACGCGGTGCTTCTGGGCGCGGTGGGCGGTCCGAAATGGGCGGAGGTCGCCTATGAGATCCGCCCCGAATCGGGCCTGCTGCGCCTGCGCAAGGATCTCGGCCTGTTCGCCAACCTGCGCCCGGCGATCTGCTACCCCGCACTCGCCGACGCCTCCGCCCTCAAGCGCGAACTCGTCGAGGGCCTCGACATCATGATCGTGCGCGAGCTCACGGGGGGCGTCTATTTCGGTGAGCCGAAGGAGATCACCACCCTCCCCGACGGTTCGAAGCGCGCCGTCGACACCCAGGTCTACACCACGGGGGAGATCGAGCGCATCGCCCACGTCGCCTTCGATCTCGCGCGCAAGCGCTCGGGCCGCGTCGCCTCGGCCGAGAAGCACAATGTCATGAAATCCGGCGTCCTGTGGAAGGAGGTGGTCACCCGTGTCCACCAGGCCGATTACGCCGACATGGCCCTGGAACACGTGCTGGCCGACAACTGCGCCATGCAGCTCGTGCGCCGCCCCAAGCAGTACGACGTGCTCGTGACCGACAACCTGTTCGGCGACGTGCTCTCGGATGTCGCGGCCATGCTCACGGGGTCGCTCGGCATGCTGCCTTCGGCGTCGCTCGGCGCCGTCGATGCCAAGGGCTCGCGCAAGGCCCTGTACGAGCCCGTGCACGGCTCGGCCCCCGACATCGCCGGGCGCGACCTCGCCAATCCGCTCGCCATGATCGGGTCCCTCGCCATGGCCCTGCGCTACTCGTTCGGCCTCGGCGAGGCCGCCGATCTCCTCGACGGCGCCATCACGGATGCCCTCGCGAATGGGGCCCGCACCCGGGACATCGCCGCGGAGGGAACGCAGGCCCTCGGCACCGCCGGGATGGGCGACGCCGTCGTGGCCGCCCTCAAGGCTCGCATCGCTTAAGGAAAAGTCGGGTGCCACGGCTTCGCCACAAGCGAGGCCGTGTTGTCGCCACATCTGTCAAGATAATCTGTCCCCAGAGTTACCAGCCGCGGGGACGAGAACAGCACATGCAGGGTCGCACGGTCGGATCGTCACGGACTGCCCTCGCCACCGGCCCCGTCAGGGGTCCCCTGCGCGGGCGCTCGGCGGCGAACGCTGTGTTTCCGGCCTCCGACGCCCTCACCCTCGGGGGCCGGGTCGGCCGCGAGCATGGCAGCCGCACCGCCCTCATCCGCTCCGTCCTGTCGGTGACGCTGCTCGCGGGCGGCCTGAGCGTCGCCCTGCTGAACGGCGTCGGTCCGAACGGGGCGAGCCTCGGTGGCGTGGTGCAATCGGCTCAGGCGATGACCACCGTCGCCATGCCCCGGCCCCGCGTCCAGATCGCCCCACCCGCCATCCTCGGCACGCCCGCCAGCGTCCTGACGGCTTCGGCCGCCTTCGCGCCGATCCACGACCTCGACACCGAACTCGGCTCCAATGCCGTCGACCGTGTGTCCTACGACTTCCTCATCACCGAGAGCGCGGTGGGCGACCCCAACGACATCCTCGAATTCGGCCCGATGAAGATCCGCCGCCACCTCGTGCAGAAGATCGTCCGCGCCGCCCAGGCCGTACAGACCGACCCCGTGCTGCTCATGGCGGTGGCCGACAAGGAATCGAGCTTCAAGACGGAGGTGCAGGCCCAGACCTCCTCGGCCACCGGCCTGTTCCAGTTCATCGAGCGGACCTGGCTCGGCGTCGTGCGCGATTTCGGTCCCAAGCATGGGCTGACCCAGGACGCGGCCCTCGTGGTGACCGGCGACAACGGCCGGCCCGCCGTCAACGACCCCGCCGAGCGCACCCGCATCCTCGAACTGCGCCGCGACCCCTACCTCTCCGCCCTCATGGCCGGCGAGATGCTCAAGCGCGACGCCGCCCGCATCGCGCTCCGCATCGGCCGCGACCTGTCGCTGGGCGAAGTCTACCTCGCCCATTTCCTCGGGCCGGACGACGCGGAGGAGTTCCTCGCCACCGTCGCCGACAAGCCCAAGGCCGCCGCCGCCCAGATGCTGCCGGGGCCGGCGCGGGCCAACAAGACGATCTTCTTCGCCGCCCAGCGCGGACGCCGCAAGGCGACCAGCCTTTCCGTGGCCCAGGTGCACGAGAAGTTCGAGGCGATGATGAGCGCGCGCGGCGCCCGCTACCGCGATGTCCGCTCCGTCGCCGGTGTCATGGCCTACGCCGACGCCTCGGCGGACTGATCCGACGGCCCCCTCCGGGCACCTATCGGATTCGCGGAATCGGATTTTTGAGCAACTGAGCGCGCCGTCCCGGCTTTAATGTCCGTGTGTCCGACCCTCGGGCCACCGCGAGACACCAACGTTGGAGGCTCCGCTTGGCCGACCTTGAGGCCGATACGAACGGCATGCCGCAACGTCGCGCCTCGGAGGGACGCGCGTCCGGTCCCGCCGAGACCCTGAGCCCAAGCCTGTCCCTCGACCGGATCGGCCAGGCGCTGGCCTCGTTCTATGACGACCTCATCGCCGAGGGCGTGCCCGAGCATCTCGCCGCCCTGGTGCGGCAGGTGCGCCAGCCCGAGCCCCCGCCCGCCGCCGCCGCACGTCCCATCGCCGCCAAGTCCGGCAAGCTCGCCCTCGTGGTGGAGGATGACGCCGCCACCCGCGCCCTGGCCGAGGCCCTGCTCGAGGAAACGGAGCTCGGTGTGGTGGGGTGCGACAGCGCCGAGGCGGCGATCGCGATCATGCGCGAGCGCGGCGGCGACGTCTCACTGGTCTTCGCCGACGTGCATCTGGCGGGTGTGATGGATGGTGTCCAGCTCGCCTCCGCCATCGCCCTCCTGTGGCCGACGACCCGGCTCGTCGTCACCTCCGGCCAGCGCACGCAACGCCCCGCCGCCCTCGCCCCGCAGGCGGTGTTCATTCCCAAGCCCTGGCGACCCATGGACCTCCTCGGCGAGGCGGAGCGGGCCCGCACCGAACCGCAGCCCGTCCTGCGTTGAGGGCGTCTTATTTTGCGGCGCAGCATCTCGCCTGGGCGCACCTCTTGCATTAATCGGAACCGAGGCCGCGCTGTTCGGCGTGGTGGAGCCGATCCGTGCCGATCCTGTCCGTCCGCCACATCACGACCTACCGCTACCGTCAGCCCGTGGGTTTCGGCGAGCACCGGATCATGTTCCGGCCGCGGGACAGCTACGATCAGCGCCTCATCGCCGCCGCCCTGAAGATCACGCCCGAGCCCGTGTCGCTGCGCTGGATGCACGACGTGTTCGGCAACTGCGTCGCCGTGGCCGCCTTCCAGGGCCGGGCTTCCACCCTCGTCTTCGACTGCGCCATCACCCTCGACCACACGCCCGAACTGGCGCCGGACTTCCCCCTGGCGCCGCACGCGGCCTTCTATCCGTTCGGCTACGGCGCCGACGACATCGCCGATCTCAGCCGCTCCATGGAGCGTCAGCACCCCGACCCGCGCAACGAGGTCGACGCCTGGGCGCGCGGCTTCGTACCATCTAGGGGGCGGATCGCGACCCAGGAGCTTCTCGCGGAGATGACCCGCAGCGTGCGGCGCAACTTCGCCTACCTCGCCCGCCAGGAGAAGGGCGTGCAGGACCCCGTCACCACCCTCCGGCTCAAGCGCGGCAGCTGCCGCGACTTCGCCGTGCTGATGATCGAGGCCGTGCGGGCGCTCGGCATGGCCGCCCGCTTCGTCTCCGGATACCTCTACAATCCGCGCGGGGACCGTGAGCGCCATGTCGGCGGCGGCTCCACCCATGCCTGGGTCCAGGTCTACCTGCCGGGCGCCGGCTGGATCGAGTTCGACCCGACCAACGGCATCGTCGGCAACCGCGACCTCATCCGCGTCGCCGTCGCGCGCGACCCGCGCCAGGCGGTCCCCCTGCACGGCTCCTTCTTCGGATTTCCCGCCGACGATCTCGGCATGACCGTCAGCGTCGCCGTCGACGAGATCGAGCCGAGCGTCAGCGATGCCCGGGCTCCGGATCCCATGCTGGCGCGTTGACGGTCCGATTACTGCATTCCCCGGATATTCCCCTGGGGACACGGCATTTCAGGTTCGAGAGATCGGGTGAGCGTCATGAAGATCAGGACTGGGTTCGACATCGCCTTCGAATCGGTTCAGCCGACCCCCATGATCCTGGCGTTGAGCGTCCATCCCTCGCGGATGCCCGATCTGCTCACGCCGCACGTGATCACCTTCGACCCGCCGATCCCGTCGCAGGAGTACCGCGACGTGTTCGACAACATCCTCACGCGGATCGTGACGCCGCCGGGCCGGCTGACGATCTCGGCCGATTTCATCGTGCAGGATTCCGGACAGCCCGACATCTACGCGCCCTACGCCCAGCAGATCGAGGTCCAGAACCTGCCTGCGGACGTCCTCGTCTACCTCCTCGGCAGCCGGTACTGCGACACCGACAAGCTGTCCGAGACCGCTTGGTCCCTGTTCGGCGGGACGCCCATGGGCTGGGGCCGGGTCCAGGCCATCGTCGATTACGTCCACGAGCGCATCCGCTTCGACTACATGTGCGCCGATGCCACCCGGACGGCCTGGGACGGCTTCATGCAGCGCCAGGGCGTGTGCCGCGATTTCGCGCATCTCGCCGTCGCCTTCTGCCGGTGCATGAACATCCCGGCGCGCTACTGCACCGGCTACCTCGGCGATATCGGCATCCCGCCCGTCCCCGACCCGATGGATTTCTCGGCGTGGTTCGAGGTCTATCTCGACGGCGGCTGGTACACGTTCGACGCGCGCCACAACACCCCGCGCATCGGCCGCATTGTCATGGCCCGGGGCCGGGACGCCACGGACGTCGCGATCACCACGAATTTCGGTTACGCCCACCTCGCCCGCTTCGACGTGCACACGGACGAGGTGTTCTGACCGCGCTCGATCCGGGGAGAAACGAAATCTTCAGGGCCTCGTGGAACCGGCAGCCTACGCTTACGCTTGTATAGCAAAGGTTACGCTTCAGGTAAGGCATCAACGATGAAGACCTTCGCCTCCGCCCTCGCGGGCATTCTCAGCGTCTGCGTTCTGTCCAGCGGCCCGGTGCTGGCAAACCCCTACGATCCGTTCGGCGCCGAAGCCGGCGAGGACTATTACGCCGACCCCGTCTACGGCCAGACCGGGGCCAGCCCCTACGGTTACCAGGGCACCGTCGGCCAGGGCGTGCAGGCGGCCCCCCAGGCGCAGGTGGCGCCGATCCCGCGCGAGATCGTCGCCTTCCGCGGCGACTACAAGCCCGGCACCGTCGTGGTCTCCACCGCCGAACGGCGCCTGTACTTCGTGATGCCGAACGGCGAGGCGATCCGGTACGGTGTCGGCGTCGGTCGTCCCGGCTTCACCTGGTCGGGCACCAAGACCGTGACGGCCAAGAAGGAGTGGCCGTCGTGGACCCCGCCGGCCGCGATGATCGCGCGCCGTCCCGATCTGCCGCGCTACATGGCCGGCGGCGTCGAGAACCCCCTCGGGGCGCGGGCCATGTACATCGGCAACACCGAGTACCGCATCCACGGCTCCAACGAGCCGGATACCATCGGTCAGGCGGTGTCCTCCGGGTGCATCCGGATGACGAACGAGGATGTCACGGACTTGTACGAGCGCGTCCGTGTCGGTGCCAAGGTCGTCGTGCTGAACTGATCGCTTCGGACCGGGATACGACCCATCCGGAAACGAAAGAGCCGCCCCTCGGAAGAAGGGCGGCTCTTTCGCGTTCGCCGTCGCCCTACGGCACCACCCTCCCGACGGCGGTCTGCGGCGCGCTGAATGACGCGATGGGCATGTCGCAGAAGCAGCGGACCCCGAGGGGGCGCGGACCCGGCAGCGGGCAGGAATACGGCTTGAACCCGGTGAGGCCCGACTGGACGGCATCGCAGTTGAGGCCCGTCGCGGCGCGGCGCGGGGCCGGGCGGGCGTAGGGATCGTCGTAGCCGCGGCGCGGCGGCGGCCCGCGATCGTCATAGTAGCGGCGCGGCGGCGGCCGGTCGTAGCCGTCGTCGTAGTATTGCGCGCTGGCGCCATGGGACCCGAGCGCGGCGGCCAGGGCCGCGGCCATCACGCTGATTCGGTAGGCAGGTCGCATCGGATACGCGCTCCTCGATCCATCCGGTCCGTCGCGGGCGGGACGCCCGGCGGGGCGCAACCGTTAAACCATCGCCTTGAGAAGTGGAATCCGGTCTGCCGAACGGGCGATGCGAAAACCGCTGTCCGGAACCGTCCGGGGCGGGACCGGCGCTCGGCCCGCCATGTGAATCGAAACGGCCCGCCCCGCTGCATGCGGAACGGGCCGTTGTGGTGATGCTGCACTGCAATATCGAACCGCGCCGCGCCGACGGTCCCGGAAGCGCGGTGAGTTCGAAAAGTCAGGGTCTTAGTTGTTGCCGGCGTTGCGCATGGCCTGCTCGGTGTCGGCACCAGCCTTGCGCGCGGCTTCGGCGCCCTGCTCCATGGCCTTGCGGGCATGCTCGGCCGATTCCTGCATGACGCCCTTGGCCTTCTCCGCGCTCTGCTGCATCGCCGTCTGGGCGAGGCCGCCGAACTCCTTGGCCTGGGCCTGGATCGCCGCGAACTGGCTGCGGACGAACTCGGCCTGGTGCTGCATGGCCTCCTGGAGGTCGCGCGAGCGGACGAGCTTCTGGGCGAGATCGAAGGCCGCCGTCACGTTCTGCTCGGCGAACTCGAAGCCGCGGGCGGACACGTCATGCGCGCTGGTCCGGGCGGTCTCGGCCGAACCCTGAACGGTGTCGGCGGTGCGGCGTGCCGCGCTGATGAACGAGTCGAACGCCTTGCGCGCCTGATCGACGCTCTTTTCGGCGAAATCGCGCATCTCGGCGGGGACTTCGTAATTCGGGGTGCTGGTCATTATCCTCTCCTCTTGGACTGCTTGTAGATCGTTCGTTGTGCGCTGCACAATAACACACTATCCGCCCTATGCCACCCTGTGCGGGTGCATTAAGATTGACAACAGGTAAACGTGTGGCGCCGCCGATTGATGTCCACTCCCCACCCCGCCGGGGGTAAAGAGAAAACATGCTCTCCATAGGCTCGCCACGTGAACTGGGTGCGAATGTTCGATAACGGGGTCGAAGGGCCGGGCCTGAGCGACGATGCGGCGCTGGACGCGATGGTGCGGGGTCTGGAGGGCGATCTGCGCCTCGGACCGTTCCTGCGCCGGCCGGATCGCGCCCTGATCATCCTCGACGAGACCGGCGCGCGTCTCGTCCACGCTTCGCGGGCGGCCGGCCCGGTGGCGCGCGCCATCACGGGGACGGATGGCGCTGTCGTCGCCGGTCTTCGCATGGGCGCGCAGATCCGGGCGACGGCGCAGCCCACCCTTGCCCGCATCCGCTTCGATCGCCGTGGCCTCGCCACGCCCACAACCTGCTTCGTTCTGCGGGCCTCGGTGTCCGATGGGCGCGCGGTCCTCGTCCTGATCCTGACGGAGCCGTCCCCGCGCCTGCGCCCCATCGGGCCGGACGGTCCTGCCGGAACGGTGACGGCGCATGCGCCGGCCGAGGGCAGCGCGGCCGGGGCTGACGATCCCGACGAGGCCGCCGGACCCGGCGCCGTTCCGCGCTTCACCTGGCAGACCGATGCGGCGGGTACCCTGGTGCGGGTCGGCGGCCCGGCCGGAGGCCTCCTGCGCGGTGCGCTGCTCGGGCGATCGTGGGATGCGCTGTCGCGCGCCGGCATCGCCCGCGACGCCGAGGGCCTGATCGCGGTCCTCGACGCTCACCGGACGTTCCGCGCGATCCCATTGTGCATCCGCCTCCCCGATCCGGACCGGATCGTCGAACTCGATCTGTCCGGTGTTCCCCTCGCGCGCGCCGGGCAGGCGGCGCGCGGGTTCGCCGGGTTCGGCCTCGTGCGTCGTACCGAAGTCGCGCCAGTCGCCGAAGCTGCGCCAGTCGCCGAAATTTCTGCCGAGGCAGGGGCCACCGAGGGGCCGCCCTCGACGGCGGTCGCGGGCTTGCCCCCCGAGCATCGCGCCCACGCCGATGCCGCGCCGGCCGAACGGGACCACGCGCCGGAACCGACGGTCGATGCGTCCCTGACGACGCACGAGCACGCAGCGTTCCGCGAGATCGCCCGCGCCCTCGGCGCGCGCTTTGCCGGGGACGAGTCCGCCGAGGCGTCGCCCGAGGGCGAGCGTGCGAATCCGGGCGGTGCCGTGATGCCGTTTCCCGGGCCGCTGCCCCGGGTGCCGGAACCGGCCGCGCCGGAGGCGGCCCTGGCCGCGACCCTGGAGCGTCTGCCCACGGGGGTCCTCGTCTACCGCGACGAAGGCGTCCTGTTCGCCAACCGGACCCTCCTCGACCTCGCCGGGTTCGCGGACCTCGACGCCCTCGCGGCGGCCGGGGGCATCGCCCACTTGTTCCAGGGCCTACCGCCTCACGAGCGGACCGCGAGCGATGCGCCGGCGATCCTCACCACCCGCGAGGGCAGCCATCGCGGCGTCGATCTCCAGCGCTCGGCCATCGACTGGTGCGGGCGGCCGGCCGAGATCCTCCTGGCGCGCGACGCGGCGGCGGACGAGCCCGTCCGTGCGCTGACGGCGGAGCGGATCGCGCAGGATTTCGCCGCGCATCGCGCCCGCGACGCCATCGGCATCCTCGATGCCCTCGACGAGGGTGTCGTCACCCTCGACGGCAGCGCCCGCATCCTCGACCTCAATCGCGCCGCCGCCGCGCTGTTCGGCGCCGATCCCCGCGAAGTGGTGGGGGAAAGTCTCCTGAGCCTGTTCGTGCCCGAGAGCACCATCGATGTCCTGGCGGTGGCCCACGGCGTGCCGGAGGGCGCGGCGCGCCATGTGATCGCCCGTGGCCCCGATGGCCCCCTGCCCCTCCGGCTCGAGGTCCGCGCCGTGTCCGACACGGCGGAGCCCCGGCTCTGCGCCATCCTCCGACCCGTGCCGGGAAAGGGCGTCGGGACGACGGACGAATCGCGCGAAGCGCGGGCGTTCGACCCTGAGGCCCTGCGTCTCGCCGAAATGGCGAGCGCCCGGAAATCCGAGTTCCTGGCCCGGATCAGCCACGCCATCCGCACGCCGATGAGCGGCATCCTGGGGTTCACCGACCTGATGCTGGCCGAGCCGTTCGGTCCGTTGGGTAGCGATCGCTACCGCGACTATCTCGACGACATTCGAAAATCCGGGACGGAGGTCGTTGGCCTCGTCGACGACCTCATCGATCTCGCGCGGATCGAGGCCGGGCGCCTCGACCTCGACTTTGCCGAGATCCCCCTGAACGACCTCGTCTCGCGCTGCGTCGCCCAGATGCAGCCGGAGGCCGCCCGCGAGCGCATCGTGGTCCGCACCAGCTTCTCCGCCGACCTCGCCCCCCTCGTCGCCGACGAGCGCTCCCTGCGTCAGGCCGCCATGACCGTCATCGCCAACGCGATCCGGTTCACGGAAGCCGGCGGTCAGGTCATCGTCACCACCACCATGGCCGATCGGGGCGAGATCGTCCTCAGGGTGCGCGACACCGGCATCGGCCTGACGCCCGACGAGGTCGACGCCCTGCTGGAGCCGTACCGCGCCGCGCCGGTGCAGGGGCCGCGCCCCGGCGGCGGTACCGGCCTCGGCCTGCCCATCACCAAGGCGCTGGTCGAGGCCAATCGCGGCGAGTTCCGGATCACCAGCCGCAAGGACGAGGGCACCCTGGTGGAGATGCTGTTCCCGTCCGCTCAGGCCAGCCGGCGTGCCGGAGCATAGAACTCCTCATTTCTCCGCGCGTTATCGGATAAAGCAGGAGGTTCCCATGCCCTGGACAGTGTCGAGCCGATTTTTCCTGGTCGCGGGCCTGACGGCCTTGGCCATCACATCTCCCCTGGCGCAGGGTACGGACGCCGCGCCCATGAAGAACCTCGAATCCGCCGGCGAATTCCGCAACATCACCGCCACGGGTGTGACCAAGCCTCCTGGCCGCGCCCTGGACGGCGAGCGCCCGCGGGAATCGTCGGAGCCGACCCGGCCGGAGCGCACCCTCGACCGCAAGATCGGGCAGGGAATCTGCACCGGCTGCAATTGAATGCTGTGACGCATCATCTTCGGGCACCCCGTCCAGAAGTATAGTGGGCTGGGCGCTTGCCGTGGATATCTCCCTGCGCCTAAGAAGGTTTTTAGGAAGCCCCGGCTGCGCGGATCATCGCGATACGATCGGGCACCGCAAGGGAAAACGCCATGGACGAGAAGGTGGTGGAAGTCCGCACCGAGTGGGCCGAGGGTGCCCATGTCGACGACGCCAAGTATCAGGCCATGTACAAGGCCTCCGTCGATGATCCCTCCGCTTTCTGGGGCGAGCACGGCAAGCGGATCGACTGGTCAACGCCCTTCACCAAGGTGAAGGATACCAGCTTCGCGCCGGGCAACATCTCGATCAAGTGGTTCGAGGACGGTCGCACCAACGTCGCCTACAACTGCGTCGACCGTCACCTCGAGACCCGTGGCGATCAGGTCGCCATCATCTGGGAGGGCGACGACCCGACGGAATCCAAGCACATCACCTACCGTCAGCTTCACGCCGAAGTCTGCCGGATGGCGAACGTGCTGCGCAATCGCGGCGTCTCGAAGGGCGACCGCGTCACCCTCTACCTGCCGATGATCCCCGAGGCCGCCTACGCCATGCTCGCCTGCGCGCGGCTCGGGGCGATCCATTCCATCGTGTTCGGTGGATTCTCACCGGACTCGCTCGCCGGCCGCATCGAGGGCTGCGCCTCGAAACTCATCATCACCGCCGACGAGGGCCTGCGCGGTGGCCGCAAGGTTCCGCTGAAGGCCAACGTGGATGCCGCCATCGCGCGCCTCGGCAAGGATGCCGTCGACCACGTGGTCGTGGTGCGCCGCACCGGCTCAGCCGTGGCCATGGAGCCGGGCCGCGACGTCTATTACGACGAGGCCGCCGCCCAGGTCACCGACGATTGCCCGGCCGAGCCCGTCGAGGCGGAGCACCCACTCTTCATCCTCTACACCTCCGGCTCGACGGGGCAGCCCAAGGGCGTGGTCCACACCACCGGCGGATACCTCGTCTACGCGTCGATGACCCACCAGTACGTCTTCGATTACCGCGAGGGTGAGGTCTACTGGTGCACGGCCGATGTCGGCTGGGTCACGGGCCACAGCTACATCGTCTACGGGCCCCTCGCCAACGGCGCCACGACCCTGATGTTCGAGGGCATCCCGACCTATCCGTCGAATTCCCGGTTCTGGGACGTGGTCGACAAGCACAAGGTCAACATCTTCTACACCGCCCCCACCGCGATCCGCTCCCTCATGGGCGGCGGCGAGGCACCGGTGAAGCGGACCTCGCGGTCCTCCCTGCGGGTGCTCGGTTCGGTCGGCGAGCCGATCAACCCGGAGGCCTGGGACTGGTACTTCAAGGTTGTTGGCGATTCCCGCTGCCCCATCGTCGATACCTGGTGGCAGACCGAGACCGGCGGCATCCTCATCACCCCCCTGCCCGGTGCGACGAAGTTGAAGCCCGGCTCGGCCACGCGGCCGTTCTTCGGCGTGCAACCGATCATCGTCGACGCCGAGGGCAAGGTCCTGGACGGGCCGTGCGAGGGCAACCTGTGCATCGCGGATTCCTGGCCCGGCCAGATGCGGACGGTCTACGGCGACCACGAGCGCTTCGAGCAGACCTACTTCGCGACCTATCCGGGCACCTACTTCACCGGTGACGGCTGCCGGCGCGACGCCGACGGTTACTACTGGATCACGGGGCGCGTCGACGACGTGATCAACGTCTCGGGCCACCGCATGGGTACGGCCGAGGTGGAATCCTCCCTGGTGGCCCACGCCAAGGTCGCCGAGGCGGCCGTTGTCGGCTACCCCCATTCCATGAAGGGCCAAGGCATCTACGCCTACGTTACGCTCATGGAGGGCGAAGAGGGTTCGGACGCCCTGCGCAAGGAACTCGTGGCCTGGGTCCGCAAGGATATCGGCCCCATCGCCTCCCCGGACCTGATCCAGTTCGCGCCCGGCCTGCCCAAGACCCGCTCGGGCAAGATCATGCGCCGCATCCTGCGCAAGATCGCCGAGGACGAGTTCTCGTCGCTGGGCGACACCTCGACGCTCGCCGAGCCGGCGGTCGTCGACGACCTCATCGAGAACCGCCAGAACCGGACGCACTGAACGCGGCCGGACGGCGGACAAGGCGGGCGTCCCCTCGACGCTCGCCGAACCACCCACTTCCACGACATCATCAACATCGGAGACCGGCATCCTGGAGAAGGGGCCGGCTCACGCGGAGAGTTGCGCCATGTCTGATCCTGTGACTGCGCGGATCGCGCAGAATCCGCGGTTCAAGGAACTCGTGCACGAACGCACGCGCTTCGGTTGGATCCTCACCGGCGCCATGCTGGTGGTCTATTTCGGCTTCATCGGCCTCATCGCCTTCGACAAGGCGCTGCTCGCCACCAAGGTCGGCAGCGCGACCACGTCGCTCGGCCTCATCCTCGGCGTGGCCGTGATCGTCTTCGCCTTCATCCTCACGGGCATCTACGTCCAGCGCGCCAACGGCCGCTTCGACGCGCTGACGGCCGAACTCAACCGGGATCTGGCCCGATGAGCCGCTTCAACCACCCCATCCTGCTCGGAAGCGCCCTGGCGGCGCTCGCGGCAAGCGCGGCCTTCGCCGCCGGCCCCGATCTCGGCCCCGTCGTCCAGCAGGCCACGAACTGGCCGGCCATCGGCATGTTCGGCTTCTTCGTCCTCTTCACCCTCGGCATCACCTACAAGGCCGCCATGGGCACGAAGTCGGCCTCCGACTTCTACGCCGCCGGCGGAGGCATCTCGGCCGGCACCAACTCCCTCGCCATCGCCGGCGACTACATGTCGGCGGCCTCCTTCCTCGGCATCTCGGGCCTCGTCTACACCTCGGGCTTCGACGGACTGATCTACTCCACCGGCTTCCTCGTCGGCTGGCCCATCGTGCTGTTCCTCATCGCCGAGCGCCTGCGCAATCTCGGCAAGTTCACCTTCGCCGACGTGGCCTCGTTCCGTCTCGACCAGACCTCCATCCGCATCATCTCGGCGATTGGAACCCTGGTGGTGGTGGCGTTCTACCTCATCGCCCAGATGGTCGGCGCGGGGAAGCTCATCCAGCTCCTGTTCGGCCTGCCCTACCTCTACGCCGTGGTCATCGTCGGCGTGCTGATGATCGTGTACGTCGCGTTCGGCGGCATGAAGGCCACCACCTGGGTCCAGGTGATCAAGGCCTGCCTTCTGCTCGGCGGCGCCACCTTCATGGCCGGCGCGGTGCTCTACAAATACGGCTTCAACCCCGAGGCCCTGTTCGCGGCGGCCGTCGCGACGCACCCCAAGGGCGACGCGATCATGGGACCCGGCGGCCTCGTCAACAATCCCGTCGAGGCGATCTCCCTCGGCATGGGCCTGATGTTCGGCACCGCCGGCCTGCCGCACATCCTCATGCGGTTCTTCACGGTGTCCGACGCCCAGGCGGCCCGAAAGTCGGTGTTCTACGCCACCGGCCTCATCGGCTACTTCTACATCCTCACGTTCATCATCGGGTTCGGCGGCATTTCCCTGCTGATGTCCGATCCGGTCTACTTCAAGCTCGGCCCGGCCGGCGCCTTCGACAAGCTGAAGGACATGCTCGGTGGGACCAACATGGTCGCGGTGAACCTCGCCAACGCCGTTGGCGGACCATACTTCCTCGGGTTCATCTCGGCGGTGGCCTTCGCGACCATCCTGGCCGTGGTGGCCGGCCTGACGCTGGCGGGCGCCTCGGCCGTCAGTCACGATCTCTACGCCAGCGTCATCGCCCGCGGGCGCACCAACGAAGCCTCCGAGGTGCGGCTCTCCAAGATTTCGGCGGTGGTGATCGGCATCGTGGCGATCTACCTCGGCTACGTCTTCGAGAACCAGAACGTCGCCTTCATGGTCGGCCTCGCCTTCTCGGTGGCGGCGAGCTGCAACTTCCCCGTCCTCACCATGTCGATCCTGTGGCGGGGCACAACCACCTGGGGCGCCCTCATCGGCGGCTTCGTCGGCCTGTTCGCGGCCGTCGGCATGGTGGTCCTGTCGAAGGCCGTCTGGGTCACCACCTTCGGAAACCCTGTGGCGATCTTCCCCTACGACAACCCGGCCCTGTTCTCGATGCCGCTCGCGTTCCTCACGATCTACGTCGTGTCGAAGCTCGACAACACGGCGCGGGCCAAGCGCGAGCGCGCTCTGTTCGACGCGCAGTTCGTCCGCTCAGAGACCGGAATCGGTGCCGACGGGGCGCATGCGCACTGAGCATCCGGGCAACGGACGGGAATGGGAGGGGCGCGGCGTGAGCCGCGCCCCTCTTCGCATGGCGGGGGTCTTTTAATCCCCGGCCGGAGCAAAAAATTACTTGGTTATTGGTTGAATTATTTCTGAATTCGGTACTTTTCCGTTCGCCAACGCTCTTGGGCGAAATCATGGCGTCGCTTAGCATTCGGCTCGACGTAGTCAGGGCGCGTCGTTCGGATGTTCGGGGTCGGTCGATCCCATCACCGGCCCACGACAACTGGATACGCACAGGGGTTCAACAGCTACGGGCGGACAACGCCCGAGCGGTCAAGATGCTGGAGAAACGTCATTATGGTTGCGTCAAGCGCAATGCCCGTCAGCGATTCGGCCACCCGGCCGATGAGCGCCGGCGAGAAGAAGGTCATCCTGGCCTCCTCGCTCGGTACCGTCTTCGAATGGTATGACTTCTACCTCTACGGCTCGCTCGCCGCGATCATCGGGGCGCAGTTCTTCTCCGCGTATCCTGAAGCCACGCGCAACGTCTTCGCGCTTTTGGCCTTCGCCGCCGGCTTCCTCGTGCGTCCCTTCGGCGCCCTTGTGTTCGGCCGCCTTGGCGACCTCGTCGGCCGCAAGTACACCTTCCTCGTCACCATCCTGATCATGGGCATCTCGACCTTCGTCGTCGGCCTGCTGCCCTCCTACGCGACGATGAACGAGTACGGCGTCGGATGGGTCGCGCCCGTCGCCCTGCTGGCGCTTCGCATGCTGCAGGGCCTGGCGCTCGGCGGCGAGTACGGCGGCGCGGCGGTCTACGTGGCCGAGCACGCGCCCCGCGGCCGGCGCGGCTTCTACACGGCCTTCATCCAGACCACGGCGACCCTCGGGCTGCTGCTGTCGCTGATGGTGATCCTGTTCACCCAGATCTACGTGAACGCCAACTACGCCCCCGTCGCCACCACCCTGGCCGATGGCTCCGCCGGGACGATCACGCCGTTCGCCGCCTGGGGCTGGCGCATTCCGTTCCTGGTCTCGATCGTGCTGCTCGGCGTCTCGGTCTGGATTCGACTGCAGATGCAGGAGAGCCCGGCCTTCAAGAAGATGAAGGAAGAGGGCACCGGCTCGAAGGCGCCGCTCTCGGAGGCGTTCGGCCAGTGGCGCAATGCCAAGTGGGCGCTGCTCGCCCTCCTCGGCCTCACCGCCGGCCAGGCCGTCGTCTGGTACACCGGCCAGTTCTACGCGCTGTTCTTCCTGCAGACGATCCTGAAGGTCGACCAGTTCACCGCCAACGTGCTCATCGCCTGGTCCCTCATCCTCGGCACCGGTGGGTTCCTATTCTTCGGCGCGCTCTCCGACAAGATCGGCCGCAAGCCGATCATCCTCGGCGGGTGCGTGATCGCGGCGCTGACCTTCTTCCCGCTGTTCAAGGCGCTGACCGCTGCGGCCAATCCGGCCCTGCACGCGGCTCAGCAGAACACGCAGGTGGTGGTGAAGGCCGACCCGGCGGATTGCTCGTTCCAGTTCAATCCGGTGGGAACCGCCAAGTTCACCAATTCCTGCGACATCGCCAAGGCGCTGCTCGCCCGGTCCGCGGTGAACTACACCACCGAGCCGGTCGCCGCCGGCACCAAGGCCACCGTCACCGTCGCCGGCAAGGAGTTCGCCGCCGCCGATCCGGCCTTCGCCAAGGATGTCGGTGCGGCACTCACCGCCGCCGGCTACCCCACGGCCACCAACCCGAGCATCGTGAAGATCGTCATCGACCCGAAGGACGGCCTCTCGAACTTCGCCAAGATGATCGACATCTTCTCGGCCCAGAAGCTGACCATCATCGGCATCCTGACGATCCTCGTCCTGTACGTGACGATGGTCTACGGCCCGATCGCGGCGGCCCTGGTCGAACTGTTCCCGACGCGCATCCGCTACACCTCGATGTCCCTGCCCTACCATATCGGCAACGGCTGGTTCGGCGGCCTCCTGCCGGCCACCGCCTTCGCCATGGTGGCCCAGACCGGCGACATCTATTTCGGCCTCTGGTACCCGATCGTCATCGCCATCGGGACCGCGATCATCGGGGCCCTGTTCATCCCCGAGACCAAGGATCGCGACATCTTCACCTACGACGAGGCGCCCACGCGCTGAGCCGATCGGGTGTGAACCCAGGGACGGAGCTACGGGCGGTTCGCCCAACCGGCCGTAGCTCCCGAGCCGGGCGGGACAGCAAATACGAAAAAGGCTCCGTCGCGAGACGGGGCCTTTTTCGTGGGCTGCGAGCCGGATCTCCGAGAGCGGTCGGAAACCGAGGACTACCCCGCCGCGTCGAGCAGCGCGGCGTGGTCGGCCTGCGTCTGCGCGGCATACAGCATGGCGAATTCGGCCACGGCCTCGTCGAAGGCCGCGCCCCTGCCGAGATAGCCGGCGATGGTCGCCGCATCGCCCGAGCGGGCATGGGCGCGGGCGAGCGTGGTTCCGCAGAGCTGCGCATAGGCCTTCGCCCCGCTCGCGGCGAGGATCTCGGCCACGGCCGAGAGCTTCTTGTTCTTGAGCTGCCGCACGTAGTAGGAGCGCCCGCTCGCGCTTGAATAGGCCGTGCCGAGGAACGGATCGCTCGCCGCCTGCATGATGCGCTGGCCGTCGATGACGCGCTGGCCTTCCGAGGCGAGGAAGAACGGCCGCAAGGCCAGGGGCGCCAGGACCGAGGGCCGGGCCTCCTTGATCTGCAGGAACAGCGGCGCCCCATCGGCATCGGCGTAGACGCCGACCGCGCAGACCGTGCCGACGGAGCCGATCCCCACGACCTTGAAGGCCACATCGCGCTGCGCGTAGCGCAGGACGAGAAGATTGCGGTCGGCGGTGAGGCTTTGCGGATAGGCCAGCAACGCGGCCTTCGCCTCCTCGACGGCCTCGGTCAGCCCGTTCGGCCCTCCGTGGAAGATCGTCGGCGCCTTGTCGGCGATGCGCCACTGGGCCGGATCGGCGTGCTGGGTACTCGGATCGAGGTCCGGGGCATCGCCGTGGCTGAGGCCGTCGGCGGTCTCGGCCGCGGCCTTGGCCAGGAGGTTCCGGCACAGGTCACCGTCGCCGAGGCGGCCGATCTCGTGCTCGAGGTCGATCCGGCTGTGCCAGACCGCCAGGGGCCCCAGGATGGCGAGTTCGCGCATATGCTCGCGATAGGCGCGGACGCCCGCCCGGGCCGCGCGGCGCGCCTTGTCCTCGCCCTGCGGCAGGGCGGCAACCGCGATGCTGGCGGCGAGGCGCTTCACGTCGACGGTGAAATCGACGTTCCAGAGGGTCTCGTCGAAATCGTTGATGTCGAACAGGGTCTGCCCCTCGGGGCTGCGATACACGCCGAAATTGCCGATGTGGCAATCGCCGCAGGCCTGGACCGGGATGCCCGGCGCGGCGGCACCGACGAGATCGGCGGCCATCACGGCGGCGCTTCCGCGCAGGAACGCGAAGGGACTCGCGCGCATCCGCTCGTGGCGCAGGGGGATGAGTTCGATGAGCCGGCCTGAATCGCCCGCCCGCAGGATCGCCAGGGGATCGCGCCCTTCCGCCGGCTGCCACGCGGCGTGGGATTCCCGCGGCACCGCCTCGCGCAGGCGCTTGCCGGCCGCCCGGCGCTCAGTACGGCGGGATTGGATCTGAGTGTCGGTCATGGAGGGAAGCCTCGGTAGGACGGGGCGCTCGGCGCTGGCCGCGCGCCCCGTGCGAGATCAGTGCCGGAAGTGGCGGTGCCCGGTGAAGACCATGGCGAGGCCGGCCGCGTCGGCGGCGGCGATCACCTCGGCGTCGCGCATCGAGCCGCCGGGCTGGATCACCGCCGTGGCGCCGGCTTCCGCCGCCGCGAGCAGGCCGTCGGCGAAAGGGAAGAACGCGTCCGAGGCAACCACTGCGCCCTTGGCGAGGCTCTCGGCCGCGCCGATGCGCGCCGCGCCCTCCCCCGCCTTCCAGGCGGCGATCCGCGAGGAATCCACCCGCGACATCTGCCCGGCGCCGATGCCGACGGTGGCGCCGTCCTTCGCGTACACGATGGCGTTCGACTTGACGTGCTTGGCGATGCGGTAGGCGAAGCGGAGATCCGCGTATTCCCGCTCCGTCGGCGCGCGCTTCGTCACCACGGTGAGCGGCATGTCGTCGATGACGGCGGCATCCCGGTCCTGCACGAGGAAGCCGCCGGACAGGGTCTTCACCGTCTCGCCGGCCGCGCGCGGATCGGGCAGGCCGCCGGCGAGCAGCAGCCGGAGGTTCTTCTTCCCCGCCACGAGGGCGATGGCCTCGGGGCTCGCGTCGGGTGCGATGATCACCTCGGTGAAGATCTCGACGATCCGTGCGGCGGCCTCGGCGTCCAGGGTGCGGTTGAGGGCGACGATGCCGCCGAAGGCCGAGGTCGGGTCGCACGCGAGCGCCCGCTCGTAGGCCTCGATCAGACTCGCGCCCTCGGCGACCCCGCACGGGTTGGCGTGCTTGATGATCGCCACCGCCGCGACGCGGGCGGGATCGAACTCGGCGACGCACTCGTAGGCCGCGTCGGTGTCGTTGAGGTTGTTGTAGGAGAGTTCCTTGCCCTGGAGCTGGCGGGCGCTGGCGACCCCGGGGCGCACGCGGCCCGGGGCCCGGTAGAAGGCGGCCGCCTGGTGCGGGTTCTCGCCGTAGCGCAGACCTTGCGCGAGCTGGCCGCCCATGGCGCGGAAGGCCGGGGCGGTGTCCTGCCCGACGGAGCCGGTCATCCATTTGGCGATGGCGGCGTCGTAGGCGGCCGTGCGGGCGAACGCCTTCTGGGCGAGCTGCCTGCGGGTGCCGATGCAGAGCGAGCCGTCCTGGGCATCGAGTTCGGCGAGGATCGCCCCGTAATCGGCCACCTCGACCACCACGGCCACGTCGGCGTGGTTCTTGGCCGCCGCGCGGATCATCGCCGGGCCGCCGACATCGATGTTCTCGACGCAATCGTCGAACGACGCGTCGCGCGCGATGGTGGCCTCGAACGGGTAGAGGTTGACCACGAGGAGGTCGATGGCGCCGATGCCGTGGGCGGCGAGCGCCGCCTGATGCTCGGGGTTGTCGCGCACGGCGAGCAGGCCGCCATGGACCGCCGGGTGCAAGGTCTTGACCCGCCCGTCCATCATCTCGGGATAGCCGGTGAGATCCGCGACTTCCGTGACCGGAAGGCCGGCGGCCACGAGTTCACGGTGGGTGCCGCCGGTGGAAACGAGGGCGATCCCACGCGCGCTCAGGGCCTTCGCGAAATCGACGAGCCCCGCCTTGTCCGAGACGGAGAGGAGAGCACGGGTCACCCGCACCTGATCATGCGACATGGAGGTTCGTCCGGTCGAAAGCGATGGAACTGCCGGGCGCCTAACACGAAATCCGGTGTGCGGGCCAGGGTTGGGCCATCGTGCGGCCGGAGTGTCAGGCGTCCGGCGGTACGGCCCGGGCAAAGCGCCAGCGCACCCGCGCGTCCTCCGACACCGTGAGGTAGAGCACGATCTGGTCCGTGCGCCGCGCGCCCGTCAGCCCGGCGAAGTAGACGCTCTCCTCCAGGGCGATCTGCGCGCCCTCGGCATCGACGTGCCAGACCTCGCCGATGGGCGACACGAGTTCGAGGCCGCCCTCCTCCCGTCCGCGCGCGGCGATGGCCGGGTGCAGGTGGAAGCGGATGGCGACCTCGTGCGCCTTCGTGCGCGCCGATCCGGACCGCACGAAGGCGTCCTCGCCCTCGAGGTCCGCCCCGTCGGCGGCCAGGCGCCAGCGCCGCTCGTGGACGAGGCCGAAATCCGGGACGTAGCCATCATGGCGGGCGGCGAGCACCCGCGTGCCATCCGGGTCGAGGGTGCGCTCGGCCTTGACCGACCTCGGGCCGCGCAGGACCACGGGGCCGATGCGCCCGGCGAGCCATCGTACGGCCCAGCGCTCGTACCAGGCACCGCCCCCGGTGAGGAACCGGCAGGAAGAGGAATCGGCGACCGTCGCCGTGGAATGCGCCGCCGTGCTGCGGGCGAGCCGCCGGAGCTCCGGTCCGCTCGCCGGCAGGCCGCAATTGATGACGATGCGCTGGGGACCGCTCGACAGTTCGAAGGAGAGGCAACCCGCCCCGGCATTGATGGAATCGACGAGCGGCGGCGGCGCGCCGACATCGGCCACCAGCAGCACGCGGCCGGCCTCCAGGCGCTCGTAGCCGGAATTCGGCGCGTGCATGAGCGGCTGGGCCATGGCCCCGTCATAGACCAGCAGGGTGGCCAGATGGTCGGCGGCGGTGGCGCCCATGCCGTTGAAATGGCTCAGCGAGGCGTCGGCGTGGCGCAGGAGCCGCAGGAGGGGCAGCATCCGGTCGACGGCATGCAGCAGCGCTTCGGGCGGATCGATGCCGCGTCCGAGGAAACTCTGGCGCAGGGGCAGCAGGTCGAGGAGAAGCTCCATGGCGAAGCGCGGATCGCGGCTGCGGTGGCCGCCATCCGGCATGATCTGGCGTTCGAGTTCGCGCACGAGGATGCGGGTGGCCCGGCGCAGGATCGGCTGGATGCCCTCGCAGCAGAGCCCGGCGTAGCAGAGCGCCACGGCGGCGAGCAGCCGGGTCTGGGGCGAGATCCCGCGCCGCAGGTCGCGTTCGAGGTCGCGCGCCGTCCGGCCGATGGTCTTGAGGAAGGTCTGGTAGAAGGCGTGGTCGGCCCCCTCCAGCACCAGGGGTGACTGGCACAGGAAGGCGATGAGCCGGCGCGCGGCCACGGGCGTGGGTTTCGCCAGCTCCGCTTCACCGCGCCCGGCCATGAAATCGGCCACGAACGCGCGGGCATTGGCGCGGGCGAGGGCCGTATCGGCGGCGCGCAGGTGGCGCAGCCAGCCGAAGCCGTAGAGGGCGTCGGCCCATTCCGGCGATGGCGGCGCGTAGTCGAAGGGCGAGCGACCGCTCACCGACAGGGAGCGCCCGGCGAAGACGAACAGCCCGGCATAGATATCGTCGGCGAAGGTGGCGTCGCTGGTGCGCAGGTCGTGGGGTGCGATGACGAGGCCGGTGACGCGGGCACCCGCCAGGATGTCGGGCCGGCCGGTGGCGCCCGCATAGGCATTGCGCGCGGCCTGTGCGACCTCGCGGCCGATCAGCCGATAGAACCGCCAGCGGTCAGCCCCCCAACGCACGCCGTCTCCCCTCCCGACGGGTCCAACGCCCCGCCGGATTCCCTCGCCTTCAACCTAGGCCGTGCGTTCTTAAGGGTTGGTTAACCTCATCCGAGGGGCCAGGTCGATCCCGGATCGTCGGGGGCAAGTAAGAATCCTCGAATTGAGCTGCGTCGAGCCGCGCTGTGCGCCGAAAAACGACCGAACATCGATGGTCGTTCGGGATTGATGCGGAAAATCTCGATGCTTTCGAAGTCGTAGGCGGGAAATGTCTTGAGAATCCTGTGGAGCACCGATCCACGCGATCGCAGGCGCCTGCGTCCCTTCCGTCCGTCGGTTCCGCACCAACGTTCTTCGGCGTCGAGCCCGCGCCCATCACTCGGTGGTCGGCCACGGCGTTGCCCAAATATCACGCTTTGCCGCCACCTGTCTCCCGCCGAGGATTATCATCGTGGGCGTGCCCGGACACCGATAGGACCGCAGGGGACACGACCCCCGTCCTCGCGTATCGCATCCGCTGATCCGTCGTCGGACGATCCGCATTCCTCGCACCGCATGAGGGTCCTCGGCGCGCCGAGCCGTTCGAGCCCCGACACGGTGACGTCATTCGGTGCGGCTAGCGAGGCGGGAGCGCATGACCTTCGATCCGTCCGAGACCCGTCCGATGCCGAGATTCTCCGACCCGTCGATCCGCGGGATATCCAGGACGGCCGCGCTGCTCGTCGGTCTGGGATTCGCGCAGGCGGCATACGCGGCCGACCCTGCCGCGCCGCGGCGTTCCGATGCGGGATCACCGCCCGCCTTCGTCGATTGGAGCGGCGGCTATCTCGGGCTCGAGGGCAGCGCCGGGGCCTCGTTCGGGGCCTTCGGGTTCGGCCCGACCACCATCGGCGGCCGCCCCGTCCCGGCCTTCAAGACCGGCGACGCAACCGGGCGCTCGGACCGCAGCCGCGAGGCCACCACCGCCGTCGGGGGCGCCTTCGCCGGCTACAACTGGCAGACCGGGCCGTGGCTCGCCGGCGTGGAGGCCGATGTCTTCGGGAGCAACCTGAAGCGGCCCGTGGCCTCGACAGCCCTCGGCTTCGGCACCGAATCCGTCGATCCCGCCTTCAGCCTCATCCGGGTCAAGTCCGACGCGTTCGGGGCTCTGCGCGCCCGCCTCGGCTACGCGTTCGAGCGGTCGCTGATCTACGCCACCTTCGGGCTCGCAGGAGCCGAGGCGCGGTTCCTCGCCACCTATCCCGACCCCGCGACGGGCCTCGTCGGCACCGCGCGGCGCGACCGCAGCTTCCTCGGCTTCACCCTCGGGGCCGGTGTGCAGTTCGCCGTCTACGAACATCTCAGCCTCGGGATCGACTACCGCTACAACGATCTCGGCGGCAGCGGCCGGTTCGACCTCGGCACGGTGCCGGGCGCGGCGGGCGGCCCGGTCTCGACGCGGGCGAGCTTCGTCGCCAACGAGGTGATGGCGCGGCTGATCTGGCATCCCGGCGGTCTGCGCCTGCCCGACGAGGCGGAGGACGCCGGCCCGGTTCTCGGCGAGCGCTTCTCGCTCCACGGCCAGACGACGTTCTTCAATCAGGCGGTGTCGGGGTTCCGCGCGCCCTATAGCGGCCCCAACAGTCTCGTGCCGCATCAGGCGCAGGCGACGACCACGGCGACGCTGTTCCTCGGGCTGAAGCTCACGGACAGCACCGAACTCTACTACAACCCGGAATTCTCCCAGGGCTTCGGCCTCAGCCGCACCCTCGGGGTCGCCGGCTTCACCAACGGCGAGGCGCAGAAGGCCGGCGCACCGTTCCCGAAGCTGCGCTCCGCCCGCTACTTCGTGAAGCAAACCTTCGGCCTCGGCGGCGAGACCGAGACCCTGGCGGACGGTCCCAACCAGGTCGCCAACACCTACGACGTCGAGCGCATCACGCTCATCGCCGGCAAGTTCGCCATGGGCGACTATTTCGACGGCAACCGGTACGCTCACGACCCGCGCGTAGACTTCGCGAACTGGGGTCTGTGGAGTTCGGCGGCGTGGGATTTTCCGGCGAACCTTCCGGGCTACACGCAGGGCGTCCTCGTCGAGTACAACCGCGCGGAATTCGCCGTGCGCGCGGCCTACACCCAAGTGCCCAAGGAGCCCTCCAACGACGTCCTCGACCCACGGGTGTTCGAGCGCGGCGGTTTCACCGTCGAGCTGGAAGAGCGCCACGTCCTGCCGTTCCTCGATCAGCCGGGCAAGCTGCGGCTGGGCGCGTTCTCCAACGTCGGCAACAGCGCGCGCTACCGCGAGGTGGTGGGCCTGACCCAATCCGGCGCCTTCGACGACATCAACGACGCGGTGGCGGCGACCCGGCGGCCCCGGCGCAAGAGCGGCGTCTACATCAACCTCGAACAGGCGGTGACCGCCGATCTCGGCGTGTTCGCCCGCGCCAGCGCCGCCGACGGGCGCAACGAGAACCTGTCCTTCACCGACATCGACCGGAGTTTTTCCGGCGGCCTCTCCCTGAAGGGCAGCCAATGGGGCCGGCCGAGCGATACGATCGGCCTCGGCACGTCGATGAATCAGCTCTCGCCCGCCCACCGCGCCTACTTCGCCAATGGGGGGCTGGGCCTGCTCATCGGCGACGGACGGCTGACCTACGCGCCCGAGCGCGCGGTGGAGACCTACTATGCGCTCAGCCTCGGCAAGGCCCTGGTGCTGACGGCCGACTACCAGTTCGTCGCCAACCCGGCCTACAACCGGGACCGTGGCCCGGCGCACTTCTTCGGCACCCGCCTCCACGCGGATTTCTAGGAATGGGGACCGGCCCGGCCGAGCCTATGCGGTCGCGCCCCGGCCGAAGCAGCACTTTGTTGTCGTCGGTTCCGGGTGGCGGTGATAAGCAACCGGCGGCGACGCGTGGGACGGATTCGGCGGTCACGGGTTCGTGTTCCCGTCCGCGTCCCCGCGTCATTCTCATGTCACGAATCCCGTCATCTGGATACGGTTCAGCGACGGGACTGGAGGGGGAGCGGAACTTGGTCCCGGCGCTCATGATCCGATCGCATGTCCACGCGGCCACATGGATAGGGCCAAGATAGGCACCCGTCCAACGGCAAGACCAGCGAGGCTCGGCCTCCCCGGCGGACCGTGCGATCGGTGCCCGCACTCAAGATCATCCTGCCCTGTCGGCAGCCCCTCCATGGCGCGTTGGCGTGGCCGGACAGAACGAAACCAACAGTGCCTCGCGCCGGCCGCCGGAAAGTGTCGACATGTCCCCAGGTCCCCGGAAGGGTATCTCCAAACTCATCGTCCTGCTGGGTCTGGTGATCTGCGCCGGCCTCGGCGCCGTCGCCTGGTCGGAGCGCGATTCGGCCTTCGCCGGCTGGGCCCTCACGACCGTGCGCGAGCGCCTGGCCCGGATTTCGGGTGGGTCGGAAGAAGACCCCGCCGACGCCGTCGGTAGCCGCGCCGCGTCCGTCGCGCGGGTGTTCCGCCCGAGCCCGGCCCAGCGCACGGCCCTGGAAATTGCCCCCGTCAAGACCATGACCTTCCGGCCCGAGGGCACGGCGGAGGGGCGCATCGCGCTCAACGACGACGACAACGTCCCCGTCACCTCGCCCTATTCGGGCCGCGTCACGAAGGTGCTGGTGCGGGCGGGCGACGAGGTGAAGGCCGGCGACGTGCTCCTCACCATGGAAGCCACCGACATGGTCCAGGCCCAGAGCGACTATCAGGCGGCCCTCAACACCATTGCCAAGACCACCGCCCTCTTGAAGCTCGACATGACCATCGCGGCCCGCCAGCAGGAGCTGTTCCAGGCGAAAGCCGTGGCCCTGAAGGACTACCAGTCGGCCCAGAACGACGTGATCGGCGCCCAGAGCGACCTGAAGACCGCCGAGGCGAGCCTGGAGGCGGTCAAGAATCGCCTGCGCATCCTCGGCAAGTCGGACGCGGACATCGCCGCCTACGAGAAGAAGGGCACCGCCATGAGCCCCGAGACGCAGTTGCGGGCGCCCATCGCCGGCACCATCGTCCAGCGCAAGGTCGGCATCGGCCAGTACCTCAGCACCTCGGCCGAGCCCGTCTTCGTCATCGGCGACCTTTCGACGGTCTGGCTCGTCGCCAACGTGCGCGAGAGCGAGATCCCGAAGATCCGCATCGGCCAGGACGTCGAGGCCCGGGTGGCGGGCTTCGGCGCCCGCGCCTTCAAGGGGAAGGTCGATTACATGGCCGCCAGCCTCGATCCGGCGACCCGCCGCCTGTCCGTGCGCAGCGAAGTCGAGAATCCCGACCGGGTGCTCAAGCCCGAGATGTTCGCCGCCTTCACGATCTTCACGGGACCGGGCCAGACCGCGCCGGCGATTCCCCCGGCCGCCATCGTCTACGAGGGCCGCCGGGCCCAGGTCTGGGTCGCGCGGCCCGACGGTGCCATCGAGGCCCGCGCCGTCACCCTGGGTCTCGCCGGCCAGGGCATGGTGCAGGTGGTGGAGGGCTTGGCGGCGGGCGAGGAGATCGTCACCCGCGGCGCCCTTTTCATGGATCGCGCGGTCAGCGGCGACAAGGCGTCCTGAGCCGGGACGCCCGCCCGTCGCATCTTTGAGATTTCCAGCCTTGAACGGCCGACCATGAATCGCGCGCGATGAACAGCCTGATCGTCTTCGCCCTGCGCCAGCGCGTGCTGGTGTTCCTCATGTTCCTCGCGATGATGGCGCTCGGCTACGCCAGCTACACGCAGCTGAACATCGAGGCCTACCCCGATCCGGTCCCGCCGCTGGTCGACGTCATCACGCAGAATCCCGGGCAGTCGGCCGACGAGATCGAGCGCTACATCACCATCCCGTTGGAGGTGCAACTCGCCGGCATCCCCAACGCCACGGTGGTGCGGACCATCTCGCTGTTCGGCCTGTCCGACGTGAAGGTGCAGTTCAACTACAACTTCACCTACCAGGAAGCCCTGCAGCGGGTGCTCAACCGCCTGTCGCAGCTGCCGCCCCTGCCGGGCGGCGCCCAGCCGCAGATCTCGCCCACCAGTCCCGTCGGCGAGATCATGCGCTACAAGGTAACGGGGCCGGCCGGCTACTCGTCGACCGAACTCAAGACCCTGCAGGACTGGGTGCTGCAGCGCCGGTTCAAGGCGATTCCCGGCGTGGTCGACGTCACCGCCTTCGGCGGCAAGACCAAGGAGTACGAGATCGCCGTCGATCTCAACCGCCTCCAGGCCCAGGGCCTGACCCTGGTCCAGCTCGTGACCGCCCTGAACAACTCGAGCATCAACGTCGGCGGCCAGACCCTCAACGTCGGCGAGCAATCGGCGGTGGTGCGCGGCATCGGTCTCATCCGCGACATGGACGACATCCGCGACACGATGCTGACGCAGGTGGCCGGCGTGCCGGTCCTCGTGCGCGATGTCGCCGACATCCGCGTCTCCAACGCCCCCCGCCTCGGCATCGTCGGCCATGACGGCCAGAACGACATCGTCGAGGGCATCGTGCTCATGAGCCGGGGCGGCAAGAGCCTGCCGACCCTGAAGCTCGTCGAGGCCGAGATCGACCGGATCAACGCCAGCGGCATCCTGCCCCCCGACGTGAAGGTGGAGCGGATCTACGACCGCAGCGGGCTCATCCACACCACCACCCACACGGTGATGCACAACCTCGTCTTCGGCGTGGTGCTCGTCTTCGTGGTACAGTGGATGTTCCTCGGGTCGCTCCGCAGTGCCATCATCGTGGCGGCGACGATTCCGTTCGCGCTCGGGTTCGCCATCCTCATCCTCGTCCTGCGGGGCGATTCGGCCAACCTCCTGTCGCTCGGCGCCATCGATTTCGGCCTCATCGTCGACGCCACCGTGATCATGGTCGAGAACGTCTTCCGGCACGTGGCCGAACCGGAGCACAGCGAGGGCCAGAAGGCGCCCGGCGGCCTCACGGGGCGGCTGGGCACCATCGCCATCGCGGGCGCCGAGGTGAACCGGGCGATCTTCTTCTCGGCCACCATCATCATCGTCGGCTTCCTGCCGCTCTTCACCCTGACGGGCGTCGAGGGTCACATCTTCGGACCCATGGCCAAGACCTACGCCTACGCGCTCGTCGGCGGGTTGCTCGCCACTTTCACGGTCTCGCCCGCCCTCTCGGCCCTGATCCTGCCGAACCACGTCGAGGAGCGCGACACCCTGGTGGTGCGCCTGCTGCGCTTCGGCCACGTGCTCATCCTGCGCTTCGGCCTGCGCAACAAGCTGCTGTCGCTCCTCGTGGTGGCGGCGATGCTCGGCGCGTCCGCCATCGCCGCCAAGACCCTCGGCCTCGAATTCCTCCCGAAACTGGAGGAGGGCAACCTCTACATCCGCGGCACCATGCCGGCCTCGATCTCGCTGGAAGCCGGCAACGCCTATGTCGAGCGCCTGCGCAAGATGGTCGCCGAGGTGCCGGAGGTCGTCACCGTCCTGTCCCACCAGGGGCGCCCCGACGACGGCACCGACGCCACCGGCTTCTTCAACGTCGAGATCCTGGCGCCCCTGAAACCCATCGACCAGTGGCGCAAGGACCTCGACAAGGACACCCTCGTCCGCACCCTCTCGAAGCAGCTCGACGAAGCGTTTCCCGGCATCGAGTTCAACTTCTCCCAGTACATCGAGGACAACGTCCAGGAAGCCGCCTCGGGGGTGAAGGGCGAGAACTCCGTCAAGATCTACGGCAGCGACCTCAACGAACTCACCCGCACCGCCGAGGCGGTGAAGGCGTCGCTGGCGACGATCCCCGGCATCGCCGACCTCTCGGTCTTCGCCTCCCTGGGCCAGCCGACGGTGCGCATCGACATCGACCGGCGCAAGGCCGCCCGCTACGGCCTGACCCCGGGCGACGTGAACACCACCGTCCAGGCGGCCATCGGCGGCCAGACGGCGGGCGACCTCTACGAGTACGGGTCCGACCGGCACTTCCCCATGCGGGTGCGCCTCGCGCCCGAGTACCGCCGCAACCTCGAGACCATCCGCAACATCACCATCGGGGCGGCCAACCCCGCCGGCGGGGTGATCCAGGTGCCGCTCTCCGAGATCGCCACCGTCGAGCTGACCTCGGGCGCGGCCTTCATCTACCGCGAGAATCAGGAGCGCTACATCCCGGTGAAGTTTTCGGTGCGCGGGCGCGATCTCGGCGGCGCGGTGCTGGAGGCCCAGAGCCGGATCGCCCAGGAGGTCGCCCTGCCGGCGGGCTTCCACCTCGAATGGGTCGGCCAGTTCACCAACCTGCAGGACGCCGTGGCGCGTCTAAGCGTCGTGGTGCCCATCACCATCGCGCTCATCGCCCTGCTGCTCTACGTCAACTTCGCCTCGCTCACCGACATGCTGCTGACGCTCAGCGTGATCCCCATGGCGATGATCGGCGGAATCTTCGCCCTGGCGCTGACCCTGACGCCGTTCTCGATCTCGGCCGCCATCGGCTTCATCGCGCTGTTCGGCATCTCGACCATGGAGGGCGTGATCCTGCTCTCCTATTACAACCAGCTCCTCGACGAGGGCTGGGAGCGGGGCGCCGCGGTGTGGCACGCCGCCAACGTCCGCATGCGCCCGGTGATGATGACCTGTGTGGCCGCCTGCGTCGGCCTCCTGCCGGCGGCGATCTCCACGGGCATCGGCTCGCAGGTGCAGAAGCCCCTCGCCCTCGTCGTGGTGGGCGGCATCATGCTCGCCCCCAACCTCATCCTGGTGATCGTGCCGATCCTCATCGCCCTGTTCTCGCGCCGCCGTCCGGCGCCGGGGATGCGTCCGCCGGAGGCGGCACACGCGGCGGCCCGGGCCGAGTACGCGTGATGCCGGCGACACAGAACGATGAAAGCTTCGTTCACGCGGGGCTCGTCGCGTTGACTCCCGAGGGCCGCCGTCGCCTCTACGCGCAACGGATGCCCGGCGGGACCACCATGCGACGCACCACGATCCGGTCCGGAATGGCCGACCTCCTGCGCACGGCCGGCCTCGCAGCCTTGGTGATGGGCCTCGCCGGCTGCATGGTCGGCCCGGATTTCGTCCCCCCCGCCGATCCGCCGGTGACCCGCTACACCCGCGAGCCCCTCGGCAACCCGACCGCCACCGACAAGGTGACGACGCGCCAGGGCGGCTCGGCCGACCAGAACTTCATCGCCGGGGCCGACGTGCCCGGCCAATGGTGGACCCTGTTCCACTCCCGGGCGCTCAACCGCCTCGTGGAGGAAGCGCTCACCAACAACCCCAACCTCGACGCGGCCCAGGCGGCGCTGCGTATCGCCCAGCAGAACGTCGAGGCTCAGCGCGGCACCCTGTTCCCGCAGGTGGGCTTCAACGGCCTCGGTTCGCGCCAGAAGGTGCCGGGCGGCGCGTTGCAGAGCCCGCTCAACGACCAGCGCCAGCTGTTCTACAGCCTCTACACCCCGCAGGTGACGGTCTCGTTCACCCCGGACGTGTTCGGCGGCAACCGGCGCCAGATCGAATCCCTCGAGGCCCAGGCCGAGAACCAGCGCTTCCAGCTCGAGGCCGCCTACCTCTCGCTCACCGCCAACGTGGTTCTCGCCGCCATCCAGGAGGCGTCCCTGCGCGCGCAGATCGATGCGACGAAGCGGGTGATCCAGGCACAGACCGAGGTGCTGACCCTCTACAACAAGCAATTGTCCTTAGGCCAGATCGCCGGCGCCGACGTGGTGGTGCAGCAGGCCGCCCTCTCGGTGTCGATGCAGCTGCTGCCGCCCCTCGAGAAGCAGCTCGCCATCCAGCGCAACCTCCTGACCGCCCTCGTCGGGCGTTTCCCGAGCGAGGAGGTCACCCAGACCTTCACCCTCGCGTCGCTCCGCCTGCCGACCCGGCTCCCCGTGAGCCTGCCCTCGCACCTCGTGCAGCAGCGCCCCGACGTCAGGGCGGCGGAGGCCAACGTGCAGCAGGCGAGCGCGCTGGTGGGGGTCGCCGTCGCCAACCGCCTACCGCAGTTCAACATCACCGCCAATGGCGGCTCCAGCGCCGTCAAGATCGCGCAGCTCGCAAGCTCGGCAGCAAGCTTCTACGGCATCGTCGGCACCGTGGCCCAGCCGATCTTCGACGCCGGCACCCTGTTCCGCCGCCAGCGCGCGGCGGAAGAGACCCTCGACCAGGCCCAGGCCCAGTACCGCGCCGTGGTCATCGGTGCCTTCCAGAACGTCGCCGACGCCCTGCGGGCGCTCCAATCCGATGCTCAGGCGGTGGCCGCCGCCGCCGCCGCCGAGAAGGCGACGAGCCAGAGCCTCGATCTGATCCGCAAGCAGTATTCGGCCGGCGCCATCAACAGCACGCAGGTGCTCATCGCCCAGCAATCCTACCTGTCGGCGATCGTGACCTCGGCGGGCGCGCGGGCGAACCAGTACGCGGACACGGCGGCCCTGTTCCAGGCGCTGGGCGGCGGCTGGTGGAACCGAAACGATGTCCGCCCCCCGCGTCCCGAGAAGGATCCGGCCCCTTTCCTATAGGTTGGGGCCATCTACGACGAGGCCATCGGCCAATCGCCCTCGATCGTTCTGATATCCTTTTGGTCCTTCCGGCGACGGGTGCCCTCGACCTCCCCCGTCGCCGAAGGGCCGGGCCGGTGGCGAGGGCTTTCTGACGCTTCCTCCTCCGCAGGATGCGCGCGCATCCCCGTTGCGCCCAGGCGCGGCATGAGCTAGGAAACCGTCGCGGTCAGCACCCGTAGCTCAGCTGGATAGAGCGTTGCCCTCCGAAGGCAAAGGTCACACGTTCGAATCGTGTCGGGTGCGCCAAAAATCTCCCTTAATCACAATGACCTAGCGGCCTTAGGGTTCGACCTCGCGAGGTCTGTGACCTCTTGGGTAACATCGGGGTAGCACGCGTGCGCCGGGGCGATGCCTTTTCCGGTCGAATCGTATCGCGCATTAGGTCGGCTCTGCACCGTGGCCTAGCCCTAGGGGCGGGCCCCCCCCCGGGGGTCACCCCGGCGATCCTTGTCCAGGACCGGGAGCTGCTCGGACAAATTTTCGATCGATCGAAAACCTTGCGCCAGTGCGACTCGGCGAGGTGATGGGAAACGAGTGATCGTTCAACATCGTCGACGGGACGGACCGCATCATTCTGACAGGTGAAGACCCGGCGCTGTGAGCCGCTGGCGAACTGACAGAACGCTCCCTACCCGCGATCGAACGCATAATCTGCGCCGAGGGAGTGCCACGCCTTCAACACCGGCAAACGAGCGCCGGTGTTATGCCGTGCTTGGTCTATCGGGACACGCCAGATAACAGAGGCTCAGCCAGACGTCGTCGATCCGGGCGGCCTCATCAGGAGTCGCGCCGTGACGAGACCGAGGACGGCGATGGTCGCCGCGCAGAGGGCGAGCGAACCGAACTGCCCGAGGGTCTGAAGCGCGCCGCCGAGGATCGCGACGCCGAGAGCCTGACCGCAGAAGAACGAGAAGGCGTGGAGCGCCACCGCCGAGGCCCGCGCCGTCGGCGCGACCTCGGTCACCTGCACCTGGAAGGTGTTGTGCAGCATGTAGAAGCCGAGGCCGAGGCCGACGAGGGCGGCGCAGTCGAGCTGCCAGCGGCCGGCGACGCCGATGGCGAGGAGTGCCCCGGCGCAGATAGCCCCACCCGCGATCAGCATCCGGGAGAGTCCGAGAAAGCGCAGCAGCAGACCGACGGAGACCGCGTAGAGCAGGCCGCCTGCCGCGAAGCCGGCCAGGGCGAGACCGGCTTCGCGGGGCCCGCCCTCGCCGCGGGCCTCGATCAATGGTGCGAGGTGCGGGAAGATTCCGAAGACCGCGATCGCCTCGACGAAGACCGCTCCGAAGAGCACGCGGGCCCGGGGATTGGCCAGGATCGTTCGGTAGCGGGCGATGGCCGCTCGGAATTCCGGCCGGTGCGGCACCGGGCCGACTCCGCGCTCGAAGCCGAGGACGGCGGCACCGCAGCCCAGAGCGGCCACGATCGCGGTGATCGCGAAGACGCCCTGCCAGCCGATCCGCCCCTCGATCAGGCCCGCAAAGGTCGAGCCGGAGAGCTGGCCGAGGATCACCGCCACGAGAAATCGGCCGATGGCGACCTGGCGCCGTTCGAGGGGAATTCGGTCGCCCATGAGCGCCAGGGCCAGGGGGACGACGCCGCCGGCACTGGCGCCTGCGAGGATGCGCAACCCGAACAGGGTCGTGATCTCCGTCGTGACGGCGCAGCCGGCCAAGGCCAGCGCGAGGATCCCGAGGCAGATTGCGATGATGCGCTCCTTGCCCAGGGCATCGCCGACCGGGCCGAGGACCGGCTGGATGAGTGCGTAGGGCAGCGCGAAGGCGGTGGACAGCAGGGCGACCGTATGCGGATCGCCGCGCAGGTCGCGGGCCAGCACGCCCACGAGCGGCTCGATGGAGCGGCCGGCGAAGGTGCTGGCGAAACCCGCTCCCGCCAGGATCAGAATGAGACGGGTGATCGAGGACTCGGCCAACAGCTTGGTAATCCTTGTTGCGGCGCGCCGGGGATTCACCGACCGATACACCGCAAAAGGCGCTGGGCTTCGGCGCGGATCACCGCGGCCGCGCGGACGATGCCGGCCTCATCGATATCAAGATGGGTCGTCGCACGTATCCCATACGTGCCGATCGCCCGCACCCTGACCTGCTGCAGCAGGCAGGAATCCGCGAAATCCGAAGCCGTCACCCCGAGGGGCTCCACCGAGAAGCACAGGATATTGGACTGGGCCGCTCCCGCGCCGATGGCGAGACCGGGTGCGTCCGCGATCAGGTCGCGCAGGCGTCGCGCATGGGCATTGTCGGCGGCGAGCTGGTCGAGATGATGATCGAGGGCGTAGAGGCCGGCCGCCGCCAGGATGCCCGATTGGCGCATGGCGCCACCGAGCCGGTACTTCCAGCGCCAGGCCTCGGCGATGAAATCCCGGTCCCCGCACAGCACGGCGCCGACCGGGCAGCCGAGACCCTTGCTCAGGTCTATCCAGGCACTGTCGAACCCGTCCGCGTACTCCCTGGCCGGGATGCCCGTGGCGGCCACCGCGTTCAGGAGCCGGGCCCCGTCGATATGCGCCTTCAGTCCGTGCCGATGGGCGATGTCCCGGATGCGCCGCATATCCGCCAGGGGCCACACCGAGCCGCCGGAGAAGCTCGTGGTCTGTTCGATGGAGACCAGGGCCGAGCGCGGCGCCGTTCGGGCCGGGGGACGGATGGCGGCCTCGAACGCTTCGGGCGTGTAGACCCCCGCCGTAGTCCTCAGGGGCGCCACGGACACGCCCGCGATGGCCGCCGAGCCCGCGGCCTCCGTGTTGTAGATGTGGGACTGATCGTCGACGACGATCTCGTCCCCGGGCCGCGTGTGGACCAAGATCGACACGAGGTTGCACATCGTGCCGGACGGCATGAGGACACCCGCCTCGCAGCCCAGCAACGCCGCCACGCGCGCGCACAGGGCGAGCGTCGACGGGTCCGAATCGGACTGCTCGTCCCCCACCTCCGCCGCCGCCATGGCCGCGCGCATGCCCGCCGTCGGCCGCGTCTGTGTATCGCTGAACAAGTCGATCATCGGCCCGCCCGATCTTCATGCCGTGGGACACGGCGGCCCATACCCCGAAGGACGGATGTGCGCGAGGCGGAGATGGGACCACGGGGCGCTGCCCACGCCCATCCACGCGCGAGGGCGGGCCGACGCGCGGTCAGGGCCGCATGGCCTGCACGCCCGGCACCGCCGCGAGGAGCGTGCGGGTATAGGCATGATCCGGCTGCCGGAAGAGATCGGCGGTGGGGCGCATCTCCACGATGGCGCCGCGATGCATCACGGCGATCCGATCGCAGATCTTGGCGGCGACCCGCAGGTCGTGGGTGATGAACAGCATCGCGAGGTTCAAGCGCTGCTTGAGATCTTCGAGGAGGTCGAGCACCTGGGCCTGGACCGAGACGTCGAGGGCGGAGACGGCCTCGTCGGCCACGAGCACGTCGGGCTCCATGGCGAGCGCCCGGGCGATGCCGATGCGCTGGCGCTGGCCGCCCGAGAAGGCGTTGGGGTAGCGCGCGGCCGCGCTGGCCGAGAGGCCGACGAGGTCGAGGAGTTCGCGGGCCCGCTCCTGCGCCACGCGCGCCGGGACCCCGTGGGCGATGGGTCCGGCAGTGAGGATCTGCTCGACGGTCCGGCGCGGATTCAGCGACGCGAAGGGGTCCTGGAAGATCATCTGGATGCGGTGGCGCTCCGCCCGCAGGTCCCGCGCGCCCAAAGCCGTGTAGTCGAGGGCGCCGAGCCGCACCGTGCCCCGGTCCGGCTCGACCAGGCGGATGGCGAGGCGCGCCGTGGTGGACTTGCCGGAGCCGGATTCGCCGACGAGCCCCAGGGTCTCGCCGCGCCGGACGTCGAAGGCGACCTCCTTCACGGCCTGGACCACGCGGGGCTTGCCGAACAGCCCGCCGCGCGTGGTGTAGGTCTTGGTCAGGCCGATGGCGGAGAGGGCCACGGGCGCGTCCGCGCGGGATTCGCGCGGCGGCGGCACGAGGCTCGGCACCGCCGCGAGGAGCGCCCGGGTGTAGGGATGCTGCGGGTTTCCGAGGACCTCCTGCGCCGAGCCCTGTTCCACGAGCCGGCCGCGCTGGATCACGGCCACGTGGTCGGCGATGTCGGCCACCACACCGAAATCGTGGGTGATGAACAGGACGCTCATGCCCCGGCGCTGCTGCAATTCGCGGATCAGCGTCAGGATCTGCGCCTGGGTGGTGACATCCAGGGCCGTGGTCGGCTCGTCGGCGACGAGGATGGAGGGTTCGAGGGCCAGCGCCATGGCGATCATGGCGCGCTGGCGCTGGCCGCCGGAGAGCTGGTGGGGATAGGCGCGCACGATCTGGGCGGGATCGGGCAGGCCGACCTCGGTGGCCAGCGCGATGGCGCGCACCCGGCGCTCGGCCGGGGTGAGGAGGTTGTGCGCCTCGAACATCTCGGCGATCTGGTCGCCGATGCGCATCACCGGGTTGAGGGCCGTCATCGGCTCCTGGAACACCATGGCGATGCGGCGGCCCCGCAGGGTCCGCCAGCCCCGCTCGTCCAGGGTGAGAAGATCCCGGCCCTCGAACTCGATCCGGCCATTGGTCGGAGTCAGGGCGCGGGGCAGCAGGCCCGTGAGCGCGTAGGCGCTCATGGACTTGCCCGAACCCGACTCGCCGACGACGCAGAGGATCTTGCCCGGCATCAGGTCGAGGGACAGGTCCTCGACGGCGTTCGGACGGTCGGCGCCCTTGGGGAGGGCCAGCGTGAGGTTCCGGATGCGGATGACGGGCTCGGTCATGGTCAGGTCTCCCGCCGGGCCTTGCGTGTCGCCAGGATGGCCGATCCGGTCTCGCCGAGGTCCCAGAACAGCCCGGCCATCAGGCCGAGGGCCTCGCGGGAGGTCGAGCCAAGGAGGTGCTCGTCGGGCCCGTGCTGGAGGCAGGCCGGGTAGGAATGGGGCACCCAGAGGGTCGGCAGGCCGAGGATCTCCGAGAAGGCGTCGTTGGGGAGCGACCCGCCGAGATTGGGCAGCAGCGCCGGGCGCTTGCCCGTGCTCTCGGCAATGGAAGCGAGGGCCCAGCCGACCCAGGGGTCGTCGACGGGAAGCCGGGTCGCGCGAAACACCTCCGTGCGGGCGGCCCTCACCGCGACCATGGGAAAGCCGTGGGCGTCGAGGTGGGCGCGGACCGCCGGCAGGATGCTTTCCCAATCGGTGCCGACGACGAAGCGCAGTTGTAGCGTCGCCTTGGCCTTGGACGGCACGGCGTTGAGGGGGCCGTCGGGATCGCCGGTCTTGAAGGCGAGCACTTCGAGGGTGTTCCAGCCGAAGACGCGCTCGGCGGGCGACAGGCCGGGCTCGCCCCAATCCGCGTCGATCTCCGGGGCCGTCGGGTCGCTGCCGACGGTGATGTCGGCGAGTGCCGCGCGTACGCCCTCGGGGATCGGCGGCGGGCGCAAGGCATCGAGGAGGATGGTGCCCCGCCCGTCGACCAGGGTGGCGATGGCGTTGGCCAGCACCGTCCCGGGATTGCGCAGCAGGCCGCCCCAGTTGCCGGAATGGTGGCTGCCCTCGCGCAGGTCGAGGTCGAGCTCGAAGGTGAAGCCGCCGCGCGAGCCGAGGAATACGGTCGGGCGCTCGGCGCTCACCCGCGGCCCGTCGGAGGCGATGAGCACGTCGGCGCGGAGCGCCGTGGCCTCGGCCCGGCAGAGCTCGCGCAGGCCCGGCGAGCCGGCTTCCTCGCCCATCTCGATGAGGAGTGTGGTGTTGAAGCCGAGGCGCCCGTCGCGCGCCGCGATCACGGCCCCCAGGGCCCCAAGGTTGAGGATGTGCTGGCCCTTGTTGTCGGCGGTGCCGCGGCCGTACCAGCGGTCCCCCTCGATGACGATCCGCCAGGGATCGAGGCCCGCGCGCCACTGCTCGGGGTAGCCGCGCACGGTGTCGCCGTGCCCGTAGATCAGCACGGTCGGCAGGTCGTCGCCCTCGTGCCGGGTGGCGATAAGGAACGGGCCGTGGACGCCGTCCGGATTGTCGTAGACGCGGCCGGTGAAGCCGAGGGGCGCGATCGCCGGGACGAGCCAGTCGGTGAGGTAGGCGTGGAGCGCCGGCACTTGGCCAGTGGTCTGGCTCTCGGTGGGCCGGGCGACGGCGTCCTGCAGGGCGGCGAGGAAGCCACCCTCGTCGTAGTGGCGCGTCGCGCGCGCGATGGCATCGTGTCGGGACATGGATCCTCGGGTTCCGGTAGCCTGGAGGGGTGTCGAAAGGCTCAGCGCCGGCCCTCGGGCGCGGTGATGTCGCGCACGCCGTCGCCGAGCAGGTTGATGCCGAGCACGAGAACCAGCAGAGCGACGCCCGGGATGGTGATGACCCAGGGCTGGAAGAACATGTACGGCTTGCCCTCCGCGATCATCAGGCCCCAGGAGGGCAAGGGCGGCTGGACGCCGAGGCCGAGGAACGACAGGGCGGCCTCCAGCAGGATCGCGTGGGCCATCTCCAGGGTCGCCACCACGATGAGGGCGTTGAGGATGTTGGGCAGCACCTCCTGGACCAGGATGCGGGTATTCGAGAAGCCGGTGGCGCGGGCTGCCGCGATGAAGTCCTGATCCCGGATCTGGCGGGTCGCCGCGCGGGTGACCACGGCGAAGCGGTCCCACAGGAGGAAGCCGAGGACGAGCACGACCACCTTCAGGGAGCCGCCCACCAGGGAGGCCATGGCGAGCGCCACGAGGACCACCGGCATGGCGAGTCGCGTGGTGACGACGTAGCTCACCACCGCATCGACCCGGCCCCCGAAATATCCGGCGCAGACCCCGAGCATCGTGCCGATGATCCCTGAGATGACCGCCGAGGCCAGACCGATCAGGAGCGAGATCTGGCTGCCGTAGATCAGGCGGCTGAGATAGTCGCGCCCGAGCTTGTCGGTGCCGAGCACGTGGTCCCACGTCCCCTTCGCGTTCCAGATCGGCGGGATCAGCCGGCGCGAGACGTCCTGCGCGTAGGGATCGTGCGGCGCGATGAGTGGGGCGGCCAGCGCCGCCAGGACAATGACGCCAAGGATGCCCGCGCCGATGAGGAACCCGCCATGGCCGAGGCCGCGCCGGAGCGCCAGGGCCGTGGGCGAGCGCGCGGCGGGCAAGGGTCCGGACAAGGGCTCGGCCGGGGACGAGGAGGGCCCCTGCCGAGCCAGGATCGGCGGGGCCACGAACTCGGGCGTGGCGATCGACGGCGTGGACATCAGCGCATCGGACACGGGCGTCCCCTGTCTGCCGGGATGGGAGGGAGCGGCGGCGGGCTGGCGGGTCATTGGCGCAGCCGGGGGTCGAGGAAGGCGTTGAGGAGATCGGCGGCCAGGGTCAGGGCGATGTAGATCATGGCCAGGACCAGCACGATCGCCTGGACGACGGGGAAGTCGTTGCGGGCGATGGATTCCCAGGCGAGCTGTCCGAGCCCCTGGAGGGAGAACACCGCCTCGATGACGATGGAGCCGCCAAGCATGAAGCCGAACTGGACGGCGGCCAGCGCGATGACCGGGATCACGGCGTTGCGCAGGGCGTGGCGGATCAGGATCTTTCGCGGTGCCAAGCCCTTGGCCCGGGCCGTGCGGACGTAGTCGGAGGCCAGCACCTCCAGCATGCCGTTGCGGGTCAGCCGCATGACGGCGGGCATGGCGTAGTAGCCGAGCGCCACCGCCGGCAGGACGAAGTGCTTCCACGTCGTGTTGCCCGAGACGGGCAGCCAGCGCAGGTTCACCGAAAAGATCATGATCAGGGTCAGGCCGAACCAGAAACTCGGCATCGCCTGCCCCAGCACCGAGACCGACAGGGCGGCCCGGTCGATCCAGGTGCCGCGCTTGACCGCCGCCAGGACGCCCAGCGGGATCGCCACGAACAGGGCGACGGCCAGCGCCACGACACCGAGCAGAAGGGTGATCGGCATGCGGGAGGCGAGCAACTCGACCACGCTCTCCCGGAAGTAGAAGGAATTGCCGAAGTCGAGGCGGATCGCGCGGGCCGCCCAGGCGACGAACTGCGCCAGGATCGGCTGGTTCAGCCCGTGCTGAACCCGGATCGCCTCCACCTGCGCGGCGGTGGCCTCGGGGCCGGCGATGGCGGCGGCGAGGTCGCCGGAAAGGTGGAGCAGCAGGAAGCTCGCCACCGAGACGGTGATGGCCACCGCGATGGCGACGATCACCCGTTGCAGCATGAACCTGAGCATGGGCCGGCTCCTCCGGTCAGTGAACGCGGTTGCGCTTCCCCGTCCCACGGCGGCGCGCCGCCGCCATGGGAGCGCGGAAGCTACTTCCAGCTGGCGGCGTAGAAGCGCGGCAGCTCGTCGGGCTGCGCCGTAAAGGCGAGGTCCTGGGTGAAGGCGTAATTCGTGGAGTACGAGAACATCGGCAGGATGTAGGCCTGGGCCGCGATGCGCTTGAGCGCCTCGGCGTACTTCGCCTTGCGCACGGCCGGATCGACGGCGCCGTCGCCGGCCTGAAGGGCCGCGATGGTCTCGGGGTCCTTGGTCAGGTCCTCGTCGCCGCCCTTGAGGTAGACGCCGGTGAAGGCGGAGACGTCGAGGACCGAGAACGAGCCCCAGGTCTGGAAGGCGATGGAGACCTTGCCGCCCCGGATGAGATCGCGCAACGCGGCGTAGCGCAGGTAGTTGAGGCGGGCGGTGATGCCGACCGCGCGCAGGTAGCCGATCACGGCCTCCGCGTAGTCCCGCTCGCGATAGGCGCCGAGATCGATCTCGAAACCGTTGGGATAGCCGGCCTCCTTGAGGAGCGCCTTGGCTTTCGCCGGATCGTAAGCATAGCGCGTCACGCCCTCGTCGGTGCAGCCGAACTGGTCGATGAAGCAGGCCGCGTTCATCACCCGGCTTCCGCCGCGCACGAGGTTGTCGACCATCGCCTTGCGATCGATGGCGTAGGAGATCGCTTGGCGGACGCGGGGGTCCTTCAGAGGCGAGTTTTCCTTGGCCCGGCCGAGGGTGTCGAACTGCAGGAAGCCGACCCGCATGGTCTCGGCGCTGAGGACCGAGACGTTGGGGGCGCCCTTCAGCTGATCGGCCTGGTCGCTCGGCACGCGCCAGATCCAGTCGATGCCGCCGGTGACGAGCTCGGCCATGCGGCTGTCGGCATCGGGAATGACGCGGAATTCGAGCTTGCCGATCTTCGGCATTCCGATGGGGCTGCCGGGCCAGTACTTGGCGAATCGCTCCATTTTCACGCCGCGGCCGTTCTCGACGGCGGTGATGCGATAGGGACCGGTACCGACGGGGGCCTTGGCGAAACCGTCGAGGCCCACCTTCCTGAAGTAGGCGCCGGGGAAGATCGGCGTCGGGCCGGCGAGGTATTCGAGTGCCGCCGGGAAGGCCGACTTCAGGTGGATGCGGACGGTCCGGGCGTCCACCACCTCCGTCGACTTCATCCAGTCGACGTTCTGCTTCGTCACCGTGCGGGCTTCGGGCGTCAGCACGTAGTTGAACGTGAAGGCTACGTCCTCGGCAGTGAACGCGTCGCCGTTGTGGAAGGTCACGCCCTCGCGCAGGGTCAGTTCGAGGGTGGTCGGGTCGACCCATTTCCAGGCGGTGGCGAGCATTGGCTGGTACGCACCCGTCTTCGGGTCGCGGTAGATCAGGGTGTCCCAGACGTTGCGGGCCAGGATGACGCCCTCGCGGGCACTGTTGTGATACGGGCTGACGTTTTCCGGCTCCGTGTCCGACGCATAGACCAGGGTGTCCGTGGCCTTGCCGGCGAGCGCCGGAAGGACCGTCGCGCCGAGCAGGAGAGCGAGGGCCGCGCCCACCGCACAGGTGTGTCTCGCCATATCCCGATGTCCTTTACGCTGCGCGGCGCATCGCTTCACCGAATCAAGTCCCGCGGTGCCGCTTTTTTCGTCGTGTCATGATGTTGTGCATTTTGCATCGCAACAAGTAGAATTTAGCGATGGATGCCGTGCCGTTTCGGCAAGGGAGGTCGTGGGATGCAGATGGTTGGCCTGCGTTATTTCCTGGCCGTCGCCCATGCCGGATCAATTGCGGCCGCCTCGAACCGGCTGAACGTCGCCGCGTCCGCGATCAGTCGACAGATCGCCAACCTCGAGGCCGAACTCGGATGCGTGCTGTTCGAACGGCGCCCGCGCGGCATGGTCCCGAGTCCCGCCGGGGAGCTGCTGGCCGAGCATGCCCGGCAGACCCTCTTGCGCGCCGAGCAGGTGGCGGCCGAGATCCAGGAGCTGCAGGGGCTCGCGCGCGGCTTCATCCGCGTGGCGACCTCGGAAGGCTTCGCCCTCGATCTGCTGCCCAACGCCATCGCAGAGTTCCATGCGCTCTATCCCGGCATCCGATTCGAGTTGCAGATGCTGCCGCCGGCCCAGGTCACCCAGGCCGTAGCGGCAGGCGACGCCGATATCGGCATCACCTTCTGCTTGTCGCCGACCTCCCTCGTCCGCGTGGTCTACGACAACGTCGTCGCGATGATCGCGCTCTGCGTCCCGGATCATCCCCTGGCGGGGCGCGCCGCGATCCAGATCGCCGATCTGCGGACCTATCCCATCGCCGTGCCGACCCTGGACACGACCGCCCGTCAGGTTTTCGACGCGGCCTGCCTCGCCGAGGGGATCGTCATCGAGCCAACACTGACGGCCAACATCCTCTCCGCGCTTCTCCCATTCGTGCGCCGGACGAAGGGCCTCGCACTGATGTCGGCGCTCTCGGTCCAGACGCCGATCCGGCTCGGTGAGCTTGTGAGCATCCCCGTGCAGTCGCGGATGAGCCTGATGCGGGGCATCCAGGTTCAAGTGATGCAGGAGCGCAAGCTCCCGCACGCAGTGCAGGCCTTCCTCCGGCAGCTCGTCGCCGCCCTGCCGCCGGTGGCTGCCGACGGCGGCTGACATCAGCCGTTGCGGAAGGTGTAGCTGTAGCCGTTGAGCGCCGGGGCGCCGCCGAGATGGGCGTAGAGCACCTTCGAGCCCTTGGGGAAGAAGCCCTTCTTCACGAGGTCGATCATGCCCTGCATGGACTTCCCCTCGTAGACGGGGTCCGTGATCATGGCCTCCAGACGGGCCGAGAGGCGGATCGCCTCGATGGTCTCTTTCGAGGGCACGCCGTAGACCGGGTAGGCGTAATCCTCGTTCAGCACGACGTCGTCGGCGACGATCTCGGGGGCGCCGATGAGGGCCGCCGTCTTCTGGGCGATGTCGAGCACCTGCGCCTTGGTCTGAGCCGGCGTGAAGGAGGCGTCGATGCCGATGACGTTGCGGGCGCGCCCGTCGGCGGCAAAGCCCACCACCATGCCGGCATGGGTCGAGCCCGTGACGGTGCAGACGACGATGTAGTCGAAGCGCAGGCCCATCTCGGCCTCCTGGGCGCGCACCTCTTCGGCGAAGCCGACGTAGCCGAGGCCGCCGAACTTGTGCACCGAGGCGCCGGCGGGGATCGCGTAGGGCTTGCCGCCCTTGGCCTTCACGTCCGCGAGGGCGGCCGTCCAGCTCTCGCGGATGCCGATGTCGAAGCCGTCGTCCACGAGCTGCGTCTCGGCGCCCATAATCCGCGACAGAAGGATGTTGCCGACCCGGTCGTAGACCGCATCCTCGTGCGGCACCCAGGCCTCCTGGATCAGCCGGCACTTCATGCCGATCTTGGCGGCCACCGCCGCGACCATGCGGGTGTGGTTCGACTGGACGCCGCCGATGGAGACCAGGGTGTCGGCCCCGCTCGAGATGGCATCGGGCACGATGTATTCGAGTTTGCGCAGCTTGTTGCCGCCATAGGCGAGGCCCGAATTGCAATCCTCGCGTTTGGCGTAGATCTCGACATCGCCGCCGAGATGGTCGGTGAGGCGCGACAGCTTCTCGATCGGGCTCGGGCCGAAGGTGAGGGGATAGCGCTCGAAGTTCGATAGCATGGGTGCAGTGCCCTTCCTGGTCGGCCATGATCTTGGTCAGCCCGGAAAAGCTAGCAAAGGAGCGGCGGAAGGTGCTCTCGAAATGCGCGCCCGTTTCTTGCCTCCCGTGAAGTTCGGCATCGATGATCGCAGGATCGTTGCGTTATCGGCCGGTCGGACGGAAGGATCTTTCATGGACGCTGGGCTGGACCGGATGGACCTGAAGATTCTCCGCCTGCTCCAGGCGGACGGGCGCATGGGCAATGCCGAGATCGCCAAGCGGGTGAACACCAGCGCGGCCACCTGCCATCGGCGCATCCAGCGCCTGTTCGACGAGGGCTACGTCCGGGGGATCCGGGCGCTGATCGCACCCGAGAAGGTCGGCCGCGGCTCCCTCGTGATGGTCGGCGTGGTGCTGGACCGCTCGACCCCCGAGAGCTTCGCCGCCTTCGAGGCCGCGGCCCGCGCCATGCCGATGGTGCTCGACTGCCACCTGGTCGCCGGTGATTTCGACTACTTCCTCAAGATCCGCGTCTCCGATATGGCGGATTTCAACCGGCTTCACAGCGCGACGCTGATCGCCCTGCCGGGCGTGCGCCAGACCCGGACCTTCTTCGTCATGAAGGAAGTGGTCGACAATGCGCCCATCGATCTCTGATTCCTGGCACAGGACACCCACCAGCATGACCACCGACGGCGCGGCACCGGCCTTCTCCGGCGAGATCCCCGGGGCCGTGCGGGAGGGCCGGCCCACCCTTTGGCGCAATCCGCGCCTCGGCCGCGCGGCCGAGATCCTGCCGGGATTGGCCTACGGCCTCGCCGAGGTGGAGGGTGCGCAGGCGCGCTGGCGTCGGTTCGATCCGCTGCTCGCCCGGCTGTTTCCCGAACTCGAGACCGGGCGGATCGATTCCCCCCTCCACCCGCTCTCCACCGAAATGGCAGAGCGGGTGTCGGGGCAAGCCGGGACGGCGGTTTGGGTCAAGGCCGACCACGATCTGCCGCTCACCGGCTGCATCAAGGCGCGGGGCGGGGTCTACGAGGTGCTGGTCCATGCCGAGCGGCTCGGCTTCGCGGCGGGCTGGCTGACCCCCGGGCAATCTTACGCGCGCCTCGCCGAACCGGATGTCCGCGCGGCGCTCGGCGCTCATACGGTGGCGGTGGGAAGCACCGGCAACCTCGGGTTCAGCGTCGGGGTGATCGCCCGCGCCCTCGGCTTCCAGGTCGAGGTGCACATGTCCCACGATGCCAAGGCCTGGAAGAAGCGGCGCCTGCGCGACCTCGGCGCCCGGGTGGTGGAGCATGCGGGCGATTATGGAAGCGCCGTCGCCGCCGCGCGGGTCGCGTTCGAGGGCCGGGGTGATGCCCACTTCGTCGACGACGAGAGTTCGGTGGACCTGTTCCTCGGCTACGCGGCGGCGGCCTTCGACCTGCGGCGCCAGCTCCACGCGGCGGGCGTGACGGTGGACGAGGCCCATCCGCTGTGCGTCTACCTCCCCTGCGGCGTCGGGGGCGCCCCCGGCGGCGTCACCCTCGGCCTGAAGCTGCTCTTCGGCGATGCCGTGCGCTGCGTCTTCGTCGAGCCCGTCGCCGCGCCCTGCATGCTAGTGCAACTCGCCGCGGGCCTGGAGCGGTCGGTGAGCGTCTACGATTTTGGCCTCGACAACCGCACTGCCGCGGACGGCTTGGCCGTGGCCACGGCCTCGATGCTCGTGGCCGGCACCGTCGGCGCCCTCGTCGAGGCCGTGGTGACGGTGAGCGACGCCGACCTGTTCGCCTGGCTGCGCGTGCTCTGGGACCGGGCGGCCTTACGCCTCGAACCGTCGGCGGCGGCGGCTTTCGCGGCCGTGGGACCGGCCTGTGCCGCCCTGCCGGACATCGCCCACGCGACGCACGTCGTCTGGACCACCGGTGGGGCCCTGTTGCCGGAGTCGGAGTTCCAGGCCGCCCTCGCACGGGCGGCCTGAGATCCATAACTGGCCGTCAATCCGATCGGCGCAGCACGATTCGAGACATCATGTCCTCGGTGCCAACTAACGGGCGTCCATAGGTGAATGTGCAACCTCTACAGCCTGGTGACGTCCCAGACCGAGATCCGGGAATCCTTCGGCGTCGCGGCCGACCACACCGGCAACCTACCGGCGATGCCGGGGATCTTTCCCGACCAGCGGGCGCCGATCGTGCGGGTCGACGCGGACGGCGAACGCGTCATGGAGATGTTCCGTTGGGGCATCCCGGGACCGAAGCAGTTCGGCGAGCACCCCGTCACCAACGTGCGCAACGTGAAGAGCCCGCACTGGCGGCCCTGGCTCAAGCCCGAGTTCCGCTGCCTCGTGCCGGTCTCGTCCTTCAGCGAATACGCCGACACCAAGCCGAAGAAGACCCCGACGTGGTTCGCCCTCGACGAGGATCGGCCGCTGTTCGCCTTCGCCGGCATCTGGCGCCCCTGGACGGGCGTGCGCGGCACGAAGGCCGAGAACCCCGACCGGACCGAGGAAGAGCACCGGCTGTTCTCGTTCCTCACCTGCGAGCCGAACGGCGTGGTCGGCCCCGTCCATCCGAAGGCCATGCCGGTGCTGCTGACGACGCCGGAGGAATGGAGCACGTGGCTCGCAGCCCCCACGGAGATCGCCCTGGAGCTTCAGCGACCGCTACCCGACGCCGAGATGCGGATCGTGGCGCAGGGCTCCAGGAAGGACCCGCCGTAAGCCTTGGCTTCGGTGTGGCCCGGCGGGCGATCAGTCCGTCCGCCGCGCTTCGATGATCGCGTTCGGCCCCTTCCGATCAGCCGGTTGCAGACGGGTCCTGCGCGAGCCAAGCCCAGGCCGCAGGCTCGTCCTCAAGATCGAACGTTTTGGTTTCGACCGGCATGACGAAGCCTGAGAGGTTGATCATGGCTTGAGCGAAGGCCGGTGCACCGACCACAACGTAGCGCCTGATGTGCGCGACCGAGCGAACCTTCACGCTGGCCGCGTAACCGTCGAAAGTCGCACCGAGGTCCGAGCCTTCGTAGTTCGACATGATGATCAGCATGTCGATCTTGTCGAGGGTTTGCATGGCCTCGTCGGTGTGCGCCGACATCCACTCGATATCGGCCTTGGTGATCTTGTCCTTGATTTCGAAGGCCAGAAGATCCGGCCGAGGGGAATCGCGGCGGATCACCGATCCGTCCGGCGCCCCGCTCGTTGATGCGCTGTCCATGACGTGTCTCCCAGGATTGCGGCTCTGAAGGCGCTTCAGCTCGGCTGCTCTTCGGTTTTCTCGATCTCCGGATCGTCTTCTTCCGGGATGGCTGGTGCCTCTCGCTCGGGCAGTTCCGGTGGGGCCGGCGCATCCTCGATTGGTTGGAGATCGGCACCGGGCAGTGGCGTATCGGCCTGGATCACTGTTTCACTCCCTGATTGTTGTAGGGAGCAAAGCGCCTGTGATCCGAAGCGTTCCTATCCGCGCACAAACCCTGAACGCCGACAGGTCTCGGGCGATTGCCCATGCGAATCCTAGGACACCGCCTAAGAACTCCGTAGGACTGTCATGCGGAGGTGCAGCTCCCGCCATCGGCGTCAGGGGGCGCGGTTGCTAAGCGTCTCAACAGCTGACGAAACTAAGTCTTGGTGGAAGTGATGGAGCATGTGCCCCGCACCCGGCACCCAATCGAAACTTCCCCCCGCCAGCGACAAAGCGGCGAGGGCCCCATGCAAAGCGTTGTTGACGACGACATCGGCCGTACCGCCGAGGATGCGAACCGGCACCGCGCAACCGGTGTAGGCCATCGCGGCACGGGTCAGCGCCGGCCAGACGCTCACCGCATCCTCGCCCTCGGCGATCATCCGCTCCGGTCCGCTGGCCAGGGCGAAGGGGAAGCCCTCGGCGAACGGCTTCGGCATGATCTGCGGCAGGAAGATCGCACGCCACAGGAGCGGCAGCAGGGCGGGGTCCGAGGTTCCAGCCAGGAGCGGCGCCAACACCTCGCCGAGGCCGGGGGTGAACCGCGGCCCGAACAGCATCTGTTCAAGGCGGACCTCCGGAAAGCATAGTGGGGCGAGGGCCAGGATGCCCGCCGTCTCAGCCGGGAAGCGCAAGCCGTGACACAGGGCAACCGTTCCGCCGAATGAGTGGCCGACCAGAAGGGGACGCTTGACGCCGATGATCTGGAGCGCGTCGTGGATGATCTCGGCCTGTCGCCAGGGCGAGGCGTCGATCGACCGCCGCCGCCGGCTCAGGCCGTGTCCGGGACGATCGACGGCGATGACACGGTAGTGACGGGACAGGATCGGCATGAGGGCGAGCCACATATCCTCCAGCGCCATCAGCGTCCCGTGGATCAGGACGAGGGCGGGTCCCTCGCCCGCTTCGGCATAGGCGAGGGTGCGTCCGCCCCCAAGATCCACCGTACGGCGGGTCACCGCCCTGTCGGCGGTCGAGGGCGCCGCTGGGCTCAGGCGCAGCGCAGGTGCGTTCACGTCAAGACCGCCGTCCGGTGCCGCGCGGCGCGAGGACCGCCGTCGCGGCGAGGCCGAGCCCGATCGCTCCGGCCACGAGGGCGAGGGGGTGCAGGCTGGCGCGGGTATAGGCGCTGGTCCGCATGACATAGCCCGGCTGGTCCCCCTTGGCGAAGCCGGTGTCGTCCTGCTGGGGTTCGTGGAGGGTCCCGGCCGGACGGCGCGGGCGGCCGGGGCGCTTCTGCATGGCGACGATGGCCGGGGCGAGGAGATCGAAGGCGCCGGGGGCGAACTCCTTGCTCGCCGCGAAGACCTTGCCAGCGCCGCCGACGATGACGTCGCGCAGCGGATGCACGGCGCAATGCAGGATCGCGTTGGCGACTTCTTCCGGTGGATAGACCGGCGGCGGCAGCATCGGCTCGCGATCCATGTAGTTGCGGGCCCGACGCGGCAGGGGCGTATCGATGGAGGCCGGCTTGATCAGGCTCACGGAGACCGGGGCGCCTTCGTGGCGCAGCTCCATCCGGAGGGCGTCGGTGAAGCCCTTCACCGCGTGCTTGGTGGCCGAGTACATGCCCTGGAACGGGAAGGCGAGGTCGGAGGCGAGGCTGCCGACGTTGATCAGCGCGCCGCCACGCCGGCTCAGGTGCTCGACGGCGACCAGCGATCCGTAGACGGTGCCCCAGAAGTTGGTCTGCACCAGCCGGGCGTGATCCGCGTCCGACACCGCCCGCAGGGGACCGTATATGGTCACGCCGGCGACGTTGACCCAGGTGTCGAAGCCGCCGAACGCCGTGATCGCCTTGGCGGCGATGACCTCGACCTCGGCCCGTTCGCCGACATCGGCTTCGACCCAGACGGCCTCTCCCCCACCTGCCTCGATCTCCGCGACGATGTTGGCCAACGCCGCGCCGCTGCGGGCCGCCAACACCACGCGCGCTCCGCCCTTCGCGGCCATGCGGGCCGTGGCGAGGCCGATCCCGGAAGAGGCGCCGGTGACGACGATCACCTGATCGCGCAGGGGCTTGTGATTCATGGGCCGTTCGCTTCCCGAGGTTGCGCGTGGTCGATGCCCCCGCAAGGGAGCTACGCGCAGGCTGCGAGGCCGTTGCACCGCGCGGCTGCCTGCGCCGATTTCACGCGAGCACAGGCTCGGGCAGCTCGGCGAGGTGCCGGAGGACTTCGCGGAGAGCCTGCAGGGCGGCTGAGGTGGAAAAGGCCCCGGCCGCTCATGTGTGCGGCCAGAGCCGAAGAGGTTAAAATGGCCTAACAGATGCGATGATCGATTGGCGCACTCAAGCGGCTTGCTTGCGACCAGAGGATTTTACCGGCCTTTCAACCTCGCGCCCGCCAAAAGGCCGACCGAGGCCGATGGACTTGGCCAACGCGGAGCGCTGCGCCGCGTAGTTCGATGCGACCATCGGATAGTCGGCGGGCAGGCCGAATCGTTCGCGGTAACTGTACGGATCGAATCCGTTCGTGGTCAGGTGCCGCTTCATGGTCTTGTAGGTCTTGCCGTCCACGAAGCTGACGATGCCGTCCGGCGTGACGGACTTTCGGATCTGCGCGGCAGTGGGCTTCTCGCCGGACTCCTCCGCTGCCTCCATCGTGTTGGTGGCGAGGCTGCTCAGGGCGGTGTGGACGCTGCGGATCAGCGCCGGCAGCTCTGCTACGGATAGTGAGCTATTCGACACGAAGGCGGCCGTAATAACCCCTGCGAGATTGAGAATATTGACTGTCTGCAAACCAGCGCTCTCTCGCATAGCACTCTCCACATCAATAAGGTCTCTTTAATCGAATACTCTGTGGAGAAATAATATTTGGCAAGCTACGCTGACCAATAAATTTGAATTATTTTCGTAAATACATCATATGATTGAATTCAGTGCAAATTTTGGAAAATAATCTTAGTGCTTCGATTTGTGGATCAAGAGAACGTTCTGTTTAAATCGTTAAGCTGAGATGGATGTCAAAAATTTTTGGATAGAGCTAAGCATCCGAGCGGAACGTGTTGTAGGCTCGCCCAGCAAAGTAAAACCCGCCGCGACGCGAGCCGGGCGGGTACGATAAGCGCTCGTTGCGCCGGTGAATCAGCGCCCCCCGCCGCCGCCGCCGTTGGCGCTGCCGTTGGGGAACGCCTGCTCGGGTCGCGATGCATTCCCGCCAGCCGCCGAATTGGTGGTGATCGTATCGGCGCCGGTCGCCCCGCGGGAGATCACGATGTTTCCGTCATTGCCCGTCGTGTTCGTTTCGTTCTGGACGATGACGCCCGGCTGACGCGGAGGGCCGCCCTGGGCGAACGCTGGGACGGCGATGAGCATGGCGACGCCGGCGATTAGAGAGATCTTCACGGAATGCTTTCGGTGGGCTGTATGACGGAAGCGTCATCGGCCGTTGGGGTAGGTAAAGTCGTGTCGACGGCAACGGTTTCCCGGGCCCTGTGTCACACCTCAGGGCAACTGCTCACAAAAAACCCGCCTCGGATTGCTCCGGGCGGGTGAAGTTAGTCTCCTGCGCTGCGGGGCTCAGCGGCTGCTGCCGCCCGCGCTGCTGTTTGGTACGGACTGCTCAGGCTTGCTCGCATTGCCTCCGGAAGCTGAATCGGTTGTAGCCGTCTCGGCGCCCGTCGCGCCACGCGAGATCGATACGCTCGGGTCGTTGCCGGTGGTATTCGGCTGCCCCTGCACGACGGGCGCAGAGCCCTGTCCGGGGCCAGTCGCGGGACCGGTGGACGTTTGTGCGAGGGCCGAGACGCTGCACAGCGACGCGCCGAGGGCGAGAGCCATAATCTTGGTCATGTGTGCTCCAGTTCTGAACCTCAGCGGCAACCACCGTGCCCGCCCGTCCGTTCCGGTGAAAAGCCCGCCGGGGCGCGAGTCCGCCGGACTTTAGGTCGGCGGATATGCCGGGTCAGGCGAGGTCGTTCTGTTCCTCGGGGTCCTCGGGTAGCCGCTCAGCCGGATCGATGGTCTCCTGCGTGTGGCTGCCTTCGATCTTCGGGGTCTTCGTGATCACCTGGTCCATGGGCACGTTCAGAGCGTCCTGCGGATCAGGTGCGGTCGACGCGGAGGTCGCATCACTCGGGGGCGCTTTCTTCTCGCTCATCGTTTCCTCGCTGGCTTCTTGGAAGAGACCAACGGTTGGGTGACACGGATGTTCGAGCTGGCTCTAGCCCATCCTCCGTTCGTGGAGGGCTGAGGGCCAAACGAAGAACCTGCCACGAGCTGCTCCGGGCGGCTGGAATGGCTCGATCGGCTTCTGGACACTACCGTGCCGGCATACGCCGGATCTGGCTGATGTTCTCGGTGGAGAGGTCCGCGTAGAGGCTGCGCCAGTTTCTCACGGGCAAGGCCTTTCGTGGAGCGGAGGCCTGCGGTTCGACGACCTTGCCTTCCAGGCCAGCCACGTAGCGACCCTTCCGATTCGCGAAATCGTCGCCGACCGTCTTCTTGTAGGGCGGCGTGTTTCCGCACCCTTCGCAAATCGAAACGATCCAGGACTGCCATAAGCCGTTCGTCTTCTCACTGACCGACTCGGCGCGCTGTCGCTGTGCCGAGGCCAGCTTCAGAGTGTCGAGATCCTTCGCCTGCCTTGGGGTGGCTGCATAGCGAAGCTCATCCAACCGCACATCGACCTTGCCCCCGTCGGATGACGGGGGCGCTGGGGATTGCGCCAGCGAGGGTGCACAGAGACCGAGCAATGCGAGAAAAGAGATTCGGACACGCATGGTTGAGCCCTCTCCACAAATAACCATGGAGGCGGCTACAGGTTTCCGAGATTGAATGTAAATAATCGAAGCCTTGCATTGCTGCGAACGGATCGGGTTGGTTCTTGGATGAGGATGTCCCGTCGTGGGGGTGCACCGTACGAAGCGGCTGGTGTGCCAGATCTACCGCTTCCCGGCCGCTCCCCCGATGATCAGACCCACGAGGCCCGCGATCAGCGCGGAGACGGCCCCGAAATCCTGCAGCTCGACGGGTGAACAGGTCACGGCGCCGCCTTCGGCATGATCTCGAACTCCGAGGGCTGGAGCATGGAGATGGTCGACCAGCCCAGCGCGCGCTGCAGCGGGTTGCAGTCGTAGGCGATGACGCCACGCAGCACGCCCTTTCCCGGCATGGTATCGAGGGGGATCGTCGGGCCGATCATCTCTTCCTCGCGGCTGAGACCGCCATAGGCGTCGAACCGCTCGGCCTCGTAGTCGATGCGCCGGCCGGCGCCGTCGACAAGCCACCAACGCCGGGTGATCTCGCACTGGCGCTTGCGGTCGCGGATGCCATGGATCAGCAGGCGCTCGCCGAACCTTAACCTAAGATATCGATCGTCCGCGAGCGGAGCTGCGTCCGGAAATCATCGATCGCTTCCTGCGACAGCGCTGCGCCTGAACGTTCCGACCCCGTACCGGTTCTCCCAGCATAGCAATGCAGGACAATCGAATGACCTCGAACGACATCCCTTCGCCCTCGCGCCGTCAAATCGTCGGCGCCGTTGGCACGGGTCTCGCCGTCGCCGCTGCAACAAGCGCCGCACAGGCGCAGGAGCCGTCGGCTGCGGCGCAGCAGCCCCTGACGGACCCCATCGGCAAGTTTCCGGCGCCGCCGTTCAAGCGTCAATCGCAACCCTGGCCGGGCCTCGCTGGCCGCATGGACCCGAAGCCCGACCACGGCGAGACGAGCTATCGTGGGTCGGGCCGGCTCGCCGGGCGCAAGGCCCTCATCACCGGGGGTGATTCCGGCATGGGCCGGGCGGCGGCGATCGCCTTCGCTCGCGAGGGCGCGGACGTGGCCATCAACTACCTTCCGGATGAAGAGCCGGATGCGCGCGAGGTCGTCGATCTGATCAAGGCGGCCGGTCGCAAGGGCATCGCCATCCCGGGCGACCTACGCGACGAAGCCTTCTGCCGCGACCTCGTCGCGCGGGCCGTCGAGGGTCTTGGCGGCCTCGACATCCTCGTGAGCAATGCCGGCCGCCAGCAGGCCCACGATTCGATCCTCGACATCTCCAACGAGCAGTTCGACTGGACGATGAAGACGAACATCTACGCGCCGTTCTGGATCATCAAAGCGGCCCTGCCGCATCTGAAGCCGGGCGCGACGATCATCGCGTCGACCTCCGAACAGGCGACCGACCCGACGCCGGATCTCTACGACTACGCACAGACCAAGGCCGCCACGACGAACTTCGTGCGCTCGCTCGGCAAGCAGCTCGCCAAGAAGGGCATCCGCGTCAACGGCGTGGCGCCAGGACCGATCTGGACACCGCTCCAGGTCTCTGGCGGCGCCTCCATGGAGAAGCTCGAGAAGTTCGGCGCGCAGACGCCGTTCGGCCGCCCCGGCCAGCCCGTGGAACTCGCGGGGATCTACGTGCAGCTCGCCTCCTCCGACGGCAGCTACGCGACGGGGCAGGTCTACGGCGCGGCCGGCGGCAACGGTCTGCCGTGAGCGGCGACCACGCCGTCGAACCTCGAGCCCGTACTCATCTGGGACATCCGCACACCCGGATCGACGGGCCGGCGAAGGTGACGGGGGCGGCGATTTACGCTTCCGACATCGTTCTGCCGGGCCTCGCCCATGCGGCCCTGGTCACCAGCACCATCGTCCGCGGCCGCATCGTCGGGTTCGAGCTCGAGGCGGCGAAGGCCATGCCCGGCGTCCTCGGCCTCTTCACCCATCGCGACTTCGCCGGGACGATCCGCCCCGTCGATCACCTGATGGCCGGCGGCTACGCGAACTCTTCGCACCTACCCCTCGGCTCCGACGCCATCGCGTATGCCGGCCAGATCGTTGCCGTAGTGGTTGCCGAGACCCGAGAAGCGGCTCAGGCCGCCGCTGCACGGGTGCGGGTGACCTACGAGAAGAGCCCATTTGCCGCCGGGTTCGACGAACCTGGCGCCGAGACCGTGCGCCTTGCCGACCTCAAGCCCGATCATCAAGATCCTCGCACCGGCGATGCCGCCGTGGCCATGACGAGCGCGCCCGTGCGCATCGAGGCGCGCTACGAGACGCCGGTGCAGCATCACAACCCCATGGAGTTGTTCACCACAACCTGTATCTGGGACGGACCGCACCTCACCGTCCATGAACCGACCCGCTATCTCGGAGCCGTCCAGCACGGGCTCGCCGCGCAGCTCGGCCTCGATCCAGCAAACGTCCGCGTTGTGGCAAACCTCATCGGCGGCCATTTCGGCTCGAAATTCGCCCTGTCTCAGTACACAGCCCCCATCGCTCTGGCGGCCCGGCGCCTCGGACGCCCGGTGTCCCTCGTCCCCACGCGGCGCCAGTGCTTCACCATCGCCAACTTCCGGCCCGAGACCCGCCACAACATCCGCCTCGGGGCGGACCGTGACGGCCGCTTCACTGCACTCGTGCATGAGGCGGCCGTGACCACCTCGCGCTTCGACCCGTTCGCCATGGAGGGCACGGACGTCACGGCGAGCCTCTATGCCTGCCCCAACGTTCACACGGACGAGCGTGCGGTCCGGATCGATCGCAACACGCCGGGCCCCATGCGGGCACCACCCGAGGTGCCCTACCTGTTCGCCCTCGAGAGCGCCGTCGACGAGATGGCCCACGCCCTCGGCCTCGACCCCATCGCCCTGCGCCGACGCAACGACACCGACATCGACCCGATCAGCGGCAAGCCGTTCTCGTCCCGCCCCCTCATGGCCTGCTTCGACGCGGGCGCGCCGGCTTTCGGCTGGGAGCGCCGCCGCGAGCCCGGAACCCGGCGCACGGGCCCCTGGCGGGTCGGCCTCGGCTGCGCGAGTTCCGTACGCCCGGTCAAGATTTCGCCGGCCACCATGCGGGTGACTGTTCTGGCCGATGGCACCGCCCACGTGGAGACGGCGCATCACGAGATCGGCAATGGGATCGCGACGCTGCTCGCCATGGGGGCCGCCGACGGGCTCGGGATCTCCGTCGAGGCCGTCACCGTGCGCCTCGGCGATACGGCGCTGCCACCCGCTGGCCTGTCGGGCGGCTCATCGACGACGACGAGCCTGATGCACACCCTGGCCCTCGGCTGCGAGGCGCTTCGTGCTCGCTTGGCGGCTGTGGCCGTCACGCCCGGCGGCCCCCTTGCCGGTTGCGACCCGGCGCATCTGCGATTCCGCACAAAAACCCTGGCGGCGCCGGACGGGCGGTATGAGCAGTCGAGCGACCTTGTGGCACGCAGCGGCGGCGACCGCATCACGACGCTGGCCGAGTTCGTCCCGCCAGGCAGCGGGACAGAAGCCCTCGACGCCATGCGGGCCGGGCGGATCGCCCTGAAGAGCGGAGGCGCCGATACGCTGTCTTGGGCCTTCGGGGCGCAGTTCGCCGAGGTGCACGTGCATGGCGAGACCGGTGAAATCCGGGTGGCCCGTCTCACGGGCGCCTTCGCGGCTGGCCGGGTCCTCAACCCGCTGACGGCCCGCAGCCAACTCGTCGGCGGGATGCTGTGGGGCCTCGGCTCGGCGCTGCTGGAGGAAACCGTGGTCGATGCCGGGCACTACCGCAACGATGACCTCGCCGAATACCTCGTGCCAACCTTCGCCGACACGCCCGCGATGGAAGCCATCCTGGTGCCGGACGCGGATACGGAGGTGAACGCCCTCGGCCTGAAAGGCCTGGGCGAACTCGGCATTATTGGCGTCAACGCTGCGATCGCCAATGCCGTGTTCAACGCTACCGGCAAACGATTGCGACAGCTGCCGATCCGAACCGAAGCTCTCTGGTAGCATACTGGTTCGCATGATGGTCCGACAAAGCCCCGCGTTGAAAAGGCTGCGGGGCTTCGGTAGCTCGGGTGACCGTAGAGAACTCAGGCAGCCTGCTTCCGGCCCGGGACCTTCGCTGGTTGTGCACCCTCGCTGCGGCCGCCGGGGCGACCAAGTCCGATGGACTTGGCCAGGGCCGAGCGCTGCGCCGCGTAGTTCGGTGCGACCATCGGATAGTCGGCCGGCAGGCCGAATCGTTCGCGGTAACTGTACGGATCGAAGCCGTTCGTGGTCAGGTGCCGCTTCATGGTCTTGTAGGTCTTGCCGTCCACGAAGCTGACGATGCCGTCCGGCGTCAGGGACTTGCGGACCTGTGCCGCCGTCGGCTTCTCGGCGGGTTCCGCTACGGACTGCGCCCCGACCTGCGCCGGGCCGGCAGAGAGACCGCTCAACGCCGCGTGGACGCTGCGGATCAGCATCGGTAGTTCCGCCACGGGCACCGAATTGCTCGACACGAAGGCCGAAACGATATTACCGGCCAGATCGATCAGAGCCGTTTCCTGAAAATCACTATCTTCGTTCATGTGACTGTTCACATGCCGAACAGCCCCGTGTGTCGGTCGGCCTGATCGTCCCACCGGAGAGAGCCGCCGAGCGCTCCAGGTTGCCCCCCCTGCCAAAGGCGCTTCAGGCTGCCATGCGATCTTCGAGTGCCCAGATCGTGACAGGGGAGCACTTCCGACAATCGGAACTGTTTGCCTCCGATACGACCTCGCCATTGGGTCATTCTGCGCGCGTCCCGAGAGCAGGCACGCGCATCAGCAATTTCATGGAAAAATGGATTTCAATCTCGTTTGTGATATCATCTCAAGCTCCCGCCGCACAAATCGGTACGGCGGGACTCGCTGCAATACTGTTTCAGCTTTCCTTGAAGCCGTATTCCGGGACGCCGTCCTCGTTGTCGTAGTACTTGTACGGCAGGAACTTGCCCGAGAGGTTCATCTTCACCCGGTCGCCCTTGTTGTTGGGCTCGCGCTCCATGGTCATGTTGAAGTCGATGGCCGACATGATGCCGTCGCCGAAATCCGCCTGGATCAGCTCCTTCCACGTCGTGCCGTAGACCATCACCAGCTCGTAGAAGCGGTAGATCAGCGGGTCCGTGGGCGGCATCTGGGGGATCGAGCCGCGATAGGGCGCCTCGTTGAGCATCCGCTCCTCGGCCTGGGTCAGGCCGAACAGCTCGGCCGCCTTCTTCGCCTGGGCTTTCGGCAGCTTCATCTGCCCCATGCAGGCCGCGGTGATGAGGATCGGCGAGAGTCCGCCGATCTCGGCCTGGATGTGCTTCCAGGTCCAGCCCTTCTCGCGCTTGATGTCGAGGAGCTTTTCCGTGAGGTCTTCGCGCTTCATGGTGTTCCGTCCTCTGTGTTGAAAGATCAGGCACGCTTCCCGACGGGCTCGCTCGCAGCGATCGCCGCAGCATCCGCCTCGCTCAGCGTCGGGCGTACGACCGGCGGGTTGCGCTGGTCGTAGCCGGCCGGCATCGCGTCCCGCAGCGTCTTCGAGCGGGTGACGAGGAAGTCCATCAGATGGTTGCGGAGCGCATAGTAGCCGGGCGCGTGGTGGAGCTGCGTCCGGTCGCGGTCCTTGGGCAGCGGGTTCTCGACGATCTCGGCGACCTTCGCCATCGGTCCGTTCGTCATCAGCACGATGCGGTCGGCGAGATAGATCGACTCGTCGACGTCGTGGGTGATCATGAACACGGTCTGCCCGGTCTCGACGCAGATGCGCCTGACCTCGTCCTGCAGGGTGCCGCGGGTGAGCGCGTCGAGGGCCGAGAACGGCTCGTCCATCAGTAGGATTTTGGGCTCGATCGACAGCGCCCTCGCGATGCCGACGCGCTGCTTCATGCCGCCGGAGAGTTCGGACGGGCGCTTGTGCTCGGAGCCGGCCAAGCCCACCGTGGCGATGGCTTTCCGCGCCCGCGCCTCGACCTCGGCCTTGCCGGCCTTCCGCCAGCGGGAGGACACCGCGTAGGCGACGTTGCCGAGCACCGTCCGCCAGGGCAGCAGGGCATGGCCCTGGAAGATCACCGCGCGATCGAGGCTCGTGCCCTCGATCGCCTCGCCCGCCGCGATGACGACGCCCTCGGTCGGCGCTTCGAGGCCGGCCAGGATGTTGAGCACCGTGGTCTTGCCGCAGCCCGAGTGCCCGATCATGCACACGAACTCGCCGCGCCGCATCGGCAGCCATAGATCCTCGAACACGGTCGAGGTCTTGCTGCCCGAAGACTTGCCCCCGGGTGCCGGATAGCGCCGGGCGATGCCCTCGATCGAGATGAATTTTTCGTCGGACATGGGGCGGGTTCCGGCAGTCCTGGCAGGGGCGTCGGGCTTGCGCCGGGCGAAGGGGAGGATGCTCATCGTCTCACTCCGGGCATGGCCTCACTCCGGGAAAGTCACGAGGCGCTGGGCGCGGGCGAGCAGCTGGTCCAGAATCATGCCGACGAGGCCGATCACCAAGATCGAGACGATCACGTTGTTGATCGAGAGGTTGTTCCACTCGTTCCAGACGAAGTAACCGATGCCGGTACCGCCCACGAGCATCTCGGCGGCGACGATCACCAGCCACGCGATGCCGATGGAGATCCGCATGCCGGTGAGGATCGTGGGTGCGGCAGCCGGCAGGATCACCGTGAAGGCGCGGCGGATCGGCCCGACCTCCAGGGTGCGCGCGACGTTCAGCCATTCCTTGCGGGTGCCCGAGACGCCGAAGGCGGTGTTGATCAGCATCGGCCAGAGCGAGCAGATGAAGATCACGAAGATCGCCGAGAGGCCGGAATCCTTGATCGTGTAGAGCGCGAGCGGCATCCAGGCGAGCGGCGAGACCGGCTTCAGGAGCTGGATGAACGGATCGAGCGCCCGGCCCATCAGGGGCGACATGCCGATGAGGAAGCCCACCGGAATCGCGACGACGACCGCCAGCAGGTAGCCCAGAGCCACGCGACCGATCGAGTAGGCGAGCTGGATGCCGAGCCCCTTGTCGTTGGGCCCGCGGTCGTAGAACGGGTCCTTGAGGTGCTTCCAGATCGTGGCGCCGACATCCATCGGCCCCGGCATCGCCGACTTGCCGGTCGTGGCGGCCTGCCCCATCAGGGCGGCGTATTCGGGGTCCATCGCCTGCGTCTTGCCCGTGCCGCTGACGGCGACCTGCCAGACGAGCAGGAAGCCGACGAGGAGCGAGAGCGACAGCAGGGCTGCGCGTAAAGGAAGGCTGCGGGCCATGGCGTCAGCCGGCCTTCCGGATCTTGAACGACTCGAGGTATTCCTTCGGCTTGTCCGGATCGAAGGTCTTGCCCATCACCACGAAGGTCTTGCTGGTCGTGGTCGGGGGCGTCTGGCCTTCCTGTTTCATCAGCTTGGCGGCGTCTGTCGCCAGGAAGACCTTGTCGGCGACCGCCTTGTAGTCGACCTCGCCCTTCACCTGACCCCAGCGCTGCATCTGGGTGATGATCCAGACGGCGAAGGATTGCCACGGGAAGGGATCGAAATCGACGCGGTCGGGCACCTTCCGCACGTTGCCGAGCCCGTCCGCGAAAGTGCCGGTGAGCACCTGCTCCACCACCGTCACCGGCTGGTTGAGGTAGTTCGCCGGCGCGATCTGGGCGGCGATTTCCTTCCGGTTTTCCGCTTTCGAGGCGTAGGCGGTGGCCTCGATGATCGCGCGGAGCAGAGCGGCGTAGGTGTTCGGCGTCTGGGTGATGAAGTCGTTCGAGGCCGCAAACGCGCAGCACGGATGGCGGTCCCAGATCTCCTTCGACAGGATGTGGATGAAGCCGACGCCGTCATAGACCGCGCGCTGGTTCACCGGATCGGGCGCCAGGAACCCGTCGATGTTGTCGGCGCGCAGGTTGGCGACCATGTCCGGCGGCGGCACGGCACGGATCTGCACGTCGGTGTCTGGGTCGATGCCGGCTTCCGCGAGGTAGTAGCGCAGCAGGTAGTTGTGCATCGAGTAGTCGAACGGCACGGCGAGCTTGAAGCCCTTCCAATCCTTCGGGTCGCGCCGGTCCTTGTGCTTCATGGCCAGCGTGATCGCCTGGCCGTTGACGTTCTCGATGGCGGCCGCCGTGTACGGCGTCGGGTTCGAGCCGACGCCCAGCGAGATGGCCAGCGGCATCGGCGCCAGCATGTGGGCGGCGTCGTATTCCTTGTTCAGGGTCTTGTCGCGGATCACCGCCCAGCCGGCGGTCTTCACCACGTCGACGTTCAAGCCCTGCTTCTCGTAGAAGCCCATGGGTTTCGCCATGATGATCGGCGTGGCGCAGGTGATGGGGATGAAGCCGACCTTGAGATCTTTTTTCTCGGGTACGCCGGACGCGGCAAAAGCCTCGGCCGCGAACTTCGTCGGGAAGAACTGAGCAACGGCCGCGGCGGCCGTCGCGGCACCGACGCTGCGCAGGAAGGCGCGGCGCTGGGCGTCCTGCGGGAACAGCGCGCGCATCACCGCGCCATCGACCACCCGCTGGATCTCGGCATCGCCCGAGAACGCCGCTTCGTGCGCGGCCTGACTCGCATGCTCGCCGCAGGTGCAGCCGCCGCGCGAGAGGCGCAGCTTCGCGTCGAAGGGATTGTCGAACAGGGCCATGGGGTCCTCGCGCAGCGGATGGTGCCTGCCCCCTCAGCGCAAGCGATGTGCCAGCCCGGAAAATTCGTGAAAATCGAATGCGCACAAGAGGTTGTCGGACCTCATGAAAATTACGAAATCTCGTGTATCATGAAATCTCGTAGCCATATCACGAAGTTTCGTAGTGGGGAGAGCGGACTTGGCGTGTGACCGGGGTGAACAACTCGGGCTGGTCTTCGAGCAGCACCGGGAGCCGATGCTGGTGCTCGATCCGGCGGCCGACCGGATCGTCGATGCCAACCCGGCCGCCGCACGGCTGCTCGGCTACGACCGCGCGGTGCTCCGCGCCATGGCGCCGAGCGCCCTCCATCCGGGCCAGCGCCCGGCACTGATCGTGTTCACGCAAGGGGCCCTGGCCAAGGGGCAATGGTGGTCGCAGGCGCTCATCCCCCGCCACGCCGACGGCAAGAGCCTGCGCCTCGAATATTCCGCGAGCCCCCTCGGGGACGGCCGGTTGCTCGTGACGCTCGCCGACCTCGACGCCCGCCGCCGCCGGGTGATCGACGGGCAGGCGGACCAGCACATGCGCGCCGGCATCGCCGAGTGGCAGCGGATGGAGCGGATTTTTCGCGATATCGAGCGCGAGAACCAGCTGATCCTCCGGGCGGCCGGCGAGGGCATCTACGGTGTCAACGCCGACGGCGTCACCACCTTCATCAACCCGGCCGCCGAGCGCATGCTCGGCTGGCTCGCCACGGATCTCGTCGGCAAGGACATGCACGCCACCGTGCACCACACCCACCCCGACGGGGGGCATTACCATCACCACGACTGTCCGATCTACGCCGCCTTCCGCGACGGCGCGGTGCATCAGGTCGACAGCGAGGTGTTCTGGCGCAAGGACGGCACGTCGTTTCCCGTCGAGTACACCTCGACGCCGATCCGCGACCGCGGGCAATTGCTCGGCGCGGTCATCGTGTTCCGCGACATCAGCCAGCGCCGCGAGGCCGAGGAGCGCCTGCGCAGCGCGCTCGCCGAGGTCGATAGCCTGCGCGAGCGGCTGGAGCTGGAGAACGCCTACCTCAAGGAGGAGATCCGGCTGGAGAGCCATCACCAGGGGATCATCGGCCGCTCGCCGGCCATCGAGGCGACGCTCCGCCAGATCGACCTCGTGGCCGGCACCGACGCCACGGTCCTGGTCACCGGCGAATCCGGCACCGGCAAGGAGCTGATCGCCCGCGCGATCCACGAGGCGAGCCGCCGGCGCGACCGCCCGCTGATCCGCGTGAACTGCGCCGCCGTGCCCCGCGAATTGTTCGAGAGCGAGTTCTTCGGCCATGCCAAGGGCGCCTTCACCGGCGCGCTCCGCGACCGGGTCGGCCGCTTCGAACTCGCCGATGGCGGCACGCTGTTCCTCGACGAGGTCGGCGAGATCCCGCTGGACCTCCAGGGCAAGCTGCTGCGGGTGCTGCAGGAGCGCTCGTTCGAACGCGTCGGCGAGGAGCGCACCCGCGCCGTCGACATCCGCCTCGTCGCCGCGACCAACCGCGACCTCAAGGACGAGGTGCGCCGCGGACGTTTTCGCGAGGACCTGTATTTCCGCCTCAACGTCTTTCCCGTGGCGGCGAGCCCCCTGCGCGAGCGCCCGGAGGATATCGCGCTGATCGCGCAGCACTTCCTGAAAGGCGCCGCGCGCCGGCTCAACATCCCCGAGCCGCGCCTCACGGAAGGCGATGCGCGCCGGCTCGCGCGCTACGCGTGGCCCGGCAACGTGCGCGAGCTGGAGAACGTGATCGAGCGGGCGGCCATCCTGGCCGTCGGCGGTCGGCTCCGTTTCGACCTCCCGGAGACCGACCCGCCTCGCCGCCTCGCCACGCCCCCTGCCGCGCTTCCTGCAGACCGCCCACCAACCGAGACCGACCGCCGGGCCCGCGACCGCGCCGAGATCGCAGCGGCGCTCGCCCTCACGGGCGGCCGGGTGTTCGGGCCGAACGGCGCCGCCGCCCTGCTGGGACTGCGTCCCACCACCCTGGCCTCGCGCATCAAGGCCCATGGGTTCGGGAAATGAAGACGCGAGGTTTGTTTCAGAAGGGAGAACGGTACCTCCTACCGGGACGAGGGGGGGGGCGACGGGTGCCATGCCGATCGAGCCGTTCGGGCGATGATAAAACGAGGTCCCTGTCACCTCCGGCGCCCGGGCGCGCCGTGGAACTCGACAGCGATGGCGGCCAACGAACAGCGAGACGTGCGCATCGGGCGCCCCGGGGGCGACCTGCGCACGCTGGTGGAACGGAAGAGGGCGGGACGGTACAGCCTTGGGCCGGTCCGACGAGCGCTCGCAGGGGTGCGGGCCATGGCACAGTGCGCCTCGGAACGGACGGGGGTGCCTGAACCGGGAACGGCGAGCACCCGCACAGGCGGAACCGGAGAAGACCGAACATGAGCCCGGCAAACGTAGCGAAACCGGAGGCGACACCCTTCTGGTCGGCGTTGTTCACGGATCGACGGATCGCACCGGCCCTCGGCCTCGGCTTCACGTCCGGCATCCCGTTCCTTCTCGTCTACGCGACGCAATCGGCTTGGCTGTCCGACATCGGGATCTCGATCGTGACGATCGGGCTCTTGAGCGAGCTGACCCTCGCCTACAAGTTCAAGTTCCTATGGGCGCCATTCCTCGACCGGTACGATCCACCCCTGTTCGGGCGCCTTCTCGGCCGAAGGCGCGGTTGGATCGTGGTCGCACAGCTGGGCGTCATGGCGGCGGCAGCGGGCATCGCTTTCGGTGATCCCGCCCACCAACTCGCCTGGACCATCGGCTTCTCGCTCGTCCTCGGTTTCGCCGGAGCAACGCTCGATCTCGTGATCGACGGCTGGCGCATCACCAGCGTGCGGCCGCCCGAAAAGCAGGCTGTGCTCTCGTCATGGACGGAGATCGGCTGGCGGATCGGCAACTTGGCGGCCGGCGCCGGTGCTTTGCTCCTGGCCGACAGGATCGGCTGGCGTGGTGCCTATCTCTGTATGGCTGCGCTGATGCTCCCCGGCATGATCGCGGCGGTGCTCGCGCCCGAACCGCCCTCCGACCAGCGTCCCCACCTTGCCGGGACCGGCTTCATCGACACGATCTGGGCGCCGATTCGGGAACTCCTAGCCCGGCTCGGGCCTATGGCGCCCGTGATCCTGCTTCTCGTCGCCGGCTTCCGCATGCCGGGCTACGTCGCGAGTGCGATGGCTGTTCCGCTGTTCAAGCACCAGGGTTTCTCCAACACCGACATCGCCACCGTCACGAAGGTCTTCGGCTTCTGGATCGGCCTCGGCGGCACGTTCCTGGCCGGCGCCCTCATTCCCCGGATCGGCATGTTGCCCAGCCTGCTGATCGGCACCGTGGCGGGCTCGGCCGCGCACCTGAGCCTCGCCTACCTCGCGGCCCACGGAGGCGATGGCGGGACGGCGTTCTGGACATTCGCAGCCGCCGTCAGCATCGACGGTTTCGCCTATGCCTTCGCGTCCGTCGTCCTGATCACCTACATGTCGACGCTCGCATCGGCCGATCACGCGGCGAGCCAGTTCGGGCTGCTGACGTCGCTGTGCGCCTTCCCGGGAAGCGTGCTCGCGGGGTTTTCGGGCCTTGCCATCGAGCGGACCGGCTTCACGTGGTTCTTCGTCGGTACGTCGTTGATCGGGCTGCCGGTGGCACTGCTTGCCGTGTACGTGTGGGCGAAGGTCGGCATCTCCGACGAGACCGCGCCACGGCCCGATGCGGCGCAGTGAGATCGGGGCCGGGCATGCCCGTCGGTGAACACGATCGTTCGATCGGGTGGCATCCTCCCGCAACCCGAAGATCTCGATGTGGAAGATCTCGATGTGAACGCCCCTGCCCCGTCGAGCAACGGAACGCCGGCTCGCACCCCCGCTGCGACGGGATCGCTGAGTTCCTGATGGCCGGCATCCATTGCTTTCAGCGAACACCTCTCCAGAAGAGACAAGTGTCTTACTTAGGCGCGATATCGTACGGAAACAGAAAGCCAATTCTTACGTTGATGAAGCGTCGGGCGATTTTGTCCCACTGTTTACAACGGCGTGGGTCTGATTGAATGTTTCAAGCGGAGACGTGCCGTCGGACCTTCGGTGGATCGTGCGCTTGCAGGAGCGGCCTGAGCAGCATCTGCACACACAAACCGATCGGCGCTGAACCCGACCCGTGGTCGAGTTCGGCGCATTCGACGGACGTCGCCCCCACGCTGTCGCACGGGCCGACGGCCACGCGTTGAAGTCATCGTCGTTTTGGTATGAGAACAAATTTGTCGGGTTTCTTTCGGAAAAAAGGTCTTCGCAAAAAGTATCAAATCCAGAGCTCATAACCGTCTCGCGGAGATGGGTAGTGAGATGTGCTGTAAAAAAGGTGCGTGACTTCGATTGTGATCCGACCATCATGCTCAGGTAGATGAATGTTATCCTCATCGACGAATATGTCTGCCTTGCACGCAGCAGGGATAGTCGGCACCTGGGACACGGACGTGCCTGCCGGTCTGTCCCTGCTGGACGAAGGCGCCGCCGCGCTCCTGGCGGGGAACCGGGCTCTGGCGGGGAAACCGATCCCCCTCGATGTCGCGTTCGGGTGCATCCACCCCGAGGATCGGGAGTGGGTGTTCGCAGCCGTTCGCCGCGTTCGCCAGACCGGGGGCCCAATCGCAATCGAATTTCGCGTCCTGAGCGCGGCGGGCGAGGTCCGCTGGATCTTGAATCGCGGTCATTTGACCCTCGACACCACCGGCCTGATGCACGGCTACGGGGCCTACATCGACACGACGGAGACCCGGCGGGCCTCGCCCTTCACGCCAGTGCCGGAGGTATCGACGGATGCGGACCCCCTCCACCTGGCCGCCGACCATTGCATCCGGGCCCATGCGGCGATCCGGCGGAGCGGCGACACCTATCTGGCCGTCCTGGTGGATATGCTCCTGTTCAGGATCGGGCGAATCCTGGCGCGCAGGCGAAGCCAGTAGGCCCCGCGCCGAGACCGGTGTTTTCCGGCTGGAAGGCGACGGAAGCGCCACGGTGTCGTCCTTCACGCATCCGTCGCCGGGACCATGACGGCCCCGTCCGTCAGTCCGACGCCGCGGTCCAGATCTCGTGCAGGCCTCGCCTGTTGCGGAACCAGTAGACGCTTCTGCGCGAGTCGAGACCGAACTCCCCGTAGGAACTCGCCAGGCCGCGCACGATCTTGCAGGCCTCGCCCTCGTTCTCGATCTCACGCGCGAGGATCTCGGGGGCGGACCCCCGGGACGAGTCGATTCTTCTGACGAAAATTGAGTACGGCATTGTCGAACTCCAGGTGGGGTGCCCTGACTTTGCGGCGCCGAAACCAATCGAGGCGTCTATTTATAAGTCGTACTACGTATTTGAGTGCCACTCTTTCTCGATGAATGGTTAAACATCAGATAAAAGCCCGATTTTAATAATATTAAGTTGGAATTCGACGGCAAGATCGACAGATAAGAACTTGAAAATGATTTCGGTCGGCCGAACTCGCCGATCTTGACGAGGGGCACGCCCGCGACAAGCGCGTCTCCGCGAGAGGCCTGCCACCGCGAACCCCCGAAATCGGAGAAGGCCCGGCGTTTCACCGCCGGGCCCCCCGAGCCGGGACCGCGTTCAGACCGGGAGGCGGCCCTCCTTCATGCCGAAGTCCAGGTAATGCTGGAGCGGATCGATGTCGGCGGCGGCCACATCGGGATTGTGCTCGAGGTAGGCGTTGGTGTCGAAGCCGGGGCTCGGGTCACGACCCTCGCGCCAACCGTACTCCTCGTAGTGGAGGAGCGGATTGAGGCCGCTCGCAGCCACGTCCGGGTTGGCGGACAGGTAGAAGCCCGGGTCGAACACGGCGTTGGGCGCGCGCCCTTCGCCGGCCCCGTAGGTGACGTAGTGGTGGAACGCGTAGTCCGGCGCCGAGAGGGTGAAGGCCCCCGCTTCAGCCGCCACCGCGGCCACATCGGGGTTCTGCGCGAGATAGAAGGCCGGGTCGAAGGCGCCGATATGGCCCTGGCTCCCCTTTCCGTCCTGAACGTTGCGGCCTTCGCCCTGGCCGTAGTGCAGGTAGTGCTCCAGGGCATTCTCGCCCGATGCCGCGACGTCGGAGTACAGGGCCAGATAAGCCTCGCCCGAAAAGTCCGAACTCGGGCTGCGGCCCTCGTGCTCGCCGTACTGGGCGTAGTGCTCCAGGGGGTTGACCCCCGCCGCCGCGACGTCCGGGTTCGCCGCGAGGTACGCCTGCGTCGAGAAGTAGGCGTTCGGATCACGGCCTTCGTGCCAGCCGTAGGTCGCGTAGTGGGTGTCGGCATCGACGCCCGCCTTCCAGACGTCGAGGTTGTGCGCGAGGTACCAGACGTCGTCGACGAGGGCGTGCCCGTCATTCTGCTGGATCGATCCGTCGGCGAAATGGAGGGTCCCGATCCCGCCGATATCGTGCTGGATTCCATCCGGACCCGTCAGGACGAGGGTCTCCCCGAGGCGTTCCACCCGGGCCTCGGTGAAGGCGAAGCCGAAGGAGGCTTCCGCCGCCGGTGCCGCCCCGGCGAGGGACACGGCGAGTCCCGCCTGGGCCGAGAGGCCCTTCCCGTCCGAGACCGTGTAGGTGAAGAGCTCGGCGACGTGGACGCTGGTCGAGAGGTTGCTCGATCCGATGGCCTGGTAGCTGTAGCTGCCATCGGCGGCGAGATGCAGCGTCCCGTGATCCCCGAGGACCGTGACGGTCCCCTCGGTGGGAACGGCCAGGGTGATCCCGCCGGCGAAGCGAACCGCCGTCACGTGCAGGACGTCGCCCGCGTTGGGATCGCTGTCGTTGGCGAGCACGTTGCCGGTCACCGCCGCCGCGTGCGTCACCGTCGCGATGGTGTCGGCCACGGCGTTCGGTGCCAGGTTGACGCCGGTGCCACCCCCGTCCGTCGCGTTCCCGCCGCCGGTCGCCGCTCCGCCGTCGCGCGGATCGATGGTGAGGCCGAAGGCGGCCGAGGCCTGGCCGCGGTTGCCCGCCGCATCCGTCGCGCTGGCGACGAAGGCATAGCTGCCTTCGGCCAGGCGCGGCAGATCGAGGCTCCAGTGACCGTCCGTCCCGGCCACCGCCGTGGCCGTGCGCGGCCCCTGCTGCGTGTCGTAGGCGATGGACACGATGCTTCCGGCCTCGGCGGTCCCGAGGAGGGTCGGCGTGGCATCGGCGGTGGTGGCGTTGCCGAGGATGCCGGTATCCTCGGAGAAGCCCGTCACCACCGGGGCGGCCGGTGCGACGGTGTCGAAGGTCACGGTGTTGCCCGTGGCCCGCGCTCCGTTCCCGGCGGCATCGGTGGCGAGGATCGTGCTCGTCACCGGGCCGTTCAGGCCGGACAGATCGACGGCGTAGCGGCCGTCGCCCGTCACCTGCGTGGTGACCGTGTGGGTGCCGTCGGTGAACGTCACCGCCGCCACCGACCCGGCATCGAGGCCGGCGACGCGATAGGCCGTGTCGACGGCCTCGACGGCGTTGACCACCCCGTCAGCGGTCGGCTCGACGGCGAGGGACACGGGCGTCCCGCCATCGGCCACGGTATCGACGACGATCCGGAAGGGCTGGCCGGCCGGCGTCGCGGTGCCGGCCGCGTCGCGCCCCGTCGCGACCACGTCGTAGGTGCCGTCGGGCAAGGTCGGCAGCTTGACCGTCCAGGCGCCGTCGGAGCCGATGGGCGCCGTGACGCTCTGCGACCCGGAACCGGTGCCGTAGGTGACGGTCACGCTGCCGCCGGGCGTGCCCGTCCCGGCGACGGTCGGGGACGGATCGCTGGTGATTCCGTCGCCCGGAATGCCGGTATCGGGCTGGAGGCCGGTGACGACGGGCGCGACGACGGGCGGTGTATCGTGGCCCGGCGCGCTTCCGCCGGACGGAGGGCCTTCGCCGGTGGGCGGCGGGCCCCCGGGAGACGTGCCGGTCTGGCCGATGACGACGCCGTTCCCGGTTCCCACGGCATTGTTGCCGGCGGCGTCGGAGACGACGAAGGCGGACGTCACGGGTCCGGTCAGGCCCGACAGATCGGCGTGGTAGGAGCCGTCCGCGCCGGCCTCGACCCGGACCGTGTGGCTTCCGTCGGTGAAGGTCACGGCGGCGGCGGAACCCGGGTCGAGGCCCGCGACCACGAAGGTCACGGCCGCCGCCTGGGCCGGGGTCAGGACCCCGCCGGCCGGTCCATCGACGGTGAGGGAGACGAGGGGGACGGCATCCGCCACGGTGTCCACGGTGACCGTCAGGGGCCCGGACGTCCCGGAGGGCGCCCCACCGGCCGTCACCGCCGAGGCGGTGAAGCTGTAGCTGCCGTCCGCCAGGGCGGGGATCGCCACGGTCCAGGCGCCGGTGGCGTCCACCGGAGCGCTCACCGATTTCGACACGCCGGCCTCGACATAGGCGACCGTGACGGTTCCACCGGCGGCAGCCGTTCCCGACAGCGCCGGGGTGGCATCGGCCGTGATCCCGTCGCCCCGGACACCGGTGTCGTCACCGAACCCGGTGATGAGCGTGGGGGCCGGTTGCGGCGCTCCGCCGACATCGACCGCCCGCGGCGTCGCCGACAGGGTTGCGCGGTTGCCGAAGGCATCGGCGATGTCGGCGGTGGCGGCCAGTCCCAGAGATAGGTTTCCGGTCCCGGCGACATCGGTCACCGTCACCAGGTAGCCGGTGCCGTCGACCGCGACGGAGCCGACCCGTCCCGACGCACCACCGGTGCCGGTCAGGACGAAATCGTCCGCCGTCACGTTGGCGACGGCCTCCGAGAAGGTCACCGCGTAGGTGAACGTGGTGGCGCCGCTGCCGCCCTGCGGGGACGGCGTCGCGGTGCCCATGGGGGCGACGGCATCGACGGTCACGAGGGTGCCGGTGCGGGTGGCGGTGTTGCCGGCCGCGTCCTGGATCGTCAGGACCGAGGTCACCGGTCCGGAAAAGCCCGAGAGGTCGGCGCTGTAGGTGCCGTTGCCGACGTCCATGGACGTCATGCCGTGGGTCGCATCCGTGAACGTCACCCGGCCGACGGCATCCGGGTCGAGGCCGGCGATGGTGAAGGCCACGGTGCCGGCCTCGCTGGCATTGATCCTATGGTCGCCGGTGGGATCGACGGTCAGGGTCGCCACCGTGCCGGCATCGGCGGTGGTGTCGATGGTGAGCGCGAGGGGCTGGGAGGTGACCACGCTGCCGTTCGCCGTGAGGCTGGCGGTGAAGCTGTAGGCGCCGTCGGCCAGGGCCGGGACGTCGACGCTCCAGGTGCCGTTGGCCGC
>NZ_JAKSXV010000033.1 GCF_022829345.1 Methylobacterium sp. J-090 | reverse complement strand
CGCCGCCGATGCCCTTGGCGGCACTCATGATATCCGGCGTCACACCGGACCATTCATGCGCGAACAGCCGGCCCGTGCGCCCGACCCCGGTCTGGACCTCGTCCATGATGAGCAGCAGGCCGTGGGCGTCGCAGAGCGCGCGCAGGGCGCGCAGGTGCTCGTGCGGAATCACCCGTACGCCGCCCTCGCCCTGGATCGGCTCGATCATCAGGGCAGCGGTCTCCGGGCCGATGGCGGCTTCGAGCGCATCGAAATCGCCCGTCGGCACCTGATCGAATCCGTCCACCTTCGGGCCGAAGCCCTCGATGTACTTGGCCTGCCCGCCGGCCGCGATGGTGGCGAGCGTCCGCCCGTGGAAGGCGCCCTCGAAGGTGATGATCCGATACCGCTCGGGGTGGCCGGCGACCGCATGGTACTTGCGCGCCATCTTGATGGCGGCTTCGTTGGCCTCGGCGCCCGAATTGGCGAAAAAGGCCACGTCCGCGAAGGTCGAGTCGACGAGGCGCCGGCCCAGGCGCTCGCCGTCGGGGATCTCGAACAGGTTCGAGGTGTGCCAGAGCTTTTGCGCCTGGGAGGTCAGCGCTTCCACGAGATGGGGGTGGGCGTGGCCGAGCGCATTCACCGCGATGCCCGCGCCGAAATCGAGGTATCGCTCGCCGTCGCGCGCCACGAGCCATGCGCCGTCGCCACGCTCGAAGGCGATGGGGGCCCGGGCATAGGTCGGCAGAAGAGCGGATGTCACGATCCCGACTCCGTGTCTCGCGGCGCGCAGGCGGCCGCACCAAATGAAAGTGCCGCCTCGACAAGGGGGCGGCACGCGCGCGATTACTAGAGAAAAGCCCAATTCTGTCAATGACGGGACGGGTTCACACCGCCGACATGAGGGCACGCTACGCACGTCGCAGGGGTGCCTTGCGTGCCGCGCGCGGACATGGTCAGAGCGCCACGGCAAGAGACTCGCAGGGAGACGCGACGCGGATGAGCACGGCCAAGGAACGTCTGGAGGCGCTCGGCCTCACCCTGCCGAAGGCGGCGGCCCCCGTGGCGAACTACGTGCCGTTCGTGCGCACCGGCAACCTCGTGGTGATCTCGGGCCAGATCTGCTTTTCCGCCGACGGCAAGCTCGATCCGGCCCATCTCGGCAAGCTCGGTGCCGAGGTCTCGGTGGAGAACGGCATCGCCGCCGCGCGCCTGTGCGCCATCAACGTCCTGGCGCAGGTGCAAGCGGCCGTGGGCGACCTCGACCACGGCGTCGTGCAATGCGTGCGGCTTGGCGGCTTCATCAACGCGGTGCCGAGCTTTGCCGGCCTCGCCGGCATCATGAACGGGGCCTCCGACCTCATGGTCGAGATCCTGGGCGACCGGGGCCGCCACGCCCGCGCCACCGTGGGCGTCGCCGAGCTCCCCCTCGACGCGGCCGTCGAGGTCGAGGCGATGTTCGAGGTCAAGTGAGCGTCAACGCGCCGGTCTGGCTCACGGCCCGGCCCATCGCCCATCGCGGCCTGCACGACCGGGCGGCCGGCGTGCCGGAAAACACGATCGCGGCGGCGATGGCCGCGATCGCGGGCGGCTACGCCATCGAGTGCGACGTGCAGCGCAGCGCCGACGGCGAGGCGATGGTTTTTCACGATGCGGGCCTCGGGCGCCTGACCGGGGTGGCGGACCCGGTGGAGAGCCTCACGGCGGCCGCCCTGTCCGATCTCGCCGTCGCGGGTTCGGGCGAGCGCATCCCGACCCTGCCGGACTTCCTCGCGGCGATCGGTGGACGCACGCCCCTCGTGATCGAGGTGAAGTCGCGCTACGATGGCGATCTGCGCCTCGTGCGGCGGGTGGCCGAACTCGCCGTCGCCCATGACGGCCCCGTGGCGGTCAAATCCTTCGACCCCGACCTCGTGGCCGCCCTGCGCGACCTCGCCCCCGGCATTCCGCGCGGCATCGTCGGTGAGACCCGCCAGGACGATCCCGTCTACGCCGCCCTCGCCCCGAGCCTGCGCCGCTCGCTCTCGAATCTGCTGCATTTCGAGCGGACCGAGCCCGATTTCCTGTCGTGGCGGGTGGACGATCTGCCCTGCGCGCCGGCCCATCTCTGCCGGCTGCTGGGCGCGCGTCCGGTGATGACCTGGACGGTGCGCAATCCGGACCAGCGGCGGCATGCCGAAGCGCATGCCGACCAGATGGTGTTCGAGGGATTCCGGCCCTGAGGGAGCTACTTCGGCAGCGGCTTCAGCGCATCCAGGAAGGCCGCGACCTCGCGACGATTCCACGAGGCCCCTGCCTGCCAAAAATCGAGAAGCGCCCCATGGTTCAGGCGGACCCACGCAATGACGCGGGGAAGTGCGGTTCGTGAAACGGCATTCTGCAAGAAATCGTCGCGCAACTGCGGTTCCGCGCCGATTGAGACGATGAGGCATGGCAGGGCCCGCCCCGCTCGGTCCGGATACCATTTCACCCGCGGTCCATGTGAGCCGAGGGCCGTCGAGATGAAGATCGTGCCCGGAACGTGGGTGTCCTGCTCGTCGAGATTGGCCATCTCGATCAGGGCATCTTCGGCAAAATCGTCCGGTGGCGTGCGGGGAGGATGTGTCGGCCCGGTATGAAGGTTCATCAGTCCCATCGGTTGCCCCTCACGAAAAGGCAAGGTCTGCGTGATCGTGAGCGTGCCAGCGTGTTCTGGCAAGCGCCCGCTTTTTGGGGGGCTGCGACGGTGCGAGGCGCCGCTCCACCTTGGCCCCTCCGCCGGCGGGGCCTAGATTGGCTTCCCATGGACACGCCCGACGCAGCACCCGACGCCCCGGCCGAGATCGTGACCGAACTGCAGGTGCGCGCGGTCCAGGGCCTGGGCCAGATCACGGCGGCGGAATGGGACGCCTGCGCCACCTCGCCCGAGACCTTGTCGGCCGGCGACGAGACCCATAACCCGTTCACCTCCCATGCCTTCCTGTCGGCCCTGGAGGATTCGGGCTGCGTCTCGCGCCACACCGGCTGGCTGCCGCTCCACGTGGCGGTCGAGCGCGAGGGCCGCCTCGTCGGGGTGGCGCCGTGCTACCTCAAATCCCACAGCCAGGGCGAGTACGTGTTCGACCACGGCTGGGCCGACGCCTACGAGCGGGCCGGCGGAGCCTATTATCCCAAGCTTCAGGTCAGCGTGCCGTTCACGCCGGTGACGGGGGCGCGCTTCCTCATCGCACCGGGTCAGGACGTGAACGAGGCCGCCTCGGCCCTGGTGGCGGGCCTGCGCGCCCTGCGGGCCGAGACCAAGGCCTCGTCGATCCACGTCACCTTCATGCAGGAGCGGGAATGGGCGCAGGCCGGGGGCCTCGGTTTCCTCCAGCGCGTCGACCAGCAGTTCCACTGGGACAATGCCGGCTACGGCACGTTCGAGGATTTCCTCGGGGCGCTGGCCTCGCGCAAGCGCAAGGCGATCCGGCGCGAGCGGCGGGACGCGCTCGCCAACGGCATCACCATCGAGCACGTCACCGGCGCCGACCTGAAGCCCGAGCACTGGGAGGCGTTCTACGCGTTCTACTCGGACACCGGCGCGCGCAAATGGGGCCGGCCCTACCTCAACCGAAAATTCTTCGACCTCGTCGGCGCGCGCATGCCCGAGCGGGTGCTGCTGATCCTCGCCCGCCGCGAGGGGCAGATCATCGCCGGCGCCATCAACTTCATCGGCGACGTCGCCCTCTACGGCCGCAACTGGGGCTGCATCGAGGATCATCCGTTCCTGCATTTCGAGGTCTGCTACTATCAGGCCATCGATTACGCCATCGCGCACGGCCTGAAGCGCGTCGAGGCCGGGGCGCAGGGCGAGCACAAGCTCGCGCGCGGCTACCGCCCGGTGCTCATGCACTCGGCCCACGACATCGCCGACCCCGCCCTGCGCCGCGCCGTGGCCGACTACCTCAAGCGCGAGCGCGCGCACGTGATCGAGGCGGCCGATGTGCTCGACACGCTGACGCCGTTCCGGCGCGGCGGCGTGGACGGCGCGCCCGACGAGCCGGCTTGAAGCCCCTGCCCGAAGGCGCCCGATGACCGATCTGCACAGCCTCGTTCCGCGCGCCGCCGATGGCACGCCCTATCCCCTCGCCCGGCACCGCGGCCAGGTTGTCCTCATCGTCAACACCGCCTCGCAATGCGGCTTCACCGGCCAGTATGCCGGGCTCGAGGACCTGTGGCGCCGCCACCGCGAGGCCGGTCTCGTGGTACTCGGGTTTCCCTGCAACCAGTTCGGCGCCCAGGAGCCGGGGGACGCTGCCGAGATCGCCCGCTTCTGCAGCCTGACCTACGACGTGACCTTTCCCGTCCTCGCCAAGGTGGCGGTCAACGGCGCCGATGCCGATCCGGTCTTCGCCCACCTCAAGCGTGAACGGCCGGGGCTCCTCGGCCTCAGCGGCATCAAGTGGAACTTCACCAAGTTCCTCGTCGGTCGCGACGGCCGGGTGATCGCCCGCTACGCCCCGAAGACGAAGCCGGCCGATCTCGACGCGGCCATCGCGAAGGCGCTGGCCGAGCCGGCGCCTCAGGCCTCGACGGGGGCGGTCGCGGGATAGGCGGCCACCGCCTCCTTCGACTGGATCTCGATGAACACCCGAGTCACGTCGGGGCTCTCCGCCTTGAGCTTCCGTTCGAGGCGTCCGACCATCGCCTCGATGGCACCGGCGCTCAGGGTGTCGTCCATGTCGAGGCTGACGTTCACCAGGATGTCGGATGGCCCCATGTGCTGGGTCAGCACGGCGTTGACGTTGTGGACGCCCGGCTCCGTGCGGACCACCGCGCGGATGGCGGCGACGAGGGCCGGGTCCGCCGCCTCGCCGATGAGCAGGCCGTGGGTCTCGATCATCAGAAACGCCGCCATGCCGATGAGGATCGCCCCGATGGCGATGGAGGCCCAGCCGTCGAGGTCGGGCATGTCCAGCACGTGCGCCAGGATCACGCCGGAGAGGGCCACCACGAGGCCCATCAGGGCGGCGACATCCTCGATGAGAACGGTGAACAGGGCCGGGTCCTTGCTGCGGCGGATGGCGGTGATGGGCGGCCGGCTGCCCTTCTCCGCCCAGAACGACTTCAAGGCGACGGCGCAGGAATAGCCCTCGGCGAGCACCGCGAAGCCCAGGATGCCCACATTGACCCACAGGCCCGGGATCGTGTGGCCGAACACGTGCGCGTCCGAGACCGGCTCGGGATAATGCAGCTTGTGGATGCCCTCGTAGACCGCGAAGGCGCCGCCGCCCAGGAAGATGAACAGCGCGACGATGAAGGCGTAGAAGTAGATCTCCCGGCCGTAGCCGAACGGGTGCAGGGCGTCCGCCGGGCGCTTGGCGCGCTTCATGCCCACCAGCAGCAGGATCTGGTTGGTGGTGTCCACCAAGGAGTGGACGCCCTCGGCCAGCATCGCCGAGGAGCCGGTGAAGAACGCGCCGACGAACTTCGCCGCCGCGATGGCGAGGTTGGCGCCGGCGGCGGTGTAGATGGCGCTGGTGCTCTCGTGAGCCATGCGGGTCTCGTCCGGAGGGGCCGGGGGAGTCCCGGGCATCAGAGCCGGCAACGCGCGGAGTAAGGCCAAGGTTCGCCCGGTGGACGCGCGGGGGGCGCCTGTGCATCGTGGCGCCCGAAACGATTTCCTCGGAGCAAGCGACCGTGACCGTAGCCTACGACCCCCAGAACATCTTCGCCAAGATCTTGCGCGGGGAGATCCCGGCGCAAAAGGTCTACGAGGACGATCACACCCTGGCGTTCATGGACGTGATGCCCCAGGGCGAGGGCCATACCCTGGTGATCCCCAAGGCCCCCGCCCGTGGCCTCCTCGACGCCGACCCGGCCTCCCTCGCGGCGGTGGCGGCGACGGTCCAGCGCGTCGCCCGCGCGGTGAAGGCGGCGTTCGCCGCGGATGGCCTGACGGTGTTCCAGTACAACGAGCCGGCCGGCGGCCAGACGGTGTTCCACCTCCACGTCCATATCCTGCCGCGCTTCGACGGCGTGGTGCTCGGGCGCCACACGGGCGGCATGGCCGATCAGGGTGTTCTGGCCGATCACGCGGCGCGGATCCGGGCGGCGCTGGAGGCCGCGTAACGGTTGCCGCTCGGGGAAAGGCGGGCCCGCGGCTCCGCTCGCATCACCCGGCGTTGAGGGTTTCGCCGGTCCCCATGGCGGTCCCGGCCGCGGCGACCGGCGCACCCATGAGCAGGCGGCGCAGGGCTGCGTTCTCGGCCTCGAGCTCGCTCACGCGGCGCATCAGGGCCATGAGCGAGGTGGCATCCTCGGCAGGTGCCGGCGCGGGGGGCGGCGCGGCCTCGAGGGCGAAGGCAATGCCGACGCCGTCGGCGCGGCGCCAGGCCAGGGTCGAGCGGTAGGTCTTGTCCTTCTGCGGAATGTAGAGCTCGAACGACTCGGGCAGGGTCGTGGTCTCGCTGAGCGCCAGGCGCGCACCGGAGGCCGACATGTCGCGCACGAGGCAATCCATGCTCGATGCGCCCTTGTTGAACAGGATCCGGCCCTTGAGGAACGTCCTCTGCCGTACTTCCCTGCGATGCTCCGACATGGGGCGCGACCTCCGTTCACCGCACGTAATGCCGGCACCCTGGCACGCGCCCCTTAAGGAATGATCGCCGGAATGGGCGACTCGGAGCGCCCTTTCAGTGGAAGCGGCTGTCCATGGTCTGGAACAGGTAGAAACCGTTGAAGCGCACGGCCGTCTCCGCCGCGCGGTCGTCGAACTCGATGGGGGCCGCCCCCAGATCCGCGATCTTGCCGCCGAACGACCAGTGTCCGCCGCCGAGGAAGTGCGGCACCGCGCGGCTCTCGGGCACGGCGCAGCACAGGCCCTCGACGGTCCTGAGGCAGAAAACGTTGTAATTCTGCATCGGTCAACCTCCGATTCGCCCGCCCAGCATACGGCTTAGCCATACAATCGGACAGGACTGTGTCGGTCAGGTTTCGGGGACGTTGCGCTCCAGTTCGTCCAGCCACGCGCGGGCGGTGCCGTCGGAGGGCGCGCGCCAGTCGCCGCGGGGCGAGAGGGCGCCCCCGGCCGAGACCTTCGGCCCGTTGGGCAGGGCCGAGCGCTTGAATTGGCTGAAGCCGAAGAAGCGCCCGAGGAACAGGGCGAGCCAGGCCCGGATCTCGGGTAGCGCATAGGCCCGGCGCTCCGCGTCGGGAAAATCCGGCGGCCAGGCGCCGGCCTGCGCATCGCCCCAGGCGTGGAGCGCCAGGAAGGCGATTTTCGAGGGCTGGAACCCGTACCGCAGGGTGTAGAACAGGTTGAAGTCCTGAAGCGCGTAGGGACCGATGACGTCCTGCGTGCTCTGCGGCCGCGCGCCGGCCTCCACCGGCACGAGTTCGGGCGAGATTTCCGTGCCGAGGATCGCCTCCAGGGTGGCGCCGACCTCAGGGCTGAACTGCCCCGTGCCGATCACCCAGCGGATGAGGTGCTGGATCAGGGTCTTCGGCACGCCGGCATTGACGCCGTAATGGCTCATCTGGTCGCCGACGCCGTAGGTGCACCAGCCGAGCGCCAGTTCCGACAGGTCGCCGGTGCCGATGACGATGCCGCCCTGCTGGTTGGCCAGCCGAAACAGGTAGTCCGTGCGCAGGCCCGCCTGCACGTTCTCGAAGGTGACGTCGTAGACCGGTTCGCCCCGCCCGAACGGGTGATCCATGTCGGCCAGCATCTTCGTGGCCGTGTCGCGGATGTCGATCTCCCGCGCCGTGGTGCCCAAAGCCGCCATGAGCGCGTGGGCGTTGGCCCTCGTCTCGTCCGAGGTGGCGAAGCCCGGCAGGGTGTAGGCCAGGATGTTCTCGCGTGGCAGCCCGAGGCGGTCGAACGCCTTCGCGACGACGATGAGCGCGTGGGTTGAATCGAGGCCGCCCGAGACGCCGATGACGGCGCGCTTGGTGCCCGTCGCCTCCAGGCGCTGGGCGAGGCCCGCCACCTGGATGTTGTAGGCCTCGTAGCAATCCTGGGCGAGGCGGGCCGGATCGGCCGGCACGAACGGAAACCGCTCGACGCGGCGCGTCAGGCCGAGGTCGCCCGGGGGCGGATCGAGGCGGAACCCGATCCGGCGACAGGCCATCCCGCGGGCGCGGGCATTGTCGTCGAAGCTGCCGGCCTGGAGCCGCTCCTGACCGATCCGGTCGAGGTCGATATCGGCCAGGGTCACGACCGGACGGTCGGCGAAGCGCGCGCCCTCGGCGAGGCGCTCACCCAGCTCGTCGATGCTGGTCTGCCCGTCCCAGGACAGGTCGGTGGTGGATTCGCCCAGACCCGCCGCCGCGTAGACGTAGGCGCACAGGCCCCGCATGGAGGCGGCGCGCGACAGGAGCGCCCGCGACTCCGCCCGGCCGACGGTGATCGGGCTGCCCGAGGGGTTGGCCAGCACCGTGGCGCCGGCGAGCGCCAGGTCCATGCCGGGGGAGGCGGGGACCCACAGATCCTCGCACACCTCGAGGCCGAGGACGAAGCCGGGGATGTCCTCGGCGGCGAACAGCAGGTCGGTGCCGAAGGGCACGGTCTGTCCGGCCACCCGGATCGTCTCGCCCACGATGCCCACGCCCGAGGCGAAGTGGCGCTTCTCGTAGAACTCCCGGTAGTTCGGCAGGTAGCTCTTCGGGACCACCCCGAGCACGCGGCCCCGGTGGATGGCCAGCGCGCAATTGTAGAGCCGGTGGCCGAAGTGCAGCGGCGCGCCGACGACGAGGACGGGCGAGAGGGTCTCCGAGCCCGCCCGCACGGCCTCGACGGCCGCCTCGACGGCGTCGCGGATCGTGGTCTGCAGGAGCAGATCCTCGATGGCGTAGCCCGACAGGCAGAGTTCGGGAAACACCGCCAGCGCCGCGCCGTGCCCGTCGCAGTCCCGCGCCAGGGCCAGGACCGCCGCGGCATTGGCCGCCGGATCACCCGGATGGCTGCGCCCGGTGCAGGCCGCGACCCGGGCGAATCCCTGGGCGTAGAGCGAACGGAAGGAGGCGGGGCTGGGCTGGACCAAGGGGCAGGGGGCTTCCGGGCGCGAGGGGCGACGGCGTCATCCTAACGCGCCCCGCCCCCGCCCTCCAGCGGCCGGCGGCGCAAGCGTCTGTTAACGACGATGGTCCTAACTCGGGGGTGAACCGCGCCCCTCCCGGCGGCGGACCCGCTTCGAGTAAATCCGGCCAATCATGCGCGCATCGGGACGGCTCCCCTACTCCCATCGTGACCCCTCTCGTCCCGTCCGTGGCGGCGACCGCCTCGGACTGTCCATCGGCGCCCTGGCGCACCGGCTCATGAACCTGCGGGCCACCCTCGCCCGCCGGCTCGCCGGGCCGCCGCAGCGCCCGGACTACACCGTGGCGGCGACCCGCACGGCGCCGAGCTGGATGACGAGTCCGCAGGCCTTCGTCGGACGGGAGGCGGCCTACCGCACCCCGCCCGCCGCGCAGGGCTGGCCCGACCACGTCTTCGACGACCGCGCCACCCTCGACATGATCCCCGCGCGCGCCGCCCCCTTCGCCCGGCCCGAGGACGGTCTCGGGGATGGCGAGGCCGGTCCCCGCGTCCTCATCCGCGCTCCGCGCCGGCCCGCCGCCATCGTGCCCGAGGCCGACGAAGCCCCGCGTATCCAGCCTCACACCACCACCGCCCCGGCCCCGGCCGTGCGCTACACCCGCACGCCCGATCCCGTGCTGCAGGAGCGGCGCCAGCGGGCGCTCGATGCCGAGCGTGCCGTCCTCGCCCAGGCCGAGGCCGCCGCCGAGGAAATCCGCACCCGCGCCGAGGCGGAGCGTGCCGCCGAGGCCGCGGCGCTCGCGGCCGCCGAACTCGAAGCCATCGAGCGGGCGACCCGCGAGGCGGCGGCGGCCACCGCCGAGCCCCTGTGGCGCCAGCCCTTCGTGGTGCCCGAGGGTGTGCGCTTCTTCCGCAGCCCCGACCGCCGGCAGGCCGGCCCCGCCGTCGAGCTCCCCGTCATCGAACTCGCTGTCATCGCCGAGGCCCCCCCCGCGCCCATCCTGCCGGAAGTCCACGCGGCCGATCCCGTTCCGGACGACCGCGACTGGTCGGACGTGCCGGACTGGTCCGAGGTCCATGCCTGGTTCGACGCCCGCGACTCGGCCGCCCTCGACGCGTGGTCGGAGATCCAGGCCGAGTCCGTCGAGGCCGCGCCGATGCCCGCCGGGATCGCGCCGCCCGCCGTCGCCGCTGCCCCCGCCCCCTTCGTCGCTGCCCCCGAGGACATCGCCCTCCTGCGCGTCCTGGCGCCGGCACCGGTCTACGTCCTTGACCGCCTGCTGCAGTTCGACCGGACCGCGACCCCCGCCCCCGCCGACGGGCAGGACAACGCCGTGCGCGCCCTCGCGCCGCCGTCCGTCTCCGCGGCGCCGCGCCCGCCGGTGCTCAGCGCCATGGCCGCCCGCGCGGCCATCCGCTCCGCCCGTCCGACGGCCCCCTCCCCTGCCCCGGTGCCGTTCGTCGCCGTCTTCCCGCCGATGCCCGACGAGCGGCCGGAGAGGATCGCGCTGCCCGAACCCCTCGCGTTCGCCGAACCCGCCTTCGTCCCCACGGCGATCCCGTCGCGGACGGTCCTGCTGCGCACGCCCAAGGGCGTACCCGCCCCCGAACCCGTCGCCGAGGCCCCGGAGCCCGAGGTTCCGGCGGAGTCCGAAATCGCGCCGGAGCCCGAGGCGCCGGTCGCGGTCGCCCCCCCGATCCCGGTCCTCAACATCCCGCGCGCTATCCTGCCCGAGCGCCCGACCCTCATCGCCGCCGGGCGTCACATCTCCATGTCGCTCGTGGAGAACGAGGATTACGAGCACCCCTCCCTCGAACTCCTGGCCGAGCCCGATCCGAGCGGGACCGAGGAGGTCGATGCCGACGTGCTCGAGCAGAATGCCCTGAACCTCCAGCAGACCGTGCAGGATTTCGGCGTGCGCGGCGACATCCTGGCCGTGCGTCCCGGCCCCGTCGTCACCCTCTACGAGCTGGAGCCGGCGCCGGGCACCAAGTCGAGCCGCGTCATCTCGCTCTCGGACGACATTGCCCGGTCCATGTCCGCCGTCTCCGCCCGCGTCGCCGTGGTGCCCGGTCGCAACGTCATCGGCATCGAGCTGCCCAACGACACCCGCGAGACCGTGTACCTGCGTGAGCTCCTCGCCTCGGCCGATTTCGGCCTGAGCAAGCACAAGCTCGCCCTGTGCCTGGGCAAGAATATCGGCGGCGAGCCGATCATCGCGGATCTGGCCCGGATGCCGCACCTGCTGGTGGCCGGCACCACGGGCTCCGGCAAGTCGGTCGCCATCAACACCATGATCCTCAGTCTGCTCTACCGGCTCAAGCCCGAGGAGTGCCGCCTGATCATGGTCGATCCGAAGATGCTGGAGCTGTCCGTCTACGACGGCATTCCGCACCTCCTGTCGCCCGTCGTCACCGACCCCAAGAAGGCGGTCATCGCCCTCAAATGGGCCGTGCGCGAGATGGAGGAGCGCTACAAGAAGATGTCCAAGATCGCCGTGCGCAACATCGACGGCTACAATGCCCGCATGGCCGAGGCACGTGCCAAGGGTGAAATCATCACCCGCGAGATCCACACGGGCTTCAACCGCGAGACCGGACAGGCCGTCTACGAGACCGAGGAGATGGACCTCTCGGCCCTGCCCTACATCGTCATCGTGGTCGACGAGATGGCCGACCTGATGATGGTGGCGGGCAAAGACATCGAGGGGGCGATCCAGCGCCTCGCCCAGATGGCGCGCGCGGCCGGCATCCACCTCATCATGGCGACCCAGCGCCCGTCGGTCGACGTCATCACCGGCACCATCAAGGCGAACTTCCCGACCCGGATCTCCTTCCAGGTCACCTCGAAGATCGATTCCCGCACGATCCTCGGCGAGATGGGCGCCGAGCAGCTGCTCGGCCAGGGCGACATGCTGTTCATGGCGGGCGGCGGGCGAACCACCCGCGTGCACGGGCCGTTCTGCTCGGATTCGGAGGTCGAGAGCGTGGTGGCGCACCTCAAGCGCCAGGGCCGCCCGTCCTACCTCGAGGCCGTGACCACCGACGATTCCCCGCCCGACGAGAAGCCGGCCAAGGGCTCGAAGGCCGACAAGGCCGAGAAGGCCCAGGCCCTCGAGGCCGAGGATCTCGACGTGCCGATCTTCGACGGCGGCGCGTTTGCCGCCACCGGCGGCATCGATCCGGGCGCGGAACTCTACGACCAAGCCGTGCAGGTGGTGATGCGCGACAAGAAGGCGTCGACGAGCTACATCCAGCGCCGCCTGCAGATCGGCTACAACCGCGCCGCCTCGATCATGGAGCGGATGGAGATCGAGGGCATCGTCGGCCCGGCCAATCATGCCGGCAAGCGCGAGATCCTCATGGAGGGGGGGCCGTCGTCGATGATGGACTACGACGACTGAGCCGTCCCACCCTGCGAGTGGGGAGACCGCGGCCCGACCCGTCGCATAATCGCCACAGGGGCGGACTCTAAGCGGAGCCCGCCCGTCCGAACCGCCCTCAGGAGACCGCCAGATGATCGGCCGCCGTCACCGCCTCGCCGCCGGCCCGCTCCTCGTCCTGGCGGCTGTCCTCGTCCAGCCTCAGCCCGCCGCGGCCCAGGGCTCGTTCCTCGACGGCCTGTTCGGCCGCAAGGAGGAGCCCGCCCCGGTGCCCGCCGAGCCGCCGGCTCCCCCGGTCCCCGCCCCGGCCGCGCCGAAGAAGCCCGCGCCGCAGGCCGCGAAGCCGGCCAGGGACGCGAAGGATGCCAAGGCGGTCGCTGGCGACAAGATCGTGGCTCCCAAGCTCCCCGCGAAGGCCGCCGAGCCCGCCAAGGTGGCGGCCGTCGGCGCGCCCCTGGCCCAGGAGGCCGATGCGGCCAGCGTGCTCGCGCAGGCCAACGCCTACTTCAACGGCATCACCACGCTCACCGGCAGCTTCATCCAGATCGGCGCCGACGGCCGGCGCATCGGCGGCAAGCTGACCCTGGCCAAGCCCGGCCGCCTGCGCTTCGACTACGACCAGCCCTCCCCCCTCGAGGTGGTGGCCGACGGCACGTCGGTCGCCGTCAAGGATCGCCGGCTCGGCACGCAGGACCTATACTTCATCTCGCAGACGCCGCTGAAATTCCTGCTCCGCGAAAAGATCGACCTCGCCCGCGACCTCTCGGTCTCCGACGTCTCGAACGATCCGGGCGGGGTGCGCATCTCGCTCGAGGACCGCTCGACGCTCGGCGGCACCTCGAAGATTCAGCTGTTCTTCGACGCCGAGGTGAAGACCCTGAGCCAGTGGCGGATCACCGACCCGCAGGGCTACCAGACCACGGTGCAGCTCTCGAACCTGCAGAAGGGCCGCAGCGTCGAGGGCACGGCGTTCTTCATCAATTACGGCCGGTCCGAGGACAAGGCCATGGAGAAGCAGATCCGGGCGCAGTGAGGGATTCTACTCCACATCTTGGAAAGGGGTCCTGACGTCAGAGCAAATCCGCGAGAGCAAAGGTGCTCGGAACGAACGGCTCGCTCTCGGCGACGCGACGCTCCAGGGCGTCGATCGATACCTCCGGTCGCGAAACGTCGATCCCCTTCAACTGCCATGGCGCCAGGGTCCACCAGCGGCTCGCCAGCAGCCGCGCGATGAGAGGCTCGGCAAACCGGTAACGGACGGCGCGTGCGGGATTACCAACCATCACGGCATAGGGCGGCACATCGCGCGTCACAACGGCGTAGGCTCCGATGATGGCGCCGGTGCCGATCCTCACCCCTTGCCGGATATAAGCACGGTGCCCAATCCAGACATCGTTCTCGATCATGATTCGACTACCCATCACAAAGCCTTGGCTGCCCTCGGTGTTCGGACGATAGGCATCGTACTCTGTAGCGCCGGTGAAGGATTGGCCGACATCAAAAAGCTTTTCATGCAAGTAGAAGGTCGGAGTCGTGCTGAGCCAATTAATCGAATGATCGCCGCGTCCCATCTGAACTTCTTCGCCGATGGATGTGTATCGACCTACTTCGATATTGTTAAAATATCCAGTGACGCCGTAGCTGAAGCACCCCATCCGCAGGTACCCATGCAGATCCATCCATTTAACGCTGCACGGCGCTTCGTACGCCGACTCTTCAGGAATCCACATTGCACCGGGACCATGCGCGGTTTCTACGCCGCGGGCGTGCAGTTTCCGCTTCAGTTCCGCGGTCAGCAAATAGCGACCTAAAACAAGTTCAGGAGCAGGTTGCGGCGTGGCTTCCTTTCGGCGCTTAAAGTAGCGAGGGAACACTTTGATTAAGCTCCTGTAGCTTACGAAGGCCGCGAACAGGCTCTCTGGGTAACGGACCGTGATCCGTCTCTGCCCTGGCGCACGGGAATGGTGGATACCTGTTAGCCCATAGGGCGCCAGGGCTCAAAGCGCTCTCCTCGACGGAGGTTTGCAGGCGGTATGCGATGGCATCGGGACGGGACGGTGGATACTCCAGACGGAGCGATTCCTGTTTCAACTCTGCGGTCTTTGGCTCTAGCGCGAATGGGCAGTCCAGGTTAAAAAGCGCTGGAAGCCGTATCTTGGTTTCGACAAAGGGAATATCGTCGTATGTCGACTCGATTGCCGCTCGGTTATCATTATAATGATGGCGGTATAAATAATCAGAAGTTTGCTTTGCTTGGACTTTGCGCCGCTGCTGTGAAAAGTGAAACTTCGAGTGGGCGGGAAATTTATCTTCCGAAGATATTTAGTCGAGATCAGCACGACAAGCGATCGTCACTGCATGATTTCAATGCTGTATTTTGGGGGGATGTTTTCGCATCCTTCTGCGAGAGATGGGGTATCGTTGTCGTCGATATGCCTGACGTTTCCTACGCCGATCGTATCGAACGAGGAGGCTGGGCGCTTTTTGGCGAAGGGGCAGGCCAGCTTGGAAAACACTACCACCACAAGGATGATATTAGTGCGAGTCTCGCGGCGGATTTTTTTAGGTCCTTAGTCCCGCGTGTAAAATCGAAACCGATTTTTCAAAATATTTGCAATCAGGTTTTCTTCTCGAAAAAAATCGATACAGTTGCGCAGCTCCGCATTGAAGAAGATTGGTTCCAGTATTGTCAGCAGCATTTATCGGTTGTTGTTCAAGAAAAAGAAGATTTTTATCTTGAGGCTCACCGGATCGTCAAAAAAATAAAAAACTCTTTTCCCAATGTCGGAGGTACGATCTTCGTTGTTTGCGACGAGCGTTATATTTTTGCTCCGAAGTGGGAGATTGCGAAGAAGACTTACGACGAAACTGGGGTCAATATCATTTGGAAGTCGGATCTTATTCCTCATGAGGATTATGACGCGCTCTCGCCGCTCGAAGCCTCACTGATCGACTTCGAGATCAGCGCATTGGCGCCGCGATTTGTTGGGAACTCGCGGTCCACATTCGCAAACTTGTTATGCTTCGAAAGATTTACTAGATCTTTCAGGCCGTCCGGGGACTGCTACATCTACAACAACACCGAGCCCACGCTTGGTCTTCGCACAGATTTGGGAACCGCGTTCGTTCCGAAAGACGTTTGCGCCCCTTAAGGCCTCAGTCCGTGGTATCAATGTCCGCTTCCAAAGCAATGAATCATGCATTCAGGATAGTGAACAGCTTTCTTGCTCGGAAGTATCCTAGGCCAAATTGTCCGTATAATAGCGTACGCGTGCCTCTTATGTGCGGTCCGACCTCTGCAGGACATCTGCGCTCGGGTCTCGAGACATCTCAGAGGGATTATGCGGAGCCCGCCACCGGTCCAACTCCGCATCAATGGCCCCCTGCGTGCCCTCCATGAACGCCGCGCCCGACAAACCCGGCGGCAGGGGCGGGAGATAGCTCACCGTCACCGCGCCGGGATGGTGGCGGGAGCCGCCATGGGGCCAGTACAGGCCGGAATTTACCGCCACGGGCAGCACGGGCAGGCCGAGCTTGGCGTAGAGCAGCTCGACGCCGCGCTTGAACTGCACCGGATCGGCGATGCCGCCGCGGGTGCCTTCCGGGAACATCAGCACGGAGCGGCCGTCCGCGATGGCCGCGCGGCTCTCGTCGATCATGACGCGCAGGGCCTGGGTGCCGTTGGCCCGGTCGATGATGATCATCGGCGAGCGCCGCAGGAACCAGCCGACGATGGGGATCGCCACGAGTTCGCGCTTGGCCACGATGGCGACGTTGGGCACCAGGGTGAGGAAGGCCAGGGTCTCCCAGGCCGACTGGTGGTTGGCGACGATGAGGCAGGGCTCGGCCGGGATGTTCGCGCGCCCCTCCTCCACGTAGGTGAGGCGGACGATGCGGGCCAAGCCGAACAGGATGCCGCGCGACCACAGGCGCGTCGCCGCGCGGATCGGCCCCGTGGGCGAACCGAGCGCGGCCAGCACCACCAGGGGCGCCAGGAAGAGCGCGGTCCAGCCGGCCCAGTACAGGTTGAACAGCGTGGAGCGGATGCGCGACACGGTAACGACAGCCCTCGATCGCGCGCCCTCCCGGAATCCCGTCGGGGATCGCGGACGGGCGCGGCATTTCCACGGCGACGGCCGGGGCGGTTTCGGTCTATGGCGAAGCCGCCGCGCCGACGCGCGCACGTTCCTTTAAACGTTTTCCAGCCTCACGCGAGCGGGTCGATCGTTGCGCCTCACCGTCACCACCTGGAACATCAACTCGGTGCGCCTGCGCATCGACCTCGTCCTGCGCTTCCTCGCCGAGGCCCGGCCCGACGTCCTGTGCCTGCAGGAGACGAAGTGTCCCGACGACGCCTTTCCCCTCAAGGCCCTGCGCGGGTCGGGCTACGAGAACGTCGTCTTCGCCGGGCAGAAGGGCTACAACGGGGTGGCGATCCTGTCCCGGTTCCCCCTGATCACCCGCGACGTCATGGCCTTCTGCGAGCGGGCGGATGCGCGCCACATCTCGGCCGTGCTGGGCCCGGAGGCCGGTGCGGCCGCCGGTATCGTCCTGCACGATTTCTACGTGCCGGCCGGGGGCGACGTGCCCGACCGGGCCCTCAATCCGAAATTCGGCCACAAGCTCGACTTCCTCGCCGAACTGCGCGCCTGGGGCGGGCGCCGCGTGGCGGGCCCGGCGATCCTCGTCGGTGATCTCAACGTCGCGCCCCTGGAGCACGACGTCTGGTCGCACAGGCAGCTCCTCGACGTGGTGAGTCATACGCCCGTGGAGACGGAAGGCCTCGAGACCCTGCGGGGCGAGGCCGGCTGGATCGACACCGCCCGCCTCCTCGTGCCGGAGCCGGAGAAGATCTACACGTGGTGGAGCTACCGCTCGCCCGATTGGGCGGCGGCGAACAAGGGCCGGCGCCTGGATCACGCGTGGGTCTCGCCCGATCTCGCCGGCACCGTGCGCGACGTCGCCGTCGCCCGTCACGCGCGGGGCTGGGAGCGCCCGTCCGATCATGCGCCCGTGACCCTGACGCTCGAGCTTTAGGAGGCGGCGCGCGGAACACGGGCCGCCTCGCCGGCATTGGCTCTCCGAAATGCCGCGCCCGCGCGGCCAAACCGGAGTTCCCATGCGCAAGCTCATCGTCGCCTTCCTCCTGCCCAAGCTCGTGTCCTACCTGCGCCGCCGCTATTCCGGCGCGCCGAACCGCCGCTCGGTCTGAGGTCTCGGACACGGAACGGGGCTTCGCTCGGCGGGGCCGGGAGAAGACGGAACGGACGGGCCCTGCGGGGCCCGTTTCGCTGTCCGGCGTCCTTGCGCCGCGGGCTGCAGGGACGGCACCGCGCCCGTCACCGGCGTCCCGTCAGACCACCGCGGCCCGAACACGCCGCGCCTGCCGGCGGCCGTACCCAAAGTACAGCGCCAGCCCGAGGCCGAGCCACGCCGCGAGGCGCAGCCAGGTGTCACCGGGCAAGCCCAGCATCAGGGCGAGGCAGGTGAGGATGCCAAGGATCGGCACCACGGGCACGCCAGGCGCCCGGAACGGGCGGGGGCGCTCCGGATCGGTCCGGCGCAGGATGAGGACGGCGGCGCAGATCACCCCGAACGCGAACAGGGTGCCGATGCTCACGAGTTCGCCGAGGACCCGGATGGGCACCAGGGCGGCGATCACGGCCGTGGCGGCCCCGATGACGGCCTGGCTCGCCGCCGGCACCCGCGTCCCCGGATGCACCCGGGCGAAGACCGGCGGCAGCAGGCCGTCGCGGGCCATGGCGTAGAACACCCGGGCCTGTCCGTAGAGGGCGGTGAGCGCCGCCGTGGTCAGGCCGAGGATCGCCCCGACCTTGATCGCCACGGAGAACGCCCCGAACCCGATGGCGTCCATGGCTTTCGCGATGGGATCGGCGACGTCGAGCTGCCGGTAGGGCACCAGGCCCGTGAGAATGGTCGCCACCGCCACGTACAGCACCGTGGTGACGGCGAGGGACCCGAGCAGCCCGATGGGCGCGTCGCGCTGCGGATGGCGCGTCTCGGCCGCCGCCGTCGAGACGGTCTCGAAGCCGAGGAAGGCGAAGAACACCAATCCGGCCCCGCGCAGGATGCCGCTCCAGCCGAATTCCCCGAACGTCCCGGTGTTCTGCGGGATCAGGGGCGACCACAGGGCCGGATCGACATGGGCGGCGCCGATGCCGATGAAGGCCAGGATGATGGCGACCTTGATCGCCACCAGGGCGGCGTTGACCCGGGCCGAGGCGCGGTTGCCGCGCATGAGCAGCCCCGTGAGCCCCAGGACGATGGCGGCGGCCGGCAGGTCGAACCATGCCGTGGTACCGCCCGGCAGGGCCGTGCCCGGCGCCGCCGTCAGCACGCCCGGCAGGTGCAGGCCGAGATCGGCCAGGAGGCTGCGCACGTAGCCCGACCAGCCCACCGCCACGGTCGCCGCCGCCACGGCGAATTCGAGGACGAGGTCCCAGCCGATGATCCAGGCGCAGAGCTCACCGAGCGTCGCGTAGGCATACGTGTAGGTGCTGCCCGGGGCCGGCACCAGGGCGGCGAGTTCGGCGTAGCACAGGGCGACGAGGGCGCAGGCGAGGCCGCTGAGCACGAACGACAACGGCAACGCCGGCCCGGCATGCTGGGCTGCCGCCGTGCCCGTGATGACGAAGATGCCGGCCCCGATGGTGGCGCCGACGCCCAGGGCGACGAGATCGAGGGCCGAGAGGCTGCGCCCGAGGCGCGGCCCCTCGCCGTCCTCGGCCTCCGCCAGGATGGCGGCGAGGGGCTTTCGCATCGTGAGGCTGTCGCCGGCCATGGCTTGGGGTTCCACCGGAGGGGCGTTGCGCGACGCGTGATCCGTGCCACCACGCGTTGTTGTCCGGGCGCACGTCTGCTAAATGTCGGCCCGCATCAAGAGTCGGGCCGACGCCTGACGCCAACCTGCTCCCGGGCAAGGTGGCGCCCTTCCGATTCCGGGAGGGGATGTGGCCGGACCGGCAACAAACGGGTTTCGCCACGCGTCGTCGTCCGGTTCCCGGTGCGGACCAACGACGGACAGGCGAGCCTCGACCATGCCCCAGGAACCAGATCTCGTTTCGCCCCAGCAATTCGCGAGCGACAACTACGCCGGCATCTGCCCCGAAGCCTGGGCGGCGACGCAGGCCGCCAATGCGGGCTCGATGCCGGCCTATGGCGAGGATGCCTGGACGGCGCGGGCGGCGGACGCGTTCCGGACCCTGTTCGACAAGGCCGACGCGCAGGTGTTCTTCGCGTTCAACGGCACCGCCGCCAACGCCCTGGCGCTGGCCTCCCTGTGCCAGTCCTACCACAGCGTCATCTGTGCGGCCTCGGCCCATGTCGAGACCGACGAGTGCGGCGCGCCGGAATTCTTCTCCAACGGCTCGAAGCTGCTGGTGGCCCCGACCGAGAACGGCAAGCTGACGCCAACGGCCGTGCGGGCCCTCGCCACCGGCCGCTCGGACATCCACTTCCCGAAGGTCCGGGCGGTGACGATCACGCAGCCGACGGAGACGGGGCAGGTCTACACCCTGGAGGAGATCCGCGCCCTCTCGGCCACCTGCCGGGAGCTCGGGCTGCGCCTTCACATGGACGGCGCGCGCTTCGCCAATGCCTGCGCCAGCCTCGGCTGTTCGCCCGCCGACATGACGTGGCGGGCGGGCGTCGATCTCCTGTGCTTCGGCGGCACCAAGAACGGCATGGCCGCCGGCGAGGCGATCCTGTTCTTCGATCCCGCCCTGGCGGAGGATTTCGGATACCGCTGCAAGCAGGCGGGACAGCTCGCCTCGAAGATGCGCTTCCTCTCGGCGCCCTGGGTCGGGATGCTGGAGGGCGGCGCCTGGCTCGCCAACGCCCGGCACGCCAATGCCTGCGCTCAGCGCCTCGCCGCCGCCGTGGCCAGCTTGCCCGACTGGTCGGCGATGTTCCCCGTCGAGGCCAATGCGGTCTTCCTGCAGGCGCCGGCGGACCAGCTGGACGGGCTGCGCGCGAAGGGCTGGCGCTTCTACACCTTCATCGGCGGCGGCGCCCGGTTCATGTTCGCCTGGGATGCGGACCCGGCCCGGGTCGATGCCCTGGCGGAGGATATCCGGAGCCTGAGCCGCCTCGCGGCCTGAGGAGCTCCAACGAAGAAGGGCCAGCCGCGCGGCTGGCCCTTCCGGTATTCGGACCGGGAGACGAGGGCTTACTCGGCCGCGCTCATCTCGGGGGTGAAGTGACCGCACCAGTCGGCAGCACCCACCACCGGCCACAGGCCGTGGCCCTGGGGCTCGGGCTGGCTCACCGGCGGGTTGAACCGGCACAGGCCCTCGTCGGCGGCGGCCGCCGCGCCGTTGACCTTGTGCTCGTCGAAGAACTTGCAGCTCTCACACTTTGCGTGCGCCATGATCGTCGCTCCTGATCGAGAATCGGCAGCGTCGCTGCCCGCAGTTGAGAATTAGAACAGATCCAATCTGGCAGTCAACGGGGTTGTGGGCGTGCGGTTCCCCGCAAGTGCCAGGGGAGGTATTAATTGGCACTGGCGCCGGGAAACATGGCACTCAGTGAACGACATATGTGGCAACCGACGAGCCTGAAGCCGGAATCTGGGCCCACCGCGGCTGCGGCCAGCGGGTATCCTCAATGCGATGGATCAATCGGCTGGCGCCCGCGACAGTCCTGCCAATGGACGGTACAGGCACCGACCAGCTGAGGGAATGGCCTGGAGGCGCTACGAAATGGCGATGAGCTCCCGGATCCTTGAGGCCAGGGCTTCCATCACGAAGGGTTTCGTGAGGACAGCCATGCCGGGATCGAGGTGTCCGTTCCCAACGACCGCGTTCTCGACGTAGCCGGCAATGTGGAGCAACTTCAGACTCAGTCGACTGACCCTGGCCGCGTCGGCAACTTGACGCCCGTTCATGCCGCCGGGGAGCCCGACATCGGTCACCAGCAGGTCGATGCGCAGATTCGAACGAAGGACCTTGAGACCTGCCGGTCCGTCGGACGCCTCGATGGCGGTTTAGCCGAGATCCTCCAGGACTTCGGTAACTAGCATCCGGACGGTGGGCTCATCGCTGGCAATGAACACGGTCTACCTTTGGTTCTGCACGACGCGCGGCACTCAAGGGAGCCTATGGGATCCCCATTATCGACCTCGAAAACTCTTCATCAATAAGCAATTCAGGCGGCTATGAGTAAGCGCTTGGTGGGGGACCTTCGTGTTGATCTCTGGCTCAATGATCCGATTTCTGGACCAAAGTTCAGTTTAATATCAACCTGAGGTGAAGCGCAGGCCCACTTAAACTCGGTGCGGCCTCGCTTACGTTTAATTGGATTCGATAGAGGCCGTCAGCAGCCTCCTTCCACCGCCTAGGTCGGGGCAAGCTCACCGAACCAGTAGGCGGCGGTGACGCCGCCATCCGTGAGGAAGTCGCTTCCGATGATGAAGGCGCCATCGGCGCCCATGAGGAGCGCACCGACCGTTCCGAGTTCATCCGGGGTGCCGGCCCTGCCGGGGGCGGACACTTCAAGCATTCGGCGGTAGCCCGGCACGCGCGGCCCCTCGAACTCGTCGTTCGCGAGCTGGGTCATGATGATCCCGGGGCTGATGGTGTTGATGCGGGCGCCGCTCTTTCCCCATCTGACGGCCTTGGCCATGACCCAAAGGGAGTTGCCGCACTTGGAAACTTGGTAGGCTTGGGGAGGGTCCTTCACTTGGTCCGGCTGCAGCATCGGCAGGGCCAGCAGGTCCTAGACCGGCGTCGTCGCCAGGGCTGCGTTCTGTTCGATAGACAAGGGTGGCAGCCGGTGCCCAGATTGGGATGCGATGACGACGCCCACCCCGCTGCGCGCGATGACGTTGCCGAACGCCTCCAGCACCAGCGCTGTACCGTAGAGGTCGACCTTGAGGATCGTCTCGGGAGACGCCTGGGTTGGCGAGACGCCGGCGGCATGGATGAGGCCGGTGATGTCCCCGTGGGCGGGTGGCTTGGGCCACGAGGGCATAGCCCGACAACCCTGAACGCATAGGCCCCCCCCGGGGGGTCCCGAAGGTCCGACGGCGCGGCTCGTGAACCGCTTGACGTAGGGCACGGCCAACATTAGATATGGATCCGAGGCCAAAAACCTCTTAGGCTCACCGTATGGGGGCCGCGAAAAAAGCCGGGGCATCGCCTCGGCTTTTTCGTTTCAGGCATCGAAGCAGTAATATTTGATGCCAATCTTAGGTCCCTCGCCGGGGAAGGCGAAGTCCGCGATCCGCGCGTGGTCACGCAGATGGCGGTACAATGGATAGTGCTTGTCGTAGCGCCATCGAGCCATCGCATACACGTAGCTGTCGGCGATCTGAAGCAGCGAGAAGGCCTTTGGCTTGTACTGTACGCGGCCAAGGATCGTGCCAAAATCCTCCTTGGTCAGCGGATCGTACTTACCGCTGTTCGATGCGTCGAAACCGAGCCCGTTCCGTTTCAGATTCTCAAAGTAGCCGACTACGGTCTTGTTAAAGCTGGCATCCGCCTCGAACACGACGTGAAGCTTGCGATCCTCGCGCTTCGCGATCTTGGCGGCACGCTCGACCGTGATATCGAAGGCGCTCCGGCACAGGAGCCAACGGTCGTTGCCGTGCCGCTCCAAGTAGCCCCGGGCGACGTAGCCCGGCCGATCGATGACACAACCCATCCCGATCACAGGGGCCGTGACCAGGACGTCCTTCCAATCGTTCCAGAAGGCGTCGCACCGCTCCTGGGTTTCACGCCCCAGCCAAGCAAATCCCTTCTTTTGGGATTGCATGTCGGTGAGGTGGGCGGGAACCCTCAGCTTCCAACGCGTCGCAAATTCGTCGACCAGCGTACGGGCGGCATCGTTGTCTTCGCCTCGTACCAGAACTCCGCCGAACGCGAACCAATCCCTGCCCGCACGTGCGGGGTCCGGCTTCTTGTCTGGATGCCGGTTCCCCGTTTCGTCGAGGTACAGTGTGAATGGCCGCTTCGAGCCTTCGGCAACGACGGCTGTGGGATCCGTCGTCATGGCCTGCTCTGACTGATTGCTCATGCTAAAACCTCTTCGGTGAAGCGTCGCCAGCCTCGAAAAGGCGAAGCACACGCCAAGGATCGGCCATTTCCTAGGCCGCCCTTGGCCTGCCCCCTGAAAAGTGGTCCTCCCTGAGGTATGGCTTTGAGCCATGTGGAGGATGTTGTCATGGGACGGAAGAAGCATACGGCTGAAGAGATTGTTGCCAAGCTGCGTCAGGTTGATGTCTTGGTCTCGCAGGGCCGTAAGGTTGCCGAAGCAATC
>NZ_JAKSXV010000026.1 GCF_022829345.1 Methylobacterium sp. J-090 | reverse complement strand
CGCCATTGCGTCGTCGGCACGCCGGCCAAGGAGCGGCGGGTGACGCGCTGGGAGCACGAGGCGGTCCTGGAAGCCGTGCAGCGCCGGCTCGACGAGGATCCTCACGCGATGCGCACGCGCCGGCAGACGGTCGAGCACGTGATCGACCGACCCCCCCCCCCTCCCCCCCTCGCCCACCACGACCAGAAACCAGCGCCAAACCACCTCGCCATGGACACACACCACCCCACCACACTCTCCCCCCCATGACTTTGCAGAGAGGACCTAGCCGCGGGCCGGTCCGATCAGCGAGATCCAGGGATCAGGATGAGCATGAACGCCCAGACCAATGGTTCGCGCGCCCGGCACGGTGGCCATCCGGACGGTATCCCCGATGCGGTCAAGGCAGCCGCGGACAAGGCCATCTGGCCGATGCCGAACGGATTGGACGCGGCCGCAAGCCAAGCCCGTGAGGCCACGGTGTTGTTCAGCCAAACCCTCGAATTCTCCGGGGAGGAAGGCGAGCGGCTCGCGATGCAGTCGAGGAGGAATATGGAAGCGGTGAGGCAGTGCCGCTTGGTGCTCATGCAGGCGTTCCAGGCCGCGTCCGAGGATTGGATGGAGATGGTCCAGGCCCAGTGGAAGCGAAACTTCGACGGATTGGAGCGCCTGATGCAGGCCACGTCCGTCCACGAATTTGGTACGATACAGGGCGAGCTCGTCCGGGAGAATCTGGAGCACATCCTCAAGGACAGCCGCTCTATCGCGGAGCGTTCGATGCGAGCCGCGGACGAGGCCGGCAAGGCTTTGGCGGCGATGGCGGACCGGACCACCGACGTGCCGGCGTGACATACGTCCGGTTCTCGGAGCGCAGGCGGTCCGTGGCTGACTCGCCGATGCAATGGACGAGGTCAGCGCATACGCCGTTCGGGACGTCGCCCCGCGGGGTGGGATGGCATCGGGTTCTGTTTCCACTCGCGTTCACCCTTCTGGTGACCGGCGTCGGCATGACGTGCGTCCTCGCCAGTATCCTGGATGGCCATCCGGCCGTTCTTGCCCTCCCGTAGCCGCGCATCCGGAGATGCGACCGGGAACGGGCGACAGGGCCTCGGTCCCTGATCGTCCCGACTTCGTGCCGACGCCCCATGTCCCGGACGACTGGCGGGAAGGGACGGAGGCGGACTGAACTGGCATTCACCATCCCCAGATTGCGAAGGCCTCGCCCTGCTGACGTTCCTTGAGCGATGCCGTTTCGAAAGCGCCTCGGTACTTGACCGAGGGCCGCGCGCGGGATCCTCGCGCGCTCCCCTTGGGAAGGAGGAATGGCCGTCCTGACAGGAGACCCGCGGATCACCGCTTCGCGGCCAACTCCAGCATGACGTCGAGATGGACCGGGTTGTGCAAGGTGTTCGCGACAGGCGACCACAGCACCGCATGCTTGACGAGGGCATCGAGCGTCTTCCGCGAAGCGTCCGCATCAATTTTCACCGAGACCCGGATGGCCTCGAAACCGATGGTCTTGGGGTGGAGGTCACCCGTCCCCCAAGCAGCTGTGGTGTTAATGTCCGCCTCGACCCCAAGTTCGAGAGCCCGGACCGGGATGCCCTGCGCCAGGGCGTTGGCGTGGATGCCGATTGACAGGCAGGAGCCGAACGCGGCGAGCAGGGCCTCCGAGGCGTTTGGCGCGCTGGTCTCCCCGAGCAGGCCATCAGGCTCGTCTTCCACCACCGATTGGGGCGGCAGGTCTCGGATGTAGTTGAGCTGTCGCAGGTGCCCTTGCGCGACCGTGCGGCACCGCAGGGTCCGGATTGCGGTCGGGTCCGACTTCCCGACACCGTCGACGGCCTGGAGTCGACGCCCGCCGACGGTGTCGGGAAACGGCGATCCGGGCTTGATGGGGGGCAGCGCCATGCTTGTTTTTCCTGGTTCAGAAGACTTGACCGTTCATTTATTAGGAGGTCAAAAAATTCCACTGCTCGTAATTGTCGCGCGCTGAGTATAGGCTTCACGTCCGAGAAATCGGCCGTCAATGTCGATGACGGGAGATGCAAAAACGGATGGCGGTACGCGAATGCTCGACTGGGACGACCTTAGGTTCTTCCTGGCGCTTTCGCGGCATGGCTCACTCTCCGCGGCCGCGAAAGTGCTCCATGTCTCGCAATCGACGGTCGGGCGCCGCCTGACCTCGCTGGAAGCGACCCTCGCGGTGCGGCTGCTCAACCGCACGCCGGACGGTTACGTGCCGACCCTCGCCGGTGCCGCCGTACGCGAGAAGGCGGAACGGCTTGAGGCGGAGGCCATCGCGCTCGAACGGGACGTCAGCGGTCGGGACGCCCGGATGAGAGGCTTGGTCCGCGTGACCTGCGCCGAGACGATGGCTGCGCACGTCCTCGCCCCGAGCTTCGCCCGCCTCCACGCGACCCATCCCGACGTGATGATCGAGCTCATTCCAAATCCACGGGAACTCAGCCTATCGATGCGGGAAGCCGATATCTCGGTGCGCCTGAGCCAGCCCGAGCAGCACGACCTCGTCGTCCGACGCATCGGCGGCATTGCCTTCGGCATCTACGCGACCGCTGAGTACCTGCGGGAGCACGGTGCGATGGAATTCGACGACGGCTGCACCGGACATCGCCTCATCACGCAAATCGACGACGTCCAGGAGATGACGCAATCGGCCTGGCTCACCGAGATGGCCTCGCGCGCGACGGTGGTGCTCCAGACGAGCAGCCACGAGGCCGCGGTGCTCGCGGCGGCGAACGGTGGCGGCCTGGCCTGCCTGGCCCGGTTCCGCGCGGACGCGGAGGAGCGGCTGATCCGGCTCCCGGTGCCGACCGAGCCGCCCAGCGCCGACGTCCTCCTCCTGGTACATAGGGACAACCGCGACACGCCGCGGATACGAGTGGTGCTCACCCACATCACGGAATGCATCCGTGAGCTCGCGCCGATGCTCCAGCCCCAGGATGCGGAGGGTCATGACGTCTGGGCGGGGGCTGGGCGGTCCTGAGGCAAATCGCTGATCGTGGGTCCGCCCCGGGCGCATCACCGTGACCTGCCTCGTCGCCCCGAAGGGTCTCGACGGGAGACCGCGTCCCCACTGCCCGCATCCTCATCGTCCGGGCGCCCGATGGGATGACAAGTAGGGTTGCGAGTACACAATGACCCGAGCCGAGGGCAGGAATGGCGCCTTGTTGAAATGATCGCGCCTTCCGATTCGCATGGGAAAGCGACGAGCGAACCAGAAATCTTGAATCTTTCAATCATCATTATTGCTGGGCCGATCGTCACAAATAATCGGCCCCAACGAGCTCCAGCCGTTGCTAGATTTGTTCAGGAGAGTCGCCGGTCGGCATCCCGAGCGCCGCGCAGGCAACGCCCTCTATCCACCCGTGCAGCGGGATCGCGCTGTTGCGTTGCTGGCCGCTCGCATGAAGTCGGCGTCGCGCGATCTCGTTCCGATGGAAGGATGCCCATGCCGACGCACATCTGCATCGATCCGACCGATCAATATGGCCAGGCCGAGGTCCTCGTCGCATTCAAGGGAGGCGGTGACGCCATAAGCTTGATCGCGGTGACCGATGCCGCACATCGCGACATCCTCCCCGACCTTGAGGAGGTCGAGCGACACGACCTCCGGCGTGAGATCGCCGCGGCCTTCCGCAGACCTGTGCTGCTCCGGGATCACGAGGGCGTGCGCTGACATGGATTGGCCTCCGCCCGCCGCTTGGCGACCAGCCAGGCATCGCGCAGATGAGCCGATGCGCGTCGCGTTCAGCGTTCGCCCGACCGTGGGACTTGTTCCCCTTGGCTCTGCGCCGGCACCAGGACGCAGACACGAGGCATCCGGTGGCATTGCCCGTCGCCGCATCCACCCTCTTCACGGGAGCAGGCCTGCGGTTCGTCCTGACGAACGTGCGCGCATGAGGCCGGAGCCCGACCGCCGTTCGTGTCCGCGACATCGACATCCCGGGACACGACCGCATGCTCGACCGGTTTCCCATCGGATGCCGGTCGTGGTCGCGCTCGCGGAAAGCGCTGATTTCTCAAGGTCAGGTGCATCATGAAAGCATACGGGGCGGCCTTCGTGGCCAAGGGCAGGGGCGAGGTCGAACTCGCCGCCGACATCGTCTCGGCCTACGTGTCGAACAATTCGGCCCTGCCTGCCGAAATCCCAGACATTCTCGCACTCGTTCACGCCGCGGTCGTGGGATTGGGTAGGGGAGGCACGATCCGTGAGCCGACGGCGACCGCGATCCGGGAATTGGTCACGCGCGAGGCGTTGATCTCGCTCGGGGACGGCAAGCCCAACAAGATGCTGAGGCGCCGCATTACCGCCTTGGGTCTCACCCCGGAAGCCTGTCGGAGCAAATGGGGGCTGCCGCGGGACTACCCCATCGTGGCGGCCAGCCACTCCGCGGAGCGGTCGGCGTCCGCCAAGATGCTTGGCTTGGGTCAGCCTCGGAGGACGGGCGCGCCGAAACTGTTCGTCGTGGCGAGCAACACGCCGGACACGTCGGAGCATGCCGGTACGTCCGGGATGTTCCCGGCGACGGGCACGCCCCCCGTCCCCGGACAGACCGCAACGAAGTAGGACATCCGTCATCCGGCCCCGACGCGCCAACGCAAGCCAGAGCACGCCTCGGCGGCGGTCGTCTCACGCAAAAGCCCAGGAGGGCTCCGATGCCAGATCATTCGACCATGCGGCGGGCTACGGCCGAACTCTTCGGGACGTTCTGGCTCACCTTCGGAGGCTGCGGGGCGGCGGTGCTGTCCGCAGCCTTCCCCCAACTCGGCATTGGCTTCCTCGGAGTGTCCTTCGCCTTCGGCTTCACTGTCCTGACCATGGCCTACGCGGTCGGGCACATTTCCGGCGGTCACTTCAATCCCGCCGTCACCCTCGGGCTATGGTCAGCGGGGCGATGCGCGAACCGCCACGTGGTTCCGTACGTCGCGGCCCAGGTCGGCGGCGCGGTCCTGGCGGCCGGCACATTGTACCTCATCGCATCAGGCAAGCCGGGTTGGGTTCCGGAAGGCTTCGCCTCCAACGGCTACGGCGATCTCAGCCCGGGGAAGTTCGGCGTCGTCGCCTGCCTCGTCACCGAGTTCCTGCTGACGTTCTTCTTCCTGTTCATCATCATCGGCACCACCTCGAAGGGAGCGGCGGTGGGCTTCGCCGGCATCCCCATCGGGTTCGCCTTGGTGCTGATCCACCTCATCTCGATCCCGGTAACCAACACCTCCGTCAATCCGGCGCGCAGCACGGGTCCGGCACTGTTCGCAGGGGGCGAGTATGTCGGTCAACTCTGGCTGTTCTGGCTCGCGCCAATCGCCGGAGCCATGGTCGCAGGCACCTTCGCCCGCTGGTTCTACGAGCCAGTTGATATCGTCGAGACGGTGGTGGTCGAGAAGGTCGCCGTCCTACCGGTTTGAGGCGAGTACGTAGACTGGACATCCGTCAGTGCCCTGCTGAATGTCGGCCATTCCGAGGATAGGTCTACCGCCGGAAATGGGCCTCGGGTGCATGGTCACCGGGCCGATCTGGCGAGCCTGCGGGCCATCGCGGCGTGGACCGCCTGTCTTCAGAGTGCCCCCACTACTTCAGGATAGAAAAGCGTAAAATTACTCTCAGAAGCGGATCATTGCGACCGGGATCATCAAAGTGCCAAAATATAATATATCTCAAATCATCAATTTTAATTAACAATATTATATTGAAATTTTGCGCTGATGCCCGTCAAATTTGCTGCATCTCGGAAGCCTCCGAAAAAGTGTCCGCTTTATATATTCTCCGGCCGAAAGCAGACAGGCCAATATTCACCCGACCTGGTCGTAGAACAGACCGGCAAGCATCGACCGACCCAGTCGTTCGGGTTCCCTGACACGACGCCCGGACGCGGACGTTAAGCGAGCCACCTTCGTACGACTGAGGCTGACCGAAGGCGATGGGACGTCTTTGTGGGCACGCAAGCTACGGCCGCTGTTAGCTGAGCACCGTCTCAACGGTACGTATCACCTCTGCTTAATCGGAGCTGGCCCTTCTGACGAAATTAAATAGCAGATTCGCTAAAAACTGCCGTGCACCGGCGCGCTGGGTGCAGCCGATAGAATTTAGGGAGCGAGGATACCCTCATTGCTATCACAGTCCATGCTTCGCTCAATGCCAATGAAGAAGGTAGGGCTTGGTGGACGGAGCCGCTGCGTGTCGAGTGTCTTCATGCAACTCGCGCTGCGCTGTCGTCTCTCGAAGAAGTGCTCCGATCGTCGGAGCTGCGGAGAACGATGCGGCCTCCGCGCACCGTGAGCGGGGCTACACGCATGGATGTCGTCCGGAACCTTGATCGCGATTGGTGCCTTGCCTTCGGCGCCGGCACCCGGCCCGGCAACGAGGAATGCCATGTCGAGCGATACCGATAAGCATCGCGAACTCCTCAGCGCCCTCAAGGCCGCGCAGGGCACGGGCGACGGCTCCTTTGAACAGGCCGTCACGAGCGCCTTTGAACATGTATTCGAGCATCTCGAGCGTCTGAACTCGCACGTCTCGCTCGGCGGGCCGGACGGCGAGGGTCGCTCGCTCAAGGCCGGCGAGTCCTCGACCCTGCGCCAACGGATCGCCTCCTGGGGTCACGTCCACCGGCCGGCCCCTCTCGAATGAAGGCCGCCGGTCGTCTCGTAAGCGAGTGGCTGCCAGGGCGCTGCGCGACGCGACATCTTGGATCATGCCGGAGCCATCGAAACTTGTTACTGAACCAGGCTTTCGTGCGACGCTTCGAGGGGCCGGCGACGGCTCGGCTTTTGCGGCGGCGCGCCGCCCTCTTTCTGCCGCCGGCGCAACGGCGAGGCATCGCCGACCGGATTTCAGCAATGTCACACGACAGCAGCCCTTCCCGTGTCCGATAATCTTCCGACGCGGTCATTCGCGTACCGTGTGGCGCGCTGGCCTCGGCTCCGTGCCGTTGCCGGTCTCGCGAGTTCGGCGGCAGCCGCCATGCTGCTCGGCCTCGGCGGCTGCGGCATTCTCGATCACGGCTTTCTCAGCGCGGCCGGTCCTGTCGCCGACGAAACGCGCAGCCTGTTCCTGCTCGTCTGCTTCATCCTGCTCTTCGTCGCTGGCCCCGTGTTGCTGCTTACGCCGATCTTCGCCTGGCATTACCGCCTCGCGAACACCGAGAGTGCCTATCGGCCGCAATGGGGCTTCAACTGGCCGCTGGAGGGGCTGATCTGGATCCCGCCCACGGCCATCGTCGTCCTGCTCGCCGTGTTTCTGTGGCGCGACACCCACCGGCTCGATCCGTATCGGCCCCTGGCCTCCCTGCAGGCCCCGGTCGAGGTGCAAGCGGTGGCGCTCGATTGGAAGTGGCTGTTCATCTATCCGGACGAGGGCGTCGCCAGCGTCGACGAGCTCGTGTTTCCCGCCGATCGCCCGGTGCATCTGAGTCTCACCAGCGGCACGGTCATGCAGTCGTTCTTCGTGCCCCGGCTCGGTGGCCAGATCTACGCGATGGCCGGCATGACCACGCAGCTCAACCTCGCCGCGAGCGAACCCGGTCGCTTCCTCGGCGAGAACACGCAGTTCAACGGCATCGGCTTCCAGAACCAGAAGTTTGCGGTTCTGGCGCAATCCACCGAGGGCTACGCGACCTGGCTGGCGGAGGTGCGCGCGAGCGGCGGGATTCTCGACAGGGACGCCTTCAAGGCCCTGTCAGCCCGCGCGACGCAGACCGAGCCGCTCCGGTTCGGTGCAGTCGCACCGGGCCTGTTCCAGACCGTTCTCTCTCTTGACACGACCGGCCCGCATGCCGGTCACTCACAGGGCCATCGATGAGCGCCGAGACCTGGTACGCCCTGTTCGGGCGGATCGATGCCAAGGCGTTTCCGTTCGTGCGGGCCTGGAACAACCCAACCGTCAGCGAATTCATCGGCGCCTTTGCCGGCGCCCTCGTCGTGGTCGGAGCCGTCGCCCTCCTCAGCCTGATGACCTGGATGCGCTGGTGGCGCCCGCTCTTCCGCGACTGGCTGACGAGCCTCGACCATAAGAAGATTGGCATCATGTACATCGTGCTGGCCGGCGTGATGCTGTCGCGCGCGCTGGTTGAGGCGGTGCTGATGCGGGCGCAGCAATCACTCGCCGTGAACGCGCCGGGCATCGTCGCGCCCGAGCACTTCGCGCAGCTCTTCAGCACCCACGGCACCATCATGATCTTTTTCATGGCGATGCCGTTCCTGACCGGGCTGTTCAACTACGTGGTGCCGCTGCAGATCGGCGCCCGCGACGTCGCTTTCCCGCTGCTCAACTCGATCAGCCTGATGCTCACCGCCGGCGGGGCCGGCCTCGTCATGGTCTCGCTGGCCATCGGCGAGTTCTCCACCGGGGGCTGGTCGGGCTATCCGCCCTTCACCGAGACCGCCTTCCAGCCCGGCGTCGGCCCGGATTACTGGATCTGGGCGATCACGCTGTCCTCGCTCGGCACGACGCTCTCGGGCCTGAACTTCGCGGCGACGATCTACAAGAAGCGCTGTCCGGGCCTGCATCTCATGCGGATGCCGCTGTTCAGCTGGACCGCGCTCTGCACCTCGATCCTGATGATCTTCGCGATGCCGCCGCTGACCCTCGCCACCGCGATGCTCGCCCTCGACCGCTATCTCGGCTTTCACTTCTTCACGAACGAGCTGGGCGGCAACGTGATGAACTACGTAAACCTCTTCTGGCTGTTCGGCCACCCGGAGGTCTACATCCTGATCCTGCCTGCCTTCGGCGTGTATTCGGAGGTGATCTCGGCCTTCTCGTCGAAGGAGCTCTACGGCTACACCTCGCTCGTCGTGGCGACGATGGTGATCGGCGTCCTCTCCTTCACCGTCTGGCTGCACCACTTCTTCACGATGGGCCAGAGCGCCGACGTCAACGCCGCCTTCGGCATCGCCACGATGACGATCGCGGTGCCGACGGGCGTCAAGATCTACGACTGGATCTGGACGATGTTTCGCGGCGAGGTCCGGTTCACGGCGCCGATGCTCTTCTCGCTCGCCTTCATCATGACCTTCGTGCTCGGCGGCCTCACCGGCATCCTGCTCGCGATCCCGCCGATCGACTACATGGTCCACAACACTGTGTTCCTGGTCGCCCACTTCCACAACATGCTCATCCCCGGCCTGCTCTACGGCATGATCGCGGGTTACATGTACTGGTTTCCGAAGGCTTTCGGCTTCCGGCTGTCCGAGCGCTGGGGCAAGATCGCCTTCGCCTGCTGGCTCACGGGTTTCTACCTCGCCTTCATGCCGCTCTACGTGCTCGGCCTCGCCGGCATGACGCGGCGGAGCCAGGCTCTGTTCGAGCCGGATTTCCGGCCCTGGCTCCTCACCGCCATCGTCGGCGCCCTGCTGCTGTTCGGCGGTCTCGTCAGCCTGTTCGTGCAGCTCTGGGTCAGCGTGCGCGATCGCGAGCAGAACCGCGTGCCGATCGGCGACCCGTGGGACGCGCGCAGCCTCGAATGGTCGATTCCCGCGCCGCCGCCCGAATACAACTTCGCGCTGATCCCGCAGGTCGATCGGCTGGATGCCTTCTATTGGCTGAAGGAGCGCGAGCAGGCCTATACACCCGCCGGCCCCTACAGCGACATCGCGATGCCGAAGAACAGTTGGGTCGGCCCGATCGTCGGGCTGACCGCGACGGCTTGCGCCTTCGGCCTCGTCTGGCACATCTGGTGGATGACGATCCTCGGCTTCGTCGCCCTCTGGGCCGCCGTGATCGCGCGCAGCTTCGTGCGCGACACCCACCGCACGATTCCCGCCGCCGAGGTCGCGGCCGACGACCGTCGCTGGCGCGAGGCGGCCGGAGCAACCGAGGGCGTGCCGCGGCAGCTCGAGGTCACGCCGGCCAATCGTGGTCTCGCAAAAATCTTCCCGTCCGAGGTGACGGCATGAGCAGCCCTCAGCTCAGGCATGTCGGGCTGAATCTCGTCGGCGCCGACGCCCTCGAACCGGGCGAGGCCGAGACCGACCTCTACGGCTTCTGGATCTTCCTGATGAGCGACGCGGTGCTGTTCGCGCTGCTTTTCGCGATCTACGGGACGCAGCTCGCGGCCACCGCGAACGCGCCGGGGCCTGAGGCGGAGTTCAAGCTCGGCAGCGCCTTTGTGGAGACGCTCATCCTGCTGACGAGCAGCCTGACCTTCGGGCTGGCTGCGATCGCGATGAAGTACGATCACACGCGCAAGGGCCTCGTCGTCCTGCTCTGCGTGACGCTCGCCCTTGGGCTCGGCTTCCTGGCGCTCGAGGTCCAGGACTTCGCCACGATGTTCGCGCACGGCGCCACGCCGGACCGCAGCGGCTTTCTGTCGGCCTTCTTCGCCCTCGTGCCGACGCACGGCCTGCACGTGACCGCGGGCTGTATCTGGATCGTGGTGATGCTCGCGCAGATCGCGGCGTTCGGGCTCGATGCAAGGGTCAAGCTCAACCTGCTGAAGCTTGGCCTGTTCTGGCACCTCCTCGACATCGTCTGGATCGCGATCTTTTCGGTCGTCTACCTGCAGGGAACGCTCGGATGACCGCGGACCGTCCCTCCAAAGCCGCGCTCGCATTGAAGATCGCAGGCGCCGCCGCCGTCATCGGCGCCTCGAAGGCGCTGTTTCGCGCTTCTCCCAGGATCGTGGCGCGCGACGGCAGCGGCGAAGCGGCCGCCGACGATGGGGCGCATTCCCGGCGCAGCGACCTGATCACCTACGGTGTCGGCTATCTCCTCGCCCTGGCGCTGACCTGCATCGCTTTCGCCCTGGTCCACTGGCGCTGGGCGAGCGGCGCGACGACCCTGGGGATTGTCTTCGCCCTCGCCCTGGTCCAGGCGATCGTGCATTTCCGCTGCTTCCTGCACGTCGACCTGAAGCGCTCGGCCCGCGATGATCTTCAGCTGATCCTGTTCTCGACGCTGATCATCGCCCTGATGGTCGGCGGCACCCTCGTGGTGCTGCTGAACCTCCGCACGCGGATGATGTGAAGCGGCCTCTACGGTAGGGCGAACGGGGTTGCTCGTGAGAGGCTGACCGCGCCGATCCGGACCTGCACAGCCAGAGTCGCGATCATCCCGAGCCAGGCAGAAGCGGCCGAGCCGCTACCGGTGATGAGGTTCCGCGTCGGGCTATCGGCGTCCGCTTGCTGGTTCGTGCAATGAGACGCCATGGCGGGTGCGGCGGAACTTGGCCGACTGCGTCTCGCGGGCGGATCGGGCGTGGTCTCGGCCTCCCATCGACCGGACGGCGGCGAGACCGCCGAGAAAAGCTCCTCCGATGGCGGCCGCGATCCCGAGCTTCAGCCAGCGCGGGTCGGCCGCCGGCACGGTGGACACCGCGCGCCGGTCGAAGCGGCCATGCGCGCCGGGATCGGTGTCGACGGGGTCGTACAGGTTATCCGGACGACCTGCCATTGCGGCTTGGCTTGTCATCTCGCCGCGATAGCCATGCCGCGCGAGATATCCGTCGATCCAGCCCGGAATCACCATGCTTCCGAGGATCGCCTTCCACGTCGGGAAGCCGATCCACAATTCACGCGGGCTGTCGTGCGCGGCCCGGTAGACGTGACGGGCGATCGCCTCGGGCTGGTAGATCGGTGGCACCGGTTCGAGTCGGCGTGGCATGCGCGAGCGTGCCCAGTCGAATTGCGGCGTGTTGACCGCCGGGAGCTGCACCATCGTCAGCCGCACGTGGCTGCGGTCGTGCCGCAGTTCGCTGCGCAGGGAGTCGAGGAAGCCACGCACGGCCGCCTTCCCAGCGCAGTAGCTCGACTGCAACGGGATCGAGCGGTACGCGAGAGCCGATCCGATGCAGACGATGCTGCCGGCATCGCGCGCGGTCATGTGCTTGAGCGCGGCGAGCGTGCCGTAGACCTGACCGAGATAGGTGACCTCGGTCGCCCGCTTGTATTCCTCGGGCGTGGTCTGCTGCACGGGCGCGTAAATCGTGACCATGGCCACGTTCACCCAGACGTCGATCGCGCCGAATGCCGCGACCGTCTCATCGGCCGCGCGCATGACGGCGTCAGAATCCGCGACATCGACTTGGTGAGCCAGTGCGCGTCCACCGGCCCGATGGATGTCGCGAACGGTGCCGCGAAGCCCGGCTTCACCCCGAGCGAGAACCGCGACGTTCCAGCGATGACGGGCGAATTCGTGCGCAATGGCGCGACCGACGCCCGCGCTGCCCCCCGTCACGACGACGGTTGGGCGCCGGTCGGCTCTCGATGTTCCACGCATTGCTATTGTTGTCCTGACTGACTTTTTTAGCGCGCAGCCGCCATTGGCATGATCTGCGTCGGAGCTGCCGGTGGAACGAGCCGGCGCCGTTTGCCGACGCTCAGCGCGGCTCGACCTTGATGCAGGTGAAGGCGACCGGCAGGGCCTTGCCGCCCTCGGCCTTCTTCGTGAACGAGGCGGCGTTGGCGGTGGTGGAGGCGATGGCGTGCTCGACGTCCGGGCTGTCGACCGGCAGGACATAGTCCTGGCCGCTCGCAGCGCCCTGGGCCGGGTCGAACACCCGAATGGTGACGTTGTACGGCTTCAGCTCGGTCTTCATGATGTCCGCTGCCTGGAGTTCAGCCCCTCGATGGTCTGCCCCTCGTCGAGCCTCACGTCTTCGACCTTAGGGCTGTAGCGGACGGGCGCTGGCACGGTCGGAGGCTCCAGTGTGGTTTTATTCCGGGGTGAACTTCGCTCGCTGCGCTCCGTTCCAGATCGTGCGCCATTCAATTGTCCGTGAATGAGTTTTTGGGAACGTCGGACGCGGACGGCGCTTGTCGCGGCGAACGCGGTCTCGTCGCGACCCTGACCACGCATCCCGAAACGGCTCGGCGACGAACCATGACATCCTCAGGAGATCCCATGGGACGCTTTACGAACAAGGTGGTGCTGGTCACGGGCGCTGCATCCGGCATCGGCGAGGCCGCCGCGCGGCGTTTCGGCCGGGAGGGCGCGATCCTCGTGCTGGCCGACAAGAATGCGGAGGGCCTGAATTCGGTCGCCGGTAGCATCGAGGCGGCCGACACGCTCGTCCATGTCGCCGATTTGTCGAACGCCGACGCCTGCAATGGCCTTATCGAAGCCGCGGTGAAGCGCTTCGGCCGCCTCGACGTCCTCGTCAACAACGCCGGCAAGGATCATCTCGGCAAGGTCGACGAAGGCGACATCGCCGACTTCTCGGTCGTAATCGAGACCGACCTCTATGGCGTGTTCTACATGACGCGCTTCGCCCTGCCGCACCTCCGCGACAGCAAGGGCTCGATCGTTAACGTCTCGTCCGTCTCCGGGCTCGGCGGCGACTGGAACCACAGCTTCTACTGCGCCGCAAAGGGCGCGGTGACGAATTTTACCCGCGCGGTGGCCTTGGACGAGGCAAAGAACGGCGTGCGCGTGAACGCGGTGAACCCATCGCTCGTCTACACGCCCTTCACCGCCGGCATGCAGGACCAGCCGGAGCTCGTCGCGAAGTTTGAGGAGCGCATCCCGATGGGGCGCGGCGCCAAGCCCGACGACATCTCCGGCGTCATCGCCTTTCTCGCGAGCGAGGACGCCCATTTCGTCACCGGCGTGAACCTGCCGGTCGATGGCGGGCTCTCGGCCTCGAACGGTCAGCCGAAGTTGAGCTGATCGCGGGCGCATGTCTCCTGGCCGGCCGGCTCATGCGCCGTTCGGTCAGGGGAAGCGGATGTTCGGGTCGCGTAGGCCGGCCAGTACCACCTCGACGCCGCATGTGCCCCTCGGGCGTGGCGTGGCGTGAATGAAAGGCCGGCCCCTCGGCCGGGTTCCGAGGCGGGAATAGCTCGCGAGGATCTTGCGCCGGTCGAGGGGTTCGAGGGCGTCGGCGGCCGGCATCAGCACGTCGTCGTCGCCCTCCGCCTGGGCGAGGAGCCGCACAAGGGGGTCGGCACGGGGACCGGCGAGGAGTCGGGCGATGGCGCGGAGGGCGCGGAGCCGGGCGCGGCGCTCGGCCGGGTCGAGGTCGGACACCCACGGGCCGAACTGGCGCGATAGAGCCATGGTGCCATGGCGCGATGAAGTCATTCGATAAATCTCGAAAGAGGGATGGAGAGGGGTTGCGGAAGCTGTCAGACTCATGTTGCAAAACAGTCATCGAAGGATGACGATATGAGCCTACTGAAAGCACATCTGCACAGATACAAGCCTGGAGAGATGCCTCTGGCCAGCAAGATCCCGGTCGCAGTGGAACTGACGAAGGTCGACGGCGCAATCAATCAGGTTATGCCTGCGATCGAGATGCTTCTCCGCGGCCGATATGAGTGTGCTCTGACTTTTAGCCGCTGCCGCCGAGGGGATGCTCCCGAGATCACCCCACTCGATCCACGAGATGCACTTGAAGGCCCCCCTTCCCGAAGAACTCTCGGATCACGAATTTGCAGCCTTCGACCGTCGCCAACGCAACAGCTTTTTCAACCGGGAACGAGACTGGCTGAAGGACAACAATCCAAGCCACCCCCAGGTCGTGACGATCGACAGACGGGATGCGGGTGACATGATTGTCCGTGCCCTGTCAGGACTGCCGGAGGTCGCATTCGCCCCAGAACAAGAGGCGCTGCTGGAGACGGTCTTTTTCCTCTGGCTGCACGACGATGATTGGAAGCCGCCATGCAAGTAGCGGATTGGGTAGGCTTCCACCAAGGGGGGCGGCAAGACCGCCATCTGCCTGAACCTCGCGGCTGTGCTGGCGCGGCGTGGTGCCCGTCTAACGGTTCAAGATGCTGATCCGGCGGGGCGCGCGGGCGTCGGGTCGGTCTCCTATTGTACCTGGGACAACCGGACCGAGGCAGCATTCGTTCGCTGGGCCGCATAGGCCGGGACTCGTAGATCATCCGGCAGGTTGTCGTTGCCCGCCATTGAAGCATGGGAGTCAATGAAGTCGGACAGGTCTCCGATCCGCCAGCCGAGCTTGCGCTGGGATACCCGGATCGGCGGTGGGATCGAGCCCGACTCACGCAAGCGGCGGAATGTCGAAACGGACACGCCACAGAATACGGCGGCGGCTTCTGTCCCGATCACCTAGCGTCGGGCGATGTCCGGGGGTAGGGTCCACAGGGCGTTCATTTGGGCTCCACGGTCTCGTGGAACACCCACTGTCAGACTCGAAAGAAAACTGTCAAGAACAAATCAAGAACTCGAGTTCGGCTGGGTCGGCGCTATGCTGACGACGCGTTTGACCTCATCGGCCCAACGGTCCACGGCTTCGCGCTTCTCTGCCCTGTAGGATGCGCGGTTGTAGGTACCGGCAACGCCTGCCTTGTGCCCCGAGACGTGACTCAAAACGGCCTCGACAACGTGGGGTAGGATGCCGAGCGTGTTCATGCCGGTAGAAGCGGTGCGTCTGAGGTCATGAATAATCCATTTTCCAGCCTCATCGCCGATCCGTATGTCCAGCGACGCTTTAGCCTTGCTGAATCCGGTAAAGGGGGCGGCTCCATCTCCGAACACGAGGTCACGACCCAAGCGGGCTGGGGCAGCGGACAGAATAGCGATAACTTCCGATGACAACGGCATTTCGTGGGGGCGCTTGTTCTTCATCCGATCGGCTGGGATAGTCCACAGGGCGGCCTGCAAGTCGATCTCGCTCCACCGCAGGCCTGGGACTTCCTTGCGACGTAGACCCGTGAGGATCAACAGGCGGACGATCCGCCCAAAATCGTCCTCCCTGCATGCCTTCCACACGGCGCTAAGTTCGGTGTCCTGCAACACCCTCTCACGTCGTGTCGGCACAGTTGCGGTGTTCGTGTTCGCGACGGGGTTTGCCTCGGCGAGGCCTTCACGGATCGCCCATACGAAGAAGGTGGAGAGGATGGAGCGAGCCCGATCGGCGGCGTGTGGGCCGCATTCTTCGGAGAGGTTCCGGTGACGCGCTGCTATCTCGGCCCGCGTGATGCCGTTCAACGGCCTACTGTGAAGCGGCTGCCAATGGTCGTTCAGGTGGTTCTTCATGTTGCCGATGGTGGAGGCGCGGCGGCCCTTCTTCTCCTTGTCGGCGAAGTAGGTCGGCAAGAGGCTGGCGAATGTGAGAGCCGCCTGGGTGCGCGCTTCCTTCCTGGCCTTGGTCGGATCGCCGCCTAACGCGACCTCGGCAAGCTTCTCGATGGCGACACGGCGGGCGGTTCCGAGATCGAGGGTGTCGCCCGGCCCGAGTGTCACCAGCCGCGATTGCCCACTGCCGGCGCGAGGGGGGCGAATCACCCAGGCGCGACTGCCGCTCGCTCGCAATCGGAGGCCGAGCCCATGGACCTCCGAATCCCAACCGACGCGCTCGTCCTTGCCTTCTTCAGCGGCGAGGGAGGCAAGCACGGTCTTGGTCAGCTTCAGGACGTTGTCCGGAGTAGCGCGTCTCGCCATCGATCCATCCCTCCAGGGGTGCAAAGAGGCGACCGCCAGTGACCATTCGTGAAGAGATCAATGAGGAGCTACAGCAAGACTGTCGAAGGAAATCAGCACTGAAACTGCACCCCGAACGCCTATGAGCGTATGTAGCTCAGTTTTGGTAATGAGGAGGTCGACAGTTCAGTCCTGTCCAGCAGCACCATGAATTTCTAACGATCTCAATGCGTCGGATGGCGCCGCAGCTTTCGAGCTGACGGCGCTTCTTTGTTGGGCGGCACCTGGGCAGCACCTTCTTACGGTCCTCATCCGGCCGATATGCGGCAACTGAGCCCAGGCAAATGCGCAAGCCTACGTCCGCTTCCTCTCCGGCGTTGCGCCGACCGAACGCCCTCGAGATGGAGCGCCCCTTCGACGACTGGTCGGCGCGGTTCGTCGTCATGGGCGATCCAGGCGAGCGCCGCGGCGTCGACCCACCGAAGGTCTGCGACGGCGGTTCGACGATCACCGCTCGCGCGAGCGACCGTGGGTATGTGGGCCGAGTGGTAGCCCCGCAGGTCGCTCGTCTCAGGCCGCGGCCTCACAAAGCGCCCCACAGCCCATAGACGGCCGGAAGCGCGCCGCACCTGATCCTTACCCCTCGACGTCGAGGCCGAGCCGTGGTTCCTGCGGGGACCGGCCGTGACAGAGCCGGACTTGGGAGGGGACATGCTGATTGGCCGCGCCATCGCCGTCACGCTCGGCTGCGCGCTCTGCATCGCGCCGGCGCAAGCCCGCATCGTCGGCATCGACATCGCCACGGTCGAACCGTTCGCGGATGGGGTGGAGTTCGGTGCAGCCGGCGCCTACGAGCGCCTCGTTGGATCGGCCCGGGGTGAGCTCGACCCGGCGGACCCGGCGAATGCCGGCATCGTCGACCTAGCGCTCGCGCCGCGAAACGCCCGGGGCATGGTCGAGTACAAGACCGATCTCTTCATCCTGCGCCCCCAGGATCCCGCCCGCGGCAGCGGCACGCTGCTGTTCGAGGTGCTGAACCGCGGCCGCAAGTTCCTGTTCAACTGGGTGCTCGACGCGCCCGCCCAGGCGGTGCAGGCCGTCAACGATCCACGGACCGCCGCCGATGCCGGGACCGGCTTGGTCCTGCGCCGGGGCGATACCATCGTCTGGTCGGGCTGGGAGGCGGACGCCCTGCGCCAGCAGGGCGGCATGGCCATCGACGTTCCGGTGGCGACGCGCAACGGCAAGCCCATCGTCGAGACGGTCCGCGACGAACTCGTCAGCGCGACGCGGGGGCCGGCCGAGGCGCCGTTCTACCTCACGTTCAAAACCGCCAGCTCGGACAAGGCCCAGGCGCAGCTCACCGTCCGCCGCCGGGAGAGCGATCCGCCTCGCCCGGTGCCGGCCGAGGCCTGGCACTACGCCACGCCGCGCCAGCTCGAGCTTCTGCCGAAGGGCACGAAGCCGCTGCCGGGATCGATCTATCAGTTCACCTACGAGGCCACGGAACCGAAGGTGCTCGGCATCGGCTTCGCCGCGACCCGCGACGTGGTGGCCTACCTGCGCGGCGACGCCGACGGCAGGGCCAACCCGGCCGCCGGCGCGATCCACCATGCCGTCGCCCTCGGCGTGTCGCAGAGCGGACGTTACCTGCGCGACTTCATCCATCAGGGCTTCAACCGCGACGAGGCCGGCCGCCGGGTCTTCGATGGCGTGCTGTCGCACATCGCGGGCGTCGGCGGCATCTTTCTGAATGCCCGCTTCGGCCAGCCCTCGCGCACCAACACGCAGCACGAAGACCATCTCTACCCGGAGAATACCTTCCCGTTCTCGGCCGCCCCTCAGCACGACCCCGTCACGGGACGGACGGGCACATTGCTGCGCCGCGATGGATTCGATCCGCTCCTGATCGAGGTGAACACCGGCACCGAGTACTGGCAGAAGGGCGCCTCGCTGCTGACGACCGATCCCCTCGGGCGCGCCGACCTGCCGCTGCCGGACACGGCGCGCGCCTTCCTGGTCTCCAGCGGCTTCCACTACGGGCGCGCCGGCCTGACCTCGACCAAGGGGGCATGCGCCAACATGCGCAGCACCCTGAATCCGGCGCCGGCCGTTCGGGCATTGCTGGTCGCCCTGGAAGATTGGGTGACGTCGGGACGAGCTCCGCCGGACAGCCGCGTCCCCCGCCTGTCGGACGGCACCCTGGTCGAGGCCGCCGAGATCGGTTTTCCGTTCCTCATCGGTGTTCCGGTCCCGACCGCGCCGAACGCCATCGCGCGGTTCGACACCTACGTCGATCCGCGGCCCGAGAGCGGGCCGCAGTACCGTACCCTGGTCCCGCGCGTCGATGCGGACGGCAACGATGCTGCGGGCATCCGCCTGCCCGCCGTGGCGGCACCGCGCGCGACCTTCACCGGGTGGAACCTGTATGCCGATCCGTTCCCGGCCGGTGCCCTCTGCGACCGCGAGGGCAGCGAGCTTGCCTTCGCGCGCACGCGGGCCGAACGCGAGGCGGCCGGCGATCCGCGCGCCTCGCTCGAGGAGCGCTACGCGGATCCGGCCGCCTATATCGCGGCCGTCACGAAGTCCGTCGACGCTCTTGTGTCAGACCGGCTTCTGCTCCGCGAGGACGGCGACCGTATGATCGCCGCTGCCCGTTCGGAGGCCGTACGCTAAGATGGTGCCGACAGAGCCGGGGCACCCGTCGCCCGCCTAATACATCGGCGTGCCACCGGTGACCGGCACCAGTGCACCGGACATGTAGCTGCCCTCGCGCGACGCCAGAAGCACATAGGCCGGTGCGAGTTCCGCCGGCTGCCCGGCACGCCCCAGGGGCGTGTCCTCCCCGAGCTTCGCGATCTGCTCCGGGCTCTTCACGATCGGTTGTATGGGCGTCCAGATCGGGCCGGGCGCGACGCAATTCACCCGGATGCCTTTTGGCGCGAGAAGGTTCGACAGTCCGATCGTGAGGCTGGCGATCGCACCCTTCGTCGCGGCGTAGATCAGCATCGTGCTGTCGGCGATCTTGGCCTGCTGGCTCGTCGAATTGACGATCGCCGAGCCCGGTTTCATGTGCGGAACCGCCGCCTGGCAGAGATAGTACATGGCGAACACGTTGGCCCGAAACGATCCCTCGAGATCCTCCGCCGTCACGTCGTCCAGGCCCTCGTTGACCGTCTGCGCCGCCGCGTTGTTGACGAGGATATCGATGCCACCGAGGGCCTTCACGGTCTGCGCGACCAGATCGCGGCAATGCGCTTCGTCCCGCAGATCGCCCGGCAACAACACCGCTCGGCGGCCGGCCTTCTCGATCCAACGAGCGGTCGCCTCGGCGTCGGACTGCTCCACGGGCAGGTACGAGATCGCAACGTCGGCGCCCTCGCGCGCATAGGCGATGGCCACGGCCCGGCCGATCCCGCTATCGCCTCCCGTGATCAGCGCGACCTTTCCTTCCAGCAGGCCCTTGCCGATGTAACTGTCCTCGCCGTGATCCGGGGCGGGCGTCATCTTGGAGGTCAGGCCTGGACGCTCCTGCTGCTGGTCGCCCGGGAAGGGCGGCCGCGGGCCGGTGGTGCGAGGGTCAGTGGTCATCGTCTGTCTTTCCTGAAGCCTTGGCCAACGTGGCAGACGCGGGTTCGTGGCTGCGACAGAATGGAGCCGGGATGTGCGACCTCGACGGCCGCGTGACGTCCCGGGCCGAGATCCGGGAATCCTTCGGCGTCTCGGCCGATCGCACCGGAAACCACTTCGGCGGAAAATGCTCCAGGGATCGGCGCAGGCGGCGCAGATCAGCCGCCGACGGCGCGCTTCGCTTGCACGTAGAGGGCTTCGCAGCGCTCCAGCCAGAGATCCCGGGTGAACCGGCGCATCACCCGCGCGCGGGGGACCGCACGCGGGATGGCGAGAGCCTCGCCGATCGCCCGGGCGAGCGCGGGCACGTCGTCCGGGGGCGCGAGGTGTCCGGCCTCGCCGACGACCTCCCGGGCGGCCCCCAGGGCGATGCCGGCGACGGGGACGCCGCAGGCCATGGCCTCGATCGCCACGAGGCCGAAGGGCTCGTCCCAGCAGGGCGTGAACAGGAAGACGGAGGCGCGGCCGATCTCGCCGGCCAGGACGTCGCCGGAGAGGTGTCCGCCGTAGCGGATGGGGCCGCCGAGCTGCGGGGCGATCCGCGTGTCCCAGTAGTCCCGGTCCTCGATCGGGCCGAACAGCGTCAGGGGGAGGCCGGCGCGCCGGGCCGCCGCGATGGCTAGATGCGTGCCCTTGATGGGGGCGATGCGCCCGGACCAGGCGGCGCTGCCGTCTCCGTGATCCCGAAAGGGCCAGGCCGCCGGATCGACGCCGTTGTGGAGCACGGACACCTCGGGCGGAACGTCCTCGGGCCACCAGGCCGTGCGCTGGGACCGCGACGTCACGGTGATCCGGTGACCGGGGACGAGGCTGTCCTGCACGAACCAGCGCAGGGCGTCGTAGGGCGGCACATGGAGCGAGGTGACGGTCGGCACCGACACGAGGCGCCGGCGCCCCAGGGGCAGGCGGCTCAGGCTGTTGTTGTGCAGCACGTCGAAGCCGCCGGCCGCGATCCGGTCGCAGGCGGCCGCGTAGCCCGCATCCAGGTGGGCGACGAGGCCGGCGTCGCCCCGGTGCTCCAGGCCGGGGAAGCTGCGCTCGTGATGCAGCGGGATCACCGGATCGATGGTGAAGCGCGGGTCGCTGTCCCCGGCGGCGAAGAGGACGACCTCGTGTCCGCGCGCCGTCAGGCCCTCGGCCAACGCCCAGGCATGGGCCTCCATGCCGCCCGCGAAGGGCGGCGCCACCGGGTGGCGCAGATGGGCGAGGAGCGCGATCCTCACGCGGTCGCCGCTGCAGAGCCTTGCGCTTCGAGGAAGCGGATGACGGAGGCCGAATTGCTGTAGGGCTGATGGCTCTGCTGGCCGGTCAGCGCGAAGTCGCCGGCCTCGGGGCGGCGCAGGATGCGGATCGGCCGGTGGGGCGTGTCGTCGATCAGCCCCATCGCCTTGAACGCGTAGAGCCAGTGGCCCATCGTGCGGTAGCCCCACTTGGCCTCGAACAGCTCGGCGTTGCGCACCACGCTGTCGAGGTGGTGCACGGGGGGCATGTGGTGGGGGTGGTACTGGTGATAGGCGAGCCCGCCCTTCATCCAGGCGATGGGAATCCCTGCCTGATCGAGGATCTTGCCGAAATCCGTGTCCTCGCCGCCGTAGCCGGTATAGCGCTCGTCGAAGCCGCCGGTCGCCAGAAAGGTCGTGCGCCGGATGGCGAAGTTGAGGGACCAGAAGCAGCGGTAATCGTGGCAGATCTCGATGCCGGCGGCGGGGGGACCCCGGCGATCGGAATGGCGCTCGGCGACCTCCGCGAAGGCCTCGCAGGTCCAGGCGCCGGCCGTGGCGCGTTCGGGCAGGTGGAGGACCTCGCCCATCAGCAGGCCGTCGAGCTCGGCGAGCCCGCGCGCGTAGTCGGCGACAAGCCCGGGGGCCGGGATGCAGTCGACGTCGAGGAAGACCACGGCGTCGCCGGTGGCGGCCGCGACACCCCGGTTGCGGGCCGCCGCCAGCGGCAGCGCGGCGCCCGGCACCAGGATCTGGCGGACGGGGAAGGCCACCTCGGGCAGGTCGTAGGGCGAATCCTGCATCACCGCGACGATGAACTCGGCGGGCGCGTGCGTCTGGCGCTCCAGGCCGAGGAGCACGTTGCGCAGATGTGCCGGCCGTCCCTTGGCCAGGGTCACGACGGAAACGGTGGACATGGGGCGGTCTGGCTCCGGGAGGATCAAGCGCTGAGGGATGCGGGCGGTCGGCCGGCGGCAACGACCGTGAGCGCGGGGGGCTCCGCCGCGCCGCGCCAGAGTTCATCGGTCAGGCCTTCGAGCCAGCCGGCGGCGCGGGCGGCGGCCTCCGGTTCGTAGAGGCTGCGCAGCGGGGCGGCGTCGAGGATTCGGGCGCGGGCGAGGAGGTCGCGCCAGCCCTGGAGGTCGCCGGGCCAGGCCGGGGCCTGGACGGCGGCCCCGAGCCGGACCAGGGCCTCGGCCTTGCGGGTCTGCTCGCCGAAGTAGCGCCATTCCGGCATCACGATCAGGCGCCCGCCGACGCGGGCGACCTCGTGGACCGTGTTGTCGCCGGCGGACGCCACCACGATGTCGGCGGCGGCGAGGTAGTCGGTCACCCCGGGCACCCAGCCGAGTTCGCGCAGGTTGGCGAAATCGGTTTCGTGGCCCTCGCGATGGGTCGGCCCGAGGGTCAGCCACAGGGTGTCGGGCGCGGCGCGCGCCGCCACCGTCAGGGGCGCGTAGGGCGTGCCGCTGCCCCCGCCGCCGGTGACCGCGACGACGATCTCCCGCTCGGGGTCGAGGCCGAGCTTCGCCCGCGCCTCGGTCCGGCCCGGGATCGCGTCGACGCTGGTGCAGAGGCCGCCGCTGTAGAAGGTCTTGGCCCGAAGCGCCGCCGGGTAATCGTCCTGCTCCAGGCGCGCGTCGAACGGAGCCAGCATGCCGACGCAGGCCTCGTAGGCCCCGACATGGCCGATGTCGGAGCGGTCGCCGTGCATGCGGATCTGCACCGCCGGCACGCTGGCGATGCGCGCGAGCAGCGCGATCTCCGCCGAGACGTCGACCACGAACAGGCCGACGTCGCGCGCGTCGAGGTGGTCGAGGATCGCCCGCATGGTCCGGCGCATCGCGGTGAGGCCGAGGGGCACGCAGTGCATCACCTGCGGCGTCGGCTCCGCGTAGAGGCGCGGCGTCGGCACGCCTGCGCCGATCATGTTCGGCAGCGTCACGATCTCGATGTCGCGGGAGAACCCGTCGAAGAGCTGCGGGCCCGCGGTGAGCACGGAGACGGGCCGGTCCCGGGCGAACTCGGCCGCCACCGCCATCGTGCGGTGGGCGTGGCCCCGTCCCTGGTGGTGGACGAAGAACGCGATGGGTTTCTTCATGGCTGTGGAATTCGCGATCCGTCAGGAGAACAGGGCGTCGGGCCGCAGGGCGGCGGCAATCTCGGGTGCGCCCGGCCGGCGCAGGACCCGGATCGCGGGCGCGTCGTCGTCCCACGCGATCAGCCCGGCGGTCCGGAACTGGCCAAGCCAGTAGGCCATGCACCAGCGCCCGTGCGTGCCCCGGAAGCGGGTCGCGTTGGCCAGGATGGCGTCGAAGTGCTGCAGCGGCGGCACGTGGACCGGATGGTGCTGGTGATAGGCACGCGCACCGCCAACCCAGAAGGTCGGCAACCCGGACGCCGCGAGGCGCGCGGCGAGGTCCGTTTCCTCCCCGCCATAGCCGACGTAAGTCTCGTCCATGCCGCCGGCGGCGCGCCAGGACCGGGCCGGCAGCGCGAAGGACAGGCCCCAGAGCTGGCCGGGATCGGCCTCCCGACGCAAGCCCACCGGCGGGACCTCGGGGCGTGCCGGGTGCGCCCGGCCGAGGCTGGCGAGCGCCGCGTCGTCGGTGGCGGCGGCGGGATCCAGCCCCGGCGGCAGGTACAGGACCTCGCCGAGGAACAGGCCCTCGGTCCGCGCCGCCGCCCCCCGATACGCTCCTACGAGGCCGGGGGACGGGATGCAGTCCACGTCGAGGAAGATGAGCAGGTCCCCCGTGGCGGCCTCGGCCGCGCGGTTGCGGGCGGCGGCGAGGGGCATCGCCTCGCCGGTCACGTGGTGGTGGCGCACGGGACAGCCCGGGTCCGGCAGGTCCGGGGCGCGGTCCGGCTGCATCCAGGCGATCACCAGTTCGCCCGGGCGCACGGACTGGCGCGCCAGCCCGGCCATGAGGTTGCGCAGGCGGTCGGCCCGGCCGCGCACCAGGGTGAGCACGCTCGCGGAGGGACCATCGGCTTCGTCAGCCGGCATCGGCCAGCATCCGGCGGAAATGGCCGACGCCCTCGATGATGCCGCGGGCGTGCGAGGCGCGCGCCACGTAGGAGTGCTGCAGGGCGCCGTTGCTGGCGAGATCGTCCGAGTAGTTGGCCACGATGATCGCCTGCGCCCGGGTCCGCAGCATCTCGACATCGTTTCCGGAATCGCCGGCCACGAACACGGCTCGCTCCGGCAGGCCGTACAGGGCCCGGACATGGCCCACCGCCGTGCCCTTCGAGGCCGCCTCCGGCAGGATGTCGAGGTAGCGGCCGTGGCTGTGGATCACGTTGGCGCGCCGGCCCGATCGCGCGAGGCGGGTGCGGACCCGCTCGGCGGTCGCGGCATCCCCGAAATAGCTGAGCTTGTGCCCGCGCTGTTCCAGGGGCCCCTGGGGCACGAGCCCATCGAGGCCGGCGAGGCGCGCCAGCACGCCCGCCCGGTCCCAGCCGGCCGAGACGGTGGCGCGCCAAGCGGCATCCGCCGTGTAGGTCACGCCGTTGGGATCGAGGTGGTAGATCTCAGACCCCACCGAGGTGATCATGACCTGGGGGCGCGGGCTGGCCTGCTGCTCCAGGATCGCCATGGCGCTGTGGAAGGAGCGGCCGGTGGCGACCCCGAAGGCCAGGGCCGCCTGCCGGCTGCGCCAGCGTCGGAAGATGCCGAGCGCCGCCTCGCAGCCCACCAACGTGTTGTCGATGTCGCAGACGAGAAGCTGGCGCGGCGCCGACAGGGGTGGATCGGGGGCGAGGAGCGCCCGCAGCAGGTCGTGATAGCGCGCCGCGTGCCGGTCCCAGTCGTAGGCGCCGGCCGCCCGGGCGCCTCCCGCCACGCAACCGGCGTAGAGGTCGGGATCGTCCAGGATGCGCAGGCACGCCGCCGCGATCGCGCCGGGGTCGCGCGGATCGACGAGGAGCCCGTTGCCGCAGGTCTCGACGATGTCGTTGGGGCCGCCGCTGTCGGTCGCCACGAGCGGAAGGCCCGCGGCCGAGGCCTCCAGGAGGGTCAGTCCGAAGGGCTCGTTGAGGGCGGGATTGACGAAGAGGCCGCCCCGCTCGCGGGCATAGGCGTAGAGCGCCGGAACGTCCTCCGGGCCGTGGGTCTTGGGGTAGGCGACCCGTCCGTAGAGGTCGTAGCGGTCGATCAGCACCAGGATCTCGCGCATGGTGTCGGCCATGTCGCCGTCGAGGGCGTCGATGTCCTGGCGCGTTCCGGCCATCAGCACGAGGTTGGTCCGCGCCTGCAGGGCCGGGCTCTCGCCATAGGCCCGCACGAGGGCGCCGAGATTCTTGCGCGCCACCGGCCGGGCGAGGGCCAGGAGCGCCGGCTTGCCCGGATCGTGCAGGAACCGATCGATGGTGGCCTCGACGTGCGGGAGGGACTCGGCGGAAGCGAAGCGGGCGAGATCGCTGCCCGGCGGCAGGATGCGGATGCGCCCCGGCTCGTAGGCCGCGTAGCCGGCGTACTGCACCTCCGCCTCGTCGCGGGAGGAGGCGATGACGAGGCTCGCACGGGTCAGCGCGCCCTCCTCGGCGGCGATCCGGCGCGCGAGGTCGGGGCTGCCTTCGGCGCCCGGGCCCAGCATCGCTTTCTTCACCTGTCCGAGCGAATGCGCCGTGAAGACGAACGGGATGCCGAGCGCGTCTTCGACGAGTCCCGCCACGCAGGCGGCGTCGGCGTAGTGGGCGTGGATGAGGTCGGGCGCGCGCGGTTGCGCCGCGATCCAGGCTATGAGGTTTTCGGCGAAGCTGCCCACTTCCGCGTGCATCTCCTCCTTCGAGCGGTAGTCCGAAGACGCGCTCGCGAGCCGCACGAGGGTGACCTTGTCGGAGATCGGCTCTTCGGGCACGGCGTAGTCGGGGCCGGGCGTGCCGTGGAACAGGCGCGTCGCGATCACGATCCGGTCGATCCCGGCATCCTGGGACGAGGCGGCCACGAGATCGAGCAGGTAGCGGATGTGGCCCCCCGTATCGGCGGTGAGGCCGAACACGACCGCGCCGCCGCGCAGGCAGCCTTGCAAGGCAACATGCAGGATGAACATCAGGCCGCCAGCGTCTCAGGCGCGCTTCGACGAAGAAACGTTGCAGATAAGGTACAGTCCGTGATCCGCGTCGCCCAAGTCGCCCCCAACATCTTCCCCGTTCCCCCTGAGCATCACGGCGGTACGGAGCGGGTCATTCACGACCTCAGCACGGCACTACGAAGCCTGGGTGCGCAGGTAACACTGTTCGCGTCGTCCGACAGTGCGACAGACTTGCCGCGCATCGGTGACCACCCGAGCCTCTCCGCCCTGGAGCGCCGCCACGGGCGGGTTGCGCCCGGTGTCCCGGCGGCCTTGGACGCCCTGCAGCTGGAGGCGCTGCGGCAGCGGCTGGACCAGTTCGACATCGTGCATTGCCACGGCGAGTTCGCGCACGCGGCGCTTCTCGGCGCGCGCCGGCGCCACAGCCTGACGACCGTGCACTGGCGGGTGGACGAACTCGACCGGGCGCTGTTCTTCGCGGGCTTTCCCGACCTGCCGGTGGCGGCGATCTCGGCGGCGCAGGCGGCCGGTCTTCCGGCCGCGAACCGGGCCGGAACCGTGCATCACGGCCTCGCGCGGGACCGCTATGCGCTCAGCACCCAGCCCGGCGCGCACGTCGCCTTCGTGGGCCGGATGACCGACCAGAAGCGGCCCGACACCGCGATCCGCGTCGCGCGCGCTGCCGGCCTGCCGATCCGGCTGGGCGGCACCATCGATGTCGGCAACCCGGACTATTTCGAGCGCCGGGTGCGCCCCCTGCTGGGGGACGACGCGGTCTACCTCGGACCCGTGGACGATGCCCGCAAGGCCGACCTCCTGGGGAGCGCGCGGGCGCTCCTCTTTCCCATCGACTGGCCGGAGCCCTTCGGCCTCGTGATGATCGAGGCGATGGCCTGCGGCACGCCCGTGGTGGCCTGGAACCGGGGTTCGGTGCCGGAGATCGTCGAGGACGGGGTCACCGGCTTCATCGTCTCCTCCGAGGCCGAGGCGGTGGCGGCGCTGGCCCGGATCGAACACCTCGACCGCGCCCGAATCCGCCGCCGCTTCGAGGCGCGTTTCACCGCCGACCGCATGGCGGCCGACTACCTCGCCCTCTATCATCGCCTGCTCGCCGCCTGATGCGCGTCGCCCTCCTCGCCTGGGACTATCCGCCTTCCCCCAGCGGCCTTTCGACCGCCGCGCGCGAGATCGCCGAGAGCCTCGCCGGCCTGGACGCCGACGTCACGGTCTTCACCCTCGACCGCACGGGCCGCGACCGCGCCGGCGGCGTGACGGTGGCGGGATTCGCCCTGCCGCCCGGCGGCGGGCTGGCGCGCCTGCGCCGCTGGGGCGCGGCCGGACACCTCGCTGCGCCGCTCGCCTTCCGCCGCGCCGTGCTCGCGACCCATGCCCGTGCGCCGTTCGACGTCGTGGAGGCGACGAACTGGTACGCCCCCGCCGTGCTGCTGGCCGGGCGCCGGGACCTGCCGCTGGTGACGCGAAGCTCGACCCCCGCCGCCTTCACCCGCGACGCCCCCGCCACCCTGCGCGACCGCCTCGACGGCTGGGCCGCCGAGGCCCTCGAGCGCGCCCAGGCCCGGGGCAGCGCCGGGCTCATCGCCAACACCGCCGAGCACGGGGCGGTGATCGCCCGGGTCTACGGCCTGTCCGGCCGGCAGCCGGAGGCCGTGATCGGCCTCAGCCTCCCGCTCGAGATCCTGGCGGCGGCGCGCGGCGCGTCCTACCCGGAGGATGCGGGGCCGGTCCGCCTTCTGTTCGTTGGCCGGGCGGAGGCGCGCAAGGGCTTCGACGCGCTCCTCGGGGCGGTCGCGATCCTGGCGGACGACGCGGAACGCGGCGCGGTTCCACACTTCCGGCTGGACCTGATCGGCGTCCCCCCGGCGGACCTGCCCGCGGGCCTGCCGGAGGCGGCGCGCGCCCGCCTCCATGCGCTCAACCGGGTCCCCGCCGATGCGCTGGCGCAGGCCTATGCCGAGGCGCACGTGGTGCTCGCCCCCTCCCGCTACGAGAGCTTCGGCCTCGTCTACCAGGAGGCCCTCGCCTATGGCCGACCGGTGGTGGCTTGCGCGCAGGATGCGAGCGCGCGCGCCTTCGTGGGTGCGCCGGGTGCGGGCCCCCTGGCGCGGGAGGCCAGCGGGCCGGCGCTCGCGGACGCCCTGCGCCCGCTCCTGGTCGATCCGGCCCTGCGCCGGGCCTATCGGAGCCGGGCGCTGGCGGCGGCCGGCCGCTTCACCCGGGCGGCGCTGGCGGGCGAGACGCTCGATCTCTACGCCCGGGCCATCGCGGCGGCGCGATCCGGTGCGAGCCCGACTCCTTAGTCCCGATAGGGACGCAGCAACGCGGCTTCCTCCTCGGGGCGCCCGCGCCCGGGCGCGAGGCGCTCGTAGCGCGCCGAGCGCGCCAGCACATGGGCCCGGTCGAGATGGTGGTCGATCGCCCCGTGAAGGGTGATGAGGCTGCGCGGCCAGCCGCCGTCGAGGACCGGCCGCTCGTGCACGCGGCCGGCATAGCGCACGGAGCTGCGGTTCAGCCGGTACTGGACGTCCGGGTAGACGTCCGAGAGGAGGCCGTCGACGCGATTCCGGCGCGCCAGTCCGACCGAGACGACGTCGCCCGCCTCGGCCAGGGCCGCCAGGGCCGGCAGGAGCCGGCCGGCATCGGCGCTCAGGGTCTCGTCGGCATCGAGCTGCAGCATCCAGGGATGGCGGGCGAGGTCCTGGAGGACGTTGCGCTGGGCGGCGAAGTCGCCCGCCAGGGGCCGGGCGCCCACCCGCACCGCACCGGGCGGAAACCCGGCGGCCGGCACGGCCCGTGGCGGCTGGGCCGCCGCGTCGAGCAGGATGACGACGTCGTCGGTCCAGGCGGCATGGCCCGCGAGGACCGCCATGACGGCCGCCAGCGCGTCGGGGCGGCAGAGCAGGCCGAGGGAGACGGGCCGCCCCTCCGTCCCGGCGAGCGCGTAGAGCTGCGCCCGAGCGGCGTGCCGGTCGTGGGGACGGCGCAGGGCCGCGCGCCCGGCGTCATCGCAGGGCCGGACACCGAGGCCGACGCCCGTCGCGGCGCTGCGCAGGGTGTAGAGGTCGAGGCCGTAGGGTGCGTCCGAGTCGGGGCTGAAGACCGGGCCGGCCAGCTGCCCGGCCAAGTGCGCACGGCACGCCACGGGCTCGGCGCCCCCCTCCAGCAGGAGGCCGCAGGAGCCGCAGGCGATCGGGAAGGCCCGCACGCGCCCGTCCGGATACGCGAGGGAGCGCTCGGCCGGCTCCAGCATGTCGGCAGCGCAGACGAAGCATCGGCGCATCATCGCTTCCAGGGTCCGTCCTTCTCCGAGGGGCTCTTGCTTCGCGGGGGCTCTTGCTTCGAAGGTCTCTTGCTTCGAGGGTCTGTCGCGCCGCAGGGATCTTGCCGCGCGGGGCCGGCGCCATACCTCCGCTGCTCCGCGAATTCCTGCCGCAAGTGGACGCCCCGGTCGACTCCCCATGCTCGACCTGCCTCCGTCCGGACGCGGACCGCTCGCCATCGTCGGCAACGCCCCGGGGATCGACGCCGCCGCGGCGATCGATGCGGCAGCCTGCGTCGTGCGCTTCAACAATGCGCCGGGTTTCGGCGGCCGCACCGGCTCGCGGGTCACCCACCTCGCCCTGGTCAACCGGGGCGGGCAGATGCGCGAATGGCTCGCCGACCGACGCTTCCTCGACCGCCCGGCGATCCGGCGCACCGAGGCGTTCATCCTGCCGTTCCCGATGTTGCCGGCGGAGGAGAACGGCCCCGAGCAGGTGTGCTGGACGCGCGAGGCGCTGGCCCTGCTGCGCCCCCTCGGGAAGCCCATCCACGTCCTGCCCGAAGATCTGCACCGGGAGGCGCGCCTGCGCCTCGCGCCCGGCACCACAGGGTGGCCGAACCCGAGCACCGGCTTCCTCGTGACATTGGCGCTCCTCCTCGGCCGGCCGCCGCGATACGGCCCGGCGGAGGTCCACGGTTTCGGCTTCGCCGGCTGGCCCGGCCATCCCTGGGCGGCCGAGCGCGCCTGGTTCCGGCAGGCCGAGGCGGCCGGGCACCTGCGCCTGCACCCCTGTCCCGCCTGACCAGGAACACCCATCCATGACGACTCTCATCACCGTCCTGAAGGGCGGCGGCCGCTACGATGCCGTCTGGGTCGAGCGCCTCGCCCGCGGCGTGCGCCGCCACGCCCCGGCCTTCGACCGGATCCTCTGTCTCACGGACCTTCCCCTCGCGGTGGCCGGCGTCGAGCGGGTGCCGCTCCGGCACGACTGGCCGGCCTGGTGGGCGAAGATGGAGGCGTTCCGCCCCGGGCTCACACGGGGCCCGACGCTGCTCTGCGACCTCGACACCGTCCTCACCGGGCCGGCCGACGCCCTGGCCGAGCCGGGCCTCGCCGCGATGGAGGACTACTTCCACAAGGGCCGGCTCTCCAGCGCCCTGCTGCGCTGGCACGGGGGCGCGCTGGATTTCCTCCACGCCGCCTTCGCGGCCGAGCCCCGGCGCTGGATGGAGGCCGGCTCCTGCGGCCCGGTGCCGAACGCCGTGCACGGCGATCAGGTCGTCATCGACCACCTGCTGCGCCGGGAGGGCCTGCGGCCGGATTTCATCCAGCACCGCCACCCGGACCTGCTCGACTTCTACGATCCGCGCCGGGCCGAGCATGGCCCGGTGGTGATCTTCATCGGTGACGCGAAGCCGGACGCCGCGACGGGGCCGGTCCGGGCGGCGTGGGCAGGGATCTGATTGCGTTGCGGATGCCGTTTGCTGCTCGGCCTACAGCCACCGCTCGTCGAGGTCGGTGGCGTTTCGGTCCGCCACGGGTTGGGTTTCATCGCCCTCGGCGAAGATGACCACGTCGTTCGGCCCGACGTCTCGGGTCGCGTAGAAGTCCCACCGGCGGTGGATGACGCGCGGGCCGCCGAACACGCGCAAGGCATTCCAGTAGCGGTCATCCCTGAAGCCGACATAGTGGACGCATCGTGGCGGATGTTCGCTCGCTTCGGGCATCCTGCGTAGATGGCCGCCACGAAGCGGCTGTCGAGGCGGGGCATCGCTCGGAGCACCGGACGGATATGCCCGGTCGCCATGGAAGGCATCGCGTTGCCGGGAGACCGTCATCGCGCTCGCGCGAGATGCGGCGACAGGCGCAGCATGATCGGAACGACGGCCAGGGCCGTGGCCGCCGCGGCAACGGCCGCCCCTTTCGGTCCGAGCACATCGCCCAGCGGGCCGTAGAGCAGGGGCGTCGCGAGGGCGCTGCCGCCGAGCGTCCAGGTGTAGAAGACGGCGAAGGCCCGCTCGACGCGACCGTGCGGCGCGAGTTCCGGCACGGTGCCGTAGAGCACGGACGACGTTCCGTTCAGCATCACGCCCAGGAGCGGCAGCACCGCGAGCGCGGGGGCGAGCGGGAGCGCGATGACGAGCAGGATCGCGACCGCCGTGCCCATTTCGCTGAGAATCACGCAGCGCGTCACCCCGAAGCGTTCGCCGAGCCGGCCGAAGACCGCCTTGCCCAGCGCACCGCCCACGGCGGCAAGGCCGAACGCGACGCCCACCGTGGTGAGGGCCGCCCCCTTCTCTTGCAGCAGGAACGGGAGGTAGACGAGAAAGGCCGGCCGCGCCGCGTTGTCGAGCATGCCGACCGCGACCAGGAGCCCGAAGCCGCTCCGGCCCGTCGACGGGCCGCCGGGCGCGACCGCTTGCGCGCGCGCCGGCGGCTCCTCGCGCGGGAGGGGTTCGCGGGGCAGCAGGGTGGCGACCCCGAACGCGACGACACCCCCGAGGCCAGCGGCGAGCCAAAGCACGAAGCGCCAGTCGGCATGGGTGAGGAGAAGCCCGGCAAGCGCGGGTAGCGCCGCCTTTCCAAGATCGCCGGCGAAGTTGTAGGTGCCGAGCGGCCCCCTTGCTCCCGTCCCGTAGGTCCGGGCGATCACCGCTGAGGCGAGGGGATGCTGGGTGCTGCTGCCCGCGCCGGAGAGCACCAGGGCGACGCAGAGGCCGACGAGACCGCCCGAGGTGCCGGCCAGGGCATAGCCCCCCGCACCGAGCAACGTGCCGAGAACCAGGACGATACGCGCGCCGAGCACCCGTGCCAGGGCCGTGGCGGGCATCTGTAGGCCGGCCAGTGCGCCGACATAGAGCGAGCGCAGCAGCGCGAGCGCGACGTAGCCGAGGCCGAACTCTGCCTGCCAGACCGGCAGCAGCACGTAGATCAGGTCGGTGTAGCCGTCGTGCAGGGCGTGGTTGACGCCGATCGTGGCGAGGGTCCGCGTCCGCCGCTGTGGCGCACGGATGTCGCCTGCCCCATCCCTTGGACTTAAGGCCCGCCCGTCGGTCCTCGCAATGGTCGTCGGCATCGATCCTCCTTCCACGGCCGCCAGCAGCCAGGGCCGTGTTCCACGGCCGCCAGCAGCCAGGGCCATGACGGCTACACCCGTGAGCCTTCGGCGATGAGGGACGTTCGACTCACGCTACGCGTGCGCTAAACTCACGGATTGTGAGTTCGGAGGTCCGATGCGCCGTCTTCCGCCCCTTCACGCACTTCGCGTCTTCGAGGTCGCCGCCCGGGCCGGCAGCCATGCCGCCGCCGCGGGCGAACTCGGGCTGACCCACGGGGCCGTCAGCCGTCAGGTCGCCGTGCTGGAGGCGTGGTTCGGCCAGCGCCTGTTCGTGCGGGTCGGACGGAGCGTCGTCCCGACGCCCGCGGCCCGCGCCTTCGCGGAAGCGGTGAGCCTCACCTTCGACAGGCTCGACGCGGCGGCCGAGATCTGCGGTCGGCCCCTTGCGCCGCGGACCCTTCGGGTCAGCACGCCCACGACCTTCGCGATGCGCTGGCTGATCCCGCGCCTGGACAGCTTCCACGCCGCGCGGCCGGAGGCGGAGGTGGTCGTCACGACGACCACGACCCTGCACAATGCACTGCGCGGCGGCTTCGACCTCGCGGTTCGCCGCGAGCCACGCATTGGAACGGGGGCGAACCATCCCTGGGGCGCCTACCGCGCGGTTCCCTTCCTGCGAGAAGCCAACACTCTGATGGCGAGCCCGTCCCTGCTCGCGGCCCACCCCCTGCGCACCCCGCATGACCTCGAAGGCGCTACGTTGCTGTCGAGCGAGACGCGTCCGGGCGATTGGAGCGACTGGCTCGCCGCCGCCGGTCTCCCCCCTGATACGGGCCGTCGCCGGACGTTCGACCACTACTTCGTTGCCCGGCAGGCGACGGCGGACGGTCTCGGCTACGGCCTCGGGCCCTTGCCCGTGCTGTCCCGCGACCTGGCGTCCGGACGGCTCGTCGCCCCGTTCCCGGAGATCGTCGTCCCGCGCCCCGGCTACGTGGCCCTCGTCCCGAATGACGCGGACAAGACGTCAACCCTGACGGCATTCGTGGATTGGCTCGTCGCCACAGGCGCACAATGAGATCGGAAGACCATCGGGCCGAACCGCAGGCGGCTCGCCCCCGCACGGGACGGGCATGTGCGTTGAGCGCGGCGATGGAGCTGGGCGTGACGGAGACCCCTCGCGTTCCCCGAAAAGCCGTCTGCTTTCTGACTAAGCTTCCTGGAAGCGGACAGGCAGAAACCCTCAGTCGGTCGTAGAGCGGACCGGCGGGTCCCCACCCGACTCGGTCGTTCAGGCTTCCGGGTCTGATTTTTCGAAGCGGTCCTCGAAGAGGGCGCGACACCGATGCTGCTGAGCCGTCCCCGCCCTTTTCAGGCCGAGAGGCGCTTCAGCCTTTCCGCCAAACTCGCCGACGCGAAGTCGCCGCGATGGAGGATCTGGCTCGCGCCGCGAAGCTTGCTCCGGTCCTCGGCCGAGAATTCTCGACCCGTCAGGACGATCACCGGGATGTCCGAGCAGCCGGGCAGGGCTCGAACGCCCTCCAGGAAGCCGAAACCGTCCAGGATGGGCATGTTCAGGTCCACGATGACGACGTCGGGCCTGGTCTCGCCCGCGTGCTGCAGGCCTTCCTCGCCGTTCGCGGCTTCCACGACCGACCAGCCGTCGTCCTCCAGGGTGGAGCGCATCGCCATGCGGGTCACGGCCTCGTCCTCGACCAGGAGCACGGTGCCGCGCCTGTCCGTCTCCGCCAGCCGGAACTGATTCACGATCTTGCCGAACCGCGACCAGTCGACCGGCTTCAGCATGTAGTCCGCGGCGCCGAGCGACGCCGCGAGATTGCGCTGGTCGACGGACGTCACCATCACGACCGGGATCGGCGCCAGCGTCTCGTCCGCCTTGATCTGACTCAGCACCGACCATCCGTCGACGCCCGGCATCATCACGTCGAGCAGGATGGCCCGCGGCCGCAGCCTCCGGGCGAGGTCGAGCCCCATCCTGCCGCTCGTGACCGTCTGCACCCGAAAACCCTCGCGATGCAGGAATCGGGTGGTGAGCGCGAGTTGGTCCGTATCGTCGTCGATGACCAGGATCACATCGCCTCCCTCCTCGTCGGCGGCGATGAGGTCGGGATCGGGCAAGGCCTGCTCGTCGACGGGTGGAACGAAGGTCGCCGGCACGGAGAAGGTGAAGGTGCTGCCCTGGCCGGGGACGCTGGACACCGTGATGGTCCCCGCGAGCATGTCGGCGAAGGCACGGGTGAGCGACAGTCCGAGCCCGGTCCCCCCGAAATTGCGCGTCGTGGACGCATCGGCCTGCTCGAAACGCCGGAACAGGCGCGACACCTGCTCGACCGTCATCCCGATCCCGGAATCCGAGACGGAGAACGAAAGCCGGTCGACACCCGAGGCGTCGGTCATGCGTGAGGCGGCCAGGGTGATCGTTCCGCTTTCCGTGAACTTGGCCGCGTTGCTGAGGAAATTGAAGAGCACCTGCCGCGTCTTGGTCAGGTCGGACTGCATCCGGCCCAGTTCGGGCGCGAGCCGCATCTCAAGGGTGTTGCCCTTCTTGCCGACCAGCGTCGCGACCGAACCCGCCACGTCGCGCAGCATGTCCTCCACCGCGAAATCCTCGGTGTAGACCTCCATCTTGCCGCTCTCGACCTTTGACAGGTCCAGCACGTCGTTGATGAGTCCGAGCAGGTGACGGGCGTTGCGCTCGACCTTGCCGATATCGGCCACGAGGTCCGACGCCGCGCAGCCGTCCGTGATCTCCTCCCCCATCATCTCGCTGTAGCCGATGATGGCGGAAAGCGGGGTGCGGAGTTCGTGGCTCATATTGGCCAGGAAATCGCTCTTCGCCGTGTTGGCCAGCTCGGCCGCTTCCTTGGCGGCTTCCGCCGCGGCGTTGGCACTGGTCAACGCCGCCTCCCTGTCGACGAGGATGTGGTTCGCAGCGTTGAGCCGCTCCAGCGTGGCTTCGTTCTGCACGACGGACCGCCGCAGGGCGTGGCAGATCCACACCATGGTCGCGCCGACCGTCACGTACTGACACAGCAGGGCGACGTCGACGCCGTTGAGGATCCCGTCCCGCGTGTAGAACCACGCGGCGATCAGGGTGGACAACGAAAGCGCCAGCGTCCCCGCACGCCAGCCGAAAGCCAGGCTCACGATCAGGAGGACCGGGATGTACAACAGGAACGGTGCGACATAGGCCGGAGCCAGGAACCGGACGAACGTCATGGCTCCGACCAGCAGCAGCGTGACACCGTAGTCGGTGACCGGCGAAGGACGTCGCAGGGCGACGGTCCCGATCAGTTTGTGCAAGCTGCTCATGGGACGTGAGTGTCACGCGCCGGGTGCTTTGGAAAGCGACCGGCTCCCGCCGCTGCGCACTCTGGACCGGAACGAACGTCGCTGCGGGATATCGGCCCCTAAGATCATGCTCGGACGGGCTGAACGACCGATCCGGGCGCCGAGGGGTCCATCCGCACGCATCCGACGAGCCGGAATTCGCTGGAGCCGTGGCATAAAGGGGCGGCCGACCGTCAGTCGGGCGGCAACCGCACCGCGACCTCGTTGCGCCGCAGGAACGGGATCGCGAACGGCGGGTCGTAGCCGAGGAAGCCGACGGGACCGGTGGCCTTGCGGGACGCAGCCAGCACCTCGCCCAGGATGCGCCCCTGCTCTGTCCTCGCTTTGGACGTGGCGCGGCCCGGGAAGCGCAGCGCCGCCATCCGCTTGGCCGGAATGTGGACCAGCCGCACCCCCGCTTCCGTCGGCTCGGGCGCGCCCGCTGCAGCGACAGCGCGCGGTAGATAGAATCGCATCGTGTCCCCCGCGCCCTGCTCGACCGGCATCGTCATCGCGATGCGCCGCTTGCCGACCTCCACCGGCGCCGTCATCGCGATGCGGCTGCCGCCGCGGTTCGCGCCGGTGATGTAGCGGAACAGTCGACCGAACGCCTCGCCGTCGCCCTGTCCCCGGGCGTCGGTCTCCACGGCCAAGCGTGCCTCGTAGATCCGGATCTCGACCCCGCGGTCGAGCCGCTCGCTCACCGTGTAGCGTGGCTGCTCGTACAGCGCCCGGATCCCGAAGATGCCGAGGACCGACTCGATGACGGTGAGGGCGTAGTAGGAGAATTTGTCCATGGCGGCGGGTCCGGGAGGGCGGGTCCGCCTGCTCAAGGCCCACGGCCGCGCAACGTTCCAGGCCGCGCGCCCGATGCGACTCGAAGGGGACGGTCGAGGGGACGCACCCGCTCAAGCGGACACAAGGCGCGTGGGTCCGCGTTAGGGTCTTGTCCACGATGGTGAGGGAGCGCGCATGGCCCATGTCCTCGTCCTTGGCGCCAGCAAGGGTGTCGGTTTGGAAACCGCCAAGGCGGCCTTGGCTGCGGGGCACCGGGTTCGCGCTTTCGCTCGCTCGGCCTCCGGCATCGACCTGTCGGGGAAGGTATTGGAGCGGTTCACGGGCGACGCGCTGGACGCGGGCGACGTCGCCCGCGCCCTCGACGGCGTCGACGTCGTGGTGCAGGCGCTCGGCGTCTCGACGCGGGACTTGCTCGGTCCCGTGCGCCTGTTCTCGGACGCCACCAGCCTGCTCGTCCCCGCGATGGAGCGGGCCGGGGTGGACCGGCTCATCGCGGTGACGGGCTTCGGGGCGGGGGACAGCCGCGACGCGATCGGCCCGCTGCAGCGTCTGCCGTTCCGCCTGATGCTCGGGCGCGCCTACGACGACAAGGACGCCCAGGAGATGCGCATCCGCCGCAGCGGCCTCGCCTGGACGCTGGTGCGGCCCGGCATCCTGACGAACGGCGCCGCCACGGGCCGCTACCGGGTGCTGACCGAGCCGTCGACGTGGCGCAACGGCTTGATCGCCCGGGCGGACGTGGCGGGATACATCGTCGGCCAGATCGCCGAGCCGTCCCACGCGGGCCGGGCCGTCGTCCTCGTCCGGTAAGGGGGGAACGCCCCGCGTCAGGTAGGCCCTCGCCCCGCACCGCCCCGAGACCGCAACCGATGCCGAATCCCGTTGAATCTGGCCTGCGCACCGCCGCCGAGGGCCTCGTCGCGATGGTGGCGGCCTGCAACCGGCTCCGCCTGCCGCGAACGCAGCACCCTTTCGTGGTCGGTGTCCACGCGCCGATGCGCGAGGAACTGACGCTGCGGGACCTACCCGTGACCGGGACGATCCCGGCGGGGCTCGACGGCCGCTACCTCAAGATGGGCGCCAACCCCGCTCGCCCGACAACGCGCGGCCACGACTGGTTCCTGGGCGACGGCATGGTGCACGGTCTCTGCATCGAGGGCGGCAAGGCCCTGTGGTACCGCAACCGCTGGATCGGCTCGCGTGCGGCATCCGCGGCGCTCGGCCGGCCCGCCGCCCCAGGGCCGCGCCGGGGCGACGACACCGTCAACACCAACGTCGTCGCGATCGGCGGCAGCACCTTCGCCGTGGTCGAGGCCGGCAGCTACCCCGTCGTGCTGTCCGAGGACCTGGAGACGCAGCGCTACGATCCGTTCGACGGCACGCTCACCGGCTCCTTCACCGGGCACCCGCACCGCGACCCGGAGACCGGAGAGACCCATGCCATCGCCTACGACGGCCGCGTCTGGGACAGCGTGCGCCACGTCGTCGTCTCGCCCGCCGGCCGCGTCGTGCGCGACGTATCGATCCCGGTCGAGCATGGCCCCTGCATCCACGACTGCGCGATCACGGCGCGCTTCGCGGTGGTGCTGGACCTGCCCGTCACCTTCTCGATGCGGGCGGTGCTGGCCGGGCACCGCTTCCCGTTCCGCTGGAACCCGGCCCACCGCGCCCGCGTCGGCCTGCTCCCCCGGCACGGCACGGCCGCCGACATCCTGTGGTGCGCGGTCGAGCCGTGCTTCGTCTTCCACGTCGCCAACGCCTACGACGACGCGGAGGGGCGGGTGGTCCTCGACGTCGTCGCCTACGAGACGGTGTTCGCATCCGGCGGCGGCGGCCTCGACGCGCCGGGCCGGCTGGAGCGCTGGACCGCCGACCCCGCGACGGGGCGGGTCGACCGGCGGGTGATCGACCCCGCAGCGCAGGAATTCCCCCGGATCGACGAGCGCCGCTTCGGGCGACGCCACCGCTACGTCTACGCGGGCTCGGTCCCCGCCGACGGCAACACGCAGCTCGTCGGCGCGACGCAGATCTACAAGCACGACGTGGCGACGGGGGCGCGGCGCGTCCACGAATTCGGCGCCGACCGTGTCCCGGGGGAGTTCGTGTTCGTGCCGGCGGGGCCGGAAGCCGGCGAGGACGAGGGCTGGCTCGTCGGGCTCGTCATCGACACGGCGCACGACACGACGGACTTCACCGTCCTCGACGCGCGCGCGGTCGAGGCGCCGCCCGTCGCCACGGTCCGCCTCGGGCACCGGATTCCGCCGGGCTTCCACGGGAACTGGTTTCCGAATCACAGGGCCGGGTGACGATCGCCGAGCGATTTGGACGCCGGCGCGCGTTCACGGGCCTCGGAACGTGCGAGACCCGGCGATGATCGTCCGCGCGATCGCCGCGCTAGAGTGTTTTCTGTGATCCTTGGATCGCAGAAAACACTCTATCACCTTGTTGTGTAGCGCATTTTCTTGCGCCGAACCGGCAACCACTTCGGCGGAAAATGCTCTAGGCACGGAAGGGATCGGGAACCCGGTCGAGGATCGCGTCGGCCGTCAGTCGCAGGCCCGTGGCCGTGTCGTCGAGGATATCGAGGCTGTCGGTGCCGAGGGACGAGATCGTGCCGCCCGTACCGATGAACGCCACCTTCGGTCGAATCGACATCTTGCGTTTCCCCGCTGCCGCAAAGAAGAGAATGTCCGTCGGCCGGGCGGTTTTCGCTCTCAGCGCAGGCCGGCCTCGCCGCGGTCGAATGCACGATCGCTGCCGGAGCGCGCGACGGCAGGAATCCAGGGATCCGACACCGATGCCCGCCCCGCTTCTCCTCGTCACCAGCCTCGGACCGGACGAGGAGGCGAAGTGGCGCGCCGCACTTGCCGCCGCCATGCCCGACGAAGTCATCGCGACCGACCTTGGGATCGACAGCGAGCGGGCCGAAATCCGCCGCGCCGTCGAAATTGCCATCGTGGCCAATCCGTCCCCAGGATCGATACGCGACCTTCCACGCCTCCAGTGGGTGCAGAGCCTATGGGCCGGCGTCGATGCCGTTTTGGCGGATGCGACCGTTCCGGATGTCCCGCTGGTGCGGCTCGTCGATCCGTCCCTCGCTCGCGCCATGGCCGAAGCCGTGGCGGCGGCGGTACTGTATCTCCACCGTGATCTCCCCTTCTATGCGGCGCAGCAGCGGCGCGGAGAATGGCGCCCGCACGCGGTCCGGTCGGCGGATCGCCGCAGGATCACGATCCTGGGCATGGGCGAGATGGGCCGCGCCTCGGCAGCCGTGCTCAAGGCCATCGGCTTTCCCGTGCAGGGCTGGAATCGCTCCGGCGCCGAGTGTGATGGTTTTCCCGTTCGATCGGGATTGGAGGGCTTGCGGACCGCGTTGGCTGAGACCGACATCCTCGTGAACCTGCTTCCGCTCACGCCGACCACCCGGGGCCTGCTGAACCGGGATGTCTTCCAGCGTCTGCCGCCGGGGGCTGGCTTCGTGAACTACGGTCGTGGTGCCCACGTCATCGACGCGGACTTGCTGGAAGCGCTCGGGACGGGCGCGATCGGTCATGCCGTCCTCGACGTGTTCGAGACCGAGCCCCTACCCGAGAATCACCGTTTCTGGACCACCCCTGGCGTGACAATCCTCCCACACGTGGCGGCACCGACGAACCTGGTGTCGGCTGCCGAGATCGTGGCCGCCACGGTGCGCACGTACCGGCTGACCGGCTGCATCCCGCGAGGTGTGAGCCGAGACCGCGGCTATTGAACCGGGGTCAGCGAGCCGGTGGGTGACGCGCCTGCTTCTCGGCCGCCAGAGCCGCCGCCTTCCCGGCAGCCGCGTACAGGTTCAGGCGGACATACACCCCGAAGGCCGAGCCATCGTTCAGGAAGCCACCACCGGGACCCTGCGTCTCCGTGAGAATCGCGTTGGCCTCCTTCAGACTCAACGATGGGAACGCGGCCGTGAGAAGGTGCCCGGCCTCCGGGGCGAGCTTCTCGACGTCCTCGATCGCGTTCGCGGTCTGCCGGTGCACGACGGGCAAGCCGTAGGTCTGCGTGGCGGCGTAGAGGGCTTCGTTGGCTGCGGGATCGCGGAAGCGGCCGGTGTCGGTGGCGGCGCAGGCCGCGATGGACTCGCCGCACCCGTCCCGCAGGAATGCGCCGAGATCGGAGCGGGCCGCTGCGAGCGCGGCTCGATAATCGGTGACGGCCACCGCTGCGTCCGTCGCGCGGTTCATCTCGTTGACCACCGCCGGATTCTGGCGAACCTGGCCCACATAGGCGGGATCGTTGGCGAGAAGGTGCGCGACCGCGTGCAGGGCGACCGCCCGGCCGCCGAGCACGTCCATCGCGTAGTGGGCCCCGACGACGATGCGGTTGGTCCCGTATTCGGCGGCGCGCGCGACCATCTGCTGGTAGCGCTCCGGGACCAGGATCGCGAGGATCAAGGACTCGGTGTAGCCGTAGGTGGTGTGCCCGCTCGGATAGGAGGGGCTGTCGGTCAGGTTCTGACCCGGTCCCCGCAGCCAATCGAGGCTGTGCGACGCCCGCCCGAAATAGTCGCCGCCGCGGTAGACGAACAGCTGTGGCAGGGTCTGGAACGGACGCGAATTGCCGTAGGCGTCTGCGCCCTGGGCCCCGGCCGGGCGACCATAGGCCTTCCCGAACACGTCGACGGTGCCGCCGCGTTCGGCCAGGATGGCGCGCGCGGCGTCGGAGACAGGCGTCTTGCCGTTCGTCGTCGCGTTGGCGAAGAAGTACTTGCCGGCATTCGAGTCGGACTTGGCGACGTTGTTGGTGTAGCCGATCAGGTCGGCGACGGACGGCGCGACGTTCGTGAACGTCGCGTGGTCGGTGTAGCGGGCCCGGGTCTGGTAGAGCTCGCCGAGCCTGCTGCCGAGCCCATCGGCGAGCTCCGCTGCATTCCCGTCGGTGATGAAGGCATCGCGCAGGGCGAGCTGGCGCTGCGCGTCCGGGTCGAGCAGCAGCGGCGGCTTGGCGACGCCGGACTGAATCTCGCCCGTGACCCGCAGGTTGGCGGTGAGCGCGGCACGGCCTTCCTCAGTTCCCGCGAGCGCGCTCACGGGTGCGAGGCCGCGCAAGGCCGTGAGGTTGGTCGCAGATTGCGCGGAGACCGAGAAGGGCGCCAGCAGGCAGAGCGCCGTCGTCCAGAAGCTGATTGTCTTCGACAAGGCGTTCCCCCCGGTGTCCCACCCCTGCTTCCTGTCCTAGAAGCCGTGGCTTCGGCGTAATGTCCAGGGCCGCGTATCCGTCGCCGAGCGGTAGGCCCTCTGGGGCTTGCGGCGCTCGAGCGCCCTCGACGATGTGGTCTTGCGACGGCTCGCCCGGGAGATCGATCTCGTCGCGGCACGCCTCAACGCGTAGGGAACGACGTGCGTTGAGGAAGGCGAAGCCCCGCGCCTGGGAGGCTGCGGGACTTCGGTCGCTCAGGTGACAGTGGAGGACTCAGGCAGCCTGCTTGCGGTCGGGGGCCTTCGCCGTCTGTGCAGCCTCGCTGCGGCCGCCGGGGCGGCCGAGGCCGATGGACTTGGCCAGGGCCGAGCGCTGCGCCGCGTAGTTCGGTGCGACCATCGGATAGTCGGCGGGCAGGCCGAAGCGCTGGCGGTAACTCTGCGGATCGAAGCCGTTCGTGGTCAGGTGCCGCTTCATGGTCTTGTAGGTCTTGCCGTCCACGAAGCTGACGATGCCGTCCGGCGTCAGGGATTTGCGGATCTGCGCGGCGGTAGGCTTTTCGATCGCCTCATCCTGCGCAGACTGCGATGCCGGCTGTGCGGTGCCGGTGGCGAGACCACTCAGCGCCGCGTGGACGTTGCGGATCAGCACCGGCAGGTCCGCCACCGGCACTGAGTTGTTCGACACGAAGGCCGAAACGATATCGCCGGCCAGATCGATCAAAGCCGTTTCCTGGAAATTGCTGTCTTCGTTCATGTCACCGTTCACAGTTAAGGCCCCTCTTCAACGCAAATTGCTGCTTTGATCGAAAACATCAAGAACGCTATCTCAATTCTTCAGATTGACATGCCTTGTCTGCGTTTGAAGCATGATGCGGTTCGTTGCTATCAACCATGTGCTTCAGGCAATCATTGCTTCGTTGCGCGCGGCCGGCACGATCGCTGGCGGAAGCGCTCCGAGCGCGCGCCACCAGCGGTGCTTTGCCGCCCGAGGATCGCAGGGGCGACGGTATGAACGCTGCCGTCGCGGAGCGAACGCTTTAGAGAAGGAAATCATCCCGCAAAATCACATGTGTCAACCGTAATACTTGAACTGTAATGGTTCTAAGATGAGTGTGTGCCGGACAGGTCACAGCATTGATTCAATTTATCCCTGCAAGTCTGGACTCGTTGACAGGCTTGAGAGGCTCGCTGGATAAAACCCTGCGCCACGGGGGTTGGCTGTGCTTCGACGAGGCGCTGGCCTGCTTCCTCGCGCCCGGGCCAGAAGCCGGTGTTCTCAAGTGTGCTGGAGTTTCCCATGGGCGGGTTCCGAAACGTCGGGCGGCATCGCCCGGCCCTGCGGCAGGGCTGGGGCCTCGGCGTGATCGTCGCCGCCGTGGCGGCGGCCGCTCCGGTCCTCGCGCAGGGGGAAACGGCGCAGGGGGAAACGGCGGTGCAACTCGACGAATTGTCGGTGCAGGGCTCCGGCGCCGCGGGGCGCGCATCGGGCAGCCCCAGGGCGCCGGTGAACCCCAATGCGGTGGTGGGACCGCCGCCCGCGCCCTATGCCGGCGGCGCCGTCGCCACCGGCTCGCGCCTCGGGTTCCTGGGCAACCGCAACGTCTTCGACCAGCCCTTCAGCGCGACGAGCTACACCGAGAAGCTGGTGCGCGACCAGCAGGCGCGCAACGTGCAGGACGTGGTCAACAACGATCCGTCGATCCGCACCAACGTGCCGGCCTTTTCCGGTATCCTCGGCTTCTTCATTCGCGGTTTTCCGGTCTTCGCGCAGGACATCGCCTTCAACGGCCTCTACGGCGTGGCCGATGCCTTCAACCCCGCCATCGAGCCGATCGAGCGGGTGGAGGTGCTGCGCGGACCCTCGACCCTGCTCTCAGGCATCCCGCCCTTCGGCAACATCGGCGGCGTGATCAACCTGATTCCGAAGCGCGCCGACGACGTGCCCCTCAACCGCGTCACCCTCGGCTACGCCTCGGACACGCAGATCTACAAGGCGGTCGATATCGGCCGGCGCTTCGGCGAGGCCAAGGAATGGGGCATCCGCTTCAACGGTGCCTTCAACAACGGCAGCACACCGATCGACCATCAGAGCCTGCATCTCGGCGTCGCGTCGCTGGCGCTCGACTATCGCGGCGAACGCCTGCGGGCGAGCGTCGATCTCGGCTATCAGGAACTCGACTTCACCGCGCCCCTGCGCAACCGCTCGGTGGCCGCCGGCGTGCGCATCCCGCGCGCGCCGGACCTGACGTTGAACCAGCACCAAAGCTGGGAGTATCGCGACAGCGCCAACCAGCAGGTGGCGACCCGGATCGAGTACGATCTCACGCCGGACCTGACCGTCTACGGGGCCTATGGCCGCTCGAACTTCCGCCAGGAGTATTTCGGCGGCGTGCTGGCGATCTTCAACGCCCGCGGCGATTACCGCGATCCCATCAGCTACCTTCCGTTCCACATCGTCAACCGGACCGCCGAGGCGGGCCTTCGCGGCACGGTGGAGACCGGTCCGATCAAGCACAGCTTCGGCCTCGCGGCGGTGGGATTCTGGCAGGACCTCGCCCAGCCGCCGGCGCAGAGTGTCGGCCCGACCATCGTGTCGAACCTCTACGATCCGGTCTCCGTGGCACCGCGCGCCACCGCCGGCCTGTCGAACGCGACCCCCCGCACCTCGAGCCGCCTCAACCGCAGCATCGCCATCGCCGACACCCTGTCGGCCTTCGACGACAGGGTGCTGCTCACCCTCGGGGGCCGCTGGCAGAGCCTCGACGTGAACTCCTACAACGCCGTCACCGGATTCCGGACCGGCTCCAGCGACAGCGGTGCCTTCTCCCCGGGCCTCGGCCTGGTGGTGAAGCCGGTCGAGCGCCTGTCGCTGTACGCCAATTACATCGAGGGCCTGACCTCGCCGGCTCCCCCGGTCAACGCCGTCAACGCCACCGCCGCCTTCCCGGCCGCGGTCTCGCGTCAGACGGAGGTCGGCGCCAAGTACGATTTCGGCAGTGTCGGCGTCGGGTTCGCCGCCTTCGAGATCGAGCAGCCCTTCGGCTTCACCGACCCGTCGACGCTGGTCTTCTCCGTCGACGGACGCCAGCGCAACAGCGGCGTCGAACTCACGGTGTTCGGCGAGCCCGTGCCGGGCATCCGGCTCCTCGGCGGCGTCAGCCTGCTCGACGGCGTGCAGGTGCGGGCGCAGGCGGCGGCCAATGTCGGAAAGGTCGCGGTCGGCGTGCCGGATGTGCAGCTCAATCTCTACGGCGAATACGATCTCCCGCCGACCCTGCTGGCGGGCCTCAGCCTCACCGGGCGCGTGATCTACACCGCGTCGCAATACTACGATCTGGCCAACACCCAGAAGATCCCCGACTGGGCGACCCTCGATCTCGGCCTGCGCTACGCCACCACCTTCGAGAATCGCCCCCTGACCCTGCGCGCCAACGTCGTGAACGTGACGGGCAACAATTACTGGGCGTCCACCGGCCGTGGCATCCTCGCCCAGGGCGCGCCGCGCACCTACCTGCTGTCGGCCTCCATGGACTTCTGAGCGTCGGTCACGGACTTCCCGCTCCGCCGTGGTGCCCGCAGGCAACGGCTGAGATGCCCCGTCGGGAGGGAACCGCCACGATGGCGAACCGATGCGGCAGGGGGAGCGCGGACGGGAAATTTTCGAGCGTCCCGTCGGTCGCCGACGATCGCCCAAACGAAAGGGCGCCGCGCTTGCGCGCGACGCCCTTTTGCTCATGTTTCCAGGGCGATCATGCCTCGGACATGAATGCCCAGGACGAACGCGTCCGGGACGAAAAATCCGTTCAGCGGGCGCCGGGCAGGCGCTGGGCCATCTGGTAATGGTGCTCGAGAACCGGCAGAGCCTGCTGGACGTGGGCGCGCAGGGCCGGGTTCGGGCCGTTCGACGCGTAGGACTGGTACATGCCGATGGCCATCTCGTGCGACTTCACCTGCATCGAGCCGTAGAGACGGTCGAAGCGCTGGCCGGACGGGGTCTGCGACAGCTCGGCGAGCATCGCCTGCTGCTGCGGGTTCGGCTGGACCAGGGTCGTGCCGGCCGTGGTGTCGACATCGCCCATCATCGAGCCGGCGGCGGCGCCGCGGCGCGCACCCGAACCGAGACCCTCGAGACCGCCGACGGGGCCGCCGCTCAGGGTTCCGCCGACGACGCCGGTGGCCGCGCCCGTGGCCGCACCAACGGCGCCGCCCGCGATGGCGATCGGCGCGGTGACGAGACCGCCGATGCCGTCGTTGCGGGCCATCACGTTGCCCTCACCGCCCGCGAGGGCGACGTTGGCGGCGCGGTGGTCGCGCAGGGTCTCCTTGGCGAAGCGGACGACCTGCGAGTTGCGGCTCTTCGACAGGGCGATCTGGCTCGACTGGACCTCGAAGGCATTGGCCTGCATCGCCGCAAGGCGAAAATCGCCCATGTCCTGCGCAAAGGCGGGGGTCGCGAGGGCCGTGATCACGGCGGTCATGGCAATGGTCTTGTTGATCATCGTTGTCCTCAATATGGCTGCGGCGACATCAAAGAACGGACCTGGGGGCCATTGTGCCCGCCCGGGTCCGTGACTTTCGCCTTCGGCCGGTCAACGGGGGAAGAACTGTTCTGTTCCAACCTGTTTTCGCGGGACAAGGCTCGTGTGCTGCCGATCCCGGGCAGCAAACTCCGCCGGGGACGGCGCCTGGCGGGGGGCGGCGCGGCGTGAAGCTCCAGGCGATCCAGGGCCTGCGCGCGGTCGCGGCCGGGCTCGTGGTGATCCATCACGGGCAGTTCGAGGCGGCGGCCCTGGCCCGGCGCGCCGGGCTCGCCTTCACCCCGAGCCCGTGGCTGCCGTGGTCGGCCGGAGTCGACGTGTTCTTCGTCATCTCGGGCTTCATCATCGTCCACGCGTCGGCGCCGCTTTACGGGCGGACGGGCGGACGGGCCCGCTTCCTCGCCCACCGGGTCGCCCGGCTGGTGCCGCTCTACTGGCTGGTGACGGGGCTCTACCTCGCCCTGGCGCTGGCCGTGCCGAGCCTCCTCAACGGCGGGGAATCCCTGGCGCCGGGCTACGTCGCCGCCTCGCTCCTGTTCTGGCCGGCCCTACGCCCGGACGGGATTCCCCAGCCCCTCTACGGCCTCGGCTGGACCCTGAACTGCGAGATGTTCTTCTACGCGGTCTTCGCCCTCGGCCTCGGTTGGGGGCGGGGCAGGGCGGTGGCGTGGCTCGGCGCGGCGCTCGTCGGCCTCGTCGCCGTGGGCTTGACGGTGCCCGACCTGCCGACGCCGCTGGCGTTCTGGAGCAGTCCCATCATCCTCGAATTCGCCCTCGGCGCCGGGCTGGCGCTCGCCCGCGCGCACGGCCTGCGCCTGTCCGCCCCCTCCCGCCTCGCCCTGGCCGGCCTCGGCTTCGCCTGTCTCGCCGGAGCCGGCGAGCCGGACGCCCTGTGGCGGCCCCTGGCCTATGGCGGGCCGGCGCTCCTCCTCGTGGCCGCCGCCGCGCTCGGACGAGAACGCGAGCGAGAACTTGGGCATTCGACCGCATCGCAGGGCGGAATGGTCGCCGCCGTCGTCGCCCTCGGGGACGCGTCCTACGCCCTCTACCTCATCCACCCCTTCGTCCTGCGCGGCACCCGCGAGGCCCTCGACCGCCTCGGTCTCGCGGGTTCCGTCGGCCCGTGGGGCGCGCTCGGCCTCATGCTCGTCCTGTCGGTGGCCGCCGCCCTGGTGGTCGCCCGGTTCGTCGAGGCGCCGCTGACGCGGGCGGTCCGGCGCCGGCTCGATCCGGGTGTTCCGCCGAAAACCGCGTGAGCCCGAAAACCGTGTGACTCCGCGCCGGTCGGAGTTTGCCGGCGGCGAAAATCGCACTAGCCTCCGGCGGTCCGCGCCATCGAAGGCAGCCTGCCATGAAGACGCTCCTCGTTCCCGTCGCCCTCCACGACAGCCTGCCCTCGGTGTTCGAGACGGCGATCCTCGCCGCCCGTCGCTTCGGCAGCCTCGTCGAGGGCGTGTCCCTGCGCCCGGCGCTCGCCGAGTACGTCCCCGTCGACATGGTCGGCGGCATGACCTGGCTGCGCGACGAGGAGGCCGACAAGGCCGAGGCCGAGGCCGCCGGCGGCCGCTTCGTCGCCTTCATGCAGCAGGCCGGCGTGCCGCTGATGGACGATGGACCCTGCACCCCGGCCGCCGTCGCGGCGGCCGGTCCGCGCTACCGCTGGCGCCCCGACGTGCCGGCGGGCGACGCCTTCCTCGGCCAGTATGCCCGCCTGTTCACCGCTACAGTGGTGGGTCGGCCCGGCACCGAGGACGGCTCGCCGCGCATGACCACCTTCGAGACCGCCCTGTTCGAGGGCGGGCGGCCGATCCTGCTCGCGCCCCCCATCGCCCCCGCGACGCTCGGCGACGCGATCCTCATCGCCTGGAACGGCTCGACCGAGACCGCCCGCGCCGTGGCCTTCGCCATGCCGTTCCTGCGCCGGGCCCAGCGCATCCGCGTCATCAGCGTCGAGGGCGGCACCGTGCCGGGGCCGAGCGCGGAGGAACTCGCCCGGGCGCTGGCCTGCGAGGGCATCGCCGCCGATCACCGCGCCCATTCGGCCGGGCGGCGCACCCCCGGCGAGGTGTTCCTCGCCGAGGCCGAGTCGTTCGGCTGCGACCTGCTCATCAAGGGCGCCTACACCCAGAGCCGCCTGCGCCAGATGATCTTCGGCGGCCCGACGAGCCACCTCCTGGCCCATGCCAACATCCCGATGCTGATGGCCCATTGAGGCCGCCGAATCCCCGAGCGTCACCGGACACCAAGCGTAACCGCATCGCGCACAATTGACTTGCGCGCGACTTTGATGCCGGGCAGGGTCCCGCCGGATCGGCTCATCGCCGATGGAAGGACCCCCATGATCAGAGCCGCCCGTCTCGCCACGCTCCTCGCCACCGCGGGTCTCGCCACCACCTGCCTCGGCCTCGCCGCGGCGCTCCCGGCCCGGGCGGAGGCGCCCGTCGTGCGCATCCGCGGCACCATCGCGTCGGTGGAGGGCAGCGCCGTCACCATCAAGCCGCGTGTCGGCGAGGCCGTCACCGTCCGGCTCGGCGACGCCGTCCGGGTCGCCGGCGCGAGTGCCGCCAAGATCACCGACATCCAGCCCGACAGCTACGTCGGCACCGCCGCCACGCCCCAACCCGATGGCACCCTGAAGGCCCTCGAGGTCGCGGTGTTCGCGCCCAGCATGCGCGGCTCCGGCGACGGCCACTACCCGTGGGATCTCGAGAAGGAGAACACCATGACCAACGGCGCCGTCGGCGCCGTGACGGGCACGGCCAACCGCACCATCACGGTGACGTATGCCGGCGGCCAGAAGACCATCACCGTGCCGGACGACGTGCCCGTGGTGGCCCTCGCCCCCGCCGATGCCAGCCTGATCAAGCCGGGTGCCCGCGTTGTCGCCTTCACCCGCGCCGACGCCTCCGGCACGGCCGTCGTCGACCGCATGGTGGTCGGCCAGAACGGCACCGTTCCGCCCATGTGACGATTGGGATTGTGACGATTGGGATTGCTGCGGGCGCGCAGACGGGCGCGTCCGTTCTATCCAGAAAACGAAACCCCGAAGGAGAGACACGCCATGATGAAGAGCCTGCTGACCGGCCTCGCCCTGACCCTGACGGTGGCCGTGACCACCGCCCGCGCCGACGACATCGTGCGCTACCGCGGCACCCTCGAGAAGGTCGACGGATCGACCCTCACCATCAAGCCGCGCACGGGCGACTCGATCACCGTCCAGTTCTCGAACGACACCAAGATCCTCGCCGCCACCACGGGCAAGCTCGCCGACATCAAGTCGGAGAGCTACATCGGCACCGCCGCGATCCCGCAGCCCGATGGCACGCAGAAGGCCCTGCAGGTGACGGTGTTCGCCTCTTCGCTCCGCGGCACCGCCGACGGCCACTACCCCTGGGATCTCGGCACGAACTCCACCATGACCAACGGCGCCGTCGGCACCCTCTCGGGCACGGACGGCCGCACCCTGCTGGTCAAGTACCAGGGCGGAGAGAAGAAGGTCGTGGTGCCGGACGACGTGCCGGTGACCCTGGTCGATCCGGGCGAGAAGAGCGTCCTCGTGCCGGGCTCCAAGCTCGTCGCCTTCACCAAGAAGGGCGCCGACGGCACGCTCACCGCCCCGATCCTCATCGTCGGCCGCAACGGCACCGTGCCGTCCATGTGAGGCCGCTGTTAACCCTCTCCCCGCCTGCGGGGAGAGGGCTTTGCCGACCTTGTCGTCGGCAAAGCGAGGCGGCAGCCGAAGGTGAGGGGGCGTATCCGAAGGAGCCTCTTTCGGACGCGCCCCCTCACCGTCGCTTCGGCTTACGCCTCCGCTCGCCGGAGGCACGGCGGGGTGCCTCCGGCCCTCTCCTCGCAAGCGGGGGGGGGGGGGAATTCGCACGACCATCCCGCACGTCCGCGCGCCGTTCATCGCAAAGGCGGGAGTCCTCGAAGATTGAAGGCATCATGACCATCGTCCCCGAACTCCCCGCCCGCCTCGTGGTGATCCACCCCCTCGTGGTGCGCCTCACCCACTGGATCAACGCGGTCGCGGTGTTCTGCATGCTGTTTTCCGGCTGGGCGATCTACAACGCCTCGCCGCTCTTCCCCTTCACCTTCCCGAAATGGGCGACGCTCGGCGGCTGGCTCGGCGGGGCCATCGCCTGGCACTTCGCCGCCATGTGGCTGTTCGCGGTGAACGGCCTCGTCTACCTCGTCTACGGGCTCGTCAGCCGGCACGTGACCCGCACGTTCCTGCCCCTGAGCGTCGGCGCCGTCTGGCGCGACGCGAAGGCCGCGCTCGCCTTCCGCCTGGTTCATCGGCTGGGCCAGTACAACGCCGTGCAGCGCCTCGCCTACGCGGTGGCGTTTCTTCTCGGCGCGCTCCTCCTCGCCTCGGGCCTCGCCCTGTGGAAGCCGGTGCAGCTCCAGGGCTTGGCGTCCGTGTTCGGCGGCTACGAGTGGGCGCGCCGCGTGCATTTCGGCGCCATGGCGGGCCTCGTCGGCTTCATCGTCCTGCACCTCGCACTGGTTTTGGTGGTGCCCAGCACCCTCAAGGCGATGATCACCGGCCGCGCCCGCGTGACACCCTCGGAAACGCAAGCATGACCCGCGACCCCGACTCCGCCGCCCGCCTCAAAGGCCTGCGCGCCGACCTCCAGCCGGAGCTGGTCAAGCTCGAGCGCCGGGCGCTCCTGCGCTCCGGCCTGTCGCTCGGCGCCCTGACGCTGCTCACGGGCTGCGACCTTTCCACCGGCTCCAACGGCACCGTGGCCGACCGGGTGCTGTGGGCCATGTCGAAATTCAACGACCGGGTCCAGGGTTGGCTGTTCGACCCGAACACGTTGGTGCCGACCTATCCGGCCTCGATGATCGACACCCCGTTCCGGTTCAACGCCTACTATCCGCCCGACAACATCCCCGAGGTCGAGGGCGTGGACTGGAAGCTCGAGGTCACCGGCCTCGTCGCCGACAAGACCCCCTGGACCCTGGAGAAACTCCGCGCCCTGCCGCAGGAGAGCCAGATCACCCGCCACGTCTGCATCGAGGGCTGGAGCCAGATCGGCCAGTGGAGCGGCGTGCCCTTGCGGGCGTTTTTGGAGCGGGTCGGCGCCGATCTCACGGCGAAGTATGTCGGCTTCAAATGCGCCGACCGCTATTACGGCAGCCTCGACATGCCGAGCGCGCTCCACCCCCAGACGGTCCTGGCGCTGGACTTCGCCGGCAAGGAGCTCGCCCCCGAATACGGCTACCCCCTGCGGGTGCGCGTGCCGACGAAGCTCGGCTTCAAGAGCCCGAAATACATCGGCAGCGTGTTCGTCACCAACGACTATCCGGGCGGATATTGGGAAGACCAGGGCTACAACTGGTTCAGCGGGATTTAGCAGGGAGATCAGAGGTTTGGCGCCTGCTCAGGACGTCCGGGTGGCGCGGCACCTGGACTCTGGCCTTTCGGCTCCGACCCAAATCGGCCGTTCGAAACGTGATCGGTAGGACCAAGATCAGTTCGTTCCACCTTGTCGCCTGACGTCGGAGATGTCGGAGAGTTGCCGTCCGATCTCCAGCAGGAGCATGTTGCTCATGAGATGGAGTACCGAGTCCGGAAGCTCATGGATGGCGTCACGAGCGGCGAGGCTATGCTCGGCCGCGCGTTCCAATGAGGACCGAGGATCAAAGGGGGACGTACAAATATCGGCCGCGTCCTGCTTCGTCTGGGTGATGTCAACGAGGATGCCGCTGCCACGGGTCGGGCGGCCTGTACGATCATGGGCGATACGGCCGCGATCCAGTATCCAGCGGGTTACACCATCGGCGGAGCAGACCCGGTACTCCAGGGTGCAGGAGAGGCCGTCCTCGGCACTTTGCGCAATCGTCCGCGCAGCCCGTTCGCGATCGTCGGGATGAATGCCGTCGAGGAACGCGCTCAGCGGGGCACCTGCCTCTGCCCGCACGGGATCGAGATTGAACACCAGAGCCACGAGCGCATCGGCATACACCCGGTCGTTGGGTACGTCGTACTCCCACCGGCCGATCGTCTCGGAAGAATCAAGGGCGTCCTGCAACAGGATCTGGGCAGCGACCGCTGTCTGTGATGCGCGATGCCCCATCTGCCCTCTCAAACCTCATTCCAATCGCTACTATTTGACAGGTATCTGACTTTGAGACGAACATAAAGGTTCCGCATCGATAAATGCAACCTGTGTACGTAAGCGTACGATTAGTATACACTAAATGTGGTGGCCAAACGCACGTTCCGAATGTGATACGAGCGACAACTAAGCGACTTCGGAGATCGGCGATGGGCCGCAAGTTGAATACCCTCGAGGAGGTGCAGACCGCGCTCGTGGAGCCTGAGGTGGATCAGCAAAGAGCCCAAGCTCAACTCCAGCAGCAGTATCTCAAGCGGATCGCACTCACGCTTGGGATGACCGCTGCAGAGTTGGGCGGCCATCCTGCCCCCACAAACGCGATCCAGCCCGCAATCGCTCTTGTGCGGCAAGACGAGCTAGTCCTCATCCAGGAGTGCTTGGACTTGGTCAAAGCTTTCGCAAAGATCCGGGACCCGCAAGCCCGCCTACGCTGCCTCGAAATTGTCTGTGAAGCCGCTGGTGCGAAGGTACAGTGATCACGCCTCTGGAGAGTGAGCGCCGTCAGAAGGACGACGACTTCTCCACCATTCGGTACCGTCGGCTTTCCACTTGTCCCGGCCGTAGGCGTCTGCCTGACCGAGCAGCCCACAAGCGAACCTCTTCAGGCCCTGCAAAGGGTCGCAAGCCGACCCGAGGCATGGGGACCATCCATCGGATTCTCCCCCACCGGGCTGGGGAGCGACGCTGAACGCAGGCCCTTCCCCCGCTTGCGGTGATGGCGCGCGTGCGTGTTCGACGGGATGTCATGACGCTCGTGGCGCGGGGCCTCACGATTCCCGCCGGGGCGGGGGAGGGTTGCCAAGCCTGTCTCGACGGCAGTGCCCACCATCTCGCATCGGCGCGAAATCCGCCCTACATCGCTCCCCCATGAGCACCACCGCCGACTTCACCCTCGACCCGCGTCTTGCCGCCGACACCGTCCATGCCGGCGACCTCGCCCTGTGCCGCGTGCTGCTGATGGACGACGCCCGGTTTCCCTGGCTGATCCTGGTGCCGCGCCGCCCCGACGTCAGCGAGATCACCGACCTGTCCCCGGACGACGCGAGAAGCCTCATGGACGAGATGCGCCTCGCCAGCGGCGTGATGCTGGCGCTGGCCAAGCCCGACAAGGTCAACGTCGCGGCGTTGGGCAACGTCGTGCCCCAGCTCCACGTCCACGTCATCGGGCGGTTCCTGTCCGATCCCGCCTGGCCGCGTCCGGTCTGGGGCGTGGGGGACGCCAAGCCCTATCCGGCCCACGCCCGCGCCCAGATGATCGAGCGCATCGGCGCCCTGTTCGCGGCGGCCTGAGCATGACCGATTTTCGCGATGGCCTTGGCTACGTCCACAACCGCCTCGTGCGCCATTCCGCCGAGAGCCTCGCGGCGGTGCCGTCGCTCACCGCGCCCGGTACCCGCCGCGTGGTGATCGCCGGCGACCGGATCGTGTTGATGGACGGCTCGGCCCTGCTCGCCCCCGACCGCATCGGGGCCGAGCCCGGCGTCACGCTCTTCCTCGGCCGCCTCGACGGCGACCCGGTCTTCGCCACCGCCGTGGCGGCGGAGCGGGCCGAGACCTTCGACGCCGACCCGGATGTCCAGACCAACGACCTCCGCAGCCTCGCCGCCGAGGGCAGGGTCGCCCCCCACGAGCTCGGGCTGCTGGCGACGGCGAAATCCCTGCTGTCCTGGCACGCGCGCAACCGCTTCTGCGCCAATTGCGGCGCCCCGACCGAGCCCGGCGCCGGCGGCTACCGGCGCGATTGCACCGCCTGCGAGACCCACCACTTCCCGCGCACGGACCCGGTGGTGATCATGCTGATCACGAAGGGGGAACGCTGCCTCCTCGGCCGCTCGCCGCGCTTCAAGGAGGCGATGTATTCCTGCCTCGCCGGCTTCCTCGAGCCCGGCGAGACCATCGAGGACGCCGTGCGGCGCGAGACCTTCGAGGAGGTCGGCCTGCGCGTCGGCGCGGTGACCTACCGCGCGTCCCAGCCCTGGCCGTTCCCCGCCTCCCTGATGATCGGCTGCGTCGCCGAGGCCCTCGACGACGCGATCACCCTCGATCCCGTCGAGCTCACCGACGCGCGCTGGCTCACCCGCGCGGACATCGCCGCGATGATCGCCGGGACGCACGCCGACGGCCTCACGGTGCCCCCGCCCATGGCCATCGCACACAGCCTCATGCGCGCCTTCGTCGATGGGACGGCGTGATCCGCGAACCCATCTCCCCCTGACGGGTTGTGCCTGCTCAGGGCCGCCGCCCCCGGCGGTCGAGGTTTGGGACACGCGCATGGACATTCCAGTCGACACCGTCACCGAGATCATCCTGCGCCTGCGCGCCGTCGAGGTGAAGGAGGGGCCGACGGACCCGGATTCCGGCTCCAACGCCATCGATGACGGCGCCACCGACGTGCTCACCTCCGGCACCGACGACGCCACGGAGGAAGAGGTGCGGGCGATGATCGGCGCCCTCAACGACGACGAGCGCGCCGACCTCTTGGCCCTGATCTATGTCGGGCGCGGCGACATGGAGGCGGAGGAATGGACCGACGCCGTCCGCTTCGCCCGCGAGCGCGAATCCGTCGGCGAGGGCGCCGCCCGCGAGTTGCTCGGCACGCCCAACGCCGCCGACCTGCTCTCGGAGGGCATGGCCAACCTCGGCATCACCCCGGATCTGCCCCAGGCCTGATCCGGCTTTCAGCCGCACCGGATCCATTGCGCGGATCGCGCATGAAAGCGGTGACGCGCGGGTCCCCTCTCCTTCCAGGAGAGGGAGGTCCGTCGCGCCCGTTCGAATCCGTACCGATCGAAGGGATGCCAAATGACATCCCTGCGCCAAGCGCCTCGCCGGTCCTCCGGCGGGGCGTTTTTTCGTTCGGCACGGTCGCGCTTCTTTCACCCCGGGTGCAACTATCCACACCGTTAACCCTTTATTAACCCGGCGATTGCCGCGTCCGGGCCGCCGTGAGACCTTTCATTAACGGAAGATTAACGGGAACGGGCCGGCCATGCGGATCGCGATTTCGAAGTGCCTGCAAGCGGTTACGGGTGGTGCCCTCGGCCGTGCGGCGCTCTTCGCCGGTCTGCTGGCAGCCCCCGTCGCCGCCCCAGCCCAGACCTTCGCCTCCCTGCCCGCCAGCCCGAGCGTCCTCGTCAGCGGCCCCGCCGCCCGCCCCATCGCCGCCTGGGTCACGTTCTGCGAGACCTACGCCGCCGAGTGCGCGGTCGACCGCACCGAGCCCGCCACCATCGCCCTCGATGCGGGCACCTGGAACACCATCGTCTCCATCAACCGCCGGGTGAACAAGTCCCTGCGCGCGGTGACCGACATGGAGCACCTCCACGTCGCCGACCGCTGGGATCTCGCCGAGGACGGCTCGGGCGATTGCGAGGATTTCCAGCTCTTGAAGCGCAAGCTGCTGGCCGAGGCCGGCCTGCCGCGCCGGGCCATGCGGATGACCGTGGTCATCGACGAGAAGGGCGAGGGGCATGCGGTCCTCACCCTGATCACCGATCGGGGCGACTTCATCCTCGACAACAAGACCAGCGCCGTCCAGTCCTGGCGCCAGACCGGCTACACCTTCATCAAGCGCGAGAGCCAGGAGACCCAGTCCTGGGTGTCCCTCGGCCGCGCCACCTCGCCGGTCACCACCGCCAACCGCTGAGGCATCGGCCCGAAAGGTGGACACCGGCCTTCGGACAAGCCGATGCCCCCGGGCGGTCACTGCGGGCTCGCGAGCTTCATCGTCACGAGGCCCGACACGATGAGCACCGCCGCGACGATGCGGGCCGGGCTGGCGTCCTCGCCGAGGACCACGATGCCGACGACGAAGGCGCCGACCGCGCCGATCCCGGTCCAGATGGTGTAGGCGGTGCCCAGCGGCAGGGTGCGCATGGCGAGGGCCAGGAGGCCGACGCTGCCCACCATGGTCACCACCATGATCGCCGTCGGCCAGGGCCGCGAGAACCCGTCCGACTGCTTCATCGCGAAGGACCACACGACTTCGAGGAGGCCGGCGGCGACGAGAACGATCCAGGCCATGGCGGCGCTCCGCTTCCTGTCCCGCCCCCCGCCGCGCGGCGGCATTGTCCCGGAAGACGCGGGGTGCGTGCCGCCGGGCCGTCCCGGACCTGTGCCCCGTGATCGGGGGAGGAGGTGGCCTCGCGGCGGCCTCCTTGGCGCGTCGGGGCTCCGTTGGCAACCCGCGCCGTCGGCCCGGCCTTCAGCGAGCCACCCGGAGGCCGTCCCGAAACGGCACGCCCCGTCCACGGCCGCTGTGACGATTGATTCAGCATCGTCCGCGAGACTGGCCGCCACTCGGAGAGCGATTTCCATGACGACCCGGTCCGGCGCCGCGCGCGTGCTTCTCCTCGCGGTTTCGCTCGGACTTCCGGGTGTGGCCCCGGCCCAGGCCGGCGCGGTCGCCGACCGGCACGCCGCCTGGCGGGGCTGCCTCCACCGCACCTTCACCCTGCAGGCCGCGCTCACCTCGCGCGCCCGCGCGGCCGAGGCGTCCCTGCACGCCTGCCAGGACCGCGAGGCGGCCTACCTCACCGCCCTCTCGACCTCGCCCCTCGTCGATGGCGACGACGTCGCCCGGGTCCGCCCGGCCCTGCTCCAGCGGGCCAGGGGCTGGCTGCTCGCCGGCGGCACCCGGCCCCTGTGAGACGGCCCCCGCGCGCTGGAAGCAGGGCCGGGAGCGCAAACCTCAGGGGCTCGGGCCGGCGCCGAGGGTGATGCCGGAGCGGCGGAAGAACTCGAGCAGGACGAGGTTCACCTCGCTGCGGGTCGCGTCGCCGAGGGCGACGTCGTGGAGGAACAGGCGCGCTTCGACCTCCAGGGTCTCGCCGAGCTTCATCAGGAGCAGGACCGGCGCGGGCTCGTCCGCCACGTTGGGGTGCCGCGCGGCGACCGCGATGAGGATGTCGCGCACGAGCCCCAGATCCGTGTCCCGGTCGAACACCATCGGCAGGCGCAGGCGCTGCGACACGTCCGTCAGCGTCTTGTTGCGGACGATGGAGGTGATGATGTCGGTGTTCGGCACGATGAGGTCGGTCCGGTCGCCGGTGGCGATGAGGGTCGAGCGGACGCTGATCTTCTTGACCCGGCCCTCCTCGCCCTTGACCGAGACGATGTCGCCGACCCGGATCGGGCGCTCGGCGAGCACGATCAGCCCCGAGACGAAGTTCGAGACGATGCTCTGAAGCCCGAATCCCACGCCGACGGAGAGCGCGCCGGCGATCACCGTGAGGCTCTGCGGGTTCACGCCGAGCTGGCCGAGCGCCAGCAGCAGCGTCAGCACGAGGCCGCCATAGCCGACCACCGTGATGACGGAGTAGCGCGCGCCCGCGTCGAGGCGCGTCTGCGGCAGCACCTTGCGATCAAGCCATCCGGTCCCGACCCGGGTCAGAACCACGCCCACGACGGCGGTCAGGGCCGCGAAGCCCGCCGCGCCGACGAGGTTTCGGACATCCGTGAGCTTGTAGCCGAGGAAGGCGTCCCGGAACGGGTTGAACTCGCCGTAGGCGAGGTTCCAGGGCCCGATGACGACGAAGACCATCGCGGTCACGACGACGATGTTGAGCACACCCGAGATCACGACGGAGCCCAGCGCCAGGGTATCCGGCTGCACCGCCAGGGCCCGGCTCAGGCGCGCGAGCCGGGGGCTGCCCTCGATGTCGCCGCGGGTCACGAACAGCGCGTCGACGCAGATCAGCACGACCCAGCCGAGGGCGAGGAGCAGGCCGGTGACGATCAGCCGGCCGATGAGGAAGCCGCCGAGCGCGGTGAAGCCGGCGAGCATCGCCGCCACGGAGGCCGCCACGGCGGCCCAGACGAGGGGCGTCAGCACGGTCAGGGTGGCGGCGGAGGTCGCCGCCGGCATCGCCTCCGCCGCGACGGGCGGTTCGACCTGGCTCAGGCGCAGGAGGGCCAGCGCCAGGAGCGCGCCGCACACCGTGACCATGACCATGGTCGAGGCCTCGCTGAGGACGACCCGGAAATGGGCCGCGATGGCGAACTCGCCGAAGATGAGGTCGGCCGCGTAGACGAGGATCAGCGCATGCCCCGTGCGCGCGACGATCTCGGCCGTCCTGTCGCTGACGGCGAGCAGCCGGTGGGCCGGGTCGCGCGGCGCCACCATGGCCCGCAGCACGCCCGATCCGATGAGGATGCCGGCGATGGCGCCGAGCACCCGGAAGGCGATGGAATCGAGGCTGCCGGGGGTGAAGTCGATGCCGTCGTTGAGGACGATCAGCAGCACGATCGCGAGGGGGATCGTGAAGACGGTGAGCGTCACGTCGATGAGCGCGTGCACGGCGGCCCGGCGGCGGGGGCTGACATCCGCCGCCACGGCGAAACGCTGCCAGCGGGCGAGGACGTGCCGGCTCACCCTGCGGGTGACCCAGGTCAGCAGCAGCCCGGCGAGGATCAGGATGAGGACGATGACGACGTTGACCGCGAGGTCGTCCTCGCCCTCCGCCGCCATGGCGGCGCCGAGGGCGCCGAGCTTGCCGCCGACCTGCGGCAGCGCCCGGTTGACGAGTTCGTTCCAGAAGGCCGGCGCGAGCGGACTCGCGCTGTGCGCCAGCAGTCGCTTCGAGAACAGCGTGCGCCGCGCCTCCGTGATCCTGTTCCAGACCGCCTCGATCTCGGCGGCGACCTTCGCGTCGTCCTGAACCTGCCCTTCGACGACCCCGAGGGCGGCATCCGCCGCGCGGATGGCGGCGTCCCGCTCCGCTTCGACCTTGCCGGCGTCGAGCCGCGCCGCCCGCGCCTGCTCCAGGGCCGCCGCGCCCTGCGCCTGGACCTCCCGGCTCTCCGCCATGAGGGCCTCGGCCCGGTCGCGGAGCGTCGAGAGTCCGTTGAAGTCGGCTTGCCGAAGGGGCAGTTCGGTCGCGATCTCGGCCAGGGCCCGGCGAAGGTCGGTGCGCGGGCGGTCCTGCGCCGTCGCGCCCCCGAGGGCGGCCAGGAGCAGGGGCCCGAGGAGCGCGAGGGCGAGGACCAGCCGATGGGCGAGGCGCCCGGGCAAGCCGGCGGCGCGGAGGACGATCATTGCGCGTCGCTGCGGGCGGGCGCCGCCGGACCCGGTGTTCGACCGGTGCTCGCGGACCGGGCCCGCGCCGCTGCGGTGACCGCCCGGACCGGAGGATCACTGACGCTGTGTGTCATCCGGGCAGGGTCCGATCGCATCGTGGGAGGCCGCACCTGTCCAAACAGGGGACGATCGGCTTTTGCAAGGGGCCTCTGCAAGGGGAAACCGCAAGGGAGCACGCAAGGGGCCGCAGCTCAGCCTGCCTTCGCCGCCGCGCCGCCACGCGGGCGGGGCATGAGGTGAACCCGTCGCCGTCCGGCCTCAGGCCACGTTCGCGCACCGTCCCGAAGCGCCGCGCGCGCGGATCAGGGCGGCCAGGGCGTTGGGCGGCATGGCCTTGCCGTAGAGGTAGCCCTGGCCCTCGTGGCAGCCCATGGCCCGGAGGATCGCCTCCTGGTCTGGTCCCTCGATGCCTTCGGCGATGACCTCGAGGCCGAAGCTCTGGGCCATGCCCAGGATGGCGCGGATGATCTCGGCGTCGTGCCGGTCGGTGAGCACGTCGCGCACGAAGCTGCGGTCGATCTTGAGGCGGGTGAGGGGGAAGCGCTTGAGGGAGGAGAGGGAGGCGTAGCCCGTGCCGAAATCGTCGAACGCCACCGCGACCCCGTGGGCGTGCAGGGCCCGGATCGGTTCCAGCACCGCGTCGTCGGCCTGGAGGGCGATCCGCTCGGTGACCTCGAGTTCGAGGGTGGCGGGCGCCAGCCGGTAGCGCGCGAGCGACCGCATCACGTCCTCCGCGAGGGTCCCGGCCTGCAGGTGGGCGGCGAAGAGGTTGACGGCGACCCGGAGCGGCGGATGGCCCGCCGCCCGCCATTGCGCCGCCTGCCGGCAGGCTTCCTCGATGATCCAGCGGCCGATGCCGGCCGCCATCGGGTGGGCCTCGAGGGCGGACAGGAACGCGCCCGGCAGCAGCAGGCCGCGCCGGGGATGCACCCAGCGCAGCAGCGCCTCGGCGCCCACCACCCGGCCGGTGTCGAAGGCCACCTGGGGCTGGTAGTGCAGCACGAGTTCGCCCGCCGCCAGGGCGTGGCTCAGTTCGTCGTGCAGGGTCCGGCGGGCGATGACGGCGGCGCGCATGGCCGGCTCGAACAGGCGGAAACACCGCCGCCCGTCGCGCTTGGCCTGATAGAGAGCCAGGTCCGCATCGGCGATCAGCGTCTCCGCGTCGGTCTCGGGCCCGTGCCCGACGGCGGCGCCGAGGCTGAGGCCGACATGGAAGGTGTGTCCGGAGACCTGGAACGTCGCCTGGAAGACGTCGAGGATTCGCGCGGCGGTCGCGGCCGCCACGCGCGGGTCGCCGCAGGGGCCGAGCAGGATCGCGAACTCGTCGCCGCCCATCCGGGCCACGGTCACGTCCGCCGCGACGCAGAGGGGCAGGCGCACGGCGACCGATTGGAGCAGGGCGTCGCCGGTGGCGTGGCCGAGGCTGTCGTTGACCTCCTTGAAGCCGTCGAGGTCCAGCAGCATCACCGTAGCCGAATGGCCCTCCGCCAGAACGGCCTTCAGGCGTTCGGCGAACCGGGCCCGGTTGGCGAGGCCCGTGAGGCTGTCGTGGTGAGCCATGCGCAGGAGCTGTTCGTCGCGGGCGCGCCATTCGCTGATGTCGCGCATCATCGCGCCGATCCCGACCCGCCCGTCCTCGTGCCACGTGGACAGGCAGAACTCGATGGGGAAGGTCGCGCCGTCGCGGCGCTGCGCGGTGATCTCGATGGTCCGTCCGACGAGGCGGGACGGCGCGCGGGCGACGAACCCGGCGAAGCGCTCGCCGTGCATCTTCCGGAACGACGGGGGGATGATGATCTCGACGTCCTGCCCGATCATCGTCCCCGGTCCGTAGTCGAACAGGATTTCGGCCGCGCGGTTGACGAAGGTGATGGTGCCGGCGGTGTCCACCGCCAGGAAGGCGTAGGCGGCCGCCCCCGCGAGGCCCCGGGCGATCCCGTCCGTTCCCGCCCGGTCCTCCCGTTCGAGGTGATCGACGACGAGGCCGGCAAAGGCCTCCAGTCGGCCGGTCCGCGCGGGGTCGAGGGGCGCGCGGGCGCGGGGATTCATGACGCAGAGGTCGCCGAGCCGTCGTCCCCCGGTACCGACGAGGGGCGCGGTGGCGCACGGGTCCTGGGCCGCCGTGCCGGGCCCGGCCGCGTCGCCGTCGAACCCGTAGGCGGCCCGGACCGTCCGTGTCCGCCCCGTGCCGACGGCGATCCAGGCCATCGGCATCCCGAGGCACCCGGCGGCGAGGGCCGTGATCCGCGCGAGCCCGTCCTCGGACGCCGCGTCGCGGGCGGCGGCATCGAAGCTCGGCGCGTCCGAGGGGGTTTTCAGGAGCATGATACCGAAACCGGTCGCTAACATTCCCCGTCAGGATCGCGCGGAATACTTAGAGATTTGTTTCTTTTCTCGAAGGATAGATTCGCATCCCGACGGCCGGGCAGGTTTCTTGCAGGGCTGTACGAAGGGTACGCTTTCGTCCATCATGAATTCGCGCACATTTGAATTCGAAAATTCGCAGTGTTCGGAAGAATAAGCCTGGACCCTGCCCGGAGGGGCTGGATTTCATCGAAAGGATTTGCGCGGATCGAAAGCATCGCGCACCGCTTCGCCGGCAAAGACGAGAAGGCTCAGCATCACGGCGACGACGAGGAAGCCCGTCAGCCCGAGCCAGGGCGCCTGAATGTTGTCCTTGCCCTGCGCCAGCAATTCGCCGAGGGACGCCGAGCCCGGCGGCAGGCCGAAGCCGAGGAAGTCCAGGGACGTGAGCGTGCCGATGGAGCCGTTGAGGATGAACGGCAGGAACGTCAGCGTCGCCACCATGGCGTTGGGCAGGAGGTGCCGGCTCATGATGCGGATGTTCGACAGCCCGAGGGCCCGGGCGGCGCGCACGTACTCGAAGTTGCGCGCGCGCAGGAACTCGGCCCGCACGACGCCGACGAGCGACACCCACGAGAACAGCAGCAGGATGCCGAGCAGCACGAAGAAGCCCGGCTCGATGAAGGCCGAGATGATGATGATGAGGTAGAGGGTCGGAATCCCGCTCCACACCTCGATGAAGCGCTGCAGCGCGAGGTCGACCCAGCCGCCGAAATAGCCCTGCACGGCCCCGGCGATCACGCCGATCACCGAGGAGATCACCGCGAGGATGAGGCCGAACAGCACCGAGATGCGGAAGCCGTAGATGATCCGCGCCAGCACGTCCCGGGTGGTGTTGTCGGTGCCGAGCCAGTGCTTCTCGAGATCGCGGCAGGGCTTGCCCACGGACTGGCACTGCGCCTCCGTCAGCATCCAGGTCGGCGGCGAAGGCGAGGGGGTCGGCAGCCCGTCGATGATGGTGTCGTAGGCATACGGGATCGGCGGCCAGATCGCCCAGCCGTTCTCGGCGATCTCGGCCCGCGTTTCCGCCGAGCGGTAGTTCGGCCGGGCGTAGAACCCGCCGAACTTCTCGTCCGGGTAGTCGATGAGGACGGGAAACAGGAGCTCGCCCTTGTAGGACACCACCAGCGGCCGGTCGTTGGCGATGACTTCGGCGAACAGGCTCGTGCCGAACAGGGCGGTGAAGATCACGAACGACCAGAAGCCGAGGCGGTTGCGCCGGAAGTTGGCGAGGCGCCGCCGCGACAGGGGCGAGAGCCAGCCGGTGCGGATGGGCGGGACGGGGGCCGCGACGGGGGACAGGGCGACCTGGTTCATCGGTTGCCCTGCCCGGCCTGCCGAAGCGTCAGATGGCATGCGTTCGCTCGCTTCAGCCCGCAAAAGCTCTCACCTTTGCGAAGGGCTGCCGGAGTCGCCCCATCGCCCCAGGGCTGTTCTCGAAAGCCACGGGCCGTCGGCGTTGAGCGCGACGGGCTTCCTCTCCTGGAAGGAGAGGGTTGGGGTGAGGTGTGTGGATTCTCCGGAAAGCTCGCACACCTCACCCTGTCCCTCTCCTGGAAGGTGTGGGGACCCGTGCTTCCCGTGAGATGTGTCATGCACGCCCGCTCGAACCGATGAGCCGGACCCCTCGTCAGCCGTCGATGCGCACGGCGGTGCCCTCGATCTCGTTGGGGCGCAGGCCGCCGGTCTTCTCGAGGTGGCGGCGCAGCAGGGCGACGTTGCGGCGGTTGGCCTTGAAGGCCGCATCGAACAGGTCGCCGGCGATGGGCACGATGCCGAGCGCCCCGTCGAACACCACGTTCGCCATCATTCGGGCGACGAGCCAGCGCGGGGCGCCGAGCCGGCGCGCCTCGTTGACCACGTAGGACGCGACGAGCATGCCGGCGACATCGCCGATGATCGGCACCAGGCCGACAACGGCGTCGAGACCGACCCGGCGGTTGATCCCCGGAATGAGGAAGGCCGAGTCCATGAGGTGCGCCAAGGCCTCGAGCCGCAGGAGCGTCGCCTCGCGGTCGTCGGCCTTGGGCCGGAACGGTGTCGCGACTCCGGCCTCTTGCGAAAAATCCATGGCCGGGCTCCGGGGAATGCGCGGTGTGATCATGGCCCGGGATGTGGCCCCGGCCGCGTCCGCCCGCAATGCCGGCGCACATCACGCAGCCCTCCAGGTGGTTCCCCCGGCGGCCTGCCCGAGCCGGTCGAGGGCGGCGTCCAGGGTCGCGTCGGATTTGGCGAAGCACAGGCGCACGATGTGGCGCACGGGGTCCGCGTCGTAGAACGCGCTCACGGGGATCGCGGCGACGCCGTGGCGCCGCACCAGATCCTCGCAGAAGGCCACGTCGTCCTCGAACCCCAAGGGGGCGATGTCGATGTTGAGGAAGTAGGTCCCGGCCGAGGGCAGCACCGTGAAGCCGCGCGCGGTGAGGCCGACGCTCAGCCGATCCCGCGAGCGGGCGAAGCGGGCGCGCATCTCCGAAAAGTACGCATCGGACTTCCCCAGCCCGTAGGCCACGGCCTCCTGCAGGCAGGGCGGCGTGGTGAAGGTGAGGAACTGATGGGCGTTCGCCACGCGGCGCAGGAGCGGCGGGGCGGCCATGACGAAGCCGACCTTCCAGCCCGTGAGCCCGAAGATCTTGCCCGCCGAGCCGATCTTCACCGTCCGCTCGCGCATGCCCGGCAGCGCCATGAGCGGGTCATGCGCCGCCCCGTCGAACACGATGTGCTCCCACACCTCGTCGCACACGGCCGTGACGTCGTGGCGGGTGCAGAACCGCGCCAGGAGCGCGAGGTTTTCGCGCGCGAACACCGTGGCGCTCGGGTTGAGGGGGTTGTTCAGCACCACGAGCTTCGTGCGGTCGGAGAACACAGCCGCCAGGGCCTCCTCCTCCAGCTGGAAGTGCGGCGGCCGAAGGTTGACGATGCGCGGCACGCCGCCGGCCTGCCGCACCAGGGGCAGGTAGGCGTCGTACAGGGGGGCGAACAGCACGACCTCGTCGCCCGGCGCGATGAGCGACAGCAGGGCGGAGGCCAGGGCCTCGGTCGCGCCCGAGGTCACCATCACCTCCGTCTGCGGGTCGAGGTCGAGGGCCTGATGATGCCGGTAATGCGCCGCGATGGCCCCGCGCAGGGCCGGCAGGCCCATCATCGGCGGGTACTGGTTGTCGCCGTCGAGCACGGCCTCGGCGGCCCTGCGGCGGACGTCCTCGGGGCCCGGATCGTCGGGAAAGCCCTGGCCGAGGTTGATCGCCCCGAGGTCGCGGGCGAGGCCCGACATGACGGTGAAGATGGTCGTCGGCAGGTTCGCGAAGACGGGGTTCATATCGTCCGGAGTCACGCAAGGATCGGGGGCGCGGGCGCGAAGGGCGGGATGCGTAGCACGACGGCCGCCTTGCGAGAAATGTGCGGCCGCGCACCTGCACATCCCCTGGCCGGGCCCTTTCGACTGACGATTGTTGACATTCATCAGCCGTGATTTACGTTCGGATCACGGCCGGAGCGGCGATGGCACGCCTGGGACTTCGCCCCCTCGTTTCGGGTGGGTGATCACCGCTCCGGTCCGATGTCTTCCCAAAGACGCGATTGTCCCGATTCTTCTTCCCGAGAAGGCCGTCGTCCCCAGCGACGGCCTTTTTCGCGTGCCGACGCCCGGTCCCTGTGGCAGGACGAGACGCCATGCGAGTCCGCACCTGCTTCCTCCTCGCCCTCGCCACGGCGTTCCTGGGCCTGGGCCTGCGCCACCTCGTTCCCGTGACGCCCGTGGACGCGGAGTACCGCGCCGTGGTGCGCGCCTACGATCCCGCGACGCGGCCCTGAATTCTGTCCCGGGGCCGGACAGCAACACGGGGGAAACGCGGGTGCCGTACTGGCGTCGTATTGGCTCGCCAGAAGGGGCTCCATGCCGCGCTGCCAAAGGTTTTGGGATGTCCGCGTCCCCCGTCCGGGTGCGACGTCGCCCCGAACTGTCGGGCGCGGCGGCGCGCGCCTATCTTCGGTGGCCGTCTTCGACGTGAAGTGCCGGTCCGCGAGGGCGCCCCGCCCGATGATGCTGTGACACCATGAACGAGAACTCCCCGATCCGTACCGAGACCGCGCGGGACTACACCGCTCCGGCCGAGACCCGCGCCGCGCCGACCCGGGGCGGGCGCGGCTGGCTGTGGTTCGTCCTCGTGCTGATCCTGGCGGGCGGCGGGTATTACGGCTACCGGCACTATCTCGCGCCGAAGCCCGAGGGCGCGACGGAGGCGGCCGGGCCGCGCGGCAAGGGCGGGCGCGGCGGCGGGCGCCACGGCGAGCCGGCCCAGGCGGTCGGCATCGCCACCATCGCGGCCGGCGACGTGCCCATCGTCCTCGCCGGCCTCGGCACGGTCACGCCGCTCGCCAATGTCACGGTCCGCTCGCAGATCAGCGGCTACCTCATGGAGGTGGGGTTCCGCGAGGGCCAGACCGTGAAGAAGGGCGACTTCCTCGCCCAGATCGATTCCCGGATCTACGAGGCCCAGCTCGCCCAGTACCAGGGCCAGCTCATGCGCGATCAGGCCCTGCTGCAGAACTCGAAGCTCGATCTCGCCCGCTTCCAGCGCCTGTCCCAGCAGGATTCCATCTCGAAGCAGAACGTCGACACCCAAGCGGCCCTGGTCAAGCAGAACGAGGGCACGGTGGCGGCCGATCAGGCCCTCGTCGACCAGCAGAAGCTCAACATCACCTACACCCGCATCGTCTCGCCGGTGGAGGGCCGCGTCGGCCTGCGCCAGGTCGATCAGGGCAATTACATCACCGCCGCTTCGACGAGCCTCGTGGTGGTGACGCAGCTGCACCCGATCTCGGTGGTGTTCACCCTGCCCGAGGACGATGTGGCGAAGGTGATGAAGCGCCTGCGCGCGGGCGCCAAGCTCGCGGTCTCGGCCTACGACCGGGGCGACGCCAACGTGCTCGCCACCGGCACCCTCGACACCGTGGACAACCAGATCGACACCACCACCGGCACGGTGAAGCTGCGCGCCCTGTTCGACAATGCCGACGACGCCCTGTTCCCGAACCAGTTCGTCAACGCCAAGCTCACCGTCGACACCGTGCGCCAAGCCCCCATCGTCCCCACGGCCGCGATCCTGCGCGGCACGCCCGGTACCTACGTCTACCTGCTGCAGGGCGACGACAAGGTCGTGGTCCGTCCCATCACCCTGGGCGAGGCCGACGGCCCCCGCACGGTGGTGACGGCCGGGCTCGCTGTCGGCGACCGCGTCGTGGTCGACGGCACCGACCGTCTTCGTGATGGCGCTCCCGTCCGCATCACCGACGACGGCACCCGCCCGCCGGGCGCGGCCGGTCCGGCCACGAAGCCGGAGAATTCCAAAGCCGAGGCGGCGAAGGCGGATGCCGTCGCCCCCGACGCCCAGAAGCGCGAACGCCGCCGCCAGCGCCCGGCCGCGCAATGAGTTTTCCCCCCAGCTCGCCACCCCTGAGCAGGTGCGGAGTCCTGCCGTCGGCTCCGGCATTCACACGACGCTTGGGTAAGCGCGGGTCCCCTCTCCTCGCAGGAGAGGGACAGGGTGAGGTGTGCGGATTCTCCGAAAAGGTCCCACACCTCACCCCAACCCTCTCCTTCCAGGAAAGGGGGCCTGTCGCGGTCGCCATCCACGGCATGGGTCGCACCCCATGAACCCGTCCCGCCTCTTCATCCTGCGCCCCGTCGCCACCACGCTGTTCATGCTGGCGATCCTCATGGTCGGGATGGTGTCGTACCTGAACCTGCCGGTCTCGGCCCTGCCGTCGGTGGATTACCCGACGATCCAGATCCAGACGTTCTATCCGGGCGCCAGCCCCGAGGTGATGACTTCGGCGGTCACCGCACCCCTGGAGCGCCAGTTCGGGCAGCTCGCCAACCTCAACCAGATGACGTCGCAGAGTTCTGCCGGGGCCTCCGTCGTCACCCTGCAGTTCAGCCTCGATCTGCCCCTCGACATCGCCGAGCAGCAGGTCCAGGCGGCCATCAACGCCGCCGGCAACCTCCTGCCCGCCGACCTGCCGGCCCCGCCGATCTACGCCAAAGTAAATCCGGCCGACGCGCCGATCCTGACCCTGGCGCTGACCTCGAAGACCATGCCGCTCACGGAGGTGCGCGACTTGGCCGAGACGCGGCTCGCGCAAAAGATCAGCCAAGTGGCGGGCGTCGGCCTCGTCAGCACCGGCGGCGGCCAGCGGCCCGCCATCCGGGTGCGGTTCAACGCAAGGGCGCTCGCGGCCTACGGCCTCAACATCGACGACCTGCGCACCACCATCACCAACCTCAACGTCAACACGCCCAAAGGCACCATCGACGGGCCGACCCAGTCCTACGCCATCAACGCCAACGACCAGATCCGCGACCCGAAGGCCTACGACGACGCCATCATCGCCTACAAGAACGGCGCCCCGGTGCGGCTCTCGGACGTGGCCGACGTGGTCGCCGGCCCGGAGAACACCAAGCTCGGCGCCTGGGCCGACGAGACCCCGGCGGTCATCCTCAACATCCAGCGCCAGCCCGGCGCCAACGTCATCGCGACGGTGGACAAGATCAAGAAGCTGCTGCCCCAGCTCCAGGCGACGCTCCCGGCCGCCATTTCGGTCGGCCTGCTCACCGACCGCACGGTCACCATCCGGGCCTCCGTCCACGACGTGCAGGTGGAGCTGGCGCTCGCCATCGGCCTCGTGGTGCTGGTGATCTTCCTGTTCCTGCGCAGCGTCTCCGCCACCCTGATCCCGAGCCTGTCGGTGCCGCTCTCCCTCATCGGGGCGCTCGCCATCATGGACCTCTACGGGTTCTCGCTGGACAACCTCTCCCTCATGGCGCTCACCATCGCGACGGGCTTCGTGGTGGACGACGCCATCGTGGTCATCGAGAACATCGCCCGCCATGTGGAGGAGGGGGATTCGCCACTCGAAGCCGCCCTCAAGGGCAGCCGCGAGATCGGCTTCACCATCATCTCGCTCACCGTCTCGCTCATCGCCGTCCTCATCCCGCTCCTGTTCATGGGCGACGTCGTCGGGCGCCTGTTCCACGAATTCGCCATCACGCTGGCGGCCACCATCGTGATCTCGGCGGTGGTGTCGCTGACCCTGGTGCCGATGCTGTGCGCGCGCCTCCTGAAGCACGAGCCGGCCGGGCAGGCGGCCCGCCGCGAGGGCTTCATCAGTCGTGCGGCGCGCCGCTCCATGGACGGAATCATCGCGGGGTACGGCCGGATGCTCCGGGTGGTCCTGCGCCACCAGGGGCTGACCCTGGTGGTGACGCTGGGCACGGTGGCGCTCACCGCCTACCTGTTCGTGGTGATACCCAAGGGGTTCTTCCCCGTGCAGGACACCGGCGTCGTGCAGGGCATCACCCAGGCCGACCAGACCGTGTCCTACGCGGCCATGGCCGAGCGCCAGCAGAAGCTGGCGAGCCTGATCCTGCAAGACCCGGACGTGGCGAGCCTGTCGTCGTTCATCGGCGTCGACGGCCAGAACGTGACCCTGAATTCCGGCCGGTTCCTCATCAACCTCAAAGCCCACGACGCGCGGACGGCCACGGCGAGCGAGATCATCGCGCGGATCAAGGCCGCGACCACGGGCGTCGCCGGCATCCGCCTCTACCTGCAATCGGTGCAGGATCTCACCATCGACACGGCGGTGAGCGCGACCCAGTATCAGGTGATCCTCGAGAACCCGAACCTCACGGAGTTCGAGACCTGGGTGCCGCGCTTCGTGCGACAGCTCCAGACCTCGCCGCTGCTGATGGATGTGGCGAGCGATCTCCAGGCCAGCGGGTTGGCGGCCTACATCACCATCGACCGGGCGACGGCGGGGCGCTACGGCATCACGCCGGCCACCGTCGACAACGCCCTCTACGACGCCTTCGGCCAGCGCATCATCTCGACGATCTTCACCCAGTCGAACCAGTACCGGGTGATCCTGGAGGCCGATCCGGCGCTCCACACCACCATCGAGAGCCTCGACCACATCTACCTGCCGTCCTCCACGGTGGCGTCCGGTCAGGTGCCGCTCTCGGCCGTGGCCCGGGTCAGCGAGCGGCGCGCACCCCTGCTCATCTCCCATCTCGGCCAGTTTCCGGCCACCACCGTGTCGTTCAACCTCGCGCCCGGCGCGGCGCTCGGCGACGCCGTGGCGGCGGTGGACGCGGCGGGGAAGGCCATCGACCTGCCCCCGAGCTTTCGCGTGGTGCCGCAGGGCTCGGTGTTCGCGTTCCAGTCGGCCCTGTCGAACCAGCTGTTCCTGGTCATCGCCGCCATCGTTACCGTCTACATCGTGCTCGGCGTGCTCTACGAGAGCTTCATCCACCCGATCACGATCCTGTCGACGCTGCCCTCGGCGGGGATCGGCGCGCTGCTCGGCCTGATGCTGTTCGGCATGCCCCTCGACATCATCGCGGTGATCGGCATCGTGCTGCTCATCGGCATCGTGAAGAAGAACGCCATCATGATGATCGACTTCGCGCTCCAGGCCGAGCGCGAGGAGGGATTGAGTCCCCGCGACGCCATCTACGAGGCCTGCCTCCTGCGCTTCCGGCCGATCCTGATGACGACGCTCGCCGCCCTGTTCGCGGCGGTGCCCCTCATCGTCGGCACCGGCGTCGGCGCGGAGCTGCGCCAGCCCCTCGGCATCGTCATCGCGGGCGGCCTCATCGTCTCCCAGGTGCTGACGCTGTTCACCACGCCGGTGATCTATCTGGCGTTCGACCGCCTCGAGCGGCGGATCACCGGTCGGCGCACGGGAGGCGCCGGCAGCGTCGAGGCGCTGCCGTGATGAAGGCGCCAACTCTTACGCTTCGCGCAGGCAGCGCGGGTCCCCTCTCCTGGAAGGAGAGGGACAGGGTGAGGTGTGCGAACTCTCCAGCGATGTCCCACACCTCACCCCAACCCTCTCCTTCCAGGAGAGGGAGCCTGTTGCGCTCCACGCCGACACCTTCGCACTGTCGACGGACGCTCGACCGGGGCCTAGTCGCTACCCCTCATCCCGTACCCGCGGGTCCCCTCTCCTGGAAGGAGAGAGACAGGGTGAGGTGTGCGAACTCTCCAGAGATGTCCCACACCTCACCCCAACCCTCTCCTTCCAGGAGAGGGAGCCTGTTGCGCTCCACGCCGACACCTTCGCACTGTCGACGGACGCTCGACCGGGGCCTAATCGCTACCCCTCATCCCGTACCCGCGGGTCCCCTCTCCTGGAAGGAGAGGGACAGGGTGAGGTGTGTGACATCTCCGGACAGGTCCCACACCTCACCCCAACCCTCTCCTTCCAGGAGAGGGGGCCTGTCGCGCTCCACATCGATAGAC
>NZ_JAKSXV010000113.1 GCF_022829345.1 Methylobacterium sp. J-090 | reverse complement strand
CAGTCTCGGCCTGCTTCAGCGCAAAGGCGATCTGCTCTTCGGTGAACCTGCTCTTCTTCACGGCTCCGCTCCTCCCGTCAGGGTCTCACAAAACCGGAAAACTCGCACTCAAGCCGGACCAAAGCGATGGGGGGACGTCAGCCTGATTGTGCTCCCCCCTTTTCCACCGGATGCGCCTTCACAACCGAGGAATCGATGAGCACCTGCGAGGGGGGGCCGCCAACCTTGGCCAGGGTCTCGAACAGATCGGCCCAGAGGCCCTTGGCCGCCCAGCGCACGAACCGATTGTAGAGCGTCTTCCTCGGTCCATAGACTTCGCGGGGCGCATCGACCCAACGCCCGCCTGACTTCAGCACGTGGATGATGCCGCTGATCACCCGACGGTCATCGACCCGCTCCTTACCCCGCGTATCTGTCGGCAGGTGTGGCTTGATCCTCTCGAACTGCGCGTCCGTCAGCCAAAACTCGTCCATCCGATCCTCCTTCGTCACAAAGGAATCACAGACTCTCCTGCCAAGCCAAATTTATGGGTCCAGAGCCTAACTTGATTCAACCGATTTCAGCACGTTACTTTTCAAAGACTTATCATATTGTACCGTAAAATTATTACAAATTTCTATATAAAATCTGAATGATTTTGCTCGCAACCATGAGAGTCAAGCGCAATAAAGCCTAAATCCTGGCGGAACCTTCACGCTCATCTACTAGTAATACTGCCCCACTTTGGAAGGGCGTGTTTCATCACGTAGATGCCTGACAGCGGAATGGAAAAATCCACTCACCCCGCTCGGAGAGCTGACGGATGGGTGCCGACCCGCTGCGGACGACCGAAGACCCATCCATAATACTCAGAAGCAAAATCTGCTTATGCGCTGTCCGAGGTAGCGACGTCTCTATACGCCGCATGCGACCTCTACCCGATGCCGCTTAATGTGTGAGCGTCCATGGGGGTGGAGCATTCTCATGAGACCGTCTCCGCCGCCTCCCTTCTGAGCGAAGGAGACATGGCCCGTAGCAAGAAGGCTTCAGCAGAATGGTGCGACATTGTGCCTCCGCGATTGGAATCAGCCACCACGCTCGAAACTTAGTAAAAATTTAGCTTTTCGGAGACAATCGATATTAAACTCGGTTGAGATAATTTTACCCAGGGCATCGGATTGCTTCGATATGGCCTACCCCCTTCGCAATCAACTCGATGATTCCATACAGGGGACCATCGAATTCAAGCCCAGTGCTATGGCTGGCCCACCATCATTTGTTGCAGGCTTGCTGCCTTACCTGAACGCCATGCGTCATGGTCTGCTGCTGATAGACGCGCGCGGACGGGTCGTCCTTGCCTCTGGCCAGACCCTTCGTCTTCTCGGCGGTCAGGCGGCGTCGGTTGCCGAAGGATCCTCGCTGCGACAGGTCCTGAATGTCATCCGGGATCATGCGGGGGACACGTGGAGTGAGGTGAGAACGCGGCTGCCGCGCTCCTTGGCCCAGCCCGCAACCCACACTTTCGAGGTGACGCTCCAGGGGCACCTGTTGGAAGTGCATCTGCAACCTGTCACGGGCGGCCGATGGGCCGTCGCGTTCGAAGACGTCACGGCGCGCCGCGCAGC
>NZ_JAKSXV010000009.1 GCF_022829345.1 Methylobacterium sp. J-090 | reverse complement strand
CTAGGGCGTCTCTGCAAAGGGTTCACGGGCGTGGTGATCGCCCCCATGTTGTCGGGATGCGACGTTACGAACTGACTGATGCGCAGTGGGAGCAGATCGCCCCGTTGCTGCCTCCGCAGAAGCCGCGCACGGGCCGGCCAGCGGAGGATCACCGCCAGGTCCTGAACGGTATGCTTTGGATCCTGCGCACGGGTGCGCCCTGGGC
>NZ_JAKSXV010000008.1 GCF_022829345.1 Methylobacterium sp. J-090 | reverse complement strand
GCTCGGTCTCCGACAGGCCGGTCATGAAGATCACCGGCACGTGGCCGAGGTGGCCCTTGGCCTTGAGGCGCCGGCAGGTCTCGAACCCGTCCATGCCGGGCATCACCGCGTCGAGCAGGATGATGTCGGGGGTGATCTCGTCGACCAGCGCCAGGGCGAGGTCGCCCGCCACCGCGACGAGCACGGTGGCGCCCGAGCGCTCGATGGCCTCGGTGAGGAAGCTCAGGGTGTCGGGGGAATCGTCCACCACGAGGACGATGTCGCGGTGGAGCTCACGCATCGCCGGCGGGCTCCGGCGCGCGGGAGGCGTGCAAGTCTTCGAGGATGCCGAGGACGCGGCGCAGGTCGTAGGCCTCGACGAGACCGCGCATCCGCGCCAAAAACGCCGTCGGTGGATCGGCCTCGTCGGCCATCTGGGCGAGCTTCGTCGCGAGGCCGCGGACATGGCCGATCCGGGCGAGGCGCAGGAGGTCGGCCACGGCCTCGGGCCGGGGCGGCGGCCCCGCCTCCTCGGCGGGGGCCGGCACCGGTTCCGGCGCGCTCCAGGCGAGGCCGAGCAATCCGCTGACGATCTCCAGAAAATCGCGCAGGTCGAACGGTTTTGCGATGATGGCGTCGTGGGGGGCGTCGTGCCCGCGCGACGGGCTGATCTCGTGGACGTTGGCCGACATCATGGCGATCCGGGCGGTCTGGCCGGCCTCACGCAAGGCCCTGGCCAGGACCCAGCCGGTCATGCCCGGCATGGCGATGTCGAGGAGGAACAGGTCGGGGGGGTGTGCGGCGGCGAGCGCCAGGCAGGCGGGGCCGTCGGCGGCCTCGATCACGATGAGCCCGAGGGGTTCGAGGATGTCGCGCATGAGGCCGCGATGGGCCGCGTCGTCGTCGGCCACCAGGATGGTGCGGCGCGCGCCCGAATAGGTCCGGGCCACTTCGGGCGTCCGGGCCGGCAGCCGCACGGGTTTCGGCCGGGCCACGGAGGCGAGCATGAGGCGCAGGCGAAAGCAGGTGCCCTCCCCGACCGTGCTCTCCACGGTGATCTCGCCGCCCATGATCTGCGCCAGCAGATGCGCGATGGTGAGCCCGAGCCCGGTGCCGGGGGTGGTCAGCGCCGCCGCCATGGAGCCGCGCTCGAACGGCTCGAACACCCGCTGGAGGTCGGCCTCCGGGATGCCGAGGCCGGTGTCGCGGATGGTGAACACGGCGATCTGGCTGCGATACGCGAGATCGAGGGCGACATGCCCCTTCGCCGTGAACTTCACGGCGTTGGAGAGAAGATTGAGCAGGATCTGGCGCAGGCGCTTCTCGTCGGTCGCCACCACCGACGGCAGGGTGGCCGGCCGGGTGAAGCGGAACTCGAGGCCGGCGCCCTCGGCCTGGAGGCGGATCATGTCGCCGATCTGGTCGAGGAAGTCCGAGAGCCGGATCTCGTCGCGATGGATCTGCAGGCGTCCGGCCTCCATGCGCGAGATGTCGAGCAACCCGTCGATGAGGCCCGACAGGTGCTGGGCCGAGCGCCGGATCACCCGGATGCCGTTCTGGCGCGGCGCCGGGATGCTGGGATCGCCCTCCAGGAGCTGCGCGTAGCCCAGCACGGCGTTCAAGGGCGTGCGCAGTTCGTGGCTGATGCCGACCACGTAGCGGCTTTTCGCGAGGTTGGCCGCCTCCGCCGCCTCCTTGGCCTGCTGGAGCTTGAGATCGGTGACCTTATGGGCGGCGATCTCGGCCTGGTAGAGCCCGGTCTGGCGGGCGGTCTCCTCCAGGGCGACGTGGCGGCTCTCCTGGGCCAGCACGAACAGCCACGCGACGATGCCGAGGATGACGATGAGGATGAGGAACACGGAGGTCAGCGCGGCGGCCAGCATCTCGCGGTGTTCGGGGTGCTCGGAGACCGCGCCGGCATGGACGATGCCGAGGATCAGCGCCACGGCGCTGACCAGGGTGAGCATCAGGGCGAGGTAGCGCCCCAGGGGCGCGCCGATCCAGACCGCCGTGCGCGCCGGCAGGACCCTCGCCAGGATGCCCTGGGCCTGCCTGTCGAGGCGCCCGTGCGGCTTGCACAGGTCGCCGCAGCGGGCATCGAGCGAACAGCACAGCGAGCAGATCGCCCCGCCATAGGCCGGGCACTGGGCCATGTCCTCGGGCTCGAACGGATGCTCGCACACCCGGCAGGTGATGGTGGCGGCCCCGTTCCAGTCGGTTTTGGGCGTTCGCGCGAGATAGAAGCGTCCGCCCGTGGCGAAGGCGATGGCGGGGGCGGCGAGGAACGCCACGAACAGCGCCAGCATGGGGCCGAACGGGGTGAGGATCGCGCCGAGCCAGCCGAGATGGGCGGAAAAGCCCGCGCCCATCGACAGCACCATGGCGCCGGTGCCGACGGGATTGATGGCGTAGAGGTGGGCCCGCTTGAACTCGATGCCGGGGGGCGACAGGCCAAGCGGCTTGTTGACGGCGAGATCGGCGGCCAGCGCCCCGACCCAGGCCGAGACCACCACGGCGTAGAGACTGAGCGTGCTGGAGAGGGTCTTGTCGATGCCGAGCTCCATGAGCAGGAGCGCGATGGCGACGTTGAACACGAGCCAGACCACGCGGCCCGGATGGCTGTGGGTGAGGCGGGAGAAGAAGTTCGACCAGGCGATGGAGCCCGCATACGCGTTGGTGACGTTGATCTTGATCTGCGAGACCACGACGAACAGGGTCATCAGGGCGATGGCCCAGGGGCCGGGCGCCACCACGTAGCCGAAGGCGATCGCGTACATCTGCGTCGGCTCGGCCGCCCGGTCGGCCGGCACCCCGTGGTGGAGGGCGAGCACCGCGAGGAACGAGCCGAGCAGGATCTTGAGGAAGCCCGGCACGATCCAGCCGGCCCCGGCGCCCAGGACGGCGGCCCACCAGCGGCCCGTCTTGCCCGGCTCCGGCGCCGGCACGAACCGCAAGAAATCGACCTGCTCGCCGACCTGCGCCAGGAGGGCGAGGAGGATGCCGGTGGCGAGGCCGAAGCGGGCGAGATCGAACCCGCCCGCGCCCGAATCGCCGGGGAAGCCGAGCCATTCGGTCACCGGCGCGCCGCCCTGCCAGACGATGAAGGCGAGCGGCAGCAGGTTGAGGACGATCCACAGGGGCTGGGTCCAGATCTGGAACCGGCTGATGAGGGTGATGCCGTAGATGACGAGGGGGATCACCGCGACGGCGCTGACGAGGTAACCCAGCGCCGGCGGCAGGCCGAAGCACAGGTGCAGGGCCATCGCCATGATGGCCGCCTCGATGGCGAAGAACAGGAACGTGAAGCTCGCATAGACCAGCGACGTCACCGTCGAGCCGATATAGCCGAAGCCCGCCCCCCGGGTGAGCAGATCGATGTCGACGCCGTAGCGGGCGGCGTAGGCGCAGATCGGCACCGCCGTGGCGAAGATGATGAGCGCCACCACCACGAGGGCGGCGAGCGTGTTGGTGAAGCCCAAGCCCAGCACCAGGGTGCCGCCGATGGCCTCGAGCGCCAGGAACGACACGGAGCCGAGCGCCGTCTGCGCCACCCGCAGGCCCGACCAGCGCCGCGCCGACTTCGCCGTGAAGCGCAGGGCATAGTCCTCCAGCGTCTCGTCGGCGACGAAACGGTTGTAGTCGCGCCGGATCGGCAGGATGCGCTGATGTTGAGGCATGGGTCGGCACGAGGGTAGCACGCGCGGACCCTGTTCCCGAGGCGGGTCGAGCCTCACGGGCATGCTTTCGACGTGCGAAAAGATCGTCACGATGCGCCTCCGCCCGGTTCCGCTCCATACGCAAGACTGCGTATCGACCGCATCGCACCATGCGGCCTAGCCTTTGCTTATCGATCCACGGCCATCCGACGGGCCGTGCGACGACGATCAGGGATTTTGGGCACGATGGCAGAGAGCAAGGGCAACGGCCTGCAATCGGCGCTGCGGCGCAGGCTTCTCATGGGGCTCGCCGGCGTGCCGGCCATCGCCCTGATGCCGCGCATGAGCTTCGCGGCGGGGCCGGCGACGGCCACCGTGAACACCACCGGCCTCGCGGTGACCGACACCGAGGTCACGGTCGGCATCCTGCATTCCGCCACCGGCACCATGGCGATCTCCGAGACCGGCTCGATCCAGGCGGAGAAGCTCGCGATCTCCCAGATCAACGAGGCCGGCGGCGTGCTCGGCCGCAAGATCAAGATCATCCAGGAGGACGGCGCCTCCGACTGGCCGACCTTCGCGGAGAAGGCGAAGAAGCTCCTGGTCAACGACCATTGCGCCGCCGTGATGGGGTGCTGGACCTCCGCCTCCCGCAAGGCCGCGCTCCCGGTGTTCGAGCAGTATAACGGCCTTCTCTACTATCCGACCTTCTACGAGGGCCTGGAGCAGTCGAAGAACGTGATCTACACCGGCCAGGAGGCCACCCAGCAGATCCTCGAATCGCTGAACTGGGTCGCCAAGGAGAAGGGCGCCAAGACGTTCTTCTTCATCGGCTCGGACTACATCTGGCCCCGCACCTCGAACAAGATCGCCCGCAAACACATCGAGAACGTGCTCAAGACCAAGGTCGTGGGCGAGGAATATTTCCCGCTCGGCCACACGCAGTTCAACTCGGTGATCAACAAGCTGAAGCTGACGAAGCCCGACGTGATCTTCACCGACGTCGTCGGCGGCTCGAACGTGGCGTTCTACAAGCAGCTCAAGGCCGCCGGCATCGACCTGTCGAAGCAGACCCTGCTGACCATCTCGGTGACCGAGGACGAGATCGACGGCATCGGCGGCGACAACATCGCCGGCGCCTATTCCTGCATGAAGTACTTCCAGTCCCTGAAGAACCCGAACAACGAGAAGTTCGTGGCCGCCTTCCACAAGATGTGGGGCGAGAAGACCGTCATCGGCGACGTGACCCAGGCCGCCTATCTCGGGCCGTTCCTGTGGAAGATGGCGGTGGAGAAGGCCGGCTCCTTCGACGTCGACAAGGTGGCGGCGGCCTCCGCCGGCATCGAGTTCAAGGAGGCCCCGGAGGGTTACGTCAAGATCCACCCGAACCATCACCTCTGGTCGAAGACCCGCGTCGCCAAGGCGCTGCCGTCCGGCCAGTTCGAGGTGGTCTACGAGAGCCCCGAGCTCATCGAGCCGAACCCCTTCCCGAAGGGCTACCAATAGGCGGGACCATCCGCGTTCGCTGGATCGGGTCCAGCGGGCGCGGGTCCCCTTTCCTGGAAGGAGAGGGACAGGGTGAGGTGTGGGACCTTTTCGGAGCGTTCGCACACCTCACCCCAACCCTCTCCTTTCAGGAGAGGGAGCGCGTCGCGGCTCTTTCGAGATGGCCGCGTCCGCCATCGACGGCCCGAGGCTTGCAAAGCAGCCGCCTCCCCTGGAGTACGAAAAATGCTCGGCGACTATTCCCTCACGGACCTCAGCTCGATCTTCGTGATGCAGGGCTTCGCCGGGCTGATCCTGTTCTCGGTCTACACGCTCATGGCGCTGGGGCTGGCGATCATCTTCGGCCAGATGGGCGTGATCAACATGGCGCACGGGGAGTTCATGATCCTCGGCGCCTACATGACCTACCTGTGCTCGGGCTTCTTCCAGACCCACCTGCCGGCCCTGTTCCCGGCCTACTTCTTCGTCGCCATGGCGCTGGCCTTCGTGGCGTCGGGGGCGCTCGGCATGCTGGTCGAATGGGCGCTGATCCGCCACCTCTACAAGCGGCCCCTCGATACGCTGCTCGCTACCTGGGGTCTGTCGCTGATCCTGCAGCAGGCCTACCGGACGATCTTCGGGCCGCGCGAGGTCGGCGTCGAGCTGCCGTCCTGGCTCATCGGCTCGGTGCAGGTCACCGACACCATCGAGATCCCCATCAACGGCATGTTCGTGATGGCGATCACGCTGCTCATCACCGCCGGCGTCGCCCTCCTGATGTACCGCTCGCGCTTCGGCGCCCAGGTCCGCGCCGTGGTGCAGAACCGGCCCATGGCGGGGGCGGTGGGCATCGACACCGAGAAGGTCGATCGCCTCACCTTCGGCCTCGGCTGCGGCATCGCGGGCATCGCCGGGTCGGCCTTCACCATGGTGGGCTCCACGGGGCCGACTTCGGGCCAGCTCTACATCGTCGACACCTTCCTCATCGTGGTCTTCGGCGGCGCCGCCTCGCTTCTGGGCACCATCGCCTCGGCCTTCTCGATCTCGCAGACCCAGTCGACCCTCGAATTCTTCCTGTCGGGCTCCACCGCCAAGGTGATCACGCTGCTGGCCGTCGTCGGCATCCTGATGCTGCGGCCGCAGGGCCTCTTCACCCTCAAGGTCCGGCGCTGAGGAGCCCCCATCATGACCCGCGCCCCATCCTCGACCGTCCACGACAACCCGTTCATGAAGCCGATGGAGTGGATCAGCCTCGCGCTGCTCGTCGCCGTGATCTTCCTCGTGCTGCCGATGCTGCTCGACGCCTTCCGGCTCAATCTGGTGGGCAAGTACCTCACCTACTCGTTCGTGGCGTTGGGCCTCGTCATCTGCTGGGGCTTCGGCGGCATCCTGTCCCTCGGCCAGGGCGTGTTCTTCGGTCTCGGCGGCTACCTCATGGCCATGTACCTGAAGCTCGAGGCCTCCAGCGTCGAGAACACCAAGATCCAGTCGACGCCGGGCATCCCCGACTTCATGGACTGGAACCAGATCACCGAACTGCCCTGGTTCTGGAAGCCGTTCACCAGCCTGCCCTTCACGCTCCTCGCCGTCATCGTGGTGCCGGCTTTCTTCGCCTTCGTCATCGGCACGGCGATGTTCCGCCGCCGCGTCGGCGGCACCTACTTCGCCATCATCACCCAGGCCATCGCCGCCATCCTGACGATCCTCATCGTCGGTCAGCAGGGCTATACCGGCGGCATCAACGGCATCACGGATCTGCGTACGCTCCACGGCTGGGACATCCGCACCGACCGCGCCCACAACATCCTCTACTTCGTCAACGGCGGCCTGCTCGTCGCCTGCATCCTGTTCGCGCAGTACGTGAAGCGCTCGAAGCTCGGGCGCATCCTCGTCGCCATGCGCGACAAGGAGGACCGGGTCCGCTTCTCCGGCTACCAGGTCGCGAGCTTCAAGACCTTCGCGTTCTGCCTGGCGGCCGTGTTCGCCGCCATCGGCGGGGCGATGTTCACCCTGCAGGTCGGGTTCATGTCGCCCTCCTTCGTCGGCATCGTGCCGTCCATCGAGATGGTGATCTACGCGGCTGTGGGCGGGCGACTGTCCCTGTTCGGCGCCGTCTGGGGCACGCTGCTGGTCAACTGGGCCAAGACCACCTTCTCGGAGAGTTTTCCGGAATTGTGGCTGTTCGGTCTCGGCGGCCTGTTCATCCTCGTGGTCCTGGCCTTCCCCAACGGCTTGGCGGGCATCTACCGGACCTACGTCGAACCCCGCCTGACCCGGCGCGTGAAGGCCCTGGAGCCCGCGCCCGCCGTCGCCCTCCCCCACGCGGCCGAGTAGGATTTTTCCAATGAACGCCGCGCTTCTTCCCTCGCACCTCATCGGTGCCGCCCCGGCGGAGAAGGACTTCCTCCTCGCGGTGGAATCCCTCACCGTCTCCTTCGACGGGTTCAAGGCGGTGAACGACGTGTCGTTCTACGTCGATCCCAACGAGATCCGGGTGATCATCGGCCCCAACGGCGCCGGCAAGACCACGGTGCTCGACCTCATCTGCGGGCGCACCAAGGCGAGTTCCGGCTCCATCAAGTACAAGGGCCAGGAGCTCACCAAGCTCTCCGAGAGCGCCATCGTGCAGGCCGGGGTCGGCCGCAAGTTCCAGACGCCGTCGATTTACGACGACCTCACGGTGTTCGAGAACCTGGAGATCTCGTACCCGCGCGGGCGCTCGGTGTTCGGGGCGCTGACCTTCAAGCGCGATGGGCAGGTCCGCGACCGGATCGAGGAGGTCGCCAACATGATCTTCCTGAAGGATCAGTTGCTGGAGCGGGCCGAGTTCCTCAGCCACGGCCAGAAGCAATGGCTCGAGATCGGCATGCTGCTGATCCAGGACCCCGAACTCCTGATGCTCGACGAGCCGGTCGCCGGCATGAGCGTCGGCGAGCGCATCAAGACCGCCGAGTTGCTCAACCAGATCATCGTCGGCCGCTCGGTGCTCGTCATCGAGCACGACATGAAGTTCGTCGAGGACATCGCCCACCGGGTCACCGTGCTCCACCAGGGCAAGGTCCTGTCGGAGGGCTCGATGGAGCGGGTCAAGAACGACCCCAAAGTCATCGAAGTCTATCTCGGCCACTGAGAGGAACGGGCTCATGCTCCAGACCACGCCCGCCCCCGCCGCGGTCCCGTTCGTTCAGGGCGGCGTCCAGCCGATGCTGGCGATCACCGACCTCCACGCCGCCTACGGCCAGAGCGAGGTGCTGCACGGCCTCGACATCGCCATCGCGCCCGGCGAGATCGTCGCCGTCATGGGCCGCAACGGCATGGGCAAGACCACGCTGATGAAGACCCTCATGGGCATCGTGCCGGTGAAATCCGGGTCGATCCGGGTCGACGGCACCGAAGTCGGAGCCTTGAAGAGCCACCAGCGCGTGGCGCACGGCCTCGCCTACGTGCCGCAGGGCCGCATGATCTTCTCCGCCATGACCGTGCAGGAGAACATCGAGACCGGGCTGACCGTCACCAACGAGCGCCGGGTGCCCCAGGAACTCTACGAGATGTTCCCGGTGCTGCTGGAGATGAAGGGACGGCGCGGCGGCAACCTGTCCGGCGGCCAGCAGCAGCAGCTCGCCATCGCCCGGGCGCTGGCGAGCCGCCCCAAGGTCCTGCTGCTGGACGAGCCGACGGAGGGCATCCAGCCGTCGATCATCCGCGAGATGGGCCGGACGCTGAAGAAGATCCGCGACGCGCGCGGGCTGTCCATCGTGGTTTCCGAACAGGTGCTGAGCTTCGCCCTCGACGTCGCCGACCGGGTGCTCGTCATCGAGAACGGCCACATCGTGCACGAGTCGCTGCGCGCCGACATCGACGAGGCCCAGGTCGCCCGCTTCCTCTCGGTCTGAGGCGGGGCGCTGTGTCCCCTCCCCCTTGCGGGGAGGGGTTTAGGGGTGGGGGTGGTGCAGACGGCACCGTGACGCTCGATCCTGCACCACCCCCGACGTTGCCCCGCAAGGGGCAGGAGAGCGCGTTCCGGCACGCGCGGAACTTGAGGCTTTCACGAGAGCGGCCGCGCAACGCCGGATACGCGATGCGAGCGGCCGTCCACTTCCCGGAGGAGCGCAAACGATGGCAGAGACCCTGATCAAGGTCGATCTCACGCAGTCGGCCTACGACAACGACATGGTGCACAACCGCTGGCACCCCGACATCCCCATGGTGGCCATGGTCAAGCCCGGCGACGACTTCATCGTCGAGACCTACGACTGGACCGGCGGCTTCATCAAGAACAACGATTCGGCCGACGATGTCCGCGACATCGACCTCTCCATCGTCCACTTCCTCTCCGGCCCCATCGGCGTCGAGGGCGCCGAGCCCGGCGACCTTCTGGTGGTCGATCTGCTCGACATCGGCGCCAAGCCCGAGAGCCAGTGGGGCTTCAACGGGTTCTTCTCCAAGAAGAACGGCGGCGGCTTCCTGGACGAGCACTTCCCCCAGGCCCAGAAGTCGATCTGGGACTTCGAGGGCATGTTCACGAAATCGCGCCACATCCCCGGCGTGCGCTTCCCCGGCCTGATCCATCCGGGCCTGATCGGCTGCCTGCCCGACCCCAAGATGCTGGACACCTGGAACACCCGCGAAAAAGCCCTGTTCGACACCGACCCCAACCGGGTGCCGGCTTTGGCCACCCTCCCGTTCGGGCCCACCGCCCATATGGGCCGGCTGAAAGGCGAGGCGAAGGACAAGGCGGCGGCCACCGGCGCCCGCACGGTGCCGGGCCGCGAGCACGGCGGCAATTGCGACATCAAGGACCTGTCGCGCGGCTCGAAGATCTACTTCCCGGTCTACGTGCCGGGTGCGGGCCTTTCCATGGGCGACCTGCATTTCAGCCAGGGCGACGGCGAGATCACCTTCTGCGGCGCCATCGAGATGGCCGGCTGGGTTCACCTCAAGGTCAGCCTGATCAAGGACGGGATGTCGAAGTACGGGATCAAGAACCCGATCTTCAAGCCGTCGCCGGTCACGCCCCAATTCGACGACCACCTCATCTTCGAGGGCATCTCCGTCGACGAGTACGGCAAGCAGCACTACCTCGACGTGACGGTGGCCTACCGCCAGGCCTGCCTCAACGCCATCGAGTACCTGAAGAAGTTCGGCTATTCGGGCGCGCAGGCCTACTCGATCCTCGGCACGGCGCCGGTCCAGGGCCACATCTCGGGCGTCGTCGACATCCCCAACGCCTGCGCGACCCTGTGGATTCCGACCAAGATCTTCGAGTTCGACATCAACCCCGGTGCCGACGGGCCGACGAAGTTTCTGGACGGCTCGATCCAGATGCCGCTCTCGCCGGATCTTTGAGATGCCCGTCTACGATTACGCCTGCGCCGCCTGCGGGCCGTTCACGGTGCTGCGCCCCATGTCGCAGTTCCAGGACCCGCACGACTGCCCCGATTGCGGGTCGGAATGCGGCCGCGCCTTCCTCACCGCGCCCAACCTCGCCTCCATGGATGCGGGCCGGCGCAAGGCGTACGCGACGAACGAGCGGAGCCAGCACGCGCCCCGCAAGTCGTCCGCGCATGGGGCCGGCTGCGGCTGCTGCTCGGGCGCCAAGGCGAAATCCAACCCCGGGGCCGCCAAGAGCTTTCCCAATGCGCGGCCGTGGATGATCAGCCACTGACGGAAAAACCCCTCTCCCCTCTGCGGGAGAGGGTGGTCGCGGAGCGACCGGGCCGGGACGTAGTCCCGCAAGAGGGGCAGCGCCGATCTTTCCGGATGGGGCGGTGCTCCCCTCTCCCGCCTGCTCCGCAGGCACCCTCCCCCGCGGAGGGGGGAGGGTACTTCCCCCCCCTGAGGAACCCACGCCATGATGCACGGAGACATCTCGTCCAGCGCCGACAGCGTCGGCGTCGCGGTGGTGAACTACAAGATGCCCCGCCTCCACACGAAGATGGAGGTGCTGGAGAACGCTCAGAAAATCGCCGACATGGTGGTGGGCATGAAGTCCGGCCTGCCGGGCCTCGATCTCGTGATCTTCCCCGAATACTCGACCCACGGGATCATGTACGACGCGGCCGAAATGTACGAGACGGCCACCACCGTTCCGGGGGCGGAAACGGAGATCTTCGCCGCCGCTTGCCGGAAGGCCAAGGTCTGGGGCGTGTTCTCGCTCACGGGCGAGCGCCACGAGGAGCACCCGCACAAGGCGCCCTACAACACCCTCATCCTCATGAACGATCAGGGCGAGATCGTGCAGAAGTACCGCAAGATCATGCCCTGGACGCCCATCGAGGGCTGGTATCCGGGCGACCGCACCTACGTCTCCGACGGTCCCAAGGGCCTGAAGATCAGCCTCATCATCTGCGACGACGGCAACTACCCCGAGATCTGGCGCGACTGCGCCATGCGCGGCGCCGAGCTCATCGTTCGCTGCCAGGGCTACATGTATCCGGCCAAGGAGCAGCAGATCCTGATGTCGAAGGCGATGGCGTTCGCCAACAACACCTACGTGGCGGTGGCCAACGCGGCGGGGTTCGACGGCGTCTATTCCTACTTCGGCCACTCGGCCATCGTCGGCTTCGACGGGCGCACGCTGGGCGAGTGCGGCGAGGAGGAGATGGGCATCCAGTACGCGGCCCTGTCGAAGTTCCTCATCCGCGACGCCCGCGCCCACGGGCAATCCGAGAACCACCTCTTCAAGCTGCTCCACCGCGGCTACACGGGCATGATCAATTCCAAGGAGAACCGCCACGGGCTCTCGGAATGCCCGTACGACTTCTACCGCCGCTGGATCGAGGACCCCGATGGCACCCGCGACGCCGTGCGGGCCATCACTCGGGCTGGGGTCGGCACCGAGGAATGCCCCATCGAGGGCATCCCGTTCGTCGGCAAGGTCTTCGTCGACAAGGGCGAGGGGCCGCCCGATCCGCCCTGACACCCCGATTTCGGGATCATAGTCCGTTGTTCCTAGAGCGTTTTCTGTGATCCTTGGATCGCAGAAAACGCTCTATCCCTTTGTTGTGTATCGCATTTTCTTACGCCGAACCGGCAACCACTTCGGCGGAAGATGCTCTAAGGGCGTCGTCCCGGATCGCGTATCCGGGGCGGCGCCCTAAGCTTTCGTTGGGCATCGGCGTCCGCCGGGGACTGGCATCCCTATCTCGAACCGATGCTCCAGCATGGCCAAAGCTCAGGACGCTACACGAAGCTCTAAGCCGAGACTTGGTCTTGACCTGAACATCGCCCTTTGCATTGCATTTCGAAAAAATTGCCGTGGCGCAAGGTCGACAACCGCTCTCCGCGACCATGGTTCCGTGTGCGAAAAATGTTTTTCAGATCAGGGCGCGGGCTGAGTTTGCAAGCGCCATTCTCCGTCTGACGAACCAAAACTTAATCATCGATCGAGAGGGTGAAAACACAAAGAATTGGGGAAAGTCCGGCAGTTATGCTCGCGAACATCAAGATCCTGAACAAGTTCCTGGCCGTCCTCACGCTGCTCGCGGCGGCGGTCGTCGGCTGCGTCTGGTATGCGACATCGCAGATGACCGCGATCGATGACGCCTATACGGCGTATCTCGAGAAGGACGCCAAGGCGGCGACGGCAGCGGCCCGCCTCAACCGCACCATCTACCAGATGAGCTACACGGCCTTTCGTGTCCTGGCCGAGACCGAGCGCGCCGAGATGACCCGCGTCGGCAACAGCTTCGATGCGTTGCCGGCCCAGGCGGCGAAACTCGCCAACGACGTGCGCGAGAACGCTCCGGCCTTCCGCGCCCGGACGGAAGCGGTGTCGATCCTCCTCGGTGATCTGGTCAGGAACATCGGCGAAATGCGCAGTCTGGCCGCCCGGGAAAGGAACGCCGAGGCCCTCGCCCTCGCGCACGGGACGATCGACCCCATCCAGGAGAAGCTGTTCACCGCGATCAGGACCCTGGTGGACGACATCACCGAGGCGACCCAGAAGGGCTCCGATGCCCTAACGGCGCAGACCAACGACGCGCGCCGTCTCACCATGATCCTCTCCGCCGCGGGTCTCCTCCTCGGCGTGCTGACGGCCCTCTGCGTCGTCGTCGCCGGCATCACCCGTCCGATCCATCGGCTGACGGACGTGCTCCAGCGCATGGCCCGGGGCGAGGTCGATGCCGAGATCAAGGAAGCCGCGCGCGGCGACGAGATCGGCCTGATCGGCAAGGCCGTCGACGCCATCAAGGCCCTGGTGGCGCGGAAGGCCGCCGAGGAGGCCGAAATCCGCCGCATGGCCGACACGGCGGCGGCGGCGGAGCGCCGCCGCACCATGATCGAGCTGGCCGACAGCTTCGAGGGAGCGGTGGGCGGCATCGTCGGCATGCTGTCGTCCTCGGCGACGGAGCTTCAGGTGACCGCCGAGAGCATGACCGCCACCGCCACCGAGACGGCGAGCCAGTCCACCACCGTGGCGGCCGCCGCGGAGGAAGCCGCGGCCAATGTCGGCACCGTGGCGGCCGCGGCCGAAGAACTCGGCGTGTCCGTGCAGGAGATCGGGCGCCAGGTCGGCGGCTCCGCCGACCTCGCCCAGGGCGCCGTGATGGAGGCCGACCAGACGGCCGCCCTCGTCCAGACCCTGGCCCAGGCGGCCGCCCGCGTCGGCGACGTCGTCGGACTCATCTCCAGCATCGCCGGTCAGACCAACCTGCTGGCCCTGAACGCCACCATCGAGGCGGCCCGCGCCGGCGAGGCGGGACGGGGCTTCGCCGTCGTCGCGTCCGAGGTGAAGGAACTCGCAGGCCAGACGGCGCGGGCGACGGAGGAGATCTCCAGCCAGATCACGCAGATCCAGGGGGCGACGGGCCAGGCTGTGGCCGCCATCGGCAGCATCACCGCCCGCATCCGCGAGATCAGCGGGGTCGCCACCTCCATCGCGGCGGCCGTGGAGGAGCAGGGCGCGGCGACCCAGGAGATCGTCCGCAATGTCGCCCAGGCGGCCACCGGCACCGGCGAGGTCACGGGCAACATCACCGGCGTCGCCCGCGCGGCGGAGGAGACGGGGGCCGCCGCGAGCCAGGTGCTGGCCTCGGCCTCCGAGCTGTCGCGGCAATCCGAGCAGCTCAACGGCGAGGTCCGCCGCTTCCTCGGAACCGTGCGCGCGGCCTGAGGCCGGCGGCCTCGCACGAACGCCGCGCGGGCCCGTCCCGGTCCGCCGGCGCGAACGGGGTCAGCCGAAATGGATGGCCTCGGCCGGTCGCGGCTCGGCGGCGGTCGCCCTGCGCGCCGTCAGGACGAGGCCGAGGGCGAGGGCGGCGATGCCGGCGCCGAGCCAGGGCAGGCTGCCGTAGCCCATTCCCAAGGTGAGGGCGCCGCCGCCGAGCGCCGCGCCGGTGGCGTTGCCGAGGTTGAACGCGCCCTGGTTCAGGGTCGAGGCGAGGTTGGGCGCGTCGGTGGCGGCCTCCACCACCCAGACCTGCAGGGGCGAGACCAGGGCGAAGACCAGGGCGCCCCAGACCGGCAGGGTCAGCACGGCGGGAAGCGCCGCCCGGCTGGTGAAGGCGAACAGCACCAGCACGGCGACGAGGGCGGCAAAGCTGCCGATCACCGTCGCCATGAGGCGCCGGTCGGCCAGCCGCCCGCCCGCGAGGTTGCCGAGGGTGAGGCCGATGCCGAACAGCAGCAGGGCCCCGGTCACCTCCCGCGGGGTCAGGCCGCTCACCTCGATCAGGAGCGGCGCGATGTAGGTGAACACCGTGAACAGGCTGACCGAGGCCAGCGTGCTCACCAGCATCGGCAGCAGCACCGCCCAGCGCCGCAGGGAACGGAACTCCCCCGCGAGCCCGCCGCGCGAGCCGGGCAGGCCGCCGGGCACGAAGGCCGCGATGGCGGCGGCGGCCACGAGGCCGAGGCCCAGCACCGCCCAGAACGTCGCCCGCCAGCCCGCGACCTGGCCGAGCGCGGTGCCGAACGGCACGCCGAGGACGTTGGCGAGGGTGAGGCCCGTGAACATCAGCGCCACCGCCTGCGCCCGCTGCGCGCGCGGGACGAGGCCGCTCGCCACCACGGCGCCGATGCCGAAGAACGCCCCGTGGGCGAAGGCCGTCACCACGCGGGCCAGCATCAGGAACCCGTAGCTCGGCGCGAGGGCGCAGCCGAGATTGCCCGCCAGGAACACCCCCATGAGGACGAGCAAAGCCGCTTTCCGCGGCAGCCGGGCCGTGGCGATGGCGACGAGGGGGGCGCCGACGGCGACGCCGAGCGCATAGCCCGAGACGAGGAGCCCGGCCCGGGGGACGCTGACCCCGAAGCTGTCGGCCACCTCCGGCAACAGGCCCATGATCACGAATTCCGTGGTGCCGATCCCGAAGGAGGCGGCGGCCAGGGCCAGAATCGGACGGGACAACATGGCGACGCCTCACGCTCGGGGCCCCGGCCCGGACGGCGCGCGGCGATCACGCTGCAATGCAGCATGAGCCCGGGCTATCACGCGTCGGCGCAGGCACCGATGCCGCCGCCTCGCGGGTCTCCTGCGCGCTGAGCATGGAACGCGCGGGGACGGCGCGGACGTGGGGCCCTCGCCGACCGGGACACCGCCGCCGATCGCCGATGCCCGCTCGACTCCGGACGCCGAAAGCCACCCCCGTGGTGCGGGGATGGCTCGGGTCAGGTCGCGTCAGGGTCGCGCGGAGCGGTTCAGGCGTCGACCTTCTTGCGGGGACCGCGGCGCTTCTTCTCGGGGGCGGCGGCCGGAGCCTCCTCCTCCTGCGGCTCGGGCTCCGCGGCGCTGACCACCTCCTCGGGGGCGGCCTTGGCGAGGCCCTTGCGGCGCTGCTGGCCCAGCCCGAGGGCGCGGGCGAGTTCGGAGCGCTGCTCGGAATAGCTGGCCGAGGTCATCGGATAGTCGGGCGCCAGGCCCCACTTGGCACGGTACTGCTCGGGCGTCAGGCCGCGCAGGGTGAGGTGCCGGCGCAGGGTCTTGTACTGCTTGCCGTCCTCGAAGCTGATCAAGTAGTCGGCGGTGATCGAGCGGCGGATTTCCTGCGGGGTGGCCTTGGGCGGCCCGGTCTCGACGGCCGGTGCGCCACTCGCCGTCACGCCCCGGATCGCCTCGTGGACATCGCTGAGCAGCTTCGGCAGCTCGGCGCTCTGGACGTGGTTGTTACTGACATAGGCGGAAACGATATCTGCCGCGAGTGTGATCAGGCGGGCTGCATCGGATTCTGTTTCGGTCATGATGTCGGCACCATTCTTAGCTTAAGTCATAAGTCGTTCGGATCGTAAGCTCAGTTCTTGCCGCAAGCAATGTTTCACCGCACTGACTTGCGAATTTTTTCCCGAGTAGTTGTGGATTGATGGCCGCTTCTCGCGTGACGCAGGTTGTCTGCCGCGTTGACCCGCAAGGGTTGCTCGTTCGAGCGACGGCGCATTGACCCAGCTCCGCCGGGGATCGGCGTTGCCGTGACGGTGGTCTTGTCGATCACCGTCGCGAACGACGGACTCGATGGTGAAGCCTCTTGCGGATGCTGACTTGGACGGACGCGATACTGTCTCGTTCCGAGCCGACCGCCCTGATCTGCGACCGTCGGCGGACAAGTCCGCCCGGATCGCAACGCATCAACGATCATGCCTCGCGAAAGTTTCAATACTGGCATTGCCACGACTAAAACCGCTTGGCAATAGCGTATCGGGGCAAACGCCGCACCGAAGCGAAGATCAGCGGTGGGAAATTTTCGTTGAACCTCCGGTGCGGGTGACGGAACCGAGGCGCTTCTCCAGAGGAGCCCAAGTTCGTCGCGGGGGTTTCTCATTCCGCGGGGCAATTCTTCGTTGCGCAAGAGGGGCCGTTGCCTGCGCGGGCCGGCCGAACGCCGATTCGGGATTACCCGAGGGGCGGACGGACGCGGCGCGATCCGGGAGCCGGTGGCGGAATTCGCCGGCGGCGCAAGGCGGGATGCGGATCGTTAACGATGCGCTAACCATGGGGGCGGCAAATCTTGCCGGGTCCGGCTGGCCGGGTCCGATTTGGCGGACCACGACTTTGCGGACCACGACTTGCCGGACCACGAGGTAGACGATGAGCGAGACGGCCGCCGCCGCGCCGGCTCCCGGTCCGGGTTCGGGAATGACCGTGGGGCAGTTCGCGAGCTTCGCGATTCCCAACCGCGCCAATCTCCACGCCCTGTCGAAGCGCACGGACCTGTTCTTCGCCACCGCCGTGATGGGCATCCTCACGGTGCTCATCTTCCCCCTGCCGGCATTCCTTCTCGATCTGCTGCTGGCCGTCTCGATCATCATCTCGGTGCTGATCATGATGACGGGTCTGTTCATCGACAACCCGCTCGAATTCACCGTCTTCCCGACGCTGCTCCTCGTCGCGACCCTGCTCAGGCTGGCGCTCAACCTCGCCTCGACCCGCCTCATCCTCGGCCACGGCCACGAGGGGACGGCGGCGGCCGGTCACGTCATCGAGGCGTTCGGCAACTTCGTCATGGGCGGCAACTTCGTCATCGGGATCATCGTGTTCGCGATCCTGATCATCGTGAACTTCGTGGTCATCACCAAGGGCTCGGGCCGCATCGCCGAGGTCGCGGCGCGCTTCACCCTCGACGCCATGCCGGGCAAGCAGATGGCCATCGACGCCGATCTCTCGGCCGGGCTCATCGACGAGAAGGTGGCGAAAGCCCGCCGCGCGGCGCTGGAGGAGGAATCCTCGTTCTTCGGCGCCATGGACGGTGCCTCGAAGTTCGTGCGCGGGGACGCCGTCGCGGCCCTGCTCATCACCTTCATCAACGTCATCGGCGGCATCATCATCGGCGTCGCCCAGCAGGGCATGCCGTTCCTGGGCGCCGCCAAGACCTACACCCTGCTGACCATCGGCGACGGGCTCGCCTCGCAGGTGCCGGCCCTCATCGTCTCGACGGCGGCCGGCATCCTCGTGTCGAAGGCGGGCGTGAAGGGCTCGGCCGACAAGGCGCTCGGCAAGCAGCTCGCGAACTACCCCAAGGCGTTGGGCATGTCGTCCGGCGTCATGGTGCTGATCTCGCTCCTGCCCGGCATGCCGATGCTCCCGTTCCTGGGCCTCGCCATCGCCTCCGGCTACGCCGCGTGGCACTTCGCCAAGATCGCCCGCGAGGCGCCGCCGCTGGATTCCGACGGCGCGCCCATGGACGCCACGGCGGTGGCCGCCGCCCAGGCCGCCAAGGAGGAGACCGTCACCGATCTGCTCAAGCTCGACGACCTCAAGCTCGAGATGGGCTACGCGCTCCTCGCCCTCGTCAACGGCCCGGAAGGGCAGGACCGGCTCACCGACCAGATTAAGGCCCTGCGCCGCCAGCTCGCGGCGGAGCTCGGCTTCGTGATGCCGTCCGTGCGCATCCTCGACAACGTCCAGCTCGACGCCAACGCCTACGTGGTGCGGGTCAAGGAGATCGAGGCCGGCACCGGCCAGATCTTCCCGGGCCAGTTCATGGCCATGGACCCCATGGGCGGCCAGGTGCAGCTCCCCGGCCAGCACATGCTGGAGCCGACCTTCGGCCTGCCCGCCACCTGGATCGACGCGTCCCTGCGCGATCAGGCCCAGCTCAAGGGCTACACCGTGGTGGACGCCGCCACCGTGGTCTCGACGCACCTGACCGAGATCATCAAGGCCCACGTCTCGGAGCTCCTCAGCCACGTCGAGGTGCAGAAGCTCCTGCGCGAGACCTCCAAGGACCATTCCGACCTCCTCAAGGAGGTCATGCCGAGCCAGATCGCCTCCACGGGCATCCAGCGCGTCCTGCAGTTCCTGCTCGCCGAGCGCGTCTCGATTCGCGATCTCGGCGCCATCATCGAGGGGGTGGCGGAGGTGGCCGGCCACGTGAAGAACCCGCGCGACATCGTCGAGCACGTCCGCGCCCGCCTCGGGCGCCAGATCTGCGCCCAGTACCAGGGGCCGGACGGCATGCTGCCGATCATCACCCTGTCGCCGGCCTGGGAGCAGGCCTTCCTCGACTCCATCGCCGGCGAGCGCGACGAGCGCTACCTCGCCATGCAGCCCTCGAAGCTGTCGGAATTCGTCAACACCGTGCGCGACCGTTTCGAGACCGCCGCCCGCATGGGCGAGATGCCGGTGCTGGTCACCTCGGTCCAGGCCCGGCCGTTCGTGCGCTCCATCATCGAGCGCTTCCGCCGCGAGACCCCGGTGATGAGCCAGGCGGAGATCCACCCGCGCGCCCGCCTGCGGACGGTGGGTTCTGTTTAGACAAGGATACGGTTTTCCGCCCGATCAGTTCAGTGACGCGGTGAGGCGCGGGTCCCCTCTCCGTCCCGGCAGGGCCATCGCAGATGAACCGCGACGGGCCCCCTCTCCTGTTTGGGAGAGGGTTGGGGTGAGGGTCGTGGACGCTCCGGAGAGTTCGCACACCTCACCCCCGCCCTCTCCTTCCAGGAGAAGGGGCCTGTCGCGACCCTTCGAAGCGCTTTGCCTCGCCGTTCGAACGCCGGGGAAACGCATCTGCGATGCGAGGCTCTTCCCACGGCGCCCCCTCACCCTCGGCTGCCGCCTCGTTCGGGACCCGACGAGGCGATGCGCGACCGGCGGACGCGATCGTTCCGTCCGGGCACCCTGCCCCATCGGGCAACGCGCCCGTGTTCGACGGGCCGACCTTCAGTCCGAAACGATCACACCGGATGCTTGCGAACCCGCGCGTCGATGGCCTTCGGGTCGAGGCCGGGCGCCGTGAGCGGCGCGGCGGGTGCCGACTCGACGGCCGGTTCGCCCTTGATGGCGCGGGCGAGGCGGTTGCGCTCGTAGAGCAGCACCACGACCACGGAGATGAGGAACGGCAGCCAGAAGTAGAACAGCCGGAACACCAGCAGGGCGGCGATGATGGATGGGCGGGCGACATCCGGCATCGCCACCACGAAGACGAGCTCGAACACGCCGAGGCCGCCGGGTGCGTTCGACACCAGGGCCGCCGAGAACGAAGCCAGGAACACCGCGAGCACCACGAGGAAGCCGGGGTTCCCGGCCTCCGGCAGGGCGAAGTAGATGATCCCGGCGGCCCCCAGCAGCTCCAGGGGCGCGGCGATGATCTGCCGGACCATGATCTGCGGGCGCGGGTATTCGAGCTTGAACGTGCGGATCGTCAGGGGCTTCAGCCGCAGGAGCGAGCCGATGACGTAGAGGGCGACGAAGCCGAGGAGCGCGGCGCCGAGGATGCGGGCGGTGGCCGGATCGGTGAGCATCGACGGCAGGTAGCCGTTCAGCCGGGTCAGGGTGTCGGGCAGGGCCACGAGGACGAAGCCGCCGAGCAGGATGGTGCCGAGGCCGAAGGTGAACGAGCACAGGGCCACGAGGACGGCGACCTGGGCCGCCGACAGGCCCTTGGCGGTGTAGGCCCGGTAGCGCACCACGGCGCCCGAGAACACCGAGGCGCCGATGTTGTGCGACAGGGCGTAGGTGGTGAACGAGCAGACCGAGACGAAGAACCACGAGATGTGGCGGACGCCGAGATGCAGCAGGGCGATGCGGTCGTACCAGGCGAGGGCGGCGTAGGCGACGAGGGTGGCGACGCCCGCCAGCAGGAAGCGGTGGACCGGGATCTCCGAGAAGCTGCTCTTGATCTCGGCGAGCGAGATGCCGGCGAGTTCGCGGTAGAGCAGGTAGCCGGAGACGATGACGGCGGCGAGGCCGATGATCGGCCAGATGAAATCGCTGATCTTCTTCATGATCGACAGGTCGAGCCCCACTAAGCGGACCCTCCCTGCACGACGAGGCCCGGCGCCGCAAGCGAACGCCGCGGGCGAACACCGGGGGTGGGCCGAGCCCGGGAGGACACCGGCAAGACGGGGTGATGTCACCCGATCATGACGGTTTCGTGCCGGACCTGCGGACGCGACGCCCCTGCGGGGTCAAGTGATGCCCCTGCGGGGTCAGGCGACGCCCCGGCGGGGTGCGTGCCGGGTCAGGCGCGGACGCGGGACAGGCCGATGCCGTCCATGGCGGCCTGGTCGCGGGCGGCTTCGGCGGCGCGCTCGGCGGTGCGCTCGCGGTCGTCCAGGATCTCGATCTTCTTCAGGTCCTCGAAGGCCTCGCCGAGCTCGGCCTTGGCCTCGGAGAGCTGTCCCTCGAGGGCGGCGGCGGATTGGCGCATGTTGTCCCGGCGGGCGGCTGCCGCGCGGGCATAGGTCGGATAGGCGAAATGGGCGGTGTCGGTGATGCCGGCGCGGCCCTCCTCGTGGGCGACCTCGCGATCGAGCTCGAGGGCCATGCGGGTGAAGTCGGCCATCATCATCTCGATCTGCGTCACGCGCCGACGCTTCTCGTCGACCTGGAAGCGTCGCAGCCGGATCAGCGTGTCACGCGATTTCATAGGATGGGTCCACTCCACGCAACGCACGCGCATCCCGCGTCATCCGCCCGGCGGTCCGGGGACCGTGCGGCGTCGATCAGGGGCCGCCGACGATCTCGGCGAGGCGTGAGTAACCCTCGCCGATCGAAGTTGCTTCTTCCTTACCCTGACCTAGAAAAGCCTCCAGAGCGGGCATCAAAGCCACCGCTTCGTCCACTTCCGGCGAGGCGCCGGCCCGATAGGCGCCGAGCCGGATGAGTTCCTCCATGTCGGCGTAGGTCGAGAGGATGCGCCGGGCCCGCCGCACGGTCGGCAGGTGGCCCGGGTCGCAGGCCTTCGGCATGGTCCGCGAGACCGAGCGCAGGACGTTGATGGCCGGGTAGCGCCCGCGCTCGGCGATGCCGCGCTCCATGACGATGTGGCCGTCGAGGATGCCGCGCACGGCATCGGCCACGGGCTCGTTGTGGTCGTCGCCCTCCACCAGCACGGTGAACAGGCCCGAGATCGCCCCCTGCCCCGTGCCCGGCCCGGCCCGCTCGAGCAGGCGCGGCAATTCGCTGAACACCGTCGGCGTGTAGCCCTTGGCCGTGGGCGGCTCGCCGGCGGCGAGGCCGATGTCGCGCTGGGCCATGGCGAAGCGCGTGATCGAATCGATCATGCACAGGACCTGCGCGCCGCGATCGCGAAAGTACTCGGCCACCGCCAGGGTGACGTAGGCGGCGTTGCGGCGCATGAGGGCCGGCTCGTCGGAGGTCGCCACCACCACCACGGACCGGGCGAGGCCCGCCGGGCCGAGGTCGTCCTGCAGGAATTCCTGGACCTCGCGGCCGCGCTCGCCGACGAGGCCGATCACCGCGACGTCGGCGGCGGTGTAGCGGGCGAGCATCGACAGCAGCACCGACTTGCCGACGCCCGAGCCGGCGAAGATGCCCATGCGCTGGCCGGCGCACATGGTGAGGAAGGTGTTGATGCAGCGGATGCCGAGATCGAGCGGCGGCCCGACGCGGCGGCGCGCGTGGGCCGGCGGCGGATCGGCCCGCAGGGGATAGATCACCGGGCCCTGGTCGAGGGGGCCGAGGCCATCGATGGGGCGCCCGAGGGCGTCGATGGTGCGCCCGAGCCAGGCCGGCGACGGGCGGATGGCCCCGGCGGCCTCGTCGCGCACGTAGGCCGGGCAGCCCCGGCGCACCCCCTCCAGGGAGCCGAACGGCATGGCGAGCGCCCGGTCGCCCTGGAAGCCGATGATCTCGCAGGGCACGGCGCCGAGTCCGTTCTCCACGGCGATGTCGAGGCGCCCGCCGAGCCGCATGGCGGCCACGGGACCGGCGACCTCGACGAGGAGGCCGCGAATCGCCACGACCCGGCCGTAGACCTCCAGGGTCTCGACCCGGTCGAGGGCGGCGCGGGCGCCAGCCAGGCGCAAGCGTGCGACGCCAGGATGCGGTTCGCTCATCGGTGAATCCGCCCGGTCATCGGTGTTCTCTCAACCCTTCGTTTACCTCCCTCCTTAACACTGTGGGTATCGGGCCGGTAGCGGGCCTCCGGCTTTCGGGGCGGGAGGCGTCGTTTCGGAGGGGCGCCCCGCATCATCGCGGGAACGTGTCCCCGGGGTGACAGGATTCGGCCCGATACGGTCGGTACGGTGCTTGGGGATGGTTCTTCAGGTGATGCATGAAGCGGATGGCCCGTCTGCCGAGAACAGACCGCCAACGGTTGCGCGCATCGCCGGATACGATGTCCAAATCGCCGCTTGCGCCGGTGAATCAGGTTTTGTTAACGATTAACCAATAGCGTTTCACGTCAATGACGAGGGAGCGTCCGCCGCGGGCCGGTGGCGGACGAAGGCGGGGGTGTGCCCGTACGCTTGCACACGGCCGGCCGGGCTGGGGACCGACGATGCGGGTACTTCTGATCGAGGACGACAGCGCGACCGCGCAGAGCATCGAACTGATGCTCAAATCCGAGAGCTTCAACACCTACACCACCGATCTCGGTGAGGAGGGGATCGATCTCGGCAAGCTCTACGATTACGACATCATCCTCCTCGACCTGAACCTGCCCGACATGTCGGGCTACGAGGTGCTGCGGAACCTGCGGGTCGCCAAGGTGAAGACGCCGATCCTCATCCTCTCCGGCATGGCCGGCATCGAGGACAAGGTGAAGGGCCTCGGCTTCGGCGCCGACGACTACCTGACCAAGCCCTTCCACAAGGACGAACTCGTCGCCCGCATCCACGCCATCGTCCGCCGCTCGAAGGGCCACGCCCAGTCGGTGATCACCACCGGCGACCTCATCGTGAACCTCGACCAGAAGACCGTGGAAGTCTCCGGCAGCCGCGTCCACCTCACCGGCAAGGAGTACCAGATGCTGGAACTCCTCTCGCTGCGCAAAGGCACGACGCTGACGAAGGAGATGTTCCTCAACCACCTCTACGGCGGCATGGACGAGCCCGAGCTGAAGATCATCGACGTGTTCATCTGCAAGCTGCGCAAGAAGCTCGCCAACGCCTCCTCGGGCAAGAATTACATCGAGACCGTCTGGGGCCGCGGCTACGTCCTGCGCGAGCCCAACGAGGGC
>NZ_JAKSXV010000056.1 GCF_022829345.1 Methylobacterium sp. J-090 | reverse complement strand
ATTGTGATGACCATAGCTCTGGCTATTGGCATTTCTGGAGCTTTAAACCATCTTGATGCGACAGATGTATTGCTAAGAACAATTTACTTATCCGGCGTTCTTGAAATTAGCTGGCTTATGAGCATATTTTTAGCAGCTTTTCTGAAAAACGATCGAGACAACAGTTCAATTACAAAAATAAAAGTCGATCGTAGTAAGAATAATCAGCCGGACTGACGAAGGCTCGATTTCATAGCGATAGCGGCTATGCTTCTATCTCCTGGCGCGTTCCGCTCACCCCAATCGGGGATCTGGCCCATCATCGCGGGGCGTTCCATCGTACCCCTCCATCCATGACGCGCGTTCCTCACTATCGCGCGGGTAGGGGCAAGAATCTTTCGGCCGACCGTGGATGCGGGCCTGAGCGCCTTCTTCGATGGGGTCCGGATGGGAATGCTGGGTTTGGGCCATGACAGTGCCTCCGCATTCAAATGTGCAGGATCAACTGCACCAAAATGAAACGTGATCCCGCGGCATATCAAGCATTCTCAGCCCTTCGTTCTCTGGAACGGCCGGAACGCGCGAGCCAGCCGTCCGGGCTCAGCTGCAACTGCTACCTCCGGTTCGGGCCCTTCGGCTGCCAGCATGATCTGCCCGAGGAGAGATGGCAGTTCCTTGCCGTGCTTCTTCAGCAGCAGGCCGGCATCGAGCAGCGAGCGGATGTCGTCATCTCGAACTGGGCGCTTCATGATTTGAGCGTCCAGCACTCGATCAGCGAGGAGCGTCGCGAGCCGAGAAACCTCAGCGAGGCGCCTGGTTGGGTCGGGGATGATAGCAACCGTCATTGGGCTTTCGCTCATCTCGATACGACTCCCGGCACGATAGGCTCTACCTCTGAATTATGGGGCGAGGGTCGGCTTGACGTGAGCGAGCCGGAGCAGGGCGTCCTTGTCGACGGACAGGGCGGTCGCGATCTCATTCAAGGCTCTATGCTCGACCTCACTGATTCCCTCGTGGTCGGCGGCATCGGACGCGATGAGGAACACGCTGTTCCGCTGGTCGATGGACCGGTCGGCGATGGCGGCCACGCGGCTTAGATTGTCAACGCGGCCGACGCGAGTCCGCGCGCGCGCAATGCCGTCGAACAGTTCGGCCTCCAGCATCAGGGTATCGTAACCCTTCTCGATGATCGGATTGGCTTTCATGGCCGCCAGGGCAACCTCCACCTCCTCCTCATCGACCTCACTGTCGGCGACGATGACGTTCGCCGCGGCTGACACCGCAGCATGCATCAGCGTCTTGTCGCCGACGTAGGCTGTGACACTCTGGATGAGGTTCTGGAAAATGCCCATCTTGGACTCCTAGGGGCGGATCGCTTGAGGGACCGCCCAATGGCAACGCTCAGGGCACTCATAGGTCGCGGCGCACTTCCTCCGCACCTTGGCATTGTCTGCCCTTCGTCCCTCCGCTGGGTGGCGCCGTTGAAAACCGCTCCGCCGGCGTCAGTGACCTACGGGTTCGTTGTCGGAGAAGGACCGGATACCGTCCTCTGCAATGGCGCGTTCGAAAGCTTCATACGCCTCTAGATCGTCGGGGAACCTGAGTTCCCAGACCGTCGAGCAGCCCTCGCGGTCCACGACCTCCAGAGTCCAGGTATCTGCGGTTCCGGCGAACCGATAAATGTAGACCTTCACCGTCAGACCGTCGCGGCTGATAGCTCCGCCGAGCGGAGACATTTCCAAGTCGCGATCTGCAGCGTTCATGGTGGTGCCTCATGGGACTGCGCATCGGTATCTTGCCGCTTCCTGAGCCGGACGCCAGCCCCTCCGCCGTTCTCGGGGATGAACTCGACGCCGGCGGCTTCGAGGGCAGATTGTAGAGCGGCAACGGTTCGCTCCTTGAGAGCTTCCCCGCGCTCAAACCGGGCCACGGTGTCAGCCGACACACCGGCCGCGGCAGCAAGATCCCGGACACCGAGGCTGAGCGCGGTCCGCGCCATCTTGCATTGGACAGCCTGCATTTCATAACCCTGTTACGATTTTGATTGACGGCCGTCCGATCTAGACGTAATCATAACCCTGTTCCGATTTCGGAACAACAACTGGTTTTGGCGTATCGCGCCGGCCTCTCCAGACATGCCCTGAAATCCTCAGCCCCGGAGCACACCGGTTATGGCAATGCCCTCGCTCGCCCCTTTGCACCTCAAGCGCCACCCCACAGACGGCTTGTATGCCTGCCCGGCCCCGATCCTCGAGGCCGACGAGCACACTCCGGACAGCGCCGAGGACTGGCGCGTCACGTCCCACGTACGGCCAGACACCCCCCACGTCCGCGCCCCGCGCTTCCTGGACCTCATCGGGGAGATGGCCTCGGCACTCCTCATCATCGCCGGGGGCGTCGCCGCCTACGGTTTCGCGCACTTGGCTTGAGGGGGCCTGTGATGAACACGGATCGCAAGACGGATCCCGCAAGCAGCGATGCGACGCTTCGAGAGCGGGCCGCGTCAGCCCGTGCCGGGCTTGCCGAGCATTCATCGGAGACGAGCCTGAGGCGCCGGTTCGGCAACGCTCGAGGCTACGCCGACACATTCGACTTCTCGCCGTTCGATCTCATCGACGTGGTTCGCCTCTACGAAACCACCCGCCAGATCGGCGACTACCTGAGTCACACCACCAACATGCCGCTGTGCGTCCACCGGCACGCAGGAGACCACCCCGTCGCCTCGCCCATCGGGTGGTTCCTCGATTTCGAGAAGGAGCGGATGGCGTTCTTCAGAGATCGTTGCGTGGCTGAGATCCATCGCCGGCAGCCGCAAAGCGAGGACGAGCGCGACGAAGCCCTCGTTGCCCGCCTCGCCCATGAAATGGACTGCAACGGCCGGATTGCCGAACCCGGCCTCCTCCTCGAAGCACTGAAGGCATGGGGCTGATCATGACCAACGTCGTCCGCTTCCCGGCCAGCCGGCGCGTCCCGGCCACCACCATCCCCCGCGAAGAATTTGAGCGCCTGGCCGAGCTCGCCCTCGATGTCGTCGATCGAATCGTCGCCCTGCTCAATGCAGAGGATGGCGACGCAGATTTAGAGCTCGATGTGGACGGCGAGCCGTCGCTTGGCGCTCCCGAGAACCATCACACCTCGCAGGTCACGTGGCTGCGTGGCGGGGATCGGGACATCGAGGCGTCGTGACGTGGCCGGCCTCAGTCGTCCCGCGATCGAAGGCCCAGGACCAGGACCGTCACGACCACCGACCCCGCGATGATCAGGGACAGAACGATCTGATCCGTCGGGTCGCTGGTGAAGGCATGCGCGATGGCCGGCCCGAGAAGGGCACACCCGCCACCGGCGAGGATCGCGACCGTTCGGGGCGTCATCGGACCACCTCGCCTGGACCGATCGGGGCCCATGCCGAGGCAACTGCCGGCCGGAGCGTTTGTGCATCCGAGGTGACTTCATGCCCCACGGCGGGGCAGGGCGGTTGCTACCGCTTTGCTACCCAACTCATTGATACGAGCCAGGATGGAGAACGATGAGAGAACGCCAGAATTCCGATTTCGGCAGTCAGAACAACACGTTATCTGACTGCCGGGGATTGGGCGGGATGGCCGGGAGCGAATTTCAAGACCGCTGCCTTAAACCACTCGGCCACCCTTCCGTCCGCACCGGCGCGGAGCCGGCGGGGTCGCAAGGGTTCTAGCGGAGAACGGGACGGCCGGAAATCGAAAACTCAGGCGGCGCCGGGTTCGAGGCGGCCCAGGCGGTCGAGCAATGCGCGGTCGTGCAGGAGGGCCATGCGCTCCTTCGGGGAGAGCCAGGCGGCCGCCTCGTCGAGGGTGTGGGCCTCCACCACCTTGGCCTGGGCCAGCGCCCGGTCGGTGTCGATGACGCCGCGCGGGCGGGGCGCGGCCTGGGGCAGCATGGCGGCGTGCGCCCGCGCGAAATCGGGCTCGACGTGGAGGGCGCGCAGGGCGTCGGATTCGTCGAGGCCCCGCGCGGCGTTGCACGCGGCGAGGCGGCCGGCCTCCGTGGCGATGGCGGGCGGGTCACGCTCCTCCGGCGTCATCAGCAGGCCGAGCCGCTTGAGGGCGAGGCCCCAGGAGAGCTGGCCGCTCGCCCACGAGATCGGGATCGCCAGGACGAGGCCGAGGATGGTGGGCGACATCCACAGGAACAGCGAGGTGGCGATGGCGAAGGCCGCCACCCCGGTGACGAGCCCGAGCATCATGTGCCAGCGGTGCCGGCGCACGATGTCGCCCCACGGGATCGAGCCGTCGTCGCGCCGCTGCGGGTTCCAGCCGGTGTCGCGCCCGACGAGGATCTGGAACACCGAGCCCGACTGGATCACCATGGCGATGGGCGCGATGAGCGCCGACAGCAGGATCTCGATGAGGCTCGACAGGACGAGGCGGACGGCCCCCCCGCAGGCCCGGCGCACCGGCCCGTCGATCAGAGCGAGGATGAGTCCCAGAAATTTCGGGGCGAGCAGGATGCCCATGGTGATCCCGAACAGCTGGAGCGCGCGCACGGGATCGAAGCGCGGCCAGACCGGGTAGAGCCCGAACTCGCTGGTGAAGTATTCCGGCCGCACGTAGGCGGTCTGCAGCACCAGGGCGATGCCGACCACGAGCTGGGCGAGCCAGAGCGGGGAGGCGACGTAGCCGGCGATGCCCGTGGCGAAGTGCTGGCGCGAGGCGGCCTTCAGGCCGGCGGCCCCGATGATGCGGCTGTGCTGGAGGTTGCCCTGCGCCCAGCGCCGGTCGCGCACGGCCACATCGATGAGGGAGGGCGGGCTCTCCTCGTAGGAGCCGGGGAGCGCCGGCAGCATGGTCACGCTCCAGCCGGCCCGCCGGATCAGGGCGGCTTCCACGAAATCGTGCGACAGGACGTGGCCCCCGAACGGCGGCTTGCCGGGCAGGTCCGGCAGGCCGCAGGCGGCGGCGAACGCCTTCGTGCGGATGATGGCGTTGTGGCCCCAGTAATTGCCGTCGCGGCCCGACCACACCGACAGGCCCGTGGCGATGACCGGCCCGTAGATCCGCGCGGCGAATTGCTGGACGCGGGCGAACAGGGTGTTGCGGTTGATGATGAGCGGCAGGGACTGGATGATGCCGGAATCCGGGTCCGCCTCCATGGCGGCGGCGAGGTGCACGACGCACGCCCCCGTCATCAGGCTGTCGGCGTCGAGCACCAGCATGTGGTCGTAGGTGGCGCCCCAGCGCGAGACGAAGTCGCCGATGTTGCCGGCCTTGCGGTGATGGTTCTTCGCCCGGTGCCGGTAGTAGAGGCGGGCGTCGTCGCCCCAGCGGGCGCGCAAGTCGAGGAAGGCGCGCTCCTCGGCGATCCAGGCATCCCCTTGCGTCGAATCCGACAGGACGAAGTAGTCGAAGGCTCCACCCAGCCCCGTGGCGTCGATCTCGGCGCGCATGGCCTCGATGGCGGCGAAGGTGCGGGCCGTGGCCTCGTTGTAGACCGGCATCACCACGGCCGTGCGGGTGGTGAGCGCGACCGGCAGGGCAGGGGTTCTGCCCCGACGCAGGAGGACGAAAAAGCCCAGGATCGCGCCGGTGAAGGCCAGGGCGATCCAGGAGAAGTTCAGGGTGAACAGGGCCAGCAGCACGTACTGCAGGGCCGTGGTGCCGCCCGAGACCGCCACCACCTCGTACATCTGCATGGCGCCGTAGGCGGTGAGCAGGGCCGCCGCGCCGAACACGAAGGCCCGGGCGAGCCACGGCTTGGCGTGGCGCACGGACGGCACGTGGCCGTCGGCCCCGTCCCAGGCATCCAGGCGCTGCACCGGCATGGCCAGGGGGGCCTCGGGCGGCATCGCCGGTCGGAACGGGGCGGAGGCCGGGGCGATCTGGGGCGCGGGTGCGTTCACGGTGTCCAACGGTACAGCCAGGTTTCGGTCAGGGCGGTGTCGGCGCGCTGCAGGTTCAGCCGCAATTCGCAGGCCTTCTCGCCGCGCGGGTCGAGTTCGAAGACCACGCGCACGGTCTTGCGGTCGGGATAGCGGTAGAGGTTGCTCACCGTGATGGCGCCGGGGCCGACCGAGAGCTGGGTCCGCAGGTCGCCGGCTTCGGCCAGTCCCTCCCCGGTGAAGTCCACGAGGAACAGGCGCCGGGCGTCGCTCGTCCCGCGCCCGGCGCGGGTGCCGGAGACGATGGCGACGGGCACCGGTTCCGGCGGCTGCCAGCACCAATGCTGGCGGTAGCTGAACCCCATCTCGGCCCCCGCCGCGAGGCCGGCTTTCGGCCGCCAATAGGCCAGGATGTTCTCGTTGAACTCGGAATCGCTCGGGATTTCGAGCAGCGTCACGGAGCCCGGTCCCCAGGCGGAGAGGGGCTCCAGCCACAGGGACGGGCGCCATTCCCAGTGCTGGACGTCGTCCTGGAAGCTGCGGTAGTCGCGGGCCCGCTGCATGAGCCCGAAGCCCTTCGGGCCGTCGTCGACGAAGGACGAGACCTGCAGGGTCTCGGGATTGCGCGCCGGGCGCCAGATCGATTCGCCCCGGCCCGTGCGGATCTGGAGGCCGCCGGAGGAATGGACGGCGGCGCGCGCATCGTCGGCCCCGCGCCGATCGTAGGGGCCGAACAGGTAGCTCGTGGTCATGCCGCCGAGGCCGAGATGGTCGATGGCCGTGCGCGCGAACACCGTGCCCTCGACGTCGCAGAGCGAGGCGGCGCCCGGGCGCAGGCTCATGCGCAGGGAAGCCGTGGCCGAGGGCGAATCGACCAGGGCGTGCAGGACGAGGGGGCCGCCGGGGCCGGGCCGCTCGATCCAGAGGGCGCGGAACTCCGGGAACTCCTCGCCGCGGGCATCGGCCGGCCGCAGGGTGAGGGCGCGGGCGGTGACGCCGAAGCCCTGGCCGGCGGCGACGAGGCGGAAGAACGAGGCGCCCTGGAAATAGGCGAAATCGGTGAGTTCGCCCCCCTCGAAGCGGGCGCGGAGCTTGACGCCGGAATAGCCCGGATCATCCTTCATCGCCGGGATCGGGGTGGTCTCGGCCTCGAACCGGGCGCGGTCGTAGGGGACGGGGCGCACGACCCCGTCCTCGATGAGCGCCAGGGCGACGCGGCCCTTGAACACCGAGCCGCGATGGAGGGGCTCGACGGTGAAGCCGAGGCCGGCATCGGACCAGATCGCGCTGCCCGGCACGGTGCGGATGCCGGCGTACTGCTCGCGGTTGAGGCCCGCCAGGGCCTCGGGCAGATCGTCCGTGCGCGGGGCGACGTAGGCGCGCGCGGCGAGCGCCCGGGCGAGGTCGGCCACCAGCCCGGGTTGGAACGGCGTGCCGGCCGCGGGAAGGGCCGGTGCCTCGTCGGCGAAGGCCGGGACGGGCACGGCGGCGAGGCCACCGGACAGGGCGACGGCGCCGGCCCCGCGCAGGAGGGCGCGGCGGGTGTGATTCCGAGACTCCATCGTCCCCGGGTCATCGGCCGCGGGGACGGCGTGAAGAGAATCCTGGAACGGCGTCGTCATGGAACCTGTCGTTTCGGCGCGAAAGCGCAGGAAAGCGGGTGCGGCGGCGACGGCTTTACCATGCACCGGCCTGAACTGGAGGTTAAGTGTCACGGAACGCGCGATGCGCCGATCCCGTTCAACCGGCCGGCGCAGGCCGGGCATCTGGTCGAGCCGCGGCGCTTATGGCACATCGGAAGCGTCGATGATCCCTACTCGACAACGCAACGGAGGAGTCCATGGCGCTGATTCCATGCCCCGCCTGCACGCACCGGGTGTCCACGCAGGCGCTGGCCTGCCCCGCCTGCGGCCATCCCGGCCCGGACGGGGCCTCGCGGGGCGGGGGAAGCGGGGTCGCCCGGGTGCTGGGCCATGTCGCCGGCACCTATGTTTCCACGACGACTCTGGCGAGCCTGGCCCTGGGTTGCGTCATGTTCGTGTGCGTCGCCGCCGTGCTGATCACCCTGATCCTGTCGGGCCGCTGATCCCGGGGCGGGCGCCTGACAGACCCCGGGATGGCGCAGCGGCGCATCCCGGTACAAACTGACGACGAGGACGGATCGACCCATGGGTGCAGCGACGACGACCACGACCGGGCGCAGCCTCACCGCCGTCGTGCTGGCCGCCGGCAAGGGCACGCGGATGCGCTCGGACCTGCCCAAGGTCCTCCACGCCGTGGCGGGGCGGACCATGCTCGGCCACGTGCTGGCCGCCGCCCGCGAGGCGGGGGCGACGCGCATCGCCGTGGTGGTCGAGCCGGGGCAGGCGGCCGTGGCCCGGGAGATCGGGCGGGCGGCCCCGGGCGCCGCCGTGTTTCCGCAGGCCGAGCGCCTCGGCACGGCCCATGCGGTGCTGGCCGCCCGCGCGGCCCTGGAGGCGGGCGACGACGACGTGATCGTGGCCTTCGGCGACACCCCCCTCGTCACCGGCGCCACCCTCGCCCGCCTGCGCGCCCCCCTGGCCGACGGCGCCGCCGTGGCGGTGCTGGCCTTCGACAGCCCGAACCCCGCGGGCTACGGCCGCGTGCTGACGGAGGACGGGCGCGTCCTCGCCATCCGCGAGGAGAAGGACGCCACCGCCCCCGAGCGGGCCGTCACCCTGTGCAATGCCGGCCTCATGGCCCTGTCGGGCCGGCACGCCCTCGATCTCCTCGGCCGCATCGGCAACGCCAACGCGGCCGGGGAATACTACCTGCCCGACGCCGTGGCCCTGGCCGTCGCGGACGGGCTCACGGTGGCCGTGGTGGCCGTGGACGAGGCGGAGGCCCAAGGGGTCAACGACCGGGTCCAGCTCGCCGTGGCCGAGGCCGAGATCCAGGGCCGCCTGCGCCGCGCGGCCCAGCTCGGCGGCGCCACCCTCGTCGCACCCGAGACGGTTTTCCTGAGCTTCGACACGGTGTTGGGCCGGGACGTTCTGGTGGAACCTCATGTGGTGTTCGGCCCCGGCGTCACCGTCGGCGACGGCTGCACGGTCCACGCCTTCTCGCATCTCGAAGGCGCCACTTTGGCATCCGGCGTGCAGATCGGCCCCTATGCCCGCCTGCGTCCCGGTGCGGTGCTGGAGACGGGGGCAAAGGTCGGCAACTTCGTCGAGATCAAGAACGCGCGTCTCGAAGCGGGCGCCAAGGCCAACCACCTGAGCTACCTCGGCGACGCCGAGATCGGGGCGGGCGCCAATGTCGGGGCCGGCACCATCACCTGCAACTACGACGGGGTGAACAAGCACCGCACCATCATCGGGGCGGGCGCCTTCATCGGCTCGAACACGGCCCTCGTCGCCCCCGTGAGCGTCGGGGCCGGGGCCATCGTCGGGGCCGGCTCGGTGATTTCGTCCGATGTCGCGGACGAGGCCCTGGCCGTGGCGCGGGCGCGCCAGCGCAACATCGCCGGCTGGGCGCCGGGCAAGCGCGCGGCTCTGGCCGCCGAGAAGGCCAGGCGCGCGAAACCATAAACCATGCGGGCGGTCGGGTTCGTCGCCGCAAGCGTCCGTTGAGGGTTGGCCGGCGACGCTCCGACGGGCGGCCGGGTGGCGTGCCTGCTCCGATCCGATACAAGCCGGGGTTTGCCGGACAATGCCGGACTTTGCCGGCGGCCCGTTTGTGAGAGACACGACCCATGTGCGGAATCGTTGGCATCGTCGGACGGGACGCCGTGGCCGGGCAGCTCGTGGAAGCCCTGCGCCGGCTCGAGTATCGCGGCTACGATTCCGCCGGCATCGCCACCCTGACGCACGGGCGCCTCGAGCGGAGGCGGGCGGAGGGCAAGCTCGCCAACCTCGAGGCGCGCCTGCGCGACGAGCCCTTGGGCGGCGCCATCGGCATCGGCCACACCCGCTGGGCGACGCACGGCCGCCCCAACGAGACCAACGCCCACCCGCATGCCACGGCGCGGCTGGCCGTGGTCCATAACGGCATCATCGAGAATTTCCGGGAGCTGAAGGCCGAGTTGCAGGGCCTCGGTGTCCGCTTCGAGAGCGAGACCGACACGGAGGTGGTGGCCCAGCTCGTCAGCCACGCCATGGACGGGGGCCTCGGGCCCATCGAGGCCGTGGCCGCCTGCCTTCCGCGCCTCCACGGCGCCTTCGCCCTCGGCATCGTCTTCGCCGGTTACGACGACCTGCTCATCGGCGCCCGCCACGGTGCGCCGCTGGCCATCGGCTTCGGCCCAGGTGAGACCTATCTCGGCTCCGACGCCCTGGCCCTGGCGCCGTTCACCGAGGAGATCACCTATCTGGAGGAGGGCGACTGGGCGGTCCTGTCCCGCGCCGGCGCCGAAATCCGCGACATCGGCGGAGCGGTGGTGGAGCGCCCGCGCCAGCGCATCGTCGCCCAGGCCTACCGG
>NZ_JAKSXV010000053.1 GCF_022829345.1 Methylobacterium sp. J-090 | reverse complement strand
GTCGTGCTCGACGCGGCGCTGGATCTTGTCGCTGGTGTCGGTCTCGCCGCGCCAGCCGTTGACCTGCGCCCAGCCGGTGATCCCCGGCTTGACCTTGTGGCGGGCGAAGTAGCCGTCCACCACCTGGTCGTAGAGGGTGTTCGACACGTGTCCCTGGAGAGCGTGCGGGCGGGGTCCGACGAGGGACAGCTCACCCTTGATGACGTTGAACAGCTGCGGCAGCTCGTCCAGCGACGTCCGGCGGATGAAGCGGCCCACCGGGGTCACGCGTGGGTCGCCTCGGGTGACCTGCCGGGCGGCGGCGAAGTCCACCTTGTCGTGGTACATCGAGCGGAACTTGTAGACCTCGATCGCCTCGTTGTTGAAGCCGTAGCGCTTCTGCCGGAACAGGATCGGGCCGGGCGAGGTGACGGCGACGGCCGCCGCCACGGCGAGCATCATTGGCGTCAGTGCCACCAGCATGGTGAGGCCGACGAGGCGGTCGAAGACGCTTTTGGCGATGATGTCCCAATCGGCCATCGGCTTGTCGAACACGTCGAGCACCGGCACCGCGCCGAGGTAGGAATAGGCGCGCGGGCGCAGGCGCAGCTTC
>NZ_JAKSXV010000048.1 GCF_022829345.1 Methylobacterium sp. J-090 | reverse complement strand
ATACAGGGAAGTGGGTCTGGTCGGTAGAGGAAGCTAGAAGCAAGATCGAGACGCGGCGGCGGCAGTACAGCGAGAGCCGTCCTCACACAGCCCGGGGGTGGCGAACGCCTCAGGAATTTGCCTTGGCGACGGCCCTGCAGGCAGACGAATGAGACCCGGAAGCTGACCTTACGGCTGGACCAAAATGCGGGTGACCCTAATGAGACCCGGAAACTTACCTTTCGGCCGGACCAAAATCCGGGGGACCCTCAACCGACGATGCACTAACTTCGAACCTGGGCCACCGTATGGGGGCAGGCCAGATGGACTGCCCGATGAGCATGAACTTCGCCCGGATCAGATGGGAGTCCTCATCCGGATCCCTCATGAGGACATGGGCGGCGACTAGGTGTACGGTCCCGGGATGAGGTGTGACGGATCGAGCCTGAAGCGATCGGGCTCTTTCGTCCAGGCGTTCAGGATGAACTCGGTGGGCGTCAGGCCGCGCAGCGTCTTGAGCCTTCGGGCGTGGTTGTAGGCATCGACGAACAGATGCAGATGCGTTCGCAGCTGAGAATGGCTGTCGTAGTGGTAGCGTTTGACCGTCGCGTCCTTGATCGTACGGTTCATTCGCTCGACTTGCCCGTTGGTCCAAGGGTGGTTCACCTTGGTCAGACGGTGCTCGATGCCATGCTCGTCGCAGACACGATCGAAGATGTGCTGACTGTCGTAGATATCCCGCTGGCGTGACGTGAACTGAATGCCGTTGTCCGTGAGAACAGTGTGGATGCGGTAAGGCACCGCTTCGATGAAGTCGCGGAGGAACTGGGCGGCCTCCATCTTGCCGGCGCTCTCGACCAGCCGCACAAAGACGAATTTGCTGGTTCGGTCGATGGCCACGAGCAGCCTGAGCTTGCCCTCAGCGGTGCTGACCTCAGCGATGTCGATGTGAACGTAGCCGATGGCGTAACTCGCAAAGCGCTGCTTCTTGGGTTTGTCGCCGTCGATCTCGGGCAGTCGGCTGATGCCGTGCCGTTCCAGACAGCGATGCAGCGAGGACCGGGTCAGGTGCGGGATCGTCGGTTGCAGGCCATAGAGGCAATCGTCGAGCGGGAGCAGCGTGTGCCGTCGGAAAGCGACGATGATCGCCTCCTCCTCGACCGTGAGCACGGTGGAGCGCGGCTCTTTGGGTCCCATCCGGGCATCCGCCGTCGTCGCCCGTTTGCGCCACTTCTGCACCGTCGTCGGACTGACGCTGTAGCGCCGGGCCAGCGCCCTTACGCTCTCTTCACGTAGCTGGATCGCGCGACGGACTGCCTCCGTCGTGGTGGCGCTTCCATGGAGAACTTGGCCCATAGCGCTTCCCTCGCAGCATGGTGCTCAACCGTATCACCACACCGCGGGATCAAACACCTAGGGCGTCTCTGCAAAGGGTTCACGGGCGTGGTGATCGCCCCCATGTTGTCGGGATGCGACGCTACGAACTGACTGATGCGCAGTGGGAGCAGATCGCCCCGTTGCTGCCTCCGCAGAAGCCGCGCACGGGCCGGCCAGCGGAGGATCACCGCCAGGTCCTGAACGGTATGCTTTGGATCCTGCGCACGGGTGCGCCCTGGGCCGATCTGCCAGCCCGCTATGGTGCTGTCGGGACCGTGTCGAGCCGGTTCTATCGCTGGCGGCAGGCCGGCGTGTTCGACCGGGTGCTGCGGTGCCTGCAGGCGCAAGCCGATGCCCGAGGCGACCTCGACTGGGACCTGCACTTCGTGGACGCCACGGTGGTGCGCGCCCACCAGCATGCCGCCGGTGCACGCCGGTCCGGCGCCATCGGGGGGTGAGGGGACGGTCGAGGGGATCGGTGAAGCGCTCGGGCGCAGCCAGGGCGGGTTTTCGACCAAGCTGCATCTGCGCGCCGAGGGCGGCGGTAAACCCATCGCGGCGGTGCTGACGGCCGGCGAGCGCCATGAGCAGTTCGCCCTGGACGCGCTGATGGACAAGGGCACCGTGCCGCGCTCTGGCCGAGGCCGACCGCGCCTGCGTCCCCGCCGAACGGCCGGGGATCGGGGCTACTCCAGTCCGCCGGCCCGTCGTCGCCTCAGACGCCGTCGGATCGAGCCGGTCATTCCGACCCGCAAAGATCAGCCGCGGCAGCCCGACTTCGACAAGGCCGCGTACCGGGAGCGCAACAGGGTCGAGCGGCTGATCGGACGCCTCAAGCAGTATCGCCGCATCGCCACCCGCTACGAGAAGCGAGCGGCAAACTACCTCGCCATGGTCACACTCGGCATGACCATGCTCTGGCTCACATGACTTTGCAGAGAGGACCTAGTGGCGGCCCTCCTCCGCGCGACGCGACGCTCCCTTGCGGAAACGCCGGTGCGGCAGCCGACTAATCAGGGCACGGGGCCCCGAGCCCGCCTCGTAGTGGGCGGACCGTCCGTTCTCTCGGTGCGCCCCAGGGTCCCGGAGCCAGCCTCAACACGGCCTCCCCGTCCAGGGCACCTTG
>NZ_JAKSXV010000039.1 GCF_022829345.1 Methylobacterium sp. J-090 | reverse complement strand
GGCTACCAGCCGCCTGCGCCAGAGGTCCTCATCTGGCCAACCGAACCGAGCGGATCAGTGCCGTCCGCTCGCCCTGCCATCGTCACGCGACCGACGATGCACTAACTTCGAACATGGGCCACCGAACGGGGGCAGGCCAGCATCACCGTGGAACTCGCCGCTGGATCTGGCGACGGTGATAGCGTCGATATCGTTCTCGATGACCGGGAATGGCTCATTGCCACGCCCCGCGTGAAGGATCGCATCACCGTCTATCTCGGTTACGAGGGGATCGGGACGACCTACATGGGCTCGTTCGAGATCAATAGCGTCCGTTTCTCCTTCCCTCCCAAGACGATCACGGTACGAGGCACGGCGGCCTCATCCCTTAACAACCTCAAGTCGCAAAAGATTCAATCTTTCGAGGGCAAGACCGTAGAGCAGATTTTGGCCGAGGCGGGACAAGCCGCCGGGGGCTACAAAGTGGACGTGCATCCATCGCTCGCGGATCGGAAGCTGCCCTTCGTGAATCACACCGGATCGTTCGGCCAGCTCATCGGACGCCTCGAAGACCTGTACGGCGCAGTGGCGAAAATTCAGGACGGCAAGATCGGATTGACGCCCCGTGGCGAGGGGAAATCGGTGAGCGATTTCAGCGTGCCAACATACGTCCTCGGGCCAAGCGCGTTCGCGGATTTAGAGGTGCTGACCGAGTCACGCGGCGAGACCGCCAAAACGATTGCTTCGTACAGGGATAGGACCACGAATCAGCGCGTGGACGTGGAGTCCAAATCGAAGCTGTCCGACCTTCAAACCGAGGCGGAACACCGAATCACGCAGTTCTTCGCCAGTGAGGATGAGGCCAAAGCCGGTGCGGAGTCCGTTCAAGCCCAGCTTGATCGCTCCACGGGAAAGATTCACGCCACCTTGGCCGAGGGGGACCCGTGGGTGCGTGACGGGCAACGGATCGTCGTCGCCAACTGCCGAGAAGGCATCAACGGTTCGTTTCTCATCGATATCGTGCGCCACCAACTGACTAAAAGCGGTGCGCTTCGGACGAGCTTCAGCGGAACGGCCGGGACCGAGGGACTTGCGGAACGATACGCGGACGCTGGACCGGCAAGCCCCGACTTCATCTTGCTTCCTCCGGGCATGACGTTCGGGCAAATGCTGCCGAAGCTGTCAGGCACCGAACTCGGAAAGCCGTTCTCTGCGGTCCCTGCACTCGTGGGACAACCCACGCCAACGCCCTGATCAAAAGCGAATCTGGTTCGTATTTCGGATCGGGACAATACGAGCCGAATGTGGTACCAGGGCACCACGTTGCCATTTTGTTCTTTGCAAAGTATAACACAAGATTAGAAGCGCCTCGATTGCCGAGATGCGTGAAACTGGACCTAGTAGCCGAGCATCATATTAGCTGAGGCAGAGGATTTAGTATCAGAATTTGAGGGGTTAACCCCTCGTCGTGCGAACCTGGGGAGGGGACCGACGAGGGGCACCGAAGTAGACAGATGGCTTATAACACGGACGCTCTTCCGGGACAAGTTAGTTCCACTACATACGGTGTACTTCGGACCCTTCAGGCACAAGAGTCGTCTAGGGAAGCGCGCGTCACTGATCAGGTTATTTGGGTTCAGGGTCGCATTAGGGCGATCTTGGCAACCCTCACTCATGACCATGGGCGCCAGTGCTTGACGGACGATGGCGAAGTGTTTTTGGCGCTGCTGCTGCCCCACTACGTCGAGCTTGCCCATCTTTCGGACCGCATGGCGTTCTCTGAAGCGGTGACGCGCCTTCGTCTGTGGCTCCCGCACACCTTCGCACAGCGCGGAGTTCGCTGGATTGAGCGGGAGTGGTACCGGCTCTGTGAGGTTCGGTCGGTGGCGGTATCGAGCCGAGACGCCAACCCAGTCCACCGTGACACGCCCTTCGTTTTCTGGCTCCCGACTGCGGAAACGGTCTCGCGCGACCTCAACCTCACCCGAGCCCGGCGCGATGCCATCAACGCGGTTTATGCCGCCCATGAAGACGGACTCCCGATCCGTGGCCTCCCGGCAATCGATCCCCTGTCCGACGAGGAAGCCCGCGAAGCCGACCGGGTGCGGAAGGAGAAAGAACGGCGGGCGAAGGGCGTGAAGGCCCAATCGTCCAGAACCGAAACTGCGGACGAGACGGCTTTCCGTGAAGGGTTGGGGATCAGTTTCGGACGTTGGTATCGCGCGACAAAGGCTGGACCTGATGCGGTTTTGGCCTTGGTCATGAAGGAGGGCGGTTGCGGTCTGATGGCGGATAAAATGTGTCCGGCCGATATATATGAGTATGGGGCGAACACTAATTATCCGCTTCTCACTGAGGAAGAGAGCATGCCGAAAATTGAGATCAAAACTGACGAAACGATGCGCGACCTTACCGAGCGGTTCCGTGTGGTGGTAAGGATTGTGAGCCCTGTACGCGCTCAACCGTTGCCGGTGATCCGAGCGAAAATCGTCCCGATGAGGATGGCAGCGTAATCCATTCTCAGCCGTGGCCTTCGTCGTGTCGGTCGCCCCGCTCCCTCAAGTTTCCTCCCCTCCAAGGATTGAAGCTGAACTGTCGTGCTGGACCGCCCTCGCTGTCATCACACCGCCCGTGAAGAATGACCCTGAAGGCCGTCATCACACTTCACTGGTAGGGTGACAATCCCAAACGAAGAGAACAACGGGACACGAGGAAGGACGAGCTTGGGATGTTTGCACGGCGCGTCGGTACGTGGATAATCCTGTAATCAAACGAAGCGTCTCCGAACCCGAGCCAACATTGCCGAACAACCGCCCCCACTACCGAGCCCCACGCGCATTACTCCGCGCAGAACTACTGCCGAACCTCAGAGCAGTGACCGCCCGTCCCACGGTAGCGCCGACGACAATAACCGAAGTGTCTGACGAAAACGTGGGCCTACCGTTCGATCCCGTAGCCCAAGCGTCGGCCGAGGAGTTCGTTCGGGCCGCCATCGCGTACCACCGTCACCAAGCCGCCAAGGCAGAGAAAGCCGTCAGACGCTCGCTCAAGCCCGTCTCGATACGGATCGTCCGTAATTACCCACCCCCTTGTACGGGTTGGGTTTCGCTGATTCCTTTGTAGGATGGGCCGAAGCGATCTTGAGCGGCTGAGCCGCAAGGAACTGATCGAGTTGGTGCTGCGGATGCAGCGCCCGACGAAGACCTCGCGCACGTCTTCGAAGCCGCCCGCGACGGATCGCAAGGAGCGGCGCGAGCAGGCCAAACCCGGTGGGGCGAAGCCCGGCCACGAGGGCCACAGCCGCGTGATGAGCGAGGATCCCGATACTGTCGTCGCGCATCGCCCAGATCGCTGCGCGTGCTGCGGCGGCGGCCTGCACGAGGATCTTCCCGCCGAGGCCGTCAGCGTGTCCGAACGGATCGAGCTGCCGGAAGTCGCACCGGTCGTCACCCAGCATCAACGGCTGGCAGTGCAGTGCCCGACCTGCGGGGCGCGCGTGATCGCACCTGTGCCGGAGGCGGCGCGCGGCACGCCCTTTGGCCCGCGGCTGCATGCGGTTGCCACCTATCTCAAAACCTTCCAGGCGCTTTCCTACGAGCGGTTGCAGGCGGCGCTGTCGGATCTGTTCGGGCTCACACTCAGCCAGGGCGGGCTGATGAACCTGCTCCAGCGCGCGCAGAAGTGCTTCCGCTCCGGTCGCGACGAGGCTGTCTCGACCCTGCGCCAAGCCACGGTGGTCGCCTCGGACGAGACCGGGGTGCGCATCGAGGGCAGCAACGCCTACCACTGGGTATTCCATTCGGCCCAAGCCGTGGTGCACACGGCCTCCCCGACGCGGGGCGCCATCGTGGTGCGAGAGATGATGGACGGGCATCGGCCGGCGGTGTGGATCTCGGACCGTTACACCGCCCAGCAGGGCCACGCCGCCGCGCACCAGACCTGCCTCGCCCATCTCGCCCGCGATGTCGCCTACGCCGTCGAGACCAGCGATGATCCGGTACCCTGGCGTCTGCAGCTTTGGTTGCGATCCGTGTTCGGCCTGGCCGAGCACGTCACCGACTTCGCGATCTCGACCCTGGCGGCCAAGCGTCGGACCTTGGATCGGCAACTCAGCGCAATCCTCGCCACACGAAGTAGCTGCGACCTGACCCGCGATCTGCAAGCCAAGATCGGCCGGGCTCGCCATCAGCTCCTGATCTTCCTCGCCTATCCCGGCGCGGTCGAACCGACCAACAACGGTTCAGAGAGGCTGCTGCGCCCATCCGTGATCCAGCGAAAGGTCACCAACGGCTACCGCGCGATGTGGGCCGCCGAGGGCGAAGCTGCCATCCGCACCGTCGTCGATACCGCGCGCCTCACAGGCAGCAGCTCCTTCGGCACCATCCTCAAAACCGTCGGCGCCTGAACCCCGAGATTACGGGGGTGGGTAATTACCCTGCAACAAAGGCGCCAAGCTTTGGAAGTCAGGAATATTTGCTGCAATACAACTCTCCTGCGTAAGCCCTCTAGTCAAATCTCTACCTTCAATACTATGCTTTGATAGTACTAGAAGAAGCTTATCATGAAAAACTATTGGGATTTTTTTGATCCAAAATTTGTATCCTTTCCTCGGCTCACCTCTATAAAGCTTGTAATTTTGCAATATAATTCCAAGAAAAATTAGTTTCCCAAGCTCAACAGGAAGTCCAAGTTCCTTAAAATTTTTGTAGATTTGCTCGTGCTCTGACATCCATCTATCAAGTATCGCAGCCAAGGTTCTTATCGCCTGAACGTTGAATCGGTCAGGCACAGTAGGAACAAAAAAGCCATCACAGATAAGAAAACAAGCTCGTGTTAAAGCGCCAGAACTTGGGCCAACATCTAGCAGAATATAATCAAAATTATTTTCTTCTCCATACTTACGCAAGAACGCACCCAAAGCGACATGAGTTTTTTTCTCGTGAGTTTTATTTGAAAATCGCTGAATATGAGCTTCCGCTAGTGCCTCTTCAATCTCTGAAAGAGCAACATCGCCTCTTAGCAGGTACAAATTATCAGTTATGAAAATATTTTTTACGTCAGCAATGTCGACATCTGGCCTCTCACCTGAAATGCGCGGATGCATCAATTGCAACAAACTTGTTCCAGGCAAATCCGCATCAGCTTCACTCGCTTCCTGCTTTACATCAATTTCCTCTATAAGCTTTGATAGTAATAATTCTGTCAAATTACATTGAGGGTCCGCATCAACAACAAGAACCCTCTTCCCATTTTCAGCAAAAAGATGCGCCATATTGAAAGTTGTTGTCGTTTTTGAAACTCCTCCCTTATGATTATATAGAGTTATTATCTTGCATGTCATAATTGTACTTCCTGATATTTATAAAAATGCAAACTGATCACCAAGGAGCATAATCGTACTTCTTTTTCCTTCAACCTACAATCTCTGTCGGCATGGGCTTCAACTCACTAGTCCAGTCCCCCATTTCGCCACAAAACCGACTAAGCTCGCGCGCTGAATGGTCAGCCCCTCGCGCGCGCTCTGCGTCGCGCGAGAACGCCCCGCGTCCCAAAAATAGGACAGGGGAGGGGGCCCGAGGCCCGAACAGGATGTCCATGTTCTTCCGCAAGCGCCCGAACCCCGAGCCCGTGCCGGCCGCCTCCGAGGAGCGGGCCCTGCCGCAGCGGCTGTCGCCGCGCAGCCCGAGCGAGGCGATCAAGCCCACCGCCGCGCCGCCGCCGCCCGACCTGCCCGAGCGCCGCCGCGGCGGCCTGCTCGCCACGGTCTCCGGGCTGCTCACCCTGTCGGTGGTGCTCGCCATCGGCGTGATGATCGGCATGACCCTGTTCGAGCGCCAGGTGAAGGAGCCGGGGCCGCTGCCCGCCGACAAGGTCGTGGTCATCTCGCCCCGCAGCGGCACCTCCGAGATCGCCGAGGCCCTGTCGCGCGAGGGCGTCATCACCCACACGGCCCTGTTCGAGTGGGCCGCACGCCTGAGCGGCAAGGCGCTCAAGGCCGGCGAGTACACGTTCAAGGCCCATGCCAGCGTCAACGACGCCATCGAGACCCTGTCGTCGGGCCGTCAGGTCCAGCACGCCGTCACCTTCCCGGAGGGGCTGACGAGCGAGCAGATCGTGGCGCGGCTCAACGACAACGACATCCTGTCCGGCGACATCAACGAGATCCCGGCCGAGGGCGCGCTCCTGCCCGACACCTACAAGTTCGAGCGCGGCGCCACCCGCCAGCAGATCGTCAACCTCATGCGCGCCAAGCAGCGCGAGGTCCTCGCCGACATCTGGAAGCGCCGCTCCGCCGAGATCCCGGTGAAGACCCCGGCCGAGATGGTGACGCTGGCTTCCATCGTCGAGAAGGAGACGGGGCGGGCCGACGAGCGCCCCCGCGTGGCGGGCGTGTTCGTCAACCGCCTCAACAAGCGCATGAAGCTGCAATCGGACCCGACCATCGTGTACGGGCTCGTCGGCGGGCGCGGCACCCTCGGGCGCGGCATCCAGCGCGCCGAGATCGAGCGCGCCACCCCCTACAACACCTACGTCATCGAGGGCCTGCCGCCGGGCCCCATCGCCAATCCGGGCCGCGCCGCCCTGGAGGCCGTCGCCAACCCGTCGCGCACCAAGGACCTGTTCTTCGTCGCCGACGGCACCGGCGGCCACGCCTTCGCGGAGACACTCGAAGGCCACTCGCGCAACGTCGCCCGCTGGCGCCAGGTCGAGCGCGCCCGCCAGGCCCCGACCCCGGACGCCACCGTCGACAAGGTCGAGCCGAACCCGGATTCCGGCCGCGCCTCGGCCTATGCGCCCGCCGACGGCACCAACTTCGCCGGCGGCGCCGACCCGTCGGCCCCGCGCCCGAAGGCCTTCGACGCCTCGGAGGGCACGCGCCTCGATCCCCTGCGCAACCGGACCTTCGATCTCAATTCGCCGAAGAACGTGCCGGTGCTGAAGCAGCCGTGACGCGCGGGGTGGCCGTGGGAGCGGACGGCGCCCGTGGTCGCGCGCGCCTCTCCTCCCCCTTGCGGGGAGGAGCCGGAGGTGGGGGTGGTCGGGTGACCCTCCTGCGGCGGCGGAGGCCGGCGGAGCCACCCCCACCCCTCACCCCTCCCCGCAAGGGGGAGGGGAGCGCCGCGCCACCGGTGCGGCCGTTCGGAAGCGACATGCAGCCATGATCCTCTCCAGCATGACGGGTTTCGCCCGGGCCGCCGGCACCACCGGGGCGGTGCAGTGGGCCTGGGAGGTCCGCGCCGTGAACGGGCGCGGGCTGGAGGTGCGCCTGCGCGTGCCGAGCGGCTACGACGCCGCCGGCGAAGTCGCCCGCACCGCCCTGCAGAAGACCCTGGCGCGCGGGCAGTGCCAGCTCTCCCTCACCCTCTCCCGCCCGGACACCGCGCCGCGCATAAGAATCAACGAGGCGCTGCTGGCCGACCTCGCGGCGGCGGTGGCGCGGGTGCCCCGGCCCGAGGGCGTCGCCCCGGCGACCCTCGATGGGCTCCTGTCCCTGCGCGGCGTCATCGAGGCCGAGGACGAGGCGTCGACGGATACGGAGGCCCTCCACCGCGACCTCGCCGAGGGGGTGGTCCGCCTCGTCACCGACCTCGTGGAGGCCCGCCGCGCGGAAGGGCGCCAGCTGCGCGCCGTCATCGAGGCGCAGCTCGCCGAGATCGGCCGCCTGACCCGCGCCGCCGAGGAATGCCCGGCCCGCCGCCCCGAGGCCGTGCGCGCCCGCCTCGCCGCCACGATCTCGACCCTGATCGCCGTGGGCAACCTCGACCCCGACCGCCTGCACCAGGAGGCGGTTCTGCTCGCCGCCAAGGCCGATGTCCGCGAGGAACTCGACCGGCTGGCCGCCCACCTCGCCAGCGCCGCCGACCTCCTGGCCCAGGGCGGCCCCATCGGGCGCAAGCTCGACTTCCTCGCCCAGGAGCTCGGCCGCGAGGCCAATACCCTGTGCGCGAAGGCGGGCGACATCACCCTGTCGCGGATCGGACTCGACTTGAAGGCCGTGGTGGAGCAATTCCGCGAGCAGGTTCAGAACGTCGAGTAGGTTTTTCCCCATGCAGGCCACGGCGATCGCGCGGCGCGGGTTCATCCTCATCCTGTCCTCGCCCTCGGGCGCGGGCAAGACCACCCTGACGCGGGCGGTGGCCGGCGATCCGAAATGGGGCCTCGACCTCTCGATCTCGGTGACCACCCGCGCCCGCCGCCCCTCGGAGATCGACGGCAAGCACTACAACTTCATCGACCGCGAGGCCTTCGATGCGCTCCGCGCCGCCGACAACCTGCTCGAATGGGCCGAAGTCCACGGCAATTTCTACGGGACCCCGCGCCGCCCCGTGGAGCGGGTGCTGGGGGCCGGCCGGGACATGATCTTCGACATCGACTACCAGGGCACCCGGCAGGTTCGCGCCAAGCTCAGCCACGACGTGGTGACGGTGTTCATCCTGCCCCCCTCCCTCGCCGAGCTGCGCCACCGCCTCGAGCGCCGGGCCGAGGATTCGCCCGACACCATCGAGAAGCGCCTCGCCAACGCCCGCCTCGAGATCCAGCGCTGGAGCGAGTACGACTACGTCATCGTCAACGACGACCTCGACGACGCCTTCCGGAGCCTCGAGGGCATCCTCATCGCCGAGCGCCTGAAGCGCGACCGCCGCACCGGCCTGACGCCGTTCGTCGAAGGCCTCCTGGCCGAACCGGACTGAACTACTCCGGCGCCACCACCGTGGCGCGGCGCGCCTCCAGCATCTGCCACGCGATGAGCGCCGGCACGCCGAGCACCACGTCGGGCACGCGTTTCGCCAGGGACAGCGCCAGGGCGGTGCCGGGGTCGAGGCCGAACAGGCCGCCCAGCAGCACGAACCCGCCCTCCTGCACTCCGAGGCCGCTCGGCACCGGGAACGCCGCCGACTTGATCGCCTGACTCAGCGCCTCGATCACCACGATGTCGGTCCACGTCACCCCCTCGACGCCGATGCAGGCGAGTGCGATCCAGATCTCGACGGCGCCCATTCCCCAGGCGAGGAGGTGGAGCCCGAACCCGGCCGCGATGTCGCCGCGCCGGCCCGGCGCCCAGACCGCGTCGAGGGCCGCGTACACGCCGCCCGGCGCACCGTCCCGCGGTGCCACGGCCGCGCCGGCCCAGCGGCGCATCCGGTCCATGGACCGGCGCACCACGGCACGGGCCGCGCCGCTCCGCTGGACCGCGAAGAAGGCCGCCACGATGAGCGCGGTCACGGCCAGCGCCCCCGCCGTCCACGTCGCCAGGGCTTCGGCGGTGCCGCCTCCCACCCGGGTCAGCAGCCCCACGCCGAGCAGCGCGAACAAACCTTGAGTTGCGACCTGCATCAGCATGTCGACGAGGATCGAGGCCGCCGCGAGGGACCCCGCGACTCCCCAGAACGTCAGCAGACGCCCACCCACCACGTCGCCCCCCACGGACGCCACGGGCAGCAGCACGTTGATGCCCTCGCGCACGAACCGCAGGATGAGGAACGCCCCCGTCTCAACCTGAGCGAGGCCTGCCAGGAGCCGTCCCCAGGCGAACCCGCACACGGCGACGATGGCCGCCCGCGCCAGAACGATGCCGATGAGGCCGAGCGCACCGATCCGCCCGAAGGCATCGGCCACCGCATGCAGATCGTGGGTCACCACGAGCCAGACGCCGAGCCCGAGGCCCAGCACCGTACCGAGGAGGGGGAGCCGGCGCAGGATCGCCCGGCCGGGAGCGCCGGTCACGCGCGCCATCATCGCACCAATCCTGCGCCGGCCAGGCGGGGAAGGGGGCGATGCTCGAGGATCGAGACGCTTCGGATCTGCCTCATCGCGGACGGCCTTCCGATTCAGGACGTGCGCGGACCGGAGCCGGGATCTTCCAGGGCGCCGGACGGCCTTAGTGCGGCTTTGGGGCCGAAATCGGGGAGGAGGGCGTCGAGAATCGCCTGACGGTCCCCGGTCGGATCGATGAGTGCGATGCGGCCCCGGGCAAGGCTCGCCGTCGTCGCCACCGCCACGGCGCGCTTCGGGCACGGGCCGAGGCAGCCCACCTCGACGAGGCGCGGTTTCAGAACCTGCCCCTTCGACGGTCCGGCACGCTCCTTCAAGGCGCGCTTGAGGGTCGCGCGCATGGCGCCCTTGGGCAGGCCCTGGCGCTTGGCACACTTGGTGCACACGAGGACGACGTCGCCGAACTTCGCCCTGGCGTAGCGGATCTTCCCGGGCGGGCGCGGCGCGGTTTCCCCGGCTGCGAACTTCGCCTCTTTCAAGGTGGCTTGCCGAGCCTTCGAATCCTTGCGCGTTTCATCGTTCGGGTCTCGTGTCATTGGGGTCCTTGGCGGGGTGGTGGCCCCGGCGTCTCCTGCGCCCACGCCTTAAAAAGGGCCGAAAAACGCGGGACTCGACAGGGCAACGGCATGGGGTCGAAAGGGCTCCGCGCCGCGCCGGGTGCGCGGCGTGGGGCCGCGTTCGCGCGCCGAGCCTTCAGGAACCCGATGTAATGAATGTCGACGAGGTCAAGCAGTCGGAGCGCCTGCGCGGGGTCATCGACCTCGCCCTGCGGGCGGTTCCGGATCTGCGGCGCAACGCCGAGACCGTGGAGCCGATCCCGGCCGGCCGGGCTCCGACCTTCCTGCGCAAGGCGAGCGAGCGCCTCGACTGGCGGCGCCTGCCGGGCCTGCGCCCGGCATCCGCCAAGCCGCCGAACCTCACCATCGACCTCATTCGCAACTTCAGCGTGTTCGTGCTGCTACCGACCCTGTTACTGGCAATCTATCTCTATGGTTTTGCTTCCAACCAGTACATTTCCGAAGCTCAGTTCACCGTTCGTGGCAATGTCGAGCCCATGGAGGAAGCCTCGTCGGCGGGTCAGTTCTCCGATCTGATCCAGAAACACAACAGTCAGGACAGCTTCATCGTCAAAGATTACATCCAGAGTCAGACCCTGGTGACGAAGATGGAGGAATCGCTGAAGGTTTCCGCGATGTTCTCCCGCGGCGAAGCCGATTTCTGGAGCCGCTACCGGCCGCACCAACCCATCGAGGACCTGACGCGCTACTGGCGCAAGCAAGTGATCGCCCGCATCGACGTGATCTCGGGCGTCATCACCCTGACGGTCCGCGCCTTCACCCCGCAGGACGCCCTGACCATCTCCAGGGAGGTGATCGCCCGCACGGAGGTGCTGATCAACGAGATCTCGCGCAACGCCCAGACCGACCTCGTCGCTCATGCGGAGGCCGACGCGGTCCGGGCACAGACCCGCCTGCGCGAGGCCCACCTCGCCCTGCAGACCTTCCGCAACCGCTGGGGCATCATCGACCCGATCAAGGCGGCGGAGGCGACGCTGACCACCCTGGGCAGCCTGCGCAAGGATCAGCTCAAGGCCGAGACCGATCTGCAGGTCCTGCGCGGCTCGAATCTCGATGAGAAATCCCGCAGCATCCAGACCCTGGTGGCCAACCTCGCGGCGATTCAGTATCAGACCAAGCGCCTGCAGGATCAGCTCACGACGGAAGGGCTCTCGGGCTCCGATCCGTCGAACAACATGACCCGGGCCCTGCTCGAATACGAGGGCCTTCAGGTCGAGAAGACCATCGCGGGCAAGCTCAACGAATCGGCCAATCTCATGGTCGATCGGGCACGCATCGCCGCCAACAAGCAGCAGATCTTCCTGGCGACCTTCGTGCCGCCGGACCTGCCCATCGCCTCCCTCTTCCCGCAGCGGGGCTACGCCCTCACCGTCGGGTTCTTCTGCTTCCTGGTGCTGTGGAGCTCCATCGCACTCATCGTCGCCGGCCTGAAGGACCAGCGCCTGTAGGCTGGCCCTGCCACACGCCCCCGCGTCGGGACCGAAAAGTCATGTCCGAATTTGCCGACCTCATTGCCCGCGCCGTCAATCCGTCCATGACCCGGGAGGCGCGGGAATCCGTCTACGGCGTGGTCAAGGAGGCGGTGCAGCGGCTCCAGACCCGCGACGGGATGGAAGCGGACGATCCGCGTATCGCCCTGCAGCAGCACCTCGTCGAGGAGACGATCCGCGATGTCGAAGCCGACATCGCCCGTTTCGTCGCCCTGGAGAAGCTCGAGCGGGCGCATGCCGCGCAGGTGGCCGACGAGGCCGCGGCGGCGCGGCGGCGCTGAGCCTCACCCGTAGGCGGCGACCGCCCGCGCACTGCCGGGTTCGGCAACACTGAGCCCCGCATCGACGTACTCGTTGAGCTTGTTGCGCAGGGTTCGGATCGAAATGCCGAGGATCTTGGCCGCGTGCGTCCGGTTGCCCAGGCAATGGTCCAGGGTGTCGAGAATGAGGTCGCACTCGACTTGCGCCACCGTCTGACCGACGAGGCCGCGGGTGGCGGCTTCGGCGACGCGCGCGGCGCGCTCGGCCGGGCCGGCGGCGGCCCCGCCGATGCTCTCGCCCTCCGGCGTCAGGATCGCATCCGGGCCGATCTCCGGGCCGGCTGCCAGCAGGACGGCGCGGTGGAGGGTGTTCTCGAGTTCGCGCACGTTGCCGCGCCACGGATTGGCGCAGACGAGGGTCTGCGCCGCACGGCTCAGGGGTCGGACGGGGACGCCGTTCACCTCGGCGTACTTCCTCGCGAAGTGGCCGGCGAGTTCGAGGATATCGGCCGGGCGCTCGCGCAGCGGCGGCAACTTGAGGTGAACGACGTTGAGGCGGTAATACAGGTCCTCGCGAAAGGTGCCCTTGCGGACCTCATCGAGAAGGTTGCGGTTCGACGTGGCGAGCACACGGATGTCGACCTTGACCGGGGCCGAGCCGCCGACCCGGTCGATGACCCGCTCCTGCAGGGCGCGCAGCAGCTTCGCCTGCAACCTGACGTCCATCTCCGAAATTTCGTCGAGGAGGAGGGTGCCGCCGCTGGCCTCCTCGAACCGGCCGATGCGGCGCGCCACGGCCCCGGTGAAGGCGCCCTTCTCGTGGCCGAACAACTCGGATTCGAGCAGCGCTTCGGGGATCGCCGCGCAGTTGACGCAGACGAAGGGCTTGGCCGTGCGGTTGGACTTGCCGTGGACATGGCGGGCCAGGACCTCCTTGCCGGTTCCGCTCTCGCCGGTGATGAGCACGGAGGCCTCCGAGCGGGCGACCTGATCGGCGAGCTTGACCACGCGCTCCATGGAGGCGTCGCGCCAGACGAAGGCGCGCCCGTCCTCGGAGACCGCCTGCAGCACCGCCGCGATGAGTTCGGGGTCGGGGGGCAGGGGGATGTATTCGCGCGCGCCCGCCTGGATCGCCGCCACCGCCGCCTTGGCGTCCGTGGCGATGCCGCAGGCGATGACGGGGGTGCGGATGCGCTCGTCGGTGAGCGCGGTGACGAGTTCGCGGATCGGCAGGCCGACGTCGATCATGATGAGATCGGCGCCCTTGGCGCGCAACACGGCCAGGCCCTGCGCCAGGCTCTCGGCGTTGGTGACCGCCGCGCCCCGGTTCATGGCGATCTTGGAGGCGGTGACGAGTTCGCCGTTGAGGCGTCCGATGATGAGAAGCCGCATGGCTCAAGCTCTCCGTGCAGGGGCCTCGCGCGGGAGCGCGGCGGGCCGGATCCGGGCTAGTGATCGTTCTTGATGATCTCGGTCATGGTCACGCCGAGGCGGTCCTCGACGAGGACGACCTCGCCGCGCGCGACAAGGCGGTTGTTCACGAAGATGTCGATGGCCTCGCCGACCTTGCGGTCGAGTTCGAGCACGGCGCCGGGCTGGAGCCGCAGCAGGTCGCCGATGGGCATGCGCGAGGACCCGAGGACCGCCGAGACCACGACGGGCACGTCGAAGACCTGTTCGAGATCGGCGGCGCTCTTCGGCGTGGTCGGCGCCTCGCGGATCGATTCGGTGCCGAGGCCGTCGAAGGAGGCGTCCATTCCGTTGAGCTGCGGCAGGGTGAAGTCGTCGGACATCGGGGGCTTTCAAGGATGTGGAACGGGCGAAAACTGAGGCTGGCGGAGAGATCAGGCCGGGATGCCAAGGGCGTCGAGCACGGCGGCCTCGATGCGGGCGCGGTCGCGCACCACGCCACCATCGGCCCATTCCATCCGGGCGTCGCCCGGGGCGAGGTCGGGTTCGCCCAGCACCACGAGGCGGCCCTCGAACCCGCGCTCGCGCGCCAGGCGCTTCACCAGGGCCTCGACCTCGTCGACGAGGCTCTCGTGGACGCGCACCACGAGGTGGGGCACGCCGCGCAAGTGCTGGAGGGCGGCCCGGGCCGCGTCGCCGATGGCGGCGAGGGGCTGGGCGTCAAGGGCCTCGCCGGCGAGGCGGCGGGCGAGCGCCACGGCGAAGTCCATGGCCTCGGCGTCGCGCTCGGCGTCGCGGGCATCCGACTGGCCGAGCAGGCCGGCGGCGGCGAGGCCCATGCGGGTGAGGGCGTCGGCCATGCGGGCCTGGGCCTGCATCTCGGCCTGGGCGCGGCCCTCCAGCACGCCCCGGGCGTGGGCCTCGGCCACGGCAACGGCCAGGGACGGGTCCTCTTGGGCCGCGGCGGCGCTGCTCGGGCGAGGCCGGAAGTCGGTGTCGAAGAGGAAGGGGCGGGCGTTCAATAGACCAGTTCCTCTTCGCCGCTCGACTTGGCGATCATGATCTCGCCCTTCTCCGCCAGATCCTTGGCGAGTTCGGTCATCTTGGCCTGGGCCTCATCGACGTCCTTGAGGCGGATAGGTCCCAGCGACCCCATCTCGTCGGTGATGTTCTTGGCTGCGCGGGTGGACATGTTGCCGAGAAAGAAGCCCCGCACGCGCTCGTCGGCGCCCTTCAGGGCCCGGCACAGGGTGTCGTTGTCGACCTTGCGCAGGAGGGTCTGCACGCTGCCCGGATCGAGCTTGAGCAGATCCTCGAAGGTGAACATGAGCTGGCGGATCTTCTTGGCCGAACCGCGATTGGCCTGATCGAGGGCGGACAGGAAGCGACCTTCGGTCTGGCGGTCGAAGGCGTTGAACACGTCGGCCATGAGTTCGTGGGCGTCCCGGCGCGTCGTCTGGGCGATGGTCGAGACGAACTCGACGCGCAGGGTCTCCTCGATGTGGCGCAAGGCCTCCTTCTGAACCGTCTCCATGCGCAGCATCCGGTTCAGGACGTCGATGGCGAAATCCTCGGGCAGGATGGTCAGCACCTTCGCGGCGTATTCGGAGCGGACCTTCGAGAGCACCACCGCCACCGTCTGCGGATACTCGTTGCGCAGGAACGAGGCGAGGATCTCGGGGTCGATCTGGGTCAGGCTCGCCCAGACGCGCTTGCCCGAGGCGCCCTTGATCTCCGCCATGATCGAGGAGACCTGATCCTGCGGGAAGATCTTGAGCAGGAGCGACTCGGTCCGTTCGAAGTTCGAGGTGATGCCGCCACCCGAAGACAGGCGCGAGACGAAATCGACGATGAGCTTCTCCACGGTCTCGGCTTCGAGGGAGCCGAGCTGGACCATGGCGTGCGAGACCTTCTTGATCTCGTCCTCGTCGAGCATCTGCCAGATCGGCGCACCATCGGTGTCGCCGAGCAGAAGCAGCAGGGCCGCGGCGCGCTGCGTGCCGGGCATGGCCGAGAAGGCCGCGCTCCCGGCATCGGTCAGCGCCGACGCGATGTTCAAACCCGAGGACATGGCCTCAACTCCCAGGACGACGCACGAAGGACAAGCGGACGAATCTCAGTTGTCGTTGATCCAGTTGCGCAGGACCTCGACGGTCTCGCCGGGGCTGGCGCGGACCATATCGACCACGCGCTGCACCGTTTCGGCCTGGACCTGACCGTTAATCTTGGCGAAATCGACGAGCCGGGCCGTGGGGTTGTCGCGCGGCGCCAGCATCCCATCCAGCGCCGGGTCACCGGTGGCGACGGCCGGGCCGGACACCAGGGCGACGGTGACGGGCTCGGCCGCGAGCACCTTGCGCAGAAGGGGGCGCACCACGGCGAGCAGCACGATGAGGGTGAGCATCGCCAGGACCGTCAACTCGACGATGCGCATGACGTCCTCCTTGGAAGGGGACATCAGGGACTGGACCAGGCTCGCCTCGACGAATTCGGGCGGGGCCGGAGACTCGGCGAAGCGCAGGTTGACCACCTCGACCTGATCGCCGCGCGCCTTGTCGAAGCCGATGGCCATGCGCACCAGGGTGGCGATACGCTCGACTTCGGCCGCCGGGCGCGGCTGATAGGCCAGCTTGCCATCCGCCCCCGGCACGTAGGCCCCGTCCACGAGGACCGCCACGGAGAGCCGCTTGACCCGGCCCCCCTCGACCACCTCGGTCTTGGTCACCCGCGAGATCTCGTAGTTGGTGGTCTCCTCGTTCTTGTTGGTGGAATCCTTCTGGGCCGGGGCGGCGCCCGGCTGGTTGGCGCCCGGCAACTCGTTGCCGACGCTGACGGCGCCCTCGGCGCCGCCGGACAGGGAATTCTCCGTGCGGGTCTGGGTGGAGCGCACCACCCGGCTCTCGGGATCGAAGCTCTCCGAGCGGCTCTCGATGCGGTTGACGTCGAGCTCGGCGCTGACCTGCACCCGGGCGCGACCGGCACCGACGATGCCGGCGACGATCTCCTCGATCTGCGAACGCAGGCGCCGCTCGAGGCCGACCTGCTTCTCCTCCAGCCCGAGGCCCTTGTCGGCTTCGGCGTCGCGGGCGCCGTCGGCCAGGAGCCGGCCGCGCTCGTCGACGATGGAGACCCGCTCGGGCTTGAGCCCCTCCACCGCCGAGGCGGTGAGGTGGCGGATGGCGCGGACCTGGGACGGGTCGAGGTCGCCCATGAGCTTGAGGACGATGGCGGCGCTCGGCGTCTCGCGGTCGCGCTCGAACAGGCGCCGCTCGGGGATCACGAGGTGCACGCGCGCGGCCTGGACCCGGCCGATGGCGCGGATCGAGCGGGACAGCTCGCCTTCCAGGGCCCGGAGGTGGTTCACGTTCTGGACGAAGTTGGTCGACGAGAAGGCGTCGCCCTTGTCGAAGATCTCGTAGCCGACGCCGGCCTGGCTCGGCAGGCCCTTGCCGGCGAGATCCATCCGCAGGCGGGGCAGATCGGCGCGCGGGGCCATGATGGTCTGTCCGGCATCGCCCTTGGTCTCGTACTTGATGCCCCGCGCGTCGAGGTCGCGGATCACGGCGGAGGAATCCGACATGGACAGGTCGGCGAACAGGACGCCCATGTCGGGCTTCGAGACCCGCAGGATCACGAAGGCGAAGAAGCCGATCAGGGTCATGGTGACGGCGGCCATGGCGGCCAGCCGCGCAGGCCCCAACTTCGTCACCAGTTCGAGAACCGACTTCACCGCGCGACGCACCCACCCGAACCGGCGTGGCGGACCGCCCGCCCTCGCCCGGCAAAATTTGCCCAGGCCGTGGTTAGCGGCGGGTTAACGAATGAGAAGGGACACCCTCGAAAACCCGAGCAGTCGCGGAAGGAAACGCGAAAAGACCGCACCCCGGGAAGGGCGCGGTCTTTACGAAAGGATCGTCGGGTGTTCTCGCCATCGGACCGGCCGATCCAGGCCGAGTCCGATCCGTCAGTGCCGGTAATGCTGGATGCGCGTGGTGCGCAGACCGGCAAGACCGTGCTGGTCGATGGAGAACTGCCAGCTCAGGAACTCCTCGGTGGTGAGGGTGTAGCGCTGGCAGGCTTCCTCCAGGCTGAGCAGGCCACCCCTCACGGCGGCGACCACCTCGGCCTTGCGACGGATGACCCAACGACGGGTCGTGGTCGGCGGAAGATCGGCAATGGTTAATGGACTGCCATCAGGCCCGATCACATACTTCACTCTCGGGCGGCTTGGTTCGGTCATGATACGCTCTACAACTCGACTGACCTGTCGAGATTGGAAGCTACTTGCGCCCACTTAAAATATGTTGAAGCGGAACGATCGCATCTGATTCGTCGCGACGCTCATGTGGACAACCCCGTTCCGATGCTCCGCACGCTGCCGATGGGAACCCGTGCGGAATCGATGAGAAGCACCGGCGCGGTGCCGCTGAGATCGACGCCGTCGACCTTGCCGGTGATCTGCGTATCGACGCTGACCTGGGTGCCCGTGGCGTCGCGGGCATCCACCTTGATGGAATAGGTGCCCGCCGGCGCACTCATGCCCGTGGAGGCCCGCCCGTCCCAGACATAGGTCTGTGCGCCGGCCGGCATGGCCTTCGACTGGGTCGCCACCACGTTGCCCTTGGCATCCGTGATGGTGATGGTCGCCTGGGTGGCGGCGCGAGCGGGTGTGAGGGTCCAGGTGGCCGACCCGTCGGCCAGATCCGCGGTCTTGCCGTCCGCGGTGACGGTCTGGCCGATGAACCCCGTGGCCGAGGCCGAACTCGACGCCTTGGCGTTGGTCAGGATCGAGTCGAGGCGGTCGTTGGACTTCAGCTGCTGCTCGACGCCGGCATACTGCACCAGCTGCTGCGTGAACTGGTTGGTGTCCATGGGGTCGAGGGGGTTCTGGTTCTTGAGCTGCGTGGTCAGCAGCGTCAGGAACTGAGTGAAGTTGCCCGCGATCTCCTGGGAGGAGGTCTTGGTGGTGGAACTCGCCGAAGCGGCGGTGCTCGCCAGGCTGCTGATGCCGGATGACATGTGGGGTGCCCCTTCAGATTCGGATGTCGAGGCCGGTGAGGCCCCTCAGGGTGCGCATGGGCGTGGCTTCGAGGGCGGCGCGGCCCTCGGCCTGATGGGAGAGGCCCGGACCGCCGGGCCGTCCCTCGGGACGGCGCCCGTCGGCGCCTTGGCCCTCGGCACCCTGACCGCCGGACTGCGTGTCGCTGCGCAGGGACAGGTTGATGTTGGCCTCCGGCGCGTCGAGGCCGGCCTGCGACAGGGCCTGCTGCAGGCTGCCGGCGTCGCGCTGGAGCAGGGCGAGGGTCTCTGCGCGATCGACGACGAGGTGCGCCATCACGGTGCCGCGCTCCTTGTCGATGTCGAGGCTGACGTCGATGCGTCCGAGTTCGCCCGGATCGAGGCGGATCTCGAAATGGTTCGAGCCCTGGAGGGAGCGCAGACCGATGGTCATCGGCACGGCCCCCAGGGGCACGGGTGGCGAGGCTGGCGTAGCGGCCTGAGCCGCCTGGGCGGCTGGAGCCGACGTCCCGCTCGCTGGCGCTGTGGCGGGCGCGGCCGAGAAGCCCGCCAGGATGGAATCGAAGCTCTCCCGGATGGGGGAAAGGCCTTCGGGCAGGGCGAGCGCCGCCGTGCCCACCGAGGCCTCGGCGGTCTTGGCCGAGTCCAGCACGGCCACCGCCGGGTCGGATTTCACGCTCACCGAAACGCCCGGCCGGGCGAGGGGACCCTGGCCGGCGGCTGGCACCTCACCCTTGGACGGCTGGACGACCCCGGCCGGGGATTGAACCTGGCCTGCCGAAGGCAGACCTCGCCCGGCGATGGATGAGGCCTGCCCCACCGAACCCTGCCCCTGGTCGGCCCGTACCTCACCCTGGGGCTCCGAGGTCTGGCTGCTCTGACCGGTGTTCGCCTGAAGCACGGGATCGGCGGGCGGTGGCGGTGGCAGGACACCGAGTGCGAGGAGCGATGCGTCCGGCTCCTCGGCCGACGCATCGGTGGACTCCGTCTTCTCCTCGGTGCCGTCGGTGGCGGTCCCGTCGGCAGAACCAGCCTTGGTGGCCGGGTTCGCTCCGGCGAGGACTGTTCCGGCCATGGCCGCCTCGGGAGAGCCGGCGACGCCGGCCGGGACGGTGGGAACGGCACCTGCCCGATCCTGCGGCACGCCGTTCGCCTTCGCAGCCTCGCCGGATAGGGCGGCATCCGCGGAGGCCGGCCCCTTTGCATTGGGGACTGGCGCCTCGCGCGCGGTCCGCACCGGCGCGGGGGACCGTTCGGCCGTCTGCTCGGTCCTGGTTTGCCCTGTGCCGGTGTCCTCGGTCTTAGCGCGTTCGGTCCTGGCGCGTTCGGGTTGGGCCGCGACATCCGGGCGGTCGCGCTCCGAACGAGCGAACTGAGAGCGGCTATCCTGCGCACGCGTCTCCTGCGACCGGGTTGTCGTCGCCGGACGGGAGGACTCGGGATCGCGAACGACGAAGGCGGGCCCTGACGTGGCCCGTGCTTGCGCGCGGGCCGGGGCTGGCGTCGCACGGCGCAGGAGGAAATCCGTTTCGAGGAACGCTTGCGCCATGGGTCCGTGGTCTCCTTGCCGAACCATCGAGCAAGGGCCGAGCCAGACCGGACGATCGCCCAAGCCATTGATGATACGACGATCTTTCCGAGACCCGGGAAGGCGGTCCGGCGGAACCTGCCCGGCGCCCGGCAGGACTTGCCGGGTCTGCCCGGGATTTCCGGGGTTGGCGGAACCGGTCAGGTCCGTCGAAAACGACCGGGTCTGGTCGTGCGTGGCGGAATGCGTGCCGGCCCTTCCCTGGAACTCGGGCGCAAGGAACGCTATAGACTCGCGCCCGGGACCGGACCGGCCCCGCCGGCGAAACTGGGCGCGATGAATTCCCTCGATCTTCCCAAGGCCCCGCACGAGACGCGCGTCGTCGTCGCCATGTCCGGCGGCGTCGATTCCTCCGTCGTGGCCGGGCTCCTGAAGCGCGAAGGCTACGACGTCGTCGGCATCACCCTCCAGCTCTACGACCACGGCGCGGCGACCCATCGCAAGGGCGCCTGCTGCGCCGGTCAGGACATCCACGACGCCCGCCGCGTCGCCGAAGTTCTGGAGATTCCGCATTATGTCCTCGACTACGAGGACCGTTTCCGCGAATCGGTGATCGACCGCTTCGCCGAGAGCTATCTCGCCGGCGAGACGCCGATTCCGTGCGTCGAGTGCAACCGGTCCATCAAGTTCCGCGACCTCCTCGCGACGGCGCGCGACCTCGACGCGGACGCCCTGGCCACGGGCCATTACGTCGCGAGCCGCGCCCTGTCGCAGGGTCGACGCGGCCTCTACCGTGCCCTCGATCCGGCCCGCGACCAGAGCTACTTCCTCTACGCCACCACGGCCGAGCAGCTCGATTTCCTGCGCTTCCCCCTGGGCGAATTGCCCAAGGACGAGACCCGGCGCCTCGCCCATGAACTCGGCCTGTCGGTGGCCGAGAAGGCCGACAGCCAGGATATCTGCTTCGTACCGCAAGGACGCTACGCCGACGTGATCGCCCGCCTGCGGCCCGACGCGGCCCGGGCCGGCGACATCGTCGATCTCTCGGGGCAAGTGCTGGGCCGCCACGAGGGCATCATCCACTACACCGTCGGTCAGCGCCGGGGCCTGCGCCTCGCCGTCGGCGAACCCCTCTACGTCGTGCGCCTGGAGCCTGATGCAGCCCGCGTCGTCGTCGGCCCGCGCGAAGCCCTGGCCACCAGCCGCATCCGGCTGACGGACGTGAACTGGCTCTCCGACAGGCCGCCCGTCGATCTACCCGTCGCCGTGCGAGTGCGCTCGACACGCGAGCCGCGCCCGGCGCACCTCACCCTCGACGCCGTCACGGGGACCGCCAAGGTCGTCCTGGCGACGCCCGAGGACGGCGTCTCGCCGGGACAGGCCTGCGTGATCTACGCCGATGACGGCCCGCGCGCGCGGGTGCTCGGCGGTGGCACCATCCGGCGCGTCGACGCGTTGCAGGCCGGGGCCGCGCAGGCGGCCTGACCCTCTCTTCCACTCCCCACAGGACTTCGAGATCGACATGCTGAGCGAGCCGCGGGAGGCCGGTCCGAGCACGGCCCTGATGCGCAAGGCCTATGCCCGCTGGGCACCGGTCTACGACGTCGTGTACGACAAGCTGACGGAGCCCGCCGCCCGCGACGCGGTGGAGGCGGCCGTGGCCTGCGGGCCCCGCATCCTCGAGGCCGGCGTCGGGACCGGCCTGTCGCTCGGCTACTACCCGCGCACCAGCTTCGTCTGCGGGGTCGATCTGTCCGAGGACATGCTCAAGCGCGCCCGCGACAAAGTGCTCAGGCGCGGCCTCACTCACGTGCGCGGCCTCCAGGTGATGGACGTCTGCCGCCTCGGCTACGCCGATGCCAGCTTCGACGCCGTGGTGGCGCAGTTTCTCATCACCCTGGTGCCGGACCCGGAAGGCGCCCTCTCGGAGTTTCTACGGGTGGTGCGGCCCGGCGGCGAGATCGTGCTCGCCAATCATTTCGGGCAGACGGACGGCCCCATGGCCAAGGTCGAGGAGATCGTCGCCCCGCTCTGCACCAAGATCGGCTGGTCTTCGGACTTCAAATCCACGCGGATCGAGGCCTGGGCGCGGGCCAACGGCGTCGAGTTCATCGGCGTCGCCCCGACCTTCCCGGGCGGCTTCTTCAAGATCCTGCGGATGCGCAAGCCCGGGTGAGGCCGCACCCCGGCACCCCCGAGGACCGAGCCCGGAGCGTCCAGCGCGCCCGGGCTTATTCATGCCGCCGCTTTGGAATTCTATCCTATCCTGAGGTCACTTCACGGGAGGTAGCCGGGCCAAAGCGTGGCTGTGGCGAGGTCGCAACACCCCAAAACCATCCAGACTTTGCCTTGGGAGGCGCCTGCCCCCGCCGCGATCCCGCCATAAACCGGGACCACCTCAGGCCGTGCGGTAAACGGTAGTCCCCCCAACGCTTTACCGCAGAGTTCCGAGTCATTCCGAGAGTGAACTACGTGGGTTCGCGCGCCGTCCGCCAAGGGCTCGCGCGCGCCTTCGGAGCGTCGGACGGCTGGACCTCATGTCAAGCGTAGCAGGCCGGGGCGGCGAGATTGACCATGGACGCGCGCAGCACCGACAAGTCCAAGCTCCCGAGCCGTCATGTGACGGAGGGACCCGAGCGCGCCCCCCACCGCTCGTACCTCTACGCCATGGGCCTCACCAAGGAGCAGATCCACCAGCCGCTCGTCGGCGTGGCCTCGTGCTGGAACGAGGCGGCGCCCTGCAACATCTCGCTGATGCGCCAGGCCCAGGCGGTGAAGAAGGGCGTCTCCGCTGCCAACGGGACCCCGCGCGAGTTCTGTACCATCACGGTGACCGACGGCATCGCCATGGGCCATGCCGGCATGCGCGCCTCGTTGCCGTCCCGCGAGGTCATCGCCGATTCCGTCGAGCTGACCATGCGGGGTCACGCCTACGACGCCCTCGTGGGGCTGGCCGGCTGCGACAAGTCCCTGCCCGGCATGATGATGGCCATGGTGCGCCTCAACGTGCCGTCGATCTTCATCTATGGCGGCTCGATCCTGCCCGGCTCGTTCCGGGGCCGGCCGGTCACCGTGCAGGACCTGTTCGAGGCGGTGGGCAAGGTCGCTGTCGGCGACATGAGCCTCGACGACCTCGACGAGCTGGAGCAGGTCGCCTGCCCGTCGGCCGGGGCGTGCGGCGCGCAGTTCACCGCCAACACCATGGCCACCGTCTCGGAGGCCATGGGCCTTGCGCTGCCGTATTCGGCCGGCGCCCCGGCGCCCTACGAGATCCGCGACAAGTTCTGCATGACGGCGGGCGAGAAGGTGATGGAGCTCATCGCCCGGAACATCCGCCCGCGCGACATCGTCACCCGCAAGAGCCTGGAGAACGCGGCGGCCGCCGTCGCGGCGTCCGGCGGTTCCACCAACGCGGCCCTGCACCTGCCCGCCATCGCGCACGAATGCGGCATCAAGTTCGACCTGTTTGACGTCGCCGAGATCTTCAAGCGCACGCCCTACATCGCTGACCTGAAGCCGGGCGGACGTTACGTGGCCAAGGACATGTTCGAGGTCGGAGGCATCCCGCTCCTCATGAAGACGCTGCTCGATCACGGCTTCATGCACGGCGACTGCATGACGGTGACCGGCCGCACCATGGCGGAGAACATGGAGCGGGTGCACTGGAACCCCGACCAGGACGTGGTGCGCGCCGCCAACGCGCCGATCACCCCCACCGGCGGTGTCGTCGGTCTGCGCGGCAACCTCGCTCCCGAGGGCGCCATCGTGAAGGTCGCCGGCATGCCGGCCGAAAAGCAGGTCTTCACCGGCCCGGCCCGGGTGTTCGACGGCGAGGAGGCCTGCTTCGAGGCGGTCCAGAAGCGTACCTACAAGGAGGGCGAGGTCCTGGTCATCCGCTACGAGGGCCCGAAGGGCGGCCCCGGCATGCGCGAGATGCTCTCCACCACCGCCGCCCTCTACGGCCAGGGCATGGGCGACAAGGTCGCGCTCATCACCGATGGGCGGTTCTCGGGCGCGACGCGCGGCTTCTGCGTCGGCCATGTCGGGCCGGAAGCCGCCATCGGCGGCCCCATCGGCCTCCTGAAGGATGGCGACATCATCACCCTCGACGCCATCAAGGGCACCCTCGACGTCGCCGTGAGCGACGCGGAATTCGCCACGCGCCGAGCCGCTTGGACGCCGCGCACCAACTCGGCGACCTCCGGCTACCTGTGGAAGTACATGCAGACCGTCGGTCCCGCCGTGGACGGCGCGGTGACCCATCCGGGCGGCGCCGAGGAGACGCACACCTATGCCGACATCTAGGACCGCCCTCGGCCGCCCCGCGCGGCCGGTCCGGGCCGCTCCGGATCGGCCCGCGCGCGGACGGCTGCGCTTCGCCATGGCGGCCGGGCTCCTGCTTCTGTGTGGGATTCCCGTAGAGGCCCTCGACGCCACTGCGCGCACGCCCGTGCCCCCGGCGGGCTATCGCACGGCCCGCGAGGCCCTGCGCTCCGGGGTTCGCGACTACAATGCCGGCGACAAGGAAGGGGCCGCGCGCGCCCTCGAATACGCCGCCGGTCAGGGCCACGCCCTCGCCCTGTGGAAGCTCGGCCGGATGTACGCCGAGGGCGACGGGGTGCCCCACGACGACCTCAAGGCGTTCGAGTTCTTCTCCCGCATCGCCGACGACACAACCGACGACGGCCCGGATGCCCAGAACTCGGGCGTCATGGCCAGCGCCTTCACGGCTTTGGGCGCCTACTTCCTCGACGGGATCAAGGGCACCTACGTGCGTCCGAACCCCGAGCGCGCCTACGACATGTTCAACTACGCGGCGTCGTATTTCGGCGACCCGAACGCCCAGTACAACCTAGCCCGGCTCTACCTCGACGGCACCGGCGTCGAGGCCGATCCGCGCCAGGCGGCGCGCTGGTTCAACCTCGCGGCGGAGAAGGGTCACGCTCCGGCGCAGGCGCTGCTCGGTGAACTACTCATCAACGGCCAGGGCGTGCCGAAGCAGCGCGCTCGTGGTCTGATGTGGCTGTCGCTGGCCCGCGAGGCGGCGCAGGGCCGCAAGGACGACTGGATCGTCGCCCTCTACGACAAGGCCTGGACGGCGGCGAGCGAGGACGACCGCCAGACCGCGCAGGCCCAGGCCTCCCAGGCCCAGACCCAGGTGACGGGTTCGGCGCGACGCCGACGCTGAGTGCTCCGCCGCAGCGTCGGCCGATCGATCTTACGGGTTCGTGCGCGCGGCGAGCGCCGTGACGAAGGACGGCCGCTCCAGGGTCGCGGCGACGTAACGTGAGAGCTTGGGCCAGCGGCCGGCATCGACCGTCTCGTCGGCCAGATGAAGGTTGTGGAAGCCCGTCGCCACCGAGATGTCGGCGATGCTGAAGGCGTCGCCGACGAGGTACGGTCCGTCGATCTGCGTCTCGAGATAATCGTAGATCTTGGGCAGATCCTGCGTCAGCGCCTTCGTCACGGCGGCCTCGTCGCCCGGCTGGCCCAGGAGCTTCGGCTTCACGATCCGGTTGGCGAACGGGGTGATGATCACCGGAAACATCTCGGTATCCCCGAACTTGTCGAACCAGATCGCCCGGCCGCGGGCCTTGGCCTCCGTCGGCAGCAGAGCCGGGCTCGGGTGTTTCGCCTCGATGTAGAACAGGATCGCGGATGAATCGGCGAGGAGGAAACCGTCGTCGTCGATGGCCGGGATCTTTCCCAGCGGACTCGCGGCCTGGAACGCGGCGTCGGGATCGTGGAAGAACAGCGGGATGTGCTCGGCGCTCACCCCCTTCTCGGCGAGGGCCACGAGGACCTTGCGGACGTAAGGGGAGTAGCCGGTACCGTAAAGTTTCACGCGGGAGGGCTCCTTTTTGCCGGGGGGACGGCGTGCCAACCCGCCACGGGCCGGTTGGTTCAGGAGGGTCCGCCCCGCATCAGGCGAGTTCGACCGTCACCGCCACGTGGTCGGACGGCTTCTCCTGACCGCGCAAGTGCTTCTGCACCGAGGCCGACACGAGGCGGTCGGCGGCCTGGGGTGAGAGCAGGAGGTGGTCGATGCGGATGCCGGCATTCCGGTTCCAGGCACCGGCCTGATAGTCCCAGAAGGTGTAGAGGCCGGGCTTCGGATCGCAGGCGCGCAGGGCCTCGGTGAAGCCTTCCGCCAGGAGAGCGCGGAAGGCCGCGCGGGTCTGGGGCAGGAACAGGGCGTCGTTCACCCAGGCTGCCGGATCGGACGCATCCTCGGGCTCGGGGATCACGTTGTAGTCGCCGGCGAGGACCACGGCCTCTTCGCGGTCCAGGAGTGTGCGGGCGTGCCGGCGCAGGCGCTCCAGGAAGGCGAGCTTGTAGGGGTATTTCGGGCTGTCGACGGGATTACCGTTGGGCAGATAGATCGAGGCGACGCGCACGGGCGCCGTCTCCGCGCCGGAGACGAGGCCTTCGATGTAGCGGGACTGCTCGTCGGTCTCGTCACCGGGCAGGCCGCGCCGGACCTCACGGAGGGTGAGGGGGGTGCGCACCAGCAGGGCGACGCCGTTATAGGCCTTCTGGCCGAGGGTCTCGACGACATAGCCCGCCGCCTCGATCTCGGCGCGGGGAAACGCATCGTCCTGGCACTTCAGCTCCTGCAGGCAGACCACGTCGGGCTTGGCCCCGTCGAGGAACCCCACGAGATGGCCGACCCGCTGCTTGATGGAATTCACGTTCCAGGTGGCGATCCGCATGGAGACTGGGTGTCCTGAACTCTCGGCATGCCCGTCATCGTGGCTTCGCGGGTCGGTGGCAAGCGGGATGGGTTCTTCGCGGGGTGGGACCAACATGGATGAGACGTGGTTCGCACCCGTCTGCGCCTATTGCGAGCGGGCCGATGGCAGCTTCTGGGCCGAACCCGTCAACGCGCTGTCGAACGTCGCCTTCCTGATCGCCGCCGGGGCGGTCGCCTGGCGGGAGCGGCGGGGCGCGCGGCCCGATCCTGTCATTCTGGTGCTCGCAGGCCTCGTCGCCGTGATCGGCCTCGGCTCGTTCCTGTTCCACACCCTTGCCGTGCGCTGGTCGCTCCTGGCCGACGTCATCCCCATCGCAGCGTTCATCCATGCCTACTTCTTCCTGGCGATGCGGCGCTTCTTCGCGTTCGGGCCCGGACCGGCGCTTGCCGCGACCCTGCTGTTCGCGGCCTTCGGCTTCGGCCTGGAGCCGGCCTTGGACATCCTCCTCGGCCCCGCGCTCGCGGCCGCCACCAACGGCTCCATCGCTTACGTTCCGGCGATCCTGGCCCTCGTCGGCGTCGGAGCCGGCCTTCTCGTGCCACAGCGGGGCGGGCGCGACCCCGCCCGGTACGCCGCCGGCACCGGTCTGCTCGCCATCGCGGGCCTGTTCGCCCTGTCGCTCGCGTTCCGCACCCTCGACCGGAGCCTGTGTGCGAGCCTGCCCCTGGGCACGCACTTCCTCTGGCACATCCTCAACGCCGGGGTGCTCTCGGCCCTCCTCGTCACGGCGCTCCGCTACCGGTCGCGTCGAGGCTGAACCCCGCCGGCGGATTTGTTGCACCCCCCTGGGATTCGTTGCAGAAGAGCGCGCCGCTCCCCGACCGGAGCGAACGGAACGACCCGTGGACGGTCGCCCCGTACCGGGCATGCCCCGGACGGCCCATGGAAGATGACGGATCGCGCGCCATGAAACAGAGCCTCCGCCTCGGCGTCGCCGGCCTCGGCACCGTCGGTGCCGCCGTGGTCCGCATGGTCGCCCGCCGGGCCGACGCCCTCGCGGCCGCCAGCGGCCGCGAGGTCCGCATCACCGCCGTGTCGTCCCGTGACCGGGGCCGCGACCGGGGCCTCGATCTCGCCGGCGTCACCTGGTTCGACGATCCCGTGGCGCTCGCCGCCAGCCCGGACATCGACTGCGTGGTCGAACTCATCGGTGGTGCCGAGGGCCCGGCCAAGGCCACCGTGGAAGCGGCCATCGCGGCGGGCAAGCACGTGGTCACCGCCAACAAGGCGCTGCTGGCCAAGCACGGCGCCGCCCTGGCCCGGGCGGCGGAGACGAAGGGGGTCAGCCTCGCCTACGAGGCGTCCGTGGCCGGCGGCATCCCGGTGATCAAGGCCCTGCGCGAGGGCCTCACGGGCAACGCCATATCGCGCGTCTACGGAATCATGAACGGCACCTGCAACTACATCCTCACCCGGATGGAGCGAGAAGGCCTGACCTTCGAGGCCTGCCTCAAGGACGCGCAGGCCCTCGGCTACGCCGAGGCCGACCCGACCTTCGATGTCGAGGGCTTCGACACCGCCCACAAGCTCGCCATCCTGACGAGCCTCGCCTTCGGGGTCGAGATCGACGCCGAGGGCGTGTCCGTGGAGGGTATCTCGGCGATCCAGCCCCTCGACCTCACCATGGCGGAGGAGCTCGGCTACCGGATCAAGCTCCTCGGCGTCGCCCAGGTGGCCGAGGGCGGCATCGAGCAGCGCGTCCACCCGACCATGGTGCCGAAATCCTCCGCCATTGCCCAAGTGATGGGCGTCACCAACGCGGTCACCATCGACGCCGACGCGGTGGGCGAACTCACCCTCATCGGGCCCGGGGCCGGCGGCGAGGCCACGGCCTCGGCGGTGGTCTCCGACATCACCGACATCGCGGCGGGCGTGAATCGTCCGACCTTCGGGCGCCCGCACGCGGCCCTCGGCCCGTCGCAGCGCGTCGCCATGCAGCGCCACGAGGGGGGCTACTACATCCGCCTCACGGTCCACGACCGGCCGGGCGTCGCCGCCGGTGTCGCCACGCGCATGGCCGAGCGCGACATCTCCATCGAGAGCATCCTCCAGCGCCGCTCGGAGAGCGCCGCCTCGAAGGACCCGCACGGCCGCTCCGGCCAGCCCGTTCCCCTGGTGTTGATCACCTATGCGGCGACGGAAGGAACCATCCGGGCCGCCCTCGACGCCATCGCGGCCGATGGGCTCCTCGCCGAGGCGCCGCAGCTCATCCGCATCGAGCGGGAATAAGCCGCTGCGCACGGAGACTCGCCCCCATGTCGATGACGCAAAATTTTGCCAGGAACCCGTGCAGAAGGCGGGCCCGACGATAGTGTTTCTCGAACTTTAGTTCATAGAGATCACACGAACGGCGAAAGGCGCGGACAGGTCCATGGCGTACGGCAAGACGACACCCGGCAGTACGGTCGGTCGCACCCTGGCCCTTGAACTGGCTCGGGTCACCGAGCGCGCCGCGATCGCGGCGGCCCACCTGCGTGGCCAGGGCAAGGAGCGGGAAGCCGATCAGGCCGCCGTCGATGCCATGCGGGCCGAGCTGAACACACTGCCCATCGACGGCACCGTCGTGATCGGCGAGGGCGAGCGCGACGAGGCACCGATGCTCTACATCGGCGAGCGCCTCGGCACCGGCGCGGGGCCGAAAGTCGACATCGCCGTCGACCCCCTCGAGGGCACCACCCTGTGCGCCAAGGACATGCCCGGCGCCATCGCGGTGATGGCGCTCGCCGAGGCCGGCTCCCTGCTGGCCGCCCCCGACGTCTACATGCAGAAGATCGCCATCGGCCCCGGCTATCCGGCGGGGCTGGTCGACCTCGACGCAAGCCCCGCCGACAACATCGCGGCACTGGCCCGTCACAAGGGCATCGACCCGGCCCAGATCACCGCGATCATCCTCGACCGGCCACGCCACATGGCCCTGGTCGCCGCCGTGCGGGCGACGGGGGCCGGCATCCGTCTGATCTCGGATGGCGACATCGCCGCCATCATCCACACGACGAGCCCGGACGAGACCGGCGCCGACATCTACCTCGGCATCGGTGCCGCCCCCGAGGGCGTCATCGCCGCCGGTGTGCTCCGGTGCATCGGCGGCCACATGCAGGGCCGGCTCATCCTCGACAGTCACGAGAAGCGCGAGCGCGCGGCGCGGATGGGCATCAGCGATCCCAACCGGAAGTACGAGCTCCACGACATGGCCCGCGGCGACGTCATCGTGGCGGCCACCGGCGTGACCGACGGGGCGCTCCTGAAGGGCGTGCGGTTCAAGCAAGGCCACGTCGAGACCGAGACGGTGGTCTACCGCTCGGCCACCGGCACCGTTCGGCGCATCATCGGCGAGCACCGGCGGATGCAGCCCTTGGAGGGATGAAGGAGGCGGGGCCGGGGATCAATCCCGGCAGGCGTTCCGTTGCTCCTCGCGCACGATGTCGGCAACCTTGGCCCGGTCGCGGGCGGAGAGCGGCACATCGCGGATGCTGTCGTAGGGGCAATTGGCGTTGCCGAAGGCCTTGATGGCGCGGGCCGTGCGAAAACAATAGCCGGCCTCGGCATAGACGGCGTTGCGCTCGCCCCAGAGTTCACCGCACGGGAAAGCGGCCAGCGCCGGCGCGGCGGGCAGGATCAAGAGGCAGGCGAGGGCGAGGCGGCGCATCAGGGGACTCCCGGGGAGGCGCGATCCTGGCGTGTTTCAGAGCTGCCGCAAGGGTATCCGGCGGGCCTTCTCGAGAGAAGCCCGCCGTCGGACGGCGGGCGCCGCGTCAGTTGAACAGCGAACCGACGCCGCCCTGCACGCGGCCGAGGCCCTGCTTGGCGATGGGGTTGGAGGGATCGAGCTGCGCGGCGCGCTGGTAGCTCTCCATCGCTTCCTTGCGGCGGTTGGACTTCTCGTAGGCCACGCCGCGATAGGCCCAGGACGTGGCGTCCTTGTTGTTGACGTTGAGCGCCGCGTTGTAGTCCTCGATGGCCTTGTCGAACTGGTTGGTGGCGATGAGGCTCTGGCCGCGGGCGGCGTAGGGCGCGGCCACGAACGGGTTGCGATCGATGGCGGCGTCGAAATCGGCGATGGCCTGGGTGTTCTGGTTCTGCTTCTGCCGCACGAGGCCGCGGGCGTGATAGGCTTCGGCCGATTCCGGCGTCAGGCGGATCGCCTGGTTGAGGTCGCTGCCGGCGCCGTCGAGGTCGCCCTGGGCACGCAGGACATTGGCGCGGCCGATATAGGCCGGACCGTAGTTCGGGTCCGCCGCGATGGCCTTGGAGAAATCGCCCAAAGCCGCGTCGTTGCGGCCGATTTGGCGGTTGGCGAGCGCCCGGTTGTTGTAGGCCGAGGCCGAGTTCGGATCGATCTGCACCGCCTTGGTGAAATCGCCGATGGCGTCGTTGAACTGGCCCGAACGGGCGTAGGCGGCGCCGCGCGTCACGTAGGCGGCGGCATCGTTGGGGTTGCGCTGGATCACTTCGCTGAGCGAGGCGATGTTCACGTTGGTGGCGCCCGTCGTGTCGGTCTCGAGCACGGCGAACTGCTTCGGCGCACCGGCATTGCCGTAGGTCTCGCACCCACCGAGCGCGGCCGCCACGAGGGCGGCCCCGATCAGCCCCGCCTTCGATGCCCGCAGCGTCAGAACCGTCATGAACCCGCTCCCCCCGGGGCGTCCGCGCATGGCACGGCCCCGCCCATAAACCTGTGCCCGAACCCGGACCGCCCCGATCCGCGAGCCCGTGCCGGAACGGTCGCGTATCGCGGTGAACGCGCGCTTAAGACCCGCACCGTTCCTGCCCCTCAAGCGTGCCCATGTGGCGAACGTATGGCCCGTCCCGCGCAACCGTCCGCAGGGGCTGTCCCGGGGTCGCAACGGCAAGGCACTGTGGTGCGAGGGCCGCAGTCGGAGGGCCGGTTCAGGCTTCCGCCGCTTCGATGGCGCCGCTGAGGTCGAGCCATTCCTCCTCGGCCGATTCGAGGGCGCCGGCGGCGTCCGAGCGCATTTTCGCGAGTTCCCCCGCCTTGGCGGCGTTGGCCTGGAAGGCGGTGCCGTCGGCGAGGGCCGCGTCGATCTTGGCCATGGCCTCGGCGAGCTTCTTCATCCGCGCCTCCACCGCCTCGATCTTCTTGCGCAAGGGGGCGAGGGCCACCCGGCGCTCGGCGTTGGAGCGCCGCTCCACCGCCTTGACCCCGCCGGCGGTCTCGACCGCTTCCTTCTCCGCCGGCCGCTCAGGGCCGGCGAGCACGAGGCGGCGGTAATCGTCCATATCCCCGTCGAAGGCCTTCACGCTGCCATTGGCGACCAGCCAGAGTCGGTCGGCGCAGGCCTCGACCAGGAAACGGTCGTGGGAGACGAGGATGACGGCGCCCTCGTAATCGTTGATCGCCTCCACCAGGGCCTGCCGGCTCTCGATGTCGAGGTGGTTCGTCGGCTCGTCGAGGATGAGCAGATGCGGGCCGTTGAAGGCGGCGAGCCCCATGAGCAGCCGGGCCTTCTCGCCGCCGGAGAGCTGCGAGACCGGCGTCTCGGACTTGGTGCCGGAGAAGCCCAGCCGCGCGGCCGCCGCCCGCGCCTTCGATTCCGGCACGTCCGGCATCAGGTCGCGGACATGGGCGTAGGCACTCTCGGCCGGGCGCAGCTCGTCGAGCTGGTGCTGGGCGAAGTAGGCGACCTCCATCTTGCCGGAGCGCCGCATCTCACCGCTCAAGGGCGGCAGGCGCCCGCCGATGAGCTTGCAGAAGGTCGACTTGCCGTTGCCGTTGGCGCCGAGCAGCGCCACCCGATCGTCGGGGGCGAGGCTGAGGTTGAGGCCCGACAGGACGATCCGGTCGGGATACCCCGCCTGGACCCGCTCCATGGCGACGATGGGCGGCGACAGCGGACGCTCCGGGCTCGGCAGGCGGAACTTCGGCACGTCGTCCTCGATCACCGAGGCGATGATCTCCATCTTGGCGAGCCGCTTGACGCGGGACTGGGCCTGGCGCGCCTTCGTGGCCTTCGCCTTGAACCGGTCGACGAAGCTCTGGAGATGGGCGCGCTCGGCGTCCTGCTTCACCTTGGCCTTGGCCTGGAGCGTGCGCTTCTCGGCCACCTGACGGGCGAACGAGGTGTAGCCGCCCCGGTAGATGGCGAGCTTGCCCCGGTCGAGGTGGAGGATGTGATCGACGCACTCGTCGAGCAGGTCGCGGTCGTGGCTGATGATCACCGCCGTGCGCGGATAGCGTTCGAGATAGTCGTAGAGCCAGATGGTGCCCTCGATGTCGAGGTAGTTGGTCGGCTCATCCAGAAGCAGCAGGTCGGGCTCGGAGAACAGCACGGCGGCCAGAGCCACACGCATGCGCCAGCCGCCCGAGAAGTCGGAGCACGGGCGGCCCTGTGCCTCGGCATCGAACCCGAGGCCGTGCAGGATGGCCGCCGCGCGCGCCGGGGCCGAATGCGCCTCGATGTCCACGAGCCGGGTCTCGATCTCGGCCCGGCGCAGGCCGTCGGCGGTCTCGGCCTCCGCCATCAGGCGCGCGCGCTCGGTGTCGGCGGCCAGCACCACGGCGTGCAGGGTCTCGGGGCCGGCCGGTGCCTCCTGCGCCACGGCGCCGATGCGCATGCCCTTGGGCATCGACACGGTGCCGCCCTCCGTCGGCAATTCGCCGAGGATCGCCCGGAACAGGGTGGTCTTGCCCGCCCCGTTGCGGCCCACGAGCCCGACCCGGGCCCGATCCGGAATGACGAAGGTGGCTCCGTCGAGGATCAGGCGTTCGCCGATGCGGTAGGTGAGGTCGTTGACGCGCAGCATGGACGGGGTTCTGGCGCCGCGCCCCGGCCGTGGCAAGCGGCGCGCGGCGGTTTCCTGGAGCGTGCGGCCTCCTGGGCCGCGCGGATCAGACGAGTTCCCAGGCGGCGGGGTCGGCGAGGAGCGCCGCCACGAGGGCGTGGTTGAGGTTGTGGCCCGTATGCCGGGCGGTGACGTGGCCCAGAACGGGATGGCCGATGAGGGCGAGATCGCCGACGAGGTCGAGGAGGCGGTGACGCACGGGCTCGTCGGCCCCCCGCATGCCGCCGATGATGCGGTTTCCGAAGATCGCCGCCGTGCTGCGGACATTGGCCCCCCGCAGCACGGACCGCCCGGTGGCGTAGGCGTAGAGCTTGAGGGGCACGGCCCATTTCAGCCGGCCGAAGCTGCGCGAGGGGGCGAGGGATTCCACGAAGCTGGCCTGCGTGACCGTGCCCTGCCAGCGCATGACACCGAACTTCGCGAGCGCGAGTTCGCCCGTGATGCTGAACCCGTCCGAGGGCTCGATGCGCAGACTGCGCTCCCCGTCGCGCACCTCCACAGTCCGGCGCACCCGGAGCTGGCGACGCGGCGCGGCGAGGGTCTGCCGTCCCGCCTGCGCGATGGCCGCGCACCAGGGCAGGGCGCTGCCGTCGAAGATCGGGAGTTCCTCGGCGTCGAGATCGACGGTGGCGTTGTCGATGCCGAAGGCGCTGAGGGACGCCATGAGGTGCTCGACCGTCCGCACCAGGGTCCCGTCCGGCCCACGTAGGGCGGTGCAGAGCGGCTGCGCCTCGCGCAGGTGCCAGAGGGCGGGCACGCACGCCCATCGCCCCATGAGGGATCGCCGGAAGACGATCCCGGTTTCGGCCTCGGCGGGCGAGACCCGGACCGTCGCCTTGCGGCCCGTATGGAGTCCGCGCCCGGACAGGGTGAAGGCCGCGCCGAGGGTGGCCTGGACAGCGAGGGCCTGAACCGGGCCGGCCGACGGGGTCTGCACCCAAATCGGCTCGAAAGGGACAATATCCTCCGCCGGGCTAGACAGTCTAAGGCGGACGGAGGATTGGCCGAGCATCGCGAAATTCCGCCCCCGAACCGACGCGACAAGTGCTCAACGGGGAAAAATTCGGCTACCAATCCATCTTGAACTTGGCAAGCGGGTGCGCGGCCTCCATCCCCGTTGTGCGCCACCTTGCACGAAAACTGGGACGCTGAAGCAACACCCGGCGCGGCACGAGCCTATCCACCCCCATCGCGCGGACGGCGGCTTGACCGGCCCGTACCCGGTCGTCACGATCGCGGTTCGGGATCATCGGGTATCCGACGAACACCGGAAGCATGGGCCGGCCACGGCCTGGGTTGGCGCGCCGGATCGGCAGCGATCCCCTCGAGGTCAGGATCGGGCGCAGGGCGCCACCAGGAGTTTTTCGATGAGTCGGCTGGCGACAATCCCGTTCTTCAAGGAACCGGGAATCGAGTTGTCGTCCTACGAGACGCGTTGCCACTGGCGCCGGTTCGACGAGAACGAAGTCCTGGTCGATTACGACGACGTCTCCACCGACGTGTATTTCCTGGCCTCCGGCGAGGTCCGCATCCTCAACCGGTCGCAATCGGGCAAGGAGGTGATCCTCGGCGAGATGCGCGGCGGCGCGTTCTTCGGCGAACTCGCGGCCCTCGACGGCATCGGCCGCTCGGCCAACGTCACCGCGCTGACGCGGGGCGAGGTCTGCGTCGTGCCGGCCCCGATCTTCCGCCAGATGATCTTCGCCTCGGAGGCCATCGCCGACCGGCTGTTCCGCCTGCTCGCCAAGCGCGTGCGCGAACTCAACACCCGCATCATGGAGCACGCGCTCCTCGACCTGCGCCACCGCCTCTACGCCGAGTTGCTGCGCCTCTCGGTGCCGCGCACGGGCGGGGACGGTGCGCGCGTCGTCACCCCGCCGCCCTACCACCACGTGCTCGCCGCCCGCATCGGCTGCCGCCGCGAGCAGGTGACCCGCGAATTCACCGTCATGGCGGCGGACGGCCTCATCGACCGCACCCGTGGCGCCCTCGTGATCCGCCGGCCCGACCTCCTGGAGGCCCGCGTCGCCGAGGCCCTGCGGGAGGACAGCTGAGTCTTGGGCGGGACGGGTTCGACGCCGCGCCTCGATCTCACGGGAGTCACGAAGCGGTTCGGTGACAGTGTTGCCGTGGCGGACGTCTCCCTCGCCCTGGCGGCGGGCGAGTTCTTCTGCCTGCTCGGGCCATCGGGCTGCGGCAAGAGCACCCTCCTGCGCCTCGTGGCGGGATTCGAGGCGCCGAACCTCGGTGTCATCCGGGTCGATGGGCAGGACATGGCCGGCCTGCCGCCGCACCGGCGGCCGGTGAACATAATGTTCCAGTCCTACGCCCTGTTCCCGCACAAGGATGTCGCCGGGAACATCGCGTATGGCCTCCCGGATCTGGGACGGGCGGACCGGACCGGCCGGGTGAGGGACCTGTTGGCCCGCGTGCGCCTGGAGAACTTCGAGAACCGTCGGATCGAGACCCTGTCGGGCGGCCAGCGCCAGCGGGTGGCGCTGGCCCGGGCGCTCGCCCGCGAGCCCGGCGTTCTCCTCCTCGACGAGCCCCTCGGCGCCCTCGACCGGGGCCTGCGCGAGGAGACGCAAGGCGAGTTGCGCGCCCTCCAGCGCCGCCTCGGGATCACCTTCGTGATGGTCACACACGATCCCGGCGAGGCGATGGCGCTGGCCGATCGCATCGGCGTGATGGATCGGGGCCGGCTCGTGCAGGTGGGCGACGCCGCCACCCTCTACGAGCGCCCCGCGACCCGCTTCGTCGCCAGCCTCCTCGGCGACGTGAACCTGATCCCGGGCCGGGTTGCCGGGCGGGACGGCGACTGGGCCGTGGTCCAGACGGGGTTCGGGCCACTGCGCGCCCGCGCGCCCGGGACCATGCCGGGGGAGGGGGAGGCGGCCACCCTGGCCATCCGTCCGGAACGCGTCGGCCTCGGCGCCGGGACGGGACCGGCCGGGACGGTCACGGAGGTGACTTTCCTCGGCGAGCGCATCCGCCGCCGGATCCGCATGGAGGACGGCACCCTCCTGCGGGCGAGCATGCCGGCGGTCGCCCAGGCACCGGACCCGCATGGGGTGGGCGCCGCGATCCGCCTCGACCTCGATCCGGAAGCCTGTCGGCTTCTACCGGCATGAAGCGACCCGCCCGCCTCCTCGCCGTCGTCCCGGCCCTGTGGCTCGCCGCCTTCGTCCTCGTGCCCGCTCTGATCGTCCTCAAGATCAGCCTGTCCGCGGCGGCCACCGCGCAACCGCCCTATCTGCCTGTCCTCGACTGGAGCGCCGGGCCGGTGGGCTGGAGCAGCTTCCTCGAAGCCCTCGACTTCACCAATTTCGAGACCCTGCTGGGCGACGCCCTCTACCGGGACGCCGCCCTGCAATCCCTGTGGCTCGCCGGCCTCGCCACCCTGATCCTGGCGCTCATCGGCACGCCCCTGGCGCACGCCATGGCGCGGTCGCCCAAGCGATGGCAGCCGCTCCTCGTCGCCCTCGTGATCGTGCCGTTCTGGACGAGCTTCCTCATCCGCACCTACGCCTGGATCGCGATCCTGAAGCCGGAGGGGCTCCTGAGCGCCGTCCTTCTGCGCCTCGGTCTCATCGATCGCCCCCTCGAGATCCTCGGTACGCAGGCCGCGGTCCTTGTCGGGCTGACCTACGCCTACCTGCCGTTCATGGTGCTGCCGCTCTACGCCGTGATGGTCCGCCTCGACCCGAGCCTGCGCGAAGCCGCCGCCGATCTCGGCGCGTCGCCCATCCGGGTGTTCTGGAGCGTGACCCTGCCGCTGGCCCGGCCGGGCCTCGCCGCGGGGGCGCTCCTGTGCTTCGTGCCGATGGTCGGCGAGTTCATCATCCCGGATCTGCTGGGCGGCTCCGACACCCTGATGCTCGGGCGCGTGCTGTGGAGCGAGTTCTTCTCCAACCGCGACTGGCCCCTCGCCTCGGCGGTGGCGATCCTCATGCTCGCCCTCGTCGTCGTGCCCCTCGTCCTCCTGCGCGAATCCGGCACGTCGGACCGGGATACGGTCCGGTGAGCCATTTCGGTCGCATCACCCTCGGCCTCGGACTCGCCTTCCTGTACGGACCGATCCTCGTCCTCGTGGCGTTCTCGTTCAACGCCTCGGCCCTCGTCACGGTCTGGGGCGGATTCTCGACCCGCTGGTACGGGGTGCTGTTCGCCGACGGCGCGCTCCTGGCCGCCGCCCTCGTCTCCCTGCGGGTCGCCCTCGCGGCGGCGGCGCTCGCCACCCTGTTCGGCACCCTGGCGGCCCTGGCGCTGGACCGTGGCGGACGCTTTCCCGGCCGCTCCGCCTTCGCCGGCCTCCTCTACGTCCCCATGGTGATGCCCGAAGTGATCACCGGCCTCGCCCTCCTGCTCCTGTTCGTGGGCACCGGCCTCGAGCGCGGGCTCGTCACCCTCGTGGTGGCGCACGCCACCCTCGGCCTCGGCTTCATCGCGGTGATCGTCGGCGCCCGGCTCAAGGGGCTCGACCACACCCTGGAAGAGGCCGCCGCCGACCTCGGCGCGGGCCCGCTGCGGGTGTTCGCCACAGTGACCCTGCCGCTCATCGCCCCGGCGGTGGCGGCGGGCTTCCTCCTCGCCTTCACCCTGTCCCTCGACGATCTCGTCATCGCGAGCTTCGCCGCCGGGCCCGGGGCCACAACCTTGCCCATGCGGCTCTACAGCCAAGTCCGTCTCGGGGTGAACCCGGAGATCAACGCCGCCTCGACGTTGCTGGTGGGCGGCGTGACCCTCATCGTCCTGGGCGCCTCCTGGCTGTCGGCATGCGGTGGCATCCGGTCCGATGTGGGCACCGGTTGATCTCTGCGCGATGGCGGGAGGAAGTCGGTCAATTCCAGGCGCCGCGCGGGCTGCCTGACAACCGGCACCGCTTCGATCGAGCGAAGAGACGGTCTCAGGGCGCGTAGGCGCGCGCCGCCGCCGGCAGGTCCGGCTTGCCGCCCGCCGGCGGCGCGCGCAGGGCGCCGGTGGATGTCAGGCCGCCGCCATCCTCGGGGGCAGCCTTGCGGACCACGATGGCGTCCCAGGGCCCGACGATGGCATAGGTCGGTCCCGGGCGTGCGGTGCCGTCGGCGGCCGCGCGCGGCCGGAGCTGCGCCCGGGCCTCGAAGCGGCGCTCGGGCAGGACCACGGCGCCGCTCAGGGTCCCGGTCAGCGCGGGCGTCCGCAGGACGCCATCGACGATCTCCCCGACGCCATCGACGATGCGCAGGGTCAGGCTGGCATGCTCGAAGGCCGTCCGGCCGTTGCGGCGGGCCAAGGCTCCGGTCGCGACGGTCCCGTTGCGATGGACGACGTCGACGAGATCGATTCCCGCCAGGGCGCCCCCGTCGATGGAGAGTGTCGCCCGTCCGTCGAGATGGCGCATGAGCGTGTCCGGCATCGCGCCCGTGCCCTCCATGACGACCTGCCCGCGTGCGGCCCCGAACACCGAGCGGTCCTGACCGAGATCGACCAGAACGGCACCGAGGTCGAGGTGGTCGAAGGCGCCCTGGAGCCTGAATTCGGTCTTGTTCGGTTCGTCCGCCGCGGGGGTGAGGCCGAGACGCCCCTTCACGAGGCCGCCCTGCAGGGTCGCGCGGCTCAGGGCCGCCTCGATGCCGCCCCGGCGTACCAGGACGCTGGCGGCCACGTCCTCGAAAAGCAGCGGGCCCATGCGGGCGCCTCCCGCCGAGACCCGCAGGTCGAGGTCGCCCCCCATGAGCGGATGCAGGGCGAGGCTGCGTCCGCTCCAGCCCGGTGACTCGGCGTCGTCGCGCCCGAACAGGCGCAGGGTCTCGGCGAGGAGGGGCGCGAGGTTCAGGCTGTCGGCCGCCAGGGTCGCCTGGATGGCCGGACGTCCGCCCGTCAGGGAGACCGCGCCGGCGCCCTCGAAGCGATTGTCGCCGACTTCGAGACGCACGCTCGGCAGGAGCAGGGCCCGGTCCCGAATCTCGAAGGCGCCCGCGAGAGCGAAAGCCTCAATCATCGGCGACAAAGCCACGTCGCCGCCCATCCAGCCCAGGGTCTCGGGCAGGGATCGGGTCCGCAGGCTGGCGCTGCCGGTGAGCGCCAATCCTCCGTCGAGGAGACCCTTGTCGAGGGAGCCTTCGCCCTCCACGGAGAGACTGCCCGCCGGCCAGTCGGCCGTCGCGACGAACGGGCTGCGCGCGCCCGTGGCGAGGTCGGCGATCCGCAGGCCGGTGAGGGTGAAGCGGGCCGGAACCGCGTTCCACCGGAATGCGCCGGCCACATCGACCTGTGCGCTCCAGCTGGGCCAGGACACCGTGAGATCGACGTCCCGGGCGGTCTGCACTTGGCCGTCGCGCGGGTCGCGCCCCGTCACCGTGACCTGGCTCAGGGTGAGGCGGCGGGGATGGGCGGAGCCCGGCTCGACGAGCCGCGCGGCCCGCGCTCTCGGACCGGCCCAACGCGTATCGTCGTCGCGGGTGGGCAGGCTCACGGTCCCGCCCTCGAGGGAGGCGGTGTTGACCTCGATCCGCCCGGCGAGGAGGGCGAACAGGTTGAGCTGGAGCTTGAGGGCACCGCCCTCGGCCAGGGGCGCGTCGTCCGTGGTCGCGGCGAGACGTACGCCGCCGAGGCTGAGGCGGGGCAGGGGCAGGAGCGCCACCTCCGCCGGGCCGGAGGCCGTCAGGGCGATACCGTAGCTCTGGGCCAGCGGACCACCGACGAAGGTGACGGCACGCTGCGTCGGTACCGTCCATGGCAGGCAGGCCCCCACGAAGCCGGCGGCGACGGCACCGAGGCCGAGAAGGGGAACGAGACGTCGCAGCGACAGGGCACTCCGTGCGGAGGAACGCGGGCCGGACCCTTCCGGCGCGTCCAGCCGATGTTCGTCGCGGGCGCCCCCACCCGGCGACGAACGCTGATGCGATCCGAACCCCTACCCGCTCCGGAGCGGTTTGTCTCCCGGGGCAGACGGCCGTGCACCGGCCGATGGCGGGGCCAGGGTTGGCATCGGAATCGAGTGACACCCGCGCGGACCTGTCGAGGCACACCGTAACCCCCCGCTGGTCAACATGAATTGCTTGGCGTAACCGCAACGAAGCGCGATGCTGACGGCAGGCCGAGACCTGCTGCCGGAGATCTTTGGGGGGAGGGCGTTCATGAAGAAAGTACGCAACGATGCGACGGAGGCCCTGGCCGGTCTCCTCAAGGATGGGATGACGGTGATGGCCGGGGGCTTCGGCCTGTGCGGCATCCCCGACGAACTCATCGACGCGATCCGCGAATCGGGGGTCAAGGACCTCACCGTGATCTCGAACAATGCCGGCATCGACGGCGTCGGCCTCGGCAAGCTCCTGGAGACCCGCCAGGTCGCCAAGATGATCTCGTCCTATGTCGGCGAGAACAAGGAGTTCGCCCGGCAGTATCTCGGCGGCGAACTCGCCATCGAGTTCAATCCGCAGGGGACGCTCGCCGAGCGCATCCGCGCGGGCGGCGCCGGCATCCCGGCCTTCTTCACCAAGACGGGTGTGGGCACCCTCATCGCCGAGGGCAAGGAGGTTCGCGAGTTCGACGGCGAGAGCTACGTGATGGAGCGCGGGCTGTTCGCCGATCTCGCCATCGTCCATGCCTGGACCGGCGATACGGAAGGCAACCTCGTCTACCGGAAGACGGCACGCAACTTCAATCCGATGATGGCCACCGCCGCCAAGGTCACCGTCGCCCAGGTCGAGCACCTCGTGCAGCCCGGCGAGATCGACGGCGACGCGATCCACACGCCGGGCATCTTCATCAAGCGGATGATCCACGTGGCGATCCGCGAGAAGCGCATCGAGCAGCGCACGACGCGCAAGCGCGGCGAGCCCGCCATCCCCCCCGCCGCCGTCTGACGAGAACGCAGGAGACACACCCCATGGCCTGGACCCGCGAACAGATGGCGGAGCGCGCCGCCAAGGAACTGCGCGACGGCTTCTACGTGAACCTCGGCATCGGCATCCCGACCCTGGTCTCGAACTACATCCCCGAGGGGATGTCGGTGCAGTTGCAATCGGAGAACGGCATGCTCGGCATGGGCCCGTTCCCGTTCGAGGGCGAGGAGGACCCCGACCTCATCAACGCCGGCAAACAGACCATCACGGAACTGCCGACCACGAGCTACTTCTCCTCGTCGGATTCCTTCGGGATGGTCCGGGGCGGACACATCAACCTGTCGATCCTCGGCGCGATGCAGGTCGCCGAGAACGGCGACCTCGCCAACTGGATGATCCCGGGCAAGATGGTGAAGGGCATGGGTGGGGCCATGGACCTCGTGGCGGGCGTCAAGCGCGTCGTGGTGGTGATGGAGCACGTCGCCAAGGGCAAGGACGGCTCGGAGGCGCCGAAGCTCCTGGCGGAATGCGATCTGCCGCTCACCGGCACCCACGTGGTCGACATGGTCATCACGGATCTCGGCGTCTTCACCATCGACAAGAAGGGGAACGGCGGCATGACCCTCGTCGAACTCGCCGAGGGCGTCACCGAGGACGAGATCCGCGCCAAGACCCAGGGCGCCTTCACCACGCGACTGGCCTGATCCGCCTCGTTTCGGGACGCCGGGGCCGGGTCCGGCGCCGGCATGGCTAAGCGGCCGTTAAGTCGAACCGTCGAAGTGTCAGCGCAGGCCGTGGACCGATCGTTCCCCGGCCTGCGTTGCGTGAGACGAGGGTGACGGCGTGATGGATAGCGTTCCGGCAAGGATGGACAATGTCGTGCCGTTCCGACGGGCGGCCCCGCCCCCGGCCCAGCCCCGTGGGGCGAGCCCCCCGCGCCGGGCGACCAACGCCATGCGCCGCGGCGACCAGCGCGCGGTGATGGATGCGGTCTACGCCACCGGCACCCTGGCGGTGGCCGCCGGCGACCGCGAGACCAAGCTCATCGCCGCCCGCCTGCAGGTCTACGGTTTCCTGACCATCGAGGAGATCGACGCGGACGGCGCGCCCCGGCGCTTGCGTCCCTCCGAGGCGATCCGCGCCCGGCCCGAGCGCCCCTGGCGCGTCACGAAGGCGAGCTACGGCGCCAGCCTCGCCGTGACGATCCCGGCCATCGACGGCTTCCTGTTCGAGCAGCCGGCCTGACCACGGCAACCGTCGGGGGGGGCGACAGCCGAACGAACCCTCGGACAATCCGGAGGTGACGGGGCCGGTCCGGCCGGATATGTCTCCCTTGCGCCTTCCTGTGCGCCGGGCCTGTAGCTCAATGGTTAGAGCCGACCGCTCATAACGGTCTGGTTGCAGGTTCGAGTCCTGCCGGGCCCACCATCGGGTTTTTAAGTCCTTGTTTTAGAAAGACTTTCCGCCTTCGATCCCGCACCGGGGACGAGGGTGCGGGAGCCGACCTCGCTTCCCGGGCAAGCTTGGCCCGGTTTGCGGTGCGTGTGTCGGTCGCGCTTTCCCAACTTCCGTCGGCCCATCCGAACAGCGCGTTGAGCTGGGATTCCGTCGCGCCCTCTTCGACGGCACGGCGCGCGCCGGCCTTCCGAAGCCCGTGCGCGGAACCCGGGCAGTTCGCCTTCCGGCACACCTTCCCGAACCACCTTCCGAACGACTCCTTGGCGAAGGGACGTCCGCGATCCGTCGCGATGAACGTGAGCTCGCCCGTCGGCGCAGCAGCGATCGAAGCGGCGAGGGGCAGGAGGATCGGCGCGATCACCACCATCCCGGTCTTCTCGGGGCGGATCGTGAACTCGCCGTTGCGGACGTGGGGCCTGCCGAGGCGCATCACGTCGCCGCGACGCAACCCGGTGAAGAGCAGCAGGTCGAACGCGAGCCGCTGGCGGGTGCCGACAGGCCACTTCGCCTCGAACCGCTCCAGTTCTTCCTCGGTCCACGCATGAAACCCGTCATCGTTGTTGCCGGCCAGGAGCTCGATGCCGGTCGTCGGGTCGACCTTGACGTCGTCGGCGTCCAGGGCCCAGCGGAACAGCCCGCGCAGGAACTTCAGGAAATCGTTGGCGGCATAGGGGGTGTCGCGGCGGCGGTCCCGGCCGGCGAGGATCGCACGGCGATCGATCGCCGACAGCAGTTCGTCGCCCGCCGTTTTCTCGATGGCGCGGTAGAACCCGTGTCGCTGCTTGCGGGTGGCTGGCTTGAGTTCGGACCACTCGGCCGACGCAACGTACTTCGCGATCAGCCACGACAGCGTGCCGGGCTTCGGGCCGGCGGCCGGCGCCAGCGGCTTGCCCTCCACAGCGAGGCGATAGTCGCGCCAGAACTCCGGGCTGCCATAGGCCTCGCGCATCCGGGTCCGCGGTCCTTGGCCGACCCGGACGTACCAGACCACGGTGCCGTGGCGGTTGGTCTCTCGGACCAGATGGGGCGGTCGAGGGCGAGGCATGTCGGCGGTCATAGGCACCACACGCTCATCGCTGGCAACCTCGTCGGGAAGCGGGGGTCGGCGTTCTGATCAGGAGAGCGACCGAGCTTCCATCGCGCCGAGATATCAGAGCCCGGCCTCGAACGCCCACTGCTCCGTTCCGATCATCTGTCCGCCGGTGACCGCCCACTGGCCCGAGGTGATCTTGTTGTCGCTCACCTGGAAGCTGGCGACGCCCCCAGACCCTGGAGCACCGGCGGCCTGGAAAACGACCGACAGTACGGAGCCGGAGAGGATGCCGGTTCCGATCTGACGCGAGGACCCGATCTGCCAAACGATGCTGTAGGTCTCCCCCGACTTCTTCACGGCAGCCTCGCCCCGGTAGACCTGTGACTGGCCGGGGTTTCGTCCTTCGATCTTGTAGCGCCCCTCGATCGCCGCCGCCGGCAAGCTTGTGGCGACCAGGGCGGCGAGCGCCAGTGCGACTTTCATGGACGCTTCATCCTTGCAGGGTCAGCCCGAACCTGGGCCCCTTCGACCTTGCACCAAACCTCCGGTGCTGGCCAAGCAGCACCGAGGATAGGTCAGTCTGCCGGCCCAAACCGCAGTCGAAGGCCTTCCATCGCACGATCCGGAAGCGCTCCGATTTCGTCGCCCAAGCGAAGAGCGAAGTCGACCCGATCCGCGTAGGGCACGGGCCCGGTTGGCCCGTAGGCGTAGGCAACGCAGACGCCGAGGCCGAGTGAAGCCACGATCTGAAGCGCAAAGAATCGAACGACAACGCGGCGCAGGCCGGTGTCGCCATCTCTGGCCAAGTCCTGAGCCTCAAGAAGCCCACCGTGATTACCGACCAGCATTGAACCCTCCCCATCGAGGACTCCGAAAATGCCCGCTTCGGTTTTGACGGAACGTTAATCCACAGGCCGCCGGAGGCGAACATTTCGCATGTTTCGCTCTTTTCGGGTCGGCCTTCGCGCTGCGCATCCAGGGCTTACTGGAGGTGCCCGGCCTCCCGCAGCGCCTTCTCCACCGCTTCGCGGACTCGCTGCATCCCATCGTCGTTCTGAGCCGGCGGCGGCCGTAGCGGCACCATCGACTCGAACTGAAGCGCCTCGGGCGGCAAGTCCGCAGGCTGCTGTTCGGCCAGAACCTTTTCGCCCATGCCGCCGGCGATGGCCCCCAACAGTTTCGCAAGCATCCGCGCGCCCTCCACTCGTGCCCTCATCAATATTCGGGCCAGCGCGGTTTCGTTCCCCCCAGGCTGACCCGCCGGCCTCCTGCTGCTTCTGAACTATCGGAGAGAGATCATGGACCTGAGCGCCATTGGCGAAGCCGTGCTCATCCCCCGCGAGGGCCGCCGGCTCAAGGCTTACCGCGATTCCGTCGGGGTCTGGACCATCGGCATCGGCCACACGAGCGCGGCCGGCGCGCCGCTGGTCACGTCGGGCCTGACGATCACCTCGGCGCAGTGCGACGCCATTTTCGAACGCGACATCGCCAAGTACGTGGCGGCGGGCCGTCTCGGACTGGAGGTGGCAGTTTCACAGAACGCGTTCGATGCCCTGGTCAGCAATTGCTACAACATCGGCCCCGGCGCGTTCGCGGGCTCGACCTTCCTCAGGCGGATCAATGCCGGGGACATGGCCGGGGCCTACGATGCGATCCTGATGTGGAAGAAGCCGGCGGCCATCCTCACCCGTCGTCAGGCCGAGGCCCAAGCAGTTCGTCACCGCCTACGCCTCCGTGATGCCGCGCGCGACGACCGCGCAGAAGCCCGTCGCCGTGGCGGCCCCCATCATCGCCGTGCTGACGCCGACGGTGGCGACGCCCGTCATCGTCCCCATCGCGCCGACCATCACCGCGCGGCCGAACCTGCTGATGCGGTTCTTCCGCTGGATCGATGACACCTATGGCGACGGCGCCAAGGTGACCACGAACGACAACGCCGCGCCGACCATCCGCAGAGCGGCCTGACCGAACTCCCGAGCCGGCCGGATCCGCCGCGCAGCCTCCCAACTCCACCCAAGGACATCCGACGACCCGCATCTTCCTCGCGGCGCTGGCGCTCGCCTGTGCCCGCTCCATGCCTGCCTTCGGTGCCGAGGTCGTGGCCCCCATCCCGGTCGCGCCAGCGGTGATCCTGCCCTGGGGTGACTGGATCGTCGCCATGTCGCGGTCGAGGGTCTCGGACAGGGCGACGGCGTCCCGGCCGGCGGATGGCCAACGGGCCCGACGAGGACGAGGGAGGCGCCGCGGTGGGAAGAGGCGACGCGCGAGCGGATGTCGGTGCCGCCGGCGCAGATGTTGAGGTCCGCCGCGCCCTCCTCGACGCCGGCCACGACGCCACCGCTCGGCCGCTCCTCCAGATCGATCCGGATGTTGGTCTGGACCGCCAGGACGGCCGTCCTTCCGACGGCGCTCCTACAGGTGTCTCAGCCCGAAGCTCTCGAGCAGGGGAAGGAGTTCGTCGCGCGCGCGCGCGCGATGCCGATGTGCCCGCTCCTGAGCCATGGCGGCATCCCCCATCCGGATCGCTTCGACGATCCGCTCGTGCTCGGCCACGGAGGCGCCGAGTTCACGCCGGAGCTTGAGGGTCAGCATGCGGGCGCGATGCGCCTGATCGGTGATCGCCTGGTTGATCCGGATCATGCGGCCGTTGCCGGCACGCTCGACGAGGGTGCGATGGAATCCCTCATCCGCATGTCCCCATGCCGCGAGATCACCCACCTCCCGAGCCTCAGCCATGGCGCCCGTCAGCGCGGCGAGTTCCGCCGCCACGGCCTCGCGTTCGGCCGCGGGCTTCTCCGCCAACAGGGCGGCCGCCCGTCCTTCGATGGCGATGACGACATCGTAGATCTCGCGCACATCCGCGGGCGCCAGGGCGCAGATGACGATGCCCTTGCGGGGTAGGATCCGGACAAGGCCGTCCTCCTGCAGGCGGATGGCGGCCTCGTGCACGGGAGTTCGGCTCATGCCGAGGCGCAGCGCGATCTCCTGCTCGGATGCCTGGTACCCGGGCGGGAACCGCGACTCCCGGATCTCCTCCTTCATCGCCGCGTAGGCGTCGTCGACGAGGGACGGACGCCGTTCCGCCTCCTCGTCCTTCGCAGCGCGCATCCGGGCCATCCATGCCTCCACCTATCGTGCATGCCTACCAACTTCCATGGAAGTTGCAACGCATGCTTGACATCGTGATCTGCAGTATCATACCTAACTCCATCTTGCATGGAAGTTGGCACTCAAGACCGATTCGATTGCAGGCGCTTCCCCAGGAGGAAACGATGGACGCTTCGCTCGAAAAGGCGACCATGCGCCGGGTCTCATGGCGCTTGGTTCCCTTCATCTGTCTTCTCTACTTCATCGCCTTCATCGACCGCGTGAACATCGGCTTCGCGGCCCTGACGATGAACAAGGATCTCGGCTTCTCGTCCGCTGTCTTCGGCTTCGGCGCGGGGGTGTTCTTCTTCGGCTACTTCCTGTTCGAGGTGCCGTCGAACATCGTCCTCGACAAGGTCGGTGCACGCCTCTGGATCGCCCGCGTGATGATCACCTGGGGCATGATCTCGGGCGCCTTCGCCTTCGTGCAGGGTGAGACGAGTTTCTACGTCCTGCGCTTCCTGCTCGGCGCGGCGGAGGCCGGCTTCTTCCCGGGCATCATCCTGTATCTGACCTACTGGTTTCCGGCCCGCTACCGGGCGGGCGTCGTCTCGCTGTTCATGGCGGCGGCACCGGTCTCGGTGGTGCTCGGCTCGCCGATCTCCAGCGCGCTCCTGGAGATGGAGGGCGTTCTGGGCCTCCATGGCTGGCAGTGGATGTTCATCATCGAGGCCATTCCGGCCGTCATCCTCGGCGTGGTCGTGCTGTTCTACATGACCGACCGGCCCGAGAAAGCGAAGTGGCTGCCCGAGGACCAGCGTGGGTGGCTCGTCGCGGAGATGAACGCGGAGCATGCCCGCAAGCAGGTGGCCGCCAAGCACGGCATCCTGGCGGGTATGGCCGACCCCCGCGTCCTGGCGCTCGCCCTCGTCTACTTCGGAACCTCGGCCGGTCTGTACACCCTCGGCATCTGGGCGCCGCAGATCATCAAGAGCTTCGGCCTGTCCACGATGGCCGTCGGCTTCCTCAACGGCGTGCCGCCGACCCTCGCGATCATCGCCATGATCCTGTGGGCGCGCCACTCCGACAGGACGGGCGAGCGCACCTGGCACGTGGTCATCGCCTGCCTCGTCGCCTCCATCGGCCTGATGCTGGCCGGCGGCGCGGCCTCGACCGTCGCGGTCATCGCCGCCCTCAGCCTCGTCAACGTCGGCATCAGCGCGGCGAAACCCCCGCTCTGGGCCATGCCGACGATGTTCCTGTCCGGTTCGGCGGCGGCGGTGGGCATCGCCACCATCAACTCCATCGGCAACCTCGGCGGCTTCGTCGGGCCCTGGGCGATCGGGTGGATCAAGGACCGGACGGGCAGCTTCACCGGCGGCCTGATCTTCGTGGCCGCCCTCCTCGTCCTCTCGGCCATCGTCACCCTCGTCGTCGCCCGCGCCGGGCGCCGGCCCGAGCCCGCGAGCGCCGTCGCGCGCTGAAAACCTCCCCCTCGTTCTCACGGAGACCCGTCATGTCGAAGACCTACACCATCGCCGCCATCCCCGCCGACGGTATCGGCATCGAAGTCATCGCCGCCGGTATCGAAGTGCTCGATGTCCTGGCCGAGAAGACCGGCACGTTCGCCTTCCAATTCGACCACTTCGACTGGGGCTCGGACTACTACAAGAAGCACGGCGTCATGATGCCCGCCGACGGGCGCGACCAGATCCGCAACCATGACGCGATCTTCTTCGGTGCCGTCGGGGCCCCCGATGTCCCCGATCATATCACCCTGTGGGGCCTGCGCCTCGCCATCTGCCAGCCCTTCGACCAGTACGCCAACGTCCGTCCGACCCGCATCCTGCCCGGCATCACCAGCCCGCTGCGCCACGTCTCCGGGCCGGAACTCGACTGGGTGATCGTGCGCGAGAACTCCGAGGGCGAGTATTCCGGCGTCGGCGGGCGCGTCCACCAGGGCCATCCCAACGAGGTCGCCACCGACGTCTCGATCATGACCCGCTCGGGCGTCGATCGCATCATCCGCTACGCGTTCAAGCTGGCGCAGAGCCGCCCGCGCAAGCTCCTCACCGTGGTGACGAAGTCGAACGCCCAGCGCCACGCTATGGTGATGTGGGACGAGATCGCGGCGGAAGTCGCCGCCGACTTCCCCGACGTGACCTGGGACAAGATGCTGGTCGACGCCATGACCATGCGCATGACGATGAAGCCGCAGACCCTCGACACCATCGTGGCGACCAACCTGCACGCCGACATCCTCTCGGATCTGGCCGCCGCCCTCGCCGGGTCGCTGGGCATCGCGCCCACCGCCAACATCAACCCGGAGCGGACCTACCCGTCGATGTTCGAGCCGATCCACGGCTCGGCCTTCGACATCACCGGCAAGGGCATCGCCAATCCGGTCGCCACCTTCTGGACCGCCTGCCAGATGCTGGAGCACCTCGGCGAGAAGCCCGCGGCCGACCGGCTCATGCGCGCCGTGGAGCGCGTCACCGCCGATCCGAGCCTGCACACGCCCGACCTCGGCGGCACGGCGACGACCCGCCAGGTGACGGATGCGGTCATCGCCGCGATCCAGGGCGACAACGAGTAAACGCAAGGCCCGAAGGCGGTGTCATTCGGGCCTTACGAGACTGGGGGAGCAAACAATGATCTGGAAGGGATAAGCGATGACGGAATACCGTGAGACCGCGAACCTGAGCCTTGGCCGCCGCAATTTGTTGAAAGGGGTCGTTGTTACCGCCGCTGCCAGCGCTTGGACGACAGCCTCTGTTTCCCGCACCGCAGCGCAACCGCTGGAAAGAGCGACCAACTTTGATCCTAGTGCGATAAAAGTTTTGCTGTTCGATGTTCAAGGCACAACGGTTGATTTCTACGCGACGATAGTTCGACGGGGCGAGAGTATTACAAGCGCACATGGGATCCAGGCCGATTGGACTGCGATCGTAGATCAGTGGCGTTCCGAGTACCGCCGACGCCTTGATCAAGTGATTGCTGGCACGAGCCCATGGAGGTCAACCGACCGTATCTTTCGTGAATCTCTCGATGCGTTGCTTGAATCTCATGATTGGGGGCAAAAACTTGATTCGGATGAACGCGACAAGCTTACTGCAGTTTGGTCACAGCTTGAACCATGGCCGGACTCCGTACCGGGGCTTGAACGGTTAAGCAAAAAGTACACCCTTTCAACTTTGTCCAACGGCAGCATGGCTTCAGTCGTAAGTATCGCCAAACTTGGTCGCTTACCCTTTGACTGCATCCTGACCGCCGAACTTGTTCAATCTTCCAAGCCAGACCCAAAAGTATATGCGTTGGCACAAAACGCTTTCGCCGTGCGGCCAGACCAAATTCTCATGGTAGCCTGTCATAAATATGATTTAAAGGCGGCCAAAGCGTTGGGCTTCCGAGTTGCCTTCGTGCCCCGTCCTTTAGAGTTCGGCCCCCGCGGCAAGGTCGATCTGGCGCCCGAAAGTTATTTTGATTTGATGCCGAAAGACTTTATTGATCTCGCAGATCAGATGGGAGCCTGATTTTCCTGCCCGTGCCTACTGTAAGAGGTGCGGCGACCCAAAGGGTCGCCGATGCCTTGCCCAAACCCCTGGACGATGAAATCCTCATCGGACCGAAGACCGATCTCCGACGGATGTCCGTGCGACCCCGAACGTCCGATCCCCTCGAGGAGGCGGCCGCGAGGCCGAATCAGTCATGCGCCGTCATCGCCACGCCAAGATCGTCGCCACCGTCGGCCCCGCCAGTTCGGCCCCTGAAAAACTCCGGGCCCTGTTTCTCGCCGGTGTCGACACCTTCCGCCTGAACTTCAGCCACGGCGTCCAGGCCGATCACGCGAAGGTCCACGCCGCGATCCGCGCCCTCGAACGGGAGGTCGGCCGCCCCATCGGCATCCTGCAGGACCTCCAGGGTCCCAAGATCCGCATCGGGACGCTCACAGGTGGCCGCCTCGACCTCGTCACCGGCGAGACCGTGCGCTTCGTGCTCGACGGCAGCGACGGGGATCGCCGGTCGATCCCCCTCCACCACCCCGAGATCTTCGCGGCCGTCGTGCCGGGCCAGGATCTGCTCATCGACGACGGCCGCGTGCGGGTTCGCGTCGTCGGCCTGGAAGCCGGCGCGATCGAGGCCGAGGTCATCAACGGCGGCCCGATCTCGAACCGCAAGGGCGTCAACCTGCCGGGCACCCTCCTCGACCTGTCGCCGCTCACCCCGAAGGATCGCGCCGACCTCGCCTTCGGCCTCGACCTCGGCGTCGACTGGGTGGCCCTCTCCTTCGTCCAGAAGCCGTCCGACGTGATCGAGGCCCGCGCCCTCATCGGCGACCGGGCCGGCATCATGTCGAAGATCGAGAAGCCCCAGGCCCTCGAGCGCATCGACGACATCATCCGGCTCTCCGACGCCGTGATGGTGGCGCGCGGCGACCTCGGCGTCGAGATCCCGCACGAGGACGTGCCCGGCCGTCAGAAGGAGCTGATCCGCGCCTGCCGGCTCGCGGTGAAGCCCGTCATCGTCGCGACCCAGATGCTCGACTCGATGGTGGGCGCCCCCGCACCCACCCGCGCCGAGGCCTCCGACGTCGCCACCGCGATCTACGACGGCGCGGATGCCGTCATGCTGTCGGCGGAGTCCGCGACGGGGCTCTATCCCGTCGAGGCCGTCTCGATGATGGATCGCATCATCCGCAGCGTGGAGGGACACAAGCTCTACCGCTCCATCGTCGCCGCCTCGCAGCCGGGCGAGGAGGAGACGCCGCCGCACGCCGTCGCCACCGCGACGGCGGTGCTCGCCGAAGCCGTCCATGCCAGCGCCATCGTCACCTACACGGCGAGCGGAACGACGGCCGCGCGGGTGGCGCGCAAGCGTCCGGCCGTGCCGATCCTCGCCCTGACGCCCAACGTCGCGACCTCGCGGCGGCTGAGCCTGCTCTGGGGCACCCATCCGGTCCACACGGACGACGTCGATTCCTACGAGGAGATGACGGCCAAGGCCGCGCAGCACGCGCGGGACGAGGGCTTCGCCAAGCCCAACGACATGATCGTCACCACCGCGGGCATCCCGTTCCACACGGTCGGCAACACCAACAACATCCGCGTCATCCAGATCTGACCGGCCACGCCCGACGCCAGGTCCTGCGCATCGGGGCGACGGACGCCAGGACCGCGACCACCACGTTCGCCGTCCGCCCGGACTTCCGCTTCAGCGCTGGGATGCCGGTTTCGCCTTCGCATCGATACCCGGAGCGCATCGATCCATCCAGCCTTTGAGTTGGACGCAGCATCCTGCAGGCTCGTAGCTTTATCCGGCAAATGGTCGCCGAGGTTTCCGTCCGGAGCCTGAGAGAACGACCGCTGCCCGCTCCGGTAACGACCGGGCGGCCCGATCTCAGGGAGAGACGCCATGAGCGCCGGTCTGGTCATGACCGCGGCGAAGCGGAGCCGCGTGCGGCTCCTCATCGTCACGATGCTGTTTATCGCCACCACCATCAACTACGCCGATCGGGCGACACTCTCCATCGCCGGTCCGTCGCTGGCCAAGGACCTCGGCCTCGACGCCGTGTCCATGGGCTACGTCTTCTCGGCCTTCGCCTGGTCCTACGTCCTGGCGCAACTGCCCGGCGGATGGCTTCTCGACCGCTACGGCGCCAAGTGGGTCTATGCCGGGGCGATCTTCCTGTGGTCGGCCTTCACGCTGATGCAGGGGGCGGTGGGCTTCTTCACCGGCTTCACGGCGGTCATGGTGCTGTTCGCCCTGCGCCTCTGCGTCGGCCTCGCCGAGGCGCCGGTCTTCCCGGCCAATGCCCGCATCACGGCGGCGTGGTTTCCGACCGCCGAGCGCGGCACGGCCTCGGCGTTCTTCAATTCCTCGCAATACTTCGCCACCGTCCTGTTCACGCCGCTCATGGGCTACGTCGTGCACCATTACGGCTGGCACCACGTCTTCACCCTGATGGGGGCCCTCGGCATCGCGTTCGCGATCCTGTGGACCCAGGTGATGTACGGGCCGAAGGATCACCCTTCCATCAACGAGGCCGAGCGGGAATACATCGAGGAGGGCGGCGCGCTCCTCGACATGGACGGGCGCGGCGCGGCCGCCCCGGTCAACGCCGGGAGCACGATCAAGCAGCTGCTCTCCAACCGGATGCTGCTCGGCATCTATATCGGCCAGTACTGCATCACCACGCTGACGTACTTCTTCCTCACCTGGTTCCCGGTCTACCTCGTCAAGGAGCGCGGGCTGTCGATCCTCCAGGCGGGGTTCGCCGCCGTGCTGCCGGCGCTCTGCGGCTTCGTCGGCGGCATTTTGGGTGGCTGGCTCTCCGACATGCTGCTCCGGCGCGGCTACTCCCTCACCGCATCGCGAAAGATCCCGATCGTGGGCGGGATGCTGCTCTCCATGAGCATCATCGGCTGCAACTACGTCCAGGCGGATGCCGTCGTGATCGGCCTGATGGCACTCGCCTTCTTCGGCAAGGGCATCGGGGCGCTCGGCTGGGCCGTGGTCTCGGACACCTCGCCGCGCTCCACCGGCGGCCTCAACGGTGGGCTGTTCAACACCTTCGGCAACACCGCCGGCATCACCACCCCCATCGCCATCGGCTACATCGTCCAGCAGACCGGCTCGTTCAACGGCGCCCTCGTGTTCGTCGGCCTGAACGCATTGGTGGCAGTGTTCTGCTATCTCGTTATCGTCGGCGAGATCAAACGGGTGGAGCTGCGCTGAGCGCTCGGATCCACTTTGCACCTGATACCGGACCTTGATGAGCTCGACTCATCGAGGTCCGCCCGCGCGACGGCGCGGCGGCGGTCGTCCACCGAACCGCATCGATCTCAACCATGAGTTGGGATCGATGCGAATGGTATGAAGAGGAAGCGCGGCCGTGGGGAGACCCGCGGCCGCATCGTCGTCCCGAGGCGCCATGCTCGATTTTGCCCAGCTCCGCTGCTTTGCCGTTGTCGCGGAGGAGCTGCATTTCGGCCGCGCCGCCGCCCGCCTGAACATGACTCAGCCGCCGCTCTCACGGCAGATCCAGGTGCTGGAACGCGTCCTCGATTGTCAGCTCCTCGACCGCACCAGCCGCTCCGTCCGCCTGACGGCGGCCGGACGCAGCTTCCTCCCCGAGGCCCAGCGCATCCTGCGGCTCGCCGAGACCGCGGCCTACGTCACCCGCCAGGTCGCCGCCGGGCGGGCGGGGGTGCTGAAGCTCGGCTTCACGGCGGCTTCGGCCTACGATTTCCTGCCGCGCCTCGTCATCGCCTGCCGGACCGCGATGCCCGACGTCACCCTGTCCCTGCGCGAGATGGTGACCAAGGATCAGGTCGAGGGCATCCTGTCGGGTCAGATCGATGCCGGGCTCATCCGCCCGCCGGTCCTGCATCCCGAACTCGAAGCCGAGCGGGCGTTGGCCGAGCCCCTGGTGGCGGCCCTTCCGGCCGAGCACCCTTTGGCGGTGCGGGACGCCGTGGCGCTGGCCGACCTGCATGCCGAGCCCTTCATCGGCTACGCGCCGCACGAGGCGAGCTACTTCCACAACCTCCTCGTCAGCCTGTTCGCCGGCGCCGGCATCCAGCCGCGCATCCTGCAGCAGCTGACCCAGATCCACTCGATCCTCGCCCTGGTGCGAGCAGGCCTCGGTCTCGCCCTGGTGCCGGCGGCGGCCGAGCGTCTGCGCTTCGAGGGCATCGTGTTCCGGCCGCTCCACCTCGCGCAACCGCAGCCGGCCGAGATCCATCTCGCTTGGCGCAAGGAAAGCGACGTGCCGCTCCTCGCGCCCCTGCGGACGCTTCTCCGGGACATGCAGACACCGCCCCCGTGATCGATGCGGAGCGTGCATCGATCGATCCAGCCTTTGGCTTGGACCGGTATCGCCACCCTTCCTAGAGTGAGGGTGGCCAGACGGCGCGAAGACGCTGCGGCATCCAGTTCGGGAGAACGCTCATGTCGGTCGCCTCCACCCACACCCAAGGTTTGTCGCGCACCCCCACCATCACCGCCCTGCAGGTCGTGCCGGTGGCGGGCCGCGACAGCATGCTGCTCAATCTCAGCGGCGCCCACGGCCCCTTCTTCACCCGCAACCTCGTCGTCCTCACGGACTCCACCGGCGCCACCGGCCTCGGCGAGGTGCCGGGCGGCGAGCGCATCCGCCAGACCCTGGAGGAGGCGGGAGACCTCGTCATCGGCCGTCCCATCGGCGATCACCACGCGGTGCTCAACGCCATGCGCGCGCGGTTCGCGGACCGGGATGCCGGCGGGCGCGGCCTCCAGACCTTCGACCTGCGGGTGACGATCCACGCGGTCACGGCCATCGAATCCGCCTTCCTCGATCTTCTCGGCCAGTTCCTCGACGTTCCGGTGGCGGCCCTCCTCGGCGAGGGTCAGCAGCGCGACGCCGTCGAGATGCTCGGTTACCTGTTCTATGTCGGCGACCGCCGCCGCACCGATCTGCCCTACCGGGAGCCGGAGGCGCGCGATGGCTGGCTCCGCCTGCGCGACGAGGAGGCGCTCACGCCCGACGCCATCGTGCGCCTGGCGGAGGCCACCCACGAGCGATACGGCTTCAACGACTTCAAGCTGAAGGGCGGCGTCCTGTCGGGCGAGGACGAGATCGCGGCGGTGACGGCCATCGCGAAGCGCTTCCCGCAGGCCCGGGTCACCCTCGATCCGAACGGGGCGTGGTCGCTGCAGGAGGCGATCCGCCTGTGCAAGGGCCGCGGCGACGTGCTCGCCTATGCCGAAGACCCGTGCGGGGCGGAAGAGGGCTTCTCCGGCCGCGAGATCATGGCCGAGTTCCGCCGCGCCACGGGCCTGCCCACCGCCACCAACATGATCGCCACCGACTGGCGCCAGATGAACCACGCGATCCAGCTCGGCGCCGTCGACATCCCGCTCGCGGATCCGCATTTCTGGACGCTGGCCGGCTCGGTGCGGGTGGCCCAGCTCTGCCGCGACCACGGCCTGACCTGGGGCTCGCACTCGAACAACCATTTCGACGTGTCGCTCGCCATGTTCACCCACGTCGCCGCCGCCGCCCCGGGCCGCGTCACCGCCATCGACACCCACTGGATCTGGCAGGACGGCCAGCGCCTGACGAAGGAGCCGCTGCAGATCCGCGGCGGCCTCGTGCGGGTGCCCGAGCGCCCCGGGCTCGGCATCGCGCTCGACTGGGCCGAGGTGGAGGCGGCCCACGCGCTCTACCGGCGCCACGGCCTCGGGGCGCGGGACGATGCCTCGGCCATGCAGTTCCTGATCCCCGACTGGACCTTCGACAACAAGCGCCCTTGCCTTGTGCGCTGATCTTGCCTCGTGCGCTGATCTTGCCTCGTGCGCTGACGGAGACGCGATGATGACCGATATCCTCACCAACCGCTTCAAGGCGGCGCTCAACGCCGGCCACCAGCAGATCGGCCTGTGGTGCAGCCTTGCCAGCCCCATCTCCACGGAGGTGGTGGCCGGCTCCGGCTTCGACTGGCTGCTCCTCGACATGGAGCATTCCGCCAACGACCTTCGCGATGTCTATGCGCAGGTGCAGTCGATGATGGAGAGCCCGGCCCACGCCATGGTGCGGGTGCCGAGCGACGAGCCAATCACCATCAAGCGCATCCTCGACACCGGCGTGCAGTCCCTGATGATCCCCAACATCGACGATGCCGACCAGGCGCGCCGGGCCGTCGCCGCCACCCGCTACGCCCCGCGCGGCGTGCGCGGCTTCTCGCAGGCGCCCCGTGCCGCCCGCTTCGGCCGCATCCTGGACTACCATGCGCGCTGCGAGGCCGAGATCTTCGTGGCGGTGCAGATCGAGTCGCGGCGCGCTCTGGACAACCTTGAGGAGATCGCCGCCGTCGAGGGCGTCGACGGCGTCTTCATCGGGCCCGGCGACCTCTCGACCAGCCTCGGCTACATCGGCCGGCAGAACCACGCCAACGTGGTGACGGTCGTGGAAGAGACGATCGCCCGCATCCGCCGCTCGGGCAAGCACGCCGGCATCCTCACGGCGAACGAGGAGCTGGCCCATCGCTACATCGCGGCCGGAACCCGGTTCACGGCCATCGGCTCGGATATGGGGCTGTTGGCCCGGACCTCCGAGGCGCTCGCCGCCCGCTTCCGCTGACGCCCGCACACTTGGCTCTGGAGAGACGCATGGATATCGGATTCGTCGGCCTCGGCATCATGGGCGCGCCCATGGCCGGACACCTCATCGCGGGCGGCCACACCCTTCACCTGAAGACCCGGCGCGCGGTGCCGCAGGCCCTCGTCGACGCGGGTGGGCGTGCCTGCGCCCATGCGGCCGAGGTGGCCGAGCGCTCGGACATCGTCGTCCTGATGCTGCCCGACACGCCGGACGTGGAGACGGTGCTGTTCGGCGAGGACGGGGTGGCGCAGGGTATCCGAAGCGGCGCGATCGTGGTGGACATGAGCTCGATCTCGCCCATCGCCACCCGCGACTTCGCCGCCCGCCTCGCCGAGCGGGGCGCCGCGTACCTCGACGCCCCGGTCTCGGGCGGCGAGGTCGGCGCGAAGAACGCTGCGCTCTCGATCATGGTCGGCGGAGAGGCCGAGGCGTTCGAGCGGGCAAAGCCCCTGTTCGACCTCATGGGCAAGACCGTGACCCATGTGGGCGCGGTGGGCGCCGGTCAGGTCGCCAAGGTCGCCAACCAGATCATCGTGGCGCTGACCATCGGGGCGGTGGCCGAGGGCCTGCTCTTCGCCTCGAAAGCCGGCGCTGACCCCGCGAAGGTCCGGCAGGCCATCACCGGGGGGCTCGCCACCTCGCGCATCCTCGAACTGCACGGGGAACGGATGATCAAGCGGACCTTCGACCCGGGCTTTCGCATCGCCCTCCATCAGAAGGACCTCAACCTCGCCCTCGAAGGGGCCAGATCCCTCGGCCTCGCCCTGCCGGGCACGGCACTGGCCCAGCAGCTCTTCTCCGTCTGCGCCGCCAACGGGGCGGGCGACCAGGACCATTCCGCGCTGGTGCGGGCCCTGGAGATCATGGGCCATCACGAGGTCGCCAACGCCTGACGCCGAAGGGATTGCCGGGCCCGAGCCTCGGGCCATTCGAGCCGACCTGCCACAGGGGCGCATCCGCCGCGGGATGCGCCCCTGTCCATCCGGGCGTAAGACGGTCGCCTCACGGAATAGACGCCCCGTCGATGATGCCCGGAAAGCCCAAACCTATGCGGATCACACTGATCGTCCTGGCCCTGTGGGCCGGCGGCCTCGGCGCCACGGCCCAGGCACAGGGCCTCGCGCGCGGAGCGCAGGATGGCGCCGAGCGCGGCGGCAACATCGCCGGCCCCCTGGGTGCGGCCGTGGGAAGTGCCATCGGAGGCGCCGTCGGAACGGCCAACGAGATTCTCGGGATCGACCGGCGGGAGCGTTTCCGCATCTACACGCGTGGGGAGCGGCGCCCGTCCTTCGCCTACGCGGGGAGCGTCCGGGTCGGGACCGTGCTGCCGGAGGGCGGCGTCGTCTACTACGACGTACCGCCCGAATTCGCCCTGAAAGGCTACAACTACACGATCGTCAACGACCTGCCGGTGCTCGTCGACCCGGCAACCCGACGGATCGTCGAAGTGATCGACTGATCGCCGGCGGCGGCGACGCGTCAGAAGCGCAAAACGCCCGGACGGCAATATGCCGCCCGGGCGATGGAGAACAACAATTCGGCCCTGGATACCCCGGGGCCGACTGCGGATGGCTCAGCGGTCGCGGCGCTCGCGACGGTCCATGCGCTCCTCGCGCCGTTCCATACGGTCCTCGCGACGGTCCGGATCGACGCCCAGCACACCGCCGACCGTTCCGGTGGCGGCACCGACCGCACCGCCGACGATGCCGCCGACGGGTCCGGCCGCGCGGTTCCCGTCCTCGACGCCCCGCTCCGCACCCCGCACGGTGCCCTGAGCTTGGGCCGACGCGGACAGGGCCAAGGGCGACAGGACGAGGGTGGCTGCAACGATGAAGGTCTTCATGGATGGCTCCGTGATGTCGGGTTCAAAAGCCCCCCGGCGCGGTGCGCCGGTCGGGACAGCTCGCCGGGTCAACGAACGAGAGCCGGAATGGTCGCAACATTCCTCCACCTTCGGTCCACGCCTGCCCTGGTGGCGCCTCCAGGGAGCCCCGAGTCGGGACCGTTCCACCCCGACCGGGATGCGCACAGGCCGTCGCGAGGCGCACCACCCTGTTCGTCATGCCCCTATTGTTTTCGCGGTGCCGACAGGCGGCGCTGCTGAACCGAGGCCGGGCCGGGCCGTCCGGGGGAAAGGAATTCCAGTTCGCCCGGATGACCTTCGAGCAACCTCAACCTTCGCGCCCCGGATTCATCGGACGGAAGGATCTCGACATGAATTCGTCGGGCCGGGGCCCGCCGAACCGGGGGCCGCCGGGACAGTCGCCAGAGGCAACCAAAGGCGATCAGACATAGGATCGCCAGACAGGTTGCGTTCCAGTTCGGTCTGTCCTGGACCATCAGCACGACGAGACCGCCGAAAGCCAAGAGGGCGGCGAGGTTTTTCGTCGTGCGATGGTCCCCGGTCATACGGTACGATTGGGCGGATCCTTCGACATCCCGTGAAGCAACTCGATCAACTCGTCCGTATCGCGCCGTATTCCCATAAATCTGATGCCTCGTCCGCGCGGTTGCTTCCGGTTACCCGCGAGGCGGTTGGACGGGCCGGCACCGACCGGTCCGGCATTTCATGCGAAATCGATCATACCAAAATCTGGAATACATCGAACGCTGTCGTACAGTGAGAAAAATACACTTTATTTACCGCGAAACGACCGGATCGAATCAGGGATAACTACAAAACGATCTTCGGAAGAAAGAAATTGCTCACGGTCCGGATTTCGCTCCCGTGGGTCCGACTCACGGAGACGACACCCTGGTTCAGGGCGATGAGGTTGTGTTCGCGAGGCTCGACGTCGCGGAGGTGCTGGGCACTTGGGGCCATGCCGCGGGGCGGGTTGTCGGCCTTCATCCCGCACGGGGCGAGCCCCTCGCCGTCGTTGTGGCGTTCGTCGGCACATCGCCTCGCTGTTGACGCGGGTCGGCGCCTCGCTTCGGAAGGATGCGTGAGGGACGCGTCCTACGGGTCGGGCGGCGCGTCGGCGTTGCCTTCGGCCCGGTCGCGGTAGGTGGCGGCGCGGCCGAGCAGAATCAGGGTGACGGGCGTGGTCACGGTGAGGAACAGGCCGATCAGGAGGTCGCGCAGGACCGGGCGGCCCTCCGCCACCGAGAAGTACAGGATCGAGGCCGCTACGATCAGGGTCATGCCCAGCGTCGCCCCGAGGGTCGGGGCGTGGACGCGCTCGTAGAAGGTCCGCAGGCGGATGAGTCCGATGGCGCCGACGAGGGAGAAGCCGGCACCGCTGAGCGCCAGGGCGACCACGAGCCAGGCGGCCCACACGGGCAGGTCGACGCCGGTCACTGGATCACCTCGCCCTGCATCAGGAACTTCGCCAGCGCCAGGGTCGCGGCAAAGCCGAGGAGGCAGATGACGAGGGCCGCCTCGAAGGAGAGGCCGCTGCCCGTGCGCAGGCCGTGCACCACGATGACGAGCATGCCGTTGAGGTAGACCGTGTCGAGGCCGAGCACGCGGTCCTGGGCGCGGGGCCCACGCAGGACGCGCCAGGCGGCGATCACCATCGCGAGGACCAGCATGCCCTGAGCGAGGCCGAGGCCCCAGGTGAGGATAGAGGCGGCGCTCACGAAAAGATCTCCATCAACGGGCGCTCGTAGCGATCCTTGACCCGGCGGACCCACCCGTCGCCGTCGGTCAGGTCGAGGACGTGAAGGAGCAGGCGGCCGGAGTTGGACTCGTACTGGATCCACAGGGTGCCGGGCGTCGCCGTGAGGATGATCGACAGCACGGCGAGGCCGTAGGGGCTGCGCAGGTCGAGGGGGATCGAGACGAAGCCGGTGCGGCGCGTTCCACGGCGCAGGCCGAGGATCACCTTCGCGACGTCGATGTTGGACTGCACCACATCGACGAGGACATGCCCCGCGAGTCTGAGGATCACGCCGGGCGCCCGGACACGCACGGTTTCGGGGCGCAGGGCCGGCATCACGAAGGGCACGAGCCAGCCGACCAGCGCGGCCAGAAATGCCGTCGCCGGAGTGACCGGCGCGTTCAGCAGCAGCCACGTCGCGAAAAGACCAAGGGAGAGCAGCGGGTAGGGGAGGAACCGGCTCATGGGGCGCCCCCATCGAGGACGAGGTGGACGTAGGCGGCGGAGTTCACCAGCCACTCCACCGTACGGTCGGCGTAGACCAGCCCCGCCCCACCCCACAGGGTGAGGCCGAGGCAGACGGAAAGCAGACCCGCAAGGGCAGTGAACTCCAGCCGGCCGATCACCGGGTCCGGCCCGTCATGCGGGACCCAGAAGGCGAGGGTGCCGAGGCGAACCAGGGGCATCAGCGTGCCGAGGCTCGACAGGGTCAGGGCGAGGATGAAGCCCCAGGCCGTGGGCGTCATCGCCCCGGCGGCCAAGCCTGAGAACATCGCGAGCTTGCCGACGAAGCCGGCCAGCGGCGGCAGGCCGGCGAGCATCAGGGTGCAGAGCAGAAATCCTCCGCCGACGATCGCCACCGCCGCCGGGATCGCGCGGCCCGTCTCGGTGGCGCCGTCGTCGTCGAAGGGGTCGTGGTACTCGTCGGCGAACACGGCGAGGGAGGCGGTGGCCGGGTCGCGGCCGCGCTGGAGGATCTCGCCCAGCAGGAACAGCGCGCCCGCCGCCAGGGTCGAACCGACGAGGTAGAACAGGGCGCCGGACAGAGCGGCATGGCTGCCGGTGCCGAGGGCGGCGAGCACGGTGCCGGACGAGATCATCACCGCGTAGGAAGCCGCCCGCGTGAGGTCGCGCGCGGCGAGGATCCCGATGGTGCCGTAGGCCACGGTGGCGAGACCGCCGGCGAGCAGCCAGCCCTGGCCGAACCCCGCCGAGGCGCCGGTGCCGAACAGGAGCAGGCTCAGGCGCACGACGACGTAGATGCCGACCTTGCTGAGGATCGCCAGGATGGCGGCGGCGGGCGCGCTCGCGGCGGAATAGGTCGAGGGCAGCCAGAAGCCGAGGGGCCAGGCGCTGCACTTGATGAGGAAGGCGATGCCGAGCACGGCGCATCCAGCCTCGAACAGGCCGGCCTCGGCGCCAGCCGGCCCGGACAGGCGGCGGGCGAGATCGGCCATGTTGAGGGTGCCCATGGTGCCGTAGATCAGGCTGACGCCGACGAGGAAGAACAGCGACGCGATGAGGTTCACGGCGATGTAGGTGAGCCCGGCCCTGATCCGCGCCTCGCCCGAGCCGTGCAGCACGAGGCCGTAGGAGGCCGCCAGCATCACCTCGAAGAACACGAACAGGTTGAAGAGGTCGCCGGTGAGGAAGGCGCCGTTCACCCCCATCAAGAGGAGGAGGAACAGGGCGTGGAAGCGCGGCCCCGCCCGGTCCCAGCGGGCGACGGCGAAGACCAGGGAGGCGAGGCCGAGAACGCCCGTCAGCACCAGCATCATCGCCGAGAGCCGGTCGGCGACGAGGACGATGCCGTAGGGGGCGGCCCAGTTTCCGAGGCGGTAGACCTGGGGGGCCTCCATCGCGCCCTGCGCCAGCAGGAGGGCGGTGGCCAGCAACATCGTGGTCGTGGCGAGGCTGATCGCCGCCTTGAGGCGGCTGCGGCGCTCGTCGAGGAGCAGCATCAGGCCCGACGCGGCGATGGGCAGCACCACGGGCAGGACGACGAGGTGGTCGGTCCAGACACTCATGCGCCGGGCTCGCGGCCATCGACGTGGTCGCTGCCGGTGATGCCCCGGGCGGCGAGGAGAACGACGAGGAACAGGGCGGTCAGGGCGAAGCTGATGACGAGGGCGGTGAGCACCAGGGCCTGGGGCACTGGGTCGGCGACCCGCGCCGCATCGGCGCCGGCCTCGAGAACCGGCGGGGCGTCCACGCTCAGGCGGCCCATGGCGAAGATGAACAGGTTCACCGCGTAGGTCAGCAGCGACAGCCCGAGGACGACCTGAAAGGTGCGCGGCCGCAGGAGCAGCCAGACGCCCGAGGCGGCGAACAGACCGATGCCCAGGGACAGGACGATCTCCATCAGGATTCGGTCTCCATCTCGGCCGCCGCCTCGCGGGCGCGGCGCAGGGATTGCCGCGCCAGGGCGACGAGCATCAGCACACTGGCCCCGACGACGAGCACGACGACACCGAGATCGAAGGCCACGGCGCTGGCCAGGGGGATTTTCCCGAGAATCGGCACATCGGCGTACTGGAAGGCGGCGGTGAGGAACGGCCGGCCGAACAGCCAGGGCACCGCACCCGCCAGGACGGCGACGAGGAGGCCGACGCCGATCCACGCGATCGGCCGGATGCGCAGGCGCTCTTCGACCCATTGCGCGCCGTGGGCCATGTACTGGAGCACGAAGGCGATGGTGAGCGCGATGCCGGCCGCGAAGCCCCCGCCCGGAAGATCGTGCCCGCGCAGGAAGAGGTGCAGGGCCAGCACGCAGATGAACGGGAACAGCCAGGTGATCACCACGGCGGGGATCAGCATGGCGTCGGCGGCGGTGTCCCCGACGCTGCGGTGCTCGTGGGCGCGGTCGGCGGCTTCCTGCCGAAGCTGCTGCTTCGGACGCTCCAGGCTGTCGGCGGCCGGACGGAACCGGCGCAGGAGGGCGAAGACCGTGAGGCCGACGATCCCGAGCACGCAGATCTCGCCCATGGTGTCGAAGGCGCGGAAATCCACGAGCAGGACGTTGACGACGTTGCGCCCGCCGGCTTGCGGGTAGGCCTCGTCGATGAACCAGCGGGCGATGCCCTCCGGCGCCGGCCGGGTCATCACCGCGTAGGCGAGGGCGGCCAGGCCCGTCCCGACGGCCCCCGCGACGACGAGGTCGGTGAGGCGGCGGCGCCGCGCCCGACGGTTCTCGGCCGCCGGCGCGAGGATCGCCGCGTCGCGCTTGGGCAGCCAGCGCAGGCCCAGCAGCAGGAGCACCGTGGTGACGATCTCGACGAGGAGCTGTGTGACGGCGAGATCGGGCGCCGACAGCCAGACGAAGGTGAGGCTGCCGACGAGGCCCGCCCCGCCCGTGAGGATCACGGCCGAGAGCCGGTGGTACTTGGCGCGCTCGGCCGCCCCCACGGCGCAGGCCCCGCCGACGAGCCACAGGAGCGCGAAGGCCGGATCGATCCCGGAGAGGTCGGGCGCGGGCATCGACGGAAGCCCGCGCGCGAAGACGGCCGACAGGCCCGCGACGAGGGCGACGAGGAACAGGGCGCGCAACTGCGCCTGAACGCGCGTCGCCCCGAGGACGCGTTCGAGCCAGCGCGCCGCGTGGACGAGGCCGGTCATGGCGCGCTCGAACATCCAGCCGCCGTCGAGGCGGTGCATCAGCCAGGGGCCGCCCCGGGGATTGGTGTTGATGCGCCGGCCGAACGCGACGTAGAGGCCGACGCCGCCGACCAGCGCCGCCATGCTGAGGGCCAGCGCCGCGTTGAAACCGTGCCAGATCGCGAGGTCGTAGGATGGCGCGGCCTCGCCGAACACCGCGCGGGTGGCGGTCTCCAGGGCCGGTCCGATGGTCAGATTCGGAACGAGGCCGACACTGATGCAGACCAGCACCAGGATCTCGATGGGCAGGCGCATCCAGCGTTCCGGCTCGTGCGGCGCCTTCGGCAGATCGTGGGGCGGCGGCCCGAAGAAGGTCTGGCGGATGAAGCGCAGGGAGTAGAGCACGGTGAAGGCGGAGGCCACGGTCGCCAGCACCGGCAGGGCGAAGTGAAGGGGGTGGTCGCCGGCATTGTCGACGGCCTCCGACAGGAACATCTCCTTCGACAGAAAGCCGTTGAGCAGGGGTACGCCGGCCATGGCGGCGGCGGCGACCATGGCGAGCGTCGCCGTGTAGGGCATGGCCCGCCACAGGCCGCTCAGGCGGCGCATGTCGCGGGTGCCGGTCTCGTGGTCGATGATGCCGGCGGCCATGAACAGCGACGCCTTGAAGGTGGCGTGGTTCACCGTGTGGAAGATCGCCGCGACGACGGCGAGCGGCGAGTTGAGGCCGAGCAGGAGGGTGATCAGCCCGAGGTGGCTGATGGTGGAATAGGCGAGCAGGCCCTTGAGGTCGTGCTGGAAGATGGCACTCCAGGCGCCGACCAGCATCGTCGCCATGCCGGCAGTGCCGACGATCCAGTACCAGGCGTCGGTCTCGGCCAGCACCGGCCAGAAGCGGATCATCAGGAAGATGCCGGCCTTCACCATGGTGGCGGAATGCAGGTAGGCGCTGATCGGCGTCGGCGCCGCCATGGCTCGGGGCAGCCAGATGTGGAACGGGAACTGCGCCGACTTGGTTAGGGCCGCTGCCAGGATCAGGACCAGGGCGGGCAGGTAGAGCGGGCTCGACCGGATCATGTCGCCCGACGCCAGCACCACGGCGAGGTCGTAGCTGCCGACGACGCGACCGACGAGCACCATGCCGACGAGGAGGCAGAGGCCGCCGAGAGCCGTGATGGTGAGCGCCATGCGCGCGCCGTCCCGCGCCGCGCGGTTGTCGTACCAGTAGCCGATGAGCAGGAACGAGAAGACGCTCGTGAGCTCCCAGAACACGACGAGTTGGATCAGGTTGCCCGCGAGCACGATGCCGAGCATCGCCCCGACGAAGGCGAGGAGGAACGAGAACAGGCGTGGGACGGGGTCCTGCGCCGACATGTAGTAGCGCGCGTAGAGCACCACGAGGGCGCCGATGGCGAGCACGAGGACGGCGAACAGCCACGCCAGCCCATCGAGCCGGAGCGCAAAAGCGACGCCCAGCGAGGGCAGCCAGTCGACGGTCTGCATCACCGGCGCGGCGCCGATCCGCGGATAGAGCGCGCCGACGCAGGCGAGGCTCGCGAGCGTGACGAAACCGGCGAGGAGGGCCGCGGCGTTGCGCGCGTCCCGGGGCAGCAGGGCCGCCGCCACGCTGCCGAGGAAGGGCAGGAGCGCGGCCGCGACGAGGAGAGGCTCGGCAGGCATCAGGGGCGGGGGCCTCGAAAGCGGGGTCCGGCCGCGTGCTCTGGACGAATTTTCGCGGTTTGTCGCCCCGAAGACACCGACACGGCTCCCCGATGAACCGGATCGCACGCCGAAGCATTGGGACTTCGGGGCCTGTGTCGAGGCCCTCTGGAGTCGGACATGACAACGAATCGGTGGAGCGCCGTGCTCCTGGCCGCCCTCCTGTGCGGGCCGGGTACCCTGGCCCTGAACGCATCGGCGCGGGCCGCGGAGGACGCTGGGACAACCCAGGGGCCTCGGTTCCGAACCGCTCCGGCGCCGGGCACCATGCGGGTCTCGAAGGTCATCGGGGTCGGCGTCGTCGGCATGGATCACGTCCGCGTCGGCACCATCGAGGACGTTCTCCTCGGCGCCGACGGCCGAATCGAGACCGTGGTGATCGGCGTCGGCGGCTTCCTGGGCCTCGGCGAGAAGTACGTCGCGGTCCCCTTCGACCTGCTGGCCTGGAACGTCGGCGACGTGGCCCTGACGGCGGGACCGACCTCCGTCGCCACCCCGCAGAACGCCGCGACGACGGCGGAGGCGGCAAAAGCCGGACCGCAGACGATGCCGGGCAGCGACACCACCCGCGACGTGCTCGGCGCCGTCGAGGACAAGCACAGTGGCCGGGTCACCGACGCGACGGGATCGACGGAGGCGCAGAAGCCCACGGGCGAACGGGCGACCGTTCTCGCGGGCGCCTCGGGCAACGCGGCCGTCCGGGCCGAGTTGCGGCTGACGAAGGCGGAGCTTGCCGCCGCCCCCGCCTTCCGTTTCGATGCCCAGGACGGCAAGCAGCGCTAGAGGGTCACGGGGCGCGAACGGCCCCGGCGCTCGGGAAGAAAAGCTGCTCGCCGCCGATCCTGTAGGCCGCGATGGAGGCCTGCCCCTCCGGCGAGACGAGCCAGTCGATGAAGGCCTGCCCCTCCTTCACCTTCACGGTGGGGTGCTTGTCCGGGTCGACCAGCATCACGCCGTAGGGATTGAACAGGCGCTTGTCGCCCTCGACCAGGATCGCGAGGTCACCCCGGTTCTTGAACGCGAGCCAAGTGCCCCGATCGGCCAGGATATAGGCGTCGAGGGCGGAGGCCGTGTTCAGGGCCGGCCCCATGCCCTGGCCGACATCGCGGTACCACTCGCCCTTGACGGCGGGCAGATCGATTCCGGCCTCCTTCCAGGCCCGCAGCTCGGCGCTGTGGGTGCCGGAGCGGTCGCCGCGCGACACGAACGGCGCCTTGGTCGCCGCGACCTTCCGAAGGGCTGCGGTGATGTCGTTCCCCTTGGCGCCGGCCGGGTCGCCCTTCGGGCCGACCAGCACGAAGTCGTTGTACATCACGTCGAAGCGTGCCTTGGCGAAGCCTTGAGCGACGAAGGCATCCTCGGCCGGCCGGTCGTGGACGAGGACCACGTCCGCGTCCCCCCGGCGCGCCGCGTCCAGGGCCTGGCCGGTGCCGAGGGCCACCACCTTCACGGCGATGCCGGCCTTCGCCGCGAAGGCGGGGAGGATGTGCTTGAATAGGCCCGACTGCTCCGTCGAGGTGGTGGAGGCCACGACGATGGAGGCCGGCTCGGCACTCAAGGGGGAAGCCCCCACGAGTGCGAGAAGACCGAGGGTCAGGAAGCCGCGGCGAGGGACGACCAAGGCAGTTCTCCATCGAAATAGGCGCGCGCCTCGGGCGTGCGCGGGGACATGAGGGTGGGGCGGGTCGGACCGTGCTCGACGGCGCGGCCCCGGGCGAGGACGATCACGTCGGCGGCGAGCCGGGCGACCTGCGCGAGGTTGTGGGAGACGAGCACCACCTTGGTGCCCTCCGCCGCCATCTCGGCGATGAGCGCTTCCACGAGCTCGGTCGCACCGGGATCGAGGTTCGCCGTCGGTTCGTCGAGGAGCAGGAGATCGGGCCGGGCCGCCCAGGCGCGGGCGAGGGCGAGGCGCTGCTGCTCGCCGCCGGAGAAGCGCGTGGCCGGGTCGCCGGCCCGGTGTGCGAGGCCGACCCGGGCGAGGGCCGCGTGCGTGCGCTCGACGCGCTCGGCCCGGGGCCGTTTCAGGGGGGCAAGGCCCAGCGCCACGTTGGCGGCGGCGCTCCCCCGGATGAGGGCCGGCTTCTGGAACACGAAGGCCCGCCGCGCGCCGCCCGGCACCCGTAGGCCGCCGCTCGTCGGGACGAGGAGGCCGTCGATCACCCGCAGGGTCGCGCTCTTGCCCGCCCCGTTGGGGCCGACGAGGGCCGTGATGCCGCCGGGCGGGATCGCGAGGCTCAGGCCATCCAGGATCGCGGTCCCGTTCAGAATCAGGCGAATGTCCGTGAGGGTGATGCCCGCCATCCCGCTCACCCGTAGGCGCGGGCGGCATGGCCGCGCAGGACGGCGGCCACCGCATTCACCGTGATGACGAGCGCGATGAGGACGATCCCGAGCGCCAGGGCGAGGCTGAGGTCGCCCTTCTGGGTCTCGAGGGAGATCGCCGTCGTCATGGTGCGGGTGTGTCCGTCGATGTTGCCGCCCACCACCAGCACGGCGCCGATCTCCGAGATCGCCCGCCCGAACGCGGCCAGCGCCGCCGTGACCAGCGAGAAGCGGGTGTCGTAGATCAGCACCATCGCCCGGCGGGGTGCCGACAGCCCGAGGGAGCGCAGCTGTTCGCCGAGATGATCGTCGGCATCGGCGATCACCTGCCGGGTGAGGGCCGCCACGAGGGGGGTCGCCAGGATCGCCTGCGCCGCCACCATGGCGCCGGGCGTGAACAGCAGGCCCAGCGGCCCGAACGGGCCCGAGCGCGACAGGACGAGGTAGAGCACCAGCCCGACGATGACCGGCGGCAATCCCATGAAAGCATTGAGCAGACCGACGATCGCGGGCCGTCCCCGGAACCGCGCCACGGCGAGGAACGCGCCCAGGGGGATGCCTAGAAGCAGGCCGATGGCGACGGCCGACAGGCTGACGCGCAGGGACAGCCACGCGATGGCGACGACGTCGCGGTCGAGGGTGGTCAGCCGTGCGAACGTCTCGTGCAGGGTCTCAGTCATGCGGGCCGTCGGCGGGGGTTCCGCTGCGATGCTACGCCCGGCCGGACAAGATCAATAGGCAGTCCGCTTCCTATGTGCTCGACCAGGGCGGTCGATAAGGAGCATGGCTACCAGAGCGCGGCGTGCGGATAGAACGCCAGGGTGTCGCCGACCGCGACGCCGGTGGCCTCGTCCGGCAGTTCGGCGAGGCCGTCGCTCCCGGTCAGCGACGTGAGGAGGCCGGCGCCCTCGCGGGGGAAGTTCCGCGCTTCCACCACGCCATCGGGGCCGGGCGCCAGGATGACGCGGACGAACTCCCGCCGTCCCGTCTTCTTGCGATAGGCGAAGGCGGCACGGACCCTCTGCGGAACCACCGGCACGACGCTCGCCCCGCTCAGGCGCGCGAGCAGGGGCCGCACCACGAACAGCAGGGTGACGTAGACCGCGACGGGATTGCCCGGCAGGCCGACGAACGGAGTGCCGTTCACCAGGCCCATGGCGACGGGGCGGCCGGGCTTGATGGCGAGGCGCCAGAACAGGAGTTGGCCGACCGCCTCGACGGCGGTCCGGACATGGTCCTCCTCGCCCGTCGAGACGCCGCCCGAGGTGAGGATGAGATCGTGATCGCGGGCGGCGTCCACGAGGCGTGCGGCCAAGGCCCCGGGTTCGTCGCGCAGGATGCCGAGATCGTCCACCTCGACCCCGAGGCGGACGAGGAGGGCGGCCAGCATCGCCCGGTTGGAATCATGGATGGCGCCGGCCCCGAGGGGGGCGCCCGGCTCGGCCAGCTCATCCCCGGTGGAGAACAGGGCGACCCGCAGGCGGGTGCGGACGCGCAGGCGCGCATGACCGGTGGCGGCGGCGAGCGCCACGTCCTGCGGCACGAGCCGGCGGCCGACGGCGATGATGCGCTCCCCGCCCGCGACATCCTCGCCGGCCGCGCGCGCGTTGGCCCCGCGCTTCAATCCCTGCGGCAGCAGGACGGCGTCGCCCTCGCGGCGCACGTCCTCCTGCATGAACACGGTGTCGGCGCCCGGTGGCAGGGCGGCACCGGTGAAGATCCGTACGGCGCCGCCGGGGGTATCGATGCCATCCGGCACGGCGCCCGCCGGAAGCCGGCCCCGTACGGGCAGGCGGGTCTCGCCACTAGCCTCCAGATCGGCGTACCGCACGGCGTAGCCGTCGACGGCGGAGTTCGCGAAAGGCGGAACGTCGTGGCCGGCCACCACGTCCTCGGCCGCAACCCGCCCGTCGGCCCGGGCGAGCGGCACCCACTCGGTCCCGGCGAGGACAGGAAGGCGGGCGGCGATGAGGCTCGCCGCATCCTCGATCCGCATCAGGGCTCCGCCGAAGGCGAAGCAATCGTCACTCAGCTGCGCCATGACACCTCCCGAGCCTGTCCAGGGTCGCAGCGAAGGGCTCGGCACGGGCGAGGACGAGGTCGGCGATGGCCGCGATCCCGTCGAGGTCCACCACCGGCACGCCCGCCTCCGGGAAGGCCGTGTCGCTCGCGACGCCGACGATGCGCGGGTCGCCGGGATGGAGCGGCGGCCGGCCGTTGGCGGCGCGGTGAACTTCGAGCTTGGCGTGCGCCTCGCGCTTGAAGCCCTCGACGAGGGCGAGATCGCACGGCGAGAGCTTTCGCAGGAGATCGGCCAACGTGGCCTCGCCCTCGTCCGCCACCTCGTGGATCTGGACCCAGCGCCGGGCGGACGAGACGATGACCTCGCTGGCTCCGGCCTGCCGGTGACGATGGGAATCCTTGCCCGGCTGGTCCACGTCGAATTCGTGATGGGCGTGCTTGAGGGTCGCCACCCGCAGGCCACGGGCGACGAGAACCGGAATCAGCCGCGTCAGCAGGGTGGTCTTGCCCGCTCCGCTCCAGCCGGCGAGGCCGATGATCCGGGGCGCGGTCATGGCGCCCCTCCGACGCGGAAGCCGATATCGCGGAGCGCCGCGCGGGTCCGTTCCTCGGCGAGCACGTCGAGGAAGGCCGAGAGCGCCGGCGTGGCGCGCTTGTCCGCCGCGTAGGCGAAGTCGTAGCGCTCCTCCGTGAGCGGCAGGAAGCCGAGGCCGTAGGCGCTGGCTACGGTGGAGATGGCGACGCCCCAGTCGGCCCGCCCCTGGGCCACCGCCGCCGCCACGGCGTTGTGCGAGCGCGGCTGGTTCCAGAACCCGGCGGGCCGGCTCCCCCTCAGGAGACCGTCGACGAGCGCGCGGGTGCCCGAGCCGACATTGCGGTTGACCATCACGGCCTCGGGTGTGGCGAGCGCGGCGGCCACCGCCGCCCCGGCTTCACGATCCTCGAACAGCGGATCGCCACGCCGGAACACCACCCCCTGGAGGCGTCCCCACCCGGGCGCGAGGCGGAACCCCTCGGCGAGCAAGGGGCTGTTGTAGAGCCCGGTCTCGGGGTCGAGGAGGTGGAGGGCGGCAAGATCGCATTCGCCGCGCTGGAGGGCGGCGAGGCCCCCGGCGGAACCGACCCAGAGGGTGCGGATACGAAGACCCCGCTCGGCGAGGAGGCCGACCACCCGGTCGAGCCCGACGCAGTGGCTGCCGATCAGGGTGAGGTCGGGCGGCCGCACGCCCGCCCCGAGCCGGGTGACGGAGACGGTCTCGCCGGCCTCGAGGCCCGAACGGGCGGCGGGGACGGAGAAGAAGCCGTCGGCCTGCGAGAAGGCGGTGACGGAGCCCGACCCCTTCGACAGGGCCAAGGCGACCATCCCGTCGGACGTCTCGGCGAGCGACGCCATCACGAACTCGGTGCGCCCGAGTTCGGAGGACACGCGCTGCGGCAGCACGGCCGCGACGGCCTCGTCCTCCCGCGGCGGCAGGCCCGCCATGGCGCGGATGAGCGGAACGACGAAATCGTGGAACGTGAACATGGCCGAGGTCGGGAAGCCCGGAAGCACGATCACGGGCTTGCCCTCCGCCACGGCGAGGCACAGGGGCTTGCCCGGCTTGAGGGCGACGCCGTGGACGAGGATGCCGGGGGACCCGAGATCCTTCAGGATGCGGTGGGAGACGTCACCCGCCCCCTTCGAGGTGCCCCCCGAGAGGATGACGATGTCGGTCTCCGCCAGGGCCGCTTGCAGGGCCGTCCGCAGGGCCGCCGCGTCGTCCCGGACGATACCGAGGGGGACGGCCGCGCCGCCGTTCTCGGTGATGGAGGCGACGACGATCGGCCCGTTGGAATCGTAGATCGCTCCGGGGGGAAGGGGTGCGCCGACGGCCACGAGTTCGTCGCCGGTCGAAAGGACCGCCACACGGGGCCGGCGCACCACCGGAACGCGGGCGAGGCCGCAGGCGGCCAGCATGCCCACCTCGCGGGCGGTGATCCGCAGGCCCTTGCGCAGGACCGTCTCACCGGCGGCCATATCACCACCGGCATAGCCGACGAACTGGCCCGGCCGCGCCGCCTGGACGAGATCGATGGCCAGGGCCTCGTCGAGGAATCCGGTCTGTTCGACCATCACCACGGCGTCGGCGCCGCGCGGGATGACGCCACCGGTGGCGATGGGGGTGGCGGTGCCCTCGGCCACGGCGAGGCTTGGCGCGACGCCGCAGGCAAGGATCTCGCGGTTGAGGATCAGGCGCCGGGGGCTCGCGGAACTCGAGCCCTGCGTGTCCGTGGCCCGTACGGCGAAGCCGTCCACCAGGGCCCGGTCGAAGGGCGGCACGTCGATGGGGGAGGCCACATCCTCGGCCAGGACACGGCCCAGGGCCTCGGCCAGGGCGACCGACTCGGCCGGCAGAACCGTGTGGGGCACCGCCGCCCGGAAGCGCGCGGACGCTTCCTCGCGGCTCACCACGGTCAGGAACTGCTCCTGCCGGGCCGCCGCCGCGAGGCGTTCGCGGAAAGGAATATCGCGCTCCGTCATCGTCACAGCGGCAGGATTCCGACGCTGGTGCCCTCAGGAAAGCCCTCCCGCTCCGGCGGCACCAGGATGGCCCCGTCCGCCTCGGCGAGGTGCGACAGGGCGAGGTCCGCCCCGCCGAGGGGCTCCAAGCAGGGTGTCGACGCATCACTCTCGACCGCGAACCGTGGGACACTTCGCGGAACGATGCTTCGGCCATCGGCGCGGCGGCGCACGAACACCACGTCGCTCACCCCGATGGTGGCGGCAACCTTGCGCAGCAGCGTCCCGGCCTCGGGCTCGGGCATGCGAACGCCGGACAACGCCGCCAGCAAGGGGCGCCCGAGGGCGAGGAACACCGCGAGCGCGGCCTCCGGGCGGCCCGGCAGAAGCAGGACGGGGCGCCCCCCGGCGCGGCCGAAGGCGGCGGTCTCACCCGGGCGGAGCGCGATGCCGTGGGCCAGGACTTCGCCGGCAAGCGCCAGGGCGGCGACGGCGCGGTCGGTCCGCCCGGGACCGGTGCCGCCGAGGACCAGCACCGCGTCGGCGCGCGCCGAGCGGATCGCACCGGCGATGCCGTCGCAGGTCCTGGGCGCGTCGATGCGCTCGCCCAGTTCGACGCCCTCGCGGGCGATCAGGGCCGAGAGTGCGTCGGCCAAAGGCGTCGCGGCGGCAATGAGGGCGAGGCGCGGGATGCGTACCGCAACGGAGCCGTCGCCGGCCGCCCCCAGGGTGAGGAGATGGCACGGGGCGATGCGGGTGCCGGCCGCGAGAAGTCGGGTGCCGGCCGCGAGATCCTCGCCCCATCGGCGCACGCCGTCGCCGACGGGTGCGTCCGCGACAATCGCCCGGCCCTCCAGGGCTTCGGGCGGCAGCACCGTATCGGCCCCTTCGGGAAGGATTTCTCCCGCTTCGACCCAGACCGGCGGAGCGAGCGAGGGGATCGGCGCATAGGCCGAGGCCCCGGTGACGGCATCGGCCTGCACCGCCCAACCGTCGCGCAGGGCCGTGGGGCGTTCGGGCCAGCCGCGTTCGGCGATCACGTCATGGGCGGCCGCGAAGCCGAGGGCCGCGTGGGAGGGCAGGGCCCGCTCCGCCACGGGCGCCACGCCCGCGATCAGGCGCGGCACCGCGTCGGCCAGGGGCATCAGGGCGGCCGAAGCGAACCGCGTCACGCCGTTCTCGCGAAGGCGCGCCGTCGGCCGATCCGGGCTTCCGTCAGGGCGAGGAACGTCATGCGCCATCGCATGCGGCATCCGCCCGCGTTGATCAAGCGCGGGTGGTCGTCCCATCCGCCGTGCCTGCGCGCGGCACAGGGCCCCAGGGCAGGGCTCGGGACAGGACATGCGCGCCTCGTCTAAGGTCCGGCCGAACCGGCGCCGGGCCGGGGGACCGGACCTGGAGAGCGATGCGACGCCTGCGCTTCGTACGATTCGTCATCGGAGTCGTCGTCGGATTGTTCGGCCTGCCGGCCATCTCGCTCACGGCGCAGCCCGCCCTGGCGCAGATGCGCGGCCATGGCGGCCCGGTGCGGGCGCTCGCGGTGGTGCCGGGCGGCGACATCGCGATCTCGGGCGGGTTCGACCAAGCGGTGATCGTGTGGGGGATCGCGACCGGCACCGCCCTCGGCGTCCTGCGCTTCCACGAGGGCGCGGTGAACGCCGTCGCCACCCTGCCCGATGGCGGATTCGCCACGGCGTCCGAGGATGGCCGCGTCGCCCTGTGGCGGATCGGTCGGCCGGAGCCCGAGCGGATCTTCGCCGAGCATACCGGACCGGTGGCCGGGCTGGCGGTATCGCCGGACGGACTCAGCCTCGCCTCGGCCTCCTGGGACGGGACCGTGCGGGTCCGCCCCCTCGCCGGTGGACCGGCGCGGACGCTCGAAGGACACGCGGGCCCCGTCAACGCCGTTGCCTTCCTGCCCGACGGCCGGATCGCCACGGCGGGCTACGACGCCACCCTGCGGATCTGGCCCGTCGCAGGCGGGCCGCCCCGCGTCACCACCCTGCCGACGCCGTTGAACGCCCTCGCGGTGACCCGCGACGGCGAGATCGCCGTGGCGGGTAGCGACGCGATCGTGCGCCTCCTGCGCCCGGACGGCAGCGAACGGGCCGCCATCGAGGTCGGGCCGAACCCGGTGATCGCCCTCGCGCTCGCGCCCGACGAGACCCGCCTCGCCGCCGCCACGGCGGGGGGCACCGTCGCGATCATCGACCGCGGCACGGGTGCGATCCTCCGCCGTCTCATTGGGCCGGGCCTGCCGGTCTGGTCCGTGGCCTGGCGCGGCGACGAACTCGTGACCGGCGGCGGCGACCGGCTGGTCCGGCGCTGGAACGCCGCCACGGGCGAGCCCATCGGCGCGCTCAGCCTGCCGCGCCCCGCCGACACCCTGGCGGCCTTCCACGGGGATCGCGGCGCGGAGGTCTACCGCGCCTGCGTCGCCTGCCACGCCCTCAAGCCGGAGGACGGACCGCGCGCCGGACCGAATCTCGCCGGCATCATCGGACGCCGCATCGCGAGCGAGCCCGGCTACCGCTATTCCGAGGCGCTGAAAGCCATGGACCTCGTCTGGGACGCGACCACCATCGCCCGCCTGTTCGAGGTCGGTCCGGCCCGCTACACGCCGGGCACGCGGATGCCCGAGCAGACCATCAACACGGCCGAGGACCGCGAGGCGCTCGTGCGCTTCCTCGAGAAGGCGACGGCCCTGCCGTGAGGCGCCCCGTCAGGGGCGCCGGATCATGTAGCGGGCGTCAGGGCCGTAACCCTCGAGTTTTTCCGCCACCACGGAATCGTACGGCGCTTCACAAAACCCCTGCGCGGCCCAGAAAGCGGACGAGCCGTTCACCGCGACGAGGGCGATGGCAGCCGCGTTCGCGCCAGCGGCGAGGTCGGCGACGGCCTGACGGGCATGGCCGTGGCCCCTGGCGTCGGGATGCAGCCCGAGATCGTGGAGATAGAGCGCTCCCGCATCCGCGAGGGGCTCCGGCAGGGGCCGGTTCAGGGGCGGAACGCGGCCGAGCGGCCAGGGGTAGGCAATCCAATAACCCCGGATCGCCCCCGTTTCCCGCGCCAGCACCCGACACAGGGAAGGGCTCGCCCGGAGCCGTTCGGCGAAGCGCTCGGGCGCCTCGTAATGGTCCGAAAACAGGGCATCGGCGAGGGCGACGACCGCGGGGAGATCGCCCGGAACCATGGCGCGCCAGCGCAGGGTCTCCATCGGCTCCGCTCAGACCGCCTCGCCCCGCTCCGTCCGCTCGCGAAGGTAATCCTCCGTCGTGCGGGTGCGCATCCGCTCCGGCCCGGCATGGGGATCGAAGCCCTGGTTCAGGGCGGCTTCGACGCGGCAATCCTCGCACATCATCAGGGCGTTGATCCGCTCGGGCCCGCCGGACCCCGAGAACATCCAGTGGCGCTCGCGCAGCTTCTCGACGACCCGCTCGATGGTGCTGCGGGTGCCGAAGGGCTTCGCACACGCGATGCAGCAGAACGGCTCCTCCTCCTTGACGACGCGGCGCGGCGCGGTCCAGGCCTCGAAGTCGAGGCCGGGCTTCAGGTCGATGACCGATTCCGGGCAGGTGGCGGCGCACAGGCCGCACTGGACGCACAGGCTCTCCTCGAAGGCCAGCAGCGGCTGCTCGGCGCTGTCCGACAGGGCGTGGGTCGGGCAGGCGCCGACGCAGGCGAGGCAGAGGGTGCAATCGTCCGTGCGAAAATCGAGGCCGCCGAAGGGGGCCCCCGCCGCGAGCGGCACGAAGGCCGTGGGCCGGGGCGCCACCTCGTACATCTCGCGGAAGGCGAAGCGCAGCACCTCGCGCTTGCCGCCGACGGGCATGAACCGGCTCGGCCGGGACGATGCGGCGCCGGGAAGGGCCTCCGCCAGGGCGGCCCCGAGGGCATCGGGATCGTCGGTCTCGATCACCGCGACGATGGGCGCCGCACCACCGTACCCGAGGGCGTGCGCCAGGGTCTCGGCGAGCGCCACCGTGCGGTGGAGGCTGTCGAGATCATGGTGGGGCCGCGCCCGGGCGAGGACGCGCACGCCGGAGGCACCATAGGCGAACAGGGCCGCCATAGCCTCGGGGCCGAGCTGCGTGATCTCGTTGAGGCGCACCGGCAGCACATGGGCCGGCAGGCCGTCGCCGTGACGGGCCAGCGCATCGATGAGTGGCTCGCCGTGATCGCCGTCGTGGAACAGGATCGTGGCGCCCTGGCCGCCGGATTCCCGGTAGGCCAGCATCAGGCTGCGCAGGCGCCGCATCAGGGCATCGGCCGGCGGCAGGGCGTAGGCCGCCGCCCCCGTCGGGCACACGGCGGCGCAGTTGCCGCAGCCGGCGCAGATGGTCGGATCGATGGCGACGGTATCGCCCGCCGACACGATGGCGCCCGTGGGGCAGACCTCGAGGCAGCGGGTGCAGCCGGTGATGCGCGAGCGCGAATGCGCGCAGAGATCGGCGTGGAAGTTCACGAACTTCGTCTTGTCGAAGGTCCCGACGAGGTCGGCCGCCGCCGTGATGGCGCGTTCCACCGCCGCCGGATCGCGCGGGTCGGCGCGCAGGTAGCCGCTGCGCAGATCGTGAGCGGGAAACAGCGGCGTCCCGCCGGTGAGGTCGAGGACCACGTCGCAGGTCGAGGTGGCGCCGTTGCGGGGCAGCCCGAAGACGAGATGCGTGCGCGACGAGGGGGCGGGGAGGGCGTAATCGTCGATCCGCAGCTCGAACGCCCCGAGCCGGCCGGTGGCGCCCGCCACCGTACCCTGGAGCACGGGAAAGCTGTTGCGCTGGGGCGGCTCGACGGCGCCAGGCCGGCTCAGCAGGACGGTGACGTCGAGACTGTCCGAAAGCCGCCGCCCGGCTTCGATGGCGACGGCGTCCCGGCCATAGATCAGCGCGACGCCGTGGCTCTCGATGGAGACGGTGCCGGCATCGGGCACGGGCTCGGCCGCGGCGGCGAGCAGAGCGGCCATCTTGGGGCCGGCCGTTTCGGCCTCGCTGGACCAGCCGGCGGTCTCGCGGATCTTGGCATAGGTGACGCGGTCCTCCGCGCCCATCTCCTCGGCGACCTCGTCGAACAGGGGCGCTTGCAGCGTGCAGGACACGGTGATGGGCACGCCCGTGCCGAGGGCCTCGCGAAAACGGTCGAGTTCGCGGCCGCAAAGCTGGTCGGCGGTCTTCAGGGTTCCGCCGCAGCCACGCGCGATGGCGCTTGCGTCGAGGGGCATGGTCCCCTCGCAGGAACAGGCGAACACGATGCGATCGGACACGTTTGACCCTGAGGCATTGGGAGCGGGCGCGGCCCCTTCGCGGAGCCGCGCGCATCCGTTATATAATCGAACGGTTCGAAACTACGAACGGACCAATTCACCGCACCGGGGGCTCCGTACCGCCCGCGAAGGGTGTCGCCGCGAAGGGTCTCGAACATTTCCGCTCACGCCACCCCGCGCGCCATGACCTCCCTCTCAGCGACCGATCCGGCCGCCCTCGTGCTGCCGCCGGCCTTCACCGGCCTTCGGGCGCCGGCGACCGACGATGCCTTCACACATGCCCGCGCCCTGGCCGAGGAAGGCGCCGGCGACGCGGCCGGGACCCTGGTGGTGGTCGAGCGGGAGGATGTCCTGGATCTCGCCGTCATCCTGGCCCCGGGCGAGCCCCTTGCCTCGGCGCGGCGCGCGTTTCTCCTCGGCATGGCCGCCCTCGTCGATGCCGTGGGCACCCATGGGCCGCCGGAAATGCCCATCACCCTGGTCTGGCCGGATGAGCTGAGGTTCGACGGGGCGCGTCTCGGCGGCGGGCGCCTCGACTGGCCGAAGGATTGCGCCGAGGAGGCGGTGCCGGACTGGCTGGTGTTCTCCGCCATGGTGATCGTCTCCAAGTCCCATCTCGGCGATCCGGGCCTCACCCCGGATTCGACGGCCCTCGACGAGGAAGGG
>NZ_JAKSXV010000018.1 GCF_022829345.1 Methylobacterium sp. J-090 | reverse complement strand
CCTCCTGGTCCCCGTCGCCAACTACCTCCAGCAGGCGACCAACAGCTGGGACGGCGTCTTCCTCGTCGCCGCCGGCGCCAACGTCCTCGCCTCGCTCCTCGCCATCGCCGTCCTGAAGCCCTGGCGCAAACGCGTCGTCGCGCAGGCGCAGATCGCAACCGACAGCGTCCGGAGCGCCTGAGCCGATGGCCCGCTGGCTGCGCTACATCCATGCCGGTCGGGGCGGCTTCGGCCGCCTCGACGGCGAGAGCATCGCCGTCCACGACGGCGATCTCTTTTCCGACCCGATTGCCACGGGCGAGACCCTGCCCCTCGCGGACGTCACCCTCGACATCCCGTGCCGGCCGGGCAAGCTCATCGCCCTGTGGAACAACTTCCACGCGGCGGCCGAGAAGCAGGGGCTGGAGCGGCCGGCGCACCCGCTGTTCTTCGTCAAGCCGCCCAACACCTACCGGGCGAGCGGCGAGACCGTGACGATCCCGGACGGGCTCGGCCGCATCCTGTTCGAGGGCGAACTCGGCATCGTCATCGGCCGCCGCGGCCGCGATCTCTCCCCGGAAGCGGCGGCCGGGCACATCTTCGGCTACACCTGCGTGAACGACGTCACGGCCCTCGAAGTGCTCAAGGCCGATCCGAGCTTCGTGCAATGGACCCGCTCGAAGGGCTTCGACGGGTTCGGCCCGTTCGGCCCGGTCATCGCCACGGGCCTCGACCCGGACGGGCTCTCGGTGGCCGTGCGGGTCAACGGACGCGAGCGCCAGCGCTATCCGCTGGCCGACATGATCTTCAAGCCGCGGGAGATCGTCGCCATGGTCTCGCAGGGCATGACCCTGGAGCCCGGCGACCTCATCGCCTGCGGAACTTCCAACGGGGCCGGCCCGATTCCGAAGGGGGCCACCGTCGAGGTGGACATCGACGGCATCGGAATCCTGTCGAACGCGTTCGCGTGACGGGTCTGCCCCACAGACATCAGAGGACAGCCACATGAGCATCGCCATCGTCGGCGCCGGCGCCATCGGCGGATTTTTGGGCGTACGCCTCGCCAACGCGGGCGAGGACGTCACCTTCATCGCGCGCGGCGCCAACCTCGACGCCATCCAAGCCAACGGCATGCGCCTGATCGAGGAGGACGGCTCCGAGATCCACGTGAAGAACCTGCGCGCCACGAAATCCATGGCGGAGGCCGGCGTGCACGACATCGTGCTGCTGACCGTCAAGGCGCATCAGGTCGGGCCCGTCGCCGCCGACCTGCACCACCTCATCGGGCCCGAGACCATGGTGGTGACCATGCAGAACGGCATCCCGTGGTGGTACTTTTCGCAAGGCCACGGCGGCGACCTGACCGGCACGCACCTGGAGACCGCCGATCCGGGCGCGCTCATCGCCAAGCACCTCGACCCGAAGCACGTCATCGGCTCGGTGGTGTATCCGGCCGCCGTGCTCACCGAGCCCGGCGTGGTGCAGGTGGTGGAGGGCCACCGCTTCGGCTTGGGCGAACTCGACGGCACCATGAGCCCGCGCGTCCAGTCGCTCGCCCAGCGCCTGATCAAGGCCGGCTTTCGCGCGCCCGTGACGTCGGACATCCGGGCGGAGATCTGGCTCAAGCTCTGGGGCAATCTCAGCTTCAACCCGATCTCGGCGCTGAGCCACGCCACCCTGGTGGACATCTGCCAGTTCCCCGAGACCCGGGCGCTCGCCACCGACATGATGCGCGAGGCCCAGGAGATCGCGGGCAAGCTCGGGGTCACGTTCAAGCTCGGCATCGAGAAGCGCATCGCCGGGGCCGAGAAGGTCGGCGCCCACAAGACCTCGATGCTGCAGGACGTCGAGGCCGGCCGGCCCATCGAGCTCGAAGCCCTCGTCGGCTCGATCATCGAGCTCGGGCGCCTGACCGACACCCCGACCCCGCATATCGGCACCGTCTACGCCTTGATGCGTCTGCTCTCCCAGAGCCTGGACCGGGCGCAGGGCCGCCTCGCCATCACGGCCGCCTGATTCAGTTTGAGATTTTTCGAGGAAACCTTCGCCATGGCCGAGAACGCCACCACCCTCCACGCGCTGATCCAGGCCGGCGCCGACGAGGCCACCGCCCTGTCGAGCCCCGGCGGCGTGCCGCTGACATTCGGCGCCCTGCGGACGCTCACGGAGCGCACCATCGCCGACCTCAACGCCCAGGGCATCGGCCGGGGCGACCGCGTCGGCATCGTCCTCGACAACGGCCCCGAGATGGCCGCCGCCTTCATCGCCGTCGCGGCGGGCGCCACCTCGGCGCCGCTCAACCCGAGCTACAAGGCCGACGAGTTCACGTTCTACCTGAACGACCTCGACGCCAAGCTGCTGGTGGTCGCCGAAGGGTCCGAGACGCCGGCCGTGGCGGTGGCCGAGAAGCTCGGCGTGCCGGTGGTGCGGCTGCGGCCGACGCCGGAAAAGGGTGCAGGCTCCTTCACCCTGGCGTTCCCGGACGCGGCCACGAGCCCGGCGACGAACGGCGGCCCGGCCGACTCCGAAGACATCGCCCTGGTGCTCCACACCTCGGGCACCACCTCGCGCCCGAAGATCGTGCCCCTGAAGCAGTCCAACGTCTGCGCCTCGGCCCGCAACATCCGGCGGGCGGTGGCGTTCACGGCCGGGGATCGCGGCCTCAACATCATGCCGCTGTTCCACATCCACGGCCTCATCGCCGGCATCCTGGCGCCGCTCTCGGCCGGCGGCCAGGTGTCGTGCACGCCGGGCTTCAACGCCCTGAAGTTCTTCGGCTGGATGGGGGAGGTCCGCCCGACCTGGTACACGGCGGTGCCGACCATGCACCAGGCGATCCTCGGCCGCGCCAACCGCAACAAGGAGGTCATCGAGGCGAACCCCCTGCGGTTCATCCGCTCGTCCTCGTCCTCCATGCCGCCGCAGGTGATGAAGGAGATCGAGGACGTGTTCGGCGCGCCCCTGATCGAGGCCTACGGCATGACCGAGGCCGCCCACCAGATGGCCTCGAACCCCCTGCCCCCGAAGCCGCATTACGCCGGCTCGGTCGGTCTCGCCGCCGGCCCCGAGATCGCCATCGTCGACGACGAGGGCGAGCCGCTTCCCGTGGGCGAGATCGGCGAGATCGTCATTCGCGGCGACAACGTGATGGCGGGCTACGAGAACAACGACAAGGCCAACGCCGAGGCCTTCACGAAGCAGGGCTGGTTCCGCACGGGCGACCAGGGCTCGCTCTCCCCGGAGGGCTACCTGTCGCTCACCGGCCGCCTCAAGGAGATCATCAACCGCGGCGGCGAGAAGATCTCGCCGCGCGAGGTCGACGAGATCCTCATGGACCATCCGGCGGTGTCGCAATGCGTCACCTTCGCCATGCCCCACGACAAGCTCGGCGAGGACGTCGCGGCGGCCATCGTCCTGCGCGAGGGCCAGACCCTGGCGGAGAAGGACCTGCGCGTCTTCGCCCTGGAGCGGCTCGCCGCCTTCAAAGTGCCGGCCAAGATCCTCATCCTCGACGAGATCCCCAAAGGCGCCACGGGCAAGCTCCAGCGCATCGGCCTCGCGCAGAAGCTCGGTCTGGCGTGAGGGGACGCGGGCCGCGCTGACGACGGGAGGCGTGCGCCCGCCCGACGTCAGCCGGCGGCGTCGGGCGGGGTGATCAGCAGGGAGAAATGCGCGCCCGGGCGATCCGTGGCGACGGCGAGCGGACCGCCGAGCTGGCGGGCGAGGCTGTTGACGATGCGCATGCCGAGGCTCGCGCTGCGCGACGCGGCGGGGTCGAACCCCTCCGGCAGACCGACCCCGTCGTCGCAGACGGTGAGGCGCAAGCCGCCTTCCGGATCGGCCTGGGCCGTCACCCGGATCTCGCCCGCGCCGTCGGGATAGGCGTACTTGATGGCGTTGGTCACGAGTTCGTTGACGAACAGGCCGAGCGGAATCGCGAGGTCGGCGGGGATGTTCACCGTTTGCGCCCGGCAGACGAGGCTGTGGCCCGGCGCGCTCTCCTGCAGCTTGGCGCACAGGGCCTCGAGGAAGCCGGCGACGTCGATGGCCTCGAGGCTGGGCTGGCGCCAGAGCTGGTCGTGGACCTGGGCCACGGCCTCGACCCGGGTGCGGGCATCGGCGAGCGCCGCCTTGACGTCGTCGTTGTCCGAGCCCCGCGCCTGGAGCCCGAGGAAGCCGGCGACCACCGCGAGGCTGTTCTTCACCCGGTGGCTCATCTCCCGGGACAGGAGCTCCTGGCGGTCCACGGCGGCCTTGAGCCGGGCCTCGGCGCGCTGGCGCTCGATGGCGCCGCCGACGAGGTTGGCGAAGCCCTGCATGAAGGCGATATCCGCCTCCTCGAACTGGCCCTCGCGGGTGTCGTCCACCTCCAGCACGCCGTAATTGCCGTCGCGGTTGGCGATGAGCACGTTGATGGCCCGGCGGATGCCGTGATCGGCCATGAGCTTCGGGGTGCGGAACCGCGTCTCGTCCTGCAGGTGATTCGAGATCACCGGCCGACCGGTCTTGAGGGCGTAGCCCGCCGGCGAGGCGAGGTCAGCCCCGATGATGGCCGAGCCGACGGAATCGGCGTCCCAGCCGACGCCGGCGCAGACGAGGAGGCAATCCTGGTGCGGCTTGTATTCCAGCGCCTTGCAGAACTCGGCCTCCATGCCCTCGGCGCAGAGTTCCGTGGCGCGCTGGAGCAGGGGCAGCAATTCCGTGGCCCGCAGGGCCTCGACGCCGAAATCGGACAGGATCGCCTGCTGGCGCAGGCGGATCGCCAGGGCCTTGGGGGCGAGTTCGGGCATCCGGCGGGCTCTCGGTTGTGCGGCGGTCGGCAACGGCCGCCCCCTTCTTGCTGCGCCGGCGTGCGGCTCGCAAGTGTCCCGCGCGCACAAGTGTCTCGCGCACGCGGGATCAGATCTCGATCTCGGTCCCGACTTCGACGAGCTGGCGCGTCGGCACGCAGAAATGCGCGCCCGTGCGCTCGGCGTTGCGCAGGAGGAACGCGAACAGCCCTTCCCGCCAATCGGCCATGCCGCGGTCGTCGCTCTTCGGGATGATGGTCTCGTGGCCGATGAAGATCGTGACATCCGCGAGCCATTCGGACGAGAGCTTGCCGGCCTGGACGGCGCAGGCAAGCCCCTCCGGGATCGAGGCATCCTCCATGAAGCCGTAGCGCAGGGTGAGCCGGGTGATGTCCGGCGTCACGGCCGAGACCTCGGCCCGCCCTTCGCGCGGCACCACCGGCTCCTCCTCGTAGAAGGCCGTGACGATGAGGATGCTCTTGTGCAGGGCGTGGGAGCGCTCGACGAAGCGCGACAGGTGGAGCGGGATGCCGCTCGTCGCCGAGGACAGGAAGGCGGCGTGGCCCGGCAGGGTCAGGGGCGGGTCGCGGCGGAGCTGCTCCAGGAACTCGGCTTCCGGCTGGCGCAGGCCGACCCGCGCGGCTTCGACGAGCCGCGTGCCCTTGCGCCAGGTCAGCATCAGGAAGGCGACGAGCCCGGCGAGCAGGAGCGGAAACCAGCCGCCCTCCAACAGCTTCACGCTGTTGGCCCCGAGGAAGACGAGGTCGATGGCGAGGAAGAAGCCGTTGAGCGCCACCACCGCCACGGGGTTGTAGCCCCATTTCAACGCGACGAGGGTGGCCAGCAGAGTGGTGATGGCCATGAGCGAGGACACGGCGATGCCGTAGGCGCCGGCGAGCGCGTCGGAGGTGCCGAAGACGAGCACGGCGCTCACGGTGGCGGCGGCGAGCAGCCAGTTCACCACCGGCACGTAGATCTGCCCGCGCTCGTGCCGGGCGGTGTGGACCACCCGCATGGGCGGCAGGAAGCCGAGCTGGATCGATTGCTGGGTCAGCGAGAAGGCACCCGAGATGATCGCCTGCGAGGCGATGACGGTGGCGAGCGTCGCGAGGCCGATGAGCGGGTAATGCGCCCAGTCGGGGGCGAGGCGATAGAACGGGTTCTCGATGGCGTCGGGCTCGGCCAGCAGCAGGGCGCCCTGCCCGAAATAGTGGATCACCAGGGCCGGCAGCACGAGGCCGAACCACGAGATGCGGATCGGCCCGGCACCGAAATGCCCGAGATCGGCGTACATCGCCTCGCCGCCGGTCACCGCCAGGAAGGCGGCGCCCAGCATGGCGAAGCTGACGTGCCAGCCGGCATGGAGCAGGAATTCGACGGCGCGCAACGGGTTCACCGCCCCGAGGATCTGCGGCGCGTGGACGATGCCGCCGAGCCCCATCAGGGCCAGGACGAGGAACCAGACCAGCATCACCGGCCCGAAGATGCGGCCGATGAAGGCGACGCCCTTGGTCTGGACGAGGAACAGTCCGACGAGGATCACCAGGGTGATGGGCACGACGAAGCGCGACAGGCCGGGCGCGTCGACCTTCAGGCCCTCCACCGCGCTCAGGACCGAGATGGCCGGGGTGATGGCGCCGTCGCCGTAGAGGAGCGCCGCGCCGACGAGGCCGACCACGAGGAGCACGGCCTGCCACGAGCCGGGCTTGGCGTGGCGCGCGCCCAGCAGCGCCAGCATGGCGACGATGCCGCCCTCGCCTCGGTTGTCGGCGCGCAGGATCAGCACGGCGTACTTGATCGAGACGATGAGGATCAGCGCCCACAGGATCAGCGACACCGCGCCGGTGACGGCGATGGGCGTCGGCGGCGCGCCGGCGCTCGCGGCCCGCACCGCCTCCTTGAAGGCGTAGAGCGGGCTCGTGCCGATATCGCCGTAGACGATGCCGAGGGCACCGATGAGCACGGCCGGGCGCGCGAGGCCCCCGTGCCCGGTCCGGGTCTGGTCTTGGGACAAGGGGAATCTCCGGCCGGGCGCCTCGGCGACGCTTCTTCCCCGACGAGGTAGGGGATCGGGGACGGGCGTCCAGGGATGAAAGCGGCCGTCGAGACGTATGGAGGAGGCCGAGCCCCCTAGGCCTTCGCGCGGATCAGCCGAGCCACGTCCTCGGGGCAGGCGCCGCCACGAACGATCTCGTGAACGGGGACCGTCATGTGCCGGCGGATGGCCGCCGCCACCGTCTCCGGCGGCGTCGGGGCGCCTGCGCTCTCGCAGACGACGAGGCCGCGTAAGGAGACACCATGGAAGCGCAGGGTCTCGGCGGCCGTCAGCGCGTGACTGATGGCCCCGAGATAGGAGCCGGAGACGAGGAGCGCCGGCACGGACAGGGCCTCGAGCCAGTCGAGGCCGGTGTGTTCGGCCGTGACCGGGCTCATCAGGCCGCCGACGCCCTCGATGAGCAGGATGGTGCCGGGCGGCGTCGCGGCGATCTCGGCCCGGCACCACGCGACGAGGTCAGGCAGCGCCAGGGTGCGGCCCTCGCGGGCAGCGGCGAGATCGGGGGCGAGGGGGGCGGCGAACCGCCAGGGCGAGCAGGCCGCGACGCTGACCCGCGTCACGGCGAGGCCCTGCGCCTCGAGCAGGATCGCGGTGTCGCTCGTCCGGAACCCGGGGTCTTCGACGGACGGGACCCCGCTGGCGACGGGTTTCAGCGTGCGCACGCCCTGCCCGTCGGCGCGCAGCCGCCGGGTCAGGGCGGCGGTGACGTAGGTCTTGCCGATCTCGGTCCCGGCGCCGGCGATGAAGACGGCCTCGCCGCTCATGCCGTGACCGCTCCATCACTTGAAAAACTTGCACTTGAGATACTTGGGATCGAGCAGTCGCACCGCTGCTCCCTCTCCTGGAAGGAGAGGGCTGGGGTGAGGTGTGCGAACTCTCCGAAAAAGTCCCACACCTCGCCCTGTCCCTCTCCTTCCAGGAGAGGGGACCCGCGCTCGACCGTCTCCTGCGGCGACACTGGCGCCGGGACGAACGGATCAGCCGGAGTTCGTCTCACTTCTCGACGAACGCCTTCTCGATGACGTAGTGGCCGGCCTCGCCGTGATTGCCCTCGACGTAGCCGCCATTGGTCAGCAGCTCGCGGGTGTCGCGGATCATGTCCGGGCTGCCGCACAGCATGAACCGGTCGTTCTCCACCGACATCATCGGCAGGCCGATATCCTCGAACAGCTTGCCGGAGGTCATCAGGTCGGTGATCCGGCCGCGGTTGCGGAACGGCTCGCGGGTCACGGTCGGGTAGTAGATCAAGCCGGCGGAGATCACCTCGCCGAGGAACTCGTGGTTCGGCAGACCTTCCGTGATGGTCTCGCCGTAGGCGAGTTCCTGCACCTGCCGGCAGCCGTGGACGAGCACCACCTTCTCGAAGCGCTCGTAGGTCTCCGGGTCCTTGATGATCGACATGAACGGGGCGAGCCCCGTGCCGGTGCCGAGCAGGTAGAGATTCTTGCCCGGCATCAGGTTGTCGAGCACCAGGGTGCCGGTGGGCTTCTTGCCGACCATGATCGGGTCGCCGACCTTGAGGTGCTGGAGCTTGGAGGTCAGCGGCCCGTTGGCGACCTTGATGGAGAAGAACTCGAGCTCCTCCTCGTAGTTCGCCGAGACGACCGAATAGGCGCGCAGGAGCGGGCGGCCCTCCACCTCGATGCCGATCATCACGAATTCGCCGTTGCGGAAGCGGAACGCGGGATCGCGGGTGGTGCGGAAGGAGAACAGGGTGTCCGTCCAGTGGTGGACGGAGAGCACGCGCTCCTCGTTGAACTTACTCATCGCCGGGTCCGTCTCGAATCTCGAAGCTTTGCGGGGGTCTTCTCGCACCTGCGGTGCCCGCGTCAAGGCGGTGCGGGCGCACAGGTGCCCCGCACCGTCCGTCACGGTGGTGTTCGCGCAACTGTCTGGAATTACTCTGAATTACTCGGATACCGGGTCAGAGCGGCTTCAAGCCCGCCTCGATCTCGGCGCGGCGTCCTTCGAGGAAGGGCGGCAGGGCGAGGTGCTCTCCCAGGGTCTCCAGCGGCTCGTCGGCGGTGAAGCCGGGGCCGTCCGTGGCGATCTCGAACAGGATGCCGTTGGGCTCGCGGAAGTACAGGCTCTGGAAGTAGAACCGGTCGATGGGGCCGCTGGTGGGCATGCGCTTCACCTTGAGGCGGTCGGCCCAGGCTGCGTAGTCCGCGTCGGGGATGCGGAAGGCGACGTGGTGGACGCTCCCCGCCCCCTGGCGCGCGGGCGGCAGGTCCGGCTGCGACAGGAGGTGGAGTTCGGCGGCCGGGCCGCCCTCCCCCATGCGCCAGACCCGGACCGCGCCCTCCGGCAGCGCGTAGGTGCGGTCGTGGCTCATGCCCAGGACCTCGGCCAGCACCGCCTCCGTCCGCTCGGCCTGCGCCAGGCTGAGGCGGATGGGACCGAGGCCGCGGATCTGGTGTTCGGCCGGGATGGGGCTCCGCGCCCAGGGATGGGCCGGACCGGCGCCGCCATCGTCGACGAGCATGAAGCGCTGGCCCTCCGCATCCTCGAAATCGAGGCTGAGGCGTCCGTCGCGCTCCACCGGAACGGCGTGCGCGACGCCCTCACGGGCGAGGTGCTCGCGCCACCACGCGATGGCCCCGGCGCCCGCGACCCGAAGGCCCGTGCGGGTGATGCTGTTGGTGCCGCGCCGCTCGGAAGGCGCCGGCCAGTCGAAGAAGGTGAGGTCCGTGCCCGGCGAGGCGAGGCCGTCGGCGTAGAACAGGTGGTAGGCCGAGACGTCGTCCTGGTTCACCGTCTTCTTCACGAGCCGCAGGCCGAGGGTGCGGGTGTAGAACGCCGCGTTGTCGGCGGCCCGCGCCGTGACGGCGGTGAGGTGGTGGATTCCGGTGAGGTGCATCGGGCGGTTCCGGCCTGTGACGCCAAGGGGACGGACGTCAGATGGGGGCGGCGCACGCGAATGACAAAGCCGTGCGCCCCCTGGCCCGGCGCGCGCGTCGCGATAGGTGGGGTGGGTTCCCCCACCCGGAGCCGTCGATGCCGCACCTTCTCTACGTCGAAGCCTCGCCCCGCAAGGAACGGTCCGCTTCCATCGAAGTGGCGCACGCCTTCCTCGAGGCGTGGACGGCCCGCCACCCGGACGGCACCGTCGACACCCTGGACGTGTGGAACACGGACCTGCCGGAGTTCGACGGCGAGGCCCTGGCCGGCAAGTACGCGGCCCTCGCGGGCGAGGCCCTGAGCCCGGCCCAGGAGGACGCGTGGGGCACGATCCGGGCGCTGGCCGAGCGCTTTCAGGCCGCCGACCTCATCGTGTTCGGGGTGCCCATGTGGAACTACACGATCCCGTACCGGCTCAAGCACCTGTTCGATCTCGTGTCGCAGAAGGACCTGCTGTTCAGCTTCGACGAACGCGGCCAGAACGGCCTGCTCACCGCGAAGGCCGTGGTGATCAACGCCCGCGGCGTCGCCATCGGGGACGACTTCCCGGCCGAGATCTACGACCACCAGGCGACCTACATGGCGACCTGGCTGCGCATGGTCGGCATCACGCACGTGCATCAGATCCTAGTGGAGAAGGGCCTCATGGGCGCCGACCTCGACCGGGAATCGCGGGCCAGGGGCCGCGCCGAGGCCGAGACCCTGGCGGCGACCTTATGAGATGAATTTCGCTTGATCGCTTCGGATCGCGTCGTTGCACCAGGGCTCCCTCTCCTTCCAGGCAGGGCGATCGCAGAGGAACCACGACGGGCCCCCTCTCCTGTTTGGGAGAGGGTTGGGGTGAGGGTCGTGGACTCTCCGGAGAGTTCGCACACCTCACCC
>NZ_JAKSXV010000014.1 GCF_022829345.1 Methylobacterium sp. J-090 | reverse complement strand
CTGGCGCCGTTCACCGAGGAGATCACCTATCTGGAGGAGGGCGACTGGGCGGTCCTGTCCCGCGCCGGCGCCGAAATCCGCGACATCGGCGGAGCGGTGGTGGAGCGCCCGCGCCAGCGCATCGTCGCCCAGGCCTACCGGGTCGAGAAGGGCAACCATCGCCACTTCATGGCGAAAGAGATCCACGAGCAGCCGGAGGTGGTGGGCCGGACCCTCGCCCACTACGTCGATCTCGCCAATGGCCGCGTCGCCCTGCCGGGGGACCTGCCGTTCGATTTCGCCACGCTCTCGCGGCTCTCCATCACCGCCTGCGGCACGGCCTACTATGCCGGCCTCGTCGCCAAGTACTGGTTCGAGACCCTGGCGCGCCTGCCCGTCGAGATCGACGTCGCCTCCGAGGCCCGCTACCGCGAGCCGCCGCTGGACCGCGACGGCCTCACCCTCGTCATCTCGCAATCGGGCGAGACCGCCGACACCCTGGCGTCGCTCCGCTACGCCAAGTCCCAGGGCCAGCACACCCTGGCGGTGGTCAACGTGCCGACCTCGACCATCGCCCGCGAGGCCTCCGCCGTGGTCCCGACCCTGGCCGGCCCCGAGATCGGCGTGGCGTCCACCAAAGCGTTCTCGTGCCAGCTCACGGTGCTCCTGTGCCTCGCCATCGCGGCGGGCCGGGCGCGCGGCACCCTGAGCGCCGAGCGCGAGCGCAGCTTGGTCGACGCCCTCATCACCGTGCCGGGCCTGATGGCCGAGGCGACGAAGCGCGAGGGCGAGATCGAGGTCCTGGCCCGCGAGGTGTCGAAGGCCCGCGACGTGCTCTACCTCGGGCGCGGCACCAGCTACCCGATGGCGCTGGAAGGCGCCCTGAAGCTGAAGGAAATCAGCTACATCCACGCCGAAGGGTATGCGGCGGGTGAACTCAAGCACGGCCCCATCGCCCTCATCGACGAGAGCGTCCCCGTCATCGTCATC
>NZ_JAKSXV010000112.1 GCF_022829345.1 Methylobacterium sp. J-090 | reverse complement strand
GCCGCGTATGGAACCGCCCTCGGCGGCCGCCTCCGCGGAGGACGGTCGCGCCGGTCCCGGAGGTGGCACGCCAGGAAGGATCCTGGGCGAAAGTGGGGCCTTAGGGTAGCTGCGAGGGCGCGGCCAGAGCATGGAAGAGGTATTCGCGGCGACCCCGTCAGGCTCCACCAGTCAGGCTCTCGCGGACCGCACCCGAGACGACCAGACGCGACAATGTGGGGCCTTAGCTCAGCTGAGAGAGCGCTTCCATGGCATGGAAGAGGTCATCGGTTCGATCCCGTTAGGCTCCACCAATCAGGTTTTCCCGAACCTGACCCGAGACGACCAGACGCGACAATGTGGGGCCTTAGCTCAG
>NZ_JAKSXV010000108.1 GCF_022829345.1 Methylobacterium sp. J-090 | reverse complement strand
GAGCCCGGAGCCGAGATGCCCGCCCGTCACCGACACGGCCTCGATCATCTCCGCCCGCACGGCCTCCGCCACCGCCGGAAGATCGCTCTCCGGAAGAAGGCGAAGCGCGGACGTCTCGGACAGTCCGTCCAGAATCGAGGTGTTGGCTGAAGACACTGGCATTGACCCGTTGGTTGGCTGGTGACCGCTCGAACGGGCCTGCCCCTCGCCACGCACGGCGCCGGACCCCCTTCCCAACGGCTCGGTCCCTGGACTGAACCGGGACCCTTGAATCTGCACTTATAACGTCATTGCCCGGCTTTGCCACGCGTGGGGACGGAGCTGGGCAATGGCACCCCATGACAGGCGAAGCTGTCCGGCGTAAGGGCGGCAGTTAAGCGTCCGGTCGCCGCCGATCAACGGCGCATTCGATCTCAGTGGCCCGAAGGAAGGCAGACCATGCGCTCTCGTCCGTTGATTCGCCGCCTGCGTTCGATCTGCCTCTTCTTCACCGGTCTTGCCTTCGCCTGCGTATGTTCGGCAGGTGGCGCCGGCGCGGCGCAGACCGGGCACGCGAAAGCCGTCGACCGGACGGACTTCACGTCTGCGTGTTCGCATTCGCAACCGTGCCGGCGCCAGGCCGGTCCCGGCCCGGCCGACCGTGACGTGCATCCGTTCGAAGGCTCCCTCGGGCGCCCCTGCGCCTATCGCTGGCGCGAGACGCCGTCCGGCACCCGCAAGGTCCGGGTGTGCTACTGATTCGCGCTCTCGCACTCCTCGTCCTCCTCGCTGGGTCGGCGCGGGCGCAGACCTGTCCCGAGCACTTCGCGGATGGGCGCCGCCCCGACCTCGTCAATTCGAAGCTCGGGCGTGAAGCGACGCCGCTCTGCTACGATGCCTTCGCGCTGCTCTACTCCGCCGTGTCGCGCACACCGGTCTATGCCGCCGAGCACCTGACCCGACCGAGCGTGGCGGCGGCACGGCGCGTCGACCGCGTCGATGCCTTCCACGACGAGGAGGCCCTGCCCGTCGCCGACCGCGCTCGCCTGGAGGACTACGTCCACAGCGGGTTCGACCGCGGCCACATGGCGCCCGCCGGCGACATGCCGACGGGGGCGGCCCAGGCACAATCCTTCACCCTGGCCAACATCGTGCCGCAGGACCGGGCTGTGAATCGCGGCCTCTGGGCGGCCATCGAGGAAAGCGTGCGGCGCCTCGCCACCGCCCGCGGAACCCTCTTCGTCGTCACCGGCCCGGTCTATGCCGGCGACAGCGTGCGGGCGATCAACGGCAGGGTCCTGGTGCCGACGCAGCTGTTCAAGGCCCTCTACGACCCGGCCCGGGGCGAGGCGGGCGCCTACCTCGTGCCCAACCGCGACGACACCGAATGGCGCGCCGTGTCGCTGGCCGAACTGCGTGGCGTGGCCGGGATCGACGTGTTTCCGGGTCTCCCCGATTCGGTGAAGGCCCGGGTTATGGACCTGCCCGAGCCGCGCACCTATTCGCGGGGCGACGAGGCCGGCGCGCCCCCCCACGGGCGCAACCGCGAACCGGATTCGTTCGAGGCCTGGGCCAGGCACCAGATCCACCGCCTCGCCCGGCGCCTGTGGCGCGACCTGATGCGGGCGATCTTCTAGAAGGGACCACGCATGTCCGACACGACTCCTCCCGTGTTCCGGCCCTTCGCCGACGAGGCTGCCGTGCAGACCATCGGCGGCCTTTCCCTGGAGAACGGCCGCGACCGCATCGCCGTGCACGGCTCCCTCGACCTGACGCGGGATCGCGCCGGGCTGGAACGGGCACGCACCCTTCAGGCGGCGGTGAACGCCATCGTGGTGGCCCTGGCGCGGGCCGAGCTACCGGAAGCCGTCGCGGACATCGCGAAAAGCCACGAGACGGTGAAGAACCCCTTCGCCTGACGCCGCGCCGCCGCGCACCCGATCTTCTTGCCGGTCCGGCGCCGCCCTGATACTCCGGCGCAACACTCATCACGCGAAGCGATCGACCCGAAGCGGTTCGACGACGGCGAGGGCCGGACCGTCCGGCGACGGCGCACCATGCGAGGCCCGGCCGGCTCTCCTCTCGGGGCCGCCGCGGGGCCGCGCACCTCATCATTCGGCATCGGCCGTGCCCGCGAGGGCCCCGATCCCACAGTTCAAGGATACCGGCATGGCGCGCGAATTCATCTACCACATGAAGGGTCTGACCAAGACCTACACCGGCGGCAAGAAGATCCTCGATAACGTCAACCTGTCGTTCTACCCGGATGCCAAGATCGGCGTGCTCGGCATCAACGGCTCGGGCAAGTCGACCCTGCTGAAGATCATGGCCGGCATCGACACGGAATGGACCGGCGAGGGCTTCGTCGCGCAGGGTGCCCGCGTCGGCTACCTGCCGCAGGAGCCCCAGCTCGACCCGAACAAGTCGGTCCGCGAGAACGTCATGGAGGGGGTCGCCGAGAAGCAGGCGCTCCTCGACCGCTACAACGAACTCGCCATGAATTATTCCGAGGAGACGGCGGACGAGATGACCGCCCTCCAGGACAAGATCGAGGCCGGGAACCTCTGGGAGCTCGATTCGAAGGTCGATCAGGCCATGCTGGCGCTCGGCTGCCCCACCGACGAGATGCCCGTCGCCACCCTGTCCGGCGGCGAGCGCCGCCGCGTCGCCCTGTGCAAGCTCCTGCTGTGGGAGCCCGAACTGCTGCTCCTCGACGAGCCCACCAACCACCTCGACGCCGAGACGGTGAATTGGCTCGAAGGCCACCTCAAGCAGTATCCCGGCGCAATCCTGATCGTGACCCACGATCGCTACTTCCTCGACAACGTCACCGGCTGGATCCTCGAGCTCGACCGCACCCGGGGCTATCCCTACGAGGGCAACTACTCGGCCTGGCTCATCCAGAAGCAGAAGCGTCTCGCCCAGGAAGGCCGCGAGGACATGGCCCGCCAGCGCGCCATCAACCGCGAGCAGGAGTGGATCTCGGCCTCGCCGAAGGCCCGGCAGTCGAAGTCGAAGGCCCGCATCACCCGCTACGACGAGCTCGTGGCGAAACAGAACGACAAGATCGACGCCTCGGCGCAGATCGTCATCCCCATCGACGAGCGGCTCGGCAACAACGTCATCGAGTTCGACCACCTGAACAAGGCTTTCGGTGACCGCCTGCTCATCGAGGATTTGTCGTTCAAGCTGCCGCCGGGCGGCATCGTCGGCGTCATCGGCCCGAACGGCGCCGGCAAGACGACGCTGTTCAAGATGATCACCGGTTCCGAGAAGCCGGACGGCGGCACTATCTCGGTGGGCGAGACCGTGCACCTCGGCTACGTCGACCAGTCGCGCGACGCCCTCGATCCGGGCGCCACGGTCTGGCAGGAGGTCTCGGGCGGCAACGACATCATCTATTTCAACAAGCGCGAGATCAATTCCCGCGCCTACTGCGCCGCCTTCGCGTTCAAGGGCTCCGACCAGCAGAAGAAGGTCGGCACCCTGTCGGGCGGTGAGCGCAACCGCGTGCACCTCGCCCGCACCCTGAAAGGGGGCGCCAACGTGCTGCTGCTGGACGAGCCCACCAACGATCTCGACATGGAGACCCTGCGGGCCCTCGAAGAGGCGCTCGAGGATTACGCCGGCTGCGCGGTGATCATCAGCCACGATCGCTGGTTCCTCAACCGCATCGCCACCCACATCCTCGCCTTCGAGGGCGACAGCCACGTCGAGTGGTTCGAGGGCAATTTCTCGGATTACGAGGAAGACAAGAAGCGCCGCCTCGGCACCGATTCGCTGATGCCGAAGAAGCTGAAGTACAAGAAGTTCTCGCGGTAAATCGCGAACCGCACGCCAACCCCTCCCCCTTCGCGGGGGAGGGGAACGCGCACGATGCGTCCGTTCCAAAGCGGTGCGTGCGTCAGGCCCGCGCGCTCAGCGCCAGGGCCTCGCCGAGATCCCGCACATCCGTGAGCTTGCGCCCGCGCCGGCGCAGATCCGCCAGCAGGGCCCGGTCCGGGAACGGGCAATACGGCAGGGTGGCGGGCGTCTCGCCCTCGGGCAGCGTGCCGTCGGCCAGTTGCACCAGCACTCGATCGAGCAGCACCCGCCCATGCGCGTGCAGGATGACCGAGGCCCGCGTCGCCGTCGTGCCGACGGGTAAACTCACAGTCTCCTGCGAAAGAATCGCACCGGCATCGATGGTGACGGCGAGGCGATGCACCGTAACGCCGAAGGCGGGCTCGGGCTCGGCGAGGGCGTGAATGGTCGGCACCGGCCCGCGATGGCGCGGCAGCAGGCCCGGATGGACGTTGACGCCGCCGCGCGGCGCCAACGCCAGGGTCGCACCGGACAGGATCTGGTCGAAGTGGAAAGTGACGATCACGTCCGGCGTGTGGCGCGCGAACAGGGCCGCGACCGCCTCCCCGTTGACGTCGTCCACGCTCAGGGTCGGAATGCCGAGGCGGTGGCAGAGAGCCTTCAGCGGCGTCGCCGTGGCGGCATCCTTCGCGCCCGTAAAACGCCGGGTCAGCCCGGACAGGGGGGAGAGCAGGTCCGGCAGGCCGAAATTCACGCCGAGATAGGGCAGGATCGCCGGCCCGGAGCGGGCGAGGTGCCGCCGGACCTGTCCGACGAGCCCGCCCGAGCTCGGGCGCTCGGCATTGGACAGGCCGACGAAGGCGATGTCGTCGGCGTGCTCGGTGACGAAGCGGCGCACGGCCCGCGCGTTCGGCAGGGCCTCGAGGACGAAGAGGGCGAGGCGGGGGCGGCTCACCGGCCGGTCCGGATCTTGAACTTGAACCCGCTCATGCCGAGGCGCCGCAGGGATTCGGGCAGAAGGGCAGAGCCCCGCGCCAGGGCTGCGATGATCCACGGGAAGGCGACGATGTCCCGGTCGCGCGCCAACCCCCTGGCGATACGGGCGGCGGCGTCCGCCGCCTCGATCTCCATGGGACGCCAGCCCTGGTACTCGCCGCCCATGGCGGTGCGGACGTAGCCCGGCGTCACCACGTTCACCTTCACCCCGTGGGGCTTGAGCTTTTCGCGCAGCGCCAGTCCGTGGGCGAGGAGCGCGGCCTTGGTGCCGCTATAGGCCGGGGCGTCGGGGAGCGGCGCGAAGGCGGCGAGCGACGAGACCAGGGCGATCTGTCCGGCGCCCCGCGCGCGCATGAGATCGACGCAGGGGAGCGCGACGTTCAACGCCCCGTCGAGGTTCACCGCCACGGTCTCGAACGCCATGGCGGCGGTCTCGACATCGCCGCCGGGGTCGCCGCCATTGATGGCCGCGTTGACGATGACGAGGTCGAGGGGGTGGGCGGCGTGCGTGGCGCCGAGCCAGGCGGCGATTCCGGCCCGGTCGCGCACGTCGAGGCGCTCGGTCTCGACCTGCGCGCCCCTGGCGCGGCAGGATTCGGCCACGGCGTCCAGGCGCGCGCCGTCGCGGCCGTGCAGGACGAGGGTGGTCCCGGACGTCGCGTAATGGCGGGCGAGCGCGGCGCCGATGCCGCTCGACGCGCCGGTGATCAGGATGACGGGCATCGGCTCTGTCGGTTTTCGGGAATGATCGTGAACCGGCCCGTCAGTAGACCGGCGCGAGGTCCTGCGCGTCGTCGGTCTCGGCACGACCGGCCTGGGCGGCAGCCAAAGCCGCGGCCGGCAGGGTCGCCTCCAGGCGCGGGATGGTGCCGGCCACGGCCCGGGCGATGGCTTCCCGCGAGAAGAAGCCGCCATTGACCTGGGTGCGGTGCAGGACGACCCGGCGGAAGTCCCGCATCAGGTCGGCATCCGGCGCAATGGGAGCGGTCCAGAACGTGTTGAGGCCGCCCTGATGGGTGAGTCCGGGCAGGTTGTAGATCGCCTCGCCGGTGGCGAGCGTCGGGCAACCGAGTTCGAGGGACAGCATGCCGACGGTGCTGTTGACGAGGACGACGCCGCGGCTGCCGGTGATCAGGCTCGGCAGGTCGCCTCCGTCGATCATGTCGAGGCGATCGTTGACCCCGTGGCGCTTGGCCGAGTGCCGGGCATACTTGCGCCAGTTGATGAGGCCGCTGTCGAGGGGATGGAGCTTGATCAGCAGGCGCGTCGGCGCCTCCGAATGGGCGGCGAAGGACGCGATCACCCGGTCCATGAACGCCTCGACCCCGAGGAAGGGGGAGTGGACGCGGATCTGGTAGTCGCTGTCGAGTTGCAGCGGAAGCAGGAAGTAATCGACGCCCACCGCCGTGTAGGCCTCGTTGAGCCGGGCCGCCTCGCGCCGCGTATGGGCGCGGCGGGCGAACTTCTTGATCCAGCCGGCATACTCCACGGCGATGTGGTTGGGCCGGTGGCTGCGGAAATGCGGGAAGAAGTACGGGAAGCCGAAATTGGCGATGTTGTAGGCCACATCCCACAGGCTGCGCCGGGCCATGTCGCCACTCGACGGCATGGCACGCCCCGGCTGCGGCAGGCGCCGCGCCACGGCCCGGATCGCGTCGGCGGTCCTGGGCAGGGACGAGTGGCCGTTCACGCCGCCGAGTTCGCAGGTGATCCAGTTCGGCCGGAGATAGCCTTCCTCGAACACGTGCAGGCGCACGCCCGAGGGCTCGGCCGCGGCGCGCGCGGCGACGTGGTAGGGTCGGCAATCGCCGAACAGCACGATGTCGGTGACCCCGTGGCGGGCGATGTAGTCGGCGACGTAGGCACCCCAGTGCTCGAACGACCCACGATAATTGTCGGCCGGCAGGCGCCAGAAAAGCCAGTCCCCGGAGGAGAAGTTAATCCGCCGGACCCGGTGGCCGCGCTCCTCGAGGCTGCGCCCGAGATCGGAGAAGAACGGGGAGGCGACGCCCTGCAGGAACAGGAACGTGGCGGGTCCGTCGCGATGCGCGGGGGCGCGGGGTTGCAGCATTCCGAGGCGCGGGGTCCTGTGAGCCCGGTGGGAACGGGCGAATGTCACGGTTGACGAGGTTGCATAGCCGTTGAAAGGCAGCAATCTTAAGGCATGGTTGTGCCCAGTGAATTTTAATCCCTGTGTCCCGCCGGCCACGTAGGGTGCGGGCCGGTATTCGAACCGGACGAGTCATGGCGCGCCGTAAGGTTTGCGCGCGCGCAAGGGCATCCGCTCGTGCGGAAAACCCGTTCCCATTTTTCGGCCCGATGCTCTAGAGCCTCCAGCACCGGGCCGGACGCGGCGGCCCTCCCGTGTTGATCGAACCCTGCATGCGCCCGAGCCCGCCGCTCTCCCTGTTGTCCACCGGCCGGACCATCCGGGCTCTCAAGTCGCAGATCGAGGCGGCGACGGGCGGCGCGTTCGTGCCGCCGTTCCGGTCCGGCGCCGCTGCTGTCTGGGGCGGGGACGGTTTCACCGCCAAAACCCTCCGCCGCCTCGGGCGGCCGGTGCTCACGGTGGCACCGGGACCGGTCCTGAGCCCCTACGACTCGCCCGCGACCGGCCTGGCGAGCCTGCGCCTGACCCTCGGCGGCGTGCCGATGGGCGGCGCCTCCGCCGATCCCGCCCTGGCCGGCCGGCTGGCGGGTCTGCGCCTGCACGGCCGCAACCGGTTTCCGGCGGGCCCTGGCGGTGCCCCAGCCGAGGGCGATCACCGGCCGCACGGCGCCCCCTCCTGCGAGGAGAGGGCGCCGGTTGCGCTTCACGCCGACGCCAGGGCCCGTTCAACGGATGGTCCACCGACGTTGCAATCGTGTGAGGCCGATCGGGCGGCAGGGCCGGACTTGATCCTCCTCGACGCCGCGGCCACCCCGACCGGCAACCGGGCCTTCATCGCGCGGGTGCTGGCGCGTCACCCGGAGACGGATTTCACGGTCGGCAGCCCGGAGGGATGTTCGGAACTCGGCCTCGCCTCGCCACGCCTGCGCGTTCTGGCCGAACCCATCGACCCCTGGGCCGTGTGCGCCCACGCCGCGCGGGTCTTCGTCTCGGACGCGGCGAGCGCCTGCACGGCACGCCTTTCCGGCGCGGCGGCGGTCGAGGCCGATGGGCCGGCGTCCCTCGAGGACGCCTATGGCGTCGGCCTCCACTGGTTCGATCCCTGGACCCGGGCGCCCATCGCCCGGGAGGAGTGCCTCGAAAAAGTCGCGTGGCTGCGGGCACGCTTCCGCGACAACGACCGGCCGACGGTGCTCGTCGGCATCTCGCGCTGGAAGCGCCCCGGCCTCGACGCGTTCACCACCGGCCCGTTCGGGCCACCGATCCACGCCATGGCTGCCGAGGAAGCGGTCCGCCTCGCGCCCCCCGGTGCGCGGGTTCTCGCCTGGGCGACGCGGATGCCCGAGCGCCTGGAAGCCCTGTGCCGGGAGGCCGACCTGCCCCTGTCGCGGGTCGAGGACGGATTTTTGCGATCCGTCGGACTCGGCGCCAGCCTCCAGCCCGGCGCCTCCATCGTGGTCGATGATTCCGGCATCTACTACGATCCGCGCCGGGACAGCCGGCTCGCGCGCATCCTGAAGACCGCCGCCTTCCCACCCGGCCTCGTGGCACGGGCCGAAGCCCTGCGCCGCCTCGTCGTCGAACGGCGCCTGACGAAGTACAATGTCGGCCTCGCGGACGAATCCGGCGCCTGGCCGACGGACCGCCGCATCGTCCTCGTGCCGGGGCAGGTGGAGGACGACGCCTCCGTGCGGCACGGCTCGCCCGTGGTGCGCTCCAACCGCGCCCTGCTGGAGGCGGCCCGCGTCCGCAACCCCGACGCCTTCCTGCTCTACAAGCCGCACCCCGACGTCGAGGCCGGCTTCCGTCCGGGCAAGATTCCGGAGGCCGAGGCCCTGTCGCTGGCCGACCGCATCGTCGGCGGCCTCTCCATCGTCGACCTCCTCGACCGGGCGCATCACGTCGAGACCATGACGTCGCTCGCCGGGTTCGAGGCCCTGATCCGGGGCCTCACCGTGGCGGTCCACGGTCGCCCGTTCTATTCCGGCTGGGGCCTGACCGAGGATCTCGCACCGAACGCCGATCGCGGGCGCCGCCTCGCCCTCGACGAACTCGTGGCCGGGACCCTGCTGCTCTATCCGCTCTACCTCGACCCCGTGGCGATGAAGCCGTGCTCGGCCGAGCAGCTCCTGGACCGCCTGAGCGAGGAGCGCGATGCCGCCGCGCCCTCCGCGCTCGCGCTCAGCCGGCGCACGCTCCTGACCATGCGGGCGCGCTACGCCGTCCTCAACCCCATCGTCCGGCTGCTCCGAGCCCGGCGGGGGGTTGGACCGGGGGCGCAGGACGCCCCTCCGACCATCGCGCCTTCGGATCGTCGAACCTCAGACAAGGCGGACCCGGCTTGATCCTCACGGCCCTCGTCACCGCCCTCGTCCTCAGCCTCGCCATCGAGGCGTTCGAGGGGCGCGGCGTGCGGCCCATCGGCCGGCGCCCGGGCGACCTCGCCGTGCGGCTCGTCGCCTACGCGCTCCTGGCCGCGTTCTGGTTCGTTTTCTCGTGGCGCCCGTGGCTCGCCGCCTTCTCCTGCGTGCTTACGGTGGCGATCCTCGCGGTGGTGAGCCGGCTGAAGCGCGGCGTCATCGGCGAGCCCCTGGTGTTCAGCGATTTCGCCCTCCTGCGTCAGGTGCCGCGCCACCCGGAACTCTACTACACCCGACCCCTGACCGACCCGCGGATGGCCGGCCCGATCCTGGTGAGTTTTTGCGCCGTCGCTCTCTGGTACCGGGTCGAGCCGGCCGCCCTGCCGCCCGAGCCCAGCGTCGCGGTGGTCGCGGTCATCGCCCTGCCGTTGGCCCTCTGGACCCTGACGCGGCTCGCCGGACACGGCAGTCTCGGCCGCTGGCTCGCCGCGCGCTTCCCCGCCCCGGCCCTGGAAGCGGATGTAGCCCGCTACGGCCTGCCGGCGACGATCCTCGCCTATGCGGCGCGCTGGCGGAGCCTGCGGTCGCCGGGCGATTGGTCGCCGCCGCAATCCTGCGTGCCGTTGGAGGCGCCGGACCGCGTCATCGTCGTGGTCCAGCTCGAATCCTTCGTCGATCCCGTGCGCCTCGGCGGCCCGGCTCTTCCGGTGATGGAGATCCTGCGCACCCGCGCGACCCAGTACGGCCGCCTGCGGGTGCCGGCCCACGGGGCCTACACCATGCGGACGGAGCACGCGGTGCTCACCGGAAGCCCCCCCGAAAATCTCGGCTTCGGCGTGTTCGATCCCTATCTCGCGCAGGGCGGCGACGAGCCGACGAGCCTGGCCCGGCTCGCTCGGCGGGCCGGCTTCGAGACCGTGTTCGTCCACCCGTTCCACCGCGACTTCTTCAACCGCGCGGCGGTGGTGGCACGCCTCGGCTTCAGCCGCCTCGTCATGGAAGAGGCGTTCGCCGGCGCGCCCCGCATCGGGCCGTATGTCGGCGACGTGGCCCTGGCCGAGCGGGTCCTGGCGGAGATCCGGGCGCGCACGGCACCGCTGTTCCTGTTCTGCGTCACCATGGAGAACCATGGGCCGTGGAAGCCGGGACGCCTGCCCGGCCTCGACGATCCGCACGCACAGTACCTTCACCACGTCGCCCATACGGGCGCGGCCGTGGAAAGGCTCATCGCCGGCCTGGAAGGATTACCCGCGACGCTCTGCGTGTTCGGCGACCATGCTCCGTCCCTGCCGAACTGCCGGCCCGGTTTCGGCGGGACGGCGACGGATTACGCGGTTCTGCGTTTCGGGGCCGCGGCAGCGGCTCCGGTCCGGGTCGATCTCACCGCCGATGCCCTCGGGCGGCAGCTGCGCGCCGAGGTCTGCGCCGCCCAAGCGTGACCGTGCCACCGTCATGACGCATTGTAGGCCGAGGTGTCCGGGCCGGCTGGAAATCCAGCCTCGCGCAACAACGATCCGTTAAGCTTATGGCAGCGTTTGGCCCATAGGGATGACGGGTTGCCCGCGAACGTGCCGTCGGGTTCGACATCCCGACGAACCGCTGCCGGTCGCACCGTCGCGAAACGGGCGGCACCGCCGGACTGCGCTTCGCGCGAAACCCGGCCTGGAGAAATTGAATGGTTCGCACAGCGGCTCTCGCGGCCCTGACGGCATGCCTCGTGTCCGGTTGTTCCTCGATCCTCCCGGGTGCGGGTCCGACGACGGGCGCCATCGTGGACGGGGCCGACGTGTCGACGAGCGAGGGCACCTTCGCGCGCTACGAGATCGTCGATCTCACCGCCGCCACCGTCGAGGCCCTGCGCGGACGGCCGCTGGACAGCCTGCTCGCCTCCTTCGGCGACCACCGGCCCTCCCTGGAGCCCGTCATCGGGGTCGGCGATTTCGTCGCCGTCTCCGTCTGGGAGGCCGGCTCCGGCGGCCTGTTCTCCGGGCCGCTCGCCGCCGACCGCTTCTCCGCCGGCTCCAAATCCGCCCTCATCCCCGAGCAGGTGGTCTCGCGCGACGGCGCCATCTCGGTGCCGTATGCCGGGCGCATCCAGGTGGCCGGCCGCCGGCCCCAGGACGTCCAGGCCCTCATCGAGACCGAACTCGCCGGCAAGGCGATCCAGCCCCAGGTCCTCGTCTCCGTCACGCGGCCGATCTCGCAATCCGTCACCGTCTCGGGCGAGGCCGTGAGCGGTGCCCGCGTGCCCCTGTCCGGCAAGGGCGACCGCCTCCTCGACGTCGTCGCCACCGCCGGCGGCGTGAAGGCGCCCGTCAACGAGACCTTCGTCCGGCTCTCGCGCGGCAACCTCACCGCCACGGTGCCGCTCACCACCATCGTC
>NZ_JAKSXV010000104.1 GCF_022829345.1 Methylobacterium sp. J-090 | reverse complement strand
TTGGGTCGAGACCTGTCCGTCCGCTCTACGACCCTGTTGGGTGGTTTGCCGCCAGTCCGCTTCCGGGCGTTCGATAGCTTGTAGCGGACGTCCCTCGGTATTCAGTTTGCCTACGGCCACAAACCCATCCAGTGGGGCATTGGCGAAAGGCCGCGAGTAGCGGAGGTCCAGCCGCAGAGGCTATTTGGGGGCCTGCCTTCGGGCGAGATCGTTCAAGGCCGTCAAAGCCTCCTCGAACCGCCCCTCCGCCTCCGCATGACGCAGGAAGCCAACCCGCTCCACGAGGATCTCCGGCGGCGTCGGTAGCCGAGCAAACAACCTCATAACTTCCGCCATGAACGTATCCAGCGGCATGTAGCCGTCACGCGTCGACTGGCCGGGCGTGAGTTCAGTCTGCACCGCTGGCGGCACGAGCTCGATGACCTCGACCCGTCCCCTGAGGGCCTCCCGAAGGCTGACGGTGTAGGAGTGGATTGCCGCCTTCGTCGCACAGTACGTCGGCGTCGCCACCAGGGGTACAAAGGCTAGGCCGGACGAGACGTTGACGATTGCCGCGTCCGACTTGGTCGAAAGATGGTCAATCAGCGCATTCGTCAGGCGGATCGGACCGAGCAGATTGGTCGCGATGGTCGCCTCTGCGTCGGAAAGGTCCCGGGCGCGCGCCACGTCCTCGGCCACCATGATCCCTGCATTGTTGACGAGGACGTTGATGTCCGGGTGCTCGGCGACCACCCTCGTCGCGAACGCCGCGACCGCATCCTTGTTTCCGACATCGAGCACATAACCGAGGATGCCCGCGTTCGCCGACGTAACCGCGTCGAGGCGCTCGCGGCTCCGTCCGGCGATGATCACCCTGTTGCCCTGAGCATTGAAACGCTCGGCCAGTTCGCGTCCGATGCCGGACGCGCCCCCGGTGATGAGAATAGTGTTTCCGGTAGTCTTCATGGGAACGCCCTCGCGTCGAATCGTCATTGCCTCCGGAAGATGCCCCCACTACTCTCCTTGCGACAGAAGGCACCCAAAAGATTTATACTCACCAGAAGGAGAGTGTCGGATGACGACGGCCGTGCCCAAAGTTGATCCGGCGCCGATCGCTTCGACCCACGATTCCGAGCCAATTGCAGGTGATACGGATCCCCGGGTCGAGGCGCTCGTTCACGACCTGATCGGTCGTGTTGCCGACAAATGGACGATGCTGGTCCTCGAACTTCTCGAAGAGAAGGGCACTCTGCGCTTCACCCAGATCGCACGGCTAATCGGAAGCATCAGCCAGAAGATGCTGACGCAGACGTTACGGCAGATGGAGCGGGATGGTTTGGTGATCCGCACCGTCCATCCCGTCGTCCCACCGAAGGTCGAGTACCGGCTCACCGATCTTGGACGGAGCCTCGGCTCCGCGTTCTGCGGCGTCTGGATCTGGGCCGAGAAGAACCTCGACGCGGTCGAGGACGCACGGCGAGCCTTCGCGAAAGCTTCGGCGGGCGAACCGGCGGCATGCTGACTGACGCTGCGGGTATCCCCAGATCCGTGATGCCCGGTTGCGTAACGCGACCCGGCATAACGACTTGATCGACTTTCGGTGCCAAGAGCTGCATGACGACGTGGCCCGACCACGATCCCCGAACGCGACTTCCTTCAGGCTGGCGGGCGCTGATCGATCAAGGCCAACCGCTCCACGATCGTTCGCGGTGCAAGGATGGCCCCCGGGGCGACGACCGCGTTCGCGCCGATCCGCGTGCCGTCACCCACCAAAGCCCCGAACTTCGTGGTTCCGGTCTCGATCGCCCTGCCGCCGTGCTGGATCACGATCGATTTCTCTTCGCGTTCGTTGCGGTGGTTGGCGATGATTGCGCCCGCCTCCAAGTTGACGTCCTCCCCAAGGAGGCTGTCGCCGACGAAGTTGAAATGCGCCAGTTTCGATCCCCGGAATACGATCGTGGTCTTCAATTCCGAGCCAGGTCCCACGATGCAATCCTCGTCGACCCAGCATCCGCCCCGAATCAAGCTTCCCTGGGCGACGAGGCAGCGCGGTCCAACGATGACGGGGGCTTTCAAGGACGCGCCATCCTCCACAGTCGCCGTTCGATGGACCGCGATGCCGTCCTCGATGCGGAAGTCCGAGCCCAGACCGTCCAGCAACCCGTGAACGATCTCCCGAAGCCGTTCCACCAGGCCCCACGCCTCACGGCTCGCGAACGATGCGAACGGCGAGCCTTCGAACCGTGCGACGTGCGCTTCCAGGATACCCATTCGCCTCGTCTCCAAATTGTATCGGGAGGCCGGCGGGAGTGGCCTGCCGGTTTGAATACCCCTATTCGCGAGGCGCGCGGACGGCCTCGGCAATCATCCGTCCGATCTCGGCATAAGCGGCATCCACGTCCGTTACGGGCGCCGTGCTACCGGTGAGGTAGACCGCGGCGAGGATCGGCGCCTGCCCAGGGGGGCGCAGGATCGCCACGTCGTTGTAGGTGCCGTTGTCGCCGCTGCCGGTCTTGTCGCCGACCGTCCAGTCCGGCGGAAGGCCGGCGCGCAGGCGCTTGAACCCGGTCCGGCCGGCGACCATCCAGCCGTCCAGATGGGTACGCGTGGCTGGCGACAGGACGGTGCCGACGAGGATACGCTCCAGCGTGGCGCGCATCGCTTCCGGCGTCGTCGTATCGCGCGGATCGTCCGGAATAGCGGTGTTCAGATCCGGCTCGGTCCGGTCGAGCCGGGTCGTCGGATCACCAATGCCACGCAGCCAGGTGGTCAGTGCCGACGGCCCGCCCAAGGCGTTCAGCATGAGGTTAGCCGCGGTGTTGTCGCTCCATTCCACGGCCGCCGCACAGGCATCCGCGACCGAGATCCTGCCCGTGCCGCCGGCCGCCTCAAGCGCCTTACGGGTGACGGGAGCGTACTTAAGGAGGTCTCCCTCGCCATAGGTTAGCGTTCGATCCAGGCTCTCCGTTCCGGCATCGACCTTCGCCAACAGGGCCGCCGCCGCCAGCACCTTGAAGGTGCTGCACATCGGAAAGCGCTCGCCGGCGCGATGGCCCACTAAAGGCGATCCTTTCGACGCCCCTACGGAGACGCCGAGGCGACCGCCGATGCGGTGCTCTATCTCGCGCAAGGTGTCCGTTGCGTTCGCACCGGCGTTCCCGGGCCGCAAGACGAATGGCGCCCCCAGGCTCGCGAGCAGGAGTTTCCGGCGGGAAAGGCGATAAATCAGGGGCTGCATCGTTCCTCCCATGCTGGCGGCGAGACCGCGCTCGCGTCCTGCGAGGAGATGTCCGGGCGCCACCGGGCCGGACTTGTCGCGCCGACCTACAGGCGGGTCGATGGCGTGGACGTTCACGATTCGATCATCCACGGTCGAACGGCGCACGCCGTTGGGCGGCTGGTCGATGCCACCGAGCCGCCCGCTCACCCAACGGACGGGATGCGCGCGATCACCTTGATCTCGAAGTCGAAGCCGGCCAGCCAAGTCACGCCGACGGCGGTCCAGTTCGGATACGGCGCCGCGCCGATGATGTCCTGACGGATGGCGGACACCGTCTCGAACTGGTTGGCTGGGTCGGTGTGGAAGGTCGTGACATCCACTACGTCGTCGAACGTGCATCCGGCGGCCTTCAGGACGGCGTCCAGGTTGTCGAAGGCCCGCCGCACCTGTTGGGCGAAGTCCGGCTCGGGCGACCCGTCCTCGCGGCTGCCGACTTGGCCCGAGACGAAGAGAAGGTCGCCCGAACGGATCGCCGCCGAGTAGCGGTTGATCTCGTAGAGTGCCTGCCGCCCGTCCGGGAAGACCGCGTCTCGTTTCGTCATCTCGCAACTCCTCGGTTCGCCGAACGTCCCTTCGTGCCTTAACCACGAACGGTGATATACGCTGCGTATGTCACATGTAACTTGCATACGCCTCGTATGTCAATCCACATACGTTGGGTATGCGTAAGGGAGTCGGGCGGTGGCGACGGGACGGCGTGCAAAGACGATGGAGGAGACGCGGGCCAAGCTGGTGCAGGCCGCCCGCAAGGCGTTCGCGACCAAGGGTTACGCCGCCGCGTCGATGGACGACCTCACGGCCGAGGTCGGCCTGACGCGCGGGGCGCTCTATCACAACTTCGGCGACAAGAAGGGACTGCTCCACGCGGTGATCGACCAGATCGACGCGGAGATGGCGGACCGGCTCCGCACCGTCGGCGAACGGGCCGGATCGGCATGGGCAGGGCTACTCGACGAGTATGCCGCCTACATCGAGATGGCCCTGGAGCCGGAGATCCAACGCATCATGCTCCTGGACGGACCAGCCGTCCTAGGCGACCCCTCGCAGTGGCCGAGCCAGAACGCCTGCCTCCACGAGACGACGCGTCGTATCCAGTCCCTCGTCGACGGGGGAACCATCCGTCCCGTCGACGCGGCGGCGGCGGCGCGGCTGCTCAACGGCGCATCGCTGAGCGCTGCGCTCTGGATCGCCGCGGCGGAGGAGCCGCAGGTCAACCTCACGAAGGTCGTCGATGCCTTCAGGCTACTCGCCGCCGGGTTGCTTCGAGCTGAACCGGCTCAAGGGGATGCTAATCCGATGTCGTCCAAGAACCGCCGTCCGAAGCGACCGTAACGAACTCGTCTCCGTTGCCGTCGTCACAAGTGAAGACCGTGGGCGATCCGGTCAGGGAACGATGGTCGGACGCGCGGTCTCGTCCTTGACGAGGTTTACGAAGGCGCGGAGCGGTGCAGGCATGAACCTGTTCGAGAAGTAGAGCTGCGGCCCCTCGAACTCGGGCCACCAGTCCGACAGGACCGGCCGGAGCACGCCCGTGCCCAGGAACGGTTGCAGCCAATTCTCGAACGTCACAATGATGCCGCAGCCCCGGCAGGCCAGATCGATGGCCGCTGAGGCAGCGTCGACGCCGATGATGAGGCGACCCGGTGGATCGACGGTTATCGCCACGCCGTCCTTCTCGAACGCCCATGCGACGAGCGTCCCGCTGGAGAAGCGCAACCTTATGCAGTCGTGCAGCAGGAGGTCGTTCGGGTGGCGTGGCGTGTCTCGGGGATCGAGGTAGGCCGGGGCGGCGGCGGCCGCGACCCTCTGGGACGGTGGTCCGATCGGCACCGCGATCATGTCCTGCGCCAAGTGCTCGCCATAGCGGATCCCAGCATCGCAACCCACCGCGGCGATGTCGACGAGCCGGTCCTCGACGACGAGTTCGACCCTGACCTCGGGATTGGCCCGAAGGAACCGGTCGAGCAACGGCGGCCGGATGTCGACCATTCGACAAGCTGCGCGCCATCTCGATCACTAAGGACGGCAAGACGCTGTTTTCCGCCAACAGCGGCCGCAACACCGTCAGTGTGGTCGATGTCGCCGCCCGCAAGGTCACCTCTGAAGTCGCGGTGGGCAAGGACCCCTATGGGGCCGCGCTGACCCCGGACGGGCGCTTCGTCTATTCGGGCAATCTCAAGGACAACTCGCTCTCGGTGATCGACACCGGCAGCCTCAAGGTCGTCGCCACGGTGACCGGGCTGAACGAGCCGCGCCAGGCGATCGCGTTCTCGGCCGATAACGCCCACGCGTACGTCCTTAACCGCGACCTCAGCGTGGCCGTGGTCGACCGCGCGAAGAACGCGGTGGTTTCGACGATGAAGCCGTGAAGCGTCGCGCGCCGGGTGCCTTTCGGCGCCCGGCGCGTTCTCGATCTCGACACGTCGCGAACGCAGGACAAAGACCCCATGCTCGGCCTGTTCCAGCGCAAGGACCGCCTCATCGTCCACGGAAAGGCGCCCTACAACGCCGAGCCGCCGCTCGATCGCCTGCGGGCCGCCTTCCTGACTGATCAAGCCGACTTCTACGTCCGCAGCCACGGCGACATCCCGGACCTCGACGCCGACGGCTACCGCCTGACCGTCGACGGGATGGTCGCGACGCCCCTCGACCTCTCCCTCGCCGATCTCAAGGAACGCTTCGCGCCCGTCACCGTCACGGCGGTGATGCAATGCGCTGGCAACCGCCGGGCCGACATGCTGGCCGTGGCGCCGGTCTCCGGCGACCCGTGGGCGCCCGGTGCCATCGGTAATGCGGAATGGACCGGCGTGCGGCTCGCCGACGTGCTGCGCGCGGCCGGCATCGATGCGGATGATGAGCGCCACGTCGCCTTCGAGAGCCACGACCGGATCGCGGACACGGACACGCGCTTCGGCGCCTCGATCCCGCTCGCCAAGGCGCTGGCGCCCGAGACGCTGCTTGCCTTCGCGATGAACGGCGAGCCTCTCGCCCCCGAGCACGGCCATCCGTTGCGCGTGGTGGTGCCGGGATTTGCCGGCATCCGCAGCCCGAAATGGCTCGCCCGGATCACGGTGCAGGACCGGCCCTCCGACAACCCGATGCAGGCCGATGACTACAAGCTGTTTCCGCCCGACGTGACGGCCGAGACCGCCGACCCGGACCACGGCATCACCATCGAGGCGATGCCGTTGAACAGCGCGATCTGTGAGCCCGCCCGCGGCGCGGCGTTGAAGGCCGGCCGGCACGCGATCCGCGGCTACGCCATCGCCAGCGACCGCGCGGTCGCCCGCGTCGACGTCTCGACGGATGGCGGCCGCAGCTGGGCACAGGCCCGGATCGACCGCGATGCCGACGCGCCCTACGCCTGGACGTTCTGGGAGATCGAGCGCGAGCTGACCGCTGGCGAACATGAACTCGCGGTGCGGGCCTGGGATTCCGCCGGCCAGACGCAGCCGGCCGCGCCCGACGACACCTGGAACTACAAGGGCTACCTCAGCGCCGCCTGGCACCGGGTGCGTGTGACGGTCGCCTGACCCTCACGCCCAGAGCAGGGCGGTGGCCGCGAGGCCGGATATCGCGATCAGCAGGGCCGCAATCCCGACGGTGAGGAGGCGCGGCATCATCGGGATCTCGGAATGGGCGAGCCGTGCCCGGATCGCCCGGTCCCGCCACACGGCGCCGGCGAATGAGGCGAGCGCGCAGCCGATCAGCGTCAGCGACAATACCTTCAGCGGCCAGACCGCCAGCACCTCCCGCAGGAAGCGCTGCGCGGCGAGGCCGACGCCGAGGAACGCGAGCCCGGTGCGAAGCCACGCCACGAAGGTGCGTTCGGCCGCCAGAACCGTCCGATCCTCGGCGAGCCTCACCCGGGGATCGTCGGGGGGCACGGGTTTCGCGGGCTCGCTCATCCGGCATTCGCTGCCGCAATCAGGTGAAGCAGCGCGTCGGCGGCCCGGCTGCAGTAGCGCTCCTTGTGGCGCAGCACCCGGAACGGCCGGCTCGGTAAGTCGAACGCCGCCCGCACCAGGGTTCCGGCCCGAAGCGCGGCGGCGACCACGGTCTCGGACAACACGGCGGCCCCGCCTCCGGCCTCGACGGCGGCGCGCACCGCCTCGTTCGAGGGCAGTTCGAGCGTGACCCGGAGCCGGGCCACGGCCAGACCTGCCTCCGTGAGCACCGCCTCGAAGGCCGAGCGGGTTCCCGATCCCGCCTCGCGCAGCACCCAATCGACCCCGGCGAGATCGTCGGGTTCGAGGTCGGTCGCCCCGGCGAAGGCATGGCCAGGGGCGACCACGAGGACAAGCTGGTCCCGCGCGATGGTCGTGCTCGCGAGCGTCGGGTCGTCCAGCGCCCCCTCGACAAAGCCGAGTTCGGTTGTGCCCGCGCGCACCGCGTCGGCGGCGTCGGTGGTGTTGCCCACCGCCAACCGGATGGCGATCTCAGGGTAGGCCCGGCGGAAGGCGACGAGGTGGCGCGGCAGCCAGTCGCTGGCGATGGTCTGGCTGGCATAGAGGGCCAGCGTCCCGCGTCGCATGCCACTGAGGTCGGCGAGCACCAGTTCGGCGGCCTCGGCCCGGGCGAGCACGGCGCGGGCCTCGACGAGGAACACGCGTCCCGCCTCGGTCAGCTCGATCCCGCGGCCGACCCGGTGGAACAGCTTCGTCGCGTTTCGTCCCTCGATATTGGCGATCGCCGTGCTGACCGCCGACTGGACGAGGTTCAGCGCCTCGGCGGCTCGGGTCACGTGCTGCCGCTCGGCCACCGCCACGAAGATGCGGAGTTGGTCGAGGGTCATGGTTGCCGCGGCGGAACCGGCAATCCACGGATTTGCGCGTCAACCGCCTGCGCGACGTTCAACAGCCGCGCCTCGTCGGTGCGACCCGTGACGACGTAGGACATCCCGCCATCGACCCAGGAGAAGGCAGCGACATCGCCCTCGCGGGCGAAGCGGAACACCGTGCGGCCATCCGCATCGCCCACGCGGCTGTAGAGCGTCAGCCGGGTGCCGTGATCGTCATCGTACATCAGCATCGCGGCGGCTTCGGAACCCGCCGGCAGCAGCCGGCCGCCCATCAGGCGGAAGCCGTAGGCCGTGAGGTCGGGGGTGGTCACCGCCCGGCCGAGGCGCTTCGAGAGCCACGTCACGAGGTGGGGCTTCTCGTCGGCGCGCACCTCCACCGGATGCACCGCCTCGACCACGTAGGTGCGGAAGGCCGCCACTGCGTCGTCGGTCGCCGGCTCGGTTCGCGCGAGCGTGACCGTGGGTACCTGCCGCACGGCATGGCCGAACCAGCCGGCGGCACCGCCGACCGCGACGCAGAGCACGGCAGCCGCCGCGACCGGAAGCCAGCGCCCGGTTATCGGGCGATGTCGCGAGCGGATATTGGCCACCCGGAGCCGCGCCGGAATCGCCTCCTCGGCGATCGGCGCGAGGCGGGCACGCAAACGCTCGCGTAGGGCGCGATCCGCCGAGACCTCCGCCGCCCGCGCGGGGTTTCTCCTGAGCCATGCCTCGACCAGCGCCTGCCGCTCCGGTTCGAGACGACCGTCGATCAGGCCGTGCAGGTCGTCCTCGCCGACCGGGCGCGGATCCCCGCTCATTTCACCCTCCTCAAGAGGCCGGTCCGGCCCGTGTCCAGAAAACTTCGCATCCGCGTCCGCGCCCGGCTCAACCGCGACATCACCGTGCCGAGCGGCACTCCGAGCACTTGCGCGGCTTCGGCATAGGACAGATCCTCCACCGCGACGAGCAGCAGCACCGAGCGCTGCTCCTCGGGCAGGGCGTCGAGCCCGGCGAGCACGTCGCGTGCCCCCATAGCGGCCTCGGGGTCGGCACCCGGATCGGGCACCTGCTCCAAAGCCTCAGCGCCGACATCGATGCCGCGCCGGCCCCGGCGTCGAACAGTGCCGAGGAACAGGTTGCGCTCGATCGTGAACAGCCAGGCTCGCAGGTCGCCGTCGCGGCGACGTCCGGACCAGGCGGACAACGCCCGCTCCAAGGTGTCCTGGACGAGGTCATCCGCCGCCTCGCGGTCCCGCAACAGTGCGACTGCGTAGCGCCGCAACGCTGGGATCTGCGGTTCGATGAGGGCGGCGATCTCGTCCACGAGGCTTTACCGATCAGGGCTTGGCGATGTGCCATGCACCGTTGAGGAAACCGTCACCTGTGACGTCGCCGGGCTTCGTATCCTTGGCGAAGGTGTAGAGCGGCTTGCCCTTGTAGGCCCACTGCATCGTGCCGTCGTCCCGCGTCACCATCGTCCAGTCGCCACTAGCAGCCGAGCCGGAGGCGGCCATCAGTGCCGGCCAGTTGGCGGCGCAGGGGCCGTTGCACATCGACTTGCCGCCCATGTCCTTGTCGAAGGTGTAGAGGGTCATGCTCTTGGAATCGACGAGCGCCGGCCCCTTGGCAGTCTCGGCCGTCATCGCAGGCGCAGCGGCCTGGGCGGCGACGGCGGAGAAGGCGAAGGCCCAAAGGCGGCGCGGATCAGCATGGTGCGCATGAGTGAGGTCTCCTGGCCTGCCCCCGTTCGGTGGCCCATGTTCGAAGTTAGTGCATCGTCGGTCGCGTGACGATGGCAGGGCGAGCGGACGGCACTGATCCGCTCGGTTCGGTTGGCCAGATGAGGACCTCTGGCGCAGGCGGCTGGTAGCCGAGCGACGAGTGCGGCCGGATGCCGTTGTAGTGCTTCCGCCATTGCTCGATCACGACGCTGGCTTCCTTGAGGGTGTAGAACACCTCGCCGTTGAGGAGTTCGTCGCGCAGCTTCGCGTTGAAGCTCTCGCAGTAACCGTTCTCCCACGGACTGCCCGGCTCGATGTAGGCGGTCGTCGATCCCACCGCCGCGATCCAGTCCTGAACGGCCTTGGCGATGAACTCCGGCCCGTTGTCCGAGCGGATGTGCCTTGGCACTCCGCGCAGACTGAACAGGTCCGAGAGTACGTCGATCACGTCCAGCGCCTTGAGCTTGCGCGATACGCGGATGGCCAGGCACTCGCGGGTGAACTCATCGATGACGTTCAGCATCCGGTACTTGCGCCCGTTGTGCGTGCGGTGCTCGACGAAGTCGTACGACCAGACGTGATCGGGACGCTCGGGTCGTAAGCGAAGGCACGAGCCGTCGTTGAGCCAGAGGCGCGATCGCTTGGGCTGGCGAGCGGGAACCTTGAGCCCCTCACGGCGCCAGATGCGCTCGACCCGCTTCACGTTCACCGTCCAGCCGTCACGCCGGAGCAGGGCCGTGATCCGACGATAGCCGTAGCGTCCATACTGCAGAGCCAGGGCGACGATGGCGCCCGTCAAAGCGGCCTCGTCCTCGGCCAGGACAGCGACCTTGCGCTGGGTCGAACGATGTTGGCCCAGGACACGGCAAGCGAAGCGTTCGGACACGCCATGCTCGGCAACGACGAAGTCGACACAGGCCCGGCGGCGAGCCGGGCTCAGAAGTTTCCCGAGGCCGCCTCCTTCAGAATCAGCTTCTCCAAGGTCAGGTCGGAGATCGCTCGACGAAGGCGCTGGTTCTCTGTCTCCAGGGACTTCAGCCGCTTGACCTGGTCACCCTTCAGACCGCCGTACTCGGAACGCCAGCGATAATACGTGACTTCCGTCACCTCGATGGACCGGATTGCTTCGGCAACCTTACGGCCCTGCGAGACCAAGACATCAACCTGACGCAGCTTGGCAACAATCTCTTCAGCCGTTTGCTTCTTCCGTCCCATGACAACATCCTCCACATGGCTCAAAGCCATACCTCAGGGAGGACCACTTTTCAGGGGGCAGGCCACAGGGGCCGGCCCGTGCGGCGCGCACTCTTCCAAATCCTCTGGAAGACCTCGTCGAACCGGCGGCGGTTCGGCAACCCGGTGAGGGCGTCCGTGTACGATAGATGGGCGAGTTCGGTCTGCATCGCCGCCCGCCGGTTTAGCTCGCGCCCGAACAGCAGCGACAGGCCCATGGTCAGCCCGCACAGGGCCAGGACTATGGCGCCGATGACGAGGGCCTTGGCCCGCCACTGTGCCTCGATATCCCCCGTCGCCAGGGCGACGTTGAGCACGAGCGGCAAGTCGCCGACCTGGGTGAAGGCGTAGTGGCGCTCGACCCCGTCACGAACCGAGGTGCCGACGAACGCGCCGCTACGCGCAGCAAGGAAGCGCCGGAAGGTCGGGTCGTCGGCGATGTTCACGCCGATGTCGGTCGCCTCGAAGGGATAGCGCATGACGCGCGTCCCGTCGCGCAGGTAGAGGTTGATGGCGCCGTCGCGCCCGAGGCCGATCTGATCGAACAGGTGCGAGAAGTAGATGAGCTTCAGGCTACCGAACGCCACCCCACCGAACGACCCGTCGGGTTTGGAAATGCGCCGGCTGAACGGCAGCATGGGCTCCCCTGTCAGGCGCGAGATGATGGGCTTACCGACGAAGAGGCCAAGGTCGGCGTGTTCCAAATGAGTCCGAAAGTATTCTCGGTCTGCGAAGTTTTTCCTGCGCGGTGAGGCAGCGCTGATATCCTCAGTGACGTCGCCGCGCTCGTCCATAACAAGCATCGAGCCCATGTCCCGGGCGGTGGCGGCACGGTCGAACAGGACGAGATGGCGTATGGAAGAATCAAGAGTTCTGATGCCAGGCGCGTGGAGGTTCTCGACGGCGGCCCGTAGCGAGAGGTCGAACATTTCCATGTTGCGGGCAATATCGCGCTCGATGACCTGAAGCAGGTTCCGCGACGTCTGCTCGGCCTTGTCCCAGGCATCGCGACGCAGGTCGAGCAGCATGAGCCCGGAAATGATCAGCATCCCGAGAGGCGCCATAACGCCGAGCCCGATCCAGGTGCGGGCCGATTGAAATTGATGCGCTTTGCGCTGCGGTAAGACCACTGGTCGGGGTTCCAGGCTTCGTCGTTGCCCCTTTTTCTATGACAAAACCTAACAGCTTGCTCGACTGAGCCCTATAGGGCATCGCTGACGAGATCATACCTAACGCATTGTGTTTGAAAGAGGTCTTGCCTGGCCATCTTGTCATTGGAGACACGCCTGCTCAGGCTGGGCGCCGTACTCCTTTAGAGGGAGGCCAAAAGCGGTCAGCTAAATAATCGAAATGGGGGTATTTCCGCCTCCATCAAGCTGCCGCGAAGCAGAGCTTCCGAGGGTCTCCAAGGGGTCAAACCTACCGTCTCCGACTGCCTCGAAAACTCTGTTATCCCTGCCTATGGCCTCGGGGGATCCGAGCGGCATTTGCGCCTATGCTCGATACCTTTAGGCCATCGCTCGACCATACAACAAGGCCGAGAGCGTAACACTTTTACAACCTACCTTCAGAGGCATATGCTTTCAGCCGCAGATGAATGCAACCTCTCGGAGGTGAGCATGGACGATCCAACAAATGCCGCTTGTCTGGCGAAGCTGCCGGCAATGGCCGCCATCCTCGGCATTCCCGTCGAAAGCTTCTTCGTCGACAACGAAGCAGCCGAACGACTCGCTGGGGCAAGTGAGTGCGCGCAGCTGTGGGACCAGATCAAGACCGCCGACGGCCGCCGCCGCGCGTTAGTATACCTACGGGAAGTGGCGGACGAGCCCCACCCATGACGCGGAGATAGCTTGGGCTACCGCGCTTCCGGGTAGTCGCTCCCCTCGATCAGCCGGGCATACTCGGTTTCAGCCAGGCCGTAGCCGTCCCCTGCCAGATCGAGCAGGCGTTCGCGGTCGATAATCTGGACACTTCCCCGGCGCTTGGCGACGAGGCCGTCCTTCACCAACGCCCGCAATGCCATAGTCACGCCAAGCCGCTCCACACCCAGCATCAGCGACATGAACTCCTGTGTGACCGTGATCTCGTCGCTCTCGCTCCGATCATGGCACATCAGCAGCCAGCGGGCGAGGCGGGTTGGCGTACCACCCCGGGCGTTCGCGAACGCTGTCTGCGCGGCCTGGACTAATTGCGTCTGGACGTAGCGGTGGAGGAGGCGACGGAGAGCGGGGCGCCGCTCGGTTTCAGCACGCAGGTCGGGCACGTCAATCGCCAACGTGCGCCCATCCGCCTGTACGAAGTGGGTGTAAGGGCTGCGATCATCGTCGAGCAGGATTGGGGCAGCACCAACTAGGGCCTCGCGGCCGAGCAACCCGACCTCGACACGACCGCTGGGCGCGTCGGATGTGACGGAGACAATGCCAGCCTCCACGAAATAGACGGTCGCGATCCGCGTATTGGCGGAGATAAGCACCCGCCGGAGGGGGATCGCCTCAGGGCGCATCGCAGGTACCAGCGCGGCAAAGTCCTCTGATGGCAGCGCGCGCAGAAGGCGGTTCCGTACGTCAGAATGCTGGAGATTCGCCACGTGTACTCTCGAGCTGGGGGCAAGAGCACACGGTGTCCCTCAATCGTCAGCGCCCTGAAACGAGCCAACCACGAACGACAGTTGGTGTGAGAAAGAAAGAATCTCAATCACTCAGAATCAAAAACCGAAATTATTTGGGGTAATTTCTTAAATGAATGTCTTTTTTTTACTTATCATGCAGTGCACTCCTTATCGCGGCATGTCAGGCAATGCGCGTCAAATTACCGCTTTTCCGCCCGCAACATTTCGAGAGCGAACACGAACACTGCGTGGCGCTTATCCGGCGAGCTGATCGCCACCCAGGTCTGGATCAGCCGCGCAGCATCCTTCGGATAGCTCGCGCCGGACGGCTCGAAGAAACAGTCTAAAGGGCAGCCCAGCACCTGCGCGATCCGAGCAAGCGTCTCACAATCGGAGTCGTCTGGGGTTGGAGCCAGCCATTCAGGCGTCGGCATGTCCATGTCATCCCCTTTCGTTGATTATCAAGCATTCCTGATAAAAATTCAGCCTAGCACTACGAGGCAGGTTGTGAAATCGTAAATAATATACAATAATAATAACGGATACCATTTTTGTAAAATTTTTACTCTGAACCCTCCTGTGTAGGAAGGTAAATCTTGTGGGTCAGAAACCGGATTTGGAAAAAGTTGCCGACGTGGTTATGGCCGCTCATGCAGTTATCTAGGAGAACGGCACCCACGAGATGAGGATCATCATTCGAATGCTTCTGTTAATAGTCGGGAAGGAGATTGCTAAGCGCAGTAGAATTACTGGTGAGTTGCATAACATTCGCTGCGACGAAGCCAAGTAATTTCAGGGCCAATTTGAGGCGTAGAGATAAACCGATGACATCATTTTCGTACTAATTTGCAATGAAATGCGCATGGGTCACGCCGCAAAACTACGGCAGCCTGCGAGCGGACCTCTTGGTATTCGGCAACGGGTCGAGAGCGGATGTTCTACGGACCCATAGAGCCGATTACGCGAACATCCATGGACCACCCGACCCGGTCGTTGGCCTCCCGCCTCAACAGCCTGGAAGCGGACCTTCCGAGAGTCGGCAAGGGGTCGGGAGCGGGCACGTAGGCGATGTCCGCTTCCATCGATCACTGCCCAAAAGCAGACCGGCGGAAAACCACATACAGCAGTCCTACCGCTACCGACCCATCTACGTCGTAGGAGACTATATACGTCGTTCCCAATAGCAAACGTTTCTTCTGATGCTCCTCGATAAATGGCGAGGCTCATGAGAGAGGACCGGATTTGTACCCAGACACACGCGCTGAACACCGCCCTCTCTCGAAGTGCCAGTGATGGGTCGTGAGCCTGGAAACGATACTTGGACGTGGAGAGTCAGCACGACATCGTGGGGCTCTGCCCGGCATCAACTAAATTGTCATAATCGAGCATGAAGTAAGATCATGACATCATACGGTCGGTTACGACCTCGGCCAGGAACTTGCCATCCACCGAGGCGCTCAGCAGCGCACGATGACGGCACGCCGTGCCGTCCTGCGCGGTCAGCATGCGTACGGTGATGTCATCACCTACCTCGATGTTCGCGTAAAACACTGCCCGACGCTCTCGGGTCGCAAAAAGCCCCGACTGTTTACCGACGAGATACCACTCGGCTCGATCCACGGCCGCGATGAAGCTGCTGAAGTATAGGAGGCCGGCGCCGTTGAAGTCCAAGTGCGGGCATGTCTCGATTGCCATGGTGCCCACCTCGCGCTCGTCGACGAACGTGTCCTGGGCAGACGTCGCACGGCAACTGAAGGAGGGGTGCAAGGCCATGGTTTCTTGGGAAGGTTCAGCGCCTCCGGGCCCCTCGATCCTCACACGGGTGATGGAGCGGTTCACGCCTTCGGCCTGCCGCCTCACGAACACGGATGTCATCTCCACGTCCGCGATCAATCGGTCCCGGCACGCGGCGACGTGGCGACTGACGACCCGGGTCTCCGACAGGCTCGTAATCGTTGAGCGTACATCCAAGCTGTTATTTTCACGTACGCTGCCAAGGTCGCCGCCATGCAGCGAGATATTTCGGAACGCGGCGTAGATGGGCTGGCCGCCTTTGGAACCGAACCCGGCCGCCGCCCTGCCGTAGGCCTGGGCAATCAAATTCCAATGACGATGCCCCAACTCCTTCCAGAGCCAGTTTTCCGAAAGGCCGTTCGGGCAGAGATGCGGCATGCCCAAGGTGTAGCAGGACACGTCCGAGATGGGCGAGCCGACACCCCCCAACCGCATATGCAAGCTCATCGACCTTCTCCGGCATGGAGGGCGGGACAGGGTGGCGGTAGCTGTTGAGACTGGACCACCCGGCCCCTATCGAAGCGGGGTCCTTGGGAAGGATTTTGCTTCGATTGCGGTTGCGTTCCCGTCGCCTTACGGGGGAGGCAATCAGGGTAGCGAATTCAGGGATCAATACTTGCGGACGAGACTGACGGGCATCGGCTCGGCAGCCTTCGGCGCGCTGTAGAGCGGGGCGATGAGACGGATGAAGCCGTCGGTCGATTCGGTGCCGCGGGTCCGGACCGCAACGTCGCGGGCGACCATCAGCTGCGCAGTGACGGGCCCGAAATCATAGCCGATGAGGCCACCGACCGCGAAGCGTCCGGCGCGGGTGTAGCCCTGCGCGGAGGCAAGCGCGAAGTCGCGACTGCCGAGGGGCAGGTCCGTCACCCCGTAGGCGACCGCGCCGATCTCGAACTTTCCGAACTTCTTGGTCGCCGTAAGATCGAGCAGGAGGGCGTCGGCGAGGTAGAGCGGACCAATTGCCCGACCGGCGGCCCCCTCGAACCGACCGGGGGAGTCGTAGAGGTTGTGCGTGAGGTTGGCGGTGAGGTTCCAGCCGTCGCCAGTGTAGCTGGCCGCGAAACCTTGGCGGTAGGTGTTCGAGCTGAATTGCGGCAGACCGCGGCCGCCATCGAGATCGTTGAGGTGAACGGCAGCAAGGTAGCTGACGCCGAAGTTGTTTCCCAGATCCCAGGCGAAGATCGATCCGACCAGGGTCCCGACGTTGACCGAGAAGTCGCGGTTCGGCACGCCGGCCGGATTGTTCGGGAACCCGAAGACGGTGGGCTGGGCGAGCAGCGGCTGGACGTTGGCACCGAACAGCTTGAAGCCGGTCGACCAGACCAGGACCGGCACGTTGATCGCGGTATCGGTCGAGAGCCGGGTGTCGTTCCGGCGGTAGATGAAGGTATCGATGGCGTAGATGCCCTCGGGGAGCGGCGCACCGACGGCGAGGCCGACCTGCTCGCCCGGGATGGTGGTGGCCTGTGCGAACGAGGCGGTCGCGCTCATTGTGATTGCGGCGAACGCCCCAGCCGCGGTCGCGAACTTCTTCAACATCATCAATCCCCTTTTCAGATGCGCATCAGGCAGCCGCAAGCGTTCACCGGGAAACATCGGCATCGGCGGCGCAACGGCGATTTTTTCGAATGTTTATTTTGATTGACTGGATCTACAAACAATTTATATGCATATCCAACAATGCTTATATTCTACGTCTAAAGTATTTTGAGTCTACCGAATTTTGCTTCGCCAATGCTTGGCGTTATGTCTTGTTGCATGAACGGCACAGGCGCTACGGCGTCTGAACGGTCCCATGGGCTTTGGGGGCGAAAGAACTCGGAGAGGTTTTCGCGGAGGTGCCGCTCGGGCCATCCAGGCGACCGTGAAGGCCGGCCTCAGACCGCGAACTTCAAGGCGAACCGCTCGGTGCCGAGGCGCTGCTGGATCGCCTGGACGACATGTTCGGCATCGCGGCCGACCGCTCCGAAACGCCCGGAGCCCCAGGTGTTCAGCCAAGGCAGTCCGATGAAGTAGATGCCCTCCTCGTTCGTGACGCCGCGCCTGTGCTTCGGGCTGCCCGAGCCATTGAAGACCGAGGCGTCGAGCCAGCGGAAGTCCGGCGAGAAGCCGATGCACCAGACCACCGACGTGATGCCGGAGCCGTCGAGGGCGAGGCTGGTGACCGGCTCACCCGGCTCCCAGACCGGCACGTAGTGCGCCTGCTCCGGGGCCTCGATGCCCTTCTCGGTGATGTACTTGTCGATGGCCGCGTTGATGCCGTTGTAGGTCCGGTCGGCGCCGTCGAGCGAGCGCTTGAGGTCGTCTCGGAAACGCAGGCTGCCGTCCCGGTAGTCCTCCATCAGACCATAGAGCTTCATGCCCTCGGTGGCGAAGCGGCGCAGGTCGATGTCGCGCCCGCCGTCACGGCCGGTGACGTAGTGGTTGGTGTTGTCGCGGACGCCGTCTCGGAGCGGATGGTTGTCGACGGTCATCTCGTAGTAGCCCATGTCGGCGAGCCAGGTGACGACGTCGCGACCGCGGTAGAACCGCGCGCAGCGGGGGGCGTCGCCGACGGCGAGGTGCACCTTGCGCCCGGCGAGGTGCAGGTCCTCGGCGATCTGCGAACCGGACTGGCCTGAACCGACGACGAGCACCTCGCCCTCGGGCAGTTGGGCCGCGTTGCGGTACTGGTTCGAGTGGATCTGCGTGACCGACCCCGGTAGCTTCTCGGCCATGCGCGGGATGATCGGCGTGTGGTAGCCGCCCGAGGCGACAACGATCTCGTCGGCGGTGTAGTCGCCCTCCGAGGTCTGGACCGAGAAGATGCCGTCTTCCCGCCGTTCGACGCGTGCGACCGAGACGCCCTCGCGGATCGGCGGGTTCACCTTGGCGACGAAGGCCTTGAGATACGCGACGATCTCGTCCTTCCGCATGAACCCGTCCGGCTCCGGCCCATCGTAAGGATGGCCCGGGAGGTCGCACTGCCAGTTCGGCGTGACGAGGCAGAACGTATCCCAGCGCTGCGTCGACCAGGTGTGAGCGGCGGTGTTCTTCTCGAAGACGAGGTGCTCGATGCCGCGCTGCTTGAGGTGATAGCTGACCGAGAGGCCGGCCTGGCCGCCGCCGACGACGACAACGGGAACGTGACGGGGGGTGGACGTCATGGCTCTCGCTCCGTGAGTTCGCAGGAAGGGGGGGCGGTTCAGGGCTCGAAGGTCTCGACCGTGACCCGACCATCGAAAGGTTGAAGCTTCGCGGCGGCCTCGATCCGGGCGAGTTGGTCCAGGGCGGACGAGCAGGCGAAGCCGTACTTCTCGCGCACGCGCTCGCTAGCGATGTTGAGGGCGGTGCGGGTCTTCTCGACGAAGTCGTCGACGGCGTAGCTCTCGCCCGGCGTGAGGAAGTCCTTCACGACGAGGGAGGGCGAGTAGCAGGCCTCGCGCCGACCGTCGGGCCAGAGGACGTGGAAGTGCATCTCAGGCATGGGTTGGCTCCTGTCGCATGCGGGCGCAGCCCGCGTAGGCATCGAGGTGACGCTCGGCGCAGGCCCGCCACGAATGGGCGGCGGCGCATGCGAAGCCCGTCTCCCTCAGTCGGTCGCGCGTCTCCGGCACCAGGGCGGTTGCCATGGCGCGGGCGATGTCGTCGGGGTCGCCTGGATCGACGAAGAGGGCGTCGCCGGGCGCGAGGTATTCGGTGAAGGGCGGTCGGTGCGAGACGATGACCGGGGTGCCGCAGGCCATCGCCTCCAGCACGCACAGGCCGAACCCTTCCTTCAGCGAAGGAAACGCCAGCACGTCGGCGATACGGTAGAGGGCCGGCATATCGGCCTGCGGGATCGGACCTGTCCCGATGACGGGACCGCTTGCCCCAGCCGCGAGGCCGTGGACGGTCAGGGCCGCATGGCATCGCGCGCGGTAGGCGGCGTGGTCGAGAAGCGAGGCTCCGCCGGCGATGACGAGCTGGGCACCGGGATGGCGCTCGCGCAGTCGCCCGAACGCCTCGACGATGCCGAGGGTGTTCTTGCGCGCCTCGAAGCCGCCGACGGCGAGGACGATGGGACCGTCGCCCAACCCCCAGCGCTGCCGAACCACGGAATCCTGCAGGTCCGGCGTGGGTCGGTAGGCTGCCATGTCGACGCCGTTGCCGACGACCTCCGGCGTTGCACCGAAGTCCGAACGGACGCGCTCGGTCCAGCCATGGCTGACGCAGAGGATGCGCCGAGCCTCCTGGATCGAGCGGTCCTGCCAATCGGCAAGTTGCGGTTCGGCGAAGGTATCCAGGTGATGGACGGTGCGAACGAACCCTGGAATCAGACGCCGGTGCTTCAGGGTCGCGAGCGCGTTGCCGCCAATGCCGTCGTGGGCGTGGAAGACATCGAAGTCGCAGGCCGCCGGCGATCCGAAGTGGATCAGGTAGTCGTTAATGCGCGTCCGCACGAGGTCGACCGTGTTGCCGGCAACGGGGCGGGCGGCGACGGAGACCGTGGGGCAGGCCGCATCGCGAAAGAAGCCGCGGCCCGACGGGTCGGGGGCATGGACTACGGCCTCGTGCCCGAGCCCGTACAGGGCTTCGGCCAGGGCGAGGCAATGCGCGACGCCTCCACGCGGATTGGTGGAGTGGGTCAGGAGGGCGATGCGCAGACCGGTCATGATTCGGGCCCCGCATCACCCTGGCCGCAGCCGATCAGCGGGCCGGCCACAAAGTCCCAGACCACGGCCTCCTCGCCTGTGGCATCCCGGATGCGGGCGACCCGGCTCGCATCGATGCCTCCAATCCTGGCGGCCGAAATGCCTCGCTCGGCGAAGCGCGCGAGGACGGCCGGGGTGTCTCCGGAGCGGACGCTCAGGAGATAGCCGAAGCTCGGGAAGGCGTTGAGCCAGCGTGCGAGGGGAACGCCGTCGGGCCGCGGGATCGCGTCGAGGTCGATGACGGCGCCGACGTTCGAGCATTCGAGCAGCATCAGCGCGGTGCCGACGACTCCCGCCATGCTGATGTCCTTGGCGGCGCGGCAGAGACCGTCCTCGGCGAGCCTCGGCAGCAAGGCGAGGTCGCCCCGCAGGCGGTCGCCCGGCGAGCCGGTCGAGGCGTCCCAGTACGGGTGCGGATCGCGGAAACGCCCGCGCAGGTCGATGGCGGCGATGAGGTCGTCCCCGGGCGCGGCCTCGAAGCTCGTGAGCAGGCGCGGACCTGCCCGGCCAAGCACCGCGACGGCGAGGTTCCCGGTCTCCGAGCGCGTGTTCGTATGGCCGCCGACGACCGGTACGCCGTAAAGCGCGGCCGCATCGGACAAGCCGGCGAGGATCGGGTCTGCCGCCGCCGCGTCCCGGCTCCACAGGGCGTCGACGACTGCGAGCGGGCGCCCGCCCATGGCCGCCACGTCGCTGAGGTTGACCATGATCCCGCAATAGCCGGCGAAGTACGGATCTGCGGTGACGAAGCTGTCGATGAAGCCCTCGATGGCCAGCAGCAGGTGGCCGTCGCCATCGGGAATGGCGGCGCAATCGTCTCCCACCGGCACCGCGGCGTGGCGGTCGCCCAGTCCCAGGCGCGTGACGACGGCATCGATGTCGCGCTTGTGCGCGACGCCGCGCGCATCCCGGATCTGGGCCGCCAGGGTCTGGAGGTCGACGGCCGCGTTCATCACGCCGCCCTGCGGAACGTGACGAGCCCGTGCTCGGGGTCGTGCATCGGCGGGTAGGCGGCGAGGTCGGCCTGCATCAGGTGGTGGAGGCGGCCATGGAGTTCGATCGCATCGAGGCTCGCCCAGTGCAGGGCCTGGAACAGCGGGACGTTCCGGTCCTGCACGTGCGCCAGGAACCGGGTGCAGCCCCGGGCGTGGGCCGAGGCGACCGCGACCTGGATGAGACCAGCCCCGAGCGCCGCCGTGCCGCGGAAGGTTTTGGCGACGGCGAGGCGCGAGCCCCACCACTCGCCAGAACGTTCCGCCACCTCATGGATGCGCACGGTACCGACGACCGCGTCGGCATCCCCAGCCAGCGTGGAGAGGGCGCAGATCGGGATCGCGTGCGCGTCGATGGCATCGCGGTCGTCGTCCGCGAAGATGCCCTGTTCGGTGCAGAACACCTGCCGGCGCAGGGCGGCGCAGGCGCGCCGCTCCCAGTGGGAGGTAGCGAACTTCACCCGGAAATGGCTCGGGCGATAGGGCGCGACAGGTTCGAAGATCATGCCGCCACCCCCGTGCGCTCGTAGGTGGAGAGGGCCGAACAGGCGCCGCAGCGGCCACAGCCGGCCTTGATGTCGGTCGAGCGAAGGTTCGCCCGTTCCAGCATCTCGGACAGGGGCTGCAGGATCGCGTGCATGAAGTCCGGCGTCGGTGCCGGGTAGCTTTCCAGCGGCGTGCCCGAGATCGGCACGAAGGGCACCACGAAGGGGTAGACGCCCATCCCGACCAACCGCTCGGCCATGGCGAGGATCGCTTCAGGCGCGTCGCCAAGACCAGCCAGGATGTAGGTCGAGACTTGGCCGCGTCCGAAAACAGGGACCGCCGCCGCGAAGGCGTCGTAGTAGCGCTCCAGCGGCACGCTGGCCTTGCCGGGCATGATCCGGGCTCGGACCTCTGGAGTGACGGCCTCTAGGTGCATGCCGAGGGCGTCGACGCCCGACGCCTTCATGCGCTCGAACCAGCGGTCGTCGTCCGGCGGCTCGCACTGCGCCTGGATGGGCAAGTCCACCGCCGCCTTCACCGCGAAGGCGCTCTCGCACAGGATCGCGGCGCCCCGGTCGGTGGCGTTCGGCGTGCCCGTGGTCATCACCATGTGCTTGACGCCGTCGAGGAGGACGGCGGCGCGGGCGACCTCGGCGAGTTGCTCGGGCGTTTTGCGGGCGACGGTGCGGCCGGCCGACAGCGACTGGCCGATGGAGCAGAACTGGCAGGTCTTCGTGCGGCTGGCGTAGCGGATGCAGGTCTGCAGCACTGTTGTCGCGAGCACGTCGCGTCCGTGCAGCATCGCGATCTTCGAGTAGGGAACACCGTCGAAGGTCGAGAGGGCGTAGAAGCGCGGCTTGCCCGGGAAGGTCACCCGGCCGATCACCGCGCCGTCGTGCTCGATGACCGAGACCCCGTCGAGGTCCGGTCGGCGTACCAGGAAGGGGGAATCGAACGCAGTCTCGGTGTGGACCGGCACCATCACGGTGCGACCCGCGATGGTCATCGCCTTGTGGTCGGAGGGGCCGGCACCGCCGCGCCGGCTCGGCGCCCCGGCCCGGGTGTCGGCGAGCCTAACGCCGTAGGATTGCAGCGCGTTGATCAGGCGTTCCGTCGGCATCCCCACCAGGCCCGGCGGACGCGGGGGAAGGCTCGTCGGAAGCGGGGAATTGCCCATGGTCGAGGCTCCGGGATTGAGGTTGCGAACGGGTCGGCTGGTGCACGAACGAGGCCGGACGGTCGTCGTGGAGAAGGCTGAGGAGCTCGGGACGGGCGTAATGGCCGACCGAGTCCATCATCCGCTTGCGCTTGTTCACCAGCGCGAGGTCCATGTCGGCGATGAGGATGCCCTCGCCAGGACCGAGCGGATCGGCGAGGTGACGGCCCTCGGGCGAGACGATGGCGGTGCAGTTGCCGCCCCGGCAGGCCCCGCGCAGGCGCTCGTCGGGGCAGACCTGCGCTACCTGTTCGTCGGTGAGCCAGCCCGTGGCGTTGACGACGAAGCAGGCCGCCTCCAGGGCGTGATGGCGGATCGTCACCTCCATCTGATCGGCGAAGATCTGGCCAACCAAGGAGCCCGGGAACTGGGCGGCGTGGATCTCCTCGTGTCGCGCCATCAGGGCGTACCGGGCGAGCGGGTTGTAGTGCTCCCAGCAAGCCAACGCCCCGACGCGGCCCACCGCCGTGTCGACCACCGTAAGGCCGGCCCCGTCGCCCTGACCCCAGACCATGCGCTCGTGATAGGTCGGCGTGATCTTGCGGCGCTTGAGCTTCAGGGTGCCGTCGGCATCGAAGATGAGTTGCGCGTTGTAGAGCGAGCCGTGATCGCGCTCGTTGATGCCGAGCACGATCACCGCGCCGTGCCGGCGCGCGGCGGCGGAGACCGCTTGGGTGACGGGTCCGGGCACCGTCACAGCGCGCTCGTAGAGGCGCAGGTGTTCCGTGCCCTGAAGGGCCGGCGGCAGCACGAACGAGAAGTAGGGATAGTAGGGCACGAAGGTCTCGGGGAAGACCATGAAGCGCGCGCCCTTGGCGGCCCCCTCGTCGATGGCGTTCAGCACGCGCTCTAGGGTGCCGTCCGGCCGGTCGAGGTCGGGCGCGATCTGGACGGCGGCGGCCCGCACGATCCGGTTCTCAGGCATGGATGATCCTCCGGCTGTGACGGCGGCCGCGTCGCGCGCGGCCGCCGGGGGCGACGTCCCGGTCGATGGGCCGAGCGCCCGTTCAGACGGTCCAGGTGTCGATGATCACCGCGTTGTCGCGCTTGTGCAGGAGCATGCAGTCGAGGACGTCGAGGGGGTTGATCATGCGAATGCCCTCGATGAAGGCGGCCTCGCCGTGGCCGTAGAGGGCCTGGGTCGAGAACCGGCAGGCGTAGACCTTGCCACCCTCGGCCATGAACTTCTCAAGCTGGTTGTTGAAGTTCATGTGGCCCGGGAAGGCCTCGTCGCCGAGGCGCGGGAAGCCGCGCTGGACACCGAGGGTGATGCCGGGACCGTAGAGAAGGATCGAGGTCTCGAAGCCCTTGCGCTGCAGGCGGGTGGCCTGAAGCAGGTTCACGAGACCGATGGAGCCCTCGAAGGCGACGGTATGGAAGGTGACCAGCGCCTTTTGGCCCGGCTCCGCCTTCACATCCTCGAAGACCTTCTCTTCGTAGTCGACCAGGAAGTCGCCCTTCTTGTGGGGTTCGCGATTCACTGCGGGCATGGATCTCACTCCGTGATGGGTTGGACCGGGTCAGCCGAAGCATCGGGGGGTCACATCCCACCATGGCAAACGACGTGCCACCGCGGGCCCAACAAGGAAACAATCAATGCGCCCATGTTGAATGCATTCAATTATACCATCAATTGATATCCAAGTCTGAACTGGAAACGTAATCCTATCCTGGCGAAGTAAGCGTCAGGTGCGTAATTACGCATCACCCGAAGCCCAGTTCGATATCATGATTTGATGGCATTGTATGTATCTGATTTGAGGTTCGGCAAACGCCGTGATACGGTACGGCGCTTGCTTGCCATACAATCAGGTATTGATCGTATGTTGATGGTGTGCTCGGGGAACGGATGACTTCAGCAGTGCGGGACGGGCGGCCGACGCCCACGGATGTTGTGAGCGGGATGTGGAAGCCTGACCTGAAGCGCTGGGGGAAGCCGCACTACCTCGCCATCGTCGAGGCGTTGGCGGACGACATCCGGACCGGACGCCTGACGGTCGGCACCCGGCTTCCGACCCAACGCGCCCTCGCCGAGGCCCTCGACCTCAACTTCACGACCGTCTCGCGCGGCTATGTCGAGGCCCACAAGCGCGGCCTGATCGAAGGACGCGTAGGCCAGGGCACCTTCGTGATCGATCCCGTGCGCCCGGGCCGGGCCACACCTTCGAATGACGGCTCGCGTATCGGGCCGGTCGACTTCACGATGAACCTTCCACCTGAGCCCGACGCGCCGGCTTTGCAGGCGCGGATGCAGGCCTCGTTCGCCGAGTTGTCCGGCGACCTCCCTAACCTGCTGCGCTACCAGGGTTTCGGCGGTACGGACGAGGACAAGGAAGCGGCCCTGCGCTGGCTGAAGGGCCGGGGCATCGTCATGCCGCGGGAGCGGTTGCTCATATGCCCCGGGGCCCACAGCGCCCTGTTCAGCGTGCTGGGCCAAATCGCCCGCCCCGGTGACGCCATCTGCGCCGAACGCATCACCTATCCGGGCATCCGGTCGCTGGCGGCGCATCTGGGCCTGCGCCTCGTCGACTTGCCCATGGACCGGTACGGCGTCGACCCCGACGGGTTCGCGGCCGTCTGCACCAAGGTCGCGCCGAAGGCGATCTACCTTAACCCGCTCCTGCAGAACCCGACCACCACGACCCTGTCCCGGACGCGGCGCGAGGCCATCATCGCGGTCGCCCGCCGATACGCCGTCGCCATCATCGAGGATGATGCCTACGCGCGCATCTGCCCGGCGCCGCCGCCGAGCTTCGCCGAGCTCGCCCCCGAGATCACCTACTATGTGGCCGGCCTGGCCAAATGCCTCGGCGCCGGGTTGCGACTTGCCTTCCTGGTCGCCCCGAGTGCCCGTTCCGCCCTTCCGCTCGCCGGCGCCCTGCGGGCCGCCACCGTCATGGCCTCGCCGATCTCGACAGCGCTGGCGACGCGCTGGATCGTGGACGGGACGGCGGATGCCATCGTGCAGTTCGTGCGCGAGGAATCGGCTGCGCGCCAGCGCATCGCGACCGCGTTGCTTCCCGGTGGCACCTACACCGCGGACCCGCACGGCTTCCACGTCTGGATCACGCTGCCGGAGGGCTGGACCCGCTCGGCCTTCGCCAGCCAGGGGCGTTCCGCCGGGCTCGGCGTCGTCGCCAGCGACCCGTTCTGCGTCGCCGGCACGCCGCCCGAGGCGGTGCGCCTCTGCCTCGGCGGCCCCTCCACCCGGCAGCAGATCACCCAGGGCCTGGAAGTGCTCGCCCACGCGCTGGAAGGCTCGCCGGCCCTCGCGTCGTCCTACATCTGAGTGAGCACTCCGCTCGTGCGCATGGGCCGACCGTTCGGTCGAGCGGGAGTACGTCCCTGCATCTGCCCGACCAGCCCTCACGGCCGATTTCCCCGTGTAGAGGGAAGGGACGACATGACGTCCGGCCGTACCGACCATGGCGCCAGCTCGATTCCCCTCGGTGAAGTAGCCCGCCCTAAGCGCAGCCCGGAGATCCCAGGCCACGGCTCCGAGGGTCTGGAACCTCGGCTACCCTGAAAGCCCTTGCGAACCCTTGATATAGATCCTCTGCGTACTCAGTTCGTTTCGCCGACAGACTACGCAGTTTCGGTCAAACAGCTTTCCCTGGGTGCGGCACGAGCGTCCGCTTCCGTGAAGTAGCCTCCTAAAAGCGGACTGGCAGAGAACCACCCGACCCAGCCATTGTGCGGACGGACGGGTCCCGACCCAATCCAGCCACCCAAACCGCCATCGGCGCTTCTCGAAAGCCGCCGTTCGTCAGCACTCCAGCAATTTCGGCTCTGCGCCAGAAGTGAATTCGAGGTATTTGCCCGAAATTAGACTAAGCGTCGAACAATCGGCTGAACGCCGGACCGATTGGCATCATTCGAACCTTTCGTCTCGTTCTCGATCCCTCGCCGTCTCCCATTCCCGCTCTCTCGTAACCTCTTGCGCGAGTTGGGCCTTCGCGTCGATTGCGATAGGCATGAGGCTCGCCGAGACATCCGTCTCTAAGCTGTCGAGTAGACGAGTGTTCGCCTCCATCACCGCGGCGCGCGAGCCACTCCAGCTAGTGGGCCGGAACCGCTTGACGAACACCGCCAGCACGCTCCGGGGGTCCGGCGCATAGGCGAGGAGAGCCTTTGCCTGCTCCGACCAGACCTTGGGCCCACTCTCTTCGGGGCGATGCGCGAACGTGACGAACGAGGCCGCGAGGGGATAGCGTCTCTCGCGGTCTTGGTCGCACCACGCGATGAGGTCCTCGCACGAAATTCCGTCCGCCGGGTTTGACCGGTGATCGAACACGCCAATACCTGCCCGCTGCTGCTGGTCATCTCCCTCAAACAGAGCATCCAGAACGGCTTTTGGCTGGACAGCTAGCAGGGCTGGCCTGCCCCCTGAAAAGTGGTCCTCCCTGAGGTATGGCTTTGAGCCATGTGGAGGATGTTGTCATGGGACGGAAGAAGCATACGGCTGAAGAGATTGTTGCCAAGCTGCGTCAGGTTGATGTCTTGGTCTCGCAGGGC
>NZ_JAKSXV010000109.1 GCF_022829345.1 Methylobacterium sp. J-090 | reverse complement strand
GCGACGACGCGTTTGCGCCAGGGCTTCAGGACGGCGATGGCGAGGAGCGAGGCGAGGACGTTGGCGCCGGCGGCGACGAGGAAGACGCCGTCCCAGCTGTTGGTCGCCTGCTGGAGGTAGTTGGCGACGGGGACCAGGAGGGCGGCGGTGCCCTTGGCGGTGTAGAGCAGGCCGGCATTGGTGGCGGCGAACTTGGTGCCGAAGGTGTCGGTGCAGGTCGAGGGGAAGAGCGAGTAGATCTCGCCCCAGGCGAAGAACACGAACCCGGAGAGCAGCACGAACCACAGGGGGTCGTGGCCCCAGAGGTAGAGCATGTAGATGCCGAAGCCTTCCATGGCGAAGGCGATGAACATGGTGTTCTCGCGGCCGATCTTGTCCGAGACCCAGCCGAAGAAGGGGCGGGTCAGGCCGTTGAGGACGCGGTCGATGGTGGCCGCGAAGGTGATGGCCACCATGGTGATGCCCATGATCGTGACCGGCACCTTGTCGACGCCGATGTCGGAGGCGATGGGCTTGAGGTTGGCGGTGATCATCAGGCCGCCCGCACCCACGATGACGAACATGAAGTACATGAGCCAGAAGATCGGCTGGCGGGCGACTTCGCCGGGGGTGTAGTTGCGCCGGGTCTGGATGATGTTGGCGTTGGCGACGACTTCCGGCACCTGGCCCTTCTTGGGCGAAGTGAAGAAGAACGCGAGAACGCAGACGACGAGGCCCTGGCCGATGCCGAAGTTGAAGAACGCGGCCTGGAAGCCGTGATCGGCGATCATCCACTGGATCGGCGCGACGGTGAGCGCCGAGCCGGCGCCGAAGCCGGCGGCGATGATGCCGGCGGCGAGCCCGCGCTTGTCGGGGAACCACTTGAGGGCGGAGCCGACGCAGGTGCCGTAGACGGCGCCGGCGCCGATGCCGGCGACGACCTGGCCGAGGTAGAACATGTTCAGGGTGGTGGCGTAGGAGTTGATGACCCAGCCGATGCCGCAGAGCAGGCCGCCGAACAGGACGACGACGCGCGGGCCGTACTTGTCGACGAACCAGCCCTCGACGGGCACGAGCCAGGTCTCGAACAGGACGAACAGGGTGAAGGCCCACTGGATCGCGGCGCGGTCGAAGCCGAACTTCTTCTGGATGTCGGGCACGAAGAACGTCCA
>NZ_JAKSXV010000095.1 GCF_022829345.1 Methylobacterium sp. J-090 | reverse complement strand
GCAACACCGTTTCCGTGTGTTTTCAGGGGGTTGTGCCGGGGGTGTCGCGCGGGTGTCGTAAAAAACGCATCCCGCTGTCATTTCGGCGTTGACGGGCCGGCTGGGTGTCCCTAGAAGCCTGTTCATCGGCGGCGGCGAGCGGGACTTTCGGGTTCGGCGGGGCGGTTTGCCGGTACATCTTGGAGACGTTATCGGATGGATGATCCGGCTTTGGCTGGATGGTCCACTGTTTTTGTCTCTTGGGTGCTGTTCTGTCGGCGGGGTGGTTTGGCGGTGCCGGACTGGCTGGGTTGACAGGATGGTGGCGGGGTTCTAGACGCTCCGGACCGCTAGGACGGCTCACCTTCAGGGTGATTGCGGGTACCACGGTTTTTCCAGTCTTGCAATCGGGTTTCGTTCGGGTGACCGCGCGGGTTTCTGGTGGTTCGGGTTTCCGCTTTCGTGCCGGCGTTCTTTGACAAGTGAATCTGAGAAAGAGAAGCGTGGACGGCGTTGTCCTTTCGGAGCTCCTGTAGCGGGG
>NZ_JAKSXV010000094.1 GCF_022829345.1 Methylobacterium sp. J-090 | reverse complement strand
CGCGCTTCGCCAAGCCCCTCGACGCGGGCATGATCCTCGATCTGGCCGCGACCCACGAGGTGCTGATCACCCTGGAGGAGGGCTCGGTCGGCGGCTTCGGCGCCATGGTGCTGCATCTCCTGGCCGAGACGGGCGCCCTCGATGCCGGCCGCGTCCGGGTGCGGACCCTGACGCTCCCCGACACCTACCAGGACCACAATTCCCCCGACGCCATGTACAAGGAAGCCGGCCTCGACGCGGACTCCATCGCCCAGACCGTCCGCGCAACCCTCCCCGAGCGGAAGGCCGGATCGAGCCGCCTGCGTCTCGCCTGACCGGCGCTCTCCTTCCGACCCCTCCGCACGGGCCTTGCCCGTGCGAGGCGGCCGGGGTGTGACCCGGCTGCGCTTGTCCGGCCTCCGTTTCGATGACAGAAGCGCCAGGCTCGACGGTTCCGGTCCCACCGGATTCGCTGTGCCCATGGCTTCCTGAACCCGCGAGAGAAATGCCACAGGCGACCCCCACCGGCCCCTTCGATGCCGGCCCGGTTCTCATCACCGGTGCGAGCGGTTTCCTGGGCGCCGCCCTCGTCGACGTGTTCCGCAACGCCGGTTTCCCGGTCCGGATCATGGTGCGGGCGACCTCGCCGCGCACCAACCTGACCTGGACCGACGTCGAGGTGGTCGAGGGCGACATGCGCGACCGCGCGGCCGTGGCGGCGGCACTCGAGGGTCAGCGCTATCTCGTCCACGCGGCGGCCGACTACCGGCTGTGGGCGCCCGATCCGGAAGAGATCGTCGCGACCAACCGCGACGGTGCCGTGATCCTCATGGAGGAGGCCCTGCGCGCTGGGATCGAGCGCATCGTCTACACGTCGAGCGTCGCCACCATCAAGCCGCACGACGACGGCACGCCCGCCGACGAGACCCGGCCCTTGACGCCCGGCAACGCCATCGGCGCGTATAAGCGCAGCAAGGTCGTGTCCGAGCGCGTGGTCGAGGAGATGGCGGCCCGCAACGGCTTGCCCGTGGTCATCGTCAACCCGTCGACGCCCATCGGCACCCGCGACGTGAAGCCGACGCCCACTGGCCGTATCATCCTGGAAGCGGCGCTGGGACGGATGCCCGCCTTCGTCGATACCGGCCTCAACCTCGCCCACGTGGACGATGTCGCCTATGGCCATCTGCTGGCGCTTCAGCGCGGGCGCGTCGGCGAGCGCTACATCCTCGGTGGCGAGAATGTGCTGCTGTCGCAGATGCTCGCCGACATCGCCGGCATGGTCGGCCGCAAGGCGCCGACGGTGAACCTGCCGCGCGCCGTGGTCTATCCGATCGCCTTCTTCTCCGAGCAGATAGCCCGTTTCACCGGCAAGGCGCCGTTCGCCACCATCGACGGCATCAAGATGTCGCGCTACCGCATGTTCTTCACCGATGCCAAGGCGCGGGGCGAACTCGGCTACACCGCCCGCCCCTACCGGGAGGGCCTGTCCGACGCCATCGCGTGGTTCCGCCAGGAGGGCCGCCTCAAGTGAGCGCCACCCTGCAGACCGCCACGGAGGCCCGCTCCGGCAAGGGCCACAAGGACGAGAACTTCCCCGTCGCCTCGCACCTGATCCACCCGAAGAACCGGGGCGCGATCCTGGCGTTCTACGACTTCGTGCGGGCCGGCGACGATGTCGCCGACCACACCACCCTGGCGCCCGAGCGCAAGATCGAGCTCCTGGACGCGCTCGCCGATGCGCTGACCGGCAAGGGCCCATCCGACCCCGAGGCCGAGCCCCTCAAGCGTGAACTTTTCGCGAGGGGCTTGCCGGCGACACATGCTCTGGAACTCCTCGACGCGTTCCGTCTCGATGCCCGCAAGAATCGCTACGCGGACTGGAACGAGCTCATCGCCTATTGCCGGCTCTCGGCCATGCCGGTGGGGCGCTACGTCCTCGACGTGCACGGCGAGGACCCGCGGGTGGTCTGGGGCCCGTCCGACGCCATCTGCGCGGCGCTCCAGATCATCAACCACCTGCAGGATTGCGGGAAGGATTTTGTTCGGAATGACCGGGTCTACCTCCCGCGCGAGACGCTGGAGAAGCACGGGGCGTCCGTGGCCGATCTGTCCGCCGCCAGGGCCTCGCCGGCCCTCCGTGCGGTGATCCAGGAACTCGCCCAGCGCACCATGGGCCTCCTCGACGAGGGGGCGGTGCTGCCCGACCTCATCGCGGATCTACGCCTCAGCCTCGAGATCGCGGCGATCCACCGCCTCGCGGTCGTTCTCTGTCGCGGCCTGATGGAGCGTGATCCGCTCTCCGAAAAGGTCCATCACGGCAAGGCCGCCTTCGCCCTCACGGCCCTCGGCGGCATCGCCACGACCCTGGCGCGCCGCCCCCTGCGCGGCCGTACCCTGCGCCGCCACGCCTTGGAAACCCGCGCATGAGCGCCACCGCCACGCCCATGCCCGAATCTGCGCCCGCCGAGGCCCTGCCCGCAAAATCCTCGTCGTTCTACACGGCCATGCGAGTCCTGCCGAAGGACCGGCGCGAGGCCATGTACGCCGTCTACGCGTTCTGCCGCGCCGTGGACGACGTCGCCGACGACGGCGGCCCCGCCGAGATCCGCAAGGCCGAACTCCAGCGCTGGGGCGCCGACATCGACGCCCTCTATGCCGGCCGGCCCGTGCCCCGGGTGCAGGACCTCGTGGTGCCGGTCCGGCGCTACGGCCTCCTGCGCGCGGATTTCCACGCGGTCATCGACGGCATGGCCATGGACGCGTTCGAGGATATCGTCGCCCCCGACGAGGTCACCCTCGACCTCTACTGCGACCGGGTCGCCAGCGCCGTCGGCCGCCTGTCCGTGCGCATCTTCGGCGTCGCCGAGGCCGAGGGCATCGCCCTCGCCCATCACGAGGGCCGCGCGCTCCAGCTCACCAATATCCTGCGCGACATCGACGAGGATGCCGAGCGCGGCCGCCTCTACCTCCCCCGCGAGAAGCTGTTCGCCATCGGCCTGACCGATCCGACGCCGCGGGCGGCCATCGACCATCCCCGCATCGGCGAAGTCTGTGCCGCCCTCGCGGAAGAAGCGAAGGAGCATTACCGCCAGACCTGGGCGATCATCGCCCGCTGCCCGCGCAAGGTCACCAAGGCGCCCCGCCTGATGGCTGCCGCTTATCGGCTCTACCTCGACGCCGTGCTGGCGCGCGGCTGGGCCAAGCCCCGCGCCCGGGTGAAGCCTGGCAAGGCCGCCCTCATCGCCGTCGCGCTCAAGCACGGAATCGTCTGATGGCCGGCACCGTCCACGTCGTCGGCGCGGGGCTCGCCGGGCTCTCGGCCGCCGTCTCCCTCGTGGAGGCCGGCTGGCACGTGATCGTGCACGAGGCGGCCAAGCAGGCGGGCGGGCGCTGCCGCTCGTACTACGACCCGACCCTCGGCCTCACCATCGACAACGGCAATCACCTGCTCCTGTCGGGCAACACCTCGGCACTGGGCTTCATGAAGACCATCGGCGCCCCGGCCGACGCCCTGTCCGGCCCGCGGCAAGCCGAATTTCCCTTCGCCGACCTGAAGACCGGCGAGCGCTGGACCCTGCGCCCCAATGCCGGACGGATTCCGTGGTGGGTGCTGCAGGCCTCGCGCCGGGTGCCGGGCACGAAAGCGTCCGACTACCTCGCGCCCCTCGGCATCCTCAGGGCGGCCGCCGGCAAGGCGCCGGGCCAGGGCGGCACCATCGGCGAGGCCATGGCCTGCGAGGGCCTGCTCTACGACCGCCTCTGGCATCCGGTTCTCATCGCAGCCCTCAACACCGAGCCGAAGGAGAGCGACGTCGGCCTCGCCGCCACGATCCTGCGCGAGACCCTCGGCGCTGGCGGCGCGGCGAGTCGCCCCCTCGTCGCCGTGGCCGGCCTCTCGGCGGCCTTCGTCGATCCGGCCGTTGCCTTTCTGACACGGCGCGGCGCGGAATTGCGTTTCGGGCATCGTCTGCGCAGTCTGACGTTCGGTGAGGGCCTCGTCACCGAACTCGTGTTCAGTGACGAGTCCATCGCCCTCGGGGCCGATGATTCCGTGGTCCTGGCCCTGCCGCCCTGGGTGGCGGCCGACCTGATTCCGGGTCTCGCCGCGCCGCAGGCCTATCGCTCCATCGTCAATGCGCATTTCGCTGTGGTTCCGCCGGCGAACGCCCCGTTACTGCTCGGCGTGGTGAATGGACTGACGGAGTGGCTGTTCGCCTATCCGGATCGTCTGTCCGTGACCATCAGCGGCGCCGATCGGCTCCTCGACGTGCCACGGGAAGACTTGGGACGACAGATCTGGGCCGAGGTCTCGACTTTGTGCGGACTTGCGCCAGAACTGCCAAGCTGGCAGATCGTCAAGGAGAAGCGGGCGACCTTCGCGGCGACGCCCGCCGAGGCCGCGCGCCGTTCCGGCGCCGAGACGGCCCACCGCAATTGCGTCCTGGCAGGCGATTGGACCGCGACCGGCCTGCCATCGACGATCGAGGGCGCGATCCGGTCGGGAACGACCGCCGCGCACGCACTCGCACGCCCCACGGGCGGGTGCGCACAGGCACGCGCGCGCGGCGCGGCCTGAGGTATGGCGGCGGCTTTGACGGCCGGTGAGGCGAGGACGATGCGAGAGGCATTCAAGAAGGTCGAGGCGCTGCAGCGCCCCAAGACGCAGGAGATCTCCATCGAGGACGTGGAGCGCGGCATCACGCGCGCGACGCAGGCCCTCACGGCCCTCTCCCACGCCGACGGGCACCTGTGCTTCGAGCTCGAGGCCGACGCGACGATCCCGTCCGAATACATCATGTTCCACCAGTTCCGCGCGACCGAGATCGCGCCGGGCCTGGAGGCCAAGATCGGCAACTATCTGCGTCGGACGCAGGGCAAGCACGGCGGCTGGTCCCTGGTCCATGACGGACCGTTCGACATGAGCGCCAGCGTGAAGGCCTACTACGCCCTCAAGTTCGCCGGTGATTCCGTCGAGGCGCCGCACATGCGCCGGGCCCGCGAGGCGATCCTGTCGCGCGGCGGTGCCGCCAACTCCAACGTCTTCACCCGCTTCCTGCTGGCCCTGTTCGGGCAGGTGCCGTGGCGCGCCGTGCCGGTGATGCCCGTGGAGATCATGCACCTGCCGAAGTGGTTCCCGTTCCACCTCGACAAGGTGTCCTATTGGGCGCGCTGCGTGATCGTGCCCCTGCTGGTGCTCCAGGCCAAGAAGCCGCTCGCGAAGAACCCGCGCGGCCTCGGCGTGCCCGAACTGTTCGTCACCCCGCCCGAGCATGTCCGGCACTGGCCCGGCAGCCCGCACGCGACCTGGCCGTGGACCCCGATCTTCGGAGCCATCGACCGGGTGTTGCAGGTGACGCAGGACCATTTCCCGAAGAAGCGCCGCCAGCGGGCCATCGACAAGGCCGAGGCCTGGGTCAGCGAGCGCCTCAACGGCGAGGATGGTCTCGGCGCCATCTTCCCGGCCATGGTCAACACCGTGCTCATGTACGACGTGCTCGGCTATTCCCAGGACCATCCGCAGGTGATGATCGCCTGCGAGGCCATCGAGAAGCTCGTGGTGATCAAGGAGCACGAGGCCTACGTGCAGCCCTGCCTGTCTCCCGTCTGGGATACGGCGCTGGCCGGCCACGCTCTGCTCGAGGCCGGCGGTCCGGAGGCCGAGCGGCAGGCCCGGCGCGGCCTCGACTGGCTGAAGCCCCTCCAGGTCCTCGACATCAAGGGGGATTGGGCGGCGGGACGCCCGAACGTGCGCCCCGGCGGCTGGGCGTTCCAGTACGCCAACCCGCACTTCCCCGACCTCGACGACACCGCCGTGGTGGTGATGGCCATGGACCGGGCCACCCGCCAGCACGGGCTGGTGGCCGACGTGCCCGATTACGCCAACGCCATTGCCCGCGCCCGCGAATGGGTCGAGGGCCTGCAATCGAGCGATGGCGGCTGGGCAGCGTTCGACGCCGACAACAACCACCATTACCTCAACCACATCCCCTTCTCGGATCACGGTGCGCTGCTCGACCCGCCCACCGCCGACGTGACGGCGCGCGTCGTGTCCATGCTGGCCCAGCTCGGCGAGACCCGCGACAGCTCGAAGGCGCTCGATCGCGGTGTCGCCTACCTCCTCGCCGATCAGGAGGAGGACGGCTCGTGGTACGGCCGCTGGGGCATGAACTTCATCTACGGCACCTGGTCGGTGCTGTGCGCGCTCAATGCCGCCAACGTCGATCCGGCCTCTCCTGAGATCCGTAAGGCCGTGGCCTGGCTCATCCGCATCCAGAACCCGGATGGCGGCTGGGGCGAGGACGCCTCGTCCTACAAGATCGACCCGGCCTTCGAGCCGGGCTACTCCACCGCGTCCCAGACGGCGTGGGCGCTGCTGGCCCTCATGGCGGCGGGCGAGGCCGACGATCCGGCCGTGGTCCGCGGCATCAACTACCTCACCCGGACGCAGGGCGTGGACGGCTTCTGGTCCGAGGAGCGCTACACCGCCACCGGCTTCCCGCGGGTGTTCTACCTGCGTTACCACGGCTACCCGAAGTTCTTCCCCCTCTGGGCCATGGCGCGGTTCCGCAACCTGAAGCAGTCCAACACCCGGACCGTCGCGTTCGGGATGTAGGGGCGTCTTCGGCCCTTCCCGATCCGGGGAGGGCTGGCTTGGTTTCTGGAACTCCGATGCTCCCCGTCCTCGCCGTCACCGGCCTCGCCAAGGAAGCGCGCCTCGCCGCCGGGCCGGGCGTCGTCGCCATCGGGGCGGGCGGCAACCCGCAGCGCCTGCGCACGCTGCTGGAGGCCCGCAGGCCGCCGGATTGCCGCGCGGTGGTGAGCATCGGCATCGCCGGCGGCCTCGCCCCTGACCTCGCGCCCGGGGATGTGGTGGTCGCCTCGGAGATCATGGCGGGAGACCAGCGCTATCCGGCTGACCCGGCCGTCGCCGATGCCCTGATGGCCCGGCTCGCGAGCCTCGGCGGCTCCCTCCGCCGATCGGCCATCGTGGGTGTCGAGACCGCCATCCTCACCGTCGTGGACAAAGCCGGCCTCCAGGCCCGCACGGGCGCAGCAATCGTCGATATGGAATCCCACGTCGCCGCCGCCTTCGCGGCGCGGCACGGCCTACCCTTCGCGGCGATCCGCGTGGTGTGCGATCCGGCCGACAGGGCGATCCCAGCCTTCGCGGCGCAGGCGCTGAAACCGAACGGCGAGCCCGACATCGTCGCGGTGCTCACGGCGATCCTGCGCGATCCGCGCCAGATCGGCCCCCTCGTACACCTCGCACGCGATTCCGGGCGGGCCTTCGCGGCCCTGACGCGGTGCCGGCCCCTCCTCGGCCACGGCCTCGGCGTGCCGTAGGGGCGCCACGACCGGACAACAAAAAGCCCCGCGACACGAAGGTGTCGCGGGGCTTTTCGTTCGGAGTCGTGCAGCGCCGGACTTTTCCGGCGCCGAAGTGGCTCAGGCCGCCGTGCGGTTGCGGGCTTCGCGCTTGGTGTCGACGCCGGAGGCTTTGATCTCGGACAGCTTCTGGGCGACGTTGCGCGAGAACACGAACTCGGCCGGGCGCTGGTTCTCGAGGCTGACCTCGGGGGCCATCTCGCCCTCGGTCTTGATCCCCCGGATGGCGTGGATCAGCGGCTTCCAGGGCTTCTTCACGGAATCGACCACGGAGGATGCCTCGTAGCCCGAATGGACCATGCAGTCGGCGCACTTCTCGTAGTTGCCGGTGCCGTAGGAATCCCAGTCGGTCTCCTCCATCAGCTCCTTGAAGGTGGCGGCGTAGCCTTCACCCAGGAGGTAGCAGGGCTTCTGCCAACCGAACACCGTCCGCGTGGGGTTGCCCCACGGGGTGCAGTGGTAGGTCTGATTGCCGGCCAGGAAGTCGAGGAACAGACCCGACTGCTGGAAGGTCCAGTTCTGACGGCCCTTCTCCTTGCCATGGCGGAACACGCCGCGGAACAGGTCCTTCGTTGCCTTGCGGTTGAGGAAGTGCTGCTGGTCGGGCGCGCGCTCGTAGGCGTAGCCCGGCGAGACGGTGATGCCGTCGATGCCAAGCTTCGTCACGGTGTCGAAGAAGTCGGCGATCTTGTCGGCGGAGGAATTGTTGAAGAAGGTGCAGTTGATGGTGACGCGGAAGCCCATCTCCTTCGCCTTGGCGATGGCGGCCACGGCCTTGTCGTAGACGCCGCGCTGGCACACCGACTGGTCGTGCATCTCCTTGTCGCCATCGAGGTGGATCGACCAGGTGAAGTACGGGCTCGGCTTGTACTCCTTGATCTTCTTCTCGAGCAGGAGCGCGTTCGTGCACACGATCGCGAACTTCTTCTGCGCGATGATGCCCTCGACGATCTGCGGCAGATCCTTGTGCAGCAGCGGCTCGCCGCCGGCGATCACCACCATGGGGGCGCCGCACTCGCGCACGGATTCGAGGGCGTCGGCCACGGGGAGACGCTTGTTGAGAATCTCGTCCGGGTAGTCGATCTTGCCGCAACCGGCGCAGGCGAGATTGCAGCGGAACAGCGGCTCCATCATCATCACGAGCGGGTAGCGCTTGCGACCGGTGAGGTGCTGTTTCAGGATGTAGCCGCCAATCTTCGCGACGTACCGGAGGGGAATACCCAAGACGTGGCTCCTTGTTGCTGGCCCCGACGTATCGGGCTGCTTAGCGTGAAAAAAAGCGGAATTCCAGCGACCTAGGTTGGAACCAATCTGAAACGGCGCGAAACCACCCGGGCTCGTGCGTGTTTCCAGGGCCCTGGGATAATCCCGCCACAGGCCCGGATACGCGGTGGGTCTCTCACATCGGTTCGTCGAAAGAAGGCGGCTCGCTGGGTACGGCGGAGCGGTTCTGGCCGAAACGCCCGCTGCAGTGCGGTCGCGGGAGAGAAGACCCGCGATCGTGAGTTTTGTGAGGCGATCGATCGAAAGAAGCCGGTGATCTTTTCCTAGCCAGCCGTTGAATGTCCGGCGCGTGTCCGAACCTTCTCGCGTGTCCGCACCTTGCGCCGATCGCAACCGCCTCCAAGTGTGAAAACACACCGCTGTGAGGAGCGCGGGGACAAAGAATCGCCGCGCGTTGCATTCCGGACGCGGGACCCTTACTGAGCCAGACGAGAAGATCGGATCGCCGCGCCTGCTCGTTTGCTCGTGCATACGGGACGGGTCTGGATTCGCCGCCGGAGGCTTCGCACTCGTGGATCGTGCCGACAGGTGACAGCCGTCCGTTGGAAACCACGCGATCCGCACGTGCCGGCCGACGGGTCGGCGGCTTCTGACAGAGCCGGGTTCGGCCGGACCGCATCGCACAAGCAGGCAGGATACCCGTGATCGAACGGCTCGTCGCGTTTTCCGTCCAGCGCCGCTGGCTGGTCATAGCCCTGGTCGCCCTCGCCACCGTCGCGAGCGCCGGCATGGCCGCCCACCTGTTCCGCATCAACACCGATGTGGAACGGCTGATCGACAAGGACGTGCCCTGGCGCCAGGACGAGATCGCCTACGAGAAGGCGTTCCCGCAGCGGACCGGGACCCTCGTGGCGGTCATCGACGGCAAGACGCCGGAGGAGGCCGAGGAGGCGGCGGCCAATCTCGCCAAGGCCCTGGCCGCGCGCAAGGACACCATCGAATCCGTCTACCGTCCGGATGGCGGTCCGTTCTACGAAAAGAACGGCTTCCTGCTGATGTCGCAGGAGGAGCTGACCAAGACCACCGAGCAACTCGTGCAGCAGCAGGGGCTCCTCGGGCCGCTCGCCGCCGATCCGTCCCTGCGTGGGGTCATGCGGGTGCTCAGCCTCGGCGCCAAGGGCGTCAAGAGCGGAGACGCCAAGATCGAGGACCTCGACCGGCCGATGGGCCAGATCGACGAGACCCTGCGCACGGTGCTGGCCGGCCAGCCGGCCCGCCTGTCGTGGCAGACGCTGCTCTCCAACGGCAAGCTCCAGAGCACGGATCTGCGCAAGTTCGTGATGATCCAGCCGGTGCTGGACTACAACGCCCTCCAGCCCGGCGCCACGGCGACGGCGGTGGTGCGCAAGATTGCCGCCGACCTGAAGATCAACAACGGCGAGTATCATGTCGGCGGGGGCGCCCGCATGCGCCTGACCGGCCCCGTGGCCGTGGCCGACGACGAGTTCGCGACGCTCGCCGAGGACGCGTTCGTCAACTACAGCGTCACCACCGGCGCCATCGTGCTGTTCGTGTGGCTCGCCCTGCGCTCCGCATCCCTGGTCGGCGCGGTTCTCATCACCACCTTCGCCGGCCTCATCGTCACGGCGGCCCTCGGCCTGCTGATGGTGGGCGAGCTGAACCCGATTTCCGTGGCCTTCGCCGCCCTGTTCGTGGGACTTGGCATCGATTTCGGCATTCAGTTCGCCGTTCGTTACCGGGCCGACCGATTCGAGCAGCCCGACCTGCCCTCGGCGCTCAAAGCCGCCGCGCGCGGTGTCGGCTGGTCCCTGACGCTCGCCGCCATCTCCCTGATCGCGGGCTTCTTCGCCTTCCTGCCCACGGCCTTCCGGGGTGTGTCCGAACTCGGCCTCATCGCCGGCGTCGGCATGATCGTCGCCTACCTGTTCTCGCTCACCCTGCTGCCGGCGCTCATCGCCGTGTTCAAGCCGAAGACCGAGGCCAAGGCCGTCGAGACCACCTGGATGGCGGGGGTCGATCATTGGATCATCGAACACCGCAAGGCCGTGCTCATCGCCGTCGGCCTCGTCACGGTGGCGGGCATCCCGCTCCTGTTCAAGCTGCCGTTCGATTCCAACCCGATGCACCTGCGCAGCCCGAAGGTGGAATCGATCGCCACCTATCTCGACCTGATCAAGGACCCGGAGACGAGCCCGAACCTCATCGACGTCCTCGCCCCCTCCCCCGAGGCGGCGCCGGCCATCGCCGAGAAGCTGCGCAAGCTGCCCTCCGTGGCCAAGGTCATCGACATCGATACCTTCGTGCCGCCGGATCAGGATCAGAAGCTCGCCATCATCGCCGACACGGCCCAGCTCCTCGGGCCGGCGCTCAATCCCGGACGCAAGCCGCCACCGCCCACCGACGCCGACACCGTGAAGGCGATCAAGGACACGGCCGCCGCCCTGCGCACGCTCACCGGAACCGCGCCGGCCGCCAAGACCGCCGGCGCCCTGGCCGGCACCCTCGATACCCTCGCGACGGCCCCCGTCGCCATGCGCGAGGCCGCCGGCGTCGCCGTGACCACGGACCTCAAGACCCTGCTGACCCGTCTGGCCGGCCTGCTGAATCCGCAGAAGATCACCCTGGACAACCTGCCGCCGAAGCTGAAGGCGGAGTGGGTCACGGCGGACGGGCGCTCGCGGATCGAGGTCCACCCGAGCGGTGACGCCAACGACAACGTCGTCCTGCGCCGCTTCGCCAAGGAAGTGCAGACCGTGGCACCCCACGCCACGGGTGCCCCGGTCGCCACCACCTCGTCGAGCTACACCATCCTCGGCGCCTTCGTGCAGGCCGCGCTCACCGCCCTGGTGCTCATCTTCATCATCCTGTCGGTGGCCCTGCGCAAACCCTGGGACGTGGCGATGACGCTCGGACCCCTGGTGCTCGCGACCCTGTGGACCCTGATGGCGCTGCATATCGTCGGCATGCCGCTGAACTTCGCCAACATCATCGCCATGCCGCTCATGCTCGCGGTGGGCGTGGCCTTCCACATCTACTACGTCATCGCCTGGCGGGCGGGCGTCGCCGACATGCTGGCCTCCAGCCTGACCCGGGCGATCTTCTTCTCCGCCCTGACCACCGGCACGGCCTTCGGCTCCCTCGTGCTGTCGAGCCATCCCGGCACCGCCAGCATGGGCAAGCTCCTCGCCCTGTCCCTGTTCTTCACCCTCGTGGCGGCGTTCTTCGTGGTTCCGGCCTTCCTCGGCCCCCCGCCGAAGCAGCCCGATCCGAAGCGCCCCGAGGGCGATGCCGCCGTGCCGCCGGACCTCATGGCCAAGCGTCCGGCCGAGGTGTTGGCGGCGAAGTAGGGCGAGCCTCCTTCGAGAACGAAAGACGGGCGCGGATGGGATCCGCGCCCGTTCTGCGTCATGAAGGATCGAGGCGGTGGACGCCCGCGCGGGGTATGCCTAGATTTCTCCGCATGACGACGATTCTGCTCGAAGAAGCTGGACCAATCCTTGCCGACCTCGCCAAGCGCGCGGAGAGTGGCGAGGCCATCGTGTTGACCCGCGGCGGGAAGCCCGTTCTCGACCTCGTTCCGCATCGGCGAAGCGAGCCGCCTCAGGATGGTGGTCTGAACTGGGAAGCGGGCTACGCCTACCTTCGTGCAAATGGGATCGGTAATCCGTTCCCCTATGTGGCGGAGGATTTCGACGCCCCGTTGCCGGAGGATTTTTTGCTCCGACCTCTGCCCTGAGCCGTGCGCCTGCTTCTCGACACGCACGTCTTGATCGGGCTGTCGCGAGGCGGCCTGGATGGCATCTATCCGGCGATCGCCTCAGGCCTCGCGCGCGGTGGGCATGACGTCGCGTTAAGTGTCGTGAGCCTTTGGGAAATCGCGATCAAGACACGATTGGGCAAGCTTGAGCCCGGAGTTCCGCCTGCGCACCTTGCGGCGTTCTTCGAGGCCGCCGGCTTCATGATTCTACTGATCACACACCATCACGTGGTGGCGGAAGTGTCGCCTGAACCTCCGACGCGCGACCCCTTCGACCGGCTTCTGCTGGGGCAATGCCGGATCGAGAAACGATACCTCGTCACCGTGGACCAAGCCCTGCGCGACCATCCCTTCGCCGCCCGTTTCCCGTGAGGCAGCCTACGGGGTGAAATCCGAGAACCCGCCGCGGACCGCCCCGGATGCCGCCAGGGCCGCGAGGGAGGTCGGCGCGATCAGGGCATCGCGCTCCGCCGCGTAGGCGTAGCCCGGAGCCTCGCCGGGGAAGCCGCCACCGGTGGCCGGGTGGGTGTAGAGTTCCGTGAGACCATCCGGCAGATGGGCCAGGAGGGCGGCGACGCGGGCCGGGGTCATCGCGCCTGACCAGGCGAGCCCCAGGGTCCGGTCGGGGATCAGGAGCCCGGCCTGGCGCGCGCGCACGGCCAGCAGGGCCGCCCAGGGTGCGCTGTCGAGGGCCGGCTTCGGGTTCGTTTCCGGCTCCGCGGCGCGCAGCACCGCGCGGGGCTCGCGCGGCACGCGGATCGCCCGCATGCCGTAGCGGCGGCCGAGGCTCAGCACTGCGCCAGCGATGAGCGGGTGGACGTGGAAATGCTTGTGGGCGTTGACGTGGTCCAGGGGCAGTCCGGTGGCGCGGTAGGCCTCGAATTGGGCTGTGATCTCGGCGGCGAGCTGGCGCCGGGTCGCCGGCTTCAGAGCGAGGTCGAGGCCGAGCTTGCCCATATCGCTACGGATGAGGCCGTCCGGCCCGACGAGGTCGGGGAGGTCGAGGGGTGGCAGGGTCGGCCACGCCTCGACCATGACGAGGTGCAGCCCGATCCGGAGCGAGGGCAGGCGCCGGGCGCGCGCCACGGCGTCGGCGGCGGCGGGCGCGCCGACCATCAGGCTCGCGGCCGTGAGGATGCCCTCGCGATGGGCCTGCTCGACGGCCTCGTTGACCGCGAGGCTCAAGCCGAAATCGTCGGCCGTCACGACGAGACGCTTCACGAAAACTCCCAACGGCGGGGTGTCGAGAGGGCAAGCCCTCTCGCGGGTCCAGGGCAGAGCCCTGGAAGGAGGAAGAGCGGGGCTCCGCCCTCGACCCGCCGGGGCCTCGGGCCCCAGACCCCGGAACGCGAACGGCCGGGCTTTGAGCCCGGCCGCGATTGTCGATGGAGAAGCTGCTTACGCGGCCTTAGCGGTGCCCTGGCGCTCCTTGAGGAAGCGGTAGAACTCCACGCCCTCGCGCAAGCGGCGCTTCATCATGTCGGGCGAGCGCACCATCTCGGAGACGATGGAGGCGATCTTCGGGGCGCGGAAGTAGAACTTCCGGTAGAATTCCTCGACGGCCGCGAAGATCTCGGAATGCGACAGGTGGGGATAGTGCAGCGGCGCGATCTGCACGCCGTTCTCGTCGACGAGCTCGGCGTTGGCGATGTCGAGCCAGCCGTTCTCCACGGCCTGCTTGTAGAGGAAGGTGCCCGGGTAGGGGGCGGCCAGCGAGGCCTGGATCGTGTGCGGGTTGATGCGTTTGGCGAACGCGATCGTCTCCTGGATCGTCTCCCGGGTCTCGCCGGGCAGGCCGACGATGAAGGTACCGTGGATGGCGATGCCGAGGTCGTGGCAATCCTTGGTAAATTTCTCGGCGACCTCGACGCGCATGCCCTTCTTGATGTTGTTCAGGATCTGCTGGTTGCCGGACTCGTAGCCGACGAGGAGCAGGCGCAGGCCGTTCTCCTTCAAGACCTTCAGGGTCTCGCGCGGCACGTTGGCCTTGGCATTGCACGACCAGGTGACGCCGAGCTTGCCGAGCTCACGGGCGATTTCCTCGGCACGCGGCAGGTTGTCGGTGAAGGTGTCGTCGTCGAAGAAGAACTCCTTCGTCTGCGGGAACTCCTTCAGGCAGTACTTGATCTCCTCGATCACGTGGGCGACCGAACGGGTGCGGTAGGTGTGACCGCCCACCGTCTGCGGCCACAGGCAGAAGGTGCAGCGGCTCTTGCAGCCACGGCCGGAATAGAACGAGATGTAGGGGTGCTTCAGGTACCCGATGAAGTACTTCTCCATCTGGAGGTCGCGCTTGTACACGCTCGTGACGAACGGCAGCTGATCCATGTCGGTCATGATCTCGCGATCGACGTTGTGGATCACGACACCGTTGGCGTCTCGGTAGGACAGGCCCTTGATCTCCGACATCGGCGTACCGTCGGCGACTTCCTTGACGGTGAAGTCGAATTCGTTGCGGGCACAGAAATCGATGCACGGGGCCTGGGCCATGGCGCCGGCGGCATCGACCGCGACCTTGGCGCCGATGAGGCCGGCGATGAGCTTCGGGTTGGCGGCCTTGAGCGCCTCGACGGTCTTCACGTCGGACTTGAACGACGGGACCGAGGTGTGGAGCACCACGAGGTCGAAGTCGTTGGCCTGGGCCACGATCTCGGGGAGCTTGATGTTGTGCGGGGGGGCGTCAATGAGCTTCGAGTTCGGCACCAGGGCGGCCGGCTGGGCAAGCCAGGTCGGGTACCAGAACGACTTGATCTCGCGCTTGGCCTGGTAGCGGGAGCCGGCGCCGCCGTCGAAGCCGTCGAAGGTGGGGGCCTGCAGGAAGAGGGTGCGCATGGGGTTCAAGGCCTCAGCGAGAAGGAAAGGGGGCGGGCGGGACGCTAGAAGCGAAGGTCAGAGCGAGGATGCACCAGCATCGTGGCCGAGGCTTCGCTCGGGGATCAGTGTGCCATCCGCAACCACCCGATAATCGTGGCCCTTCCATGTCACCGCACCCGACACGAAGCTCCAGGAGAAGTTCATGAACGAGAGGATGTCGCGAATCGGCAACAGCCAATACGGGTGCGCTGCCAGTCCGAAGGCCCGCTCCAGGCGCACGCACAGGACGATGCGGCAGGCGAGGGCGAAGGCGGCCACCGCCAGGGCATTGGCGCCGGCCCCTGGGATCAGGGCCCCGATGAGGGCCAGCGGGAAGGCGTGGGTGACGATGGAGCCAGCATAACCCGCCGGATCGACGTTGCGGATGGTGCGGTTCCAGCGCAGTTCGTGGCTCCACAGGCCGGCCAGATCGGTGTCGACGCAGGTATGGCCGATGGTGAAGGTCGGAATCGCGACGATGCCGCCGCCCGCCCGCAAGGCTTCGCCGATGGCGTAGTCGTCGGCGAGGTCGTCCCGGAACGCCTCGAAGCCGCCGATCTCGGCCAGCGCCTTCGCCGTGAAGGCGATGGTGGAACCGAAGCAGGGCTTCGCCAGTCCGAGGGAGGTGCCCATCACCACGTTGGGCAGGAACTGCACGTCGATGGCGAGCGCCGAGAGGTGGGCCCAGATGCCCCGGTGCGCCGGCACGCCGTGATAGAGGCAGGTGACGCCGTTGATGCCGGGCTGGCCGAGTTCCGCGACGATGCGGGTGAGGTAATCGGGTTTCACCACCATGTCGCTGTCGGCCAGCACCACCACGTCGTGGACGATCTGGCCCGACATGTTGATGAGGTTCGAGACCTTGCGGTTGGACCCGTGCTGGCGCGCGTCGACGACGAGATCCAGGCGGAGGGCCGGATAGGCTTGCGCGAGCCGGCGCACCACGGCAATCGCCGGGTCCGCGGCGCTCTGGACGCCGAACACCACCTGGACGGGGCCGGCATAGGCCTGCTGGCAGAAGGTCTCGAGGTTCTCGTAGAGGTTCGGCTCCATGCCGCAGAGCGGTTTGAGGATGGTCACCGAGGGCGGCGCGCCCACGAGGGCGGGCGCCACGCGCCGGGCGAACCGGCCGGCCAGGGCGGCGGCGGCCAGACCGTAGACGCACCCGGCCAACGCGAGCAGCAGCAGCAGGTGCGAGAGCCAGGTCAGATCCATGGGGGGCATCGCTCGGTCACGGGGCTCGTGAGAGTGCCGCGAGGGGAGCGGCGCGAAAGTCTGTGGTCGTCCGGCTGTGGCCGGACTCTAAGGCGCCGGTTTGGCGGCGAGCATGCCGGTCGTGCGTTCGCGCAGGAATTTCAGCAACCCGTCGGCGCCGGCCGCCTTGAGGGGGTCCGCGAAGCTGCCGCGCAGGGCCGCGACCTCGCTCACGTTGCCGTTGAGATAGACGTCCTGAATGCGGTTGCCGGGGCCGACGAGGTAATCCACCTGGGAGGACTCGCCATCCGCGTTGGCGGCTCCGCTCTGGACGAGCCGGTTCGCGCCGCGCGCCTCGCTCCGGGGCTTCACGTCGAACTTGCCGCCGGCGGCCTGCGCGAGACGGGTCGCGTAGGTGGCGATGAAATACTGACCGAACGCTTCGGTGAGAGCGCCCTGCTGCTCGGGGGTGAACCCCTTCCACTTCGGGCCGACGGCGACGCGTACCATGGCGGGAAAGTCGATGGTCTCCTTCAGGGTCGGACCGATGGCGGCGGCCCGGGTGCGGGCATCGCCGGGTCCACCCTTCAGGGCGGCTTCGAAGCTCGTGTACAGGGTGCGCACGGTACCGACAGCCGGGTCGTCGGCGGCGCGTGCGGGACAGCCCGCCGCCAGCAGACCGGCAACGAGGCCCGCACGGAGGATGGGGATCAGGCGCACTTCTTCAGGTCTCCCAGATCGCCCTCGACGGTGCGCAGGAGCGTCGTGCCGCGGTCGTTGCCATAGGGCACGACCACGGGGGCCGCGTGCGGCGGGGCGTGACGGGACGCCACCGCGTCCCCGCTCTCGGGCGCCGGCCCACCCTTGCCTTCGAGGGCGTGCCAGGCGAGCAGCCCGGGGACGCCGACGAGGAGATCGGCCAGCCGCTTGACGAGGGAGAGGGCGAGCGCCGCCTCGGCCGGGATGCCGAAGATGGCGCAGAGCGCGATGAGGCCGCCCTCCTGGGCGCCCAGCGCCCCGGGCACGGCGAAGGCCGCGCCGCGCACAGCCTGCGCCAGGCTCTCGATGACGAGGGCCTCGAGGAAGCTCACGGGGTAGCCCATGAAGTGCAGGCAGACGTAGACCTCGATGGTGCCGATGAGCCAGCCGACGAGGTGGATGCCGATGCCGCCGAGCACCCGGCCGTGATGGCCGTAGAGGCGCTTGAGGGCATCGTAGAGCACGTCGATGGCGCCGAGCGCGCGCCACTCGCGCGAGCCGGCGAAGCGGCTGACCAGGGACTGGATTACCTTGTGGCCGCTGCGGCGCTGAATGAGGTAGAAGGCGGCGAGCGCGGGCGCGGCGACGGCGAGGCCGCCGGCCACGGTGCGCACGATGGGGCCGTCCCCGGCGAGCCAGGCGAGCAGCACGACGCCGGCCACGGTGAACAGGAACTGGGTGACCGCCTGGGTCATCAGATCGACGAACATGCTGGCCCCGGCGACGCCGCCTGAGACGCCGCGCTTGGTCAGGAGCCGCGCGGCGACGAAATCACCCCCGACCTGGGCCACGGGCAGCAGGGTGTTGATGCCCTCGCGGACGAACCGGAGCGTCACGCAGTCACGGAAGGACGGGCGCTCGAAGCGCGGGAAGATCACGAACCAGCCCAGGCCCGCCCAGGCGACGGCCACGGCGCGCGCGAGCACGACGACGAGGGCGCCCCATCCGGCGCTCACCACGGCGGCCGCAACGTCTTCGAGACCCGAGGACAGGAACAGGCCGACGACCGTGCAAAGACCGGCGATCAGGGCCAATGTCGTCAAACGCTTCATGGTCCCCTTTCGGACGTCGGTTCGGCCGATCTCTGCTGAAATCCCGCCGTGTTTCCGGGTCAGAAGACCGCCGGAAGCGATGAACGTCATCGGAAGTTGCAGCTTTGGGAAGCGTTGTCTATCACCCGATAGACACAGTGCGGGCCAAAGCGGCATAGGGGCGAAGCCCCAAAAAAGCAGCCGCAGGACGCGCGACAGGGGTACGGATCATGGACCGCGAATCACACATCACGGCGGGCGAGGCCGTCGATCGGGACGGGCGTGGCGACCGCACGACGTCGGCCGGTTTCGGCGCCCCGGGGACGCCCAAGCCGCATTCGCCGGTGATGGCCTGGAACGAGTGGGACCCCCTGGAGGAGGTCATCGTCGGAAGTCTCGACGGTGCGACCATTCCGACACACCATCTGACCGTGATCTTCAACCTGCCGCGTGCGGCCCAGCCGTTCTACCGCTTTGCGTCCGGGTTCCGGTATCCGAAGTTCATGAAGAAGCTCGCCCAGCAGGAGCTCGACAACTTCATCTCCATCCTCGCCGGCGAGGGCGTGAAGATCCGCCGGCCCGACAGCATCGATTTCTCGAAGAAGTTCCGGGCGCCGAAATGGTCCTCGCGCGGCTTCTGCGTCGCCTGCCCGCGCGACCCGTACCTCGTCATCGGCGACGAGATCATCGAGAGCCCCATGTGCTGGCGCTCGCGCTACTTCGAGGGCGACGCCTACCGCTCGCTCTTCAAGGAATATTTTCGCAATGGAGCGCGGTGGACCTCGGCTCCGCGTCCGCAATTGACCGACGAGCTCTACAACTACGACTACCGGGTGCCGAACCTGAAGGCCGGTGAGCCGATGCAGTTCACCGTCAACGAGTTCGAGCCGGTGTTCGACGCCGCCGACTTCGTGCGCTGCGGCCGCGACCTCTTCGTCACCCGCTCCAACGTGACGAACCTGATGGGCATCGAGTGGCTGCGCCGCCACCTCGGCCCCGGCTTCCGCATCCACGAGATCGAGAGCCGCTGCCCGCAGCCGATGCACATCGACTCGTCGTTCATGCCGCTCGCGCCCGGCAAGGTGCTGGTGAACCCGGACTACATCGACGTCGAGAAGCTGCCGGCCGTGCTCAAGAAGTGGGACGTGCTCATCGCCCCGCGCCCCGACCCCGTCGAGGGCTTCATGAGCAAGATCTCCATGTGCTCGCCCTGGACCTCGATCAACGTGCTCGCCATCGACGAGAAGAAGATCGTCGTCGACCAGAGTCAGCCGACCCTGATCAAGGCCCTCAAGGATTGGGGCTTCGACCCGATCCCGGCTCCGTTCCTGTCCTACGGACCGTTCGGTGGCTCGTTCCACTGCGCCACCCTCGACGTGCGCCGCCGTGGCACCCTGAAGTCCTACTTCTAGGAATCTTGGTAGAGATACGGGAGCGCGCCGACGGCGCGCTCCCGAGCACCGGCTTCGATACCCGCCCGGTGCGTGGATGCCCGCCTGGTGCGTGCGCGACCAGGGGACGCCTCAGGCGATTCGTACGCGAACGGCCCGACGCCAAGCCGTCCCGGCCGCCGCCATGGCAAGACCGTATTGCAGCATCCCGTTCTCGGCGAGGTCGGCGGGTGCCACGTGCCACTGCAGGGCCAGACGCGTGACGGCGTTGAGCAGCATCAGCCCCAGGCAGAAGATCAGGGCGGCCAGGAGGGTTGCTACGAAATCGGACATGGCGCGGCATCCGGCGGACCCGGATGCCGTGTCGCAAAGCTTGCGCCAGGATTCCCTTGCGCGAAAGGGTCTTTGTCCGTGATGGCCCCGGTCAGGCCGCCGGCGGCTTCGTCGCCTGCATCGACGGACGCGCGGCGAATCCCTCGAACCATGCTGCGAGAGCCGGGCTCCGGCGTCGCCAGGCCAGCTCCGGGAAGCGCAGGTCGAGGTAGCCGAGCGAGCAGGCGACCGCGATGGTGCCGATATCGACCCGGTCGGCCAAAGCGGCCGCGCCCGCCTCGAAGGTATCGAGGGCGCTCCCGATCTTGGCGGTCTGTCCGGCGATCCAGGCGGTCGAGCGCTCGCCCTCGGTGCGCACGGTGAGTTCATAGCGGATGAGAAGCGCGGCATCGAGGACGCCGTCGGCCGTCGATTGATCGTTGAGGGCCGTCCAGCGCGCCGGGCCGAGCTGGGGAAATACGCCGCCGCCGCCGACGGTGTCGAGGTATTCGCAGATCACCCGACTGTCGGCGAAGACCCGCCCGTCGTCGGCGATCAGGGTCGGCACCTGCGCCAGGGGATGAAGCGCTAGGATGTTGGCATCGCGCTGGGTCGGGTGAGCCGCACTGGACAGGAGTTCGAGCTGCTCGGACGCACCGACCTCGTGGGCGACGACCATGACCTTTCGCACGAACGGCGAGAAATGCGAGTGGAACAGCTTCATCGGGAGGCGAAACCGGTCTGAGGCGTGGGATCAGGGCCGGCGGGATGCCGGTTTGGCGCGGGTGGCTGCGGGTGTGACGGCGGCGGCCGGCGGCGGCGTCAGGCGCGGCGTCTCGACGACGAGGCGCTTGACCGGCCAGCCATCGGCCCAGCGCTCCATGTCGCTCAGGCGCGGATTGGCCTTGAGCGCCTGTGCGTCGGCACCCCCGAAGGCGGCCGCGGCGGCGAGATCGAAGGTCTTCCAATAGGCGAGGTAGTCGAGGCTGTCCGTGCGCGCATTGTTGATCTGCGCCACCAGGGTGGTCTGCTCGCCGGTGAGCGCCATGTCGGGCGTCCATTTGAACGGCGGCGCGGGCTGCTTCGGGTCGCGCGGCGGCTCGGGCGGCAGCTTCAGGGCGGCGCCATCGTAGGCCGGGTCGGCGCCGGCCGGAGAGGAGAGGGTGGCGGTGAGCGCCGGGAAACCGTGATCGTCCGACAGGGCGCGCAGGAAGAGCTTGCGCTCGGGCGTTACCGCGATCGCCTCCCGCAGGAGACGGCGGGCGGCGAGATCGGCCGCCCGGGCGTCGCGGTCGCCGATCACCGTGACAACGAGGGTCTCGGGGGCGATCCTGGACAGGTCGTGCAGGACGATGCCGCGCGCCTTGGCATCGCTGGCGATGCCGCCCGGCATGATCGCGAAGACGAGGCGCGGCACGGGCAGACCCTGTTCGGCCGCGTCCGCCGCGACGTTGGCGGCGATGGGCGCACCGGCGAGATGCCCGATCACCGCGACGCGCTTCACGTCCGGCTTGGCATCGGCATCCTGGGCCAACTCCGAAAAGGTGGCCTTGAGCAGGCGTTCGGCGCTGGCCGAGGCATCGGCCGGTCGCGTCCGGTTGATCTCTTGGAAGCGCGGAAAGACCACGAGGAATCCGGTGCGGGCGAGGTGATCGATCCAGGCACCGTAGGCCTGCGGGTTCGGAGCCCCCCAGGCATGGAGGAACACCGCGACGGGTCGGCCCTCGGCAGGGGCGGGCCCGGCCTTGTGGAAGATGAAGGTCGCCGCACTGGGCCGCCCGAGGGCACGCTTGACGATGGTCGCGGCGCGGTCGCCGATCCCGCCCGGTCCCTCGGCGGGCTGAACCGGCGGAGCGGCGGCGGAGGCCGGGCCGTGCACGGCGCCTACGGTCCATAGGCAAGCGGCGGCAAGGCCGAGGCGAAGGTTCAGGCGCATGGCGTGCTCGACAGACGGAATCGGAACGGCAGCGGCCCGACGGCCGAGACATAGCAGATCACGCAAGGCGTGCGACGGCGGGCGGAAAGCTCCTGAATAGTGCGGCATTCCCGCCGCACTAGGACGCCGCGCTATCCTCGTTCGATCGCCGGCGCTTCCCGTCAACGAGGTTCGCCAAGCGCAGAAGATCGTTGGGAAGCGACGACGCGTCGACATCGCCATAGAAGTCGCGCAAATCTTCCCCGATCCGCGCGAGCATCGCGGATTCATTGAAGACCGTATGGGAGCGGATCGTTGCCGCGGGGAGTCGGTGCGGGTTTTTGCCGGACATCATGGGAGTAGCACCGAATCGCTTGGACGGTATCGTACAGAAGGACTCCGTCAACGGGCCGGCAGGCTCAAGTTTCCGCTTCGCCGACGATAATTCGAGAACCGTTCGTGCCAGTCCCGATCACATCGGCGCCGATCCTTGCCTTGGCCGGATGCCCGGCCGCATCCTGAACCCAGGCCAGGATGTCGGCGGCTCGCCAGGGCTTGGGAATGAAGGTCGCCGAAACCCGAAGATCGCTGGGTTGGTCGCCGGCGTCACCCGAGGTGAGAAGGACACGGACCCGGGGCCAGGTGACACCGATGATCCGGGCGAGCTCGAAGCCCCCGATGGGGCCGGGTGTACGGACATCGGAAAACACCACGCTGACTTCGTCGCCGTGGTCGTTGAGAATTGCCAGGGCGCGTTCGGCGGTCTCGGCCTCGATGACCCGGAAACCCGTCTCCTCTAACAGTTCAGCCGCGAGGTAGCGCTCATCGGGCTCGTCCTCGACGACGAGGATAACCGGGCGTGCGTCCGACGGGGGGGTAGAACTCATGGTCCGGAACGCTCTTCAAGCCAGGACGGCGGGCCGATCCCTTAGTATCCGATCCGTGACCTAACTGGTGAATGTGTCGGACATGCGGGCGTGAGCCGCGACGTTTTTAAATCAATGCAGCATTCGTGCCGCAGTTCCCCGGTCGCGGCCTGCGCCGGGCACTTCATCAAACACCTCGGATTCAGACGCCCTGGGCCTTGAGAAAGGCGAGGGCCCGGCTCCATCCATCCTCCGCCGCCTCGCGACGATAGCTCGGACGATAATCGGCGTGGAAGCCGTGCGGTGCTTCCGGATAGACAATGAGTTCGACGGATTTGCCCGCCCCCCGCGCGTTGTCCCGCGCCGCCTCGATGGCGGCGACGGGGATGCCGGTATCGGCGGCCCCGTAGAGACAGAGGAGGGGCGCGTTGATCTCGCCAGCGACATCGTCGGCCGTCTTTGGCTGGATGGTCGTGCGTTCGCCGCCCATGGCGCCGTACCAGGCCACACCGGCCTTCAGGTCACGGCGATGGGCGGCGTAGAGCCAGACGCCGCGCCCGCCCCGGCACCAGCCCATGGTGGCGAGGCGCGATGCGTCGCCATTCGAATTCGTGACGGTCCAGGCCGCGGCAGCGTCGAGGTCGGCGATCCATTGCGCATCGGGCGTCTTCGAGATGACGTCGCGGACGATCACCTTGGCGTCGGTCATGGTCGAGAGATCGCCTTGACGGGCGTAGAGTTCGGGTGCCACGGCGCAGTAGCCGACCTTGGCCAGCCGCCGGCAGATATCCTTGATGTAGTCGTGAACCCCGAAGATCTCCTCGATGACGAGGATCACCGGGAACGGTCCCTGCCCTTCCGGCATCGCGCGGTAGCCGGGCATCGGGCCGTCACCGGCGGGGATGCGGACTTCACCCGCCACGAGGCCCGCGGCATCCGTATGGATCACCTGCGCTTCGACCGACGTGGTGGCGAGGGTAATTCCCGTCATCAGACTCGTCATCACGAAGCCACGCCGGGAAAACGGTGGTGCCAGGAGGCCTTCGAGACCATTCATACCGGCCGTGCCGTCTTCCTGATCGTGTCCCATGATGCCCTCCGGTGCCCAACGAGGATCTAGGGCCGGGTGACCGGAGGGCAACGTCCCGCGTCAGAGCGCAATGCGCTGGACGCCCGCCTCGACCGTCCGCGGCACCGGCATGCCGCGGCGGCTGCCACGCACCTCCGGCGCGGCGTTTCGTTTGCGCGCGGCGCTCTGCTTCTGTGCCTTGGGCCGGATGATCTCGCCCAGGCTCACGAAGCCGTCGGTGGACCTTCCGAGGCCCTGCCCGGCCGTCAATCCGAAGCCCAGGGCGAAGGACGCGGCGAGACCAGCATCGCGGGCGATCGTGAAGGTTTCGAGGGCGGCAAGGAAGGCGTCGCGGAACGGCAGGGGCTGGCACCAGCTCTTCTCGGCCAGGTGCAGAGGCCATTCCCACAGGTCGCCCCGGCGCATCCCGAGCACGTCGCGGGCGATGAAGTAGCCGCTCGCGCGATGCTCCAGCCCCTCAGGCAGGACATTCCATTCGGCGTTGCCGAACAGGAGGGCGGCGGTCGCGGGGCTCTCGTCCGAATGCAGGTCGATCATGATGTCCCCTCATCGGCGTCACACGAATCACCGGATCGGCGATTGATGCAGCGCTCAGAACATTGAGGGAACATTGGTCCGAATTGGGACGATCGTCAAGCGATGTTCTTGTTGCGTTCGTGTGCGGATCCTATGGTTTGGTTGTGCGGAACAGCGCGTGTTCCACCCGGTCGCCGGCATGGATGCCAAGGCGCGCCGTGGTGCCGGCATTGAGTTCCAGCACGGACAGGACCGCCTCGCCCGACGGAATGACCTTGGTCGAGAGCGGCTCGGTGTCCGTCGCGATGCGCGCGATGGTCCCGTCGGCGCGGATGAACACCATGTCGAGAGGCAGGTAGGTGTTCTTCATCCACATGGCCACGGGGGCGGCGGCCTGGAAGTCGAACAGCATGCCGTGATCGGGGGCCATGGTCCGCCGGTACATCAGGCCGCGCGAGCGGTCGGCATCCGTGCGCATCACCTCGACGGCGAAGGCGTGGCGTCCGGCACGGGACGCGATGGTCAAGGGTTCGGTCGGGCCGGAGGCCGCGTCCTGCGCGGGGGCGGTCGCAAGACCGAGACCGAGGAACAGGAGCGCACAGAGCGCGCGCAGGGCGGCTTTGGTGTTCGACAACGCGGAACTCATGGCTTGGGGAAAAGTGCGGGCTCGGGGAAAAGTGCGGGTCCGGGAATAGCGTGAACTTATGGAAAGGCGTGGGTCAGTGCGAGGCCGGCAGAGCACCGTCGGGAAAGCGGACTTCCGCCGCCATCCTGCCCTTCGAGCCGTCGCCGTAGCGGACGAGAACGATCTCGCCGGGCTTGAGTTCGGCGATGCCGTAGCGGCGAAGCGTCTCCATGTGGACGAAGATATCGGGCGTTCCGTCGCCTCGGCTGAGGAAGCCGAACCCGCGCAGGCGGTTGAACCACTTCACCACTGCCGTCTCGAGGCCACTCGTCGGGGTGACGCTGACATGGGTGCGCGGGAGCGGCAGTTCGGAGGGGTGCAAGGCGGTTGATTGATCGAGGGAGAGCACCCGGAAGGCCTGCCAACCGCGCGGCCGCTCGGTCGCCTCCACGACGACGCGCGCGCCCTCGCTCGCAGATTGGTGGCCGTCGCGGCGCAGGCAGGTGATGTGGAGCAGCACGTCCGCCGTGCCGTCGTCGGGCACGATGAAGCCGAAACCCTTCGCCACGTCGAACCACTTGATGCGACCGGCCACCTCGACGAGGTCGAGGGGGCGCTGGGTGTCGCCGCCCAGGCCTTCGCCGGTGCGGGCATCCGCGTGCTCATCCGCCGAATGCCCCCCGTAGGAGCCCGCCCCGAAATCGTCCGACATTAAGCAACCCACACCGAATCACGCCGCGCGATCCGCAGGAGAGATTAACGAAGTCGTCACCCTGCGGAAGCCTAATTGGTGTCCGCGCGTGTCGATCCATGCTGCATTGTTCGCCACGCGGGTGCGGGCGCCACAGGGGATCGCGAGGGCGTCGGATCGATGTTAGGGCCGAGGGCATGGCCTCAACTCCGCCCGGTCCCGATCACGTCCCCGCTTCCCCGCCGCGCGCGCGCATCGATGCCCTCGACGCCGCGCGGGGCGTGGCCCTCGGCGCGATGGCGGCCTACCACGCGACCTGGGACCTCGGTTATCTCCGGCTGACGCCGGAGAATTACGCCCTGGCGCCGGCCGGCCGGGTCGCCGCCCACCTCATCGCCGGTGGATTCCTCGTCCTCGTCGGAATCGGCCTCGTCCTCGCCCATGGCGCGGGCGTCCGGCGCCGGGCCGTGCTGACGCGTCTCCTGCGCATCGGCGGCGCGGCGCTGGCCGTGACGGCGGCGACCTACGGGCTGTTTCCGGGGAGCTACGTGTTCTTCGGCATCCTGCACTGCATCGCGCTCTCCAGCGTGCTGGCCCTGCCGTTCCTGTTCGCGCCGGTGGCGGTCACGGCCCTCGGCGCCGCCCTCGTGATGGCGGCCCCCCACGTCATGGGCGGTGGGGTGCTCGATGCGCCGGTCCTGTTCTTCGTTGGACTGGGCAAGACATTGCCGCAGACCAACGACTACGTGCCGCTGTTCCCGTGGTTCGGGCTCGTCCTGGCGGGGATCGTCGTCGGGCGCCTCGGCCTGCCGCGCCTGGCGCAGACGCGAATCGACCGCTGGCGGGCCGCACGGGGACCCGGGCGTATCGCCGCCTTCGCCGGGCGGCACAGTCTCGCCGTCTATCTCGTCCACCAGCCCGTGTTGCTGGCGCTGTTCTCGGGCATCGCCGCCCTCGTAGGGCCGCATCCGCGTGCCGGCGAGGCGGAGTTCCGCACCGCCTACGCTCGCAACTGCATCGCGACGGGGGGCGAGGTGGCGGCGTGCCGGGTGGCCGCACGCTGCGTCGTCGGGGCCTTCCGCCGCGATGGCCTATGGGCGCAATCGCAGCGGACCTTCACGGTGGCGGAGCGGGCGCGCGCCCAAGCCCTGTCGCAAGGCTGCTACGAGGCGGCCGAGGGTACCGCGCCCGCCCCGTAAAAAATCAGTCCTTGGCGCGCTCCACGTAGGAACCGTCTTCCGTCATGATGACCACGCGGGTGCCGACCGCGATGTGCGGCGGCACGGCGGTGCGCACGCCGTTCGACAGGATGGCGGGCTTGTAGGAGGAGGACGCCGTCTGGCCCTTCATGGCGGGCTCGGTCTCGGTGATCTCCAGGGTGACGCGCTGGGGCAACTCGACGGTGAGCGCCACGTCGTTGTGGATCGAGACCATCACCTTCATGCCCTCCTGAAGGTAGGGTGCGGCATCGCCGATCACGTCCTTCTGGATCGCGACCTGATCGTAGGTCTCGGGGTTCATGAAGTGGAAGCCCTCGCCGTCCTCATAGAGGAAGGTGTGCTCGCGATCCTCGACGAAGGCACGCTCCACCGACTCGGTGGTGCGGTAGCGCTCCGACACCTTCACGCCGTCGGTGATGCGGCGCATGTCGAGCTGCGTCACCGGGGTGCCCTTGCCGGGGTGGATGTTCTCGATCGTCAGGATGACGTAGAGCTTGCCATCCTTGTCGACGACGTTGCCCTTGCGGAGCGTGGAAGCGATCACCTTCACGGGGTCAGGTCCTGTTCGTGTCTCGAGAAACGGGTCGGTCGCCCCGTCGCGGTTCGGGCCCGCGGGAGCGACATCGTCGGTCCGCCACTACCCTATCCGTGGCCCCGTTGCCAGCCGCAGGACTTGGGGGGCCCTTGAGACGTGGAGGCGCCCGGCCACCCGTGGTAAGGCCCGCCCGATGACCGTTCCCTCCCCCTGGTGGAATCCGGACCGCCACGCCGACCGGCGCCCGGCCCTGATGGCGCGCAACCGCATCACCGCCGCCCTGCGGGGACACTTTTCGGAGCGCGACTTCGTCGAGGTCGAGGCGGCCTGCCTTCAGGTCTCGCCCGGCAACGAAGCTCATCTCTCGGCCTTCGCCACCGAGATTCTCGGGGCCGATGGGGTTTCCCATCCGCTCTACCTTCACACGTCGCCGGAATTCGCCTGCAAGACCCTGCTGGCGGCGGGTGAGCGACGGATCGTGAGTTTTTCGCGGGTGTTCCGCAACCGCGAACGTGGGCCCCTGCACCACCCCGAGTTCACCATGCTCGAATGGTACCGGGCGGGCGAGGACTACACGCAGCTTATGCGGGACTGCTCCGAGACGCTGGCGCTGGCCGCCGAGGCGGCGGGCACACGGATTCTCATCCATCGCGGCCGCGAGGCCGATCCCTTCGCACCCTTCGAGTGTCTGACCCTGGCGGAGGCCTTTTCGAAGCTGGGTATCGACCTCCTGGCGACGGTGGGGCCGGACGGAAGCACGGATCGGGATGGATTTGCCGCATCCGTCGCGGAAGCCGGCCTGCGGGTCGCTGCGGACGACACCTGGGCCGACCTGTTCAGCCGGGTCCTCGTCGCCCGGATCGAACCCGGTCTCGGTCTCGGGCGCCCGACGATCCTGTGCGAGTATCCGGTGTGCGAGGCGGCGCTCGCCCGTCCGAGCCCGTGCGACCCGCGCGTGGCCGAGCGGTTCGAGCTCTATGCCTGCGGCGTCGAACTCGCCAACGCGTTCGGCGAACTCACCGACCCGGCCGAGCAGCGCCGGCGCTTCACCCTCGCGATGGACGAGAAGGAGCGGGTCTACGGCGAGCGCTACCCTATCGACGAGGCGTTCTTGGAGGCGCTCGCCATCATGCCGGAGGCCAGCGGCATCGCGCTCGGCCTCGACCGCCTGGTGATGCTCTGCGTCGGCGCCCCCCATATCGAGGACGTGCTTTGGACGCCCGTCACCGGGGGACGGTCGTGAACCGCCCCCTGAAGAGCCCCCTCGACCTTGTCCGAGCCGGCCTCGTCGCGGCCGCTGACCTTCCCGCACTGGAAGCGGTGGCCGCCCGCTACGCCGTCTCCGTGACCCCGGATCTGGCCGACCTCATCGATCCGGCCGACCCCCACGATCCCATCGCCCGCCAGTTCGTTCCCCGGGCGGAGGAACTCGCGACGCGCCCTGAGGAGGATGCCGATCCCATCGGCGACGACGCCCACAGCCCCCTGTCCGGCCTCGTCCACCGCTATCCCGACCGGGTGCTGCTGAAACCGCTCCATGTCTGCCCGGTCTACTGCCGGTTCTGCTTCCGGCGCGAGCGGGTCGGCCCCGAGGGCCTCGGAACCCTGAGCGACGCCGAACTCGACGCGGCCTTCGCCTACATCGCCGGCCGGCCGGAGATCTGGGAGGTGGTGGTCACGGGCGGCGATCCCTTCGCGCTCTCGCCCCGGCGCCTCGCCCGGATCGCCCAGGCGCTGAAGGCGATTCCACACGTGCGGGTGCTGCGCTTCCACACCCGCGTGCCGGTGGTCGATCCCGCGGCCGTCACCGACGCTCTCGTCGCAGCCCTGAAGCAGTTCGACGGCGCGGTGTTCGTGGCGCTCCACGCCAACCACGCGCGCGAATTCACCCCCGCCGCCGCGCGCGCCATCGCCCGCCTCGTCGATGCCGGCATCCCCATGGTGAGCCAGACGGTGCTGCTCGCCGGCATCAACGACGATCCCGAGACCCTCGGCCTCCTGATGCGGACTTTCGTGGAGCACCGGATCAAGCCGTACTACCTGCACCATGGCGACCTCGCCCCCGGCACCGGCCACCTGCGCACGGATCTGGCCGAGGGGCGTGCCCTGATGGGGCAGCTCCGCGGCCGGCTCTCGGGGCTCGCACAGCCCCTCTACGTCCTCGACATCCCCGGCGGCCACGGCAAGGTGCCGGTGGGGCCGGACTACCTCCGCGCGACGGCGGCCGGCTGGCGGGTCGAGGACCCGCAGGGCCGCTTCCACGCCTACCCGCCGCCGATCCCGAAGGCATGAGGCCGGTCCAGGCCTTGCGTCCCCTCCCCTGAAGGTCGCTTTCGCGCCATGTTCTTTCCGCTCTCGAAGCTGATCTTCTTCGTCATCACACCGTCGAACCTCCTGATCCTGGCCGTCGTCGCCGGGACGCTCCTCTCGGTCTTCGGGCGCTGGCGCCGCTTCGGGGGCGGGCTGGCCCTGACGGCGGCCCTCGCACTTCTCGTGGCCGGCTTCTCCCCCCTCGCCCTCTGGGTCGCCCTGCCCCTGGAGGAACGGTTCCCGGCCTTCGTCGACGACGGCACGCCGGTGGCCGGCATCGTCGTCCTCGGTGGAGCCGTCGAGACGCGCCTGTCGGCGGCGCGCGATCAGCTCGTCCTCAACGAGGCCGGGGAGCGCCAGATCGCCCTGGCCGACCTCGCCCGGCGCTATCCAGACGCGCGTCTTGCCTTCGCGGGCGGAAGCGCCGCGCTGCGGCCGGGCGAGGTGTCCGAGTCCGCGATCGTCGGGCGCACCGCCGACGGTCTGGGTCTGCCGCGCACCCGCCTCATCCTGGAGGATCGCTCGCGCAACACCCGCGAGAACGCCGCCTTCACCGCCGATCTCGTCAAGCCGAAGCCCGGCGAGCGCTGGCTCCTCGTGACGTCGGCCTGGCACATGCCCCGCGCCGTCGGCTGCTTTCGGGTGGCCGGCTTCACCGTGGCCGCCTATCCGGTGGATTACCGCACGGCCGGACCGCGCGATGCGGTCCGCTTCAACAGTTTTGCATCCGATGGGCTCGCCCTCCTCGACGTCGCCGTCAAGGAGTGGATCGGCCTCGTGGTGTATCGGCTCGCCGGCTACACCGATGCCTGGATGCCGGCGCCTCAGGCCTCTTCGGAGCCGGCGGCCGGCAGCGCCAGCCGGTAGATGCCGCGAAAATCATCGACATCCTCCACGGGCTTGCCCTTGCGCAGGATGGCGATCTGGCCGGCCTTGGTCATCCGCACGGCGATGCGGCGCACGGGCTGCATCATCGGGCTCCAGACCTCGGGCTGCGAGCCGCCGATGTCGCGGGCCACTTCCGAGGGGCAGACGGTCTTGCCCGGACCGCGCTCGGCCAGGAGGCGCAGGATGGTCTCTGCGATGAGATCTTCACTGGGTCCCTTGCGAACGGGGGCTGCCGGAGGCTGCGGTGCCGCGGCCTTCGGGGCCGGGGGAGCCTTCGCGCCGGGCTTCTCGGCCGCTTTCTTGGCAGCCGTTTTCTTGCCCTTGAGCGCTTTGGCGGCGGCGGCCCTGGCGATGGCGGTCTTGCGGGGTGGTTTCTTCGGATTGGTCATGGGTCCAACCCCTGCCCTTTCCCGTCGTCCTGCGCCAGGAGGGCGGCGCGGATTTTCGAACTGAACTGACGCCGCCACATCACGCAGACCACCGCCGTGGTGGTGACGAATAGGAGAACCGGGCTCACGAACCAGCCGAGATAGGCCAGGGCGAAGAAGAACGCCCGCTGCCCGCGCGCGAAGTGGGAGCCGGCCGCGATGTTCATTGCCGCCGCCCGGCCCGCGGCCCGCTGCATCGCGGCCATGCTGGCGCTCGAGCCTTTGGGCGGCACCGCGCCGAGCAGGATCGCCCCGTAGTTGAACAGCCGGTAGGCCCAGGAGAACTTGAAGAACGCGTAGATGAACACCACCGCCAGTCCCGCGACCTTGATCTCCCAGGTCGTCCGCGTGGCGACGGCCCCAAAGGGCAGCGCGCCGAACAGGGTCAGCACGTCGTCGCCCGAGCGCGACAGGGTGAGGACGCCGCCGAGCGCGATGAGGGAAGTCGAGGCGAAGAACGCGGTGCCGTTCTGAAGCGAGGCGTTGATGGTGGTGTCGACCACCCGGTTGTCGCGGTGGATGAGCTGCTGCGCCCAGATCTCGCGCTGCCGGTTCATGATCTGGCTCAGGCTGGTGCGCCGGCCCCGCATCCGCGAGACCGCCATGCCGTAGCCGCCCCAGGCCGCCAGGAAGAAGCACAGGGCGGCGAAGTCGAGGTAGGAGAAGTCCGCCGTGATCATCGGGTGCGCCTGATGCCGGGCCGATCGCGACCGTCCCGGCGCTAACGCGGAAGGCGGCCCCCTGTCCAGGGTTACGGCCGGCCCGCCGTTTCAGTCGTGCAGGATGTGAAAGCCGGCTGCAGGTGCAGGGCCGTCGCGCTCGACGACGTCCGTCACCCGTGCCCCGGGCGGCCCCTGCCGACATGCGGCGAGCATGGCCGCGATGGCGTCGGCCTCCCCCGAGAAGGCTGCCGCCACGGTGCCGTCGGGCCGGTTGCGGACGTGGCCCGAGAGACCGAGGCGCTCGGCCTCGCCCTTGGTCCAGAACCGGTAGCCGACGCCCTGCACGCGACCGTGGATGATCGCCTCGACGGTTCTGGTTCGGCTCATGCCCCGCGCCTTCTCATGCGACCCGGCCCCGCAGCCAGCAGCGCAGCTCCCCGATGTAGGGCGCCGGCAATTGCGCCGCATCCGCCGCCGCCAGGACCGATTCGAGGTAGCCGGGTCGGGGTGTCCCTTGGGCGCTGCTGCCGCCGAGGTAGATCAGGGCACGCTTCGCGCCGCCCTTCAGAGTGATGGGCTGGTAGGCCTTGATGTAGAGGCCGCCGGCCACGCCCTCGTAGCGGTCCAGCGCCGGCACGTCGGCGAGCGCTAGGTCCCACACCACGCCCCACACGGTGGCGCGCGGATCGCGCACCACCGAGGCGTAGCCCTCGCGCATGACGATGAAGCGGTGGCGGTTGAGCCGCCCCTGCCCGACCAGGCGCGAGGCCGGGCAACGCGCGGCCATGGCGGCCGCGTCCATGTTGGCGCCGTAGGCGAAGTAGAGCGGCACGCGCCGCTCCAGCTCAGGCGAACTCGAGGATCACCGCGTCGACGGCGAGGCTGTCGCCCTCCTTCGCCGCGATCTTCGAGACGGTGGCGTCGCGCTCGGCGCGCAGAACGTTCTCCATCTTCATCGCCTCGACGATGGCCAGCGCCTCGCCGTTCTTCACCTCCTGGCCTTCCTTGACGAGGATCGCCTTGACGAGGCCGGGCATCGGGCAGAGCACCTGCTTGCCCGAGCCCGCATCGACCTTCACCGGCATCAGGGCGGCGAGTTCGGCCTCGCGCCGGGTGTAGACGCGGGCTTGCGCCGCCGCACCGGCATGCTGGAGCGCGACGCCGTTGAGGAGGCCGCGCACCTGCATGGCCACGCGCTTGCCGGCGATCTCGCCCTGCCACACGGGCTCGCCCGGACACCAGTCGCTCTGGACGGGCCAGGTCGTTCCGTCCGCGCCCGTGACGATGAGCGTGCCGCCGACCGCATCGACGGTGACGGGATGGGATTGCCCGGCCAGGACCACGACGCGGTCGCGCTCGAAGTGGAGCAGGGCCGGATCGCGCATCTGCCCGGAGATGCCGCGCTTGCGGGTGTTGAGCTTGTGGTCGATGGCCGCCGCCGCCGCCGCCATGACCTGAGCGATCTCGCCCTCGGGCTCGGGGGCGGAGAAGCCCTCCGGGAATTCCTCGGCGATGAAGCCCGTGGAGATGTTGCCCGAGCGCCAGCGCGGATGCGCCATCAGGGCCGACAGGAACGGGATGTTGTGGCGGATGCCGTCGATGGCGAAGGCATCGAGGGCCTCGCCCTGCGATTCGATGGCCTGCGCCCGGGTCGGCGCCCAGGTGACGAGCTTGGCGATCATCGGATCGTAGTGGATCGCGATCTCGCCGCCCTCCTCCACGCCGGTGTCGTTGCGCACGATCGCGTCGCCGAACTTACCCTCGGCCGGCGGCCGGTAGGTGGTGAGGCGGCCGATGGAAGGCAGGAAGTTGCGGGTGGGGTCTTCGGCGTAGACGCGGCTCTCGACGGCCCAGCCGTCGAGTTTCACATCGTTCTGCGCCAGGGGAAGCGCCTCGCCGTAGGCCGAGCGGATCATCATCTCGACGAGGTCGAGGCCGGTGATCATCTCGGTGACCGGATGCTCCACCTGCAGGCGGGTGTTCATCTCGAGGAAGTAGAACGACTTGTCCTGGCCGGCGACGAACTCGACGGTGCCGGCGGAATCGTAGTTCACGGCTTTCGCCAGGGCCACGGCCTGCTCGCCCATCTTCTTCCGGGTCGCTTCGTCGAGGAGCGGCGACGGCGCTTCCTCGATGACTTTCTGGTTGCGGCGCTGGATCGAGCACTCGCGCTCGCCGAGATAGATCACGTTGCCGTGCTTGTCGCCGATCACCTGGATCTCGATGTGGCGCGGATCGGTGATGAACTTCTCCACGAACACCCGGTCGTCGCCGAAGGACGAGGCCGCCTCGGACTTGGCGCGGGCGAAGCCCTCGGCGACCTCGTCGGAGGAGTAGGCGATGCGCATGCCCTTGCCGCCGCCGCCAGCCGAGGCCTTGATCATCACCGGATAGCCGATCTCGTCCGCGATGGTGACGGCGTGCTCGGGGCTCTCGATGACGCCGAGGAAGCCCGGCACCGTGGAGACGTTGGCGGCGGATGCCGCCTTCTTCGATTCGATCTTGTCGCCCATGGCGGCGATGGCACCCGGATTGGGGCCGATGAAGACGATGCCGGCGGCCTCCAGGGCACGCGGAAATGATTCACGCTCGGACAGGAAGCCGTAGCCCGGATGCACGGCCTGAGCGCCGGTCTGCTTGCAGGCGTCGATGATCTTGTCGATGAGCAGGTAGGACTGTGCCGCCGGGGCCGGGCCGATATGCACGGCCTCGTCGGCCATGGCGACGTGCACGGCGTCACGGTCGGCGTCCGAGTAGACCGCCACGGTCTTGATGCCCATGCGGCGGGCCGTCTTGATGATGCGACAGGCGATCTCGCCACGGTTCGCGATCAGGATCTTCTCGAACATCGGTCCGGCACTCTGGTCGGTCAGGAAAGGTCGGGGCGCGCGGGACGCCCAAGCTCGTTCCCGTTAAAGCAGTTCTCCGGCTTCGGAAAGCTGACCGGCCCGGTGTGATGGGGTTTCTTCAGTCCAGGTCTGCCCGGGCCCCGAGGTCGCGTCCGGGGCTTCGGGTGAAACCCGGCTCGCCGCCGCCCGCTCAGGCCGCCGCGAGGAATTCCACCGGGGTAGGCTCGGCGGCGCGGCGGCGGTTGGCCTCCAGGGCGAAAGCGATGAGGGCCTCGTCGCAGGACTGGGCCTCGCGCACCACGGCCTGGGCGATCTGACCGGCGAGGAACGTCGGGCCGGTGCCGTTGCGCAGGGAAGCGGCGAGCCAGCGCGCCGTGTCGCTATCGATGGTGCCCGTGGGCCGCTCGCCCCAGACGGTGAAATCGACGATGGCGGCGGTGAGGTAGAGGCGGAAGGCCGGATCGATCTGTGGCACCGCCCGATCGAGGGCGATGAGCATGTCGGCCTCGTCGCGATGGGTGAGGCCGTCCGACAGCACATCGCGCATGAGCGCCTGGGTGTCGGCAACGGTGATGCGGCCGGCGGCGACGGTACGGTTGCAGAAGAGCTGAAGCGAATGGTTGATCATGTCTTGATTCCTCCCCGGCTTCATCTTTGCCGGTCTGTGCCCGTGTCTATGGTTGGACTATGCGGGCCGGGAGGCTTCAAGCAGTTAACGGCCAAATCTGAATCGACGTTCAGGTTAAAGCCTGATCACGAATGAGACTTATCGAAAGATGTCTAAACCCGCCCGGCTCAGCGCACCACGACCTTCGAGCCGATGGGCACGCGCTCGTAGAGATCGACGACGTCGGCGTTGAGCATGCGGATGCAGCCCGACGAGACCGCCTGGCCGATCTTCTCCGGCTCGTTGGTGCCGTGGATGCGGAACAGATTGTCCTTCTTGTTCTCGGCGAGATAGAGCGCGCGGGCTCCGAGCGGGCTCGTCGGGCCGCCCTCTAGGCGCTTGGGCAGATCGGGCCGGCGCGCCAGCATCTCGGGCGGCGGGTTCCAGTCGGGCCACTCGCCCTTGCGATCGACCTCCGCCGTGCCGGCCCAGGCCATGCCGGCATGGCCGACGGCGACGGGGTAGCGCACGGCCTTGCCGTCGGGCAGCACGAAGTAGAGCCGGCGCTCCTTGGTGACCACGATGACGGTGCCGGGCGCCTCCCGGGTCGGATAGTCGATGGTGGCGCGGGCGATCTTCGGATCGATGACGGCGCTGGGCGCAAGCTTCATCCACTCCTTGTCGCGTGCCTCGCCCGTGAGGGCTGCCGGAGCGGCGAGGGACGTCTGAACCACCGGCGCGGTGGGCGCCGCCACGTTCGCCGTCTGGGTGTTGCAGGCGGCAAGGGGGAGTGCGCCCGCGAGGACGGCGAGGAGCGGAAGTGCGCGCATGGAACGGGCCTGTCGGCGTGCCCATATCGGCCGAAGATCCGGCTCGACATAAACTTGGTTGATAAGGTCTTGCGCAACCTAACCCGAGCGCGCATCCCGGCGTAGGGTCACGCACGCAAGACGTGGCGCATTTGCATCGCCTGTTGCCTTGAAGCAACGACAACGGTGGTATCCGCTCGGGAGGGATGATGTGACGACGCTTTACGTGAGCCATCCCGCCGCCCTCGACCACGCCATGCCGGCGGGGCATCCCGAATGCCCGGACCGTATCCGCGCCGTTGAACGTGTCCTGGAGGACGAGCGATTCGCCGGTCTGGTGCGCGGGCTCGCGCCCCTCGCCGACCCGGCGGTGCCGACCCTGGTCCATCCCGTGCCCTACGTGCAGGCCCTCATCGAGGCGGCTCCCCGCGAAGGGTTCGTCCAGATCGACGGCGACACGCTCCTGTCGCCCGGCACCATCGAGGCGGCCCTGCGCGCCGTCGGCGGTGCGGTTCACGCCGTCGACGCGGTGATGACGGGCGAGTGCCGCAACGCCTTCGTCGCCATGCGCCCGCCCGGGCACCACGCCGAGCGCATGCAGGCCATGGGCTTCTGCGTGTTCAACCACGCCGCCATCGCGGCCCGCCACGCGCGGCAAGCCCACGGCGCCAACCGCGTCGCCCTGGTCGACTGGGACGTCCATCACGGCAACGGCTCGCAGGACATCTTCTGGGACGATGCCAGCGTGCTCTACGCCTCGACCCACGAGATGCCGCTCTATCCCGGCACTGGCGCCTCCTCCGAGCGCGGCAACCACGACACCATCGTCAACGTGCCCCTGCGCGCCGGCGACGGCAGCGAGCGGTTCCGCGAGGTGTTCGAGGCCGGCATCCTGCGCCGGCTGGAGGCGTTCGCCCCGGATCTCATCGTGATCTCGGCGGGTTTCGACGCCCACCGGCTCGATCCCCTGGCCCATATCCAGCTCGACGAAGCCGATTTCGGTTGGGCCACGCGACGGGTCATGGAGATCGCGGAGAAGCACGCGGGTGGCCGCGTCGTCTCCGTGCTGGAGGGAGGCTACAGCCTCAAGGGGTTGGGTCTGTCGGTCGCCGCCCATATGGATGCCTTGATGGGGCGTTGAGGCGTCGCCGGATCACGGCGATGCCACGGAAGGGAACCGTGACGATGTCGCGGTGACGTCCGAGTTTAAGGTTGACGCCCGCTGCGGAACCCATTCACCATCGTGTACGAGTTTCGTCTGGAGATTCGGGGACGTTCCTGGATTTACGAAACTGGATACGTGAGGCAGTCGTGACATCTGCTTCCTGGCCGCTGATCGAAATCGCCGTTGAGCCGAAATCGCAGGCGGACCAAGAGAAGCTCGGCCTTGCCCTCTCACGGCTCGCGGCTGGTGATGCGTCGTTCCGTTTTTCAGTCGATCGTCGGTCCGGCCAGACGATTCTGAAGGGGATGGACGAGGTTCAACTCGACAGGATCGTCGATGTACTGCGCCGGACGGAGACGTTCGATGCGACGATCGGCCGGCCGCAGGTGTCGTATCGTGAAACGCTCACAGAGCGCGCCGAGGTCGACTACACCCACGACGAGCAGACCGGCGGTATCGGTCGGTTCGCCCGCGTGAGGTTCGTCGTCGAGCCGAACCAACCCAGTAAAGGCTTCGCGCTGGCCTCGAAGATCATCGGCGATGTCGTACCGCGGGCATACCGTCCGGGCGTGGAGAAAGGCCTCGACGCAGTGCTCGGAGCCGGCATCCTGGCGGGTTTCCCCGTGGTCAATATCCGGGTCGAGCTGGTGGACGTTGCCTATCACGACATCGATTCATCGGCGCTCGTCTTCGAGGTCGCCTCGCGGGCGGCGCTTCGCGAAGCCCTCCGGATGGGCGTTTCGCAGCTTCTCGAGCCCATGATGTCTGTCGAGGTGGTCGCGCCGGAGGAGGAAGCCCTCCTCATCACCAACGATCTCGAAGGTCGGCGCGGCCAGATTCAGGATCGGGTCCCTTCTGGCCGGCCAAATGTCGTGAGCGCGATGGTGCCGCTGGCGGAAATGCTGGGATATGCCAAGCGGCTCAGCCGCCTCGCCTCAGGACGTGCGACCCTGACGATGGCCTTCAATCACTACGCCCCCGTGCCGCCGAACGACGGGCGGCACCCACCCGCGGCGGCGCTCGCCCTGCGCGCTTGACCCGACTCCGGGATTTCGAAGCCTACCCCTCCAGCCGCTCATCTCCCAGAAACTCGATCCCGAAGCCCGACAGGCCGACATAGGCGCGCGACGAGGTCGCGAGATTCCGGATCGAGACGACACCGAGGTCGCGCAGGATCTGGGCGCCCAGGCCCACTTCGCGCCACGCCCGGACGCGCTGAGCCTCCGCGCCTTCTTCGGCATAGGACTGGAGCGGGACACCCGCCGACCCGTCGCGAAGGTAGACGAGGATGCCGCGCCCTTCCCGGGCGAAGCGGCGCATCACCGCCTCGATCTGCTTCCCGCCCTCGATGACGTCGGCGACCACGTTGGAGCGATGCAGGCGCACAAGCACGTCGTGGCCGTCGCCGATGTCGCCATGCACGAAGGCGAATTGCTGCACGGTCTCGAAGGGCGTGGTGTAGGCGTAGCCCGTCATCGCGCCGGACTCGGTGTTGACCGGGAAGGTGCCTACCCGCTCCACCAGCTTCTCGCGGGACTGGCGGTAGGCGATGAGGTCGGCCACCGACACGCGCCTGAGGTTGTGCAGGTCCGCGAACGCCGTGATCTGTGGGCCCTTCATCACGGTGCCGTCGTCGTTGGCGAGTTCGCAGATCACGCCCACGGGCGGCAGGTTCGCCAACTTGCACAGGTCGACTGCGGCCTCGGTGTGGCCCGAGCGCATGAGCACGCCGCCATCCTTGGCGATGAGCGGGAAGACGTGGCCGGGGCGGACGAAGTCCGATTCGCCCATGTTGCCGTTGGCGAGCGCCCGCACGGTGTTGCAGCGCTGCTCAGCGGAGATGCCCGTGGTGAGGCCGTGCTTGACGTCCACGGTCACGGTGAAGGCGGTGCCGAGCGGCGCGTCGTTGGCGGCCACCATGGGGTCGAGGCGCAGCCGCCGGGCTTCGGCGCGGGTCAAGGGCGCGCAGACGATGCCGCAGGTGTTGCGGACGATGAACGCCATTTTTTCCGGCGTGCAGAGGGAAGCGGCGACGACGAGGTCGCCCTCGTTCTCGCGGTCGTCGTCGTCGGTGACCACGACGATCTCGCCGCGGGCATAGGCCTCGATGGCCTGCGTGACATGGGTGTGAGGCACGGGCAAATCTCTCAGGATCGCTAAGGCGGGCACGGCGGTGTGCGGCGGGCTCAGGCCCGCGCGCCCACCTGCCCCCGGTGGCGCAGATAGTGATCGGCGAGCACGCACGCCATCATGGCCTCGGCCACCGGCACGGCGCGGATGCCGACGCAGGGGTCGTGGCGGCCCTTGGTGATGAGATCGACGTCGCGGTTGTCGCGGGTCACGCTCATGCGCGGGGTGAGGATCGAGGAGGTCGGCTTGACGGCGAACCGGCAGACGAGGGGCTGGCCGGTGGAGATGCCGCCGAGCACGCCGCCGGCATGGTTGGCGAGAAAGGTCGGGGCCCCGGCATTGCCCGAGCGCATCTCGTCGGCGTTGTCCTCGCCGCGCAGCGCGGCGGACGCGAAGCCGTCGCCGATCTCGACGCCCTTGACCGCGTTGATCGACATCATCGCGCTCGCCAGATCCGCGTCGAGCTTGCCGTAGATCGGCGCGCCGAGGCCGGGAGGCACACCCTCGGCCACCACCTCGATCACCGCGCCGATGGAGGAGCCATCCTTGCGGATGTCGTCGAGATAGGTCTCGTAGAACGCAGCCGTCTCGGCATCGGGGCAGAAGAACGGGTTGCGGGCGACCTCGTCCCAGTCCCAGCGCGACCGGTCGACGGCGTGCGGGCCCATCTGCACCAGGGCGGCGCGGATGATCACGCCCTCGGGCAGGACCCGGCGCGCGATGGCACCGGCCGCCACCCGGGCGGCGGTCTCCCGTGCCGAGGAGCGACCCCCGCCGCGATAGTCGCGGATGCCGTACTTGGCGTCGTAGGCGTAGTCGGCGTGGCCCGGGCGATAGCTGTCGCGGATCTCGGAATAGTCCTTCGAACGCTGGTCGGTGTTCTCGATCTCGAGGGCGATGGGCGTGCCGGTGGTGAGTTGGACGCCCTTCGTGCGGTCATCGGAAAAGACGCCCGAGAGGATGCGGACCTGATCGGGCTCGCGGCGCTGGGTGGTGAAGCGCGACTGGCCGGGCTTTCTCCGATCCAGTTCCGCCTGGATGTCGGCCGCCTCGATGGCGATCCCGGGCGGGCAGCCGTCGACGACACAGCCGAGGGCGACCCCGTGGCTCTCGCCGAAGGTGGTGACGCGGAAGAGATGGCCGAAGGTGTTGTGGGACATGGTGCCCCCGCTCTAGCGCGGGTTTTCGCGACTCACAAATGCCGGGCCGGTGCCCGTCCCCTGCGGCACCAGCCCGGCGATGCTCAGGCCGGGACGTCCGCGATTCCCCGCGGTTCCATCTCACGGACGGCGTTGCGCTCGTGCCGGAAGCGCGAGAGGGCCGCATAGGTCTTCAGCCGTGCCCGCATGAGGGAGCCGAGCGGCCGGTGCGCGGCGAGGCTGTGGGCGGGGCGGAACGACAGCACGTCGTCGGCGTAGGCGAGGCGCGCCGGGCTGTCGGCCACCTGCACCGGCAGGACGAGGCGGGCGACCGTGCGATAGGGGCTTCTCGCGTCGGACCATTCCTTCGAGGCGTCCTCGACCGGCATGGCCTCGAGGTCGGTGCAGAGCTGGACCCGGATCTCGAACACGACCTCCGCTTCTCGAAAATGCGCCGCCACGGCGTGGCGGAACACGTCCGGGTCGGCGCCCGGATCGAGTGTCTGCCGAGCCAGGGCGTCCTGGTCTGGGGTTGCCGGGAAGGCGGCGACCTTGGCGACGTGGTCGCCGTAGCGGAGCGCCGCCTGGCTATAATACGGCTCGGCCAGGGGATGCTTCGGCGCATGGCCGAAGAAGTCGAGGATCGGCGTGTCCTTGCCGGTGAAGGTCTTGACCAGGGTGTTGGCGGCCTGGGCCAGCTTCGAGACGGCGACCTTCATGTCCTCCGGCGCCTTGGTGCCCATCTCCAGCTGCTTCATGCTGCCGAGAAATCCCGCGGCGTCCGGATCGGGGAAGACCGGGCCGGTGGCGAACACGAAATCCTGGGTGGTGCCGTCGTGACCCGGCAGCGTCTCGCCCTCCACATCGAACACCTTGATCGCCATGCCGCGGTGGGTCGAGACGGAATCCTTGAGGAGCTCTCCGGGGCCCTGCGCGAACCGCACCACCACCGGATGGGTGCCGGGCTTGGCGAACAGGCCCTGCGCCAGCTCCGGCGGCAAGGTGTCGAGGATCTGGAGCTCGCCGACCACGACACCGCTGACCTTGGCATGAGAGGCGCGCACGGCGTGGCCGTAGCGTTTGGCCGTGGTCTCGCTCTCGCGGGTCATCGAGGCGATGATCTGGTCGATCACCGCATCCTCATCGGGCTTCGGCGTCTCGATGTCGTCGTGATACCGGAGGTAGGTCTTGGTCATGGTCCACCCGTCTGGAGGAATTCCAGGGGAGAACGCGCGCCGCCGCCTCCGTGTCCGGTCACGAATCGGTGTGTGACCTCAGTCGCCTGGCCGCGCCAGCACGCCGCCCGTGATCGCCTCGCGGACCCCGGTGGTCGAGGGAAACGTGATCGGCAGCCCCTTCATCGAGCGCACGGCCAGATGCGCGAAGGCCTGGGCCTCGAGATAAGCCGAGGACCAGCCGATGGCGTCGGCCGTCGTGATCTCGGCGCGCAAATGGTAGTTGAGCAGGCGCACGAGTTCGCCGTTGCGCGCGCCTCCGCCGGCCACGATCCATCGGGTCGGAATCTCGGGGGCGTGGTCCAGGGCCCGGGCCACGGCACGCGCCGTGAAGGCGGTCAGAGTCGCCGCGCCGTCCTCCGTCGAGAGCTGCCCCGCGAGCTTGTGCGAGAACCAGTTGCGGTCGAGGGATTTCGGCGGCCGGCGCGCGAAGAACGGGTGGATGAGGAGCCAGGCCAGCAGCGGCTCGTCGGGCCGACCCCGCGCGGCGGTACGGCCGCCGTCGTCGAGGGGGCGGCCCGTGCGCTCGCGCATCCAGTCGTCGATGAGTGCGTTGCCGGGGCCGGTGTCGAAGGCGATGACCTCGCCGTTCGAGGCGATGAGCGTCGCGTTGGCGACGCCGCCGATGTTGAGGATGCCGAGCGCCCCCTCGAAGCCGGAGGCGCGGGCCAGGGCCTGGTGGAACACCGGCACCAGCGGCGCCCCCTGGCCGCCCGCAGCGATGTCGGCATGACGTAGGTCCGACACCACGGGGATGCCGAGGCGACGGCTCAAGGCGGCACCGTCACCGATCTGCACGCTCATGCGCTGGTCGGGCCGATGCACCACGGTCTGACCGTGAAAGCCGATGACGTCGATGTCGGCGGCCGTGAGACCATTGTCCGCAAGAAAACTTTCCACCGCCTCCGCATGGGCCGTGGTGACGAATGCTTCCGCCTCGGCGAGGCACCCCGGCCGGTCCTCCCGTGCGACGACGGCCTCGGAATCGGCGAGCGCGCGGCGGAGCAGGTCGCGATCCTCGTCCGAGTAGCCGCGATAGCCCGTGGGGCCGAGAGGTTCGAGGTAGCCGTTGTGGCTCTGCACCACCCGGACGTCGTGCCCGTCGGTCTCGATGAGGGCGACGTCGACGCCGTCGAGGGAGGTGCCGCTCATCAGGCCGATCGCGCGCATCATGGTCATGGTCGTGCCTTCCTCGGTCAGCCCTGCTAAGAGCCGGCGCAATGACGCGCGGTGCTATCACGCCGGTCCGCGCCCTGTCCCGATCCGCAATCCTCCGACACCGGAACCGTCCATGTCCTCCGCGCCCGACGCCTTCGCCCCGAAATCCGACTTCCTGCGGGTCCTGTCCGAGCGCGGCTTCATCCATCAGGGCTCGGACCTCGCCGGCATCGACGCGGCGGCGCTGGACGGACGGCTCACCACCTATGTGGGCTACGATTGCACGGCGGCCTCGCTCCATGTCGGCCACCTCCTGTCGATCATGATGCTGCACTGGCTGCAGGCTACGGGCGGCACCCCCATCACCCTCATGGGCGGCGGCACCACCCGGGTCGGCGACCCCTCGGGCCGCGACGAATCGCGAAAGATCCTCACCCTCGATCAGATCGAGGAGAACAAGGTCGGCATCCAGAAGACCTTCGCCCGGTTCCTCATCTTCGAGGGCGGCGGCAATGCCGCGACCATGGTCGACAACGCCGAATGGCTGACGAAGCTCAACTACATCGAGATGCTGCGCGACATCGGCCGGCACTTCTCCGTCAACCGGATGATGTCCATGGACAGCGTTCGCATGCGGTTGGAGCGCGACCAGGAACTGTCGTTCCTGGAATTCAACTACATGATCCTGCAGTCCTACGACTTCGTGGAGCTCAACCGCCGGTACGGCTGCACGATGCAGATGGGCGGCTCCGACCAGTGGGGCAACATCGTCAACGGCATCGATCTCGGCCGCCGGATGGGCACTCCGCAGCTCTACGGCCTCACCTGCCCGCTTCTCACCACGGCGTCGGGCGCCAAGATGGGCAAGACCGCCGCCGGGGCCGTGTGGCTCGATGCCGGCATGCTGTCGCCGTACGATTACTGGCAGTTCTGGCGCAACACCGAGGATGCCGATATCGGCCGCTTCCTCAAGCTGTTCACCCTGCTGCCCATGGGGGAGATCGCCCGCCTGTCCGCGCTCCAGGGCGCCGAGATCAACGAGGCCAAGAAGGTGCTGGCCAGCGAGGCGACGGCCCTGATGCACGGGCGCGAGACGGCGGACGCTGCCTCCGAGACGGCCCGCAAGACCTTCGTCGAAGGCAGCGTGGCCCAGGACCTGCCCACCGTAATCGTCTCGGCCGCGCTCCTCGACGCCGGCCTCGGCGTGCTCTCGGCCTTCGGTCCCGAATACGCGAAGCTGGTGCCGTCCACGAGCGAGGCCCGGCGCCAGATCAAGGGCGGCGGCCTGCGGGTCAACGACGTGGCGCTCACCGACGAGCGCGCCGTGCTGCGCACGGGCGACGTGACAGCGGACGGTGTTATCAAGCTCTCGTTCGGCCGCAAGAAACACGTCCTGTTGAAGGTCGGTTAGGCCTGCGCTTCCCGCTCGCCATCCGTCGGGCTGGGCGGACGGCTATCGTTCGGTCTCGCCCATGGGCGCGGCCCCGGCGATCCCATCGTTGCCGCCGCCTGCGCTGAAGAGCTTGCGCAGGATGCCCGGCGCCAGGGCAGAGAGCGGGTTGACGCTGACATCGGGCTTGGCCAACCGCCCGGCGACGCGGAAATTGAGGGCGAACAGGCCCTCGTTGTGGCCCCCGCCCAGGAGTTGGCCGAGGATCGGCAACTGCGAGACGACGTTGTTCAAGCCGTAGAGCGGCACAAAAGTGCCGTTGATGTCCGTGCGCTCCTTGGCCGTGTCGAGGTAGCCGTTCATGGTGAAGCCCATGGCGGCGTTGGAGATCGCCGCATCGGTGAAATCGACCCTGGCGCCGGTGCGGACAAAGTTGGCGCGCAGACGGTCGAAGGTCACGTCGTTGCCGGCGTTTTGCACCACCTGCTTGCGGCCCCGCGCATCGACGATCTCGGTGCTCGCCGGGCCCTGCGCCATGATGCTCGACAGGGCCGGCTCGTTGCGCAGGACGAAGTTGCGGACCTGCACGACGCCCGCCTGCGGCCCATCGTTGAGGGCCGTGCTCATGATGAGCTTGCCGCCGTACATGCGCTTGTAGATGTCGGCGAAGCGCAGGGTGGCGCCAGCGTCCTGGGTATCCACCGTGAGCATCGGTCCCTGATCCGAGCGGCCGATCTGAGCGCTGAACGGGGCAGCGCCGAAGCGGCCTTGGACGCGGCCGGAGCGCACGTCCCTGCCCTTCAGGACGAGCTTGACGGTGGCGTTGGTCAGGGCCTCGCCGTTGAAGCCGGTGAGAATGGCGAGCGAGAGGTCGGCGTCGATATCCTTCGGAGCCGAGTCGCTCTTGCCCTTGCCCTCCGGGCCGGTCAGGCCGCGCAGGACCGGCCGGGCATCGGCCACGGCGCCCTTCACGGCGATGCGGTAACTGTTCCCGGAACGCTCCAGTTGCAGGCGCATGTCGTCGCCGGGCGAAAGCTTGAGGCTCGATAGGTCGGCCCGCTCGACCTGGCCGTCGGCGCCGAGGGTGGCGGTGCCCCGCGCTTGGGCGGGGGCGGCGTCGAGGACGATGTCGCGCAACTCGTAGGATCCGCCCCCGGCACTCTCCGTCAGGGTGAACGCGAGGCGTCCCGGCTTTCCGGCGGCCTTGGCGAAGCCCGGGACGACGCCGTCGATGGCGGCGCGGGCCAGATCCGCCTCGATCCGGATCGGCGGCTTGCCCGTCCCCGGGCGCCCGATGGGCACGGCAATCTTCACGGGGATCGACCCGGTGATCTGCGGGCTGACCGGCAGGCCCTTCTTGGCGCGCAGGGCTTCGTCGAGGCTGAGGTTGATGAGGACCTCGCCGGGGGCCCCGGGTTTGGGCTGGCGCAGATCCACGGTGAGGGGCGAGCCCAGCACCCGCGCGTCGCCCTTGAGGGCGAAGGCGCCGCGATCGTAGGACACCGTGAACCGCCCGGCATCGAGGCGCTCCTTGCCGAAGGCCTTGTCGACGCCGATGTCGGCCAGCGTCCCCGCGATGGTCACCGGAAGATCGGGCAGGTCAGGGATGTGCTTGAGGTTGAGCGGGAAATCGATGCGCAGGTCGGCCGTGCCCTTGACGCTCGCCGGATCGATATCGACACCGGTGAGGCTCTTGAACATCTTCGTCTGCATCAGGGACACCAGGGCGTCGGCTCCACCGCCGAGGCGCAGGCCGATCTGGGCCACCACCGCCTCCGGAGTGATTCGGGGGATTACGAACGCGCCGTCGGTGATCGACAGGCTGCGGTTATCGGGCATGCGCAGGTCGGCGGTGACACCCCGGATGGTGGTGGTGAGACCGGTGATGACGCCCGTGACGCGGCCCCGGCTCAGGGGCGGTGCATCGGCCGAGACGGCCAGCGTCGCGTCGGAGACGGAGAAGGCGATCCGCACGGCGTTGTCCGGCATCGGCTCCCCGCGCGTCGCGGCGGCGAGCTCGCTGCCACTCATGTCGACCGTGATGTCCACGGTGTCGACCCGGCCGCCGCGGAGATAGTCGACGAGGTAGTTTCGGGCCGGCGGGGCCACGTGTTCCGGCCACAGGCGCAGGGCCATGCGCCCGTCGGTGTTGCCGGCGGTGATATGCAGGGTCAACCCGTCGTCGTCGGCGGTGGTGCCGAGGGTGCCGGTGATCCGTCCGCTTGCCGGCCCGGCCTTCACCGAGAAATCGTCGATGGCGATGCCGCCGGCCCGGCCCGTGAGGTGGGCTGACAGGGAATCGATGGCGACGGGCGGGTCCTGCGCATTGGCGCCCCTCAGGGTAGCGTCGCGCCCGTCGAGGGTCATGGTCCAGGCGATGTCGGAGTCCGGCCCGCCCGCGATCCACGCCCCGGTGAGGTGGGCGGAATTGCCGCCGCCGCGATAATCGAGGGCATCGAGCTTCATGGCGCGGCCGGCCTCGTCCCAGCTCACCTGCGCCTCCAGGCTCTCGATGGTGACGGGGTTGAAGTCTTTTTCCTCGATGAGGAAGTTTCCGTCGCTGGTGCGGATGGTGGCCGCCATCGTCTCGATCCGCCCGGCATCGAGGGCGACGTCGGCCCTGGCCGAGAGCTTCAGATCGGTCTCCACGGGCAGCTTCGACTGGCCGGACAGGAGGAGCAGATCGGTGATCGGCAGATCGTCGAGGGTGATGACGCCCCTGCGATGGGTGCCGCCGGCCTCCTGCAGGTCGCCGCCGAAGCGCCATTCCCCGTGCGGCCCGTCGATGCGCAGTTCGAACACCCGGGCGTTGCGGGTGGCGTCGCGGTGGAACAGGCCGTTGACGTGCTCGAACACCGCGCGCTGGCGGGCGTCGTCGTCGATGAGGGTGAGGCGGCCGTTGGTGATCCGCGCCCGGTCCAGCGCTCCGACGATGCCGGCCGAATCGAGCACGACGCCGAAGATCGACGCGACGGTGGCCGAGATGGGCGAGACGGCGCCTTGCGTCGCATCGACGCTCGGCAGGGTGTGGGGCTGCACGGTCCCGGCCTGGGCGGGGTCGGAGGCCGCGAAGGCGATGGCGCCGTTGCGGTGGACCAGCGCCGTCATCTGGAGATCGCGGAACTCGATGGCCCGGGGCTGCACCGACAGGCGGGCGAGGCCCCAGGTGTCGAGGCTCACCACGGCCTGCGGCGCCCGCACCACGAGGGCGCCCTCGGAATTGTAGATGTCGAGGCCGGCCACCCTGAGGGCCAGTGAGTTCTCGGAGTCGAGTTCGAGGGCACTGTCGCGCAGGGACACGCGCCAGCCCGCGCCGATGCTGCCGGCGATGGCCGACGCGACGCGCTCCGACATGCCGTCGATGCGCAAGGGGCCGCTCGACAAGCGCCAGACCAGACCGGCGAGACCGATGCCGAGGCCGAGCACGAGGATCAGCGCCGGCCAGAGCAGCCAGCGCCGCCGCTGTCCGGCCACGCGGCCCGGTCGCACACCCGTGACCGTGTCCTGAACCATCAATCCTTGAGCCGCTGGATCGGAACGCACCCTCGGGCTATCGAGCGGCGGTCCGTGGAGGAAAGGCTTCTCGGGCATCCGGCCCGGGCCGTGGCGTTGGCCCCAGGCACACCATCAATCGGCCGAAAGGAAGGCATCATGCCCCTCGATACCGGAGATCAGGCTCCCGACTTCGACCTGCCGGGGGCGGGCGGCGACGCCGTCCGTCTCGCGGACCTCGCGGGCCGCAAAATTGTGCTCTACTTTTATCCGAAGGACGACACGAGCGGGTGTACCCTGGAAGCGCAGGGATTCAACGCCCTGGGCGCGGCATTTGCGGCCGCCGACACGATCGTGATCGGGGTGTCGCCGGATTCGGTCAAGAGCCACGACAAATTCCGGGCGAAGTACGACCTCACCTTTCCCCTCGCCTCCGACGAGAGCAAGGCCATGCTCGAGGCCTACGGCGTCTGGGCCGAGAAAAGCATGTACGGTCGCAAGTACATGGGCGTCGAGCGCACCACCATGCTCCTCGATCGCACGGGGCGCATTGCCCGAATCTGGCCCAAGGTGAAGGTCCCGGGTCATGCCGAAGAGGTGCTGGCGGCGGCGCAGGCCCAGGCGTGATCCGCCGCGCAGGGGCATGGTGAATCCCATACGGGTCGCAGTGAGGCTTCGTTAACCCTGATCCGGTCAGATGGTGCGCGTTGAATCAGGTGCGCATCGATGCCTCACATCTCCCGTAAGCCACCCGGCAAGACGGTGCTCCCTGCGAAGATGCGCGCGGGAACCGGTCTTGTTCGGGGGCTCGGGGTGGCGCTGGCATGCGCAACGGTCTGGGCCGGAGGCGCCACCTACTACCTTGTCTTCCATGACGAAGTGCTCGCTCGCTTCGTCTCCCAGCAGAGCACGATGCAGTACGGCTACGAGTCGCGTATTGCGGCTTTGCGCCTCGAGCTCGAACGGACGACCCTGGAGCAGGTGACGACCCGCGACGGTCTCGCCGCGCGGCTGACGGATCTGTCCCGGCGCCAGGCCGCCCTCGAATCGCGTCAGGGCGTGCTCTCGACCCTGGCCGGCGACTCGCTCGGCCGACGCCTGCCCGAAACGACGGTCGAGGAGGAAGCCCCCGTCGATGCCGCTTCGCGGCGCCCGGGCACGGTGGCCAAGCCGTTCCCGACGCCCGAGCCGAATACGGACTCCCTCGACCTGCGCGGGGCGCGCGAATCCGCCCGCCGCACCGGCATCACCGTGGCGCATCTGGAACGGCGCCTCGACGGCCTCGCCGAAGCCCAGTCCCGCACCATCGCGGGGATCGGTGCGAATGCCGGCCGCACGGTCCAGCGCCTGCGCGGCCTCGTCGCCCGGATCGGTCTCGACCCGTCGCGGTTCGAGCCCCCCGAGGCCGGACTCGGCGGTCCCCTGGTGCCCCTGGGCGACGATCCGTTCGGCCTCGCCGTGGCGCAGGCCCAGCGCGCCGTCGCGGAGGCGGCGGGCCTGCGCCGCATCGCCGAGGCCCTGCCACTGCGCCGGCCCATCTCCGGATCCGCGCCCGTGTCGAGCACCTTCGGGGCGCGCCTCGACCCGTTCACCCGGGGTTACGCCATGCATACGGGCCTGGATCTCCGCGCCGAGACCGGCGAGCCGGCCCGCGCCACGGCGGCCGGCCGTGTCACGGTGGCCGACTACAACGGCGGCTACGGCAACATGGTGGAGATCGATCACGGTCACGGGTTGGCGACGCGGTACGCGCACCTTTCCGCCTACGCGGTGAGTCCGGGGCAGTGGGTCGCCGCCGGGGCGATCGTCGGCCGGGTCGGCTCGACGGGGCGCTCGACGGGAAGCCACCTCCATTACGAGACCCGGATCGACGGCGAGCCCGTCGATCCGCAGCGCTTCTTGCGCGTGGCCGATATCCTCAGCCAGCCCTAGGCCTCGCTTCAGTCGAGGTCCTCGACGGCATCGGCACCGCCGTAGACGCGCTGGGCCAGGGACGCCTCCATGAACGGATCGAGGGCGCCGTCGAGCACCGCGTCCGGGTCCGTGGACTGTGTCCCCGTGCGAAGGTCCTTCACCAGCTGATACGGTTGGAGCACGTACGAGCGGATCTGGTGACCCCAGCCGATATCCGTCTTGGCGGCGGCCTCGGCGCTCGCCTTCTCCTCGCGCTTCTTCAGCTCGGCCTCGTACATGCGGGCGCGCAGCATGTTCCAGGCGGTGGCCCGGTTCTTGTGCTGCGAGCGCTCCTGCTGGCACGCCACCACGATCCCCGTGGGGTTGTGGGTGATGCGCACGGCCGAGTCCGTGGTGTTCACGTGCTGGCCGCCGGCCCCCGACGACCGGTAGGTGTCGATGCGGCAGTCGGATTCCTTGATCTCGATGACGATGCGGTCGTCGATCACCGGATAGACCCACACGGAGGCGAAGCTCGTGTGCCGGCGCGCGCTCGAATCGTAGGGCGAGATGCGCACCAGCCGGTGCACGCCCGACTCGGTCTTGAGCCAGCCGTAGGCGTTGTGGCCCTTGATCAGGAGCGTGGCGCCCTTGATCCCGGCCTCGTCGCCGTCCGACCACTCGACGATCTCGACCTTGTACTTCCGGCGCTCGGCCCAGCGGCCGTACATGCGCTGGAGCATGTTGGCCCAGTCCTGGCTCTCCGTGCCGCCGGCGCCCGAATGGACTTCGAGGTAGGTGTCGAAGCCGTCGGCCTCGCCCGACAGCAGGGTCTCGATCTGGCGGCGCGCGGCCTCGGCCTCGACGGCACGAACCCCGTTCTCGCCCTCCAGGACGATGTCCTGGTCGCCCTCCATCTCGCCGAGCTCGATGAGGGTGGCGGCATCCTCGAGGTCCTGCGACAGGCGCTTGATGGAGGTGACGGCCTCGTCGAGCTGCGTGCGCTCGCGCATGACGGTCTGCGCGGCCTCCGCGTCGTTCCACAGGGCCGGGTCCTCGGACGCCGCGTTCAGCTCCGCGAGGCGTTTCTCGACGGTATCCCAGTCAAAGATGCCTCCTCAGCAGTCCGATCGACTGCTTGGCGGCATCCGAGAGTTGTTCGATCTCGGCGCGCATCTGGTGTTTCGGACTCGTGTGCGAGGTGTGAGCGCGGGTGATACCGACCCGCCCGCGTGGTGTAAACGCCGGACCTCCCCACTATGGCGCCCCGAACCATGACCCGCGACCCTGTCTCCCCCCTCGGCGAGCGCCTCAGCCTCCTCGCCGCCACCCTCGCCGTAGTGGCGACTGGGACGGCGTTGCGCCTCGTGCCCGTGGGATTTCCGCCGGGCATCGTGAAGTACGGCGGGTCGATCCTGTGGGGCGCCATGGTCTACGGCCTCGTCGCGACCCTCCTGCCACGGCCCCGCCGCCGCATCGTCGTGCTGGCCGCCGTCGTGGCGCTTGCCGTCGAGTTGTTCCGCCTTGTCCACACGCCGGGGCTCGACGCCTTCCGGCTGACCCTCGCGGGCCAGCTCCTCCTCGGGCGGATCTTTTCGCCGTGGAATGTCGTGGCCTACGGCACGGGCATCACGGTTGCCGCCCTCGTGGATTTGCGGCTACGGCGCGGGTCCGCCTGAGGCGCGGCCCGTTCCCTTAGCGCCGATAATCCTGCGGGCCGATGCGGGCGGGGTTCAGGACGTATTCGCGCGGGCGGGTCGAACCGTCGAGGCGGCCCTCGCTGCGGCTGTCGCTGAAGTATTCTGTGCCCGTGAAACCGAAGCCGCCGCCGTTCATCACGCTGGGCACCGGGATGGCGCGCGGATCGTCGGGAAACGGCCGTCCCGTGCCGAGATCGGTGGGCAGCACCACCGGGCCATCGGCGCCGTGGTAGCGGGTCTCGGCCAGGGCAGAGGCGGTGAGTCCGAGGCCGATGAGGCCGGCGGCGAGGGCGGTTCGCGAGGTCAGCGGCACGGATAAACTCCAGGGACGGGCGGGATCGAGGAAGTACGCTGCGGTCCACCATGGCGCAAACCCGTCGGCCTGTCCGTGGCGCTTGAGGGTCGCCCTGTGGGAAACGCCACGCGTCTCCCGGTAACCCCCCTGTTCCCGGTCAGCCCTTGGAGTGGATCACGACATCGCGCTCGCGCTGGACGGGCGTGCAGGTCGAGTAGAACGCGTTGAGCACCGTCGGGCGGGAATCGCAGGCATAGCCGAGACCGGGCGCCGGAGCGGGCACCGGATCGCGAGCGACGATGGGCTTCGGGGCGCAGGCGCCGGCCGACGCGGCGAGAGCCAGCGCGGCAAGGAGGGTCAATCGGCGCATGCGATCCTCTGGCGAATGAACTCGCGTCATCGCCCGACCCTGCGGATGCGGAACGCGGGTGACAAGCCGCGCCGGCCGCCCGCGCACCGCTTTGCCGGTGCCTGTCGCCGCCGCGCAACAACCGCGGCGAGACCACGCCTCAGCCGGCCTTGGCGAGCGGGGTCGAGCCCGCTGGCGGCTCGACGGGCGGGACCACGTTGTGCAGCGTCCGGTCGGAGGTGTCGAAGAACCGCCGGATGTTGCGCGCGGCCTGACGGATGCGCTGCTCGTTCTCGACGAGGGCGATGCGGACGTAGTTGTCGCCATGCTCGCCGAATCCAATGCCGGGGGCCACGGCCACGTCGGATTTCTCCAGGAGCAGCTTGGAGAATTCGAGGCTGCCGAGGGACTGGTACTTCTCCGGGATCGGCACCCAGGCGAACATCGAGGCCGAGGGGCTCGGGATCTTCCAGCCGGTCTTGTCGAACGACTCGATGAGGGCGTCGCGGCGCTTCTTGTAGATCGACCGCATCTCGACGATGCAATCCTCCGGCCCGTTGAGGGCGGCGGTCGCCGCCACCTGGATCGGCGTGAACGCCCCGTAATCGAGGTAGGACTTCACCCGCGTCAGCGCTGCGAGGAGCCGCTCGTTGCCGACGGCGAAGCCCATGCGCCATCCGGCCATGGAGAAGGTCTTCGACAGGGACGAGAACTCCACCGTGCAATCGATGGCGCCGGGCACTTCCAGCACGGAGGGCGGCGGCTCGCCCTCGAAATAGACCTCGGCATAGGCGAGATCCGACAGGATGATGATCTCGTGGCGTTTCGCGAAGGCGACGAGGTCCCGGTAGAAATCGAGGCTCGCCACGTAGGCCGTCGGGTTCGACGGATAGCAGACCACGATCGCCACGGGCTTGGGGATCGAGTGCTGCATCGCCTTCTCGATCGCCGGGAAGAAGGCCGGGGTCGGCTCGGCCGGGACGGAGCGGATCACGCCGCCGGCCATGAGGAAGCCGAAGGCGTGGATCGGGTAGCTCGGGTTGGGCACCAGCACCACGTCGCCCGGCGCCGTGATCGCCTGGGCCATGTTGGCGAAGCCCTCCTTCGAGCCCAACGTCGCCACCACCTGGGTGTCGGGGTTCAGGCTCACGCCGAAGCGGCGCTTGTAGTAGTTCGCCTGGGCGCGGCGCAGGCCGGCGATGCCCTTCGAGGAGGAGTAGCGGTCCGTGCGCGGACGGCCGGCGGTCTCGACCAGCTTGGCGATGACGTGCTTCGGGGCGTCGAGGTCGGGATTGCCCATACCGAGGTCGATGATGTCGGCGCCGTTGGCGCGGGCCTGGGCCTTGATCCGGTTCACCTGCTCGAAGACGTAGGGCGGCAGGCGCTTGATGCGGTGGAAGTCGGTCATGGCCTTCACGGTGTCCATGGGCGCGGATCGGGACCGAGGCGCGCGAAAAGGAAGGGGCTGTCATCACCCGGAGATACCGGCGTGGTCTATCACCTCGCGCGTTTCGCGCCGACCGTTATCTTTTTGGCGCCGACCCCAAGGAAAGTTCGTTTCCGGCAGCCGTGGCGGATGCTTCAGGGTGTCGCGGAGGCCGGCCGGGTGGCGCGGCCGGCACTCTCGGCCGAGCGCCCCTGCGCTTCGTTGCGGCCCCGCGCGCCCACGAGTTCGGCCTCCAGGGCCTTGGTGCCTTCGGCCGATTTCGCCCGGATCGGGCGGGCGGGCGCCGAGACGCCCACGGGCAGGAAATCGCCGCCCTCCTTGCGCGACTCGGCGACGAAGGCAGGGGCCGCCGGCCCCGGCTGGTAGGCAGCCTTAAGGGGGTTGAGGTCGCTCGAGCACGCGCCTGCGAGGCCCGCCACGGCAAGGAGGCAGGCGCCGGTCGCGGCGGCGTGAATCGAGGGCCTGTTCATGACGGATGGGGGCCGATGAAATGCGATGCGGTCTGGCGTAAGTTCGCGATGCCGCGTTAATTTGTCGGAAACGAGGCCCCGAGCCGCCGTCGCCCACCCGGTGCCGGTCTCTCGCGAACGCGCCTCCGGCTAGGGAGAGAAGCACGCGTGACGACCGAACGGACGACGCCGCTGCCCGACATCGACGCCCTGTCGCGCAATGCCAGCCGGCTCATGGAGGAATTCGGGCGCGCCGCCGCCGTCTATATGAAGCCGGCCACGGACGTCGATGCCCTGAACGCCTCGCCCGAGCCGCCCGAGGAGGTCAACGACGTCGTGCGGACGCTGGGCACCGTGGCCGAGCGCTGGCTGGTCGACCCGCAGAAGACCGTCGAGGCCCAGGCCAAGCTGAGCGAGGCCTTCATCAGCCTGTGGGGCCAGACCTGGAACCGCTTCCAGGGCGAGGCGGCCCAGCCCGTCGCCGTGCCGGAGGCCAAGGACACGCGCTTCGCCCATGCCGAGTGGTCGACGAACCCGGTCTTCGACTTCATCAAGCAGAGCTACCTCATCACCTCGCGCTGGGCGGAAGGGCTGGTGGACGAGGCCGACGGGATCGACGAGCACACCCGGCACAAGGCGCAGTTCTACCTGCGCCAGATCGTCGGCGCCCTGTCGCCGTCGAACTTCGTGATGACCAACCCCGAACTCATCCGCCACACCCTGGACGAGAACGGCGCCAACCTCGTTCGCGGCATGAAGATGCTCGCCGAGGACATCGAGGCCGGCAAGGGCCAGCTGCGCGTGCGCCAGACCGACCCGGCGGCGGGCTTCGAGGTCGGCGTCAACGTGGCGGTGACGCCCGGCGAGGTGGTGTTCCGCAACGACCTGATGGAACTCATCCAGTACGCGCCCACCACCGAGACGGTGATCAAGCGCCCGTTCCTCATCGTGCCGCCGTGGATCAACAAGTTCTACATCCTCGATCTCAACCCGGCCAAAAGCCTCATCGCCTGGATGGTCGCGCAGGGCCTGACGGTGTTCTGCATCTCGTGGGTGAACCCGGACGAGCGCCACGCCGACAAGGATTTCGAGAGCTACATGCGCGAGGGCATCGAGGCGGCCATCGACGCCATCGGGATCGCCACGGGCGAGAGCGAGGTGGCGGCGGCGGGCTACTGCGTCGGCGGCACCCTGCTCGCCGTCACCCTGGCGATGCAGGCGGCCACCGGCAACAAGCGCATCAAGAGCGCCACCTTCCTCACCACCCAGGTCGATTTCACCCATGCGGGCGACCTGAAGGTGTTCGCCGACGAGGCTCAGATCCGCCTCATCGAGGCCCGCATGAAGAAGCGCGGCTACCTCGAGGGCACCGGCATGGCGACCGCCTTCAACATGTTGCGGCCCAACGACCTGATCTGGTCCTACGTCGTCAACAACTACGTGAAGGGCAAGGCGCCGATGCCCTTCGACCTCCTGTACTGGAACGCCGACGCGACCCGGATGCCGGCGGCCAACCACTCGTTCTACCTGCGCAACTGCTACCTCGAGAACACCCTGGCCCAGGGCAGGATGATGCTCGGCAACGTCCGCCTCGACCTGAAGAAGGTCACGGTCCCGGTCTTCAACCTCGCCACCCGCGAGGACCACATCGCCCCCGCCCTGTCGGTGTTCGAGGGGTCGAGCAAATTCGGCGGACCCGTCGATTACGTGCTCGCCGGCTCGGGTCACATCGCCGGCGTGGTCAATCCGCCCGCCAAGCCGAAATACGGCTTCTGGACCGGCGGTCCCGTGAGCGGGACCCTGGAGGAGTGGATCTCGGCCGCCACCGAGACCAAGGGTTCGTGGTGGCCGTACTGGTTCTCCTGGCTGGACCATCAGGCCCCCACGCGGGTGCCGGCGCGGGTGCCGGGCGAGGCCGGCCTGCCGTCCCTCGGGCCGGCCCCGGGAACGTATGTGCGGATGAAGGCGTGAACGCCGGGCGGGTCAGCGTGCCGGACCGGGATACCGAGGGGCACGGGAAAGCGGTTCGTGCCGACCCGATCCGGCGCCCGGCACCCCGCCGGTGAACCTCGTCGTGGGTGGTTGTAGAGGGGGGTCAGTGTTCGAGCGACGGCTGGATGACGGCGGGTAGCCGCACCTCCGGTGTGGCCTGTCCGTGGTCCGTCGATGCGACGATGCGATTGCGTCCGGATGTTTTCGCCTCATAGAGGGCTTCGTCCGCCGCCTGAAACAGCGCCCTGCACGCCCGTCGATCCACGGCGGAGCCGCTGGCCAATCCCATGCTGACGGTGACGACCGGCGCCGCGTCGTTGTTCCGATGGGTGATGCCAAGTGCTTCCACCGCACGGCAAAGCCGTTCTGCCAGGGGGTGAAAGGCTTCCATCCGCATGTCGACCGCTGCGATCGCGAATTCCTCACCGCCCATTCTGCCGACCAGGGCGAGCGATCCGCAGGCTTGCGACAGGCAGAGCGCTACGGAGCACAACACCTCGTCTCCTTTGGGGTGGCCGTACGTGTCGTTGAATCGCTTGAAGTAATCGATATCGATCATCGCCACGGACAGGTTGCCGTGGATCGAGTGCGCGAGGGCATCGTCCAGTTGCGCATCGAAGCCGCGACGGTTCGCGATCTGGGTCAACGGATCGATCGCGGCCAGCTTCTCCATCATGGCCTGCTGGCGGGCGATCTGCTCGAGATGGATTTCCTCCCGGAGCATCGTTGCGTAGTTGCGGCGTCGTTCGTTCTGGAGACAGTGGTTTGCCAGGATACTGGTGAACGCTACCATTGCCCCGACGAGCGCATAGGTCGTGACGACGGCGCCGTTGGAGATCGGCGACAGCGTGACCGCAGTGAGCATGCTGGAAAGGCTCACGCCGCAGACGATCGCAGAGGCGAGTGTCGACAGCCCCAATAGGTTGATCGTGAAGCCCATCACAATGATGTTGGCACTGAGATACGTCAGGGCCGCCAGTTTGTACGACTGTGCGAAAAGGATCGAGAAGGTGACACACGCCATGCCCGCCGCGATGGAAGCGGCTGCCTGATAGGTCGCGGCACGACGTTCGGGATCGAGCAAGATCCAGATCATGGAGCAGTTAATCGGGATCGCGATGCCGAGACGCAGGACAAAGCTGGTCCAGAATAGATCGCGGTCAATGTCCCAGTCGAGAACCATCAACAGCAGGAAGTACAGGGTGCCGAGCGACACTCCCACCAGACCGATCCGGCGCTGTGGTTCGCGCTCCTCCCTCGCGAACGTTGCCTCCAGTGCGCCCGGCAGACGGACGAGTCCGAACGATTGGTATCGCGCCAGCCAGGCGTTCAGGTCTTCGACATTCACAGCGCACCCACCTGATGGGACAACCACCGCTGGGTCGTAGCACGGCCGAAAATAACATTTGATTGATGGGAGACTTTTATTTGAATGATTTTGTATCTACATAATAAATATATATAATATTATGATTACTTAATTCATCTTTTAGTCTCATAAGAAGCGTTCGCATCTCTTGATCATTGATTCGGCAAATAGATTTGTCGAACTTCGGCCTTTAATTTCAGATTAGGAATGTCGCCTCTTCGAGGGAGTGGGTTGACTGTCTGCAGGATCGTCTCTCGCGTGCAACGACTGAAGGGTCTTCGGCCCATGTGCGCGTTCGATTGGTCTGCCGACGATCTTTCGATGCTGTCCCGTATTCGGACGGTCCCGAGCGGCGTGCGTCTCGGATCGGACAGCGTCCACGGGGAGGCGGGCGGCAGGACCGAACCGGTTCCGCCGCCCGCCTGAAATCCGCGCCTTCAGTACTTGCGCACGATCGGCGCCGGGGCAGCCACCGCCACGTCCCCGAACACGTAGCGGAAGCCCACCGACACGAGGTCGGCGCTGCCGTCGGCCACGCCCGCGAAGGCGATGTTCTGGACGTTGTAGTCGCGGCCCACCCCCGACAGGATGCGGGCCTTGTCGAGGAACAGGTGCGAGTAGGCGACGTTCAGGGTCAGCTTCTCGCTCCAGCGGTAGCTCGCGCCGACCGAGACGTTGACGCGGTCGGTGTCCGGCAGGCGCACGGAGCGGTTGGAGAAGTCGATGGGCGATTCCTCGTAGGCCACACCGGCGCGGAGCGTCAGGGCCGGCGACCAGTCGTACTCGCCGCCGATGGAGTAGGTGAACCCGTCCTTGTAGTTCAGGGGCAGGACGCTCACCGGCACGCCGCGGGTCTTCGAGACGATGCCGATGGTCCCGAGCCGGGTCCAGTTGTCCCACTCGAACCCGAGGCTGACACGGGCCACGGGCGAGACTGCCTGGGTCAGGCCGACGCTGAGCTTCTCCGGCGTGTTGAGATTGGCCCGGACCTGGCCGCCGAGCGGCGCCAGGGCCAGGAGCGGCACGCCGATGGAGCCCTCGATGTCGTGATGGACCGAGGAGCGGTAGCCGACGCCGAAGGCCGTGCCCGCCCACGGGGTGACGAGGGCGCCCGCCGTGAAGCCGACGCCCCACGAATCGCCCTTGAGGAACGAGCTCGGCAGGGCCGCCGGGTTGATGGGCAGCGGCACCGCCTGGCGCAGGGTGAGGCGGAAATACTCGATGTTCGGGCCTGCGGCGACGGAGAGCCACTCGTTGACCTTGAAGCCGATCACCGGGTTGAAGGCGAGGGTGAAGATCCGGTTGGAGCGGCCGTAGAGTTCGCCGGCCCAGACGTTGCGGGGCTTGGTCACCAGGCCGAACGGGGCGCCCGTCTGGATGCCGATCCAGACCCGGTCGCTGAGCTGGTACGAGGTGGCGCCCGAGGGCACCACGGCACCCTGGCCGATGTCGTTGCTGCCGCCCAGCGGCAGGAAACCCGGGTTGGTGCCGGCCTGCGGGGTGATGTGCCCGGACAGGCCGATGAAGGTGAGGTTCTGCTCCGTGACCCAGCCGGGCCGCATGGTCACGGCGGCCGGGTTCCAGAACATCGACGAGACGCCGCCCGAGCCGGCGGCGGCCCCGGCGAAGGCCTCGCCCTGAGCCTGCGTGCTCTGCTCGCGGATGCCGAACGCGCCGGCGGAGGCGCCCGCGATCCCGCCCAGCAGGATCGCCGACGAGACGCCCGCGCGGGCGATGGACCGAATCGTACCTGCCATGGATCTGCTCCCCAATCGTCGAAATGATGCTCGAAACCGGCATCTTGAGGGGCAGAGTGGCGTACTTGCCGCGACTTCGCAATCGAATGAATAACAAGTATTTATTTCATCTATAATTGATTTATATTTCTATTGCTGAGTAATTATCCTGGCCTTCGTGTATCCGTTCGATGGCCGGTGATTTTGGTTTAGATGTAAACTTTCTCGCGATTGTTCCGGGACTTCCCGCAAAAGTGATCCGCCGCCCGTTTCCGTCGAGGGGTGTCGCATTCCGGCGACACCGGACCGTGGGTTTTTCGTCCGGCGCCGTTTTCGTCACCCTTGCGGCGGAGGTGCGGGTGGGCCATGGCGTCCTCCCGGAGCCACGAGGGAGTGCGCGATGAAACTGATTCGGCATGGTGCGAGCGGCGACGAGAAGCCGGGGCTCGTGGACGCCGCGGGCGGCCTGCGCGACCTGTCGGGGCACGTGCGGGACATCGCGGGACTCGCCCTCTCGCGGGAGGGGCTCGACCGCCTGCGCGTCATTGATCCGGCGAGCCTGCCCCTGCTGGCGCCGGACACGCGCCTCGGCCCCTGCGTCGGGGCCACCGGCAACTTTATCGCGATCGGCCTCAACTACGCCGACCATGCCGCCGAGATCGGCGCCGACATCCCGGCCGAACCCATCGTGTTCAACAAGGCGCCGTCCTGCATCGTCGGGCCGAACGACCGGGTGATCCTCCCCAAGGGCTCGGCGAAGACCGACTGGGAGGTGGAACTCGCCATCGTGGTCGGCGCGCGCGCGTCCTACGTCCACGCCAACGAGGCGCTGTCCTACGTGGCGGGCGTGTGCCTCTGCAACGACCTGTCGGAGCGCGAATACCAGCTCGAACGCGGCGGCACCTGGACCAAGGGCAAGGGCTGCCCGACCTTCGGCCCCCTCGGCCCCTGGCTGGTCACCCTGGACGAGATCCCGCGCCTCGACGCTCTCGGCCTATGGCTCGACGTGAACGGCGAGCGGATGCAGACCGGTTCGACGGCGACGATGATCTTCGGCGTCGCCCAGATCGTCGCCTACCTGTCGCACTTCATGATGCTGATGCCGGGCGACGTCATCACCACCGGCACGCCGCCGGGCGTCGGCATGGGCGTTAAGCCGCCGCGCTTCCTCAGGAACGGCGACGTGATCACGCTGGGCATCGACGGCCTCGGCACCCAGCGCCAGGAGGTGGTGGCCTTCGACGACTGGACCGCCAAGGTGGCGGCGGGCGAGCCGACCCACTGATCGCGCCCAGGCTTGATTTTCCGGCCGGGATTCGCCTTCTGGAGCCATGATCGAGACGATGACCGAGCTTTCCGCTCCCCGCCCCGCCCTGGCGACCTCCGCGATCCGGCACGATTGGACCGTGGCCGAGATCCAGGCGATCCACGACCTGCCGCTCCTCGACCTCGTCTACCGGGCGGCGGAGGTCCACCGCGCGCACAACGATCCGGCCGACATCCAGCGGGCGGCCCTGCTGTCGATCAAGACCGGCGGCTGCCCCGAGGATTGCGCCTACTGCCCGCAATCGGCCCACCACAAGGAGGCCGGGGTGCCGCGCGAGCGGCTGATGCCGGTGGATGCCGTGCTGCGCGAGGCCGCCGCCGCCAAGGCGTCGGGGGCGCATCGCTTCTGCATGGGCGCGGCGTGGCGCCAGCCCAAGGACGGGCCGGAGTTCGACGCCGTGCTCGCCATGGTGCGGGGCGTACGCAACCTCGGCATGGAAGCCTGCGTGACGCTGGGCATGCTCAACCCCTCGCAGGCGACGCGCCTCGCGGAAGCCGGCCTCACCTCCTACAACCACAACCTCGACACCGGGCCCGAGTTCTACGGCGACATCATCTCGACCCGGACCTACGCGGATCGCCTGGACACCCTCCGGAACGTGCGCGACGCCGGCATCGGCGTCTGTTGCGGGGGCATCGTCGGCATGGGCGAGGGCGTGAAGGATCGCGCCGCCATGCTGCAGGTGCTGGCCAATCACGCCCCGCACCCCGAGAGCGTGCCGATCAACGCCCTCGTGGCCGTCGCCGGCACCCCCCTGGAGGCGCGACCGGCCGTCGATCCCCTCGACCTCGTGCGCATGTGCGCCACCGCCCGCATCGTGATGCCGCGCGCCCGCGTGCGCCTCAGCGCCGGGCGCAAGGACCTCACCCGCGAGGCGCAGATCCTGTGCTTTCTCGCCGGCGCCAACTCGATCTTCTACGGCGAGCGCTTGCTGACCACGGCCAACAACGAGACCGACGCCGACGCCGAGCTGCTGCGCGACATCGGCATCACGGTCCCGGGCCTGACCCTGGCGGCGGCCGAGTAGCCCCTACGCCTTCCCCGCCGGCATGGTGATCCGGAAGCAGACGCCCGCCTCCGCCTGATCGAGCGTGATGGTGCCCCCGTTGAGCTCGATCAGTTCGGCGGCGATGGCCAGGCCGAGGCCGGTGCCGCCGGGCCGGGTCGAGCCCTTGAACGGCTCGAACAGGTGCGCCCGCGCCCGCGCCGGCAGGCCGGGACCGTTGTCGATCACCAGGATCGTCACGCTGCCGTCCGTCCGCCGGGCCTCGAGGCTGATCCGGGGGGCGCTGTTCCCGCCCTCGGCCGAGAGAGCCTGCACGGCGTTGCGCACGAGGTTGGCCAGGGCCCGCGAAAGCTGCTCCGGATCGGTGTGGACGGTGATGTCGGGCGCGCAGCGTTCCCGGATGACGACGGGGGAATCCGGCTCCCGACCGGACATGTCCGCCTGGTCCGCGAGGATCGGCGCCAGGGGGACCGTACGCTGCTGGGGATTGCGCTCCGTCGCCCGTCCGTAGGCCAGGGTCTCCTCGCAGAACCGGATCGCCCGCCCCAGGGTCGTCACCAGGCGGGGCGCCACGCGCTGCACCGCCGGGTCGGCCACGCCTTCGAGGCGGTCGCCGAGGAGCTGCGCCGTGGTCAGCAGGTTGCGCATCTCGTGGTTGATCTTGCTCACGGAGAGGCCGAGATCGGCCAGGTGGCGCTTGGCCCGCAACTCGGCGGCGAGGGCCGCCTCCATGCGGGCCAGCGCCACCTCGGCATCGCCGATCTCGTCGTTGCGCCCCGACGGGACGATGACCCGCCCGGTCTCTTCCGGTTCGTCGGCGAAGCTCGTGATGTTGCTGACCAGCAGGCGCACGGGCCGCACGATGGCCCGCTGCAGCACGAGGAAGACGAGGCCGGCGACGACGGCGGCGATGGTCAGGGAGGTCCCCAGCAGCCGCAGGCAGAAGGCCGCCATGGCGCGGCGCAGGGGCGCCTCGTCGAGGACGACCTCCACCGGATCGAACCCCTCGCGGTACTTGCCGATGACCCGGATCGGCGTCGGTGCCGGCTGGAACAGGGTCGCCCACGCGCCGGCGATGGAGTGGGTCCAGGGGTTGGACCGGAGATCGACCACCCGGGACACGCTGTCCGACAGCGGCGCGCGCGCGATGATCCTGCGGGCATCGCCGCTGGTGACGATCACCGCCTGGGCGCCGACGCCGGTCAGAATGCGTTCGGTGAGGTCGACCGAGACGGTGTGATCCGGCGTCGCGTCGATCACGAGGGCCGCCACATAGGCCGCCGCGATCCGGTCCGACAGCCACATCACCCGGTAGTTCGCCACCGTCGGCACGTAGATCAGGATCTCGCACAGGCCCACGAGGGCGATGGTGAGCAGGAACACCCGGCCCGAGAGGCCGAGGCGACGGGAGACCCAGGCGGCCTGCGTCCCGGTCGCTGGTGTCTCCTCGGCGGTGAAGGACGATCCCGTCTGCATGGCCTCCAGTTCCGAGCGCGGTTTCATCGAGATTTCCGACCCCGGCTGGCCCGCGGGAGAGTCTTGAAGCAGGACGATCGGCGAGGGGGTGAGCCTCGGATGCGCCGATCGGTCGTTCGATGCTGTCGAACGACGGGTCGCCCCAAGCGCAATGCGTGTGAAGCCAAATGGATGCATGGCTAAGGGTGTGGTGGACCGGAATAAACTCGGGCCGTGCGATGGATTATAAATGCATGCGCGGACATGCGTCCGTGCCTCATGGGCATCGTCCCGCATCGCGACGCGATCAACCGGACAGCGCTTGGCGGGTGAGGCGGCGCCGCAGGACGACGGACAGCAGGGCGAAGCCCGCCAGGGCGCCGAGACCGGCGACCATCTTGGGCGTGATCAGGCTCCGCAGGGTGAGGGTTTGCGCGCAGTCGAGCCCTGCCGCCGCGTGACAGGCCGCCCGGGCCGCCTCATGGGTGGCGACGACGTCCTCGATGGCGGCCCCCGTGGTGGCGTAGACCAGGGCGCCGGGGCTGAGGCCGACGATCGTCGCAAGGAGGAAGGTGCGCAGGGGAACGCCGAAGGCGGCGGGCGCGAGGTTGGTCAGCCAGAACGGGAAGATCGGCAGAAGCCGCAGGAAGGCGATGTAGCCGAAGGCGTCCCGCCGGAACCCCGCGGCGAGGCCGGCGAGGCGGGGACCGGCGCGACGCCGCAGGAGTTCCGACGCCGGACCCCGGCCGATGGAGAACACGATGGCCGCACCCGTGCTCGCCGAGGCGACGGCGATGAGGGCGCCGGGCACGATGCCGAAGAGAAACCCGCACAGGACCGTGAGGAACAGGCTGGCCGGGACGGAAACCACCACGGCCCCCACATAGGCGAGGGCTGCCACGGCCATGGCCTGGATTGGGTTCTCGGCCACGGCGGCGCTCAGCCAGGCCCGCGAGGCGAGGAGGCGGTCGAGATCGAGAAGGTGGGCTACGCCGGAGACGAGGATCGCCAGGGAGGCCATGACCAGCAGACCGAGCGGCAGCCAGCGCAGGGTCCGTCGCCAGGTCGGCCGAGGCGGCACCTCCGGCGGCGTGTCCTCTCGTGTCATGTCGGGTCCGTCCGATCGGCCTGCGAAGGTGCGTGGTTGTCGTCGCACACCGGCGCGATTTCAACCGCCTTCGGACATACGAAAAAGGCGCCGTCCCGGGGGACGACGCCTTGCTCGCTCGAAACGGTGCCGTCCGCTCAGTAGCGGCCGGCCAGGGGGGAGGTCGGATCGAGGATCGGGTCGAGGGGCGAGAAGTCGATGTTGCGGATCGCGCTCGACCGGGCGCCGATGAACGGGCCGTTGGTGATCGGATCGGCGAGGATGCCGGTGCCGAAGCGGTCGTTGCGGCCGTAGGGCGGGGAGTTCAGGTAGCTCGCCGTGATGAGTTGCGGGTTCGTGGCCGGGTTGCTCACGGAGCCGTTGTTCGCCTCCACGACGTTGCCGGCATCGAGCCAGCTGCGCGGGCGGATGCGGATCGGGAGCGGCTGGCTCACGCGCACGCCGGCGGGGGCATAGCGCCCTTGCGCTTCGGCGGCGGTGTTGAGGCCGACGCCGGCGAGGGTCAGGGCGCCCATCAGGGCAATCGTGGCAGAGCGCATGATGCACCTTGTGTAAATCTGGAGCGATTGTGTAGGCCGAACTCGTTAAGAAACTCGGCCATTCGTATGTGGGGTTGACGTTCGAGCCCCGCCTTGGTTCCACGATTAAGGCTGCGCTTGCGTATTGCGCCGCATTCTGGCCTCATTTTTTCGTGCGCTGCCCGTGGCGAGGGAGCCCGTCCGGGTATCCGGCGGCGGACGGCAGGCGGGATCGCGCCGTCCGGAAAAGCCTGGCGTGTCCGGCGCGGTGGCCATGAGGGCATCGACGGCACAGGCCACGGCGCGGGGCTCCGGCGCCTGGCCGAGGGGCGCGCAGAGCCAGCCGTCGAACCGGAGGGCCGCGCCGGCCGAGCCGGCAAAGCCCGTGCAGATCCGGTCGAGGGGGCCGCTGACCGTCGCCTCCAGGGTCTCGACGGCGCCGAACTTCGTCTCGATGCGCCCGCGCTCGCCCGTGCGGATCACCGATAGTCCGGGGCCGTCCGCGGCGCGCCGGGCGAGGGTGATGAACAGGCGTCCGGCCGGGTCGCCCGGCCCGGCCTCGCCGACGGTGACGCGCAGGTAGGGCGCCTCGATGTTGGGGAAGGCGCCGAGGCTCAGGGTTTCCTCGCGCCGGCCGCTGGCGGAATCGAGGCGCACGGCCTCGGTCCGGGCCGGCTCCCCGGCCCCGGAATCGTCGAGGCGGAAGCGCGGCGCCGCGACGGCACTCGGCATCGCCGGCCGGACGGCGAGGCTCACGCTCGGGACGAAGGGTGCCGGCGCCTCCGAGACGGCCGCCGGAGCGTCGCGCTCGGACCTCGCGCCCTGCGGACGGGTCTCGCGCGCGAGCAGGCTCAACCCGGCGATGATGGCCGCGGCACAGGCGAGGCGCGGGAGAATCCGCAGGGCCGCCGCCGGGCGCCGCCGGGGATCGGCCGGGCCGGTCTCCGGCGTTCTGTCGTCGCTCGTGGTGATCTGCCGCAACCGCACCGCCTCCGCTCGGGACCGCCCATTGCGGCGATCCTTGCAGGCCGGCCGGTACGATCCGGTTTCGACAGGGCGCGGCGGCGGCGGTTTTCCCGAGTCGCGGTGAATCGCTGCTTAAGCGTCGCGGGCTCGACCCATGCGATGACGGCATGACGGGGGGCGCTTGCGCCCGCGCGCACCCGTCGCGATCTCATGGACGGGGGTATTGCGATCCGTCTTCCGGATCGATGAAGGACAGCCACACGATGATTCCGCTTTCCGTCCTCGACCTCGCGCCGGTGCCGGAAGGGGCGACCCCGGGCGATGCCCTGCGCAACGCCCTCGCGCTCGCCCGCCACACCGAAGACCTCGGCTATCGGCGCTACTGGGTGGCCGAGCACCACAACATGATCGGCATCGCCAGCGCGGCGACGGCGGTGGTGGTCGGCTATCTCGCGGCCGGTACGCGCACCATCCGGGTCGGGGCCGGCGGCATCATGCTGCCGAACCATTCGCCCCTGGTGATCGCCGAGCAGTTCGGCACCCTCGAGGCCCTGTATCCCGGCCGGATCGACCTCGGCCTCGGCCGCGCGCCGGGCACCGATCCGCGCACCTCCAGGGCCCTGCGCCGCGCGCCCGAGGCGGCCGACACCTTCCCGCAGGATGTCCGCGAACTGCAGGCCCTGTTCGGCGATCTCCAGCCCGGCCAGACGGTGCAGGCCGTGCCCGGCACCGGGTTGAAGGTGCCCCTGTGGATTCTCGGATCGAGCCTGTTCGGCGCGCAGCTCGCCGCCGCCTTCGGCCTGCCCTACGCCTTCGCGTCGCATTTCGCGCCCGACGCCCTGCTGCCGGCCCTGGCGACCTACCGGGCGAACTTCGTCCCCTCCCCCCAGTTGGCGGCACCGCATGCGATGATCGGCGTCAACGTGGTAGCGGCGGAGACCGATGCGGCGGCGCGGCGGCTGTTCACCTCGGCCCAGCAGCAATTCACCCACCTCCTGCGCGGCACGCGGGGCCTACTGCAGCCGCCCCTCGACGACATCGAGACCTACTGGTCGGCATCGGAAAAGGCGCAGGCCTCCCGGATGCTGGCCCGCTCCCTCGTCGGATCGCCCGAGACCATCGCGCGCGGGCTCGCCGACCTCGTCGCCGAGACGGGCGCGGACGAACTCATGGTGGCGTCGGCGATCCACGATCCGGCGGCACGCCGGCGCTCCTACGCGCTCCTCGCCGAGGTGCGCGACGGCCTGGAACACCGGCCCGCCCGCGTCGCCTGAACACCCCTCCCGGGAGTGGTGAACCCTTGACAGGCCCGGGGGCAAGGCGTCTTGCTCCCGCGCTTCACGACTCATGCCGCAACGCGGCATGGGACGGCATGCCGGATGTCCCGGGATGTGCGACCTCCGCGGCCGGCAGGCAGCCGCGCTGCCCGTCCCGGGTGGTGCGGCGCACGGTGAGGAGGCCCTTAGGACGGCGCCCAGGTCCCGAACGCTGCCGCTTGGCTTCAGTCGAGCGCCGTCCCGGGATCGGGCGCTTCGAGCGGAGTGGTGAGGATCATGGGTTACAAGGTCGCCGTCGTCGGTGCCACGGGCAATGTGGGCCGCGAGATGCTGGATATCCTGTCCGAGCGGGCCTTCCCCGCCGACGAGGTGGTGGCCATCGCCTCGCGCCGCTCCATGGGGCAGGATGTCTCCTTCGGCGACAAGATCCTGAAGGTGCAGGCGCTCGATTCCTACGACTTCTCCGACACGGACATCTGCCTGATGTCGGCGGGCGGCGAGACCTCGAAGGAATGGTCGCCGCGCATCGGTCAGACCGGCTGCGTCGTCATCGATAACTCGTCGGCGTTCCGCTACCACCAGGACGTGCCGCTCATCGTGCCCGAGGTGAACCCGGACGCGATCCTGGGCTTCTCCAAGCTCAACATCATCGCCAACCCGAACTGCTCGACGGCCCAGCTCGTCGTTGCCCTGAAGCCGCTCCACGATGTCGCGAAGATCACGCGCGTCGTGGTCTCGACCTATCAATCGGTCTCGGGTGCCGGCAAGGACGCCATGGACGAGCTGTTCCAGCAGACCCGCTCGGTCTTCACCGCCGGCCAGATGGTGCAGGAGAAGTTTCCGAAGCGCATCGCCTTCAACGTCATCCCTCAGATCGACGTCTTCATGGAAGATGGCTTCACGAAGGAAGAGTGGAAGATGATGGCCGAGACCAAGAAGATGCTCGACCCGAAGATCAAGCTCACGGCCACCTGTGTCCGCGTGCCGGTGTTCATCGGCCACGCCGAGGCGGTCAACGTCGAGTTCGAGAGCCCGATGTCGGCCGACGAGGCCCGGGCGATCCTGCGCTCGGCGCCCGGCATCCTCGTGGTCGATAAGCGCGAGCCCGGCGGCTACATGACCCCGCACGAGGCGGCGGGCGAGGACGCCACCTACATCTCGCGCATCCGCGAGGACGCCACCGTGGAGAACGGCTTGGCGTTCTGGTGCGTGTCGGACAACCTGCGCAAGGGCGCCGCCCTCAACACCGTGCAGATCGCCGAGATGCTGGTGAACCGGAAGCTGCTGCCGCGCCATCAGGCCGCCTGAGGCCCCTCCCCGGTCCATTACGGACCGGGGACTCGACGAGCACGATCGACGCCGTCCCGTTCGCGGGGCGGCGTTTTGCGTTCGGGGACCCGCTCGGCGGTCGACGGACCGAAACCGAATCTCCTAGAATAATTTCCTATTTCATGCATCTTACGGTAGAACATTTCATGAACAAAGGTGTTCGTCATGCCAGTGCGCGACCGAGATTTCCGCCCCCGGACGACGGATGATCGCGATGAGATGCGGCTTCGCCTCGCCCTCCTGACCACGGAGACGAAGCTGCTCCGCGTCCGCCACCTGATGCGGAAGTACGACCCGAATCAGCCTCGCGTTCCAGCCGGTCAGGGCGGCGGCGGACAATGGAGTCCGCCCGGCGGCGGAAACGGTTCGCCCGGGCAGATCCAGCAGCGGACGTTGCTCGATGGTGGCGGTGAGGTCCTCACCCTGCGCATTCGCTCCCGCCGCGACGCGGGGGACGAACAGCACCGGGTCATCACCCCCGGCGGCGACAGCCGCCTGTTCGAGAACTCGGGCGACACCCAGACGATCCGCGACGGACAATCCGGCGAGATCCTCTCGCGCGGGACGTTTCTAGGAGCGGGTGCGCCACTCGATGCGACGGTGCAGCCGGTCTTCCTGCCGTTCGTCGTTGTCCCCGCCGTCGCAGCGACGCTGGAAGCGGCCGCGTTCCTGTTCACCTACCTCGCGGCCCATGGGCCGAGTTTCGGGAAGGCGCCCGGTACGACCGCCCTGCGTTACGACTTCGCCACGGATGTGGACAAGAAATATCCGTTGATCTGGGTCGGACCGGTCAGCCAAACGATGCTCAATCAGGCGTGTCCCCTCAATCGCGAGGTGCAGGCGGTGGTGAATGAGGCGGCGAAGCGATTGCGAGCACTATATCCCCATCTGGATAATACGAGACTTGGCAATTTGATCCATTACGACGTGGCGGCGACATTTAGGAAATTAGGGTATCCTAATGTTAAAGTTGAACTCTCCCTCGATACATCGGGATTCGAGATACGCTATGGTGCACCAAGGTCAGTACGTCTCGATCTTTATGAATTGACTCCAGAAGATATGGTTTGCACATATGATCATAAGACCGGAGAGGCGGAGCTTGATCCAGAGCGGGCTCTTCGCTTGGCAAGAACCGCGAAAAAGCACTTTCCGCAAGCAAGAGGCGTCATCATGATTCAGATCAAGCCACAACCTTGACGACGAAGCAGCAGATCAAGGACCTCGTCCGGCCGCTCTTGGAGAGAAACTCGGATCTCACCATAATTGGTCGCGATACGCTTTGGCTCCGACCGGTGGGATCGGTCGGACGGCTGGTGCTCATCGACCGAACAAGCCGGGCGGAGTGCTGTCGGGTCAGCTGGTACCTGTCCGAATTCTTCATGCCCAGTGCTTATTCCTGGGACAGGCTCGGCCGCTGCAATGATCTGATAAGCCGCTCCGCAGGGTTCGAGGGAGGGCAAGGTTGGTACTGGTCCGATCCGACCATCTACACGGACATCGTGACCCGCGTGGAAGCGGACGCCCTCGCGACGCTTCGGCCTTTGCGCACCGCGCGCGCGTGCCTCGAATTCGCCCGCACGCGTCGGGCCACGATTGGATATCTCGACGCGCATTGGCATCTCTTCGCCCACATCGCGCTCGGGGAACTCGACGCGGCGCGGGCGATGTGGGCGAAGTCCCGGGGGTTCTATCGTCCAGGCCGCATCATGGACGAACCCATCCATCAGCTGGAATATGACCGCTTCTGCCTGATCGACGTGCCGCTGATGGCCGACGACCGGGCGGGGCTGGCCGTCCTCCTACATCGGTGGGAGGCGGAGAACATCGTCGGCAGCCCCCTCGAACCTCATTGGGTCAAAGAATTGCTGCCCCTCGAAGAAGAGTGATCCGTGGGTGGCGCACGAAAAAGCCGGCGGCGTCGCGAGGACACCGCCGGCTCTTTCGTGTGATCCCCCGTGAGGGGCGGCCTCAATCCTCGCGCACGAAAATCGTCGTGGCGAGCGGCGGGATCGTCAGGCTGATGGAGTAGCTCTGGCCGTGGCTCGGGATCGCCTCGGCCCGGACCCCGCCCATGTTGCCGACATTGGAGCCGCCGTAACGCTCGGCATCCGAGTTGATGGCCTCGCGGTAGAACCCCGCCTCCGGCACGCCGATGCGGTAGTTCTCGCGCACCACGGGGGTGAAGTTCGAGACCACCACGGCGACCTCGCCGGCCTCGCGGCCCTTGCGGGCCCAGGCGATGACGCTGTTGTCCTGGTCGTCCGCCACCAGCCACTGGAAGCCGGCAGCCTCCGTGTCGCGGGTGTGGAGGGCCGGCACGGCGGCGTAGAGGTGGTTGAGGTCGCGGACCAGATCCTTGACGCCCTGGTGGTGGGGATCGTCGAGGAGGTGCCAGTCGAGGGACTGGTTGTGGTTCCACTCCTTCTCCTGGCCGAACTCGCAGCCCATGAAGAGCAGCTTCTTGCCGGGATGCCCCCACATGAAGCCGTAATAAGCCCTGAGATTCGCGAACTTCTGCCAGCGGTCGCCGGTCATCTTGCCGAGCAGCGAGCCCTTCCCGTGCACCACCTCGTCGTGGGACAGGGGCAGGATGAAGTTCTCGGAGAAGGCGTAGAGCAGGCCGAAGGTCAGGTCGTGGTGGTGGTAGCGGCGGTGGATCGTCTCCTTCGAGACGAAGTTCAGGGTGTCGTGCATCCACCCCATGTTCCACTTGAAGCCGAAGCCGAGGCCGCCCGTATAGGTCGGATGCGAGACGCCGGGCCAGGAGGTGCTTTCCTCCGCCACCGTCAGGGTGCCGGGGGCGTGGGCGTAGGTGGCCTCGTTGGTCTTGCGCAGGAAGTCGATGGCGTCGAGGTTCTCGTTGCCGCCGTAGCGGTTGGGAATCCACTCACCCTGCCGGCGCGAATAATCGAGGTAGAGCATCGACGCGACGGCATCCACGCGCAGGCCGTCGAGGTGGTAGTGCTCGAGCCAGAACCGGGCGTTGGCGGCCAGGAAGGTCGAGACCTCCGTGCGGCCGAAATTGTAGATGTAAGTGCCCCAATCCTGGTGGAAGCCCTGGCGCGGGTCGGCATGCTCGTAGAGATGCGTGCCGTCGAACTGGCCGAGACCGTGGGCGTCCAGCGGGAAGTGGCCCGGCACCCAGTCGAGCATCACGCCGATGCCGGCCGCGTGTGCGGCATCGACGAAGGCGGCGAAGTCGTCGGGCGTGCCGAAGCGGCTCGTCGGGGCGAACAGGGAGACCGGCTGGTAGCCCCATGAGCCGTCGAACGGGAACTCCGTGATCGGCAGCATCTCGATATGGGTGAAGCCCATCTCCTTGACGTAGGGGATGAGGCGGTCGCCAAGTTCCTTGTAGGTGAGGTAGCGGTTGCCCTCTTCCGCCACGCGCGCCCACGAGCCGAGGTGAACCTCGTAGATCGAGATCGGCACGTGGCGCGGGTCCTTCTCCCCGCGCGTCGCCATCCACTGCGCGTCGTGCCAGGCAGGATCGTTCGTGCCCTGCAGGACGGAGGCGGTCTCCGGCGGCTGCTGGGCCGCGAAGGCGACGGGGTCGGCCTTCAGCGGCAGGAGTGCACCGTCGGGGCCGCGCAGCTCGAACTTGTAATGCGCGCCGGCCTTCAGGCCGGGAACGAACAGCTCCCAGACGCCGCCGTTCTGCCACAGGCGCATGGGGTGGCGCCGGCCGTCCCAGGCGTTGAAGTCGCCGACCACGCTGACGCGGCGGGCGTTGGGGGCCCACACGGCGAAGCGGAAGCCCTGGATGCCGTCGACCGCGCGCGCCTGGGCGCCGAGGATGCGGTAGGTGACGTTGCTGCCGACCTCGCGCAGGGCGTCGATGTCGTGCTGCTCCAGGGACGAGCCGAACCCGTAGGGATCATGCCGGGTGCGCTCGGTCCCGTCCCAGTCCTCCACGGCGAGTTCGTAGAGGGGACGGCCCCGGGATTCGACCTTCGCGACGAAGAAGCCGTCCGGGTGCTTGCGCTCGAACGGGATGCGCTTGCCCCCCGTCAGGAGGTTCGCGCCCTTCGCCTCCGGCAGCACGGCGCGAACCTCCCAGGCGCCCGGCCCGACCTCGTGGGGGCCGAGAACCGAGAAGGGGTCGCCGTGGTTGGCCGCCATGATGGCGGCCACCGCGTCGGGATGCACGCCGCGCGTCTCGGGCGCCCGCGTGCCCGTGGCAACAGGCGGTACGTTCGCGGCTCCCGAGGTTGCCGATGCGTGCCCGGTGCGGCCCGCGAACGTCTCGTCGATGCCCGTCATTCAAACGCCTCTCTTGATGTCATCCAGAATGGTGAGAACCCCACGTGCGGGGATTTCGATCCAATCGGGACGGTTGTTCGCCTCGTAATCGACCTCGTAGAGGGCCTTGGTCAGGAGCGAGAGCTTGAGGAGCCGGCTTTCGGTCTCCGCATCCGTCACCCCGCCACCGCCGGCCGAGACGGTCTGCCGATAGCCGTCGAGGAAGGCCGCATCGATCATGCCACGCCAAGCGATGGAGGCCCGGCGCGCGCGCTCCTCGGAATCGGCGAAGCGCACGGCGATCTCGCGGGTCACGGTCTCGGCACCGTAGGCGAACGAGCGCAGCATCCCGGCGACATCGCGCAAGGGGGTCGACTTGAGGCGACGCTCGTCGGCCGGTCGCGAGGGCTCGCCCTCGAAATCGACGATGATGAGGTCGTCCTCGGCCGCGAGCACCTGCCCGAGGTGGTAGTCGCCGTGGATGCGGGTCTTCGTGGCCCCGAGCGGCGCGCGGGCGGTGAGTGCCTCGATGGCGTCCTCGACCTCGCGGCGGCGCCCGGCGAGCTCCGTGCTCGCTGCGTTGGCCGTGCGTCCGGCCAGCGCATCGAGACCCCGGAAGGCGCGCTCGGCCTGCCGGCGGGTGTCGTCGCCCAGCGCATGGAGATCGGCATGCTCGAACGGCTCGGCCGCGAAGGCCGGGTCGTCGGTCGTCACCGCGAAGGCGTTGTGCATCTCGGCCGTACGCCGCCCGAGCAGGATCGCCCAGCGCAGGTGGGACTCGAACGCCTCTTCGGGCGTCGGTGCCTCGCTCTCGGGGGCGAGCACCACCGTGTCGAAGTCGCGACGCAGGCCCTCCAGCATGAGGGTCCAGGCATCGCCCTGGTTCGGCACGAACTTCTGCAGCACGGCGATAGCGGTGCGCACGCCGTCCGGATCGACATGCTCGACGACGCCGAGCAGGGCCGGCGTGTTGTTGAAGTGCGCGGTCTCCGTGAGGAAGCGCCCGACCTCGATCTCGGGATGGACGCCGGTCTGGAGCCGCCGCAGCAGCTTCAACATCATCTTCGAGCCGATGGCGATGGAGGTGTTGCTCTGCTCGGCGCTGAGGCGGCGGACCTCGCCGGGCTCGAACGTGAGGTCCGGGTCGAAGGCGGAGGTCGTCGAGAACACGAGCTTACCGGTCTCGGTCGCCAGTTCGCGGCCTTCGCGCATGCCCTCCACCATGGCGACCACGAAGGCCGGCGAGGCGGCGGCGCCGAACAGCAGGCCCGTGCGCGGACCGCGCCGGACGCGAGCCACGGCGAAGGGCATCAGGGTCTCGTCCTCGCGGCCCTCGTCGACGGCGACCGGCACGAAGTAGTCCTGCCGCTCGCCGTTGGCGAGGTGGACGGCCACGCGCGGCAGGAGGAAGCGCGCCTCGCCGGTGGCATCCTTGAGGGTCGCGCTGTCGGTGACGCTCACCGATTTGATGCGCGAGCCCTTGGCGCCGAACCAGCGGCGGGTCGCGATGAAGCGCGGCGCCACGGTCCGCTCGAAGGCGATGCGCTCGCGCCCCGCCATCAGGGTGTCGATGCCGCCCGTGAGCACCAGGGTGAACAGCTCCGGCGTTTCCGGCTGCGGGCCGATGCTGCCGGTGTTGGCAGCACTGAGGGAGAACCAGTAGAAGCCGTAGCTCGGCAGCGTCAGCAGGTAGGGCAGCTCGCCGATGGCCGGGAATTCCGAGCCGCCGGTGAGCTCGATGGGCACGGCGTTGCGCAGCTCCGACAGGTCGAGCTGCACGGCCTGCGGCGCCCGCGACAGGTTCGCCACGCACAGAACGCGCTCGCCCTCGAACTCGCGAATCCAGGCGAGCACCTTGCGGTTCGACGGATACAGGAACTGCATCCCGCCGCGGCCGAGCGCCACGGAATTGTTGCGGATGGCGATCATGCGCCGTGTCCAGTTCAGCAGGCTCGTCTGCGACTGGGTCTGCGCCTCGACGTTGATGGCGTCGAAGCCGTAGATCGGGTCCTGCACGGAGGGCAGGAAGAGCTTCGCCGGATTGGCGCGGGAGAAGCCGCCGTTGCGGTCCGGCGACCATTGCATCGGAGTACGCACGCCGTCGCGGTCTCCGAGGTAGATGTTGTCGCCCATGCCGATCTCGTCGCCGTAGTAGAGCACCGGCGTACCGGGCATCGACAAGACGAGGGACTTCATCAGTTCGATCTTGCGCCTGTCGTTCTCCAGCAGAGGCGCGAGGCGGCGCCGGATGCCGAGGTTGATGCGGGCGCGGCGCTCGGCGGCGTAGAACGACCAGAGGTAATCACGTTCCTCGGCGGTGACCATTTCCAGGGTCAGCTCGTCGTGGTTCCGCAAAAAGATCGCCCACTGACAGCCCTCGGGGATCTCCGGGGTCTGGCGCATGATGTCGGTGATCGGGTGCCGGTCTTCCCGGGCGATGGCCATGTACATGCGCGGCATCAGCGGGAAGTGGAACGCCATGTGGCACTCGTCGCCGTCGCCGAAATACTGCGCCGTCTCCTCCGGCCACTGATTGGCTTCCGCCAGCAGCATGCGGTCGGGATAGCTCGCATCGAGGGCCGCGCGGATCGCCTTGATGACCGTGTGGGTCTCGGGCAGGTTCTCGCAGTTCGTGCCGTCGCGCTCGATCAGGTACGGGATCGCGTCGAGGCGCAGGCCGTCGACGCCCATGTCGAGCCAGTAGCGCATCACCTCGATGACGGCTTCCAGCACGGCCGGGTTGTCGAAGTTGAGGTCCGGCTGGTGGCTGTAGAATCGGTGCCAGAAATACTGCTTGGCGACCGGGTCCCAGGTCCAGTTCGAGGTTTCGGTGTCGAGGAAGATGATGCGCGTGTCGGCATATGGCGTGTCGGTGTCCGACCAGACGTAGAAGTCGCGCTCCGGCGATCCGGCCGGCGCCTCGCGGGCGCGCTGGAACCAGGGATGCTGGTCCGAGGTGTGGTTGATGACGAGCTCGGTGATGACGCGCAGACCCCGCTCGTGCGCGGCCTCCACGAACTTCCGAAACTCCTCCATGGTGCCGTAGGAGGCGTTGACCTCCCGGTAGTCGCCGATGTCGTAGCCGTCGTCGCGCAGGGGCGACGGATAGAACGGCATCAGCCAGATTGCCGTGACCCCGAGGTCGCGGACGTAGTCGAGCTTCTGCGTCAGGCCCTCGAAATCGCCGATCCCGTCGTTGTTGGAGTCGAAGAACGACTTGACGTGGATCTGGTAGATGATGGCGTCACGGTACCATTGCGGATCGCTGCGATCGATCATCGCGTCGTTGCCTCATGCATCGAGTTCAAGGGCGTGGTCGGAGTGTGCGCACCGGGGCCCGGACGGGAAGCGCCGGGTGCGGCGTCCGTCGGAGGGATAGGCGCCGACACTGAGGCGACACCGCGACGATCGGGTCCGATCGCCGGGGTTTCTGCTGACATGGGTGCGCTCAAGGCGCAACCCGGCGCGGGGCCCGAAGGCGCCAGACGATGGCCGAGCGCTCGGCCGGATCGAAGGCGATGCGGTGGGATTTGCCCCGCAGCTCGAACGTGTAGCCGAGGAGCAGGTCCTCGACCTCCACGGCGCCGTCGTCTGGCTGGCCGAGAAGCCAGAGCGGCACCTCGTAGGTGCATTCCTGCCGGTTCTTCGGGTCGAGGTTGACCATGGTGAAGATGCAGTTGTCGCCCTCCGGAGTGGTCTTGGCGTAGGCGATGATCGCGTCGTTGTACGCACCCGTGAACACGACGTTCCGGAAATCCCACAGGGCCGGGTTGTCCTGGCGAATGCGGTTGAGCTTGATGATGTGCTCGCGGATATTGCCGGGCCGGTCGTAGTCCCAGGCCTTCAGCTCGTACTTCTCGGAGTTCAGATACTCTTCCTTGCCCGGATAGGGCGCGGCCTCGCAGAGTTCGAAGCCGTTGTAGATGCCCCAGACGCTGGAGAGTGTCGCGGCGAGCGTCGCGCGCACCACGAACCCGGCCCGCCCGCTGGTCTGGAGGTAGATCGGGTTGATGTCGGGAGTATTCGCAAAGAAGTTTGGGCGGTAATACTCGCCCATCTCACCCGCCAACTCGGTGGAATACGCGATGAGGTCGGCCTTGGTGTCGCGCCAAGTAAAGTAGGTGTAGCTCTGCTGGTAGCCGGCTTTGGCGAGCTTCTTCATCATCTTCGGCCGGGTGAAGGCTTCCGCCAGGAAGATCACGTCGGGGTAGCGGCCGTTCACCTGCCCGATCATCCATTCCCAGAACGGGATCGGCTTCGTGTGGGGGTTGTCGACCCGGAAGATGCGGGCGCCGAGCGCGGCCCAGCCCAGCACGATGTCGCGCAGCTCGATCCAGAGCGACGGCAAGGCGCCGCCGTAGAAGTGGACGTTGGAGATGTCCTCGTACTTCTTCGGCGGGTTCTCGGCGAATTTCAGGGTGCCGTCGGGGCGCCACTCGAACCACTCCGGGTGGTCCTTGATCCAGGGATGGTCGGGCGAGCACTGGATGGCGAAGTCGAGGGCGATCTCCATGCCGTAGGCGTGGCTGGCCGCCACCAGACGGCGGAAGTCGTCCAGCGTGCCGAGCTCCGGATGCACGGCCTCGTGTCCGCCGGCCTCCGAGCCGACGGCGTAGACCGAGCCGACATCGCCCTCGAGCGCCTTGAGGGTGTTGTTCTTGCCCTTACGGTTGGTCTTGCCGATGGGGTGGATGGGGGTGAAGTACAGGACGTCGAAGCCGAGTTCGCGGATCTCGGGCAGGCGCCGGATCACGTCGTCGAAGGTGCCGTGACGATTGACGTCCATAGATTGCGAGCGCGGAAAAATCTCGTACCAGGCCGAGAACCGGGCCGCGAGGCGGTCGGCGATGACGGGCACGTTGACGGGGTAGCGCGAGAGATTCACCCGGGTCGCGTAGCGGCGGATGAGGCGCGCGTTCTCGGGGATCAGCATGAGATCGAGCTGGGCCGCCGATCCGGTCTTCTCCGCCTCGAGGGCGCTCGCCAGGGCCTTCAACCGCTCGCGGTCGGCGCCCTTGGCCTCGTCGACCCCATCGACCACGAAGGCGATGCCCTCCACGGTCTCCAGTTGGACATCGACCCCGGCGTCGCGCTTCTTCAGGGTGTCGCGCATCCACGACGAGAACGCGTCGCGCCACGCCCGGATGGTGAACTCGTAGCGGGCGTTGCGCTCCAGGGGGAAGTGCCCGCTCCAGCTGTCGTTCTCGACGAACACCATCGGGTCGGAGGCCCAGATCTCCTCGCCGACGACGCGCGACAGGATCTCGGCGTCGATGATCTCGTGGCCGTCGCTGAAGATGTCGGCGGTGACGTGGACGCTCTCGCCGACCACGCGCTTGACCGCCGAGCGGCCGCCGTCGATCTCGGGCGCCACGGCCTCGATGACGACGCGGCCCTCGCCCGTCGGCGTGGTGAGCGGCGGCTCCTTCGTGATCGTTTCGCGGGCGGCGGTGAGGATGCGGACCTCGCCCGGCTGCAGGTCGACGCTGATGCCGGGGGTGAACGCGATGGGGGCCACGTCCGGCGTGCGGTCCGTGAACGCACCGAGCATGCCGCCCGTGCGGGCGACGAGGGGGGCGGCGTCGACGGCCACGGGTGCCGTGCCGGGGTTGTGCAGCAGCAGCACGGCGCTGCTGGCCGAGGCGCCGTGGCCGGTGTCGAAGCGCAGGAGGGCGACGAAGTCCGCGTCCGGCGACGAGATGCGCGCCTGGGCGCCCTCGACATTGGCCGCCGGGAGTTCGGCCCGCAACGCGTTGATGGCGGTGACGTAGGCCGAAATGTCGATGCCGGTGTCGGATTCGCGGGTCTCGGGCGTGGTCTCGACGACGTGCAGGCTCTTCACGTAGCCCCACTCGTAGCCGATGGGCATGAGCACGCCGGCGGAGAAGAAGGCGGCGAGCGCGTAGCGCGCCTTGAGGTGCCGACCGATCGCGTCCGCGTCGCCGTCGAGATCCGCCGCGAGGCGGGCCATGTCGTGGTTCTCGGGGAACGCGATGGAGGGGGCGACGACGCGCAGGCGGTCGTACTGCTCCAGGGCCCAGGGGGCCTTCAGGTCCCACCAGGCGAAGCTGTTGAACAGGTAGTCGAAGCCGGCGCCCGCCGTCGCCTGCGCCTCCTCGAAGGTGCAGCCCAGGGTCTCGGCGGCGAACAGGCAGTCCGACTCCACAGCTTTGGCCGCGCCGATGAGGTCGCGCCAGACGGGGGCCGGCACCTTGTAGGCGGCGTCGCAGCGGAAGCCCGCCACGCCGAGGTCCTGCAGGCGGTTGACGTAGCCCGACCACAGGGCGGTCAGCTCCGTGCGGCTCTTCTGCGTGTGATAATCGAGTTCTGCGAGATCGCCCCAGACCGTGCGCTTCGTCGGATCGTCGGGATCGACGGCGTAGGGGCTTTCGATCTCGCCATCGGCGTCGCGCAGGAACAGGTCGGGCCGGTCGCGGGCGAGCGCACCGTCGCGGGCCGTGTGGTTGACCACGAGGTCGGTCATCACCGAGAGGCCCTGGGCGCGGGCGGCGGCGCAGAAGCGGCGGATCTGCTCGTCGTCCGAGGTGCCGTCATGGTCGCGGAACCGTTCGTCGAGGCGGTCGGTGTCGGCGACCGCGTAGAGGCTGCGCGAGCCACCGGTCTGGTGGAACGGGTTGAGGTACACCCAATCGAACCCGAGGCCCGCGATGCGCGGCAGTTCGGCGGTCCAGGCCGAGACCCGGCCGACGAGGAGGGGGAACAGGTTGTAGATGCGCGGCCCCACGGCGCGGGGCGCGAGGCCTTGGGGAAGCGGCACCACGCCGGCGTCGGTCCGCTGGGCGGTACTCGTTGCGGGGCTCGGTGCGTTCATGCGTGCTCCATCAGTTTGGTGAGACGCCCCGCCTTCACCCCTCTACGGGAGAGGGTGGCCCGCGAAGCGGGTCGGGAGAGGGGAGCGCGTTGTCCGGAAGAGGCGTCTCCCTCTCCTCGCCTGCGCCGCAGGCACCCTCCCCCGAAAAGGGGAAGGGTTGTCGATCCGTTCAGCCGGTCCGCTTCATGACCGCGTAGGGCAGACGCGCGAACAGGCGGTCGAGTTCGATCCGTCCATCCGTCATCTCTACGGTGTCCCCGGTGACGAGGTCGGTCCAGGCGCTGTCGGCCGCCACCGGCAGGTGAGTTCCGGCGAACGCCGCACCGGTCCACACCGCGTCCCCGACGAGCCCGGAGACGAGGCGCGGCACGGCCACCAGCAAGTCGCCCGCGCCACTCGTCGCATCCGAACGTGTGAAGGCGATGACATGCTCCGCCTTCGCACCTGCGGGAACGACGGCCTGATAGTCGGCCTCGGCGTAGAAGGCCGGCCGCTCGGCGCGGTCGGCCAGCAGCCGTGAAAGGGTCGCCTGCTTGACCCGGCCGTCGCTCCAGTGGGCGAGGAGATCGGGGACCGCGCCGCCCTCCTCCAGGGACCGGGCCAGGGCCGGGTAGTCGACGGGGCGGCGGTTGTCGGGATCGACGAACGAGAAATCCCAGGATTCCGTACCCTGATAGGTGTCGGGCAGGCCCGGCAGGGTCGCCTTCAGCACCGTGCGGCCGAGGCCCGCGATCATGCCGAGAAGGGCCAGACGCTTGGCGAAGGGCCGCAGCCTGGACAGGAAGTCCGAGCCCGGGACGACGAGCTTGGCGAAGAGCGCGTGGACGGCGCCCTCGTAGGATTCGTCGACGTTGACCCAGCTCGACCGGCGCTTCGACTCCCGCAGGGCCTTCTCGGAATAGGCGTCGAGGCGCTTGCGGAAATCCTCGATGGCGCCGGGCTCGTCGGCGTCGAGCAGTTCGAGGGGCCAGGCGCCGAGGATCGCCTGGAAGAACATCCACTGGTCGTTGGCGTCCGGCGCCACCTCGCCGTCGATGACCGTGAGGTGCGGGCCGGCGAGCTCCTGCCACGCGGTCCAGGCCTCGGCCCACTCCCCGGGCATCTCCGAGAGGGCGAGCAGGCGCGAACGGGCATCCTCGCCGCGCTTGGTGTCGTGCGTCGCCGTCGCGATCATGGCGTTGGGCCAGTCGCGGGCGCGAGCGGCCTGAAGCGCGTGGAAGTGCGCGGCGTCGAGGCCGTACTCGCCCGGATCGCCGCCGACTTCGTTGAGCGCCAGCAGTTCCGAGAACCGGTAGAACAGGGTGTCCTCCAGGCTCTTGGCCATCACCGGCCCCGTCAACTGCTGGAAGCGGCGGCGGAAGCGCAGGATCACCTCGGGGTCGGGACGGCCCGGCCCCGTCACGTCGATCCGGCCCAGCATGGCGTCGGCGGCGAAATCGTGCACCGAGCGGTCCGGCAGCGCGCTCCAGCGCTTGGCCTTCTTCACCGCGTTCTCGATGAGGCGGACATCCTCGTCCTCGACGTCGCTCTCGTCGATGTCGCCCGGCAGGTAGCTGCGATAGGTGGGAAAGCGCGCGATGATCTCGATGAGCGCCCGGCGGATGGCGTTGACGGAGAAGTCGCGGGTGCGCCGGTCGGCATCGGCCACGGCTTTGAGGTCGGAGGTCATCACCTCGAGTTCGGAGGCGAAGCTGATCTCCAGGATCTCGGCTTTCGCCGCCCGGAGCATGAACTTGTAGGGCTCGTCGAAATGCGTGCGCGCTTCGTAGAGGTCGCGGATCGCCGCCTGCCTGCCCTTGTCGACCAGGATGCCGTCGAGCTGGTTCAGCACGTCGTAGCCGGTGGTGCCGGCCACCGGCCAGGGCCGCAGGCGCTCGCCGGGCTCCAGGATCTTCTCCACCACCACGTAGAAGCCGGGGCCGACGGCGGCCTGCAGGGCGCGGGCGTAGCCCTGCGGATCGGCGAGACCGTCGATGTGGTCGATGCGCAAGCCGTCGATGCGGCCCTCGCGGATGTGGCGGAACACCGTCTCGTGGGAGCGCTGGAACACGTCCGACTTCTCGACGCGCAGGCCCGCCAGTCCGTTCACGTCGAAGAACCGACGGTAGTTGATATCGCTCGCCGCGACCCGCCAATGGGCGAGGCGATAGGATTGCTGTTCCAGCAGGCGGTGCAGGGGCCCGAAGCTGTCGGGATGGCCCTTGGCGCCGTTGAGAAGCCGCAGGGTCCGGCCGATGGCCTCGGCGATGGCGGGGGACGCCGCCACGGCTTCGACGAGGCGCTCCTTCAGCTCCTCGGCCTCGGCCGGGAAGGCCATGCGACGCTCCGGGTTCGTCTTTTCGCCCATGAGGCGTAGGCGCTCGGAAATGCCGAGCACCTCCAAGGCCGCCGCATCCTCGATGTCGCCCAAAGCCGCGAGCGAGCGGTTGAGGATGGTCGGGTATTGCTGCGGGCAGATCGGGAATTCGTGCTCGTAGTGCCAGACGCTGAAGGCACCCTTCTTGGGCTCGAACTTCAGTTCGAGCGTCCCCTTCTCCAGGGCCTCGCCGTAGCGGTCGCCGAGGAAGGGCACCACGAGCTTGTTGTTGGCCCCGAGCCTGGACCAGTCGATGTCGAAGGCCTCGGCATGGGGCGACAGGCCGCCCCATTCGAGCACGGACAGCCACCACGGATTGTCGGCGCCGCCGACGCCCATGTGGTTGGGCACGATGTCCAGCAGCAGCTTCAGCCCGGCCGCGTGCAGGACTTCCGAGAAGCGCACGAAGCCCTCCTCGCCGCCGAGTTCCGGGTTGATGGTGGCGTGGTCGACGATGTCGTAGCCGTGGGTCGAGCCCGGCCGCGCCTTCTGGATCGGCGAGGCGTAGACGTGGCTGATGCCGAGTTTCGCCAGGTACGGGACGATCTTCTCCGCGTCCGCGAAGGTGAAGTCCTTGTGGAACTGCAGGCGGTAGGTAGCGCGCGGCGGCGGTGAGGCGAGGCGCGCGGCGCCCGAGCGCGGCCCGCGCTCCTCGGCCGACAGAGAGGCGGCGAGCTTGGCGAGCGGGCCGCCCGGCGCTGCGATGGCCTCCAGGGTCCGGTCAAGCTTGCGCCGCCAATTCGGGTAGCCTTCCGTCGAGCCCGGCACGTTGGCCTGGGACAGTTCCGAGACCACGTCCTCGTACTGCACGGCCGTCAGCATCGAGGGCGCGCGGGCGAGGTAGCGCGCGGCGGCCTCCAGGGGAGCGGCTTCCGGAGGATCGTAGCTCGGAAGCAGCTGCTCGGAGGCCAGGGCCTCCGTCAGGCGGGCGCGTTCCTCGACGCGCTCGCGCCGCTCCGTGTCGGCCCGCTCGGAATCGTAGAGGCCGAGCGCCTGGCGGGTGTCGGTGTCGACACCGCGCCACCAGCCGAGGAAGGTCGGCAGGTCGTGGGTGGTGATGGCGGTGAGCGCCTCGCGCGGATAGGCGGCCGGCGGCTTGAAACGGGCACCGTGCTCGCGCTCGAAGGCGAGGATGCGGTAGCTCAGGATGCCGGCCTGCATCAGGGCGTCGGAGAAGCCCTCGGGCGCGGTGCCGAGATCCTCGGCGATGACGAGGCACTTGGCGCGGTGGCTCTCCAGGCGCAGCACCGCCAGCATCGGCTCGAACGGCATGGCGACGTAGGCGCCGGCCTGGGCGGTGGCGCCGAGCGGGATCAGGAACAGGCGGGCGAGCTGGAACGCGTGGTCGATGCGGATGGCGCCGGCGTGGCGCATGTTCGCCTGGACCAGCGCCCTGAAGGCCGCGAGGCCGTCGCGTTCCATCTCCAAGGGGTGGAAGGCCGGCAGGCCCCAATCCTGACCCTTCGGGGCGAGGAGATCGGGCGGAGCGCCGATGGAGACCCCGTTGGCGAAACGCTCGGGGTGCGACCAGATCTCGGAGCCGCCGCGGTCGGCGCCGACCGCGAGGTCGCGGTAGAGGCCGAGACGCATGCCGGTGCCGAGCGCCGCCTCGGACGCTTCCTCCAGCTGCCGGTCGGCCAAGTACTGCAGCCAGACGTGGTAGGTCACGGCTTCCGCGTGCGCGGTCGCGAAGGCCCGCACGGCGTCGGTGCCGTTGCGCCGGAAGTCTTCCGGCCAGTCGCCGAGCCAGAGGGCGCCCTGCCCCTGGAAGTGTTCGGCCAGCGCCTCGAAGGTGCCGTGGGCCTCGAGATCCTCGCCACCGGCGGTGCGGAAGGCAGCGAAGCGCGCATCGGTGCCGTCGCGGGCAGCGGATTCCTGCCACAGGGCGCGGAGCACCGGCGAGAGCACGCCCCAGATGCCGGCGTGATCGACGAGCTTGGCCTCGCGCAGGGCTTCGACCCGCGCGCCCATGGAGGCGAGGAGATCGGCGGCCTTCGAGCCGACGAAGCCCGGCAGGGCGCCGGGCTCGATGAACAGGATCTCGAGGAACAGGCGCGAGGACGGCGAGTAGGGCGAGATCTTGGTGCGGTCGGTCGCGAACAGGGCGTGGACCGGGCTCAGCCCCAGGAACGAGGCCCCGCGCAGGCCGGCATCGCGGGCCGCGCGCCCCGCATCGGCGTAGGAGCCGATGCCGAGGTTGTCCGGCGAGCGCAGGCCGTAGAGCTGGGCGGCGAGGCCCCAGTCGCGCGCACCCTCGTCGGCATAGGCGCGCGGACGCCAGCAGCGCTGGGGGGCGGCGATGACCCAGGACTCGGCGCGCTGATCCCCGAGGGTCGCCGTCAGGCGATGATAGCCGGGCGTCAGGGGCGGCAACTCGAAGCCGGCTTGTGCCGAGGCCGGAACCGCGACGCGGCCTTCGCGGGTGTGGCCGCGCTCATCGACGAGGCGCCACGCCAGGGTGCCGGCCGCCGACACCCGCAGGGGCACCCGCGTGGCTCGGCGCGCCTCGACGGGCAGGAGCGACGGGGTCAGGCCCTCGCGGACCTTCGCCACGAGGCTGAGACTCTCGGCGATCTCGGCATCATCGCCGACGGGAAAACCGAGGGCGGCGATCATGCCCCGCCGGGTCTCGAGGCTCGTCTCGACGGGCTGCCCGAAGGCGTCGGTGTAGCCGGGGGCGACGCCGAGGAGATCGGCGAGGCGTTCGAGGTCGCGGCTCATCAGTTCACACCCGTCAGGAAGATGCCCGTCCAGGACGGGAGTTCGATGGTCTCGCCGGTGACGACGTCGGCGCCGTTGCACCAGACGATCTGGCCGCCGCCGCGCGGTGTCTCCAGGGGCGCGTCGCCGAAATTGGCGACGAAGCGCAGCCACCCGCTCTCGTACCGCCACGTGCAATCCACCGCGTCGGGACGCGGCAGGGAGGCCTGCGCCCCGCGATAGGCGGTCCGGGTCAGGGGGACGACGGTCTGATGCCGGATCTGGAGAAGGTTGCGGGTGTCGGCCCACACGCCGCGATGGGGGGCGCGCTCGGCTTCCGACCAGTCGAGGCGCGAATCCGTGAAAGTCTTCGCCTCCGTCGGATCGGGGATGACCGAGGTGTCGTCGGCGAACGCCGCGAAGCTCTTGAACTCGCGCCGCCGCCCCTCGCGCACGGCCTTGTTCAGCTCTTCGTCCGGCGCGAAATCGACGAAGAACAGGAACGGCGTCGAGGCCGACCATTCCTCGCCCATCCACAGCATGGGGATCTGCGGGCTGAGAAGCAGGCCGGCCCGCGCCAGGGCGAGCTTGGCGGGGTCGCTCAAGGCGCTCAGGCGCTCGCCGAGTGCCCGGTTGCCGACCTGATCGTGGTTCTGCAGGAAGGTGACGAAGGCGGAGGGCGGCAGGTGGGACGAGGGCTCGCCGCGCGGATGGTTGTCGAGGGTCGGGAACGGCTCGCCCTGATAGGCGAAGCCTTCCGCCAGGCAGCGCGCGAGGTGGGCGACGGGCTTGTCGGCGAAGCTTTCGTAGTAGCCGGCCTCCTCGCCGGTCAGCAGCACGTGCCAGCAATGATGCAGGTCGTCGGCCCATTGCGCCGTGTGCTGGATGGGCCGGCCGTCGGCCTCGCGCTCCAACCACTTCGCCTGATTGGCCTCGTTCTCCAGCACCAGATGGATATGGCGGCCGGGCAGGCGTGCGCGAACCGTCTCGGCGAGTTCGCCGATGAAGTGTTTTTCGGAGTCGTCGAGGATGGCGTGGACGGCGTCGAAGCGCAGCCCATCGAAGTGATACTCCTCCAACCAGTAGAGAGAATTCTCGATGAAGAAGTCCCGCACCGTGCGGCCGCTGGTCTCACCGTCGAAGTTGATTCCGGCGCCCCACGGCGTCTGGTGGCGCTCGGTAAAGAACGTCTTGGCGTAGGCGTTGAGGTAGTTCCCAGCCGGGCCGAAATGGTTGTAGACGGCGTCGAGGAAGACCATCAGGCCCAGGGAATGCGCCCTGTCGATGAGGCGCTTGAGGTCGCCGGGACGGCCGTAGGCGCCGTCCGGCGCGTAGGGCAGCACGCCGTCGTAACCCCAGTTGCGGGTGCCCTTGAAGTCGGCGAGCGGCAGCAGCTCGATGGCGGTGACGCCGAGATCGCGCAGTTCTTCGAGCTTGGCCTCCAGTGCCGCGTAGGTGCCGTCCGGCGTCGCCGTGCCGACATGCAGTTCGTAGAGAACCGTTTCTTCCCACGGGCGGCCGGTCCAGGCGGCGTCGGTCCAGTCGAAGGCGCGCGGATCGACCACCTCGCTCAAGCCCGACACGTCGTCGGGTTGGAAGCGCGAGGCGGGGTCCGGCACCACGAGGTCGCCGTCGATGCGGTAGCCGTAGCGGGCACCGTTCGCGACGCCCTGAACGGTCACGACGCGCCAGCCTTCGCCCGTGTCGGGAACCGCATGATCGGCGCCGTCGAGGACGAGGGTCACGTCCGTGGCCGTGGGGGCCCAAAGGGCGAAGCGGACGCCGTCCTTCTCAACCTGCGCACCGAAGGGCATCGTATGGTTGCGCCGCATCAGGTCGCCATCTCCGTGATCGTGGGGTCGTTCGGCGGGTCCGGGGCCGCGCACCTGTCAGAAGGCCGTGTGCATCGGTCTGGTTCCCTCCTTCGAGGTAACGCGGTGGCGGGCGGGGGCAACCGTCAAGCTGGTTAGATTTTGTGCGGTGCGGTCGTGCCCATCGACGCTGCCGTCAAACCTGATACGTTGTCCTGTATATGGTGCGGGAGATCGTCATGAGCGAACCCGAAGAGAGTCTGGTGCTGGCACGCGCCAAGCTGAACTTTGCCCGCAAGGGGCATGGGGAACGCTGCTGGGATGCCGAGCCCTTCGATGATCCCGACGGTATTCGGGGAAACGGATGCCCGATCCTGGCCCTGAGCCAAGCCGAGCGCGACGAGTTCCTGGAACAGGCCCGGCACGAACTTCGGCGCGCACCGGCGCCCTGAGCGCGTGGTCGCGGAACCCGCGTGCCCATCGCCCGCTTGTTCCCGAAAACGTGTGTTCGGGAGACAGCCAAATGAGCCGCGGATTTCCTTCGATGACCGCCCTTCTGGGATTACTCGCCGTGGCGGGATACCAGAACCGGGATAAGATCGCCGAGATGCTGGGCGGCCTCGCCAAGGGCACCGCCGATCCGACCAGCCACGGACAATCACCCGGGGCGGGTGCACAACAGGGCGGACTCGGCGGCTTGTTGAGCGGGTTGGGCAGCGCGGGCGTCGGAGGTCTGCTGAGCGGCGGCGTGTCCGAACTCGTCGATCGCTTCACCCAGGCAGGGCATGGGGAGACCGCCAAGTCGTGGGTGGATACGGCGCCGAACCGCACCATCGAGCCGACGCATCTCGAACAAGCCATCGGCCCCGACGTGATCGCGACTCTCACACGGCAGACCGGCCTGTCGCGGGACGAGTTGCTGGCCCGCCTCTCGCGGGATCTGCCCGGGGCGATCGATCAATACACCCCGGACGGCCGGCTCCCGTCGCACGCGTGAGGCGTCGCCTCGGGCCCCCCGACACCCGGGTGATCTACCGGCCGTAGGTCGCCGGCCGTGTCCGCAGGACGTAGAGCGCACGGCCATCGAGGCGCAGGCGCGCGCCGGCCGGGAACAGGGTCTGCCCCTCCGGAACCGCGCCCGTCGCGCGCGTCGTGTCGAACACCAGGCTCCAGGGCCCTCCGATCACGGCCGCGAAGGTGAAGTCGCAGGGCTCTTCGGCGGCGTTGACGAGGAGGAGGAGACGGTCGGCGTCGGGTAGATCGTTGCCGATCTGCATGCCGAAGGCCTGCCGGCCCTCGTCAGCCCAGGCGTCCCCGTCCATCTCCGCGCCGCAGGGCGAGAGCCAGTGCACGTCGCGCAACGGCCCGTCCTCGACGGCGCCGCCGTCGAGGAAGTCGCGCCGACGCAGGGCCGGCTGTTCCCGGCGCAGGCGGGTCAGGTTGGCGACGAAGGCCGTGAGCGCCGGATCGGGATCGCTCTCCCAATCGACCCAGTTCGTGGCGTTGTCCTGGTTGTACGCGTTGTTGTTGCCGCCCTGGCTGCGCGAGCGCTCATCGCCCATCAGCAGCATCGGCACGCCTTGCGCCAGCATGATCGTAGCGAGGATGTTGCGCTTCTGACGGGCCCGCAGGCCGACGATCGCGGGGTCGTCGGTCGGTCCCTCGACGCCGTAATTGCGCGTGAGGTTGTGGCCGTGGCCGTCGCGGTTGTCCTCGCCGTTGGCGAGGTTGTGCTTGTCCTCGTAGGCGACGACGTCGGCGAGGGTGAAGCCGTCATGGGAGGCAGCGTAGTTGATGCTGGCGAGCGGCGTGCGGCCGGAGCCGGCGAAGATCTCGCGCGAGCCCGAGAGCCCCTGTGTGACCTTCGACAGCACGCCCCGGTCGCCGCGCCAGAACCCGCGCACGCTGTCGCGGAACTGGTCGTTCCACTCGCTCCAGCCGCGCGGATAGGCGCCGAGCTGATAGCCGCCCTGGCCGATGTCCCAGGGCTCGGCGATCATCTTGACCCGGGACAGGACGGGGTCCTGCGCCACGGCCTGGAAGAACGCGGCCTTCGCCGAGAAATCGTGGGGGACGCGGCCGAGACTGGTGGCGAGATCGAAGCGGAAGCCGGCGACCCCGTAGGCCGTCACCCAGTGGCGCAGGGAATCGAGGGTGAGCTGCATCACGCGGGGGTGGTCGAGGTCGAGGGTGTTGCCGCAGCCGGTGCAGTCGATCTCCCGGCGCGGGTTGTCCGGTTCGAGCTTGTAGTAGCTCGCGTTGTCGATGCCCCGGAACGACAGGGTCGGGCCGGAATGGTCGGCCTCCGCCGTATGGTTGTAGACGACATCGAGGAACACCTCGATCTCGGCCGCCGCCAGTTCGCGGATCGCCGCCCTGAGGCCGCCGATCCCGGCCGGTCCCCGGTAGCGCGGATCGGGCGCGAAGTAGTTCAGCGGCGAGTAGCCCCAGAAGTTCACCAGCCCCTTGTCGACGAGGAAGCGGTCGTCGGCGAAGGCCTGGATCGGCAGGAGCTCGATGGCGGTGACGCCGAGCTTCAACAGGTGTTCGATGATCGCCGGATGCGCGAGCGCCGCGTAGGTACCGCGCGCGGCCTCGGGCACGTCGGGGTGAAGCTGGGTCAGAGCCTTGACGTGCGCCTCGTAGATCACCGTCTGCGCGAGCGGCCGGCGCACGGGCTTAGTGGCGAGGTTGGGCACCTCCGGCGCGGTGACCACGCCGCGCGGCATGTAGGCCGCGCTGTCGCGCCGGTCGATCTGGTCCTCGCGCAGGATTCCGCGCCGGTGGCCGTAGAGGGCATCGTGCCACCGGATACGCCCCTGGATCTCGCGGGCATAGGGATCGAGGAGGAGCTTGGCCGGATTGAAGCGATGGCCGCGCGCCGGGTCCCACGGCCCGTGGACGCGGTAGCCGTAGAGCTGGTCGGGAAACACGCCGCGCAGGTGGCCGTGCCAGACATCGTCCGTGCGGCAGGGCAGCCGGATGCGGCGGGTCTCGTGGCGCTCGCCCGGCTCGAACAGGCAGAGGTCTACGGCGGTGGCATGCTGGGAGAACAGCGCGAAGTTGACGCCGCGGCCGTCGAAGTGAGCCCCGAGCGGCGCGAGCACGCCATCGTCGAGGCCGATCATATCGTCAGTCAAACGCACGTCCGTCGTGAGAGGCACTCGGCGGGCATCGGCCGCCCGACAGGGGTCCTGCAAGGCTTATTCCGCAGCGCGCGCCGCGTAGGATCGATTCGGCAACCACCGCCGCGTGGATCGGTTCAACGGCTGCCACCGCGCAGGGGCTATTCGGCGGCTGCCGCCGCTCTCGGCGGCTCACGCTCGACGGTGCGGAAGTTCTCCAACTCCGTCATGAAGTTGCGCGCCCACCAGTCGACGTCCTCGCGCATCATGCGATCGAGCATCGGCTTCCACCGCTCCAGGCGCTCGCCGCGCGGCATGTAGAGGGCCGTGCGAATGGCCTCGGCCACTTCGAACCGGTCGTAGGGGTTGACGAGGAGCGCTTCCGGCAGCTGTCGCGCTGCGCCGGCGAACTTCGACAGCACGAGAACGCCGGGGTCCTCGTCGGATTGGGCGACGACGTACTCCTTGGCCACCAGGTTCATGCCGTCGCGCATGGGCGTGACGAGGCCGACGCGGGCGGCGCGGTAGAGGCCGGCCAGGACGGGGCGGGGATAGGCCTTGGTCACGTACTGGATCGGGGTCCAGTTCGGCTCACCCAGGCTGCCGTTGATCTCGCCCACGGTCTCGTTCACCTCGCGGCTGAGCTCCTCATATTCGGGAACCTCCGTCCGGGATTTCGGCGTGATCTGGATATAGACGACGTTGCCGCGCTGGTCCGGGTTCGAGGCGAAGAAGCGCTCCACCGCCTCCATGCGCTCGGGCACGCCCTTGGAATAGTCGAGGCGATCGACGCCGATGAGGAGCTTGCGGGTGCGCAGGCCCGCCATGGTCTCCCGCACGGTCCGGTTGGCGCCGGCATTCTCCGCCGCTTCCTTGAAGCCCGCCACATCGATCCCGATGGGGAAGCTGCGGATGCGGGTTCGGCGCCCGTCCACCATCAGCGAACCGCCGCCGAGCGGGATCGCGCGCAGCTCGTCGATGAGGTTGCGGGTGAGGTTGTGGACGTCCGGATCGGTCTGCAGGCCGATGAGGTCGTAGTCGGCGATCCCGCGCAGGAGGTCGTTGCTCGCCGGCAGCGTGTTGAACACGTCGGCCGCCGGCCACGGGATATGGTGGAAATAGCCGATGGGGTTGGCGATGCCGAGGCCGCGCAGCTCGGAGGCGAGGGGCAGCAGGTGGTAATCGTGCACCCAGATGATGTCGTCGGGCTGGATCAAGTCGGCCAGCGCCCGGGCGAAGATTCGGTTGACGCGCTGGTAGCCGGCATAGTCCGAGCGCGAGAAGGCGCCGAGGCCGAGCCGGTAATGCATGATCGGCCACAGGGCGCGGTTGGCGAAGCCGCTGTAGTATTCCCGGTGGTCCTGGGGCGAGAGATCGACGACGGCGTACTGGACTCGGCCGCGGTCGATCAGGGTCGGCTCCGTGGAGGGATTCTCCACGACGTTGCCGCTCCAGCCGAACCACAACCCTTCATAGGCCGTGAAGGCCTCCTTGACCGCGACGGCGAGACCGCCGGCCGCCACGGCCTTGCCCCCATCCTCGGGGATTGCGACGCGGTTCGATACGATGACGAGACGTGCCACGTAAGCCGGCTCCGGTCCTCAGGGCGCGGCGCGGGAATCGCGCGCGCTCAGACTGATACAGTGGGTGAACGCGCGGAAGCCGAGCGCGATCCGTTGGTTGCAGCCAAGCGCGTTAAGACTATCCCGGTCAAGGGGCGCCCGCGCCCGCCTCACGGCAAAATACGCTCGCCCGGAATCCGCCACACCCGCGATCCGGGCGTCCACCGAAGCGGCACGCCACGACGGTCTCGGTCCTGATCTGTCGTCACGGCGACGGTCTCCGGTCAAGCTTTTCCCTCCTAGGATCCGCGACCTGAACGCAGACTGACGCGCAGCGTTTCGCCCGTTCGGAACCCTGTCTCCACGGGCGCTGTTGAACTGCGGCAACAGCGCAACCGATCAGCGCCGAGGAGTATCACCGTGAACGTGAATCAACCCACTGGGTCGCCGGGTGCGGAGGCTGCGGCGAATCGCGAGACGGCCGACTGGAAAGCCCTGCGCGGCGACGTCGAGGGCATCGCCGACGAGGCGGTCGAGCGCGGCCGGGGCTTCGTCTCCGCGGCACGCGGGCACGCCGAGGAGTATGTCGAGCGCCGCAAGGGCGACGCAGCCCAGTCGGTCAACGACCTTGCGCGCACGGTACGGGATTCCAGCAAGACCTTCGAGGATCGGCCCAATATCCGCGCTTTCTTCGACAGCGCTGCGGAAGGCCTGGAGCACCTCGGCACCCAGATCGAGAATAAGAGCTTCTCGGAGTTCTACGAGGACGCCGAGGCGCTCGCCCGCCGGGCCCCGGTGGCCGTGGCGGTCGCCACGTTCGTGACCGGGTTCGTGGTGGCTCGATTCATCAAGTCGTCGAGCATGTCGGCCGTACGCGACTACGAGCCCCGTGAGGTTCCGGTCCGGGGCGGTTCCCTGGGCGACGTGCCGGCACCCGGCCTCCATCGCGATCACGGCATCTGAGGCCGGCG
>NZ_JAKSXV010000086.1 GCF_022829345.1 Methylobacterium sp. J-090 | reverse complement strand
GGCGGTGGCCGGTCCAGGTGACGGTGCGGCGGCGGCCGGAGGCGGTGATGGCGCTGTCGCCGACCCGCAGGTCCTCGACGGCGACCTCGCCCCGCGCCGTCAGGATCCGCGTGCCCGCCACAAAGCACAACGCAAAGGGAGACTGGTCGAAGGTCGATCGCGGGACTTCATCGAACGCCTTGAATTCTCGGTTCGTGTAGAGGATGTAAGTGAACCCGTCGTTGCTGCGGGGCGAAGGAAACCGGACCACGACGCCATCGTCCCCGAGCTTTCCCCAATAGGTAAGGTCCGTCCTGGATGGGCTGCCACCGGGCTGCGTGACGGTAACGCCCTCGTTCTTCACATCGCCGAGCGAGCTGGTATTGTCGCCGCCCCCATCGCTGGCGGCATCCGAGAACGTGAAGCCCCCTTCCTCGGTGAAGACGCTCCCGACCCTGAATGTACTGCTGGTGTAGGGATTCATTTCGACGAAGTTTTTGAAGACGGGGGACGAAGAGGATGCCATGTCGAAACTCCGTTTATTGTCTTAGAGGACGGTTAGATGTATCAATAAAATATGTAATATGATTTTTTAGTGATTTATAGTATTCATTTATAGACAATAATCACAAGTGTAATATTTTTACTCGAAAAATTCACCTCTCCGTGGCCGGTTTCGCTTCTGTGCAATCCTGCGTCGCCGGAATCGACCGGCGACGGCAGGCCACCAAATCTCGATCCAAGGACCAAATCTCGATCCATGAACGATGAGTCGCTTTATCGGGACGAATGGGTCGCTCTTCGGGCCTCCTGTTGCGATCAGGCGCATCCCACGTATTTGTCGAACGAGATCCGGAAATTCACACGCAGCCGCCCTACTTTTCGCGTTCGCACTGAAGTCCGTGGCCGATGATCCCGGCGGTCATCTCGGCGGCGGCGATTCGAAAGGCCCTCGGGCCATCAGCCAATCGATCCCGGTCGACGACCACGGGCCGGCAGCGCGCACTCCAGTCAGGCGGCACGAAGTCAGGATCGTGAAGCCCATGATCGGAGGTCGGCTCCTCCTGTCCCGCAGTCGGATTCGCCACGTCCGCCTCTCTTGATGCCCGCGCCCGAAACGAAACACTGTGTTCCTGCAGAGCTTGTCGAACGAGACGGCGGGATCCACACAGTGTTTGGTCCCGGTATTTGGTGGAGCGGGTTTGACCTGAAGCGGCTGGGTTCCGCGGACGATGCCTTGCAGATGGCCTCGTAGGGTGTGAGGCCGCGTCACCCGGGCGGGCTGAGGCCGCCGATCACGATCGCTCAGGAATACGGGGCAGCACCCCGAAGGATCGCGTTCCGCTGCGTCGCGCGGGTCGATCGTGTTATCCGCCTCCGGTCGTGGGCGTCTGGTGTCTGGAGATGAGATGGGCGATCTGAAATTCGGCACGAGCGGTCTGCGCGGTCTCGTGACGGACCTCGTCGGCTGGCCGAGCTACGCGTATGCCAGCGCATTCTTCCGGTCCATCGCCACCACGGCCAGCCCCCATCGCACCGTCGTCATCGGCCGTGATCTGCGCGACAGCAGCGCGGGGATCGCGGCGACCGTCGCGAACGCGGCGGCGGCGGCGGGGTTCCGGGCGATCGATTGCGGCGCGCTGCCGACGCCGGCCCTCGCCCTCGAGGCGACCCGGCGTGGAGCGTGTGCCGTCATGGTCACGGGCAGCCATATCCCGCAGGACCGGAACGGTCTGAAATTCTATCGCCCCGACGGCGAGATCACCAAGGCCGACGAGGTCGCCATCCTGGCGGCCCTCGGCCCCGTCACCGAATCGGGCGCGATGGCGCCGGACGTCCCCGCCACACCCGATTCCGCTGCGGTCGAGCGCTATCGCCGACGCTACCACGACGCCTTCCCGTCCGACCTCCTGGCCGGCCTGCGGATCGCGGTCTACCAGCAGAGTTCCGTCGCCCGGGACCTCCTCGCCGACTTGCTCGGCGCCCTCGGTGCCCGGGTCGTGCCCATCGGTCGCTCCGAGACCTTCGTGCCCATCGACACGGAGGCCCACCGCCCCGAGGATGTCGCCTTCATTCGCGACGCCATGGCCTCCGCCGGGCTCGATGCCCTCGTCACGACGGATGGTGACGCCGACCGGCCGCTGGTCGCGGACGCCAGCGGCCGGATCTTGCGCGGGGATGTCCTCGGTCTCATCACCGCGCGGTACCTCGGCGCCGAGGCGGTCGTGGTACCCGTCACGGCGGGCGCCGCCATCGAGCGGGCCGGCGGGTTCCGGCGGGTCGTGCGGACCCGGGTCGGCTCGCCCTACGTCATCGCCGGCATGGAGCAGGCTGCGCGCGACGGCAGCGGCACCGTCGTCGGGTTCGAAGCGAATGGCGGGTTCCTCCTCGGCTCGGACATGACCGTCGCCGGCAAGCTTCTGTCCGCCCTGCCGACCCGCGATGCCATGCTGCCCATCCTGGCGACGCTCGCGGCCGCGCGCGAGGCCGGCCTGACGCTCTGCGCCCTCGTCGCCTCCCTGAACGTGGGAGAGACCGCGAGTGCCCGGTTGCCCGAGATCCCGCCCGAGCAGAGCGGGTCCCTGCTGGAGCGACTCGGCCAGGCGTCCTTTCGCCAGGACTTCCTTCGCCCGGTCGGCACGCCGCAGGCCGTCGACGTGCAGGATGGGATCAGGATCGAACTCGAGGGGGGACGGACGATCCACTTCCGCGCCTCCGGCAACGCGCCCGAGTTGCGCTGCTACGCCGAGGCGACCTCGGCCAGGGAGGCCGAGGATCTCGTGCGCTGGGGCTTGGAGGCCGCGGCGGCGGCCATGGCTGGGTAGGACCGGACGGCGCCAAGGCGGGCCGAGATCCGCCTCGCGCGGATAGGGCGCAACGGCCGTCCGGGAGAGGGAGCCCGGAGTGACCGCTCGATCCGACGCGATCGAGCGGAGTTGGCCTCACAGCACCTCACGCTGCCCCTTGCCCCGGCGCTCGTAGTAGAACGGGATCGGCAGGTAAGGCGCGAGGTTGCCGGCGACCTGGGCCTCGACATCGGTGAGCACGAGGCCGGTGATGCGCGGCAGGTCGAGGCTGCGCGCCTCCGCGAAGGTCACCCAGGCGAGTTCGACGAGTTCGGAATCAGGTGTGACGATGCCGGGTGCCTCGCCCGCAACGGCCTTGCGGTCCACGGCGAAGAAGCGGGTGTCGAACCGGCGCGGCCGGCCCGGCGGGGTGATGGCGCGGGCGACGAGATGCAGGGCTTCGAGGTCGGGCATGATTCCGGCCTCGCGGAACGCCCGCCAGACGCCTTCGGGTGCGGAGTCCGGCGGCCCGTACTCACGGGTGCCGAGCATCAGTCCGGTCTCCTCGTAGGTCTCGCGGATGGCGGCGAGCGCCAGGGCGCGGCCGAGATGGTGCGAGGCGCGCGGCACCTGGGCGGCCAAGGCATCCGTGGCCCGGGCCGAAAGGGCGCCGGCCACGGGCATGTGCCGGTCGCCCGGCTCGATGCGGCCACCGGGAAACACGAACTTGCCCGGCATGAAGGCGAGGCCCGGGTGGCGCCGCCCCATCAGGAGTTTGGGCGTCTTCTTCGAGCGGTCGAGGATGATCAGGGTGGCGGCGTTGCGGGGCCGAAGGGCGGCCTTTCGCACGGAATCGGACTTGGCGTCGGACTTGGCATCGGGCTCGGCGTCAGACTTGGCCGAGGCCTGGCTCGCGAGTGTCGCTGGGGTCACGCTGACGATCCTCCGGCCGCGACACGGTCACGCTCGGCCCCACCGGTAGCGTGGCGAAGCCCCCCATGCCAAGGGCGTATTGCAGCCCGACGACGGCGCCCTTCACCGGCTGGAGCAGGGCGAGCGCCGAGGCGAGGGTGACGACGGGCCAGAAGCTGAGCTGGAACCATAGCGGCACGGTGTAGTTCGTTTCGAGTTCGAGGATGAAGTACCCGACGATGTGGCCGACGATGAAGATCACCACGTAGGGCGGCAGGTCGTCGGCGCGGTGACTGTGCAGGGCGAGGCCGCACGCCTCGCAGTCCGGCCGCACCTTGAGGAAGCGCCCGAAGATCCGGCCCTCGCCGCAATGGGGACAGCGGCCGAGGAAGCCCCGTGCCATGGACTTCACGAGGCCATGGCGTTCGGCCGGGAGGGTCTCGACGCGCGCGGTCATGGCGGTGTCCGTCCTGTTCGTCAGCCTCTGTCCTACAGCACCCGGCTCAGCGGCGCGACCCGCGGTGGCGCGACCCGGCGTTGCGGATGCCGGGGGGACGGCCCGGCGCACCGGCCCTGCGGGCGGTGCGGGGTTTGTCGCCCGGCGACGACCGTTCGGGCCGGGACCGGCCTTCCGAGAGCAGTTCGAACCGAAGCGCCCCGGCCACGGCCGCAGCCTCGACGAGGCGGACCTCGACGCGGTCGCCCAGCCGATGGGTCTCGCCCGAGCGCTCGCCGACGAGGGCGTGCCTGGCCTCGTCGTGCCGGTAGAAGTCGGCGCCGATGGTCGAGATCGGCACGAAGCCGTCCGCCCCGGTCTCGTCGAGCTTGATGAACAGCCCCGAGCGGGTCACCCCCGAGATCTGCCCGGTGAAGGTGGCGCCGACCCGGTCGGCGAGGTGGTGGGCGATGAGCCGGTCGATGGTCTCGCGCTCGGCCGCCATGGCGCGGCGCTCGGCCGCCGAGATCTGCTCGCCGATCTGGTCCAGCATGCCCACGGTGACCTCCGAGGACAGGCCGTCGCGCCCGAGGCGGCAGGCCGCGATCAGGGCGCGGTGGACGATGAGATCGGCGTAGCGCCGGATCGGCGAGGTGAAGTGGGCGTAGCGGCGCAGGTTCAGGCCGAAATGCCCGAGGTTCTGCGCCGCGTAGACCGCCTGGGCCTGGGACCGCAGCACCACCTCGTTGATGAAGATCGCGTGCTCGGTCTCGGCCACGGACCCGAGGATGCGGTTGAACAGGGCGGGCCGGAGTTTGGCTTCCTGGGGGATCTTGATGCCGATGGAGGCGAGCACCTCGCCGAGCGCGCGCATCTTCTCCAGGGCCGGCTCGTCGTGGACCCGGTAGATCAGCGGTTGCTTGGCCTGCTCCAGAGTCTCGGCGGCGGCGACGTTCGCCTGGATCATGAACTCCTCGATGAGCCGGTGCGCATCGAGGCGCGCCGGCACGACGACCCGGTCGACGGCCCCGTCGGCGGTGAGCAGCACCTTGCGCTCGGGCAGATCGAGGGCCAGCGGCCCGCGTTCGTCGCGCGCGGTCTTCAAGGCCTCGTAGGCGGCCCACAGCGGACGCAGCACCGGCTCCAGCAGGGGCGCGGTGGTCTCGTCGGTGAACCCGTCGATGGCGGCCTGCGCCTGGGCGTAGGACAGCTTGGCGCGCGAGCGCATCATCACGCGATGGAAGCTGTGGCGGCGCTTGGTCCCGTCGGCGGTGACGACCATGCGCACGGCGAGCGCCGGGCGGTCCTCGTTCTGTCGCAGGGAGCACAGGTCGTTGGAGATGCGCTCGGGGAGCATCGGCACCACCCGGTCGGGGAAATAGACCGAATTGCCGCGCATGAGCGCCTCGCGGTCGAGGGCCGAGCCGGGCCGGACATAGGCCGCGACATCGGCGATGGCGACGGTGACGACGAATCCGCCCGCATTGGCGGGATCGGGATCGGGCACCGCCATCACGGCGTCGTCGTGGTCCTTGGCGTCGGGCGGATCGATGGTGAGCAAGGGCTCGGCCCGCCAGTCCTCGCGTCCGTCGAGGCCGGCCGGCTCCACCGCATCGGCCTCGGCGAGTGTGCCTGCGGCGAAGACGTGGGGAATGTGGTGGAGGTGGAGCGCGATGAGGCTGACCGCCTTCTCGGAGCCGAGCGATCCGAGGCGCTCCTTGACCCGGCCCTGGGGCAGGCCGAACTGGGTCTCGCGCTGGAGGGTGACGCTGACGAGATCGCCGTCGCTTGCCTCGCCCTCCTCGCCCGCCGGGATCGCGATCTCGCGCCCCTGCGCCCGCTTCTCCACGGGGATGATGCGGCCGCCGTCCTTGCCGGCGCGGTAGACGCCGATGATCTCGGCCTTGTTCTTGCCCACCACCTTGATGACCCGGCCCGAATAGCGCCCGGTCTCGCCCTCGGTCGGCTCGACGCGCAGGAGCACCCGGTCGTTGATGCCGGGCGCGGCGAGTCCCGGCTTGCGGCCCGGGCGCGGGGCCATCACGGCGATCTTCGGCGGCGGACCCTTCGCCTGGTCCCACTCGACGGGGACCGCCAGGAAGTCGCCGTCGCGGTCGCGGGACTTGATGTCGGCCAGCACCACCGCCGGCAGGCGCCCGGCCTCCGTGAGGCCGCCCTTGCCCCGCTCGATGGCGCCGTCCTCCTCGATCTCCTTCAGGATGCGCTTGAGGCCGATGCGATCGGCGCCCTTGATGGCGAAGGCCGCCGCGATCTCGCGCTTGCCGACCTTCTCCGTCGCCGAGGCGATGAAGGCGAGGATCTCTTCGCGGGAGGGGAGGGCGGGGCGTCCGGGATTCGGATTGATGCGCTTGGCCAAAGGCTCGGGCTCGCGGCGCGGGCGAAGGGCCCGACGCTAGAAGGTCTTGGCCGATCCCGGCACGGGATCACGGCCTGTCCCCACAACATGGGCTCGCCCTCGCCCCTGGGCAACGGCATGGAGCGGCCCCTCAACATCCTTCAGCCCGTGGCGGCCGATTTGCGGATGCGCTCCACCGCCGCGTCGATGTCGAGACCGGGGTCGGTGATCTCCGCGAGGGTGAACGGGCACAAGGCCGGCAAACCGAACTCGACTTGACCTTCCGCCGCGCGAAATTCCGGCGCCTCGGCGTCGCCCACCGCCAGGGTCCACATGCCGTCGATCTTGAGATGCGCGACGGTGGACGGGTCGGCGGCGATCCGGCCGTGGTCTTGCCGCGCCTCCTCGCGCCACAGGAGGCTGGCGCGGTCGTCTCCCATGAGGGCCGCCTTCACGAGGCTGGCAAGGAGGTGTCTGACGTCGTTCATGGGGCTGTCCGTTGGAGCGCGGTGGCATTTGCCCCGGGCAAGGCTCGGGCCAGCCCCTCAGTACGGCGTGCCGCCCGCGCGCTTGGCCTGCAGCGCCTCGGCGTACCAGACCAGCTCGTCGAGAAAGCGCTTGGCGGCCTTGGTCAGCCACTCCTCCTGCGCGTTCCCTTCGGCATCGAGGGCCTTGCCGATGCGCGGGATCGGCAGGAGCGACGGGATGCTCGACGCGCCGAGTTCGGCCATCATCGCCCGCAGCTGCATCGCCGCGCGCACGCCGCCATACTGCCCGGCCGAGTAGCAGCAGATGGCGGACGGGCGCCAGGAATACTCCTCGAGGAAATGGTCGAGGGTGTTCGACAGGGCCGGCGGGACCGAATGGTTGTACTCGGCCGAGACCACCACGAAGGCGTCCGACCGGCGATAGAGCGTCGCGAGATCCTCCAGGGCCGGGGGCGCCTCGCCGCTCGGGTACTCCTTGTACATCTTGTCCAGCAGCGGCAGCTGCAGGGCGGCCGGATCGACCAGGGGCGCGTTGATGCCGCGCGCCTCCAGCTGTGCCACCAGGAACCGCGCGGCGCGCGAGCCCTGGCGTTCGGTGCGGACGGAGCCGAGGATCACGGGTATCACGAGGGACATGGCAGGCTCCGGTGGAGGGATCGGTCAGGTCAGCCGTCGGTGGCGCGCTCGAAGGTGACGATGCTGCGGGTCTCGCCCTGCTTGGCCCAGTTCGGCATGATCCGCCACGGGGTGAGAACCTCGAGCCGCTTGCCGTCGAGCTTGAACGTGCGGGTCTGGTCCGTGCCGATCCAATCGGGATTCCAGGCGGTGTCGATCCGGGTGGTCCACTGGTCGCCGCTGGTGGTGAACTTGCCGGTGTAGGACACGGTGGTGTCGAGGAGACGGGCCTTGCCCTCGGCGTCCTTGGCGGGTTTGCGGCCCTCGCCAGTCAGGTTGAAGAACACCCGGCCCTCGGGCGTGAAGTAGGCGTAGCCGGTGGGGTGGGCGCCCATCACCGGGTCCTTCTCGCCGCTGGACCGGATCTCGACCTCGTAGGAGACGAGCTTCCACAGGCCGGTGATGCGGGAATCGCCCTCCGCGTGGGCGCCGGTCGCGATCAGGCTCGCGACGGCGCCAAGGAGAAGGGTGCGGCCGCGTGGACGGGGCGAGGGACCGTGATGGGATCGGTTGAGGGGCATGGGCATCTCCCTGGCGGCGGGCGTCTCCCGGCCCGCTCTCCCCCTAATCTGGACACCGAAAGCCCCGCGGCCAACCCTCTTCGTCAGGCCTTCAAGCCCTGCACCGCATCAATCCCGGGCGCGGGGGCCTTCGCGCGCCTGCGGGCGCTGCGGCGGCGTAAGGTGTAGAGGACGAGGCCGCTCGCCGCCAGAAGCGGCATCAGCAGGGAGGCCGCGAAGAACACGAACGCCACGAACCCGCCGAAGAAGCGACCGCGATGGACCTCCAGCATGTTGTCGGCCATGCGCTGGCCGAGCGACTTGTCGGCGTAGCGGCTCACCGAAATCTGCGCGCCCGTGGCGGGGTCGAAGGTCATCTCGTTGCGCGCCTTCGGGTGGTCGGCGTCGTGGGCGAGGTAGCGGATGCGGATCGCGGTGGCGTCAGGCCCCGGCAGGGTGACGATGGCGAGTTGCGCGCCGTGGCCGTCCCCGGCCTGGAACGCCGCCCAGGCCTTGTCGAGGGCGAGCGGCTCCGCCGGGCCGGTCCGGCCGAGCACCCGGCCGGGTCTCTGGCGCGGGGCCTCGCCCGTGAGCATCCAGGTCGCGGCGTTCCTGTACGACTCATAGGACCACCACAGGCCCGAGAGCGCGATGACCGCGTAGGCCGGCAGCAGCCACGTCCCGGCGATGGTGTGCAGCGACCACCAGCGCGCGCGGCCCGGGCGCTTGAGGCTGGGCTTCAGCCAGATCCGCCAGGAATGAATCTGGGGCCAGCGCAGATAGAGGCCCGTCGCGAGAAACACCAGGAGGGCGACCGTGCTGGCGCCGGTGATGCTGCGGCCCCAGCCCTTGCCGTCGCCCGGCACGAGGAGCCAGCGATGCAGGGTGCGGACCGTCGCGAAGGCCGTCTCCAGCCGGGCCGGCCCGAGCGCGCGGCCGTCATAGGGGTCGAGATAGACCGAAGCGGGCCGCGCGCCGGTCCTGGCGTCGTAGACGAAGCGGGCGCGCGGACTCCGCCCCGGGTCGCCCGAGACGGTGAGGGCGTTCACCTTCAGGCCGGGCCGCTGCGCCTCCAGCCGCGCCACCAGGGCCTCGGGAGCGAGGCGGGCCGCGTCCCGCACGGCGACGAAGGCCCGGTCGCGATCCGCCCAGTCGCCGATGGCCTCCTCGTAGCTCATCAGCGCGCCCGTCACGCCGAGGACGACGAGGACGAGCCCGGCGGTGAGGCCCAGAGCCCAGTGCAGGCGGAACAGGATCGTGCGGGTCATGGCGCTCCGCCCTACCAGAACAGGCGCGCCGAGACGATGGCCTGGAACGGCTCGCCCAGCGCCACGCCGAGATTCGTGCCGATGGACGAGGTGTAGACCGTCTCGTTGGTGAGGTTGCGCAGGTTGAGCTGCACCGTCGCCGGCCGCCCGGCCACCTGGGTGTCGTAGGCGATGAAGGCGTCGGCCACCGCGTAGTCCGGCAACCGGAAGGTGTTCGCCGCACTCCCCGGCCGCGAGCCGACGTAGCGCCCGCCGAGACCCGCGCGCAGGCGGCCGTCGCCGAGCGGCCCGAAATCGTGGGTGAGGAAGACGGAGGCCGTGTGGGGCGCGACGTTGAGCAGCTCGTTGCCCTTCAGCGTCGGGTCCTCGGTCACCACCGCGTCGGTGTAGGCGTAGGTGGCGATGACGCTCCAGTCCGGGGCGATCTGGCCGGCGACGTCGAGCTCGAAGCCGCGCGAGTTCACCTTGCCGGCGGTGCGGCTGTAGCTGATGGCGTTGATCACCTCCGTGTAGAGGACGTTCGCCTTGGTGATGTCGTAGAGCGCTGCCGTGGCGGTGATCCCCTCGAAGAGTTCGGCCTTCAGGCCGACCTCGTAGGCCTCGCCTTCTTCCGGCGGCAGGGCGCCGATGAAGCTCGCGATGGACGAGTTCGGCCGGAAGGTCTGGCTGTAGGACGCGTAGGCCGAGAGGCTCGGCGTCAGCAGGTAGACGAGGCCGACGCGGGGCACGACGCGGCCGCCCGACACATCGGTGTTGGTGTTGAACGGGCGGCCCTTGCCGGCCATCTGCGAGAAATCCTGGTAGCGCAGGCCGCCGACGACGATGAGCTGGTCGGTGAGCGAGATCGAATCCTGGGCGTAGACCGAGGCCGTCTCGATGCGCTCGCGCTGGTCGCTGTCCACGGCCGAGACGGCGAAGCTCTGCGGCAGGCGGCCATAGACGGGGTTGAAGATGTTGAAGGTCGTGCTGTTGGGGCCGCGGATCAGGCGCGTGCGCAGCACGTCCGAGTAGTCGTAGGACGCGCCGATCAGGAGGTCGTGCTCGACGCCGAGGAAGTTCTCCTTGCCGGTGAGGTCGAGGCGGCCGGAATGGACCGAAAAATTCGAGTCCTGCGTCGCGTCGGCCCGGCGCACCAGGGCGTTGGTCGCCGGATTGTAGGACACCACCCGGGCCTGGTTGTCCTGATAGAAGTTGTGGCTGAAGGCGTAGTTGAAGTTCGCCTTCCAGGTGGCGTCGAAACTGTGCTCGACGTTGAGGCTGGCGACGTGGTTCTCGCCTGCGGTGATGTTGTAGCGCTCGTCGAAGCGGCGGTCGCGTGGCACGTTCACGGGCTTGCCGTTACGCAGGTCGAAGATCGTGCCGCGGTCGAACGGGAACTTGTAGTGCGACCACTCGTAGGCCAGCGTCACCCGCGTGGCGTCGCCCTGCCACGTCACCGACGGGGCGACGACCTGCTGGTTCTGAGTGCCGAAGTTGCGCCAGTACTCGGCGTTGCGATGCTGCGCGATGAAGCGATAGGCGAGGTTGGTGCCCTCGATGGGGCCGGTGAGGTCCGCCTCGACGCCGCCGCCGTTGAAGCTGGTGCCGAACGCCTCGATGTAGCCCGCCTGGACGAAGCGCGGCGTCTTGGTGACGATGTTGATGAGGCCGCCGGGGTCGAGGATGCCGTAGAGGGCCGAGGCCGGACCTTTCAGGACCTCGACGCGCTGCGTGGTGGGCATGAACGAGCGCGGCAGGGCGGTCCGCAGGCCATCGCGAAGGATCGAGCCGTCGCGGTTGTCGCCGAAGCCCCGGCGGATGAAGGCGTCCTGGGTGCCGCCGAGCGTGTTGGTCTGGGTGATGCCCGAGACGTTGTAGAGCGCCTCGTCGAGGGTGCGCACGCCCTGGTCCTGCAACGCCTGCTCGGTGACCACGGCCACCGCCTGCGGAATCTTGAGGATCGGCGTCTCGGAACCCATGGCGATGGAGGAGCGCACCGGCTGGTAGCCCCGCGACACCGCCTTGCCGTCGCCCGACACGGACAGTTCGTCCAGCGCGATAACGGGGTCGCTGGCTTGTTGGGCCTGCGCCGCACCCGATAACAGGCTGACGGTCGCCAGAACACCGGCGTGGAAAGACGTCTTCGACATGGAGAGGGCCCGACTCGGACGACAGCGCGACGTGACCGAGCGAACGCCCCTTGTCTGCTGTATGTCTCCGCCTACCTAAAGCATCTGTCTATTGTCAATCGATGCGCGATCGCCGTCCGGACTTGAACAATATTGAATTAGAGTATTTATAAAGTAGGAATGGTGCTTCTGCAACTTGCGATCGTCCCTCTTTGCATTATCGTGTGCATGGATCGCACGGTGGCGTGAGGCAGCGTCACGCCACCGGACCAAAACCCTACTTTATTGCCTGTTGGTCAGGGTGCGTTGCCGCCTTGCTGCACGGCTTCGGCAACGAACTCCGAAGTCTCTGAGGTGCCCGCGTGCCCGCAGCCCAAGTGCACAGGGCCGGTGACCGATTCCTCAACGCTGCTTCGAGGCCGGGACACGGCGGGCGTGGTTCTTCGTAGAGACCGAAAACGCGAAACGCCGGAGCCCCTTTCGAGGCCCCGGCGTCGTAGAAATTCGAAATGAAGGCAGGCGCACCCGCAGAGCCCGCGCCATGGCAGGGCTCGGATCAATCCTGTCGAGGATGAAGGACTTGTCGATCGACATGGAGTTTGCACGCGCGGCCGGCTCGGATCGGCCTCGCGCAATGCGAACGAAACGGCTTTCACAGCCGTTCGCGGGCGCCGGTCAGAAATGCACGCATGTCCTGCGCTGTTGGAAAGTAGATGTCGGCATCGGTTTCCGTCCACAGCCGTTCCAACGTCTCGTCGGACGCCTCGCGGAGTGCTTGGTCGATGAACTGCCGTAGCCGGACACGCTCTTCGCCGCGGAAGTTTTCGAGAACGAAGTCGTACATCCCATCGAGCGTCGGCGCGATGCGATCGATGTCCTGTATGAACCAGCGGCCAAACTTGAGGAATTCCGGGGACGCCTGCACGTCAATCTCCGTCGTTGCGTGGGTAAGCGGTATGGACCCGATATCCGCGGGGGCTGCGCGGGTCATGCCGAATTAAAACCCCGACACCGTAAGTGGTACGCATCTATCGATCCAGTCGACCTGCGGTGTAGGCCTCTCGCCCGGTTTTAGATCCAAATCGAGATGTAATAAAAGCTTCCGGTTATTTTCCAGTTGCCACATCGTCAACCTCAAACGCATTTCGCTCTATCGTGCGATTGACAAAATCTTTTGCGATCTCTGAATATTGAAATGAGCCATCTCGACGAAAACCATATGTTACAACCGGAAATGTTTTCTTGCTTGAATGGATACGAAAAATAATTTGTTCGTCTGTCCTGCCGACATGATCGCGCAGTGTATGTCCGCCGCGCGCCTCTTCTTCGGAAAGCAAGACCGTGTATCGACGGTTGACTTCATCCGAGACGTGAACGAGCCGCCCCTCGTTACCGGAATCATAGCCATCACCCGCGTCACCGTCCGTCCATTGCCCGCCGTTCGGATTTCCGGCCGGTACGCGAGGTTGTTCGGCATGATACGCACGGAGAGACAGACGCAACCGCTGAAAGGCGACCTGAACGCGGCACGCCGTGATCAGACATTTCGCCTGCGGGAGGAGCGTCGCGTTCGACAGCGTCAGACACACCCCTCCAAATCAGATAGTATTCCTATATAGGAATATTTACAGATTTGCAGGGTTTGAACGAATGGTGGAACGCGAAACGCCGGAGCCCCTTTCGAGGCCCCGGCGTCGCGTGCGTTAAAAGGAAAGCCGGGCGCGAGCACCCGGCCCGCTCGCCTCAGAGCGAGTAGTACATGGTGAACTCGACCGGGTGCGGGGTCATCTCGTAGCGCATCACTTCCGTCATCTTGAGCTCGATGAACGAGTCGATCTGATCGTCGGTGAAGACGTTGCCCATCTTGAGGAAGGCGCGGTCGCGGTCGAGGTTCTGCAGGGCTTCACGGAGCGAGCCGCAGACGGTGGGGATCTTCTTCAGCTCGCGCGGCGGCAGGTCGTAGAGATCCTTGTCCATGGCCGGACCCGGATCGATCTTGTTGAGGATGCCGTCGAGGCCGGCCATGAGCAGGGCCGAGAAGGCGAGGTAGGGGTTCGCCATCGGATCGGGGAAGCGGACCTCGACGCGCTTGGCCTTCGGGTTCGTCGTCCACGGGATGCGGCAGGAGGCCGAGCGGTTGCGGGCCGAGTAGGCCAGCAGCACGGGGGCCTCGTAGCCCGGCACCAGGCGCTTGTAGGAGTTGGTCGACGGGTTGGTGAAGGCGTTGAGGGCCTTGGCGTGCTTGATCGTGCCCCCGATGAACCACAGGCATTCCTGGCTGAGGTCGGCGTACTTGTCGCCGGCGAAGAGCGGCTTGCCGTCCTTCCAGATCGACTGGTGCACGTGCATGCCCGAGCCGTTGTCGCCGTAGACGGGCTTCGGCATGAACGTCGCCGTCTTGCCGTAGCTCTGGGCGACGTTGTGGATGCAGTACTTGTAGATCTGCATGTGGTCGGCGAGCAGGGTGAGCGTGTCGAACTTCATGCCGAGCTCGTGCTGGGCGCTCGCCACCTCGTGGTGGTGCTTCTCCACCTTCACGCCCATGGACTGCATGGCGGCCAGCATCTCGCCGCGCATGTCCTGGGCCGAATCCTGCGGCGGCACCGGGAAGTAGCCGCCCTTCATCGGGATGCGGTGGCCGAGGTTGCCGCCCTCGTAATCGGTGAAGCCGTTGATCGGCAGCTCGGTGGAATCGAGCTTGAAGCCGGTCTGATACGGGTCGGAGGCGAACTTCACGTCGTCGAACACGAAGAACTCGGCCTCGGGGCCGACATAGATCGTGTCGCCGATGCCCGTGGACTTGAGGTAGGCCTCCGCCAGCTTCGCCGTGCCGCGCGGGTCGCGGCTGTAGGGCGCGCCCGTGGAGGGCTCCAGCACGTCGCAGACGATGGACATGGTGGAGGCGGAGAAGAACGGGTCCATGCAGGCGGTGGCCGGATCGGGCATGAGCAGCATGTCCGACTCGTTGATGGCCTTCCAGCCGGCGATGGACGAGCCGTCGAACATGGTGCCGTCGGTGAAAATCTCGTCGTCCACCAGGGAGACGTCGAACGTCACGTGCTGCCACTTGCCGCGCGGATCGGTGAACCGGAAGTCCACGTACTTGACGTCGTTGTCCTTGATCTCTCTCAGGACTTCGGCTGCAGTCTTGGCCATCCTCGGGGGTCTCCTTCGTTCGCGGCATTCAGCCGTGGTTTTGCCGCCGGCCGCCGAGCGGCCCGCGGTTGGCTCGGGTTTATAGGGTTTTCGCGCGCGGTGGACCCAGGCGGCGAGAAGAAATCGCCCTCGCCGGAGAACAGGACGACGATTCCGTCACGACGAACATGGCCGGCGCCCGCAAGAACGCGAGCCCGACGGCGATGGCCGCGTCGTGTCGGATCGCGCGGTTCCGCGAAGGCCGTGCGAAACGATCAGATCGCGTCGGTGCCGGTCTCGCCGGTGCGGATGCGGATCGCTTCCTCGATGGTCGAGACGAAGATCTTGCCGTCGCCGATGCGACCGGTCTGGGCCGACTTGCGGATCGCCTCGACGGCACCTTCCACCAGGGCGTCCGACAGCACGATCTCGAGCTTCACCTTAGGCAGGAAGTCGACCACGTACTCGGCGCCGCGATAGAGCTCGGTGTGGCCCTTCTGGCGGCCGAAGCCCTTGGCCTCGATCACGGTGATGCCCTGCAGGCCGACCTCCTGGAGGGCTTCCTTCACCTCGTCCAGTTTGAAAGGCTTGATGATCGCTTCGATCTTCTTCATGCCGGGCGGGCCTGACCTCGATGCTGCTCTGGACCACTTTGGTACCATCGCCGTCGGGCCTTCGCCACGCCGTTTTGACGATGGCTGGCCGAAATCTGCACAACGAATGTGCATGCCCTGCAAATCGTTCGGACTCTCGCCCGCCCGTGGATCAGCCGGAGGCAGGGTATGAGTGGCGCGCAGGTACGCACGGTGACCCGGAATCGTGAGGGGATACGAGATGACGACGCGCCTGCTCACGGTCGAAGCGATGCGCCGGGTCGATGCCGCCGCGATCCGGGGCGGTACGCCGGGCGCGCGCCTGATGGAGCGGGCCGGGGAAGCCGTCGCCGCGCGAGCCCGCTGCCATCTGCCGGCGGGCGGGCGCGTCCTCGTCCTGTGCGGACCGGGCAACAACGGCGGCGACGGGTTCGTAGCGGCCCGGCACCTCTCCGAGGGCGGTGCCGCCGTCGACCTCGCCGCCCTCGTGCCCGTCGCCGGCCTCCAGGGCGATGCCGCCGGGGCGGCGGCCGGATGGACCGGTCCCGTCCTGCGGCTTTCCGACGTCGCGGATTTCTCCGCCTACGGCCTCGTGGTCGATGCCCTGTTCGGCGCCGGCCTGTCGCGGGATCTCGACGGGGAGGTGGCCGCCTGTATCGAGCGTCTGACGCGGACGGCCGTGCCGGTCATCGCCGTCGATGTGCCGAGCGGGATCGATGGCGACACCGGCGCCGTCCGGGGCGTCGCCGTGCAGGCCGTCGAGACCGTGACCTTCGTCGCCCTCAAAGTCGGGCACCTGCTCCAGCCGGGACGCGCCCATTGCGGTACGCTCCATGTCGCCGCGATCGGCACCGGCGACGCGGATCTGGATTCCGGGTTCGGATCGGACGCGCCGCTCTGGCGCAACGGCCCGGCCCTGTGGGGCCGAGCGGTTCCGCGCCTGGAGGCGGCGAGCCACAAGTACACGCGCGGCCACGCCCTGGTCCTGTCCGGACCGATCCATCGCACCGGCGCGGCACGGCTCGCCGCGCGCGGGGCGTTGCGGATCGGGGCCGGCCTCGTCACCGTGGCCGCCCCTCCCGGCGCCATGGCCGAGAACGCCGCCCATCTCACGGCGATCATGCTGCGCGCCTGCGGCAGCGCCGACGACCTCGACGACCTCCTGGTGGACGAGCGCCTCAACGTGGTGCTGGCCGGCCCCGGGCTCGGGATCGGCGAGGCCACCCGCGACCTCGTCGCCGTGGCGGCCGCCGCCTCGCGCCGCCTCGTGCTGGATGCCGACGCCCTGACGAGCTTCAAGGGGCAGGCACGGCTGCTCGCCGCCCACATCGCCGACGGCGCGTCGGAGGCGGTGCTGACCCCGCATGACGGCGAGTTCGCCCGGCTGTTCGAGGGCACGGACGCGGTGGCCGACGACCTGTCGAAGCTGGAACGCGCCCGCCGGGCGGCGGCGCTCGCCGGGGCGGTGGTGGTGCTGAAGGGGGCCGACACCGTCATCGCGGCACCCGACGGCCGCGCCGCCATCAACGACCACGGCACGCCCTATCTCGGCACCGCCGGCTCGGGCGACGTCCTGTCGGGCTTCGTCGCCGGCCTGCTCGCTCAAGGGATGGACCCGTTCGAGGCGGCCGCCGCCGCCGTCTGGATGCACGGCGACGCCGGACGCCGCCACGGCCCCGGCCTCATCGCCGAGGATCTTCCGGAGTTGATCCCGGCGGTCCTGCGCGGCGTTCTGGAAACCTGACGGGGCGTCAGGTCACCTCGAACCAGCCCCACAAACCCGTGTCGAACCGCTCCAGCACCGTCGAGCCGATGACCCAGCGGCCGGGATTGTCGGCCTTGAAGGCGATGCGGGCGGTGCGGCCTTCGAGGAGCTGGAAGGTATCGAGCCAGTAGGGCTCCCAGCCGTCGTCGAGGGGGTGGAGCAGGCGGAAGGCGTGGCCGTGGAGGTGGAGCGCCTGGGGGAAGGCGGTGTCGTTGCGCAGGGCCAGCACCACCACCTGTCCGCGCTTGACCGTGAACAGGGGGGCCGTCCCGGCGCTGCCCGACGCACCGTTGATGGCCCAGACCTTTGTCGCGTCGCCCGTATAGACCGGCTCGGCCGCCGGCTTGTCCTTGTCGATGCGTGCGCCGCCGGTCAGCACCACGTCCCGGCGCAGCGCGTTCTGGAGCTTCACCTCCGCCGGCAGGAGCTTGTTCTCTCCGATGGGGCCGATGGCGGCCCGCTTGCCCGTCACCGGCTCGCCCCGTGTGGTGAGAGTGGCGAGCGCCAACCCGTTGCCGACGAGCGCCGTGATGCTGCCCGCGGCGCCGATTTCCCCCGGCATGTCGAGCATGAGATCGTAGCGGGTGCCGGGCGGGAAGGGGAGGGTGGCGCGCAGGGGTTCGAACGTGTCCGTAGGCTGGCCGTCCACTGCCGCGACGTAGACCTTGAGGTTGTCGAAGCGGATGCGGGTGCCGCGCGCGTTGCAGGCATTGGCCAGACGCAGGCGCACCCGGCCGCCCGGTCGGACATCGATCGCATCGGGCGCCGGCTTGCCGTTGACGGTGACGAGGTTGCCGAGCCGCCCCGAACTCGCCGCGAAGGCGGTCTGGCCGAAGGGCAGCAGGGTGCCTTCGTCGGACAGTCGCCAATCCTGCATCAGCACCGTGAGGTCGTGGTCCACGGCCGGTGGCACCGTCTCCTCGACCACCAGCATGCCGGCGAGGCCCCGGCCCGATGGCTCGCTCGACCCGGCCACCACGAGGGGCCGGATCAGGAAGCTGCCGGCGTCGGGCGATACGAACGCGTAGGTGAAGTCGCCCCCCGGCGGGATCGGCGCCTGGGTGAGGCCGCCCACACCATCCATGGGGTTCTGGTTGCGCACACCGTGCCAGTGCAGGGAGAGCGGCTTGTCGGTCTTGTTCTCGACCCGGAGGCGCACGGTCTCGCCGAGCTTGACCCGGACCACCGGCGGCGCGCCGGTGCCGTCGAACGACCAGACCGGGGTCACGACCGCCGGCTCGGGCTTCAGCCGGGTCGTGCCGGGCGCGGCGCTCAGGGTCCGGGCCGGGGCCTCGGGCCTGGATTCGGGCTTCACCGCGAGTGCGGGCTTCGCCGGGGAGCCCGATCTGGCCGGCGCCTGGGCGACGGCCGCCGTCGATCCGAGAGCCAGGGCCGCGACGCCGCCGAGCAGGGTCCGGCGCGAAAGCGCTTGCTCGGGCAGCGGCGATCCGGCGGCGGGCGGCGGGGAACGATGCGGCATGACACCTCTGGCGGGTAGCGGGAACGGTCGGTCGAGGACGCCTGCGCCGCTTGTAGACGCCGGGCCGAAGCACGCCAACCGGCGTCCCGGACCGCCTTTCCGGAGGAGGGTCCACACGGGATCGCACACCCCGACTTTTTTTGCTGCGGCCCGTTGCGCCCGTGCTATAGGACCGCGCTCTGGCGGCGGGATGCGCGCCGGAGGTCGTCGCTTGCGGGCGTGGCGGAACTGGTAGACGCGCTGGTTTTAGGTACCAGTGTCGCAAGACGTGGGGGTTCGAGCCCCTCCGCCCGCACCAGTCCATCGCCGTTGGGAACGGATTGGCTCACCGCGATTGGCCGGCCGGGCCCGCCGTCGCGATTCGGCCTTCGGTTCAGCGTGACATTCTGGCGCCGACCTTCCTCCCGCCCGGTCAACGGGTGGTGGGGACCGACCGAATTTGACGCCATCACACGGACGACAGCGGAAGAACGACCATGCAGGTGACCGAGACACTCTCCCAGGGGCTGAAGCGCGAGTTTCAGGTATCCCTTGCCGCGCATGAGCTCGAGGAGCGCCTGAACAGCGAGCTGTCGACCCTCAAGGACAAGGCCCAGATCAAGGGCTTCCGCCCCGGCAAGGTGCCGGTGGCCCACCTGCGCAAGCTCTACGGCCGCTCGGTGATGGCCGACGTGCTGCAGAACGCCGTCAACGAGGCCAATCAGAAGATCGTCCAGGACAACAACCTCAAGCTCGCCCTCGAGCCCAAGGTCGAGTTCCCCGGCGAGCAGTCCGTGGTCGAGCGGGCGCTGGACGCCAAGGCCGACCTGTCGTTCAACGTGGCGCTGGAAGTGCTCCCGACGTTCGAGCTCGCCGACCTCTCCGACGTCAGCCTGACCAAGCTCGTGGCCAAGCCCTCCGACACGGAGGTCGACGAGGCCATCACCCGCATGGCGTCGTCCAATCGCAGCTTCACCGCTCGCGACGAGGGGGCCGTCGCCGAGACCGGCGACCGCGTCACCATCGATTTCCTCGGCCGCATCGACGGCGTCGCGTTCGAGGGCGGCAAGGGCGAGGGCATCGACCTCGAACTCGGCTCGGGCCAGTTCATTCCCGGCTTCGAGGAGCAGCTCGTCGGCGCGAAGGTCGGCGAGAGCCGCGTGGTGAAGTCGACCTTCCCCGAGTCCTACGGCGCCGAGGCGCTCGCCGGCAAGGAGGCCGAGTTCGACGTGACCGTCACGGCCGTCCAGGCACCGGGCGAGACCAAGATTGACGACGAGCTCGCCAAGGGCTTCGGCATGGAATCCCTCGACAAGCTGAAGGAGGCCGTGTCCACCGCCATCGGCGGCGATTTCGAGGCGCAGTCCCGACGCAAGCTCAAGAAGGAGCTTCTCGACGCCCTCGACACCAAGTACGCGTTCGAGCTGCCCCCCAGCCTCGTCCATCAGGAATTCGCCGCCGTGTGGGCTCAGGTCGAGCAGGACCTCAAGACCCGCGAGAAGACCTTCGCGGATGAGGGGACGACCGAGGAGAAGGCCACGGCCGAGTACCGCAAAATCGCCGAGCGCCGCGTGCGCCTCGGCTTGGTGCTTGCGCAGGTCGGTGAGACCGCCGATATCAAGGTGAGCGACGACGAGGTGAACCAGGCGCTGATCGCCCGGGTCCGGCAGTTCCCCGGCCAGGAGCAGCAGGTCTGGGATTTCTACCGCAAGAACGCCCAGGCGCTTGCCGAGCTGCGTGCGCCGATCTTCGAGGAGAAGGTCGTCGACCATGTGCTCGCGCAGGTGAAGCTCGTCGAGGAGCCGGTCTCGAAGGAGGCGCTGTTCGCCGACGAGGACGAATCCGAGGCATCCGAGGGTGCGTCCAAGACCGAGTCCGGCAAGGACGAGACCGTTTCGACCGGAAGCGACGAGGCCCTGCCTGCCGTCGCCAAGGCCGACTGAGCCCGGTGCTCCTTTCGAGGGCGGCGGGCCAAGAGTAAGGCGGCGTTCACCGCCGCCGTAGTTCGCTGAAACGTCCGGCCCGTGCCCGATTCGCGGCGCGGCCGGACCCCTTGAAGCCTGGGGCACGTGATGATGAGAGATCCGGTCGACTATTATAACTCCGCGCTCGTGCCCATGGTGGTCGAGCAGTCGAGCCGCGGCGAGCGTGCCTTCGACATCTATTCGCGCCTGTTGCGCGAGCGAATCATCTTCCTCACCGGCCCGGTGGAGGATTACGGCGCGTCGCTCATCGTGGCGCAGCTTCTCTTCCTCGAGGCCGAGAACCCCAAGAAGGAAATTTCCTTCTACATCAACTCGCCGGGTGGCGTTGTGACCTCGGGCCTGTCGATCTACGACACGATGCAGTTCATCCGCTGCCCTGTCACGACCCTCTGCGTCGGCCAGGCCGCCTCCATGGGGTCGCTGCTGCTGACCGCCGGCGAGCCCGGCCACCGCTTCGCCCTGCCCAACGCCCGCATCATGGTGCACCAGCCGTCGGGCGGCTTCCAGGGGCAGGCGACCGACATCCTGATCCATGCCCGCGAGATCGAGGCTCTGAAGAAGCGCCTCAACGAGATCTACGTGAAGCACACCGGCCGCGACTACGACACCATCGTCCAGGCCCTGGAACGCGACAACTTCATGACGGCCGACGCCGCCAAGGAGTTCGGCCTCATCGACGAGGTGATCCAGAAGCGTCCCGAGCCCGCCGCCGCCTGAAACCCCGCGTGAGCCGGGCCTCTCGAGGGTCCGGCCGCGTCGTTTCGAGGCGGGACGGCGTCCTCGCCTTGATCCGGACGCGGCAGCGTGCTTGCATCGTCAGTCTGATCCGAACCGGCAGATGCGCGCAGGTGACTGTTTCTTTAGGACGACGCCATTAAATTCGAAGGATGCGTGTGCGCCCCGGACCGGCGCCATGCCCGCGAACGGAGACCGATATGAGCAAGACTGGCGGCAACGACTCGAAGAGCACGCTGTACTGCTCGTTTTGCGGCAAGAGCCAGCACGAGGTCCGCAAGCTGATCGCGGGCCCGACGGTGTTCATCTGCGACGAGTGTGTCGAATTGTGCATGGACATCATCCGCGAGGAATCCAAATCCTCCCTGGTGAAATCCCGTGATGGCGTGCCCACGCCGAAGGAGATCCGCCGGGTCCTCGATGACTATGTCATCGGCCAGGATTTCGCGAAGAAGGTTCTCTCCGTAGCGGTCCACAACCACTACAAGCGCCTCGCTCACGCCTCGAAGCACAACGATGTCGAGCTGGCGAAGTCGAACATCATGCTGATCGGGCCGACGGGCTCGGGCAAGACGCTGCTCGCGCAGACGCTGGCCCGCATCCTCGACGTGCCGTTCACCATGGCGGACGCGACGACGCTGACGGAAGCCGGCTACGTCGGCGAGGACGTCGAGAACATCATCCTCAAGCTGCTTCAGGCCTCCGACTACAACGTCGAACGGGCGCAGCGCGGCATCGTCTACATCGACGAGATCGACAAGATCTCCCGCAAGTCCGACAACCCGTCCATCACCCGCGACGTGTCGGGCGAGGGCGTGCAGCAGGCCCTCCTGAAGATCATGGAAGGCACCGTCGCCTCCGTGCCTCCCCAGGGCGGCCGCAAGCATCCGCAGCAGGAGTTCCTGCAGGTCGACACCACGAACATCCTGTTCATCTGCGGCGGCGCCTTCGCCGGCCTCGAGCGCATCATCTCCGCGCGCGGCAAGGGCACCTCCATCGGCTTCGGCGCCACGGTGCAGGCGCCCGACGATCGGCGCACGGGCGAGATCTTCCGCAACGTCGAGCCCGAGGATCTGCTGAAGTTCGGCCTCATCCCCGAGTTCGTCGGCCGCCTGCCGGTGCTGGCAACCCTCGAGGATCTGGACGAGACCGCCCTCAAGCGGATTCTCCAGGAGCCGAAGAACGCCCTGGTCAAGCAGTACCAGCGTCTGTTCGAGATGGAGAACGTCGACCTGACGTTCCAGGACGAGGCCCTGTCCATGGTCGCCCGCAAGGCGATCGAGCGGAAGACCGGCGCCCGCGGCCTGCGTTCGATCCTGGAGACCATCCTGCTGGAGACGATGTACGATCTGCCCGGCCTCGAATCCGTCGAGCAGGTGGTGATCGGCCCCGAGGTCGTCGACGGCAAGTCGCGTCCCCTCTACATCCACGGGGACCGCAACAAGGAAGCCCCGGCCAGCGTCAGCGCCTGAGCGCTGCGTGACCTTGTCCGGCCCGCGTCACGATGGGCCGGACCGGGGCGGATGCTTGAAAACATCCGCCCCCGCTTCCATCTGAATTCTCAAGCGCGATGGCCGCACGCTCGCCTTTCGAGGTGCGGTGTCCCGCCGCCAGCCGCCCTTTTTAAGATGCTTCCGACCCCTTCGCGGCCCGGTCGGCCCTGGCAGGTCATTTGCTCCCCGGAGGAGTGACCGCCCGGCGTCCATCATGAGGAAGTCCGACATGACTCAACCGAAATCGCGCCAGCCTGTCGTCCCGGGCTCGACGGGCTCCTACGCCGTCCTGCCGCTCCGCGACATCGTCGTGTTCCCGCACATGATCGCGCCGCTCTTCGTCGGGCGCGAGAAGTCGATCCGCGCCCTCGAAGAGGCCGTGCGCACGGACCGCCACATCCTGCTCGCCACCCAGATCAACGCCAGCGACGACGATCCGGCCACCGACGCCATCTACAAGATCGGCACCCTGGCCTCCGTGCTGCAGCTCCTCAAGCTGCCCGACGGCACCGTGAAGGTGCTGGTCGAGGGTGCGGGCCGGGCCAAGATCACCCACTTCAACAAGTCGGATTCCTACTACGAGGCGGAAGCCGAGACCCTGACCGACGAGCTCGGCGACAGTGTCGAGGCCGAGGCCCTCGCGCGCTCGGTCATCGCCGAGTTCGAGAACTACGTGAAGCTCAACAAGAAGATCTCACCCGAGGTCGTCTCCGCCGTCACGCAGATCGACGAGCCCTCCAAGCTCGCCGACACCGTCGGCTCGCACCTCGCCGTCAAGATCGCCGACAAGCAGGCGATCCTCGAGATCCCCACGGTGGCCCAGCGCCTTGAGCGCGTGCTGTCGCTGATGGAGAGCGAGATCTCCGTGCTCCAGGTGGAGAAGCGCATCCGGACCCGCGTCAAGCGGCAGATGGAGAAGACCCAGCGCGAGTACTACCTCAACGAGCAGATGAAGGCGATCCAGAAGGAGCTGGGCGATTCGGAGGACGGCAAGGACGAGCTCGCCGAACTCGAGGAGAAGATCGAGAAGACCAAGTTCACCAAGGAGGCCCGCGACAAGGCGGTGGCGGAGCTGAAGAAGCTGCGCCAGATGTCGCCGATGTCGGCGGAGGCCACCGTCGTGCGCAACTACCTCGACTGGATGCTCGGCATCCCGTGGGGCAAGCGCTCGAAGATGAAGAAGGATCTTCTCGGCGCCCAGGTGATGCTCGACGAGGACCATTTCGGCCTCGACAAGGTCAAGGAGCGCATCGTCGAGTACTTGGCCGTGCAGCAGCGCGCCAACAAGCTCACGGGGCCGATCCTGTGCCTCGTCGGTCCCCCCGGCGTCGGCAAGACCTCGCTCGGCAAGTCCATCGCCAAGGCGACGGGCCGCGAGTTCGTGCGGATGTCGCTCGGCGGCGTCCGCGACGAGGCCGAGATCCGCGGTCACCGCCGGACCTATATCGGGTCGATGCCCGGCAAGATCGTGCAGTCCATGCGCAAGGCCAAGACCTCCAACCCGCTCATCCTCCTCGACGAGATCGACAAGATGGGCATGGATTTTCGTGGTGACCCATCCGCGGCGCTCCTTGAGGTGTTGGACCCTGAGCAGAACTCGACCTTCAACGACCACTACCTCGAGGTCGATTACGACCTGTCGAACGTGATGTTCGTCACGACCGCCAACACGCTGAACATCCCCGCGCCCCTGATGGACCGCATGGAGGTGATCCGCATCGCCGGCTACACCGAGGAAGAGAAGCTCGAGATCGCGCGCAAACATCTGATCCCGGGTGCCGTGAAGAAGCACGGCCTCGACACCAAGGAATGGCAGATCGACGATGCCGGGCTGCTCATGCTCATCCGCCGCTACACGCGGGAGGCGGGCGTGCGCAACCTGGAGCGCGAGATCTCCAACCTGATCCGCAAGGCGGTCAAGGAAATCCTCATCACCAAGGTGAAGGCGGTCGCCGTCACCGAAGAAAATCTGCCCGTGTTCCTGGGGGCCCCGAAGTTCCGCTACGGCGAGATCGACGAGGAGGATCAGGTCGGCGTGGTCACGGGTTTGGCCTGGACCGAGGTGGGTGGCGAGTTGCTGACCATTGAGGGTGTCATGATGCCCGGCAAGGGCAAGATGACGGTCACGGGCAACCTGCGCGACGTGATGAAGGAGTCGATCTCGGCCGCGGCGTCCTATGTCCGCTCGCGGGCCGTCGATTTCGGTATCGAGCCGCCGCTGTTCGAGCGTCGGGACATCCACGTCCACGTGCCGGAGGGCGCGACCCCGAAGGACGGCCCGTCCGCGGGCATCGGCATGGCCACCGCCATCATCTCCACCCTCACGGGCATCCCCGTGAAGAAGGATGTGGCGATGACCGGCGAGGTCACCCTGCGCGGCCGGGTGCTGCCCATCGGCGGCCTCAAGGAGAAGCTGCTGGCGGCTCTGCGCGGCGGCATCAAGACGGTGCTGATCCCGGAGGAGAACGCCAAGGACATCGCCGAGGTGCCCGACAGTGTGAAGAACGGGATGGAGATCATCCCGGTCTCGCGGATGGATCAGGTCCTGAAGCACGCTCTGGTGCGGGTGCCGGAGCCCATCGAGTGGGAAGAGCCCGCCCCGCCGGTCCGTCCGGTGATCGGTGAGGACGAGACCGCCACGGTCATCGCTCACTGAGCTGCTGAAGCCACAGAAGGCCCCGGAGGAGATTCCGGGGCCTTTCTTGTGAGAGCCCTGCAGCTTGCATGGCAGCGGCTGCTTCGCTACGAAGCGGCGCATCCGGGCGGTTAGCTCAGTTGGTAGAGCGTCTCCTTTACACGGAGAGGGTCGGGGGTTCGAGTCCCTCACCGCCCACCATATGGATCAATGGCTTGGCCCCGGGTCTGTTGACCTGCCTCATGGATCTGTAGGCGCATCGTCAGCATCACGGCTCAGACGTGCCGCTTCCCCACGCCCTGGCGCGTCGAGGAAGATGCCGAATGGCGAGGCGCACGGGGGCGTGGTGAGGGGAAGCGGGCTTGGGTGTGCCGGCTCGGCCTGACATGCGGGCGGGGGCTCACGCGATCGTCCGCGGCTGGTGCGGACGCGCATTTTTGACCAGATCTGGCCTTACGCGCAGTGGACGCCCTTCCGCTGAGATTCCCTATGGTCCCCTTCGAAGCGAAAACCCACGCCCCACGAAGCGATTGGGAGGTCTACGCGCATGTCATTCATGCGCTGATGCTCCGCGACATGCGGACCCGCTTCGGCGCCTCATACTGGGGATACTTCGTCGTCGTCATGTGGCCCGTGGCGCATATTTTCCTCATCGTCGGCCTGATGGTCGCTCGCGGGATTTCGGCGCCGCTGGAGGGGGGCACGGCCCTGTTTATCGCCACCGGTGCAGTTCCCGCGTTGGTGTTCCAGTACACCTCCCGCGAGGCGATGAAGGCGATTGGCGCCAACAAGCCACTGACCTATTATCCGCAGGTCAAGCTCTTCGATCTCATCGTTGCTCGATATATTGTTGAGACAGTCAAAGGATTCACAGGTCTCATTGTCGTATTTTTGATATTGATCTGTTTCGGTGTCGACCCGAGACCGCCCGAACCAATCATGGCCGTTGGCGGATACTGTGCCGCTTTGCTCTTGGGTCTCGGAATCGGCGCGATCAACGTGGGAATTTTGTCGTTCTTTCCTGGATGGCAAATTGGATATATCCTCGTGACGATCTCATTTTACTTGACTTCAGGCGTGTATTTTCTTCCTCAATTCATGCCACCCCAGATCTATGAGGCGATGAAGTATAACCCGATCGTCCAGATCATAGAGTGGGTTCGCCTCGGATATTATCCACAACTGGGAGTCGAGGTAGACTACTTGTACGTCCTGGGATGGGGATTTGGCTCGTTGAGCATCGGTCTTATCATGGAGCGGACTCTGGTTCGGCGTTTGGCGTGATGGACTGCCAAAGGCATCCTGCCCATCTGTTCGGAGGCTGCGTCCCAAGCGCGTGATAGCGCCGGTCATCGTCGCGCTTCCGGGCTCTCCGTCCGGTTCGTCGGCTTCGATAAGCCCTCGTCGGAGCGCGCCATCATCCGGGCGTCGCCATCGACGAGGCCGGTGACCCGATGGTCGATGGTGGTGATGTGCGAATCGGCGCAATAGACCCGCCGGCTTCCAGGATCGTGCCTTGAACTGGCCCTGGTTTCAAATCTGAGGCGCCGCACGCGAGAACGGATGGTGACCGGGCGTTCGATGCGGTCTCTCGGCATGCGTCGCACGGCTCATGGGTGCCGATACGGTTCATGGGCTCCGATCGAGCAACCGAACGTTTCGCCCGCGCCTGTCGGGGCGTCCGGTGGAATGACGATCAGGAGCCGATGTGCAATTCGAAGGACTTGAGGGCCAGTTCCGTTCTGTTTCGAACCTTGAGCTTCTTCATGATGCTGCGGATGTGAACCTTGACGGTGCTCTCGCACATGCCGAGATCGTAGGCGATGATCTTATTGGGGCTGCCTTTCCGAATCGCTGTGATGATCGCCGCTTGCCGGGGCGTGAACGGCAGGCTGGCGACGGGTGGTGCGGGGAGGTTCGGATCGGTCCTCTGCGCCGTGATGACACTGTCGGGGGGGACATAGGACCCGCCCGACAGGATCAGGCTGATGACGCCGTTGAGGATGCGCAGATTCGAACTCGTCGGGAGAATGCCCCGCGCTCCGAGCTCGAACACCTTGATGGCCGCATCGGCACCGGCCGTGTCGCAGATGACCAGAACCGGGCAGGATCGGCACGCGCCGCGTAGGACGGTCAGGTCGGCGACGATGTCGAGGTGGCTGCTTCCCCAGAGTATGATGAGGTCGCAACCGCGTGTCGAGACGAGGTCGGCGCAGCCCTCCACGGACGGCAACGTCTCCACGTCGTAGGCCCACGATCGCATGGCTTGGGCAAGGCAATCCCGGATGAACGTGCGGTTGTCGATGAGAACGACCAGCCGCTGATCGGGCCGGTCCGCCATGCCGAATCCGCCCCCCCCCGTATCGGACCTCGGCCCGGCCCGCGATTCCTGGTTGGACCCAAGCCTCGTCGACGGACCGGTGTCCGCCCTATCGGGAGGAAGTGCCCTGGGCGGGCCCGCTTCCGGCTTTGCGATGGCCTTCACGGCCGACGTTTCGAGAAAGACTCCTGCGCACATCTCGCAATTGAGACTCCAATGAACCAATATTCGATACGGCAATTCTGACACATTGAAGCTGAAAGTAAATCAGATTTGTGGAAAACTTGACAAGTAATCGCAGATTGGTGAAAGGATTAATTTCCTTATTTTGCGCATTCCGATTGAATTTCGACCTTTTTTAGAGCTGCATAAGAATGAATACCGAATGAATTCTGGTAATATCTCGCTGGGCGGGTCGTGGCGACGTGGTATGCACCACCGCGTCGGCGATGTCTTGCGAATACGAGCCGAGACTCAGCGCTCGCGCCATGCCTTGGCGATCTGATCGGTGAGGGGCTTCGTCAGGTAGCTCAGGACCGAACGGTCGCCGAGCTGCATGTAGGCTTCCACCGGCATGCCGGGGATGAGGCGCACGGCGCCGAGACGGGCGGCCTGGTCCGGCGGCAGGCGGATGCGGGCGGTGTAGTGGCTCATGCCGGTCTTCGGATCGGTGGTCACGTCCGCCGAGACCCGGCTCACCACCCC
>NZ_JAKSXV010000083.1 GCF_022829345.1 Methylobacterium sp. J-090 | reverse complement strand
GGCGGTGGCCGGTCCAGGTGACGGTGCGGCGGCGGCCGGAGGCGGTGATGGCGCTGTCGCCGACCCGCAGGTCCTCGACGGCGACCTCGCCCCGCGCCGTCAGGATCCGCGTGCCCGCCACAAAGCACAACGCAAAGGGAGTCGATGACAGCGTGATCGATTGCGAAGGCTCATACACATCGTTTGAGTACATAAGATAGACGTATTCGTTTCTCGCGGCGGAGAATGATCGCACGACGACGCCGCTCCTATTCGCGAGCTGGCCGACATACTCTCGATTGGTGAATGTCACCGAGGCACCATTGACCGTCTGTACGACCTGAAGGTTGTCGTTCGGTGTATCGCCAAGCATCTCCTGGTTGTCGGAACCGCTGCTCGCCGGCAGATCGCTGAGGATAAACTCGCCCTGTCGCCCACCGGACTGGACCAGAGGGTCGATCCGGTCGGAACCGGTTCCCCCTGAGGACGATTCCAATGCATAAGAACGTGAGAAAGACTGTGTCGATGCCATGACGCGCTCCTTATCGGCCCATGCTGGGACGGCTGCTTCTCGAGCAGAGATGCCTCAAGCGGATCTGCTCGGTTTGTTCTCGTCGCCCCGGGCGTCGCATCCCGCGAGGCGGTCGCGACTGGCCGGCGGACGGATGCTTGCGGAGGAGCGCCTTCAGGGCCGCTTCCCAGGCGGCACCGCCGCCTGATCAAGCGGTCGCGAGGGCGAATCCGTCCGCGCCCCATGCGCATTCGTCGGCGAGGGTTTGGGCGAAGACGGCGCCGAGGCGGTCGCGCTCGGCCTCGACGAGGGGTCCGTCGACCGCGACCGGACGGCAGCGGCCCGACAGGCCCGGCGGCACGAAATCCGGGTTGTGCAGCGCGTGGTCCGAGGCCTC
>NZ_JAKSXV010000082.1 GCF_022829345.1 Methylobacterium sp. J-090 | reverse complement strand
CGATTCAACGCTAAGCTGAGCGACGAACTCAGCAACGGCGAGGTGTTCTACCCCCGCAAGGAAGCCAGCGTCCTGATCGCGCAATGGCGGAAGCCCTACAACGGCATCCGGCCGCCCTCGTCGCTCGGCTACCAGCCGCCTGCGCCAGAGGTCCTCATCTGGCCAACCGAAACGAGCGGATCAGTGCCGTCCGCTCGCCCTGCCATCGTCACGCGCCCGACGATGCACTAACTTCGAACATGGGCCACCGAACGGGGGCAGGCCACGTCACGGAGGTGGACCCCATCGTGCACGAGGGCCTTATCATTCAGGGCTCGCGGTTCCTCTCGCCCCAGGGCGTCGTCTGCGACAGCGAGCTCGGTCGGCCGATCAAGGTGGCCTGACCGGATCGGACGATCCTGTCCACAGCTATCGAACGGGGGCGGCGGCCGATCCCGCCCCGAGGCGGCAGGTCCGAGGTGCCGCCCCAGATCCGCCCCAGAACGAAAAAGCCCCGGCGTCCTGGCCGGGGCTTTTCCTTTAAGTCACTGAATTGAATGGTAGCGAGAGAGGGATTTGAACCCCCGACACAAGGATTATGATTCCTCTGCTCTAACCAACTGAGCTACCCCGCCATATCGTCGCCGCTGCGGATGGACCGGAGCGGCGGCGAGATCGGCGGAATAGGAAATCCGCCTTGCGGTGTCAACGGGGTTTTGGCGGCCCCGGCGCCCGAGCCTGTCGCTCAGAGTTGCGTGCCGAGGATTTCGGCCACCTGCGGGATGTCCTTGTCGCCGCGGCCCGAGAGGTTGAGCACCATGAGATGGTCGGCCGGCTTCCGAGGCGCGATCTCGAACACCTTGGCGAGGGCGTGGGCGGGCTCAAGGGCCGGGATGATGCCCTCCAGCAGCGAGCACAACTTGAACGCCTCCAGGGTCTCCGCATCCGTCGCCGAGAGGTAGGTGACGCGCTTGGCTTCGTGCAGCCAGGCATGCTCGGGGCCGATGCCCGGATAGTCGAGGCCGGCTGAGATCGAGTGCGCGTCGGCGATCTGGCCGTCGCCGTCCTGCAGGAGGTAGGTCCGGTTTCCGTGCAGCACGCCGGGCTTGCCACCCGACAGGGAGGCCGCATGCAGACCCGAGGCGATGCCGTGGCCGGCGGCCTCGACGCCGTAGATCTCGACGGCGGAATCGTCGAGGAACGGGTGGAACAGGCCCATGGCGTTGGAGCCGCCGCCGATGCAGGCGATGAGCGAATCGGGCAGGCGCCCTTCCATCTCCAGCATCTGTTGCTTCGTCTCGCGGCCGATGATCGACTGGAAGTCGCGCACCATGGCCGGGTAGGGGTGCGGGCCGGCCACGGTACCGATGCAGTAGAAGGTGTCGGCGACGTTGGTGACCCAGTCGCGCAGGGCCTCGTTCATGGCGTCCTTGAGGGTCTTGGTGCCGGACTGGACCGGGATCACCTCGGCGCCGAGCATCTTCATGCGGAAGACGTTGGGGGCCTGACGGGCCACGTCGACGGCGCCCATGTAGACCACGCACTTGAGGCCGAACCGGGCGCACAGAGTGGCGGTGGCGACGCCGTGCTGGCCCGCGCCCGTCTCGGCGATGATGCGCGGTTTGCCCATGCGGCGGGCCAGCATGATCTGGCCCAGCACGTTGTTCACCTTGTGCGAACCGGTGTGGTTCAGTTCCTCGCGCTTGAAGAACACCCGGGCGCCGTGGCCGGGGGCGGCCTTGGCGCGCAGGTGCTCGGTGAGGCGTTCGGCCTCGTAGAGCGGGCTCGGGCGGCCGACGTAGTGGGTCAGGTGGCTGTCCATCTCGGCCTGGAAAGCCGGGTCGGCCTTGGCCGCCTCGTAGGCCGCCTCGAGGTCGAGGATCAGCGGCATCAGGGTCTCGGCCACGAAGCGTCCGCCGAAGATGCCGAAGCGACCGCGCGCGTCCGGGCCGTTGCGGAACGAGTTCGGAGGGGGAGCGAGGGTCACGGGCGGCGTCCTTGGATGATCTGGCATGCGGCCTGGGGGTGGGCGGCCTTGGGCAGATGCGGCGACGGGACGGTCCGCCCTGCGGGGCGGTCTCGGCCATGCCGTTCGCCTGCTGTGAGACAAGCGCCTGATCTAGACCCGCATGCGGGGGGCGACAATGCGGCCAACCCGCCATTTCCCCAATTCGGGAGCCGGATGTCAGGCCGCCGCCACCCTGCGACCGGCCCGCGCGGCGGCGATAAAGGCGGCGATCCGATTGGAATCCTTCTCTCCGGGGCGGCTCTCGACGCCGGACGACACATCGACGGCCCGTAGGCCCGTGCGGGCGAGTGCATCGCCGACGGTCTCCGGGGTAAGGCCACCCGACAGCATGGTGCCCTCCGGCAGATCTGCGCCGACGAGAAGCGCCCAGTCGAAGGCGTGGCCGTTGCCGCCGGGCAGGGCCGCGCCGGGGGGCGCCTTGGCGTCGAGGAGGATGCGGTCGGCCACGCGCGCGTAGGCCTGGACCGCCCCGAGGTCGGCCCGCGTCGCGATACCGAGTGCCTTCATCACCGGGCGCCCGGTCAGGCGGCGGATGGCGGCGACCCGCTCTGGCGTCTCGCACCCGTGGAGCTGGACCCAATCGGGGTCGGTGGCTGCGATCGCCGATGCGAGGAGGGCGTCGTCGGGATCGACGAGGAGGACGACGCGCCGGGCCCTGCCCCGGGCCTGCTCCGACAGGAGTCCGGCCAAGGGAAGATCGACGTGGCGCGGGCTCTTCGGGAAATGCACGAAGCCGACGAGGTCGGCCCCGGCGTCGAGGGCCGCCGCGAGGGTCGGCCCGGTGCTCAGTCCGCAGATCTTGATGGCGATGGCGGACATCGGAACTTCAGCGCGGGGCCGGCAGGGCGACGCGGTCGGAGGCGTTGCGGTAGATGCCGTTCGGCCCCTCGTTGGCCGGCGGCGGCGCGTAGGTTTTCAGGCGGGCGGTCTCGCCTTCGAGGCGGCGGATCTCGCGGCGGCGCTCAGCGCTGGTGCGGCGGGTGCCGGACTGGCCGAGCCAGGCGCCGCAGCCGCCGAGCAGCACGCCGAGGCCGACGGCGATGAACAGGATCGCGTAGAGCGGCAGGGTCACGCTGAAGACCGGCATGTCGGGCGAGAACGGATCGAACGACAGGCGCACCGCGTCCCGGTTCGCCACCGCCAGGGCGACGACGACGACCGCCACGGGGAGAAGGACCAAACCCTTGAAGAAGCGGATCATCGAAGCACTCCGATCGAATCTGTGGTCCGGCGGCTCATGAGGCGGCGGCGGTGGCCGTCTCCTCCGAACCGATGCCGGCTTCGTTGAGGCGCAGGCGCATCTCCTTGCCGGTCTTGAACACCGGGATGGCCTTCTCGGAGACGGCAACGGCTGCACCCGTGCGCGGGTTGCGCCCGCGCCGCGCATCCCGACGCTTCACCGAGAAGGCCCCGAAGCCGCGCAACTCGACCCGGTCGCCCCGGGCCAGGGCGTCCGCGATGGTGTCGAGGATCGCGTTGACCAGGGTCTCGACGTCGCGCTGGTAGAGATGGGGGTTCTGCTCGGCGATCCTGAGCACGAGCTCCGATTTGATCATGCTGCGGCCTTCACGACGTCATGAGCAGGTTTCAGCGGACGGCATCGGCGGGGCCGGGCCGCCACACGGCCAGGAGACCGCCCTGGGCCGCGCTCGCGGTCTCGTCGCCAACCTGGCGCAGGCGGGCGGCGAGGCCGTCCAGACCCACGAGATCGGCGCCGAGGCCGAGCGCCGACCAGAGCTGGAAATCGCTCCTGGCCTTCGGCTTCCAGTCGAGAACCGGCAGGTTCTTGGCGACGCCGCGTTCGGATTCGAGCCAGGCGATGGCCTGGCGCTCGCCGCCGACGCCGTCGATGAGCTTGAGGGGCACACTCTGGCGGCCACTGAACACCCGTCCGTCGGAGACGGTGGCGAGTTCCTTGTCGGTCATCTTGCGCCGTTCGGAGACGAGGCCCTTGAACCAGGCATAGGTGTCGCCGACGACGGCGGCGAGGGCCGCGCGCGCCTCCGGCGAGGTCGGTGTGAAGCCAGACGGCTCGGCCTTGAGGGGGGCGGATTTGACCGATTCGACCTTCACCCCGACCTTGTCGAGGAGGCCCGACAGGTCCGGGTACTGGAACAGGACGCCGATGGAGCCGACCAGCGCCGTCTCGCGCGCGACGATGTGGTCGGCCGCGATGGCGGCGATGTAGGCGCCGGATGCGGCGGTGCCGTCGACGAAGGCGACCATGGGCTTCTTCTCGGCAAGCGCCCGCAGGTTGCGGTAGAGCTCCTCCGAGCCCGTGGTGGTACCGCCGGGCGAGGAGATCGAGACCACGACACCCTGAACGGCACCCGCGTCGCGCACGCGCTCGATGAGCTTGGTGGTGGCCTCGGCGCCGGCGATGAAGCCGCCGATGGAGATGCGCGCGATCTGCGGCTTGACCGCCCCGAAGCCGAGGGGCTCGGTGCCGCTGCGGACACGCAGGCCCACGGCACCGACGGCAAGAACGAGGCCGCCGATGCCCACCACCCGCCACAGGGAGAGTTTGCGGCGCAGGCGCCGGCGATCGATGAGGAGTTCGGCGTCAGCGGCCATGCGATGGTTCGCTCCCTCGCGCACCGACCGTTCCCGGCCGTGATGGGTTGCCCGGGCTTGAAACACCCGGCTTCGCCGCGGTTCGTGACGGTTCCCGAACCCTGCGTCACCCGTCGCCGGATGGCCCCAAGCCCTTGCCCCGCCTCGCATCCTCGGCGTGGGTGTTCTAGCCTCGCCCGCCGGGGACCGGCAAGAGGGGAGCGGGTTTCCAAGCGGATAGAATTCGCAAGTCTTCGCGCTGCAGTGCGAAAGTCCTTGGTTGGATATTGCATGGCCGAACGTGAAAACGCCCGCGCGAGGTTTGATCCCCGCGCGGGCGTTTTCAAGTCAGGCCCCCGGGACCCGTAGAGAATCCCGGGAGGGTCGCGCCGGGACGATCAATCCTGGGCGTCGTCCTTGTCGTCGCTGGTGCGGGCCTTCTTGAAGGCTGCGCCCAGGATCTCGCCGAGCGAGGCACCGGAATCGGCGGAGCCGAACTGGGCCATCGCCTCCTTCTCCTCGGCCATTTCGAGGGCCTTGATGGAGAGCTGGACCCGGCGCGCCTTGCGGTCGAACTGGATCACGCGGGCATCGAACTTCTCGCCGGCGGCGAAGCGCTCGGGGCGCTGGTCGCCACGGTCGCGGGCGAGCTCGGCCCGGCGGATGAAGGTGGTGAGGTCGGTGTCGACGATCTTCACGTCGACGCCCGAATCCTTCACTTCCGTCACTTCGCAGGTCACGATCTGACCCTTCTTGAGCTCACCGGCCTCCGTGAAGGGGTCGCCGCCGAGCTGCTTCACGCCGAGCGAGATGCGCTCCTTCTCGACATCGACGTCGAGAACCTGGGCGCGCAGCATGTCGCCCTTCTTGAACTCCTCGATGACCTGCTCGCCGGGACGGTTCCAGTCGAGATCCGACAGGTGGACCATGCCGTCGACATCGCCGTCGAGACCGATGAACAGGCCGAACTCGGTCTTGTTCTTGACCTCGCCCTCGACCTCGGAGCCGACCGGATGCTGCTCGGCGAAGGCCTCCCAGGGGTTCTGGAGGGTCTGCTTGAGGCCGAGCGAGATGCGGCGCTTGACCGGATCGACCTCGAGGATCTGCACTTCCACTTCCTGGGAGGTGGAGACGATCTTGCCCGGATGGACGTTCTTCTTCGTCCAGGACATCTCGGAGACGTGGATCAGACCCTCGATCCCCGGCTCCAGCTCCACGAAGGCGCCGTAATCGGTGATGTTGGTGACACGGCCCTTGAGCTTGGCGTCGACGGGGTAGCGCTGGGCGATGCCCTCCCACGGATCGGCGAGCAGCTGCTTGATGCCGAGCGAGATGCGGTGGGTCTCGTGGTTGATCTTGATGATCTTGACCTTGACCGTCTGGCCGATGGTCACGACCTCGGACGGATGGTTCACGCGGCGCCACGCCATGTCGGTGACGTGGAGCAGGCCGTCGATGCCGCCGAGATCGACGAAGGCGCCGTACTCGGTGATGTTCTTGACGACGCCGTCGATGACCTGACCCTCTTCGAGGTTGGCCACGAGCTCGGAGCGCTGCTCGGCGCGGCTCTCCTCGAGGACGGTGCGGCGCGACACGACGATGTTGCCGCGGCGGCGATCCATCTTGAGGATCTGGAACGGCTGCGGGGTGCCGAGCAGGGGCGTGACGTCGCGCACGGGGCGGATGTCGACCTGGGAGCGCGGCAGGAACGCCACGGCGCCGTCGAGGTCGACGGTGTAGCCGCCCTTGACCTGGTTGAAGATCGCGCCGGTGACGCGCTCGTTGGCCTCGAAGGCCTTCTCGAGCTTGACCCAGCTCTCTTCGCGGCGTGCCTTGTCGCGCGAGATGACGGCCTCGCCCAGCGCATTCTCGATGCGGTCGACATAGACCTCGACCTCGTCGCCGACGGCGAGCTCGCCTTCGCGGCCGGGGCCGTTGAATTCCTTGAGGGCGACACGGCCTTCCGTCTTGGCGCCGATGTCGATGACGGCCACGTCCTTCTCGATCGCGACGACGCGACCCTTGACGACGGAGCCTTCGGTGATCTCGTGCTCGAGGAAGCTCTCCTCGAGGAGAGCCGCGAAATCGTCGCGGCTCGGGTTACGCTGCAGGGCGTTACCAGCGGTCATTCTGTCTCCTGACAGGCCTCATCGGAGGCCGGCGTCGGCGGTTCGTGTGACGGGGCACCCTCGGCGATCGCCGCCCGCGATCCTTGGAGGACCGGACGGGCTCACCCCCCTGAGGAGGGCCGACGCATTCTGGAACAATGGTCGAGGGCCATTCCCCAATGGGCCGAAGCGGTGCGAAAACCGCCCGCGCCTCGTCGATTCCAATCGGAGAACGGCGGTTGCATACCGGATCGTGCCGCTCACGGCAAGACTGGGCGTCCGTCCGAAGGCGCATCGCGGCGATCACACCGGGGCTCGACCCGGCTGGCGCGTGTTGCGCAGCCAGACGGCCGAGGCCACGGCCAGGGGTTCGAGGGGCAGCACCACCGGACCGTGCCGCTTGCCCAGCAGTTCGATACCGGTGAAACGCACCTCACGGATGGTGAGCCAGGCCCCGAACGGAAAGGTGGCGTCGGTTCCCTCCAGGGGGCCGAAGCATTCCTCGAACGCGAGGGGATCGACCATGATCTGGTCGTAGCGCGACAGGTGGTCGGCCATGGAGACCTTGGAACGAAACAGCACCCGGTCCCGGTGGAACGACGAGAAGCACGGCTCGAATTCGGTCAGCGTCACCCAGAGCTTGCCGCCGATACGCAGGTAGGGCGGGTTGGGGCCGTCGCCGCCGAAATTCGCCGGGCTCCACCCCGCATCCGCCATCAGCGATTCGGCGAGGGTCACGGGCTCGGACGCCGAATGTTCGGGGGCCGGCCCGACTTCGGCCGGAGACAGGGCCAAGGCCGCCAAATCCGGCGGATCGGATGCCGTTCCCGTCTCCTGTCCAGTGCCCTGCGCGGTCATGGTGGTCCCTGGAAATGCGCCCTCGTCCACCGAGGGGAGGCAATATTGCGCATTTTCTCAGGGTTGGCGACCTGAGATCGGGGTTCGGTTCTCATTATCGTGCCGTCGGCGGCGTCGAGAAAGCAGAAGCCGAGCGACGTATGAAAAATCCGCGCCGGGGCTCCGGCGCGGATCGGGTCGTCTCAAGTCCTGCGGACGGAAATCAGTCCTCGTCGTCATCCGCGTCGGTGTTGCGCATGCCCTTGAGCTTGGCGAACACGGAATCGGCGTTGAGCTTCTCGTCGCGCACGGAGCGGTGATGCTCGTCGGTCTCGGTGTAATCCGTGGCCGTGGAGACTTCCGTCGGCAGGAGGGTCGCACCGCCGTCGGCGGGAAGTGCGGCGGGCCGGTCCTTGGCCGAGCGCTGGACCTCGAAGTCGAGGTCGATCTGCGTGCACAGGCCGAGCGTCACCGGGTCCATGGGCTGGAGCGAGGCCGAGTTCCAGTGGGTGCGCTCGCGGATCTGCTGGATCGTCGACTTGGTGGTGCCGACGAGCCGGATGACCTGCGCGTCCTTGAGTTCGGGATGGTTGCGCAGGAGCCAGAGGATCGCGTTGGGGCGATCCTGGCGACGCGACAGCGGGGTGTAGCGTGGGCCCTTGGTGGTGCGCTTGACCTCGGGCAGCTTCACCTTCGAGACGGCGACCTTGAGCTTGTAGTTCGGCACCTTCTGGGCGCGCTCGATCTCGTCGCGGGTGAGCTGGCCCGTGGTGATCGGGTCGAGGCCCTTGATCCCGGCCGCGACCTCGCCGTCGGCGATGCCCTTCACCTCCAGGGGATGCAGCTTGCAGAACTCGGCGATCTGCTCGAAGGCCAGGGAGGTGTTCTCCACCAGCCAGACGGCGGTCGCCTTCGGCATCAACGGGCCTTGGGTCATCGGGCAACTCCAACGGTTGGGGCGGGACGGGCGTCGGGGCGCCGCCGACGTGGCGCCGCTCGCTCCGGCCTGGGACTGGCCGGCAGCATCCCGTCTCAACGCTGCAATAGGGGAGTTGCGTCTATACAGGCTGCGGAGGGGAATGCGCAATTGCGATCACTCGCCCGACGCCCCTCCCCGTCCCGTCTTTCAAGTGAACAGGCTCGACACGCTCGATTCCGTCGCGGTCCGGCCGATGGCCTCGCCGAGGAGCGGCGCGATGGTGGCGACGCGGATGTTGCGGGCGAGCTTGACGGCCTGCGTCGGCTGGATCGAGTCGGTGATCACCAGCTCCTTCATCCGCGAGGCGGCGATGCGCGAGACCGCGCCGCCCGACAGCACCCCGTGGGTGATGTAGGCCGAGACATCCTTGGCGCCGGCATTGAGCAGGGCCTCGGCCGCGTTCACCAGTGTGCCGCCGGAGTCGACGATGTCGTCGACGAGGATGCACGAGCGGCCCTCGACCTCGCCGATGATGTTCATCACCTCCGATTCGCCGGGGCGTTCGCGGCGCTTGTCGACGATGGCGAGCGTCGCGTCGATGCGCTTGGCGATGGCGCGGGCCCGCACCACGCCGCCGACGTCGGGCGAGACCACCATCCAGTCCTTGGGGTCGAGGCGCTCCTTGATGTCGCGCACCTTCACGGGGGCGGCGAACAGGTTGTCGGTGGGAATGTCGAAGAAGCCCTGGATCTGGCCGGCATGGAGATCCAGCGTCATCACCCGGTCGGCGCCGGCCTCGGTGATGAGGTTGGCGACGAGCTTGGCCGAGATCGGGGTGCGGCCGGAGGTGCGCCGGTCCTGTCGGGCATAGCCGAAATACGGGATCACGGCGGTGATGCGCCGGGCCGACGAGCGCCGGGCCGCGTCGATCATGATGAGCAGTTCCATCAGGTGATCGTTGGCGGGAAACGACGTCGACTGGACGATGAAGACGTCCTCGCCGCGGACGTTCTCCTGCAGCTCGACGAAGATCTCCATGTCGGCGAACCGCCGGACCATGCACTTGGCCAGCGGCAGTTCGAGGTAGGCCGCGATGGCCTCGGCCAGGGGGCGGCTCGCGTTGCCGGCGATGATCTTGATCGAGGATTTCATGCCGGGGTCTTCATCTCGCGATCCTTCGCCCACCGAGCCCGTTGAACCAGGGTCACTAAACCAAGTCGTTGAAACCGGGAGCGGTTTGCTGCCGCGGTCCATATCAGTCGACGGGGGGGCGTCACAATGCCTTCACGCAGTCTCCCCCACGCCCTGCACAGATCAGGGTTCGAGCAGGCGGTGCAGGTGCACGATGAAGTAGCGGGTCTGCGCGCTGTCGACCGTGGATTGCGCCTTGGATTTCCAGGCGGTCTGGGCCGAGGCGTAGTCGGGAAAGATGCCGACGATATCGAGGCCCTTCACGTCGCGAAAATTCACGCCGTCGAGGCTTTCCAGTTCGCCGCCGAAGACGAGGTGGAGCTTCTGGGCGCTGTCGATCGTGGTGGTCATCACGGCTCCTTCGCGTCTGGCAGCCTGCCTCAGGCATGGGCCGTGCCGCGGTTCGCAAACGCCGCTCCGTTCGTCAACCCGTGGCCGGACATGGCGGGGCGGCCATTGCGAGGAGACCATGGCGAGGCGGCGCTGACGGGCAAGCCGCGTCATCCCTCGAAAAGGGAGCCCTGGACGACGGGCTTGGCCGCCGGCTTTCGCGGCGTGCGCTTGGGGCGCGCCGGTGCCGGAGCGCCGTCTCCGCCCGGCACGGCGGCGGTCTCGACCCGTGCCGTCAGGGTACCGTCGGCGAATTCGAGGGTGAGGCGCTCGGCCTCCGATGCGGCGGCGGCCGAGCGGACGGCCGCGCCGGACCCGTCGCGGACCAGGGCGAAGCCGCGGGCCAGCACGGCGCGGTAGCTCAGGGACCCGAGAAGGCTCGTCAGGGTCGCGAGGCGGTCGCGGCGGCGCTCGGTCAGGCGGGCGCCGGCGCGGTCGAGGCGATCGTGGAGGTCGCCGAGCCGGTCACGCCCCCTCGCCTGCTCCGCACCCGCCCGTGCCAGGGTCGCATCCCGGGCGACGACGAGGCGGCGGCCGAGATAGGCTAGGGACTCGGCCTTCCGGGTGGTGCCGTGGCGCAACGCCGCGCCCGGCCGGTCGCCGAGGCGGGCGAGGCGCCCGCGCGCCGTCGCCAGGGCCAGGGTCGGCGGGTGGCGCACGAAGCGCTCCACGAGGCGCGAGACCCGGAGGCGGTGGACCCGGGCGTTGCCGGCGAGCGCCGGCCCGAGGCGGGCCTCGGCGAGATCGAGGCGCTGGCGCTTGCCCGCCAGGAAGGCATCGACGCCGGGCATCGCCCTGACGAGGGCGCGCAGGTCGCTGCCCTCCCGGTCGAGCTTGCGTTCCACGGCCTCGCGCTGGCGCCGGCCGAGATCGGCGACCTCGGAGAGGAGCTCGGCGCGGACCGGCACCGCCATCTCGGCGGCCCCCGTGGGGGTGGGCGCCCGCCGGTCGGAGACGAAATCGATGAGGGTGGTGTCGGTCTCGTGGCCCACCGCTGAGATCAGGGGAATCGTGGAATCGGCGGCGGCGCGCACCACCGCCTCCTCGTTGAAGGCCCACAGGTCCTCGATGGAGCCTCCGCCGCGCGCCACGATGAGCAGGTCGGGGCGCGGGATCGCGCCACCGGGGGGCAGCGCGTTGAAACCCCGGATGGCAGCGGCGATTTCCTCGGCCGCCCCCTCCCCCTGGACCCGGACGGGCCAGACCAGGACGGGCCGTGGAAACCGGTCGGCGAGACGGTGGAGGATGTCGCGGATGACGGCGCCCGTGGGCGAGGTCACGATGCCGATCACGCGCGGCAGGTAGGGGATCGGTCGCTTGCGCTCGGGCGCGAACAGACCCTCGGCGCCGAGCGCGCGCTTGCGCTCCTCCAGCAGTGCCATCCAGGCACCGATGCCGGCGGGCTCCAGGGTCTCGATGACGATCTGGTACGAGGATTTTCCGGGGAAGGTCGTGATCCGGCCGGTGGCGACAACCTCCAGGCCCTCCTGGGGCTTCTGGCGCAAGCGGGCGAAGGTGCCCTTCCACACTACGGCATCGATACGGGCGGTGCCGTCCTTGAGGGAGAAGTAGGCGTGGCCGGATCCGTGCTGCCCGCGAAAACCCGAAATCTCACCACGCAGGCGGACATGCCCGAAAGCGTCCTCCAACGTCCGTTTCAGGGCAGACGCCAGATCACCGACGGACCATTCGGGCACGTTCGACACCGGCGTGGTGCCGGTCTTCGGGGCAGCGGAAGGCGGAGGGGGTACGGCCATGGTGCCGGACGCTAGTGCCGCGCGCCAAACAGGTAAAGGGCGCGCCGCGAGCCAGTCCGCAACCCGTCCTGCAGACAGCCGGCCGTCCTACAGGAAGACCGAAAGGAACAGGGCCACACAGAAGGTCGGAAGGGCACCGACGGCGATCGCCCAATACCAGGCCGGTGCATGGTGCGGTCGGGGATTGTCGTTTCCGGCTCGCATGGGCATCCGCCCGTGAACCACGTACTTCGCAATACTAACGCCCCGAAGCCTGGGCGAGGCCATCGAATACGAAACGGATTTGCGACAGCCTGGCATGATCCCAACGTAACCCGACTGGGATCACTTGGTTCCCGCTGCCCCGACGGGAAACGCGCATCGGCTCCGTGCGCGGGCGCCGTCCCGTGCAAAGCCGGTCTGCGCGCTGGATTAAGCCTTTTCAAGAACGGTGTTTTGGGGAAGAGCTTTGGCCCATGAACATCCTCCTCATCGGCTCCGGGGGGCGCGAGCATGCCCTCGCCTACGCGCTGACCAAGAGCCCGCTCTGCGACCACCTGTTTTCCGCGCCGGGCAATCCCGGAACGGCGGCGTTCGGCGAGAATCGGCCGGACCTCGACGTGGCCGACCCTGCGGCGGTCTGTGCGTTCTGCGCCGCGCACGCCATCGGCCTCGTGGTGATCGGACCGGAGGTGCCCCTGGTGGCCGGACTCGTCGACGATCTCACGGTGGCCGGCATCCGCGCCTTCGGGCCGACGAGGGCCGCTGCCCAGCTCGAAGGCTCGAAGGGCTTCACCAAGGACCTGTGCGCCGAGTACGGCATCCCCACCGCCGCCTTCGCGCGCTTCACCGAGCTCGCGCCGGCCTTGGCGTACCTCGCCGAGCGCGGTGCGCCCATCGTGGTGAAGGCCGATGGCTTGGCCGCCGGTAAGGGCGTGGTGGTGGCCGAGACCCTTGATCAGGCGCGGGCCGCCGTGCGGGCCATGCTGGGCGATCCCGGCGCCGAGATCGTCATCGAGGAGTGCCTGTTCGGCGAGGAGGCGAGCTTCTTCGCCCTGTGCGACGGCAGCCGCGCGGTGCCCGTGGGCACGGCCCAGGACCACAAGCGCGTGTTCGATGGGGATCGCGGTCCCAATACCGGCGGCATGGGGGCCTACTCGCCAGCTACCATCCTCACCCCCGCTTTGGAGCGGACGGTGATGGAGACCATCATCGCCCCGACGCTCGCCGGCATGCGCGCGCGCGGCATGCCGTTCACCGGCATCCTCTATGCCGGCCTCATGCTGACGGCGGACGGCCCGAAGCTGATCGAGTACAACACCCGCTTCGGCGATCCCGAGGCACAGGTGCTGATGCCGCGTCTGGCCGGCGATCTCGTCCCGGCCCTCCTCGCGGCCTGCGACGGCGACGTGTCGGGGATCGTGATTCCGTTCGACGAGGGCCGCGCGGCCCTCACCGTGGTGATGGCGGCGGCGGGCTACCCCGGCGCGGTGATGCGTGGCTCGGTGATCCGGGGCGTCGCCGAGGCGGAGGCAGGCGACGACGTCATCGTGTTCCAGGCCGGCACACGGACCGAGGACGGGCAGCTCCTCGCCGATGGCGGCCGGGTGCTCACGGTGACGGCGCTCGGTGCAAGCATGATGGAGGCCCAGGCCCGCGCCTACGCCGCCATCGCCCGGATCGACTGGCCGGAGGGGTTCTGCCGCCGGGACATCGGCCGCCGCGCCGTGGCCCGCGAGGTCGCCGGCGGGGGAATCTAGCGGGCTCCCAAGGGAAATCCGCTCGATCGCTTCGCGATGCGGATTTCCGGCCTCGCTCAGGCACCGCGCGGGACCGGACGAGCTGGATACCGGTTCGCCGTAGGAGATCGCGGCAAAGCCCGGATCTAGGGCCGACCCCGATCCCATTGGTTTCGGGACGGCACGATCTCTGCCGTCGATCGGCGGATGGGCCGAGCACCGTCGCCCCTGCCTTTCGGATGGCGAACGGGTACGCCGCTTCCGAACGCGGGGCTTGGCACCCTCCCGACGTAGCAACACCCCGAGGATTTCTCCTCGGGGTGCGCTTCGACGAAAGCGGCCAGATGATCGGGGCTGGGGACGCTCAGGCCGAACCTAAAAGCCCCGCAAGTCCTAGTACGAGCCGAACTTGTAGTTCAGGCCGGCGCGGACGACGGCGAACTCGGTGTCGCGGACCTGACGGCCACCGCTGGCCAGGACGACGCCCGGGCTGTTGGTGAAGATGGTCGCGCCGGCGTTGTTGACGGCGAAGGCGCCGGCGTTGCGGTTGTTCTGGTCGAGCTTCACGTACAGGCCTTCGACCTTGAACGTCACGGCCGAGGACTTGAAGAAGTTGAAGAACGAGTCCGTGGGGAGCGCGTACTCGATACCGCCGCCGGCGGCCCAGCCGGTCTGGAAGCTGTCGCGGCTGCCGCTGTTCAGGCCGAACTCGCGACCACCGCCCGAGCCGTAGGCGAAGCCGCCGGTGCCGTACACGAGGGTGCGGTCGAAGGCGTAGCCGAGGCGGCCGCGCACGGTGCCGAAGTAGTCGAGGCTCGACACGCCGGCCGGGTTGAACACCTGCTGGGCGGCGAGCGGACCGGTGGCGGAGAAGCGGTTCCGCTCACGACCGAAATCGACGTACTGGGCATCGGCCTCGACGCCGACCACGAAGCCGGAGCCCGGGGTGAACTGGTAGTTGTAGCCGATCTGACCGCCGCCGACGAAGCCGTCGTTGCTACGGCCGTTGCTGAAGGCGATCGCCTGGGTGGTGCCCGGACGGACCAGGGTGCTGGCGCCGTTCACGCCGATGATGGTGGGCGCGCTGTTGCTGGAGGCGTCGAAGCCGTAACCGGCGTTGAAACCGGCGTAGAAGCCCGTCCAGGTGAACACGGGGACCGGCACGAAGACCGGCGGCGCGGCGCGACGCGGAAGGTCGGCGGCGAAAGCAGAACCGGCGATCACGATGCCGGCCAGCGCAGTTGCGCTCCGAAAAATGGATTTCATAGTCTGGTCCTCTACCATTGCGCCCCGCCGCTCCTTTTGGAGGCATCCGGTGCAGTTCCCCGTCTTTAGGCCAGTCGCCCCGAAGAAGCTGTGGCTTTACGAACACGCCGTTGGCCGGGAAGGCGGCCCCTTTGTGGCGGTTCCTGCCGCACTTCTTAAGCAACTCGAACCGGCAACGCGCATCCACGGCCAAGGTTCAATCGCCGAGGCATTTTGTTCCGATTTTTTACTGGGCAGAATGTCGCGGGGTTCGAACAGGTCTGCGACGGGCGCCGTCACGCCAGCGCGATGGCCGAGATCAGACGACCGTAATCGGCCTCGTGCCGGTGGGTCGCGCGGCGATAGCTGTAGAACCGATCCGGGTCGGCATAGGTGCAGACCCCCAGGTCATGGGCTCGGGTGACGCCGGCTCGCGCGAGGCGGGCGGCGATGAAACCCGGCAGATCGAACTGGGCATGGCCGGGCCGTGCGCCCGCCCCGAGAAACCCTTCGCAGCCGGGCGCTTCCATCCGGAAGCGCGTGATGAAATCGGGACCGACCTCGTAGGCACCTTGCGAGATCGTCGGCCCGAGCACCGCCACGATCTCGGAGCGCCGTGCCCCGAGCCCCTCCATGGCCTGGACCGTCGCGTCGATCACACCCGTCAACGCGCCCTTCCAGCCGGCATGGGCCGCCCCGACGACGCCGCGCTCCGCATCGGCGAACAGGATCGGTCCGCAATCGGCCGTCGCGATGCCCAGGGCGAGGCCCCGCACCCGCGTGACCATGGCGTCGGCCTGCGGGCGTGCGTCGGGCAGAAAGGGCGCCTCGACCACCACGGCCGTCGCGGAGTGGACCTGATACAGACTGACGAGGCTCGCGACGCCGAGTTCGGCGCACATCCGGTCACGGTTCTCCGCGACCCGCGCCGGCACGTCGGCCGAACCGAGTCCGCCGTTGAGGGATGCGTAGAGGCCCTCGGACACCCCGCCCTCCCGGGTGAAGAAGGCGTGGCGCAGGCCGGGCAGGGCCGAGAGTTCGGGCGCTTCGAGAAACATGGTCGGGGGTTCCGGCGGCGGGACTGCATCGATAATGCATCGGCCCGACGACCGTCACCCCGTCCGGCGGGTAACGGTCTCCCGGGGAAGTTTCATACTTCCTTAAGCATATTTTGGTCGGATACTCGCGAAAGCCGAGGACCTGTCCGATGTCGGAACCCGCCCGCCAGTACCCGCCGAACGATCAGCCCGGCCGCCCCCAGCCGGGTCCGCTGCGGGACTGGCTCGCCGCGATGAAGGCGGCGACCGCCGCCCATGCGACGCAGGCCTCCGCCGCCCGTCCGGACGCATCCTACGACCTGCCGGAGTCCCGTGGGGAGATGCCGGCCGCCGAGCCCCAGGCGGAGATACCGGCTTGGACGCCGCGCGTGGTCGCACCCGCGAGTGCTCCCACGCCGTCACCCATAATCGACGCCGAGAGCGACCTGTCGGACCTCATGGCCGAGAACCTGATGCTGAAGGCCAAGCTACGGGTCGAGACCGACCGCTACGACAGTCTTCAGGCCGTCCTCGCCGACGAGCTGCGCGGCCTGCGAGGGCACCTCGAATCGGAGCTGCGGGTTCTCGACGACGTCTGCGCCGAGCGCGACCAGCTCAGGGCTCTGACCACCACCGTCGCCCGCGAGATGCGCGACCTGCGCGCCAGAATGGATGCCGAGGCCGAGCAGCTCGCCCAGATGCGCTCCGAGCGCGATCTGTGGATGGCCCGGGCCGAGACCCTGGCGCAACCCCTGTTCCAGCGCCGTTGAGTCGACCCCCGGAAAGACCGAAGGCCCGCCCCGGTGAGGGGCGGGCCTTCCATTGCCGAACCGCTGAGGTCCGGCCGATCCCTTGTTCTTCCCGCCGAGCGCTAGAGGGTAGCGCCGGAGGCGACGGTCCAGGTCAGGGTGGCCGGGGAGAGCGGCTGATGAGAATGAGACACTGGATCACCTCCTTTCGTTCGTTGCGACTGGCAGGAAGGTAGGGGGCGGATCGGCGTTTGAAAAGGCCCCCGCTTGCGCCCTTCCGCCGCTCCCCTCCGGGGTCGCCCTGGCCAGGGTGGAACCCCGGGTCTAAGAGGCTGGCACCCGCCCGCGAGGGCGTGACCGGAACCGTCCATGTCCGCCAGCCCAAGGTCCGCCAGGCCAAGCCCGCGCGCTCCGGCGCCCGACGAGGCCGCCCTCGACCCCGACGCCATGCGCCAACCGCTCGCCGACGCGTGGTACTGCGTCGGCCGCTCGGACACCCTAAAGGCCGGCACGCTTCGGGCGGTCGAGCTCAACGGCGAGCAGATCGTGCTCGGGCGCGAGGCGTCCGGCGCTCCGTTCGCGCTCCGTGACCGCTGTCCCCATCGCGGCATGGCCCTGTCGAAGGGGCGCTTCGACGGCGCCGCCCTGACCTGTCCGTTCCACGGCTGGCGCTTCGGCACCGACGGACGCTGCCGCGACGTCCCGACCCTGTCGGCCTCGGATTCCGCCGACTTCTCCAAGATCGCCATTCAGCGCTTTCCCATCCGGGAGAGCGCCGGCTTCGCCTGGGTCAATCCCTATCTCGGCCCGCCCACGGGTTCGGACGCTCCAGCCCTGCCCGAACTCGGGTTCGAGGCCGCCGGCCGTGTCGTCATCGAACTCGTGGTCGAGGCCTCGTTCGACCTCACGACCCTGAGCCTCGTCGATCCCGGCCACGTCGCCTTCGTCCACGATTCCTGGTGGTTCCGCCCCTCGAAGGAGCTGCGCGAGAAGGTGAAGACCTTCACGCCGACGCCGCACGGCTTCACCATGACGAGCCACGCCACCACCACGAGTTCGCCGGTCTACCGGTTGCTCGGCGGGGCGCCGGCGGTGGAGATCGAGTTCCGCCTGCCCGGCGTGCGCCTGGAGCGGATCGTGGCAGGGGCCAAGCGCGTGGCGAACTACACCTTCGCGACCCCGCTGACCCACAACCGCACGATGCTCACCAACGCGCTCTACTGGAACATGCCGGCGCTGAACCTGCTGAAGCCCGTGGCCCGGCCGCTCATGCGCCAGTTCCTGACCCAGGACCAGCAGGTGCTCCAGCACGCGCAAGCGGGCCTCGACCGCAAGCCCACCATGGTGCTGTTCGGCCAGGGCGATCTGCCGTCGCAATGGTACTTTCGCCTGAAGCGCGAGGCGCTCGCCGCCGCGCGCGAGGGGCGGCCGTTCCACAATCCCCTCGCCACCCAGGAACTGCGCTGGCGCTCGTGAACGGCAGCGTGGCCGCTTGAACGCGCGGCGGCCGCGGCCATCTCGGGTGCATGAAGCGCAACAATCTGATCACGGCCCTCAGCGCCGCCACGGTGATGACCCTCGGCGGCGTCGGCTATGCCGCGCACAGGCGCGGGCGCAATCCCTATTACCGGGGGCCGAAAAGCGACCATTTCGACGGTCTGCGCTTTCACGGACCGGATCAACCCGCCGACAAAACGCTCGCGGACATCGCCCGCTGGCGCAAGCGGCGTGGGATCGACGCACCCGTGCGCGCGCTCTGGCCGAAGCACCATCCGAGCCCGTTCCAGGACCGGCCGCCCGAGCGATTCCCGGGGATGCGCGTCACCCTCATCGGCCACGCGAGCTACCTGTTCCAGGTCGCAGGGCGCAATATCCTGGTCGATCCGGTCTATGCCCGCCGCGCGAGCCCGCTGCGTTTCGCCGGTCCCAAGCGTGTGAACCCGCCGGGCATCGCCTATGCCGATCTTCCCCCCATCGACGTGGTGCTCATCACCCACAACCACTACGACCACCTCGACGGCCCCACCGTCGCGCAGCTGTGGCAGGCGCACCAGCCGCTGATCCTGGCGCCGCTGGGCAACGACGCGATCCTGCGCGCCTACGACGACACCATGCATGTCGAGACCCGCGACTGGGGCGAGTCCGTCGATCTCGGCGGCGGCCTCACCGTGCACCTCACCCCGGCCAACCACTGGTCGGCGCGGGGCGTGAACGACAAGCGCATGGCCCTGTGGTGCTCGTTCGTGCTGACCACGCCCGTGGGGGTGCACTACCACTCCGGCGACACCGGATTTCGCGGCGGCGCGATCTTTCACGCGGCCCGGGCGCGGTTCGGGCCACCGCGTCTCGCCACCCTGCCCATCGGAGCCTACGAGCCGCGCTGGTTCATGACGGACCAGCACATGGACCCGGCCGAGGCGGTGGCGGCCGGGCTGCTCCTCGGGGCGGACCAGATGCTCGGCCACCATTGGGGCACCTTCCAGCTCACCGACGAGGGGATCGAGCAGCCGGTCGAGGCCCTGGCGGTCGCCTGCGCCGAGAACGGCATCGCGCCGGAGCGGTTTCGAGCCCTGCGCCCCGGGGAGGTCTGGCAGGGCTGAGGCCCTACCGCCTCACAGCCTGGCACCTCACAGAATGAACCGGCTCAGATCCGCGTTCGCCGCCAGACTCTCCACCCGCGCACGCACGTAGGCGGCGTCGATCGGCACGGTCTCACCGGACCGGTCTGTGGCGGTGAACGAGATCTCGTCGATGACCCGTTCCAGCACCGTCTGGAGCCGGCGGGCGCCGATGTTCTCGACGGAATTGTTCACGTCGACGGCGACCTTGGCGAGGGCGTCGACGGCGTCGTCGCTGAACTCGAGGGTCACGCCCTCCGTCGCCATGAGAGCCACGGTCTGCTTCAGCAGGCTCGCCTCCGTGGTGGTGAGGATCTGCTTGAAGTCCTCCACGGTCAGCGGCTGCAGCTCGACCCGGATCGGAAGGCGGCCCTGCAGCTCGGGCAGGAGGTCCGAGGGCTTCGAGACGTGGAAGGCGCCCGACGCGATGAACAGGATGTGGTCGGTCTTCACCGGCCCGTGCTTCGTCGCCACCGTCGTGCCCTCGATCAACGGCAACAGATCGCGCTGCACGCCCTCGCGGGACACGTCGGCCGAGGAGCGGCCTTCACGCGCACAGATCTTGTCGATCTCGTCGAGGAAGACGATGCCGTTGTCCTCGACCTCGCGGATGGCTTCCTGGGTCAGGGACTCGGTGTCGACGAGCTTGTCGGATTCCTCCGCGAGGAGCGGCGCGTAGGCCTCCTTCACCGTCATCCGGCGCGGCTTGCCCTTCTGGCCGCCGAGCGCCTTGCCGAGCATGTCGCCGAGGTTCACCGCGCCCATGGAGGCGCCGGGCATGCCGGGGATCTCGAACATCGGCAGGCCGCCGGGCGCGGCCCCGCTGAGTTCGATCTCGACCTCCTTGTCGTCGAGTTCGCTCGCCCGAAGCTTCTTGCGAAAGCTGTCGCGGGTGGCCTGACCGGAGGTGGGGCCGACCAGGGCGTCGAGGATGCGGCCTTCCGCCGCCGCTTCGGCCTTGGCCTGCACGGACCGGCGCTTCTCCTCGCGCTTGAGGCCGATGCCGACCTCCACGAGGTCGCGCACGATCTGCTCGACGTCGCGGCCGACATAGCCGACCTCCGTGAACTTCGTCGCCTCGATCTTCAGGAACGGCGCCCCGGCGAGGCGCGCCAGGCGCCGGGCGATCTCGGTCTTGCCGCAACCCGTGGGGCCGATCATCAGGATGTTCTTCGGCGCGACCTCTTCGCGGAACGGGCCGGTCAGTTGCTGCCGACGCCAGCGGTTGCGCAGCGCGATGGCGACGGCGCGCTTGGCGTCGGCCTGGCCGACGATGAAGCGGTCGAGTTCCGAGACGATCTCGCGGGGGGAGAAGGTGGTCATCACGCTCCGATCGGGTGCGGCAGCCGAGCTGCCCAGGGGCGGGGGAGGGCGCGCAGCACGCGGGCCCGCAGGGGATGCCAGCCGGCGCTGAGCGCGAGGATGAACGTGCCGAGCGCGAGCAGGCTCGCCGGCACCGTGGCGCCGGTGAAGCCCGCGTCGCGGATCAGGGCACCGAAGGCGATGCCCGCATAGACGAGGCCGGACACGAGGAGCGCCCGCCGGTCGATCGCGAGGGCGACGAAGGCCAGCACCAGGACGATGGCCAGAACGGCGAGCATCGCCCCGCGCTGGCCGTCGCCGCTGCCCGCCAGGGTGCTGAGGATCGGATGCACCATCAGGGGCGCGGCGAGGAGATGGAGCCAGAAGGCGATGTCCGTGCGCCGCGTCAGCCGCTTCGGGTCGGCAAGGTCGAAGCGCATGGCCAAGGCGAAGACCGCGAGGCCGGCGAGGAACAGGAGGCCGGCGAGGAACCGCTCGGCGACGCCGGGGGCCGCGGCCAGGATCAGCGCGAGGGCGAGGCCGGCGGTGGAGGCCGCTCCCGCCGCGACGGTGATGGGCACGGCGAAGCGCCGGTAGTGCGCGGCGACGAGGAGGACGGTGCCGAGTGCCGCCCCGGCCATCGGGAGCGCGGCGGCGGGCGAAACGTCGAGGAGGTCGAACAGGGTCGCGCTGCCGTGCCGCATGGGACCGAGCAGGATCGCCGCCAGGGCGGAGAAGCCCGCATGGGCGAAGGCCAGCAGCAGGACGATACTCGGCAGCGCCATGCGCCGCACCCGCGTGAAGAACTCGGCGAGCCCCCAGGCGAGGATCGCCACGACGGCGTGGCCGGCCGCGTTGCCGAGGCGGTCGAGGCCGAAATACGTCGCTGCCCCGAGGAACAGCACGAGGCCGATGGTGACGAAGATGTCGGCGAAACCGGTGATGAAGCGCAGGCGCTCGTCGTCGGGCGGCTCGTCCGGGGCGGCGCCGTCCTCCCGCGCCAAGCGGTCGAGGGCCAGGGCCTGATCGTCCGTGATGATGCCGCGCGCCACGGCACTCCGCAGGAGCGCCGCGTGGCCGGCGGATGGACCGTCGCCCGTGGAGGCGACGGTTGGGGCGGTCGGGGTCTGTTGCACGCTGCCGACTTAAGCGCGTGCGGCCCGCCTTTCCAGGGCGCGGATGCGCTCAGGCCGCCCGGATAGTGCCGACGAAGCCGGTGACTTCCCCGTCGAGGGTGGTGGTCCGGCGCGACAGCTCGGCCGCCGCGTCGAGGACCCGCGCGGCACCCGCGCCGACCTCCGCCGCCGATTCGCGCACCTGCGCCATGGTCTGGGTCACGTCCTGGGTGCCGAGGGCGGCATCCGAGATGCTGCGCGCGATGGCCTGGGTGGCGATCCGCTGCTCCTGCACGGCGGCGGCGACACCCTCGGCGATGCTGTGCACCCCGCCGATGGTGGTGCCGATCTCGGCGATGCCCTCGACGGTCTCCCGCGTCGCCGCCTGGATCGTGGCGATCTGGCCCGTGATCTCCTGCGTCGCCTGGGCGGTCTGGGACGCCAGTTCCTTCACTTCCGCCGCCACCACGGCGAAGCCCCGGCCCGCCTCGCCGGCCCGCGCCGCCTCGATGGTGGCGTTGAGCGCCAGAAGGTTGGTCTGGCCGGCGATGTTGGAGATGAGGGCGACGACGTCGCCGATGCGGGCGGCGCTGATCGCCAGCACCTCGACGCGGGCATGGGTGCGCCGGGCGCTCTCGACGGCGCCGGCGGCGGCCGAGGAGGTCTGCGCCACCTGCTGGCCGATGGCGTCGGCGGTGGCGGCGAGTTCCTCGGTGGCCGCCGCCACCGCCTGGACGTTGAGGGCGGTGGTGTTGGCCGCCGCCATCACGGCGTTCGACTGGGCGTCGGCGCGCTCGGCGCTGCGCGCCATGGTGCGGGCGGTGTCCTCCATGGCGGAGGCCGCCCCCGACAGGGTGCCGACGAGGCCGCCGACGCTGCCCTGGAACCGGTCGGCGAGATCGACCCGCTCGGTCCGGCGCCGGGTGCTGGCGTCGGAGGCGGCCCTGTCCTGATCGGCCCGCAGGGCCTCGGCTTCCTGCATGGCGGCCGCGAACACCTGCATGCTCCGCTGGATGTCGCCGATCTCGTCGCGGCGCGCCGCCATGGTGGGAAGATGGTGGTCGCCCTCCGACAGACGCCGGATGGCGGTCGCGACGCCCACGAGGGGACGGGCGATCTGGCTGTTGCCGATGACGGCACCGATGAGGAGGCAGGCGAGGGGGGCGCCGATGGCCAGGACGACGAGGAGGGTCATGCGCAAGGCGTAGAGATCGTCGGTCGCGCGCTCGATGGCCGTCAGACGGGACAGGCTGTCGGCCACCAGGGCGTCGATGCTGTCCTGGAAGGCCTGCCGGTTGGCCCGGTTCAGCTCGTTGAAGCCCTGGTCGGCGGCGGCCTTCGGCGAGACCTCGGTGCCGAGACGCGCCGTCTCCAATCGAAGGGGCGTGAAAGCGGCCGCTCCCTCGACGACCTTGGCGAACAGGACCTGCTCCTCGGCGGTGGCCCGGGGCGGCCAGGCCTTGAGCAGGGTGTTCATGTCCGCGACGTTCTGCCGAAGGCGTCCGGCGTACTTGCCCGCGTCGGCCGTGTCCTTGGCGGCGTAGATGCCGCGCGCCTCCAGGACCACGGTGGTGACGTGGCGGTTGAGCCTGGCGGCATCGAGGGCGCGCTGGCTCGCGAGCCGCCCCTGCTCGATGGCCACGTCCAACGAATGCAGGGTGCTGAGGCCGATGCCCGCAACGAGGAGCGTCATCGCGCTGCAGGCGATGACGAAGGCCAGAATTTTCGCCCTGATCCGCATGATGATCGACTCTCCCAGACACCTTTTCCCGCTGTCTTAGAGGCAATCCTGCAAAGGATCGTTAATCAACTGCCGACGATCATCCAGGCTGTGCAGTGTCGAGGGCTTCGATGACGAGGCTGCCGTTGGTGTAGACACAGATCTCGGCCGCGATTTCCATGGCTCGCCGGACGATGGCTTCCGCGTCGTGGGGACCATCTTCGAGGGCACGAGCGGCGGCGAGGGCGTAGTTGCCACCCGAACCAATCGCCATGACGCCGTGTTCCGGCTCCAGCACATCGCCGGCCCCCGAAAGCAGCAGGCTGACCTCCCGGTCGGCCACGAGCATCATCGCCTCGAGGCGGCGCAGGTAGCGGTCGGTCCGCCAGTCCTTGGTGAGCTCGACGCAGGCGCGGGTGAGCTGGCCCGGATACTGTTCGAGCTTGGCCTCCAGTCGCTCGAACAGGGTGAAGGCGTCCGCCGTGGCCCCGGCGAAGCCGCCGATCACCGCGCCCTTGGCGAGGCGTCGCACCTTGCGGGCGTTGCCCTTGACGATGGTCTGGCCGAGGCTGACCTGCCCATCCCCGCCGATGACGACGCGCCCGCCCTTGCGCACCATCAGGATCGTCGTGGCGTGCATCTGCGGCGGTCCGCCGGTCTCGTGTGCCGAGCTCGTCCCGTATGCCAAGGCTGTCTCCCGTCCCGTCGGTCGTATCCGGCCGGGAGATAGGCCATGGGGCGGCCCGGCGCCAACCGGCGGGGGTCAGGCGGGCGTCCCGTCCTTCGACAGCATCCGCACGAAGGCCGCCACGCAGGCGGGGTCGAAATGCGAGCCGGCATTGGCCAGGATATGGTTGAGGGCCTCGGCCTCGCTCCAGGCCTTCTTGTAGGGCCGGTCCGAGGTGAGCGCATCGAACACGTCGGCCACGGCGACGATGCGGCCGGACAGGGGGATCGCCTCGCCGGCGAGTCCCGACGGGTAGCCGCTCCCGTCCCAGCGCTCGTGGTGGGTGGCGGCGATCTCGGCGGCGCGCTGCATGAGATGGGACGACGAGCCCTCGAGGATGCGCCGGCCGCGCTCGGCGTGGCGTTCCATCTCGCGGCGCTCGTCCTGCGTCAGGGGGCCGGGCTTCAGCAGGATCGTGTCCGGCACGCTGATCTTGCCGACATCGTGCATGGTCGAGGCGAGGCTGAGCTGCTCCACCTCCGCGTCGGGCAGGTCGAGGCCCCGGGCGATGAGGGTGACGAGGCCGGCCACCCGCGCCACGTGGTTGCCGGTCTCGTTGTCGCGATGCTCGGCGGCCTTCATCAGCATGAGGACGATCTCGCGCTCGCGGGCGGCGATGAGGGCGGTGGCGGCCTTCACCTCGCGGTCGAGCCAGGCGGCGCGCTCGCGCTGGTCGATGCGGGCGCGGTTGAGGGCGAGCAGGTTCGACACCCGAGCCCGGATCTCGATGGGGTCGAAGGGCTTGGCCAGGAAGTCGGTGGCCCCGGCCTCCAGGGCCTCGCGGCGCAGGCTGCGCTGATCGAGGCTCGTCACCATCACCACCGGCACGTGCTCGAAGCCCGGGACGGCGCGAGCCGCGCGGATGAAGGCGACGCCGTTCATGCCCGGCATGTCGTAATCCGAGATCGCCACCCCGATGGCGTCGGAATTGGCCTCGACGAAGGCGAGCGCGTCCGCCGGACGCGTGAAGTCGCGCACGGTGCAGTCCGGGATGGTACGGATGGCCTCGGCCATCAGCATGTTGTTCAGCGGGGCGTCATCGAGAACGAGAACGAACATCGAGTGGCCTTGCGATCCCTGATCCACATCTTGCGCTCACCGGCGGGTGCTGCACCGGACCAGGTACCCCCGAGCGTCCCTCATGATCTCCGCCGTCCCGTGGTGTCGGGAGCGAGAACCGGTGGTGTCGGGAACGTTTCGCGGGACACCCTGAATGTCTGGACTATCCGCGGCGTCCTGACACCCCATCCCGCGCCACAGGGTGAATGAATTCGTTCGCCGGCCACCAGCACTGCCCCGCTGTGTGCGAACTCTGCCGTCCTGTGTGCGAACTCTCTTCCTGGGTAGATGTCTGCGATGCCCGGCCGATCGTTCCGTCAGAGCCGGGTCAGGAAGGGCAGGGAAGGCCGTTGGGCAGGATGATCTCGGGGCTCTGGCTCGCGTAGCGCCGGCCGTAGCGCACGGGCCACTTGGTCCGTCGCGCCAGCACGATGCCCTGCACGGCATCCCGGAACATGCCCGGCCCCGAGACGGGACGGTAGGCGGCGGTGATCTCGACGAGGAGGAGCCGGCTGCCGGCGGGCTGCAGCGCCTCGGCCTCGGCCACCGGCGCCGGCGTGCCGGGGACCCGGACCGGCGCGCCGGAGGTCGCCACGCTCGAACAGACCCGCAACGGACCGGGCTCAAGGATGCCGCCGACCCCGACCGCGCTGACGCTCATCTGCACCCCGGCGCCGTCGTAGGGCGCCATGACGATGGCGGCGGCCTTGAAGATGTCCTCGATCTCCGTCGAGGTCGGCTGGGTGCGCTGGGAGAGACTGTCACCGATGGTGCGGGACAGGATGTCGAGCTTGCGCGCGTGGCGCAGGACGTTGGTCAGTTCGACGGTGCCGAAATAGAGGAGCATCAGGACCGGGACCAGGAGCGCGAACTCGACCAGGGCCATGCCGTCGCGTTTCCCGGCGAGACGCCACCCCCTCCGCAGGACCGCGCTCAGCATCCGGCCGCGACCGGCGAATTTCCCTCGAGCTGGATCACCGCCGCCGCGTTGATAAGGCGGCTGCCATCCCTGAACTGGCCCGGGGCGATCCCGAATGCCTGGAACGTGTGCTGGGCCAGCGCCGCCTGGACCACGACGACGCTGCCCTTGGCGAGGCAGCCGTGCTGGCCGCCGAAGCCCGGCCGCCAATCCCCCGTCGCCGGATCGATGGGGCTGGCGCGATCGACGCTGCCGAAGCTGGCATAGGCGGCGACATCGACCTTCAGGGCCTCGCATTTCACGAACGGGGCGACCTGCCGGCACAATTCCGTGCGGACCCCGTCGATCTGCTCGGTCCCCGGCCCGGCGGCGCGGACATAGAACTGGCGCATGGAGGCGTCGAGGCCGTTGTCGAGGGAGGCCGTGATCCAGTGGACGAGGGCGTTCTCGAGAACGAACAGAATGACCACGAAGAGCGGAACCATCACCAGGGCGAACTCGACGGCCGCGGCGCCCCCCGCATCCCGGCGCATCCGGGCGATGGCGTTCCGCCAAATCATCCAGACCGTTCGCCGCCCTGGCTGGGTCGGCGGCTGGGAGATCACCGAACCGCAAGGGCCACGGATTCGTGATCGATGAAGGGCGTCCAGTGGAAGCACGGGCGTTTGCGGGACCTGCACGCGGCGCAACGGCGACGCGCTCGTCTGTTCATGGCGCGTGGGCGGTTAATTCGCCGTGCGGTCCACCACCAAGCCCGATCTTGTCACGAAAACGTGATGTCATAGTTTCAACTCGTACTAGACCGACAGCTTTCAGGTTGTAATTCCGAAATTTCTGCAACCGTTCGACATTCAGTCAATCTCAACTCATCCGCGCCATCCCTGACGCAGGAGTTGGGAAATGTATGGGTGGTTCGCCGCACTGGCCAGGGACACGCGCGGCGGCATCGTCCTGATCTTCGCTCTGCTCCTTCCCGTCATCACCGGGATGAGCGCCGCGGCCGTGGAGTACGCGTCCCTGATCAAGCGCCGGGCCGAGCTTCAGCGCGCGGCCGACAGCGGCAGCATCGCCGGCGTCAACCAGTTCAAGCTCGCCAACTCCGACGACGCGAGCGCGATCCGCACCGCCGTGGCCATGGCGCGCGCGCAAGCCGGGAGCCAGCAGGCCGTCACCGCGTCGGCCGAAGTCATGGGCAACCACTCGGCCGTGCGCGTCGTCCTCTCGCAGCAGATCACCCTGACCCTGGGGCGGCTCCTCGCCCTGCAGACCCTGGAGGTCAGGGTCGAATCGACGGCCAAGCTCGCCGGCACCACGCGCCTGTGCCTGCTCGCCCTCGACCCCCTCTCCATGGGTGCGTTCCACCTCGAGAGTGCCGCCCGGATCACCGCCACGGACTGCTCGCTCTACTCGAACTCCCTGCACCCGGCCGGCATCCAGGGTGAGAATGCCGCCGTCGCCCAGGCCCTCTCGACCTGCTCGGCCGGCGGTTACTACGGCAAGGCCAACTTCCTGCCGACGCCGGCCACGGGCTGCCCGATGATCCGCGACCCCCTGGCCGACCGTGCGGCGCCGGCCTCGGCCTCGTGCCTCAACATCGCGAACCTGCTCAACCCGATGATGCTCATCGGCTCCCTCGACGATCCGGCCTACGGCAAGAACGTCATCACCACCACGGCGACGCTCAGCCCCGGCACCTATTGCGGCGGCCTTCACATCACCAAGGGCGCGAAGGTGACCCTACGGCCGGGCGTCTACATCATGAAGGACGGCCCCCTCGTGGTGGACAAGGGCAGTTCGTTGGACGGGGTCAATGTCGGCTTCTACTTCATGGGCCTGCGGACCGGATTGCTGTTCGACGAGAAGAGCGTCATCAGCCTCACCGCCCCGAAGGACGGCGTCATGAGCGGGCTGCTGTTCTTCGAGGAGCGCACCCTGACCATCCCGGTTCCCCTGCCGCTGCCGCTCGGCGGCAAGGGACAGTCGAAGCCGCCGCCCGGCGGCCCGCTGCCGCTCCGCGAGTACCGCATCATCAGCGACGAGGCGCGCACCCTGCTCGGCACGATCTACCTGCCGTCCGGTCGGCTCATCATCGATTCGAAGAAACCCGTGGCCGACCAATCGGCCTACACGGTCATCATCGCCCGTCTCGTCAACCTCTACGACGGTCCCAACCTCGTTCTCAACGCCCGCTACGGCGCCACCGACGTGCCGGTGCCCAGGGGCGTGGGCCCGAGCTCGGCCAACACGGAGCTGTCGCAGTGACCGCGCAGGCCGATCTCACACCCGCGCTACGCCCGTCCGCGCGCGCGCGGCGCCTGCCCGTCTTCCGCTCCCTGGCGGGACGGCTGGCGCTGGCGGTGTTCGCTTCCGTGACCCTCGCCCTCCTGGCGGCCGCGGCCTTCAACCTCTGGCAGGAGGTCCACCGCTACGCCGAGGCCAAGCGCGAAACCCTGTCCACCATCGCCCAGGTCTTCGCGGCGTCGAGCGCGCGGGCCGTGGCCGAGGGCGACGCGGCGGAGGCGACCCGGACGCTCAGCGCCATCGCCCGCCGACCCGACCTCGTCTATGTCGGCATCGAGCGCCCCGACGGCTCGACCCTGGCCGACCAGGGGCTCGGCATCCGCCTCGACAGCGACATCGATCTCGATGCCGGGGGCTCGCCCTTCTGGCTCCTCGGCAGCCGGACCGCCCAGGTGCGCGTCGCGATCCTGCAGGCCGGGCTCACCGTCGGCACCCTGGTGCTGGTGGCCGACACCACCGACCTCGTCGACCGTCTCCTCGCCATCCTCGAGGCGTCGGCCCTCGCCTCGATCCTGGCGCTGGCCCTCGGGCTCGCCGTCTCCTACGGCCTGCACCGCTCCATCACCCAGCCCATCGCGGAGCTCGCCGCCACCATGGATCGGGTCCGCGAGGCCGAGGATTACGGCCGGGTGGCCCGCATCGTGCGCGACGACGAGGTCGGCGTGCTGGCCCGTACCTTCAACGCGCTGCTGGCCACCGTGCGCGAGCGCGGCGACCGGCTGACCCGCCACCTCGAACGCCTGGAGAGCGACGTCGCCGACCGCACGGCCGATCTGCACGAGGCCAAGGAAGCGGCGGAAGCCGCCAACGGCGCGAAATCGTCCTTCCTCGCCACCATGAGCCACGAGATCCGCACGCCGCTCAACGGCATGCTGGTGATGGCCGAGCTGCTGGCGGCCGCCGACCTGCCCGACCGGCAGAAGCGCTACGCCGAGGTCATCGCCCGCTCGGGGCAGAATCTCCTCGCCATCATCAACGACATCCTCGATTTCGCGAAGGTCGAGGCCGGCAAGATCGACCTCGAGCGCATCTCCGTCGAGCCCGCCGAGATCGTCGATACGGTGGTGTCGCTGTTCGCCGAGAAGGCGCGCGAGTCGAACCTCGATCTCGCCGCCTTCATCGCCCCCGACGTGCCGCGCCGCATCGTCGGCGACCCCGTGCGCCTCGGGCAGATCCTTTCCAACTTCGTTAACAACGCCCTCAAATTCACGCTCGAAGGCCACGTGCTCGTGAGCCTGGAGCGGGCCGGACCAACGCACCTGCGCCTCAGCGTGCGCGACACCGGAGTCGGCATTCCCGCGGAAAAAGTCGGCACCCTCTTCTCGGCGTTCTCCCAGGCCGACCAATCCACCACCCGGCGCTTCGGCGGCACCGGCCTCGGCCTCTCCATCGCGCACCGCCTGGCGCTGGCCATGGGCGGCACCATGGGGGTGGACAGCGTCGTGGGGGACGGCTCGACCTTCTGGGCCGAACTGCCCCTGGAGGCCGTGGACGAGGTGACCGTCGGGGCGCATCGCGCGAACGACGTGTCCGAATGCGTCGTGGTGGCGACGGCGGGCGCCGCCACCGCCGAGAGCCTGCGTGCGCGTCTCATCGGCGCCGGGTTCGTGCCTGTTCCGGCCGACACGGCGGACGCTGCCGCAGCCCACTGGATCTGCGATGCGGCCGACCTCGTCGCCCTCGGGCGCCGTCCCACCGCCACGGGCCGCGTGCTCGCCATCGCCCGCATGGGCGATCCGGCCGCCGGCGCGGTGCTGGAGGCGGCCTTCGCCGACGATCTCCTGCGCTGGCCGGTGGTCCAGGACGAGTGGGATCGGGCGCTCGGCGCCCTCGCCAGCGGTGCGCCCTTCACCGCCGCCGGGCGGACCGGGCCCGTGCGCGCGGCCCTGGCGCAGTTCCCCGGTGCGCGGGTGCTGGTGGCCGACGACAGCGCCGTCAACCGCGAGGTCGCCTGCGAGGCGCTGGCGCGCTGCGGCATCACCGGCATCGTCACCGTCGTGGACGGGAAGCAGGCCGTAGAGGCAGCCCGCGCGGAAAAATTCGACCTCGTGCTCATGGACGGCAGCATGCCGGTGCTCGACGGCTACGACGCCGCCCGCGCCATCCGGGCCGAGGAGGCGGCGTCCGGCCGGCGGGTCCCCATCGTGGCGCTCACCGCCCACGTCGTCGGCACGGCGGCCGAGGCGTGGCGCGACGCCGGCATGGACGGCACCCTGACCAAGCCCTTCACCCTGGCGGCGCTCGCCGCCATGCTGTCGAACTTCCTCTCGCCCGAGGGGACGGGCCTGTCGGAGGACGCGCCTGAGCCCATGCTCGCGGCGCCCGCCTCCGATACCCTACTGGACGAGGAGGTCGTCGGCGGCCTCGTCGAGATGGCGCTCAGCGCCGGCAGCGGGTTCGCCGAGCGCATCGTCTCCCTCTATGCCGAGCACGCCCCAACGGCGCTCGCCGAGATCGCGGCGGCCCGCGCGGCAGGGGACGCGACCGCACTCGCCAGCGCCGCGCACAGCCTCAAATCCATGAGCCTGAACATCGGCGGCCGGGCGCTGGCGTCGTGCCTCGCCGCCGTGGAGGAGGGGGCCCGCACGCGGGCCGATCTGCCCGAGCTCGAAACGCTTGCGGAGGTCGAGCGTCTGACCACCGAGACCCTCGCGGCGATCACCGCGCGGATACGTGTTCCGGAGGCGGCGTAGGTGTCCGGGCGCGTCCCGTCTCGGTACCCTGCCCTGACGAGTGGTGACCGACCTCCGAGAGTCCGAGAGTCACAGTGGCGTTGCTGGCCTCCGAGTCCAAAGGTATGAAGGACCCACAACGGATCGCGTCTTTCGAGAAGGAGCCGGTTGTCGAGCGTGGAGGGGTTGATGTCGTCGGACTCGGTCACTTCCAGTTTGCAGAAGGCTTCTGACAAGGCGTCCTCCGAAATACAGGCCGCAGCGGGTGTCATTTCCAAGGGCTGCGACCCGACCGAAGCGATAGCGACCAAGATCGGCAATGGGCCTGACGACGCGAATCACGAATTTTCCAAGATCTGCGAACAGCGGCTCCGGAGTCCGAAGTTCAATGAGCGGGAAATCGCATTCCGAATCGACCAAGCTTCTCCCTTGGTAAAGTTCAGGATTTCCAGCAATGGGCAATTTATCGTCCCGTTGGCGCAGGATCTCATTCCTGGAATCGGATCGTTCAATCACAGCAATGAGGGAGAAGCGATCAAGAAGACCCGGGATGACCGCGATCGACTGTCGAAGAACAGCGCGAAGAACGTGACGATGAATTCGATCGGTCTCCTGAAGATCGCGACGACGATGCAGTCGTCTTCTGGTCTGTCACAAGCCATGCGCCCGGATTTCACGTCCCTCCTCGCCTCGGGTCCGCTGGCGCTGTCACTGATCCCTTCAATCGTCACGCTGGGCGCATTGAGGTTCCTGAAGCGGACAACCGCCGCCTGACGCGCGACCCGGTTACACCACCACCGTGATCGCCTCCGCCGCCCGCGTCAGGCCCGTGTACAACCACCGCGCCCGGTGCTCGCGGAAGGCGAAGGATTCGTCGAACAGCACCACGCTGTCCCATTGCGACCCTTGCGCCTTGTGGACGGTGAGGGCGTAGCCGTAGGTGAACTCGTCGGTCTCGCGGCGGAGGAAGGCCGGGATTTCTTCCTCCGAGCCGGACATCACCGCGCGCAGCACCTTGATGTCCACGGGGCGGCGGCGGAGCGCCGGGTCGTCGTCGGGCACCACGTCGAGGCGGATCGTGTCGGGGCGTTGCGCCGCGCGCTGGGCCTGGACCGTCCAGGTCGAGCCGTTGAGGAGGCCCTTGGTGCGGTCGTTCCTGAGACACACGAGCTTCTCGCCCACCGCCGGCATCGGATCGGTGTGGCCGGCGATCTCGCGCAGGCGGTTGTTGTAGAGCCGCCGCGTCTTGTTCATGCCGACGAGCACCTGATCAGCGGCGATGACCTCGTTCGGGTCGAGGCTGCGGCGCGCGACCACGCGGCTGCGCCCGTACTCCCCGATGGTGAGCTTGCCGCCCTCGCGGATCGTCATCGCCATGCGGACGATGGGATCGTCGGCGGCCTGGCGGTGGACGTCCGTGAGCATCACGTCGGGCTCGGCCTCGGTGAAGAAGCCGCCGCCGCGGACGGGCGGCAGCTGCGCCGGATCGCCCAGCACCAGCACCGGCTTGTCGAAGGACAGGAGGTCGTTGCCGAGGTCCGAATCCACCATGGAGCATTCGTCGATGATGACGAGCTCGGCCTTCGAGATCGGCCCGGTGCGGTTGAGGGTGAAGGCCGGGCCGCCTTCCTCCGTCTCCTTGGTGCGGTAGATCAGGCTGTGGATCGTCGCCGCGTCGTGGCAGCCCTTGGACCGCATCACCGAGGCCGCCTTGCCGGTGAAGGCGCCGAACACCACCGTGCCGTCGACGTCGTCGGCGATGCGGCGCGCCAGCGTCGTCTTGCCGGTACCGGCATAGCCGAACAGGCGGAACACCTGGGCGCCCCCGCCCTGGCGCCACGCCGCGATGGCCTTGAGGGCCGCGTCCTGCTGGGGCGCGAACCGGGTGGGCAGGGGGGTGTCGGTCATCGCGCGCCTCAGACCACCGACGGCCGGTGGATGTCGAACGGGTCGCTCCGGTGGGCCGCCAACAGTTCCTCGAGGGCGTCGCCGCCCTTGTCCTGCGCGAAGGCGTATTCGCCCGCCGAGATCGGCACCGCCATGAGGAAGGCCACGGAGCGCGGGCCGAACTCCATCGTGTCGATGGGCGTCGGCCACAGGGCCGGCAGCACGAACATCACGTGGGCCAGGGTCCGGGACAGGCCGGAGGCGGCCACCACGCCCGGAAACACGATGCCGGGCGCCAGGAACCAGCCGCTGTCGATGACGTGGAAGGCACAGGCCGCGAGCACGTGGGCGAACCTCTCCGTCTCGCTCGCGCAGGCGCCCACGAGTTCGGCGCGGGCGGGAAACTCCGCGCCGTCGAGGATGATCGGGTGGTTGGCGAGGGTGACCGTCGCGTAGGAGGTCACGCCTGCCGCCGGCGCGTCGCGGCAGGTGAGGAGATCGACGTGGCTGCGCCCGGTCTCGTCCCGGTGGCGCCGGATCACGGGCGCACCGCCGAAGGTTCGCGCCAGGGTCCTGGCGACCGCGCGATTGTCGTCCGTGATGTCCTCGCTCACGGCCAGCGCACGGTCGGCGGCAGGGACGACAGGATCGAGGCGACGTTGCCGCCGGTCTTCAGGCCGAAGATGGTGCCGCGGTCGTGCAGCAGGTTGAACTCGACGTAGCGCCCGCGCCGGACCTGCTGCTCCAGCCGGTCCTCCTCGGTCCACGGCGTGCCCATGTTGGCCCGCATGATCGCCGGATAGGCGTTCAGGAAGGCCCCGCCCACGTCGCGGGTGTAGGCGAGGTCGGCGGCCGGGTCTCCGGTCCAGTGATAGTCGTAGAAGATGCCGCCGATGCCGCGCGGCTCCTTGCGGTGCGGCAGATAGAAATATTCCTCGCACCAGGCCTTGTAGCGGGCGTAGTCGGCGGCCGGCGCGTGGGCGTCGCAGGCGGCCTTCATCGCGGCGTGGAAGACGAGGGTATCGGGATCGTCCTGGGTGCGGCGGCGGTCGAGGACCGGCGTCAGGTCGGCGCCGCCGCCGAACCACGTCCGGGTGGTGGCGACGAACCGGGTGTTCATGTGGACGGTCGGCGCGTTCGGGTTCCACGGATGCGCGATGAGCGAGATGCCGGTGGCGAAGAAGCGCGGGTCCTCCGCCGCGCCCGGCATCTGCGCGCGGAACTCCGGCGCGAACTCGCCGTGCACGGCCGAGACGTGGACGCCGGCCTTCTCGAACACCCGGCCCTTCAGCATCGCCATGGTGCCGCCGCCGCCGGGTTTTCCCGTATGGTCGGTGCGCTCCCACGGTGTCTTCTCGAAGCGTCCGGCCTCGGCCGGAGCGTCCGGGTGGAACGAGCCGGTGGCCTCGTCCTCCAGGCCCTCCAGGGCGGCGACGATGCGGTCGCGCAGGGTGGTGAACCACGCCGTCGCCTCGCGCTTGAGGGCGTCGAGTTCGGGCTCGGGCAGGGGCGTGAAGGGCGTGTCGGGGCGCTGCATGGCCCCGATGTCCCATCCCGCCGGGCGGGCGTCAATCGCCGCCGGGCGGGCTTCAAATCGCCCGTGGCCCTCGACCCTTGCCCGCTCAATCCTTGCCCGCTCAATCCTTGCCCACCGACATCAGCAGCCGCTCGGTCTTGGCGTCCTCGATGCGGTTGACCATGCGCCGGCCCTCGTGGACGTCGCGCACCGTCTTGGTGGCGGTGATGCAGGACTGGACCAGCATGATCACCCCCATGGCGAAGTAGCCCTTCATCCAGATGTCGATGGGCATGAACAGAATGCCGAGCGCCACCATCAGGGCGGCGCCGAGGAACGACGCGTAGGTGAAGGCGACCCAGGCGCCGGAATGCTGCGTGGTTTCGTTGGACATGGGGGTGGTCCTTGGTCTGGAGGGGGATCAAACTTCGGCAGTCGAACGGCGGCGCAGGCGTTCGAGCACCGCGCTGCCCGTCGGGCGGGTGGCTTTCCCGAATCCCTCACGCTCCAGGCGCTCGGCGATGTCGGCGCCGGGCTCGGCTTCGGCCAGGGCCGCCTCCGTGTCGGCAGCCTCGCTCTGAAGGGAGCGCAGGCGGGCCAGGGTCGCCTCGGCTTCGCGCAGGGTGGCACGGTCCTCCGGAGCGGCGGCGACGCCGAGGCGGCGGGCGGACTCGGCCGCCGCCGCGATGCGCCGGCCGCGTTCCAGTTCGGCCTGCCGGCGGGTGGCGTCGGCCACCACGGCGCGGATGCGGGTGAGTTCCCGGGCGAACCGCGTCCGCGCCGTGCGAACCGCCTCGGCCTCGGCTTCCAGTTCGGCGATGGCGTCGGCGGCCTCGCGGGCCAGATCCTCGCGGCCGGCGTCGAGGGCGGCAACCGCGCGCTCCTCGAGGTCCGTGGTGCGGGCCTCCACCTCGGCGAGGCGGCGCGCCTCGGCCTTGTCACCGGCGACGGCCGAGGCCAGGGCCAGGCGGCTGCGCTCCAAGGAGGCTCGGGTCTCGCGGATCTGCTGATCGAGGATGAGCAGCGCGTTGCGGTCGATGAGGTCTTCCCGGGCCTGGGCGGCGGCGCCCCGGGCGAGTGTTCGGAACAGGTTGAACATGGGGCTGTCTCCCGTGGGACGGTCACGGCCGTCGCCAGGGAAAGGTGCCACAGTTTGAACGATGTTCAAGTGCGTTTATGCACGACGTTCAAACAGACTTGGAGACGCCTCCCGTCTGCCGCAGCCCTTCCCCCAGGATCATCGCGGCACAGACGGCGACGTTGAGGGAGCGCATCCCCGGCCGGATCGGCACCACCACCCGCGCGTCGGCCGCCGCGTGGACCGCGTCGGGCACACCGGCCGATTCACGGCCCATGAGCAGGCAGTCGCCGGGGCGGTAGGCGAGATCGCAATAGGGCAGGGCGCCCTGCGTCGTCGCCACCACGAGGCGGAGGCCCGCCTCCCGCCTCCACCCCTCGAACGCGCTCCACGAACGGTGCCGCGTGACCGCCACGTGGTCGAGGTAGTCGAGGCCCGAGCGGCGCAGGTGCCGGTCGGACACGTCGAACCCCGCCGGCTCGATGATCTCGACGGCGACCCCGAGGCAGGCGGCCAGGCGCAGCAGCGTGCCGGTGTTCTGCGGGATATCGGGCTGGTACAGGGCGAGGCGGAGCATGGGAAATCCTCGTGCGGCATCGCCCCCCGGTTGGCAGGGGCAGGCGACCGCCTAGCTGAAGAGTCGCTGACGCAACCGGATATCGGAAAAAAGATGTTTCTCGACTGGCTCGAGCGCCGCATCGACACGTTCGCGCCCTTCGACGACGGGCGCATGCCGCCGAAGACCGTGACGGGATTCGCCGGCTTCTACCTGAAGCCCGTGCGCGCGGCGCTCGCCGTGCTGTTCGTGGTCGCCGTCGTCGCCGGTACCGTCGAGGCGTCGCTCTACCTCCTCATGGGCTGGTTCATCGATCTCCTCAACACCGCCGACCGGGCGACGTTCTGGGCCGATCACGGCACCCGGATCATGCTCGCCGCCGGGCTGGTGGTGGTGGTGCGACCGATCACGATCTGGCTGCACGAGATCCTGTCGAACCAGCTCATCGTGCCTCAGGTCACGAACCAGATCCGCTGGCGCACGCACCTCTACACCCTCGGCCACTCGCTCTCGTACTTCCAGGCGGACTTCGCCGGGCGGCTGGCCAACCGGGTGGTGCAGGTCGGCCCGGCCGTGCGCGAACTCGCCGTCGTGTTCATCGACACCCTGCTCTACGTGGCGATCTACGCCGTGACGGCGGTCGGCCTGTTCGGCTCGATCTCCCTGTGGCTCGCCCTGCCGGTGGTGCTGTGGGTGCTGGCCTACGCGGGCCTGACGCGGTGGTTCGTGCCCCGCGCCCGCGTGCGTTCCCTCGTCACGGCGGACACCCGCTCGGCCCTCATCGGCCGGATCGTCGACAGCTACACCAACATCCTGACGGTCAAGCTCTTCGCCCGCGACCGCGAGGAACGCGCCGCCGTGCGTGACGCCGTCAACATCCACACCCGCGCCTACCTGCACCAGTTCCGGCTGGTCAGTTCCACCACCACCCTGCTCGGCCTGCTCAACAGCGTGCTCATCGTCTCCACCGCCGGCGTCTGTCTCGCCCTGTGGCAGCGCGGCGGCATGACCACGGGCGAGGCGGCGGCCGGCCTCGCCCTGGTCCTGCGCCTCATGGCCATGTCGGGCTGGGTGATGCAGACCGTGCGCGGCATCTTCGAGAATGTCGGTGTGATCCAGGAGAGCATGCAGACCATCGCCCGGCCCCACGCCATCACCGACCGTCCGGATGCCGGTACGCTCAGCGTCACCGGCGGCGACATCCGCTTCGAGGACGTGAGCTTCCATTACGGGCGCGGCGACGCCAGCATCATCGAGGGCCTGAACCTCCACATCCGCGCGGGCGAAAAGGTCGGCCTCGTGGGCGTCAGCGGCGCGGGCAAGACCACCATCACGGCCCTGCTCCTGCGCCTGCACGACCTGGAGGGCGGTCGCATTCTGGTGGACGGCCAGGACATCGCCGGGGTCAGCCAGGCGTCGCTGCGCAGCGCCATCGCCATGGTGACCCAGGATACGTCGCTCCTGCACCGCTCGATCCGCGACAACATCGCCTATGGCCGTCCCGACGCCGCCCTGGAGGAGGTCGAGCGGGCGGCGCGTCTGGCGCAGGCCGATACGTTCATCCGCGACCTCGTCGATCACAGGGGTCGTAACGGCTACGACGCCCAGGTCGGCGAGCGCGGGGTGAAGCTCTCGGGCGGCCAGCGCCAGCGCATCGCCATCGCGCGGGTGATCCTGAAGGACGCCCCGATCCTGATTCTCGACGAGGCGACATCGGCCCTCGACAGCCAGGTCGAGGCGGCGATCCAGGACAGCCTCGACACCCTGATGCAGGGCAAGACCGTACTCGCCATCGCCCATCGCCTCTCGACCATCGCGGCGCTGGACCGCCTCATCGTCATCGAGGCCGGGCGCATCGTCGAGGAGGGGACCCACGCTGCCCTGATTCGCTCGGGCGGCCTCTACGCCCGCCTGTGGGAGCGCCAGTCGGGCGGCTTCCTCGGCGACGCCGCAGTCACGGCGCCCTACGAGGATGCGGCCGAGTAGGCGGGTCCGGAATCGCCGTTGGCCGTCTCCACCCGGATCGGCAGGGCCTCGACGCAGTTCCGGCCTCGGCGCTTGGCGCGGTAGAGCGCCGCGTCGGCGGTGGTCAGAAGGTGACCCGGCCCGACACCGCAGGCACCGGTCACGCTGTGTGCGGCGGTGACGCCGATGCTGACGCTCGCGACCCAGGCGGACCCGTCCCGGCCGGAACGGAACGCCAACCGCTCGACGGCGACGCGCAGACGCTCGCCGAAATCGAGGGCCTCCTCGGGTGTCGCCCCCGGGAAGAAGGCCATGAACTCCTCGCCGCCGTAGCGGGCGAGCAGCCCCCCGGCCGCCCGGGTCGGCCCGTCGAGGGCGGCTGCGACGGCCACGAGGCAGCGGTCGCCCTCGGGGTGGCCGGCCAGATCGTTGAGGCGCTTGAAATGGTCGATGTCGATGGCCACCACGGCGCACCAGCCCGGCTCGCCGCCGACCCCGTTCCACGCTTCGGCCAGGGCGTCGTTGAAGACGCGCCGGTTGGCCAGTCCGGTCAGGGCGTCGGTTGTCGACAGGACCGTCAGGCGGGCATTGGCCGCTTCCAAAGCGTGCCGCAGCACGAAGGCCCGCTTCTCCTGGCGCTCGCGTGAATAGCTGCCCTTGATCGGCACGAGGATCAGGCAGGCCACGAGGACGGGCAGGCCGGTTCCGACCACGTCGACCGGCGGGATGCAGATCGCCCAACCGCCATAGGCCGCGAAGGCCGTGCCGCAGAAGACGAGGCTGTGCCGGAACGACAGGTCGGCGATGAGGCCCACCACCAGGGGAACGATCACCGCGAGGACGATGTAGACGTTGGCGTGCTCGGCCGGCACGATCCGGGCGCTGTTGAGGACGATGAGCATGTCCGTGAGGCTCACGAGCGTCACCACGACGGTCCGGCGCAGGGGCGAGGGCTGCCCGTGCAGGAGCAGGATACCGATGCCGGTCAGGGGTACGAACACCCCGAGGGTGAGGACGGCGGGAACCGCGAAGGCCTCCGGGCCGAACGCATCGAAGTCGAGCTTCAGCGAAAGGATGTTGAACAGGACGAAGACCAGCAGCCACGACCGGAGATAGGCGCCCGAGCGCTGGGCCTGCTCGACCTGGAACCGGTCCTCGAGGGCCGCCGCCAAGCGCAGATCGTACCAGGGACGGCGTGGATTGGCCTCGATTTCGGTCTGCATCAGGACGAATCGGCTGCTCCGATGGGTATTCGCGCCTGTTATCGTACAAAGCACCTGCATTTTGCGTAAACTTAGGTCCAAGGTCTCCTGGAAAGATCGGGCGGGGCGGCGCCGAGTTGCATGATGAGGCCGCCATGCTATGAGCCGGTCATGCTGAAGGATCGCGCACGCCTGTATTGCCGTCTCGGGCCGCCGTAGGCCGCTCACCACGCGAAATCCTGCTTCGCATCGGCACGCCCTCTTTCGGCGTGTCTCTTCACGCATCCCCCGACGACGCCGTCCCATGGGACCCGGCGCGCGGGGTGGACGGACCTTCTTCATGACCCGACGACACCTGCGGAGCGAGTGGGCTCCCGATATCACGCGCGAACTCCTGGCCGGGACGGTGGTGGCGCTCGCCCTCATCCCCGAGGCCATCGCGTTCTCCCTCATCGCCGGAGTCGACCCAAAGGTCGGCCTCTACGCGTCGTTCTGCATCGCCGTGGTGTCCGCGTTCGCGGGCGGGCGCCCGGCGATGATCTCGGCGGCCACCGGCGCCATGGCCCTGGTGATGGTGACCCTGGTGAAGGAGCACGGCCTCGGCCACCTCTTCGCCGCCACGATCCTGACGGGTTTCCTTCAGATCGGTGCCGGAGCGTTGAAGCTCGGCAACCTGATGCGCTTCGTCTCGCGCTCCGTGGTGACCGGCTTCGTCAACGCCCTGGCGATCCTGATCTTCCTGGCGCAGATGCCCGAACTGCTGGGGCAGGGCCCCACCGTCTACGCCATGACGGCCATCGGCCTCGCGCTGATCTACGGCCTGCCGTACCTCACCAAGGCGGTGCCGTCGCCGCTGGTGACGATCGTGCTGCTGACCGCCGTCGCCATGGTGCTCGGTCTTCCGATCCACCGGGTCGGCGACATGGGGGCACTCCCCACCGAATTGCCGGTCTTCGCCCTGCCGCAGGTGCCACTGACCCTGGAGACCTTGCGGATCATCCTGCCCTACGCCCTCACCCTCACCATGGTCGGGCTGCTGGAGAGCCTGATGACGGCCGCCATCCTCGACGAGATGACGGATACCGGCTCGGACAAGAACCGCGAATGCGCCGGCCAGGGCCTCGCCAACATCACCGCCGGGTGCTTCGGCGGCATGGCCGGCTGCGCGATGATCGGCCAGTCGGTGATCAACGTCTCGTCGGGCGGGCGCGGCCGGCTCTCGACCCTGTGGGCGGGCGCGTTCCTGCTGTTCCTCATCGTCGTCCTCGGACCCTACGTGGCGCAGATCCCCATGGCGGCCCTCGTCGCCGTGATGATCATGGTCTCCATCAACACCTTCCAGTGGCGCTCGCTGGTCGCCCTGACGACGAACCCGAAGAGCTCGAGCCTCGTCATGCTCGGCACCGTGGCGGTGGTGGTGGCGACCCACGACCTCGCCCGGGGCGTGCTCTTCGGCGTGGTGCTGAGCGGCCTGTTCTTCGCCCACAAGGTGACGCGGTTCTTCGCCGCCGGCTCCGAGCGCACCGGCACGACACGGACCTACCGGGTGACGGGGCAGATCTTCTTCGCCACGGCCGAGGCCTTCCACGCCGCCTTCGACTTTCGCGAGGAGGATCTCGACGGCCTCGTCATCGACCTCTCGGCAGCGCACTTCTGGGACATCACCGGAATCAACGCCCTCGACCGCGTCGTGCTGAAGTTCCGCCGCCACGGCGTGCCCGTCGCGGTCGTCGGCATGAACCCCGCCACGGCGTCGATGGTGGAGCGCCTCGCCACCCACGACAAACCCGGCGCGGCCCTTGCCTCAGGGCATTGAGCCCGAAGCCGACAGACGCCCCCGTCTGTCCAGGCGAACGGGGACGTCCGGCTAGCCACGGCGGCGCCGCCATGGTTTCAAGAGTTCCAGACTTCGCGCCATGCGAGGAAATGTCATGACCGAGCTTCACCCCGAGATCGCCGCCGTCACCGCGCGGGTGATCGAACGCTCACGGCCAACGCGAACGGCGTATCTCGACCTCGTCGCCCGCGAGCGCGACCACGGCGTCCACCGACCGATGCTCAATTGCGGCAACCTCGCCCACGGCTTCGCGGCCTCCGGCGAGGACAAGCCGGCGATCCGGGCCGGGCGCAGCATGAACATGGCCATCGTCACGGCCTACAACGACATGCTCTCGGCCCATCAGCCCTACGGCCGCTACCCCGACCAGATGAAGCTTTTCGCCCGCGAGGTGGGCGCCACGGCGCAGGTCGCGGGCGGCGTGCCGGCTATGTGCGACGGCGTCACGCAAGGCCAGCGCGGCATGGAGCTGTCCCTGTTCTCGCGCGACACCATCGCGCTCTCCACCGCCCTCGCGCTCAGCCACGGGATGTTCGATTCGGCGGCGCTGCTCGGCATCTGCGACAAGATCGTGCCGGGCCTCATCATCGGGGCGCTCCGGTTCGGCCACCTGCCGATGATCCTGATCCCGGCCGGGCCCATGCCGTCGGGCATCGCCAACAAGGAGAAACAGCGCGTCCGGCAACTCTACGCCGAGGGCAAGGTCGGGCGCGACGAGCTGCTCGAATCCGAGTCCGCCTCCTATCACGGCGCCGGCACCTGCACCTTCTACGGCACCGCCAACTCCAATCAGATGATGATGGACGTCATGGGCCTGCACATGCCCGGCGCCTCGTTCATCAATCCGGGCACGAAGCTGCGCCAGGCGGTGACGCGGGCGGCCGTCCATCGCCTTTCCGAGATCGGCGCCAACGGCAACGATTACCGGCCGCTCGGCCGCTGCATCGACGAGAAGGCCATCGTCAACGCCGTGGTGGGCCTGCTCGCCACCGGCGGCTCGACGAACCACGCCATCCACCTGCCGGCGATGGCGCGCGCCGCCGGCATCGTCCTCGACTGGGAGGATTTCGACCGGCTCTCGGCCGTGGTCCCGCAGGTCGCCAAGGTCTATCCCAACGGCTCGGGCGACGTGAACCACTTCCACGCCGCCGGCGGCATGTCCTACGTCATCGCCAGCCTCATCGATGCTGGGCTCCTGCACGACGACATCCTCACCGTCGCGGGTGGGCGCCTGCGCGACCACGCCCGCGATCCCAAGCTCGTGGACGATGCCCTGGTGTTCGAGGACGCCCCGGAGAGGTCCCACGACGAGAGCATCCTGCGCGGCCCCGCGCGTCCGTTCCAGGCCGACGGCGGCATGCGGCTGGTGAAGGGCAATCTCGGCCGGGCGACCTTCAAGACCAGCGCCGTCGAGCCGTCGCGCTGGACCATCGAAGCGCCAGCCCGCGTCTTCGACGATCAGGACGACGTCATGGCGGCGTTCAAGGCCGGCGAACTCGAAACCGACGTCGTGGTGGTGGTGCGCTTCCAGGGCCCGCGCGCCAACGGCATGCCGGAGCTCCACAAGCTCACGCCCCAGCTCGGGGTGCTGCAGGATCGCGGGTTCCGTGTCGCCCTCGTCACCGACGGGCGGATGTCGGGCGCCTCCGGCAAGGTCCCGGCGGCGATCCACCTCAGCCCGGAGGCGCTGGGCGGGGGCCCGCTCGCCAGGATCCGCGACGGCGACGTGGTGCGCCTGAGCGCCGAGGACGGCAGCCTCGAAGTCCTCGTCGATCCCGCCGAGTGGGAGGCCCGCGACGAGGCCACCGCCCCGGCGCCCGCCTTCGGCACCGGACGCGAGCTGTTCGCCTTCCTGCGCCACGGCGCCGACGGGGCCGAGCAGGGCGCCTCCGCCATGCTGGCCGCTGCCGGCCTTTGACCCACCCCGTACCTTCGAGGACCGCCCCATGACCAGCATCGACGCGCTGATGCGCTCCGTTCCCGTCATCCCCGTCCTCGTGGTCGAGGACGTGGCCCATGCCGAGCCCATCGCCCGGGCCCTGGTGGCCGGCGGGCTCACGGCCCTGGAGGTGACCCTGCGCACCCCCGCCGCCCTCGAGGTGATCCGCATCATGTCGCGGGTCGAGGGCGCGGTGGTGGGGGCCGGCACCGTGCTCAACCCGCGCGACCTCGACGCCGCCATCAACGCGGGGGCGAAGTTCATCGTCAGCCCCGGCCTCACCGAGCCGCTGACCCGCGCGGCCATCGACCGGGGCATCCCCTACCTGCCCGGTATCGCCAACTCGGCCGACATCATGCGCGGCCTCGACCACGGGCTCGACCGGTTCAAGTTCTTTCCCGCCGAGGCCGCCGGCGGCATCAAGGCCCTGAAGGCGCTGGCCGGCCCGTTCCATCAGGTCCGCTTCTGCCCCACCGGCGGCATCACCGAGGCCACCGCGCCCGACTGGCTCGCCCTCAAGCCCGTGCTGTGCGTCGGTGGAAGCTGGGTCGTCCCGGCCGGCCTGCCCGAGGAGGCGGTGATCCGCCGTTCCGCCGAGGCCGCCGCCCGCCTGCGCGCCGCCTGAACCGGCCGCACGTCCGGCGACGCCGGGCAATCCTGAGGCGGCGCAAGAATTCCCGATGTGCCGCTTGCACGGGACTGGAAAAACGCTAGCCTTTCACTGGAGACGGCCCCACCCCCGGCAAGACATCGCGGCACTCGGTCCGTTCGGACGGCGCCGAATAAGGTTTTCGGCCGGTGGCATGGTCCGTGCGAGGACTTTCCGTGTGTTGGCTTGCGGCGGCAAGTCGCCGGACGTGCGTGGGCGCGTCGGGGGAGGAATTCCGATGCAGTCCAGGCTCACGACGTACATCTTCATCGGCATGCTGCTCGGCATCGCAGTGGGCTACTTGTGCAACGTCACTTGGCCCGATCCGCAGACCTCGAAGGAAATCTCCGGCTACATCGCCCTGATCAGCGACGTGTTCCTGCGGTTGATCAAGATGATCATCGCGCCGCTGGTGTTCTCCACCCTGGTCGTCGGCATCGCCCACATGGGAGACACCGCCTCCGTCGGCCGGGTCGGCGGCAAGGCCATGCTGTGGTTCGTCGGTGCCTCGCTGTGTTCGCTGCTGCTCGGCCTGATTATGGTCAACATCCTGCGGCCGGGCGAGAACCTCAACCTGCCGCTCCCCGATGCCGGCGCCACCACCAACCTCAAGGCCGCCTCCCTCTCCCTGAAGGAGTTCGTCACGCACTTGGTGCCGAAGAGCCCGGTGGAGGCCATGGCCAACAACGAGATCCTCCAGATCGTGGTGTTCTCGATCTTCTTCGGCGTCGGCCTCGCGGCGCTCGGCGAGAAGGGCAAGCTTCTGGCGCAGGGGATCGAGGGGCTGGCCGACGTGATGCTCAAGATCACCGGCTACGTCATGGGGTTCGCCCCCATCGCGGTCTTCGCGGCGATCGCCGCCACCATCACCACCCAGGGCATCGGCGTGCTTGTGACCTACGGCAAGTTCATGCTGGAGTTCTACTTCAGCCTCGCGATGCTGTGGTGCCTCCTCGCCTTCGCCGGCTTCCTGCTGGTGGGCCACCACATGAAACGCCTCCTCGACCTCATCAAGGAGCCGTTCCTCCTCGCCTTCTCCACGGCGTCGAGCGAGGCGGCCTACCCCAAGACCTTGTCGAACCTGGAGCGGTTCGGCGTGCCCAACAAGATCACCTCCTTCGTCCTGCCGATGGGGTACTCGTTCAACCTCGACGGCTCGATGATGTACTGCACCTTCGCGGTGATGTTCATCGCCCAGGCCTACAACATCCCCCTCACCACGGGGCAGCAGCTGACCATGCTGCTCCTCCTGATGGTGACCTCGAAGGGCATGGCCGGCGTGCCGCGCGCCTCCCTGGTGGTGATCTCCGCCACCCTCTCGACCTTCCAGATTCCGGAAGCCGGCCTGCTCCTCATCATCGGCATCGACCAGTTCCTCGACATGGGCCGCTCGGCCACCAACGTGCTCGGCAACAGCGTCGCCACCGTGGCGGTCGCCAAGTGGGAGGGCCAGCTCGAACTCACCGACCAGCGCCTCGACCGGGATGTCAGCCCGCTTCCGGCCGAGTAGGGCTACTGGGCTCTCCCGCGAGGAAGGAACGGTCATGACCGGACATCGCATCGTTCTGGGCATCCTCGTCGCGCTCCTGGCATCCGGGCCGGCCCGCGCCGTCGAGGTTCTCGGCGGCACCCTGAAGACCGTGGCCGAGACGGGCGTGATCACCCTCGGCTACCGCGAAAGCTCCTTGCCGTTCTCGTTCAAGGACGCCACCGGCAAGCCCGTGGGCTACGCCGTCGATCTCTGCCTCGAAGTGGTGGACGACATCGCGCGGGAGACCGGGCGCAAGGACCTCACCGTCCGCTACGCGCCCGTCACCTCGGATTCCCGCCTCGACGCCCTGATCTCGGGACGGATCGACCTCGAATGCGGTTCGACCACCGCCAATGCCGAGCGCCGGAAGCGCGTGGCATTCTCCCCCGTCACCTATTTCAGCGCCACCAAGCTCCTGGTGCGGCGTGGCGCGGCGATCGCCTCCTATCGCGATCTCGCCAACCGCACCGTGGCCGTCACGGCCGGCACCACCAACGAGACGGCCCTGCGATCCCTGTTCGCGCGCCTCGCCCTTCCGGTGACCCTCGTGACGGGCAAGGACCACGCCGAATCCTTCGCCATGGTGCGGGACGGGCGCGCCGACGCGCTGGGCCTCGACGACGTGCTGCTCTACGGGCTCATCGCGGGGGCCGGCCCCGAGGGCGGCGCCTTCACGGTCCTGCCGGACAAGCTCTCCTTCGAGCCCTACGGCCTCGTCTTCCGCAAGGACGACCCGCAACTCGCGACCCTGGTGCAGGCGACCTTCGTGCGGCTGGCCGAGTCGCGCGAACTACGCTGGCTCTACGAGCGCTGGTTCCTCAAGCGCCTCCCCAACGGAGAGCGCCTCAACGTGCCGATGTCGGACGAACTGCATACGAATTTCCAGGTCATCGGCCTGCAGGATTGAGGGACGCCCGCGCCGAAAGGCAGGTTGCATGGGGCGCGGCCTTGCCTCGCTCGCTTGCGCCGGGGCGATCATCGATGCCAGCCAGCAAGCCATTGTCTCGGTGAGCGGAAACCCGCGTCGCCTCGAAGCCTGCCTGGGACGCGCCCTATCCGTCCAGCGGGTAGGCGGCCTCGACGAGGTAGGGGCCGCCACCCGTCGAGGCGCGGGCCGAGAACAGGGCGACCCGCGTCGCGGTGAAACGCAGGGGCGGGAATCCTCCTGATTCCGTAAGGTACTGCGCCACGTCGAGTGCGCTCGCCTGCCGGTTGAGGCGCGCCAGAGTCACGTGCGGCGTGAATCGACGGGTGTCGGGCGCCGCACCGGCGTCCCGCGCCAGTCGCTCGTGCTCGGCGTGCAACTCGACGAGGGCGGGATCGCCCGTGACGGTGGCCAGGATCGAGCGCGGTTTCGCGCCGCCGAAGACGCCGATCCCGTCGAGGACGAGATCGAGCGGCGGGCGGGCACGCGCCGCGACGAGGCCGTCGTGCACAGCTTCCGCCACGGTCTCGTCCACGTCCCCGAGGAACCGCAGGGTGACGTGGTAGTCGGTCGGGTCGATCCAGCGCGCTCCGGTCAGGGCTCCGCGCCGCAGGGCGAGGATTTCGGCGATGGCGGGTGGGATCTCGAGGCCGGTGAACAGGCGCGGCATCAGCGGCCGATCGCCTGCACCCGATCGAGGAAGGTCTCGACGCTCGGCAGGATGCCGTCGACGATGGTCTCGACGCCCTTCACGTTGGGGTGGAGCCGGTCTTCGAGATTGTAGGCCTTGTCGCCGGCAATGCCCGCGAGGAAGAACGGGTACAGGACGAGGCCGTACTCCTTCGCGAGATCGGGATAGATCGCGTCGAAACGTGCGACGTAGTCCGGGCCGAGATTCGGCGAGGACCGCATGCCGGCGAGCATCACCGGAATGTTGCGGGCCTTCAGGCGGGTGATGATGGTGTCGAGGGCCTTGCGGGTCACGGCCGGATCGGTGCCGCGCAGCATGTCGTTGGCGCCGAGTTCGAGGATCACGCCGTCCGTTCCGTCGGGTACCGACCAGTCGAGGCGGTCGAGGCCGCCCGTGGTGGTATCGCCCGAGACGCCCGCATTGGCCACCGTGACGGCCCGGCCCTTGGCCTGGAGCGCCCGCTCCAGCACCGCCGGGAAGGCGGCCGGGCCCGGCAGGCGGTAGCCGGCCGTGAGGCTGTCGCCGAACGCCACGAGGGACACGGGCCGCTCACCGGAGGCCGTCCGGCCGGGGGAGGCGGTGAGGCCGAGTGCGGCAAAGAGTGCCATCACGACAACCACGGAGAGGCGAACGTGGCGCCGCACGGCTTGGCGGGCCATATCGCTGAAACGTGACACTGAGCACCGACCCATTCCGGCAAAACCCCAACCCTGATTTTTTCCGCCCTCATCTCCGCACAGATCGGTTTCCCATTGATGTCCGGCAAGGCCGAACCCGCACACGCGCCCCACGCCATCTCCCTCGCCGGCCTCGATCTCAGTCTCGGGCGGGGGGCGGCCCGCGTCCACGTCCTGCGCGGAATCTCCCTCGATGTCGCAAAGGGCGAGGCGGTGGGCCTCGTCGGCCCGTCGGGCTCGGGCAAGTCGACCCTGCTCATGGTGATGGCCGGCCTGGAGCGGCCGGATGCCGGCTCCATCGTGGTCGAGGGCACGGACCTCGGCGCCCTCGACGAGGATGCCCTGGCGCGGTTTCGCGGCCGGCGCATCGGCATCGTGTTCCAGGCCTTCCACCTCGTGCCGACCATGACGGCCCTGGAGAACGTGGCCCTGCCCCTCGAACTCGCGGACAAGCCCGACGCCCATGCGCGCGCCAAGGCCGAGCTGGAAGCCGTCGGCCTCGGCCACCGCCTGCACCATTATCCGGCGCAGCTCTCCGGCGGCGAGCAGCAGCGCGTCGCCATCGCCCGGGCCATCGCGCCGGACCCCGCGATTCTCGTGGCCGACGAGCCCACGGGCAACCTCGACGAGGCCACGGGCCGGCAGATCGTCGATCTCCTGTTCGCCCTGAAGCGCGACCGGGGCGCTACGCTCGTCCTCGTCACCCACGATCCCGGCCTCGCCCGGCTCTGCGACCGGACCGTGAGCCTGCGCTCGGGCCGGGTCGAAGCGGCCCTGGCGGCTTGACCATGCACGGAACTCTGGCCTCCGAGCGCCCGCGACAGCGCCGGCCCGGCATACTCCTCGCCTTGCCCCTCACCCTGCGCCTCGCCACCCGCGAACTGCGCGGCGGGCTTTCGGGCTTTGCCGTGTTCCTCGCCTGCATCGCGCTCGGGGTCGCGGCCATCGCGGGCGTCGCCTCCGTCGCCCGCTCGCTGACCGACGGGCTCGGGCGCGAGGGCGCGCGGATTCTGGGCGGCGACCTGACCTACAGCCTCATCAACCGCGAGGCGACGCCGGCCGAGCGCGACGTGCTCACGGCGCAGGGCCGCGTCACCGTGGTCACGACGCTGCGGGCCATGGCGCTCGCCGGCGACAAGGGCGCGGCGCTCGTCGAACTCAAGGCCGTCGAGGACGGCTATCCGGCTACCGGCGAGCTCGTCACCGAGCCGGCCGCCCCGTTGGCCGATCTCCTGGCACAGGCCGAGGGGGCCTACGGCGCCGTGGTCGATCCCGTGCTCCTCACCCGCCTCGACCTCAAGGTCGGCGATCGCATCACCGTTGCGGGTACGCCCATCGCGATCCGCGCCACCCTGGTCTCCGAGCCGGACCGCATCGCCAACGGCATCGGCTTCGGGCCCCGGATGCTGATCTCCCGTGACGCCCTCGACGCCACGGGCCTCGTCCAGCCGGGCAGTCTCAACCGCTGGAGCTACCGGCTGCAACTCCCCGAAGCGAGCGACGCCGAACTCGATGCCCGCGCCGCCACCATCGCGGCCGCCGCCCCGGAGGCCGGCTGGGAGATGCGGGCCCGCTCCAACGCCGATCCGCGGTTCGCGAAAAGCATCGAGCGCTTCACCCAGTTCCTCACCCTCGTCGGCCTCACCGCCCTCATCGTCGGCGGCGTCGGCGTCGCCAATGCGGTCACGGCCTTCGTCGAGCGCAAGCGCGGCTCCATCGCCACCCTGAAGAGCGTCGGCGCGCCGGGCGGCCAGATCGTCGCCCTCTACCTCACGCAGGTCATGCTCATCGCCGGCCTCGGCACCGCCATCGGCCTCGGCCTCGGCGCAGGCCTGCCCTTCGCCGTCGATGCCCTGTTCCACACGTCCCTGCCGCTGCCCCTCAACCCGACGGTGGCCCCGGGTGAACTGGTGCTCGCCGCCGCCTACGGCCTGCTGACGGCGCTCGCCTTCGCGATCCTGCCCCTGGGCCGCGCCCACGACATCCCCGTCTCGGGCCTGTTCCGCGACGTGGTCGATCCGGGCTCGGCGAAGACCCGCCTGCGCTACAAGCTGATCCTCGCCGCGGCCCTCGGGGGCCTCGTGGCCCTGGCGCTCGCCACCGCCTTCGACCGGCGCCTCGCCCTCATCTTCATCGCCGCCGCCGCCATCGCCTTCGGGCTCCTGCGCCTCGTCGCCCTCGGGCTGATGGCGCTCGCCCGGCGCCTGCCGCGCCCGCGCACGGCCGCCCCCCGGATGGCGCTCGCCAACCTGCACCGGCCCGGCGCGCTGACGCCCGCCATCGTCCTGTCGCTCGGCCTCGGGGTCACGCTCCTCGTGACGCTCAGCCTCATCGACGCCAATGTCCGCAACACCCTGAGCAATTCCCTGCCGGCCCGGGCGCCGAACCTGTTCTTCCTCGACATCCCGGCGGTCGATTCCGACGGCTTCCACGCCTTCCTGGGCGCTCAGGCTCCCGGCGCCAAGATCGAGCGGGTCCCGATGATGCGCGGGCGGATCACCGCCATCGACGGGGTGCCCGCCGCGTCGATCAAACCGCCGGAGGACGCCGCCTGGGTGCTCGACGGCGACCGGGGCATCACCTACGCGGAGGACATCCCAGAGGGCTCCCGCCTCGTCGCCGGCACGTGGTGGAACGCCGAGGAAGCGCGCGCGCCCCTCGTATCATTCGATGCCGAACTCGCCCGCAGCCTGAACCTGTCCGTCGGCGGCACCGTGACGGTCAATGTGCTCGGGCGGACACTGACCGCCAAGGTTGCCAACCTGCGCAAAGTCGAGTGGCGGTCGCTGGGCATCAACTTCGTCATGGTGTTCTCGCCCGGCACCTTCCGGGGCGCGCCGCATTCGGACCTCGCCACCCTGACCCTGCCCAATGGCTCCGACGCGAAGGCCGAGGCGATCATCCTGCGCGACGTCGCCAAAGCCTACCCGTCGGTCACCAGCATCCGGGTCAAGGAAGCCCTGGAGGCGGTCAACGACGTCGTCGGCAAGCTCGTCCTGGCGATTCGCGGCGCCAGCGGCATCGCCGTGGTGGCGAGCCTGTTCGTGCTGGCCGGGGCGCTCGCGGCCGGCCATCGGGCACGCCTCTACGACGCCGTCGTCCTCAAGACCCTCGGCGCGACGCGCGGGCGGCTGCTTGCCGCCTACACCCTGGAATACGGGGCGCTCGGTCTCGCCACCGCCGTGTTCGGGCTGCTGGCCGGGATGCTCGCCGGATGGGTCATCGTCACTCGGGTCATGAAGCTCGAGTTCACCCTCGACCTGTCGGGCGCCCTCGTCGCGGCGACGTTGGCGGTGGTGTTCGCCATCGTTCTCGGTCTTGCCGGCACTTGGCGCATCCTCGGCCAGAAGCCGGCTCCCTACCTGCGCCAGTTCTGATCGATCATGACGAATCGTGTTTTAATCCCGATTTAAGTCAATAAAATCAGCCCGCGCAGCGTCGAGATTCCCGCGGCTGAAGCTCGGCCGGCCTCTTGTGCGAAGCGGGAGGACGGAACATATTTGTGTTCGAGGCATCTCAGGGTGCCAGAGGTCCTGTGCGTGAGCCTCGTTTCGTAAAATCACACGCTGAGAGAGCTTCCAAAGGAATCTCCCATGGCATTCGACAACAGCCCCTTCCGGGTCGGCGCCCAGCCGACGGGGTACGCCGGCACCCAGGTCGACATCGACCAGGGCCTGCGCACCTTCATGCTCGGCGTCTACAACAACATGGTCATCGGCCTCGGGATCTCCGGTCTCGTGGCGCTCGGCCTCAACATGGCCGCCGTCGCGCAGACGGCGACCGGACGCGTGGCGCTGACCCCCTTCGGCCAGCTCCTCTACACCAGCCCGCTCAAGTGGGTGATCATGCTGGCGCCGCTGGCCTTCATCTTCATCTTCTCCATGCGGATGGACCGCATGTCGGCGGCCTCCGCCCGGCTGACCTTCTTCGCCTTCGCGGCGGTGATGGGTGCGTCCATGTCCTCGCTGCTCCTCGTGTTCACGGGCGCCAGCGTGGTGCGGGTGTTCTTCATCACGGCGGCAACCTTCGGCGGCCTCAGCCTCTACGGCTACACGACGAAGCGCAGCCTGTCGGGCATGGGTTCGTTCCTGATCATGGGCCTGATCGGCCTGATCATCGCCTCGGTGGTGAATATCTTCATGGCTTCCTCGGCCTTGCAGTTCGCCATCTCGGTGCTCGGCGTGCTCATCTTCGCCGGCCTCACCGCCTACGACACGCAGAAGCTGAAGGAGATGTTCCTCTACAGCGGCGCGGATGCCGAGGGCGCGGCCAAGCTGTCCGTGAACGGTGCGCTGACGCTCTATCTGGACTTCATCAACATGTTCCAGATGCTGCTCTCGCTCCTGGGTGACCGCCGCTAACGCGGATCGCCGGACGAAACGAAAAAGGCCCCGGCGGGTGACCGCCGGGGCCTTTTTTCATGTCCTGGTCCGTGGCCGCCTCACACCGCGCGCAGGGGCGGCTCCAGCACGGCGATCACCCGGGCCAGATCCTGACCGCGCTTCATCACCAGCCCCGAGGCCGCCACCACCGCGTAGGCGCCCTGGCGCCGGGCGAGCTTGGGGTCCTTCTCCACCCGGTAGAGCGGCATCTCGGAGCTGCGCCGGTAGATGGAGAACACTGCCTTGTCCCGTCGGAAATCGAGGGCGTAGTCGCGCCACTCGCCCATGGACACCATCCGTCCGTAGAGATTGAATAGGACGCGCAGTTCCGCCCGGTCGAAGGCGATCTGCGGAGTGACGGGCGCCGAGGGGAAGGGGATGATACGGGCTGCCGGCTCGGACAAACTCGGTTCGGCGCTGGTCCGCTCGCTCATCGTCGCTCCTGATCCCGGATGTCATACGAGCGTGATGATGGTCCCGGGCCCGGACGCCCGCAAGGGTCGCCGCACAGGTCGCCGGGTGGCAGGGGCGCCCGCCCGCGGGTGCGCTGGCACACGACCATCTTTCCGCCGCGAAGAGGCCCCGCGCGTGCCGTGATGAGGCGGCATACCTGTTGCCGAACCTCGTCGGTTCCGTCGGCCGGTTCGGCACCCGAACCCTACGGCTCCCCAGCTCTCGGGGGCTGGACCGGCCTCCACGGACCGACACTCCGGAGGTTTCGAGACCCAAGGACTTCAGGCCGCCTCTTCGGAGCGCGGCCCTTTTTTCGCGCGCTTCCCCGAATCAAGTTCTATGACAGGGTCGCGTGCTCCGTGGGACGACAGGTCTTGGTCCAGTTCGATGCCGGTTTTCGTCAAACCCTCGCGGAGCTGTTCGCGTGGCGCCGCGACGTGCGTCGCTTTCGCGGCGATCCCGTGGACGAGACTCTCCTGCGCCGCTGCCTCGACCTCGCGGCGCTGAGTCCCTCCGTCGGCAACAGCCAGCCCTGGCGCTTCGTCCGGGTGACGAACCCAGCGCGCCGCGCGGCGGTGACCCGGAGCTTCGAGCACTGCAACGAAGCCGCCGCCACGGGCTACGCGGCCGAGCGGCGCGACGTCTACATCCGTCTCAAGCTCGCTGGCCTGCACGAGGCGCCGGTGCACCTGGCGGTGTTCTGCGACGAGGCCACCGAATCCGGCCACGGCCTCGGCCGCGCCACCATGCCGGAAATGCTGCGCTACTCCGTGGTGGGCGCCGTGCAGACCTTCTGGCTCGCCGCCCGTGCCCATGGGCTCGGGGTCGGCTGGGTCTCGATCCTCGAGCCGGAGACGGTGTGTACGGTCCTGGAGGTGCCCTGCGCCTGGCACCTCGTCGCCTATCTCTGCGTCGGCTTCCCCGTGGAGGAGCACACCGACCCGGAACTCGTCCGCCACGGCTGGCAGGACCGCGTCGCGGCGGCCCTGATCGAGCGCTGACACGCGGGGAAGGTCAACCGGGACTTAACACGAAGCCTTGCTTTGCTCCGGACCGGCCCGGATGTCTTTTTACCGTCGTCTCAGGTTTCGCGCAGTTATCCCCCGCCGAGGCGAAGACGTAATCGGAACAGCAACCTCGATCCCGAAGGATCACCGTCAGGACAACGCTGATGGGAATGGATTTCATGGTCGGGTTCAGGAAGTACGCTTTCGCGTCGGGCATCGCCGTGCTGGTCGGCGCGCTCACGGCGATGCCGGCGGCGGCGCGGGAGGTGGTCGCGTTTCAGGAAGGCGTGAGCCCCGGCACCGTGGTGGTGCGCACGGCCGAGCGCCGGCTCTACCTCGTCAACGGCGACGGCACGGCGATCCGCTATCCCGTGGCCGTGGGCAAGCCCGGAAAGCAATGGACCGGGGCACGGGAGATCGATGGCAAGTACGTGCATCCGGCATGGTCTCCTCCCCGCGAGGTCAAGCGCGACAACCCGCGCCTGCCCGACGTGATCGCCGGCGGCTCGCCGCACAACCCCATGGGTTCGGCGGCGCTCACCCTGTCCGGCGGCGAGTACGCCATCCATGGCACCAACCGGCCGAACTCCATCGGCTCCTACGCCTCGTATGGCTGCATCCGCATGTACAACCAGGACGTGGTCGACCTCTACAGCCGCGTCTCGGTGGGCACGCCGGTCTACGTGGTCCGCTGATCTCGGGGCGGTCGCCGGATCATCCGGCGACCGCTGATGGTTCAGGCGGCCGGCGGCGCCGTCGCCTCAATGGCCGTGAAGGTCTCGAGGATCGTGTAGGTGTGCTCGGCGCCCGCCGGCACCAGCCAGGAATCGCCCGGCTCCAGGGTCGTGGTCTCGCCGTTCACCACGAGTTCGGCGCGGCCCGCGACCACGTAACCCACGGTCTCGTAGGGACGGCTGGCACTCGCCTTGTCGCCGTTCGGCTCTTCCTCGCGCCACATCCGCAGGGCGACGGAGCGGCCTCCGGCGAGGGCGATCTCTCCGTGAGCGCCGGCTGTGGCCGTGCGGCTCGAAATCTTGGTGATGGCCATGGTTGTCCTCGTACGCGATGGTGCGAGGCCAACCGAGGCGGAGCACCGGACGTTCCGGCCCTTCAGAAGTCGACGGCGATACCCTTGATCTCCCAATCGTCGTAGCGGACCGGCTCCAGGCCGCCCCGCCCCTGACGCTCACGCGCCGCGGCGATCTCGGCCGCCCGTGCGTCGATGTCCTTGCGGCGGGATTCCGCCTCGGCGAGCGCCCGGGTCGCGGCGGCCGAGAGGGGCGGGCGGGGGGCGGACCTCTGGTTTTCCGTATCGTCCTGCATCGGCATGGCTTGCATCTCGGAGGTGAGGGGTGAAAGGGCTGTCCCGAAGGATGCCCGGCTCGGTCGGGCGCGATCTCTCAGGAGAAGTGGCACTCATGGCGACACGCCGCAACGCGGAGGGGCCGATCACGGCCATCGACCGCACCGTCGCGGGCCTCGCCGCCCGCCAGGTCGCCCACGGCGCCGTGGCCGATCTCCTGGCCAGCACCCACGCCTTCGCCCTCGAGGATGCCCTGGCACAGGCCGGGCGTGATGCCGCCCTGGACGGCGCCGACACGGCCCTGGCGCGGGCCATCGCCACCGCCACCTTCCGGCGCCTCGGCTTCCTGAAGCGAATGCTCGCCGCGCGCCTGTCGCAGGGGCTCCCCGAGGGCCAGCCCCGCCTCGTCGCCCTGCTCGCCACGGGCGCCGCCCAAATCCTCGACCTCAACGTACCCGACCACGCCGCCGTCGATCTCGGCGTACGCCTCGCCAAGGGCGACCCGCAGCTCCAGCACCTGTCCGGCCTCGTCAACGCCGTCCTGCGCCGGATCGTGCGCGAGCGTGCCGAGATCCTCGGCGAGATGACCGATCCCCTGGCCCACAACACGCCGGACTGGCTCGCCGGACGCTGGCGGGACGCCTACGGGCTGGAAACCGCACAAGCCATCGCGGCGGCCCACCTTGCCGGCGCCGCCCTCGACATCACGGTCAAGGGCTCGGCCGACGAATGGGCCGAACGCCTCGGGGGCGTCGCCCTGCCGACGGGCAGCGTGCGCCTGCACGAGGTCCGCTCCGCCGTCTCCGACCTGCCCGGCTACGCCGAGGGCGCGTGGTGGGTGCAGGACGCGGCGGCCGCGATTCCCGCCCGGCTGCTCGGTGTGACGCCCGGCCAGCGGGTGGCGGATCTCTGCGCGGCGCCGGGCGGCAAGACCGCCCAGCTCGCCGCGGCGGGAGCGACCGTCGTCGCTGTCGATCGCTCAGGCCCCCGCCTCGAGCGCCTGCGCGAGAACCTCGCACGCCTCGGGCTGGACGCGGAGATCCGTGTCGGCAACGCCCTGGACGTCGAGGAGCCGGGTCAGTTCGATGCCGTGCTGCTCGATGCGCCGTGCTCGGCCACCGGCACCATCCGCCGCCATCCGGATGTGGCCTGGACCAAGGCGGGCAACGACATCCTGCGCCTCGCCGCCCTGCAGCGGCGGCTGTTCGACCGGGCCGCGATCCTGGTGAAGCCCGGCGGCCGGATCGTCTACTGCACCTGCTCCTTGGAGCCGGAGGAGGGCGAGCGTCAAATCAGGGACTTCCTCAAGCGCAACGACGGGTTCGAGCGCGTGCCGGTGAGGCCGGAGGAGCTGGGCGGCCTGTCCGAGCCCATCGACGCCCAGGGCGACCTGCGCACCCTTCCGTCGCAGCTCGACGGGACCGCCCCCGAGCGGAAGGGCGGCCTCGACGGCTTCTTCGCGAGCCGTCTGCGCCGGACGATCTGAGCCCGGGCGCGAGCGGCATGAGGGTGTCCCTCAGGTGATCGGCGCCGGATTGAACAACGTGAGGTCGTTGAACAGGCCCCAGCGATCGGACCACGGCTGCTTGCGACCGCTGGCGACGTCGAGGATGAGGTGGAACAGGTCCCAGCCGGTTTCCTCGATGGTTGAGTGGCCCGTGGCGATACGGCCGGCATCGAGGTCGATGAGGTCGGACCAGCGCTCCGCCAGTTCGGTGCGGGTCGCCACCTTGATCACCGGCGCGTGGGCGAGGCCGTAGGGCGTGCCCCGGCCGGTGGAGAAGACCTGGAGCGTCATGCCGGAGGCGAGCTGGAGGGTGCCGCAGACGAAGTCGCTGGCCGGCGTCGCGGCGAAGATCAGGCCCTTTTCGCGGACCCGCTCGCCGGGCGCGAGCACGCCCGTGATGGCCGAGGTGCCGGATTTGGCGACCGAGCCCAGGGCCTTCTCGACGATGTTGTTGAGGCCGCCCTTCTTGTTGCCGGGCGACGGGTTGGCCCGGCGGTCGGCCCCGCCTTTGGCGAGGTAATCGTCGTACCAGGCCATCTCGCGGATCAGCGCGTCGGCGACCTCGGGCGTCGCGGCGCGGGGGGTGAGCAGATGGATCGCGTCGCGTACCTCCGTCACCTCGGAGAACAGCACGGTGGCGCCACAGCGCACGAGCAGGTCGGCGGCATGGCCGAGGGCCGGGTTGGCGGTGACGCCCGAAAAGGCGTCGCTGCCGCCGCATTGCAGGCCGACCACGAGGTCGGCGGCCGGACAGGTCTCGCGGGTGCGCCGGTTGAGCACTTCGAGGCGAGCCTCCGCCATGGTCATGATGCTGTCGAGCATCATGCCGAAGCCTGCGTGACGCTCGTCCTGCAGGCGCACGACACCGCCGTCTTCGGCGGCACCTCCGTCCGGCAGAAGGCGCTCGGAGACGAGCTTCTCGCAGCCGAGGCCGACCACCATGACCTCGCCGCCGAAATTCGGGTTGCGGGCGAGGCTCTGCAGGGTGCGGATCGGGATCACCGCCTCGGGTGCGTTGATGGCGACGCCGCAGCCATAGGCGTGCGTGAGACCCACCACGTCGTCGACGTTGGGGTAGCGCGGCAGCAGCTCCTGCTTGATCCGCCGGATGGCGACGTCGAGGGTGCCGGCCACGCATTGCACGCTGATCGAGATCGCCAGGATGTTCTTGGTGCCGACCGAGCCGTCCGGGTTGCGGTAGCCCTCGAAGGTGTAGCCGTCGAGCGGCGGCAGGGGGGCGGGCACGCGGGTCGCCTTCTCCAGGGCGTCGAGGTCGGGCGCCACCGGCGTCTCGACGCTCGATTCCTCGACCCAGGACCCGCGCGGCAGGGGGCGCAGCGCGATGCCCACCACCTCGCCGTAGCGCACCACCGTGCCGCCCTGCGGGATGTCCACGAGCGCCACCTTGTGCCCCTGCGGCACGAACTCCACCAGGGTCAGTCCGTCGGCGAAGACCGTGCCGGCCGGCAACCCGAAGGCGTTGACCACGATGGCGACGTTGTCGTGCTCGTGCAGGCGCAGGGTGCGGGGCGTGTCCCCGGTGTTCTCAGTCATGGCGGCCGGTTCACCGAGCATGGTCGTTCTCCTCAGGCCTTTCCCGATTCAGGACTTGCGCAGTTCGACGCGCCGGATCTCGCCGACGATGACGAGGTAGGCGATCATCGCGATCAGCGCGTTGCAGCCGACGAAGACCAGGGCGCCGTTGAACGAGCCGGACACCTGGACGAGGTAGCCGATGACGATCGGCGTTGTGATGCCGGCAGTGTTGCCGAACATGTTGAAGATGGCGCCGCTGAGGCCCGCCGCCTCCTTCGGCGAGGTGTCCGAGATCACCGCCCAGCCGAGCGCCCCGATGCCCTTGCCGAAGAAGGCCAGCGCCATGAAGCCGATCACGAAGGCCGGCGAATCGACGTAGTTGCAGGCGATGATCGACATCGAGAGCAGCATGCCGGCCACGATCGGGATCTTGCGGGCCTTCGTGAGCGAGCCGGTGCGCTTCAGGATCGCGTCCGAGATGACGCCGCCCAGGATGCCGCCGAGGAAGCCGCAGAGCGCCGGCAGCGAGGCGACGAATCCGGCCTGGAGCACGGTGAGGCCGCGCTGCTTGACGAGGTAGATCGGAAACCAGGTGAGGAAGAAGTAGGTCATCACGTTGATGCAGTGCTGCGCCACGTAGATGCCCACCAGCATGCGGTTGGAGAGGAGCTGGCGCACGGTTCCCCAATCGAAGCCCTTCCTGTCGGCGGACTTCTCCCCATCCAGCGCCAGCAGGGCGCCGCCGGAGGCGATGTGGTCGAGTTCGGCGCGGGTCACGGTGGGGTGGTCGGCGGGATCGTGGATCACACGGACCCAGATCAGCGCGAGCACGATGCCAATCACCCCCATGACGATGAAGGCGTAGCGCCAGCCGTATTCGTGCGTGACCCAAGCCGTCAGGGGGGCGAACAGGACGGGGGCGAAGTACTGGGCCGAATTGAAGATCGCGCTCGCCTTGCCCCGCTCCGCGCTCGGGAACCAGGCCGTCACGATCCGGGCGTTGCCGGGGAAGGACGGGGCCTCGGCGATGCCGACGAGGAAGCGAAGGGCGAACAGCATGGCCACCGCGCCGCCGCCGAAGAAGCCGACCCAGCCCTGAGCCAAGGTGAACACGGACCAGAAGAAGATGCCTCCCGCATAGACCCATTTGGAGCCGTAACGATCGAGCATCCAACCGCCGGGCATCTGCGCGGCGACGTAGGACCAGCTGAAGGCGGAAAGGATGTAACCCAGGCTCACCGGCGTCAGGCCGAGATCCTGGGACATCGGCGTGCCGGCGATCGAGATGATGGCCCGATCGGCGTAGTTCACGACCGTGGTCGTGAACAGCATCAGCAGAATGCCCCAGCGCACGCGGCCCCGCGCCTGCGCCTCCAGCGGAATAGCCAGCGCCATCGTTTCCACCCGGAACTATAGTTGTGTTCGCACCGAACCGAACCCGATGCGCCTTGGCATCCAGGGTTAGGGGGCAACTTATAGTTCGTCCAATGCGATGAACGGATTGATCGATACGGGATGGGTATCGATCGCGGGACCGAGACCGCCGATCGACGTCGGTTCGCGGATCGGACGGCGGGTGACGGGGGTCCGGGCAGTCGCCGGTCCAGGATCAGCCGGTTGCAACGCGCCAAGCGGCGCGCGCGTCGACTTCGAGCAGGTCGATCCCGCCGCGGACGTCAGGAATTATGCTGGATGTCTTCGACGGCGCGGCGCTGACCGGGAATCGCATCACCACCGATCTCCTCCGAGAAAACGGTGGTGGAGCTGAGCGGGATCGAACCGCTGACCTCCGCAGTGCGATTGCGGCGCTCTCCCATCTGAGCTACAGCCCCGTTCCGGGGTGCGGGCCTTTTAGGCTTGCGCACGCCGGCCTGTCAATTCCGGAAATCCTGCTGCCGTGCGGGCGCGTGAACCGTGCCCGGAGCGCGGGACCACGAGGACATCGATCCCACGCATGAACGCCTTCCTCTGGCTCTTCGACACCGTCGTCCAGCTCTACATCTACGTGCTCATCGCCAGCGCCGTCCTGAGCTGGCTCGTGGCGTTCAACGTGGTGAACGTCCGAAATCCCATCGTCTCGCAGATCGGCGAGGTGCTCTACCGGCTCACCGAACCAGTGCTGCGGCCGATCCGCAACATCCTGCCCAACCTCGGCGGCGTCGACCTGTCGCCCATCGTGCTGGTGCTGCTGCTGCTCTTCGCCAGCCGCCTGCTCCACGAATTCGTGCCGGTGCAGGCCACCGTCTACACGCGCTGAGCGCCCCATTCCTTCGCGAGAGGACGATCCGCGCCCATGAAGACCAATCCCGGCCGCTTCTTCGAGGATTACCGCCTCGGCGAGACCATCCGCCATGCCACGCCCCGCACGGTCACCACCGGCGACGTGGCGCTCTACACCGCGCTCTACGGCCCGCGCTTCGCGGTCCAGTCGTCGGACGCCTTCGCGCGTAAGCTCGGCTACCCGCAGAGCCCGCTCGACGATCTGCTCACCTTCCACGTGGTGTTCGGCAAGACCGTACCGGACATCTCGCTCAACGCCCTGGCCAACCTCGGCTACGCCGAGGGCGGCTTCCACCGGCCGGTCTATCCGGGCGAGACCCTGTCCACGGTCTCAGAGGTCATCGGTCTCAAGGAGAGTTCGAACCGCCAGACCGGCGTGGTCTACGTCCGCTCGACGGGTTCGGACGCCAGTGGCGAGACGGTGCTCAGCTATTGCCGCTGGGTCCTCGTCAAGAAGCGCGACCCCGAGGCGACGATCGCGCAGGAGCATGTGCCGACCTTCGCCAAGGTGGTGTCGCCGGCCGACCTCGCCGGGGCACTGCCGCCGCTGGAGGCGCGCGCCTACGATGTCGATCTGGCGGGCAGCCCGCACCGTTTCTCGGACTACGTCGTCGGCGAGAAGATCGACCACGTTGACGGCATGACCGTGGAGGAGGCCGAGCACCAGATCGCCACGCGCCTGTTCCAGAACACCGCCAAGGTCCATTTCGACGCCTTCGCGACGAAGGACACCCGCTTCGGCCGGCGGCTGATCTACGGCGGCCACGTGATCTCGCTGGCGCGCGCGCTCAGCTTCAACGGTCTCGCCAACGCGTTCGCGCTGGCCGGCATCAACGCCGGCCGCCACGTGGCGCCGCTGTTCGCCGGCGACACGGTCTATGCCTGGAGCGAGGTGCTGGAGACGGCCGAACTGCCCGGCCGGTCCGATGTCGGGCTGCTGCGCCTGCGCACGGTGGCGACGAAGAACCAGCCCTGCGGCAGCCACCCCGACAAGGTCGGCGATGCCTACGACCCGTCGGTGATCCTCGACCTCGACTACTGGGCGTTCATGCCACGGTAAGTCTTGCCGCGCCGATCACCCAGCGGAGAACAGACCGACCACGGCGTGCCGGAGCGGGTTCGCCGGGTCGGAGAGCAACCGGATCGCCATGGCGCACGCGATGGTGACGAGGAGCGGCCGGATCAGCCGTGCTCCGAGCCGAATGGCGAGGCGGGCGCCGATCTGCGCGCCGAGGATCGCCCCCACCGCCATGGTCAGGCCGATGGCCCAGAACACGTGTCCCCCGAACGCGAACAGCGCGAGACTCCCGAGGTTGCTCGCCGCATTGGCGAGCTTGGTGTGGGCGGTGGCGCGCACGACGCCGAGGCCCAGCAGGGTGACGAACCCGATCATGTAGAACGCGCCGGCGCCCGGCCCGAACACCCCATCGTAGAAGCCCACTGCCGGCGCCCAGGTCAGGGCGAACACGGCCGGACTCATCCGCGCCGTGGCGTCCTCGGCGCTCATGCGCCGGGCGGTGGCGAAGTAGAGGGCGATTCCGACGAGCAGGATCGGCACACCGGCATCGAGGACGGGGCGCGGCAGGAGGCTGACGCACAGGGCTCCGGCGACCGAGGCAAGACCGGCCGAGACCGCGATCTTCCAGGCGGCCGGCCAGTGGATCAGGCCACGCCGGGCGAAGGCGAGGGTGGAGGAAACGGCGCCCGCGGAGCCCTGGAGCTTGTTCGTCGCGATGGCGCTCACGGGATCGAGGCCGGCCAGCAGCAACGTCGGGAGCGTGATCAGGCCGCCGCCGCCCGCGATGGCATCGACGCACCCCGCCGCGACCGCCACGGCGAACAGGCCCGCGAGCAGGCCGGGATCGACACCGAAGATCATGTGCCCTCTGGCGATTCAGGATGAGCCGACCAGAGGCGGGCGGGGGAGTCGTCGAGACCCGGGTGCTTCCCCTTGGTCTCGACAAAATCAGTTGCGGACGACGACCTTGGTGCCGACCTTCACGCGGTCGTAGAGATCGACCACGTCCTTGTTGGTCATGCGGATGCAGCCCGACGAGACGGCGGCGCCCATGGTCTCGGGCTCGTTCGAACCGTGGATGCGGTAGAGCGTGGAGCCGAGATACATCGCGCGGGCGCCCAGCGGGTTGTCCTGGCCGCCGGCCATGAAGCGCGGCAAGTCGGGGCGGCGGGCGAGCATCTGTGCCGGCGGGCGCCAATCCGGCCATTCCTTCTTCATGGTCACGGCCTTCTGGCCCGACCACGAGAAGCCCTGGCGCCCGACGCCGACGCCGTAGCGCACGGCCTGCCCGCCGGGGAGCACGTAGAACAGGCGGCGCTGGCTCGTGGAGACCACGACGGTGCCGGGCTTCTCCGCACCCTTCCAGGCGACGGTCTCGCGCGGAATCGCCTGCTCGCGGAAGATGTTCATGAAGTCGGCGATGGGACCGCTGTCGAACGGGTTGCCGGCCCGGGCGCCGGGCGCCGTCGCAAACGTCAGGGCGGCCGCGAGAACCGAGGCGGCAAGGCCGCGGCGCGTCGGCATGCGGGTCTGCATGGTTGTCTCCTCCAGCCGAAGCAGGTTCGGCGCCGTCGCGGCGCCGGACCCGGCAGGCAGATGGTCGGCGGCCGATGGCCGGGGACGGAGCCTTGGCCGCCGGACGGGGAACGGTCAACCGCGACGCGGTGGAAGGCGGACGCCCTGTGTGATCCGCGCAACGGCGTCGACCAGCGGGGTCCGACCGAACCCTGACACAATGCCGCAGGAACTTGTAGCCGGCGGCGTCATGCACCAGACTTCAGACCGTGAGAAGTTCTGGAACATACAACCAGCCGCAGACCGGCCCGCGATCGATCCACGCGCCGTCCCGAGGAGTGCGGACGTCGATCCTGTCGCGCATGGTCCATGCGGTCGCCCTGCTTCTCGTCGTCTTCGGCCTCCTGTCCGATGCGGGCTCGGTCGCCAGCGCTTCGGCCTCTCCCTTCTCCGTGAGCGCGGTCGTCCTGAGTGACGATGGATCGACGTGCGGAGCCACCGTGCGGTTGCCGCATGCGGCAGCGGAGGCGGACGACTTTCGCGATACGATCGCGGCCCCCTTACCGCGGTTCATGCCGTTGCCGCTGGAGGGGGACGCTTTCGGCGTGGCCCCGTCGCATTCGGCCGAGAGCCGCGTGACCCAGCCGCCGGACCGGCCGCCCCGGCGCCATACCTGAGCCGCCGGGAAGCACGATCCGGCGCCTTTTTGCCGGGCCATTCCCCGTCGAGGCGTATTTCTTCATGCGCGCGCCGCCATGGTCGTCTGATCGCCAAGATCGTGTGCGAGCCTGCGATCGAGCCAGTACGGTCCGACGGCCTCGCGCCATAGCCTTCTCCCCGATGCCCCGCATCGCCGCGTCGGACCACGCCCATCGTGGCCCGGCGTTTGCCGCGAACCGCTCCGGTCCCGGACAGTCGTGGCCCCTCAACGCAGCGCTGCCGGCCCCGATCGCGTGGGCCGCGCATCGACCCGATTTCGCAGGAGCGAAGTGATCGTGACGTCTCCCTCCACACGCGTGTTCTGGGCGCGCCCGGCCTCCGTCGCCGCCGGCATCGTCCTCGTCACCCTGTCGGCCTGCAACCAGAAGCAGCAGGCGGCGGCACCGGTGCCGGCCCCACCGCCGGAGGTGAGCATCGTCACCGTGCGCGAGCAGCCGATTCCCTACGTGCGCGATCTGCCGGGCCGCGTCGCCCCCATGCGCATCGCGGAAGTCCGCTCGCGTGTCTCGGGCCTCGTCATCAAGCGGACCTTCGAGCAGGGCAGCTTGGTCAAGGAGGGTGACGTCCTCTACAAGATCGACCCGGCGCCCTTCCAGGTGGAGTTGCAGAGCGCCGAGGCGGTGCTCGCCCGCACGGAGGCGGCGCAGGTCCTGGCCGGGCAGCAGGCCGACCGCCTGGAACAGCTGCTGACGCGCCAGACGGCGAGTCAGGCCCAGTACGACAGCGCCTATGCGGGCCTGAAGCAGGCGCAGGCCGAAGTGGCCGGCGCCAAGGCCGCCCGCGACCGGGCCAAGCTCAACCTGAACTACACCGATGTCCGCGCCCCGATTTCGGGCCGCATCGGCCGTGCCCTTCTCACCGAAGGCACCCTGGTCGACCAGGGCGCCACCTCGAACCTCGCCACCATCCAGCAGCTCGATCCGATCTACGTCGACATCACCCAATCGGTGGGCGAGCTGAACAAGCTGCGGCGGGATCTCGCTAGCGGCGAGCTCTCGCGCCTGTCCGGCGATACCGCCAACGTCCATCTCATCATGGATGACGGCTCCCTCTACGGCTCGGCCGGAAGGCTCCTGTTCTCCGATGTCACCGCCGATCCGAGCACCGGCCAGGTGACCCTGCGCGTGCAGTTCCCCAACCCGCACGACGAGCTGTTTCCCGGCATGTACGTGCGCGCCCGGATCAAGCAGGGCATCGATTCCGATGCGCTCGCCGTCCCGCAACAGGCGATCCAGCGCACCAGCGACGGCAAGCCCGAGGTCTGGGTGGTGCGCGAGGACAACAAGGTCATGCTCCAGCCCATCGAGGTCGGCCCGGTGGTCGACCGCCAATGGATCGTCCGGGAGGGCCTGAAGGTCGGCGACCGCGTCGTGGTCGAAGGCGTGCAGAAGATTTCGGCCGGCCAGCAGGTGAAGACCGTCGAGCTCCATCCGGCCACGGAGGATACGGCGCCCAAGCCCCGCGACACGGACGTGGTCGAGTCGGCTCCCAAATCGGACGCCAAGTCCGGTCCCCAGTCCACCGTGCAGGTGCGCTGACCCATGGCGCGTTTCTTCATCGAAAGACCGGTCTTCGCCTGGGTCGTCGCCCTGTTCATCATCCTGGGCGGCGTACTCTCGATCCCGATGCTGCCCGTCGCGCAGTATCCGGTGATCGCGCCCCCCTCCATCGCCCTCTCGACGGCCTTCCCCGGCGCGTCGGTGGAGAGCCTCTACACCGGCACCACGCGGCTCATCGAGGACGAGCTCAACGGGGCCGCCAACATCATGAGCTTCGAGTCGACGACCGATTCGTTCGGCTCGATCAACATCACGGCGACGTTCCAGCCGGGGACCGACCCGGCGTTGGCCTCCGTCGAGGTGCAGAACCGCCTGAAACGCGTCGAGGCGCGCCTGCCGGCGGAAGTGCGCCAGCAGGGCATCCTCGTGGAGGAAGCCTCGGCCGCGACCCTCAACATCATCACCCTCGTCTCCACGGACGGGAAGATGGACGAGATCGGGCTCGGCGACTTCCTCATCCGCAACGTCATCAACGAGATCCGGCGCGTGCCGGGGGTGGGCCGCGCGACGCTCTACTCGACGGAGCGGTCCCTGCGCGTCTGGGTCGACCCGGACAAGCTCCGCGGCCTGTCGCTGAGCCCCGAGGACGTCACGGACGCCATCCGCAATCAGAACATCCAGATCGCCTCCGGTGCCGTCGGTGCGCAGCCGAGTCCGGTCAAGAACGCCGTGTTTGCGCCGATCATCGTCAAGGGCCAGCTCAACACCGTCGAGGATTTCGGCGCCATCGTCCTGCGGGCGAATTCCGACGGCTCGAACGTGCGCCTGCGCGACGTGTCGCGCATCGAACTCGGCGGCGACGCCTACCAGTTCTCGACGCGCCTGAACGGCGGTGAGGCCGCCGGCATCTCCGTGACCCTGGCCCCCGACGGCAACGCCCTCGAGACCGCCCAGGCGATCCGCGCCAAGATGGAGGAGTTGTCGCAGTTCTTTCCGCCGGGCCTGAAGTGGGACATCCCCTACGACATCACGCCCGCCGTGAAGGCCTCCATCGAGAAGGTGCTGCACACCCTCGTCGAGGCGGTGATCCTGGTGTTCATCGTGATGTTCCTGTTCCTGCAGAACATCCGCTACACGCTCATCCCGACCATCGTGGTGCCCATCGCCATCATGGGGACGGTGACGGTGATGCTGCTCGCCGGGTTCTCCATCAACGTACTCACCATGTTCGGCATGGTGCTGGCCATCGGCATCCTCGTCGACGACGCCATCGTAGTGGTGGAGAACGTCGAGCGCATCATGAACGAGGAAGGGCTTCCCCCGAAGGAAGCCACCGCCAAGGCCATGGAGCAGATTACCGGCGCCATCATCGGCATCACTCTGGTGCTCGTGGCCGTGTTCATCCCCATGGCGTTCTTCCCCGGGTCCGTCGGCATCATCTACCGGCAGTTCTCCATCGCCATGGTGACGTCCATCGGCTTCTCGGCCCTGCTCGCCCTGTCCCTGACCCCAGCCCTGTGCGCGACCCTGCTGAAGCCCGTGCAGAAGGGCCACGGCCACGCCAAGGGTGGGTTCTTCGGCTGGTTCAACCGCATCGTCGACCGCGAGACCGCCCGCTACGGGCGCGGGGTCGCCTGGTTCATCAAGGCGTCCGGCCGGGTGATGGTGGTCTACCTCGTCCTGGTGCTGGGCGTGGCCTACGCCTTCATGCGCTTGCCCGAGGGCTTCCTGCCCATCGAGGACCAGGGCTTCTTCACCGTCGACATCCAGACGCCCCCGGGCGCCTCGTTCAACCGGACACAGGCCGCCGTACGCAAGGTCGAGGAGCACCTCATGGCTCAGCCGGGCGTCGCCACGGTGACGATGCTCAACGGCTTCTCGTTCTCCGGGCAGGGGGCGAACCTCAGCCAGGCCTTCGTCACGCTCAAGCCCTGGAGCGAGCGCGACGCGTCGAGCTCCGCCGCCGCCCTCGTGGCGGGGACCAACACGGCCCTCGCCGGGTACCGCGACGCCATCGTCGACGCCCAGGAGCCGCCGCCGGTGGACAACCTCGGTAACGCCGCGGGCTTCTCGTTCCGCCTCCAGGACCGCGCACAGCGGGGATACTCGGCCCTCACGGCGGCCGAGGCCCAGCTCCTGTCCCTCGCTCGCAAGAGCCCCATCCTCCAGAAGGTGAAGATTGAGGGCCTGCCCCCGGCGCCTCAGGCGGAGCTCATCATCGACCGCGAGAAGGCCGCCGCCCTCGGGGTGAAGTTCGAGGACATCAACGCCACCATCCAGGTCAACCTCGGTTCGGTCTACACCAACGACTTCCCGAACCAGGGCAAGATGCAGCGCGTCTACGTGCAGGCGGAGCAGCTCCAGCGCATGCAGGCCACCGACCTGCTGAGCTACGCCGTGAAGAATGCGCAAGGGGCGATGGTGCCGATGTCCTCCTTCGCCGACCTGAAATGGGGCATGGGGCCGAGCCAGATCGTCGGCTTCAACGGCTACCAGTCCGTGCGCATCACCGGCGAGCCGAACCCGGGCTACACCTCGGGCGACGCCATCGCCGAGATGGAGCGGCTGATGCAGCAGTTGCCCAAGGGCTTCGGCTACACCTGGACCGGGCAGTCGCTCCAGGAGAAGCTGGCGGGCAGCCAGGCGAGCCTACTCCTCGCCCTGTCCGTCCTCATCGTGTTCCTGTGTCTGGCCGCCCTCTACGAGAGCTGGACGATCCCCCTCTCGGTGCTCCTCGTGATTCCGCTCGGCATCATCGGATCCGTGGCGGCGGTCTATCTCAGGGGCCTGCCCAACGACGTCTACTTCAAGATCGGCCTCATCACGATCATCGGTCTGTCGGCCAAGAACGCGATCCTCATCGTGGAATTCGCCAAGGACCTGTGGAAGCCGGGCAAGAGCCTCGTCGACGCCACCATCGAGGCGTCGACCCTGCGCTTCCGCCCCATCGTGATGACCTCGCTGGCCTTCATCCTCGGCGTGGTGCCGCTCGCCATCGCCACGGGCGCGGCCTCGAAGAGCCAGCAGGCCATCGGCACGGGCGTGATGGGCGGCATGATCTCGGCGACCCTTCTCGCCGTGCTGTTCGTGCCGGTGTTCTTCGTCGTGGTGATGCGCCTGTTCCGGCGCAAGGACGCCACGGAGGGCATCCAGCCCGAGACGAAGCCGTCCGCAGCAGCGCATCACCCGGCAGCGGCCGAGTGATCTGACTCCGGTCCCGGGCTCCCGAAGGGATCATCCGCTCAGTGGGTGCGGGCAGACCCCGACAAAGAACCCAGGGCTCCACCCTGGACCCGCGAAGGGCTCGCCCTTCGAACCCCAAATGAGAAAGGGCGCGCGGTTCACACCGTGCGCCCTTTTTCACGGCTCCGTCGAAAGCCCTCAGACCTCGCGGGCGACCATCATCTTCTTGATCTCGGCGATGGCTTTCGCCGGATTCAGGCTCTTCGGGCAGGCGTTGGCGCAGTTCATGATCGTGTGGCAGCGGTAGAGCCGGAATGGATCGTGCAGGGCGTCGAGGCGCTCGCCGGTGTTCTCGTCACGGCTGTCGATGAGCCAGCGATAGGCCTGGAGCAGGGCGGCGGGACCGAGGAAGCGATCGCCGTTCCACCAGTAGCTCGGGCACGAGGTGGTGCAGCAGGCGCACAGGATGCACTCGTAGAGTCCGTCGAGCTGGGCCCGGTCCTCGGGGGTCTGCTTCCACTCGCCTTCGGGAGCCGGGGTCTCGGTCTGGAGCCAAGGCTCGATGGAGGCGTGCTGGGCGAAGAAGTTCGTCAGATCCGGCACCAGATCCTTCAGCACCGGCATGTGCGGCAGCGGGTAGATCCGCACGGCGCCGGTCTTCTTGCCCTTGGCGTGCTCCTGACACTCGTCGATGCCCATGGTGCAGGCGAGCGCGTTCTGGCCCTCGATGTTCATGGCGCAGGAGCCGCAGATGCCCTCACGGCAGGAGCGGCGGAACACCAGGGTCGAATCGACCTTGCTCTTGATCCACAGGAGCGCGTCGAGGACCATCGGTCCACAATCGTCGCGATCGACCTGATAGACGTCGACGCGAGGGTTCTTCCCGTCGTCGGGATTCCAGCGGTAGATCCGGAATTCCTGAAGGTTGTTGGCGCCGACCGGCCGGGGCCAGGTCTTGCCCTCGGTGAGCTTGGAGTTCTTGGGGAGGGCGAATTCAGCCATCAGGCGTCCCTGTGCGTGTCTGTAGAGGAGTGAGCGACGGCAGCGTCCAGTTCGAGCACCAGATGCCCGAAGCCGCGCTCGGCCGCCTTCTGGATGAGCTTCAGGTCGGCCGTCACGAGGCAAGACCCCGCCTGTTCGGCACAGGCCAGGAACATGCAGTCCTGAACGGGATGGCTCATGGCCACGGCGATTTGCAAAGCCCTACGAAAGAGAACGAGCGACGGCACGATCAATTCGAAGAGGTCGGGTAGCGACCGGCAACTCTCCGCCGCGAGTTGCCAATCCGCTTCGCCGAGGCGAAGCTTCTTCTGCATCGCGCTCGCGAACTCAGTGAAGATCAGATCGGGCGCCCGGAAGACGGCCTCCGTCGCCAGCAGCGCCACGGCGGTGTCGTGCCCCGGTTCAGGAAGGAACCACTTCACCGCCACCGACGTGTCGATCACGAACTTCACCTGTCACGATCCTCTCGGATCAGAACGACGCTGTCGGTCTGAGCGACGGACTTCGGAGCCATGGCGGCGATCCGCTTCACACGCGCCACGCGATCCTCCTGCTCGCCCGGCGCCCGTGCGGCGAGCCCTTCCTGAATCAGGGTCAACACTTCGTGCTCAAGGGACCGGCCGTGACGCTTCGCCAAGGACGAGAGCTGCTGGACAGTCTCGTCATCGACGTTCCTGATCATCAGTTCGCCCATGGCGAGTCCTCCCGGTTCAGATCCTCAATACACCCGCGCCTTCGGCTCGATATATTGGATCTCGTTCGACATGGTGTAGGTGTGCACCGGGCGGTAATCGATGGTGACCTGCTTGGATTTGTCGTCCATCCAGGCCAGCGTGTGCTTCATCCATTCCTTGTCGTCGCGATCGGGGAAGTCCTCGCGGGCATGCGCCCCGCGGCTTTCCTTGCGGTTGGCCGCCGATTCCATGGTAACGACGGCTTGGCCGATGAGGTTGTCGAACTCCAGGGTCTCAAGGAGATCGGTGTTCCAGATGAGGGAGCGGTCGGTGACGTGGATGTCGGCGAGCCCCGAGGCGACCTTGTGGATGAGGGTCTTGCCCTCCTCCAGCACCTCGCCGGTGCGGAAGACCGCACAGTTGTTCTGCATGGTCTTCTGCATCTCGGCGCGCAGCTCAGACGTCGGCGTGCCGCCGTCGGCGTAGCGGAACCGGTCGAGACGGCCGAGCGCCTTGTCGGCCGAGTCCTTCGGCAGGTCCATCTGGCGGCGGCCCGGCTCGACGATCTCGGCGCAGCGCAGGCCGGCCGCGCGGCCGAACACCACGAGGTCGATGAGCGAGTTCGAACCGAGACGGTTGGCGCCGTGCACCGAGACGCAGGCCGCTTCGCCGAGCGCCATCAGGCCCGGCACCACGGTGTCGGGATTGCCGTTCTTCAGGGTCAGCACCTCGCCGTGATAGTTCGTCGGGATGCCGCCCATGTTGTAATGCACCGTCGGCAGCACCGGGATCGGCTCCTTGGTGACGTCGACGCCGGCGAAGATCTTCGCGGACTCCGAGATACCGGGAAGACGCTGGTGCAGGATCGCCGGGTCGAGGTGGTCGAGGTGCAGGTAGATGTGGTCGCTCGTCTTGCCGACACCGCGCCCGGCCCGGATCTCCATGGTCATCGAGCGCGAGACCACGTCGCGCGACGCCAAATCCTTGGCCGAGGGCGCGTAGCGCTCCATGAAGCGCTCGCCCTCGGAGTTCGTCAGGTAGCCGCCTTCACCGCGCGCGCCCTCGGTGATGAGGCAGCCCGCACCGTAGATGCCGGTGGGGTGGAACTGCACGAACTCCATGTCCTGCAGCGGCAGGCCGGCGCGCAGGACCATGGCGTTGCCGTCGCCCGTGCAGGTATGGGCGGAGGTTGCCGAGAAGTACGAGCGGCCGTAACCGCCGGTGGCGAGGATCGTCTGCTGGGCGCGGAAGCGGTGGATCTCGCCGGTGGCCTGGTCGATGGCAATCACGCCGAGGCAGCGGCCGTCCTCGTCCATGATCAGGTCGAGGGCGAAGTACTCGATGAAGAAGTTGGTGTTGTTCTTCACCGCCTGCCCATAGAGCGTGTGCAGCATGGCGTGGCCGGTGCGGTCGGCCGCCGCACAGGTGCGCTGGGCGGTGCCCTTGCCGTAATCGGTGGTCATGCCGCCGAACGGCCGCTGATAGATCTTGCCCTCTTCCGTGCGCGAGAACGGCACACCCCAGTGCTCGAGCTCATAGACCGCCGCGGGGGCGTTGCGCACGAGGTACTCGATGGCGTCCTGGTCGCCGAGCCAGTCCGAGCCCTTCACGGTGTCGTACATGTGCCAGCGCCAGTCGTCCGGCCCCATGTTGCCGAGGGAGGCCGAGATGCCACCCTGCGCCGCCACGGTGTGCGAGCGGGTGGGGAACACCTTCGAGATGCAGGCGGTGCGCAGGCCGGCCTGAGAGCAGCCCACCGTGGCGCGAAGCCCGGCACCGCCGGCGCCGACGATCACCACATCGAAGGTGTGGTCGTTGATCATGTAGGCGGGGGCGCCGTTCGATCCGTTGCTGGCCATGGGAAAGTCCCTTCGGTTCTCGGATGCGGTCAGACGAGGCGGGCGAGGCTCACGCGCAGGATCGCGTAGAGGCAGGCCACCGCGACGGCGACGGCGTAGGTGGTGTTGGCGAACAGGGCGGCGAACTTCAGGCCCTTGTCGTGGACGTAATCCTCGATGACGACCTGCATGCCGATGCGCATGTGCAGGGTCACCGAGATCACGCCGCCGATGAGAATGAGGGCCGCCAGCGGGTGCGACACTAGGGCGGCGGCCTCGGGGTAGGGCCGGCCGGCCATCATCGCGATGATGACGATGAAGCCGATCATCAGCGGCACGTTGGCGGCGGCAGTGACGCGCTGCTGCCACCAGTGTCCGGCCCCATGCCCGGAGGCACCGAGCCCCTTCACGCGGGATCGGGCGGTGCGAAGGGAAGTCTTTGCGGTCTCGGCCATGGGCTTCTTCCTCAGCGCACGAGAAGGGCGACGGCCCAGATCGCCACGGTGACGATCACGGAGGCGATGAGGGTGCCGCGCGCGAGGTTCATGCGGCGCTCGCGGTCGAAGCCCTGGCCGACATCCCAAACGAAGTGGCGTAAGCCCCCGAGCATGTGGTGCATCAGGATCCAGGTGTAGGCGAACAGCACCAGCTTGCCCAAGATCGAGCCGAAGAACCACGCCACCCAGGCATAGGCCGCCGGGCCGGAGGCCAGGGTGACGAGCCAGATCGCCACGAGGGCGGTGCCGCCGTAGAGGGCCGTACCAGTGATGCGGTGGAACACCGACATCGCCATGGTCCAGGTCCAGCGGTAGATCTGGAGGTGGGGCGAGAGCGGCGCTGTGACCGTGGGTCGGGCGGTGGGAGCCATCGTGTTTCGCAGTCCTCGATGGTGGTTGCACGCCATGCTGACGCTGCAGTGCAAAAAGAAATTGGATCGTCTCTAATCTGCCCGTGGCCGGGCGCCAATCCGCAACCTGTCGCGGAGGGACGGGAGTGGCGACAGTTTTCTCGGATCGTAAGTCGGGCGCGGAGCCGTCACGGCAACCTCCCGAGGACGCGCCACCAGAGGTAATCCAGCGGTGCGACGATGAGCAGCGACGCCACACCGAGCACCAGGGTGAGCTTCGTCGCCTGCACCAGCGGCACCCGCCCGAGATCCATCGCCATGACGATGGGGGGCGCCTGATAGGGCAGGAACAGGGTCGAGTAGCCGACCACCTGCACCATCACCACGCTGGCAAGATCGAGGCCGCTGACCCGGGACATCTCGCCGGCGAGCGCCGTATAGAGGGCCGGCGCGCCGTTGGCGGTGACGACGAGGGCGAGGATTGACGCGATGCCGGTGAGAATGCCGAAATTGTAGGCCGGCGCATCCGGCGCCAGGGGCGCGAGGGCCAGGAGCGCATGGCCGAGGCTGGCTCCGAGGCCGGTGGCGTTCACCGTGGCGACGAGACCGAGCAGAGCCGCGACGTAGAAGCAGGTGCGCACGTTGACGGCCCCGAACGCGTCGGCCGGCAGGACGCCGATCCGCGGCATCAGGCAGATCACCGCCGCCGTGAGTCCGATCCAGGCCGGCGCGATGTGGTGGAGACTATCGGTGATCCAGAAGCCGAGGGTGGCGACGAGGATGACGGCCAAGCGCCGCGCCTCCGGTGTCAACGGCGCGACGGCGAGGGTGCCGTCGTCCACGGCCGTGAGCCGGTCGGGAAACAGCCGGACGACGCAGGCCACGAGGATCGCTCCCTTCACCAGGGCGAGGACCGGGGTGTGCAGGAGGAGGTAGGGCAGGTAGGCGAGGTGCAGGCCGTACTGGGCCTCGGCCGTGCCGGCCATGACGAGGTTGGGCACGTTGGCCGGCAGGATCGCGGCCGACAGGATCGGGGTCGCGACGCCGACGGCCAGGACGGCACCGTGGCGGCCGGGCCGCCCGGGGCCGAGGCCGTAGGTGTCGCAGAGGGCGAGCACCACCGGCACCAGCAGGGCGACGCGCCCGAGATTCGACGGCATCACGAAGGCGATGCCGAAAGCCAGCGCCACGAGGCCGGCGATGAAACCAGTGTAGGACCCCGACAAGTGCCCCGAGAGGCTTCGCGCCAGGCGATCTCCGAGGCCGGTCCGTGTCATGGCGAGGCCAACCACCATGCCGCCGAGCACGAGCCAGAACGCTGAGGACGCGAAGCCCGAGAACACCACGTTCGGGGGTGCGAGGCGAAACAGCATCGCCATGGCGAAGAACAGCAGGGCGGTGACGATCTCGGCCACGAGGCCGCTCGCCCACAGGCCCATGCAGACCACGAGCAGGGCGCCGGTCACCCAGACCGTCGCGTCTCCTCCCAAGGTCTGGACTGCCTGCATGCCGCGATTCCGGTGGCGGGACGCGCTCCACGCGTCGCCGGCCGGGGACAGAACCGCGAATTAGACTGGTTCGCAATTCGGGAGTCCGGCACCGAGCCTTCGCGGACGGCGAAGGCCCGGTGCGTTCAGAACCGTGCCGGATCGAGTTCGAAGGTCGGCGGCAGGGCCTCGAACCACGGGCTGTAGAACGGATCGTACGGGATCCTCGCAGCCCACCGCGCCCGGAACCTCTCGTGCTCGGCCGGATCGACGATACGGGCGCGGTTGCGGCTTTCGTAGTGATAGAGTTCGGCCTGGGCGCAGTAGACGATGCGCTGGCCTCGCTCCCACAGGCGCAGGCACAGATCGACGTCGTTGTAATTGACGGCGTAATCCGCATCGAACCCCCCGAGCGCCGAGAAATCCGCACGGCGCACCATCAGGCAGGCCCCCGTCACAGCGAGGTAATTGCGGTTGCCCACCGTGGAGAAGAAGTGTCCCGGATCGTCGCCCGGATAGCCGCGCCGGACATGGTCGGGCGTGGCATCGACGATGGAGACGCCCGCGTGCTGGATCTCGCCGGTCTCGAACAGCAGCTTCGGGCCCACCGCCCCGACGCCGTCGATCTGGAGCAGTGCCAGCATCGCCTCGATCCAGTCGGGGGTGATCACCGCGATGTCGTCGTTGAGAAAGACCAATATCTCGCCGGTGGTGGCGCCGGCCCCGAGGTTCATCTTGGCGGCGACGTTGAAGCCGGGCTCCCCGTAGGTGATCCGCCGCGCGTCGTAGCGGTCCAGGGCGTCGAGGGTGGCGGGGCGCAGGTCGCCGTTGTCGACAACGACGATCTCGAGGTCGCGATAGGTGCTCTTCGCCCGGATGCTGGCGAGGCATTCGACCAGGAGATCGACGGTGCGGCCACCGACCACGCTGTCGCGCCCGGCGCTCGGGATCACGATGGAGACCCGCGGCGCGCCGGCGATCCTTCGGCGCAGGAAGAAGCAGCCGGCATAGGGGGAGGGGCGGACGTGATCGAGCACGCCGGTGCGGCGCGCCCGGTCTTCGAGACCGCGCACGGCGGCCGCGATGACGTAGTCCTTGTTGTCCATCGTCTGAGCGGTGGAGCCCGGGATGGCGCGCCAGTGGTAGAGCACCTTCGGCACGTGGCGGACATTGCGGACGTGCTCGGTGTAGCGGAGCGCGAAGTCGTAATCCTGAGCGCCGTTGCATTCGTCGCGAAACCCGCCGATGCGCGCGACGATGTCCATGCAGTAGAGGGCGAGGTGAGCCGTGTACATGCACGCCTCCAGGGCCTCGGGCGACCAGTCCGGCTTGAAGAACGGATCGTAGCGCACGCCTTCGACGGAGACCTTGTCCTCGTCGGAGTAGAGGAAGTCGACGCTCGGATCGTCGTTGAGGACCCGGACGAACTCGTAGAGGGCGTTGTCGGGGATCGCGTCGTCGTGGTCCATGAGCGTCATGTATTCGCCCGTCGCCAACGCCATGGCATCGTTGGAGGCCGCCGAGATGCGCCCGTTGAGCTGGCGCCGGTGGAGTTTGATCCGGGGCTCGGCGGCGGCGAACGCCCGGAGCATCGGCCAGATATGCGGGCTCGGCGAGTTGTCGTCGCAGAGGCACAGCTCCCAGTTCTCGTAGGCCTGCGCCCGCACGGAGGCGATGGCGGCTTCGAGCCAGACCTTGGGCGTGTCGTAGACCGGCATCACGATGGAGATGCGCGGAGTGAACCCGAACCCGGCGATGTCCGCCCGCATGGCGGGCACGGACAGGCGGTCGGGCGCCTCCACGGCCTCGATCCAGGCGGCGTAGGAGGCCGGCACCGGGCGCGGCTTCGCGGCGTCGAGGAAGTCGCGCCACAGGGCGAGAGGCGAGCGGCGCCGGATCAGTCCCGCGAGGCGGGCTGTGAGACGGGGGAGGGAACGTTCGTCCGGAGGCAGACGCGCCACGAGGCGCCGGGCGATCTCCACGCAGGCGGCAGGGAACCCGAGATGATGAAGGGTGACGTCGCCAAGGGTAAACCCTCCGGCGCCGCTCAGGGGGTCGAGGCGTAAACCGCGCACCCGGCGCGGCAGGTGCACGAGATTGTCGATCCCGGCCTCGCCGCGTTCGAGGGGAATCGTCAGGGCCTCGCGAAATCCCTTGCCGTCGTCGATGTAGAGCAGCGGCACGAGCTTGGTCGGCCCCAGCGGCGCCAGGTCGGTCCGGATGCGGACCCAGCCGCCGCGATGCCGGCGCCGGCCTTCCGGCGGCAGGATACGAAAGTAGGGATCGGAGCCGACGGCGCGCCAGCCCCCGGAGGGGGCGTCGGCCACGATCTGATGGACGGGATCGAGGCGGCAGCGCACCGGTCGCGACAAGCTTCGGTCCTTCGGGCTTGGGCAATGAGTCGGCGCGTGGTCTAGGCGCAGCGCCCCGGAACGGCAATCGCCGGTCAGGCGTGCAGGGCTTGCGCGAGTTGGTCCTTCGACATCTTCGAACGGCCGGAAATGTTCTTTTCGCGCGCGGCTCTCAACAGATCGGCCTTGGTCCGACCCTGCCCCTCGCGGGCCGCGGCGGTCTTCTTCGCCACGTCGGCGGGCTGCTTCGAATGCTGGCGACCCTTGGCGGAATCGGCACGTTTCTTCCGCGTCGAGCGGTCGTACTCCGCGTCGGAGAGCTTTTCGCGGGCGGCCTTCGGCAGATAGCGCTCACCGGTTTCGCCGCTCTTCTCACCCGACTTCGTGTCCCACTTCTCCTCGGTCCATTCGGTGAGGTGATTGCCGGCTGACTTCTTGCCCGCGTAACCGCCGCCGGCCTCCTTGTACGCCTTCGTCGCGGCCTGCGCCTTGCGCGCCGACCATTGCCCGGGCTTGCCGCCCTTGTCGGATTCGGTGACGTCCTTCTTGACCTTCTCCCACAGGGCCGGATCGGTCTTCTTCGCGGTGGCGGACATGGCTGCATCCCGGATTGTTCGCCCGGACAACCGGACGGGGCAGCCCCGCGTTCCGTGCGGGTCGCGCATCCCCATCTGTCATGAAACCGTCCTTTGGCCCGGCGATAGCATCGCCTCGACAAGGGGGCCGGCGCGTCGCATCACGCGGGGCGACGGCCCGGACGGACCAGCGGCAGGAACATCACGGCAATGAGCGAGCACGGTGCGGGGCACAGGCCCACGGTCTTCATCGACGGCGAGGCGGGCACCACCGGTCTCGGCATCCGCGAGCGCCTGGAGCGCGACGGCCGCGTCGCCCTCAGGAGCATCCCGCACGAGAGCCGCAAGGACATCGCCGTCAAGCGTGCCCTGATGGAGTCCGTGGACCTCGTGGTCCTGTGCCTGCCGGACGACGCGGCGCGCGAGACCGTGGCGCTGGCCGATGCCATGCCCGGCGGCGGCCCGCACATCCTCGACGCCAGCACCGCCCACCGGGTCGATCCGGCCTGGGCCTACGGGTTTGCCGAGCTGACACCCGGCCAGCCGCAGGCGATCCGAGAGTCGCGCCGGGTGGCGAACCCCGGCTGCTATCCCACGGGCGCCATCGCGTTGATTCGCCCCCTGGTCGAGGCCGGCCTGATCCCGGCCGATTCCCCCATCAGCATCAACGCGGTGAGCGGCTACAGCGGCGGCGGCAAGGGCATGATCGAGACCTACGAGGCGGGGGAGGGCGCGCCGTTCCAGCTCTACGGCCTCGCCTTCGCCCACAAGCACCTGCCCGAAACGCAGGTCTATGGTGGCCTGACGCGGCGGCCGATCTTCATTCCGTCCGTGGGCAACTTCCGCCAGGGCATGCTGGTGAGTATCCCGCTCCACCTCGATACGCTCCCGGGCAAGCCGAAGCCGGCGTCCCTCGAGGCGGCCTTGCAGGCTTACTATGCGGACGCCGAGCTCGTCCGCGTGATCCCCGGCCCGCACCCCGAGCGCCTCGAGCCGGAAGATCTCAACGACACCGACGGCCTCGAATTGCGGGTGTTCGGCTCCGACGCCTACGGGCAGGCCGTCCTGGTCGCGCGCTTGGACAACCTCGGAAAAGGCGCATCCGGCGCGGCGGCGCAGAACATCGGTCTGATGCTCGGCCTCGACTGAACCGGCGACGCCGCGGAGGCCGTGCGTCTTCCCGGGTCGTTGCAAGGTTGGAAGCGTGCGACTTGTGATCGACCCGGGTGACGAATCGTTCATTCCTGAGCGGTAGCCTTCCCGTGTCTCGGGAGACTACGATGCGGTGGAAGATCGGCGGCGCCTGCGCGGTCGCCGGGTTGGTCGCTTACGCGGCGAGCTTTGCGATGGGTACGATCCCCGGACCGGCACAGGCCGTCTCGGATCTCGGAGACATGCGCGCGGCGTTTCAGACACCGGACGAGACGGTGTTTCCGGCCGCCAACCCCTACAGCGTCGAAAAGGCCGCCCTCGGCCAGCGTCTGTTCTTCGATCCGGAGCTGTCGGGCACCCGATCGATGTCCTGCGCCTCGTGCCATGATCCGTCCAAGGGCTGGAGCGAGAACCGGCCGCGCGGGATCGGCGAGGTCGGAATGCCGATGAAGTTCCGCACACCGACCCTGCTGCACGTGGCGATGGCACCGATCCTCGGCTGGGACGGCAAGTTCCGCTCCTTGGAGCACGTGACGTTCACGCCGATCACCTCGCCGGCGGTGATGAATCTGCCCGAGAGTGTCCTGATCCAGCGCCTGCGGAGCGATGCCGGTTACGTCACCGCCTTCGCCGCCGCGTTCGCGGACGGAGCGATCACCCGAGCCAACATCGAGCAAGCCCTGGCCACCTACCAGCGCACGATCCGGCCCGGCCCTTCGGCCTTCGACAGCTGGATCGCCGGGGACGTGCGGGCGATCTCGGCACGCGCCCAGGACGGGTTCCGCCTGTTCACGGGCAAGGCCCGCTGCGCCGAATGCCATGGCGGGGCCGCCTTCACCGACGCGTCCTTCCACGACATCGGCGTCGGCCAGGCTGAGGATATCGGCCGCGGGGCGTTCTTCCCAACCTCGCGGATGCTGCGCTACGCCTTCAAGACGCCGACCCTGCGGGACGTCGCCATCCGGGCGCCCTACATGCACGACGGCTCCCTGGCGACCCTGGAGGCGGTCATCGACCTCTACGACCGTGGCGGCATCGACCGTCCGAGCCGTGCGACGGATGTCCGGCCCCTCAACCTGACGTCCTCCGAGAAGGCGGACCTGATCGCCTTCCTCAAGACCCTGACCAGCTCGGGACCGTCCCCGACGGTGGACGCCGCCACGCTGCACTGATCGTCGGCTCACGTCCCGCGTGCTGCCTCGTCGCGCCGGCTCGTCACCCCGTTCGTCGGACAGAGGCCCCGTGCTGGCGCAGCCGGAGCGTCAGCGCATGAGTGGAAGGCTCGATCCGATCAGGACGAGGCCGGTCAGCAGAAGGCGGCCGCTCCACAGCTCGTAATGCTCCGTTCGCTCGGTTACCCGGGTGGAGGCGTAGGACAGGGCTCCCCCGGCGAACAGGCTCGCGGCACTCAGAACGGCGATCATCGGTGGGGTCTCCGGCGGTGACGACACCGATACGCTGGAACAGACCCGGTTACCGAACCCTGTAACCCCGGCCCCGTTCCATCGGTCCCCTTCACGAATGGTTTCCGCACACCCTCGAAACCTTCGCCGGTTTCGCGTCGAATACGGTGGGCGGCGTTAACCAACGAGTCATGTTTGTTAACAAGATCCTTCCGCGTCAACGCGAAACTGAGTAAATTCGGTCGTGTTGAGGGTGTGGCCAGAGCACCCCACCGAAATCTTCCCAGATCCTCAGCCAAATCCTTTCGCAAGGGGCTATCGCCATGCGTATCGCGAGTGCACGGCTGCCGCGCCCGGCCTCCTGGACGGCTGCGGCTTGCCTGAGCTTCGCAGGGGTCGGTTCGGCGCAGGCGCACGTGAAGTGGTTCTGCGCCTACGACGTGGTCGGAGCGCCGCGCGGCCTCGAGACCGTGCTGTGCGCCGATTTCGAGAAACTCGCCGCCCTCTCGATCCTCGCCCTCGTGGTCGGCGGTCTCTTCGAAGGCACCGTGCTCGGGGCGGCCATGACGCGGTCCCTCGACCGGGTGACGGGGTGGGCGCGGACGAACACCGAGCTCATGTTCCGCGCCGTGTGCGGCGGGTTCTTCGTCGCCCTATGGTCGGTCGGCGGCATCATCCTGACGCCCGAACTCACCACGACGAACCCGGCTCTGCCCTGGCTGCAGCTCGCCATCGCGGTCGGCTTCCTGTGGCGCGCCACCCTGCCGTTCTCGGCGGCCGGCATCGTCGCCCTGTTCGCCATCGCGGCGAGCCAGTACGGCGCCTTCCACCTCGCCGATTATCCGATCTTCCTCGGCCTCGCCGCCTACCTCGTGCTGACGGCGTTCCAGCGCGACCTGTTCGGCCTGCGCCCCCTTGACGTGGTGCGCTATGCCGCCGCCATCACCCTGATGTGGGCCTCCGTCGAGAAGTGGGCCTATCCCCAGTGGAGCTTCCCGCTCTTCGTCGAGCACCCGGCCATGACCCTGGGCTTCGACGGCGAGTACTTCATGAAGGCCGCCGGGGCGGTGGAGTTCGTACTGGCCTTCGCCCTGGTCTGCACGCCCCTCGTCCGCCGCATCGCCGCGATCCTGCTGGCCGCGGCCTTCGTCTCGGCGATCTTCGAGTTCGGTAAGATCGACGCCATCGGGCATGCTCCGATCATCGTCGCCATGGTGGCCATCGCCGCCGACGACGTGGCCGTCCCCCAGCGCCTGCGCACCCTCGTGATGATGCCGATGGGCTACGCCACGGCACTCGCCTGCTTCATCGGCCTCTACTACGGCGCCCACGCCGCCTTGTACGGCTCGATGGCTCTTTGAAGACCATCCGCTGCAACGAACGCTTCGCCGCGGGGCCGAAGGGACACTTCGCCAGGGCCATGACGGCGGCCTCAGCGCTCCTCGACACGCACGGTGAGCTTCATCTTCGGGTGGATGCCGCACAGGACCGCGAAGGTTCCGACCACGGGAAACACGATCCTGGCCTTCTCGCCGGGTTCCTGATCCCCGGAATCGAACGTGAAGTCCGGCGCATCGACATAGGCATGGTGCAGGAGGTCGGCGTCGTCGTTGAGCACCTGCACGGTCTCGCCCCGCTTGATCACCAGGGCGGCCGGCTGGAACGCACGCCCCTTCTGGGACACGTCGTAGACGCGCGCGCCGATGGCCGAGACCGTGATGGCCGTGGCGCCCGTGGCCGCGAGGGCCGTTATCGCTGCCACACGAAGCAGAGCGTGCATGAACCCTCCAATCTGTCAGCTCGGCCCACCGTCGGCGCACCGCAGCGTCGGGGTCTCGAGCCGGGGTATCGCAGTTCGAACGACACGATGCGGCCCGCGGGGTGAAGGCCCGGTTAAACATCTCCCGCGAGGTTCCCGGCTACGCCGTGCCGTTCGAGGCAGGAACCGGCGGGGATCAGAGCTTCCCGAGGCATTCCGAAACGCTATCCCAACGGCCGGACCGCGCAGGACTGCAAGATCACCTTAACCTGTCGCTGCCAAGGCTTGCGTCTCCATGCCAAGACCTGAGATTTTGGCGACGGGAACCTGTCGATGATCCCCCCTGAGAGCCTCCCCTCTCACCACCGCGTCCCATACCCGCGTGCCGCCCTCCACGGCATCCAGCGGATGCTCGGCACCATCCGCGGCCGCATCACCATCGCGTTCCTCGTCACCAGCACCATCACGGCGACCCTCGGCCTGTCCGCCGCGACCAGCATCCGGCGCGCCGACGAACTCGTGAGCCGGACGTTCGACAATTCCCTGATGTCGATCAATTACGCGCGTGCCGCCGCCGCCGACTTCGCCGGCATGCGTGCCGCCGACGCCCGGCGCTGGACGACAGCCGACGCGGCCATGCGCAGCGCCCTCAACCAGCGGATCGCCGCCCTCCGGCAATCCTACAAGGAAAGCCTCGAGATCGCCGTCGACCGGGCACAGTCGGTCCGGGCGAGCCGAGCGGCCGTGGCCGTGGCCGGCGAGGTCGAGGAATGGCTCGGAGCGCGCCTCAAGCTCTCGGACGGACCGGGACAGGAAGCGGCCTGGGCCGCCCTCGACCGGCACGCCGTGGCGGCCGAGGAGAACTTCGACCTTCTCATCAACTACACCGCCGGCGACGGCTTCACCTACCGGCAGGAGGCCCGCGCCGTCGTCGCCCGCGAGACGATGCTCAACCTCATCGGTACCCTGATCGCCATCCTGCTGTCCGGCACGGTGGCCTACGCCCTCGGCCGCCGCATCATCCGCCCCCTGGCCGACGCCTCGCAGGTGGCATCGCGCATCGCGGCAGGTGATCTCAGCGGCGATATCCCGGCCGGCAGCGCCGACGAGGTCGGCCGCCTCCTCGCCTCCATGGAGGTGATGCGCAACAACATCCGCAGCGCGATGGAGCAGGAGGTCGCCCAGCGCGTCACCGCCGAAGCCCACCTCGCCGACGCCCTCGAGACCTCTCAGGAGGGCATCGTGGTGGTGAATGCGGACGGACACGTCGCCCTCACCAACGGCCAGGCGGAATCCTATCTCGGTGTGGACGCGGGCTCGATCCCGCCCGGCACCACCGTGGCGCAGCTCGCCGCGGCCGCGTCGGACCCGACCAATCTCGCCCACGCCCTCCTGCGCCCCGCCGACAGGCACGACGAGCACCGCCTGAGCGACGGCCGCTGGCTGCGGATCGGCCGGAGCCGAACCCTGGACGGCGGGTTCATGGCCGTGTGCAGCGACATCACCCTGCTGAAGGATCAGGAGGCCCGCCTCGTCTCGACCAACCTGCGCCTCGACACGGCCCTGGACAACATGTCCCAGGGCCTATGCCTGTTCGACGCCGAGGGTCGGCTCACGGTGGTCAACCGCCGCTATTTCGAGATCTTCGATCTGCCGCCGGACTCCCAGATCCTGGGCCTCACGCAGGCGAAGCTCGTGGGGCTCGGGGGCATTGCGGCGCTGGGCCGTGAGGTCGCCTTGACCGGACCGGACGGGACGATCAAGGGACGGGACCTGAAGCACCTCAAGAACGGCCGTATCATCGCCATCTCCCACAAGGCCGTGGCCGGCGGCGGGATGGTGGCGACCTACGAGGACGTGACCGAACGGCGGCAGGCGGAGGCGCGCATCGCCTTCATGGCCCGCCACGACGTGCTCACCGGCCTGCCGAACCGAACCGTCTTCGTCGAGCGCATCAACGAAGCCCTGGCCCATCTCGGACGCGGCAGCCGGTTCTCCGTGCTCTGCCTCGATCTCGACCGGTTCAAGGAGGTCAACGACACCCTGGGGCATCCCGTCGGCGACGCCCTCCTGCGCGCCGTCGCCGAGCGCCTCGGCGCCTGCGTGCGCGAGGTCGATACGGTGGCGCGCCTCGGCGGCGACGAATTCGCCATCATCCTCACGGACATCCATCGGCCGGACGATGCGGCGGTGCTGGCCCGACGCATCGTCGAGGTCATCAGCACGCCCTACAACCTCGACGGCCATCTCGTCAGCGTCGGCGTGAGCATCGGCATCTGCTTCGCGCCGGGCGACGGCACCAGTTGCGACAAGCTCCTCAAGAACGCCGACGTTGCCCTTTACCGTGCCAAGGCCGATGGCCGGGGCACGTGGCGCTTCTTCGAGATCGACATGGACATCCGGCTCCAGGCCCGGCGTGCCCTCGAGCTCGACCTGCGCGAGGCCCTGGCCAACGGCGAATTCCAGCTGCACTACCAGCCGATCTACGACTTCCGGGCCCGGCGCATCGGCGGGTTCGAGGCGCTGGTGCGCTGGCAGCACCCGACGCGCGGCCTGGTGCCGCCCGGCGAATTCATCACCATCGCGGAAGAGATCGGCCTCATCGTGCCGCTCGGCACCTGGTGCCTGAAGACCGCCTGCGAGGAGGCCATGCGCTGGCCCGATGGCATCAAGGTCGCGGTCAACGTCTCGGCGGTGCAGTTCCGCGACGAGATCGTCGTCGCCTCCGTGCGCGAGGCCCTGGCGGCGAGCCGGCTTCCCCCCGCGCGCCTCGAACTGGAGATCACCGAATCGGTCCTGCTCAAGGACAACGTCGCCACCCTGGCGACCCTGCACGCCCTGCGGCGCCTCGGGGTCCGCATCGCCATGGACGATTTCGGCACCGGCTACTCGTCCCTGAGCTACCTGCGGAGTTTCCCCTTCGACAAGATCAAGATCGACCAGTCGTTCGTGCGCGACATCACCCCGGCATCCGATTCCGGCCTCATTGTCCGGGCAGTGATCGGGCTCGGCGCGAGTCTCGGCATGCGCACGACCGGCGAGGGCATCGAAACGCAGACGCAGTTCGATCGCCTCCAGGCTGAAGGGTGCGACGAGGGCCAAGGCTACCTCATCGCCAAGCCCGGCCCGGCCGCCACCGTGCCGGAAGTGATCGCGCGATGGTCCGATACGCGGTCACGCCCCGCGCGGGCAGTGGCCTGAGGCGGGAACGGGACGGCATGGCGAACTATGTTCTCGAAGGGCCGAAATTCGGCTCCCCCACCCTGGGAACGGCGGGCGGGACGGTGACATGGGCGGTGGATGCCACGGTGCCCACCGCCTTCGTGTCGACCCTGACCCAGGCCTTCGCCGACTGGTCGCGCTACGCCAACATCCAGTTCACCCAGGTCGCGTCCGTCGCGAGCGCCACCATCGACATCGGTTTTGCCGCCATCGACGGGCTGTCGAAGATCCTCGGCGACGCGACCTACAGCTACCGTGGCGGCCAGATGCTCTCGGCCGCGATCCGCTTCGACAGCGACGAGGGCTGGCACGCCGGCAGTGGCGGCATCGTCAGCCAGGGCAACGCGAACTTCTTCGTCGTGGCCGTGCACGAGATCGGACACGCCATCGGGCTCGGCCATTACGACGCGACGCCTTCGGTGATGAACGCGTACGTCAACCGCGCGGTGACGGACCTCCTGGCCTCGGACATCGAGGGCATCCGTGCCCTCTACGGCACGGCCGCGCGGACCTTCGACGGCTCGGCTCCCGTCACCGTGGCCAAGGCCGAATCCGTCGCCCTGACGGTGAGCCCGGGGACCTTCGTCAGTGCCACGGAGGCCAATGGTTCCGTCACCCTGGCCTTCGGGACCCAGGCCGTCACCGTCACCGGTGCGAGCCTGAATTCGGGCGGTCTGCCCGGCGTGACGTTCGCCGACGGCGACTTCCTCGTCGGCGGCGACGGCGTGTCCCTGAGCGGCACGAAGGCGAACGCCCTCATCCTCGGGGGCGCGGGTGCCGCGCGGATCACCGACGTGGTCGATCCGGCTCAGGCGCCCGGCACGCACATCATCTTCGGCGGCCTCGGTTTCGCCGACGCCAACGACGGGGCCGACACGATCGTCTTCGGCGGCAAGGGCTCGTGGGGCGTCTTCGGCAATGCCGGGGCCGACAGCCTGCAGCAGGGCACGGCCGCCTTCGATGCGCAGAGCTACGTCTCGGTGTTCGGCGGCCGCGACGACGATGCCCTGCGTCTCACCGACACGCGCAACCTCGACGCCAAGATGGCGATCTACGGTGGCGAGGGCTCCGACACGATCCGGGTGTTCAACACCGGCGCGGACGCCGCCACCGCCATCTTCGGCGGTCAGGGCGCGGCCGACCCCACGGACGCGGCCGACGCGATCCATTTCGCGGGCGGCGGCCGGGTCACGATCTACGGCAACGGCGGCAACGATTCCGTCACCGTCGGCACGGGCACGGACCTCGACGCCACCACCGTGGCGGCGGTCTATGGCGGCGCCGGCACCGACACCCTCGCGTACGACGCCGGCCAGACCCGGACCGTGGCGTCCCTGTTCGGCGGTGAGGACGGCGACGTGATCCGGGTGCACAACACCGGCACCACGGTGATCTACGGCGACACCGCCGCCGCCGATCCGGCCGGCGGCAACGACAGCATCGCGTTCGTGGGCTCCGGCACGGTGACGATCTACGCCACCGGGGGCGACGACACCGTGACCGTGACCGTGGAGAGCGCCAGCCCGGCCAACGCCTTCGCCGTGTACGGCGGCGGCGGCAACGACAGCCTCACCCTCACGGCCGCCACCCCCGGCGCCCTCGCGGCGGGAAGCTTCACGATCACCACGGGCGCCGGCGCCGACACGATCACCCTGCGTACGGACGTGAGCGCCGCAGCGACCGCCACCGTGACGATCACGGATTTCACCCTCGGCCAGGATCGCCTCGCCCTCACGGGCACCGGCGCGGCAGGTCCCCTGACGATCGCCGTGGGAACCCCGGGCTCCCTCCAGGAAGCCCTCGACCTCGCCGCCGCCACGGCCTCGGGGAACGGTGTGACTGCGAACGGTACTGCGGCTGTCGTCTATGCCAGCGACGCCTATGTCGTGCACAACGTTGCGGCCGACACGCGCTTCACCATGTCGGTGGATCAGATGATCCGGCTGATCGGGGTGACGGATCTGGCTGGGTTGGGGGGGGCGACGAGCGTATCTGTCTCAGGTTGACTTTCGAGCGCCTAATTGAACCGTTAAATTTGATTAGAAGAAAAGAATTTAAAGGTAAAATTTCTAAAAGCTTCATTGATATCGGCCTGCCGCTTCTAGTGGATAGGCAGACCGGGGAAGCGGTTGAACCAAGCGTGGGGACCCAAAACGGGCCCAGCGGTGGCCTTCAGGCGTGCAGAGACGGCCGCTCGCAGGCGCGCGAAGGCGTCCGCGTCGGGGGACGTGGTCATGATCGACTCCGTGGTGGTGGGTCTGAAGGTTTCGGGTCGCGCTCAAGAATGAGCGGAGCGGAGGGGGGGGCCGGCGATCGCGCAGCTGCCCCGTTTTCAAATCGAGACCAGGCCGCTAGGTTCGCGCCGCATCCGATCTCAGCACGAGCGGTCCAGAGTGATGACGAAGCCCGACCGTTACGGTGCGATCCCCGCGATCGAGGCGGTACGCTGGAGCGAACAGCCGTCTGACGAACGTCGCGCCGTCAAGGTGGGGCTGAGGGCAGCAGCCCCGACGAGGCCTGCAGATTTGCGTCGGTTTGCCGGCGGACCCGATCAAGAGGGAATGTTCGGGGGGTTCGCGGGGATGACTCCCACGATCAGTTCCGTCGGCGTCTACCTTCTGCGCAACTGCGAGGTGCGAGGGCTCGCCTTCGCTTACCTGGATGGCAGACTGGTCGATGAACCTGACCTAATCCCATCGTACGTTCGCCACGACGTGGACCGTGGGCAGCAGCCACAGCTCAATGCTGACCTTCCTGTGAGAAAGGTGGAAGGCCTCTCGGTTGCCTTCGTCTCTAACGCCTACCAGATTTATGGACATTGGCTGCTCGACATACTCCCGAGGCTTTGGATCGCTATTGAAATCTATGGCGTGAATAGAGCGGCCAATTTCATCATACCGAACGGTACACCTCGATTTGCCGTCGAGATTATACGTGAATACTTTGGAATTTCGACATCAGTCAACTTCGATCTCGATAGAGAAAACTTGCTCCTCGAAACTGCGGTGATTCCTTCGGTTCCCCATAACGATCACTTTTTCCATTCGATAATGAATGAGTTTGTGGATTGGCTACTCAGTCATCCTAAAGTGATTTCTGCAATGGAGACACGAACGAAATCACCTCAATTAATTTACGTGACTCGTAGGAAGTTTCGCGGCGTAAGCACTAGCTACGTGCGGTCAATTTCAAATGAAGAACAGGTGCTCGAACTTGTTAAAGATTTGGGTTTCACTGTCGTGAGCCCAGAAGAGCTACCATGGAGCGATCAGATTGCACTCTTCTCGCAGGCACGAGTGATTGCCGGCGAAGATGGGTCAGGGCTCCACAACGCCATATTTAGCCCGGCAGGAACCGCCGTGGTCTGTCTGAACCCGGCGAACCAGGTGCAGGTGTCCATCACCGCGCTACGAGGCCAGCAAATCACGGTTCTCTGCTCCCCGGAAGCGGACGGGCCGCGAACCGAGCGCGAAATAGACCTCACTCGTCTATGCATCGCCCTAAAGGCAGCAAAAAAATCGGCCGGCATACCTGTTACACAAGAGCAAATTGTCCGAGGGGATGCCTCCCAAGTGGGGCCATACTCCTTAGCTATTCAATCCGACCACGAGAAAAATCAGATACGGACTAAATATTCGCAATCACCATCTAATACGCGTCATGCCGTCTTGTTGTCGTCGTATGTGCCAGACACTGATGTTGGCCTGGCGATCGGTGAATATTACTTAGATATGCTTAGTCGTAATTTCGCCGACTGCACGGTCTATGTTGGGATCAATACAGGGTCATGCGAGCGGTGGCGGATAATGCTGGCGCAGTCTGAACTCGACATTGTTGTTTGCGAGGTTCCCCAGAGGCTCACTGTCAATTCAGATGTTGCGGGTTTTCAGGCAGTTTTACGAACATTGCGTGCGACGCGGGCTAAACACGACTACTATTGGTTCGGCCACACAAAGGGAGCCAGCCATAAGAAATATGAGGAAGCGGAGCTTCTACGATGGGTCATTGAGCGCGATTTTTGGTCTCGGCGGAACGAGATCGAAACGAATTGCGATCCAATGCAATACGGAGCGTTTCCCGCTTTGCCTATGCCAGCGGCCGGCCCTAATACAGAAGTAGTTGCCTATCTCAAGAGATTGTTTCCAACACGTTACTCACCAATTGGGTATATATCGACTAATACTTTTTTTGGCATCACCGGTATCGCGCTCCGGAACTTTCTAGCAAGCGTGGACAGCAGCTTTTTCGAACGAAATCTCCTCGATGGAACAGGCATATCGAGATATTTCTTCGAAGGAGGGTTCTCGTGGATAGGCGACATGGCCGGCTTCGAGCCATACCTCCTGCATAAGGCGTACCGCATCCCATTCGATGCCCCAGCGCTCCGAGAGCCGGGTCACCCTAACGAGTTCGAACAAAACCAACAGAGGGTTGCAGGGATGATCGAAGCGTGGCGCTTAAACCGCTCAAACTTCGATTTTCAGGGTTGGCCTGTTTGGGTTGGGGATAAAGTGCAACTAGGAACAAATCTCTACGATGCCGCCGATTTCTTTCAACGGTATCCCCAGTACCGTTCGACTTAGCAGTAAGCGCAACATCAACTGCTGATATTTTTAGCAGACTAAGATATTAAATTTCGGAATTCTGAATAAAATCGTATGCCTTAATAATACTAGCTCCGCAGATCCCAAAACCGAGCGCCTGCGGAACCTTTTCGATGACAACGAACGTGAGATCTAACAGCATTAAAGCGGCAAGCCGGCTACGCCCACTCAGCGAGTCGCCGATCCAATCCGTTGCAGCCAATTGCTGCGCTCGCGTCGACGGACGTGGTCATTGCCAGAGCGTTGAGGCCGGGACTTGATCGGTTTTTAGTTTTCGATCGGAAGCGGTCAGGCGAATTCAGCAGGATCAATGGGTTGGGATCGGGTCGCCGCTTGATCGGGGTTTGATCGCCGTCCTGGCGGTAGCCAGGCGACCTATTGGCCGGTACGTTCCAACCGCGCTTCAGGGGGTTGCGGATCTGGCTTCGTCGTGCCCGTACGATTGGGCCGAGCGCTCGCCGCAAATTTTGAGAAGTTGCTATCGGAAAAGGTCTTGGGTCATGTTTTCGATTAAAAACCTGGATGAAATCGGCGTACATTTCAGAACTGACAAATCGTCAATCGACCACAACTTTCTGAATTTCTACGACGGGTTTATTTCTCCTCTGCGAAATCGCAAAATCAAACTTCTGGAAATTGGAGTTTTAAACGGGAAATCTCTCAAGGTCTGGGAGGCCTACTTTCCGGACGCGGATATTGTTGGCGCCGATATAGTTCCAGCATCGAAGAGGTTTGAAGGCGGCCGAACCAGCATTGAGATTGTCGATCAATCCAACTTGGAAGATCTGGTTCGCCTTGGCGCGAAATACGGCCCGTTCGATGTTGTGATTGAGGATGGCTCTCATATGTGGGAGCACCAGATCACCAGCCTGCGAACGCTCTTTCCGTTCGTTAAAGATGGCGGCTATTACATTGCGGAAGATCTTCAAACGAATTTCGGCGACAGATACTCCCACTACAGGGGCGTAGCCTCAATATCCTTTGTGGAGTACGTCAAAAAGCTGGTGGATTTCAGGGTCGGGGATGAGGAAGTCAGCATCGACACGGAAGAGGATGCCTTCCTAAGAACGTACGGCAGAAGCATTGATCTAATTGCGTTCGCTAAAAGAGCATGCCTTATCAAGAAAAAGCTCAGACCAGCAGTCCGAACCGAGACAATTAATAACCAAATAGCTCCTGTAACGTCGACCGCCGGAGTTCAGGCATCGATATATGCCCACGCAAGAAACAGCGGGGACGTATATTCTCCGGAAGGCTACGTCAATTTAGGGGCTTTCTATCCCATTCAAGGCTTTGAGATTATATCTCCGGGTAGATATCTTGAGTATTGTGCTAAAATTTCGGACGGACAGTGGACGGACTGGTTTGCTGAAGGCGAGTTCATCGGCTCACGTAGCGAGATGATTACCTTCGTAGGGATTGCCGTGCGAGTTCGTGCAGACCTTCGGCATCAGTTCAGGGCCGAGGCGCTGTGCCTATTTGACGGCTGCAGCGAGGTCGTCAGAGTTGACGATGGAGAAAGGTTCGAAGACAAGAACGGCGGAAACCTCTACGGCCTGCAAATATCAATCCAGGCCGCGTAGACACGCCAAGCCAGTATCGGCAGCAGCCGCGCCATGAAGATCGGCGACGCGGTGCGGAGGCTGTCGATGGCCCGTTGGACCGCGAGGTATCGCGATCTATGGCTGGTTCAGGCCATGGAAAAAAGCCGCACGGAAGGCGGCTTAGATCGTCAATGATGCTGGCTGAAGGATTACAGCCAGAAGTATCGCCGCAAATCTTCCGCGGTCGAAACGGTTGATGTCGGGAGGATGTTGCACTCCTCGATGAACCTGCCGAAGCCGTATTCACCGAGTTCCGTCTTCGCCCATTTGCGCCAGATGGCGCTGTAGTTCTTTTCGAGCGCGTCGTTCGCTGGGTCGAGGTTCGTGCAGCAAACTAGCCCGGTCGGATACGCATCGAAAATGTGGATATCGATGTCGGGCCGGAACTCCTTGAGGATCGGCAGCACTTTCCAGACATCACCGGTCCATAGTCCGCCGTTGATCGCCCGAACGGTCTGGCCGACGTCCATCGGCACGCAGTCATGGAGGCAGACGACCGAATTAGGCTTGCAGTGCTTTTCGATGTTGATGAAGTCGCGGAGCAGCGTTTCGGCTTCATGAAGGCCGTCAAGGAACGCAAGCTCCACCGGGCCGCCGAGCAAAGCCGTCACGTTGTGATCCTGGAAGAACCGATCGCTGGTCTTCTGGAACAGCATCGTCGCCTCACGCTCGCCAGTCGGACTCTCCTTGATCTGGAAAGCAGGATCGACACACACCGTCCGGCATCGCGAGAGGCTAAGGGTCCCACCCTGGAGGGTGCCAACCTCGAAGTAGGTCCGCGGCCCCAACTCACGGTGGAACTTATCCAACAGCTGGTAGTGGGTGATTCCCTTGTGATCGTACTGGTCCAACGCCGCCTCCAAGGATGCCTGAGGACTCCTTAGAAATCGGCCAACCCGCCAGCGCAACCGAAAACTCGGGTGGTTTCCCCGGGGGCGGTGGGGTTGGCTAAACCGTTACGGACAGGGAATCCGCATGACCAACCACGTGATCACCGTTGACGTCACTCTTTAAGCCGAACGACGACAGAGCTTTTATCACAAGAACGTCAAGGCCTGCACCGATCACCAGAACGGAAAGAAGCACGGCGGCCGCCGCAAGTGGGCGACCCGTCTGCCGTCGCAAGCTTTGTCTACAGCGGCCCCTAGCCACCTGTGCACGATCCGGCGCTAACCGGTGACCGAGCAAAGCGAGACAAACGCTCGTCGTTGCGTTCCATGCCTTGATCGAGACCGTGACTGTCCACCCAGGGTTTCGAGGTCGAGGTACGCGGTCGCCTCTCCGAACTGATCGGCGAGCCGGCGTTTCCGAGCGGGCGCTACAGTGGGGGATCGGTGGTGCCGCAAGAGGGATTCGAACCCCCGACCCCCTCATTACGAATGAGGTGCTCTACCAGCTGAGCTATTGCGGCACGAGGCGGTGCGGACCTCGAGGTCGGCGCGGCGTCGTTGGAGGGGTCATATCCGGCTGGTCCCGGAATGGCAAGACGCCCCGTTGCGCCGGGCGCGCGCGGCGCCGGTGCGATGCAGCGGGGCCACGGTGGGGACGCATCGTGGGGCGGGGCGGGCCGCGTTGCTTGACGGGGGCCGGGGCGGCCTCGAAGGGTGAAGCGTCATTCGAGGATCGTCATGTCGCTCATCGCCCGCCTGCGCGCCTATGCCGCCGATGCCTTCGGGCTCGGGCAGCCCGCCGACGCCGCGGTGGGAGCCGACGAGCGGCTCGCGGCCATCGCGCTCCTCGTCCACGTCGCCCGCGCCGACGGCATCCTGGCGCCGGAGGAAACCGAGCGCCTCGCCCGCCTCGTCGAGGGGCGCTTCGCCGAAACCCGGGGCGAGGCGCAGGCCCTGATCGCGCGCGCCGCCGCCTTCGACGCGCAGACCCGGGACATGGCGGCCCTCGTCGAGATGATCGGGCACGAGGCCGGGCACGACCAGAAGGCGCGGCTGCTCGCCATGGCCTGGTCCGTGGCCGGGGCCGATGGCGAGGTCCACGAGTTCGAGGAGGCCCTGGTCTGGCGCCTCGGCGGATTGCTCGGTTTCGACGAGGCCGGCATCGCCAGGGCCCGCGCCGGAGATCCCCTCGCGGCTGAGCCGTTAGGGCGCGGCGCATGATCGTCGGCCTGACCCTGATCCTCGCCGCCCAGCTCCTCGGCGAGGCGCTGGCCCGCGCCACCGGAGTGCCGGTGCCCGGCCCCGTCATCGGCATGGCCCTGCTGCTGGTGTTCCTCGTCGTCCGCGACCGCTACGCCCGCGTCGCCGCCCGCCTCCTGCCGCCACCCCTCGTCGACGGGCAGCTCGAGGGTGCCGGGCGCGGACTTCTCGCCAACCTCTCCCTGATGTTCGTCCCGGCGGGGGCCGGCATCGTCGGGCGCCTCGACGTGCTCGCCGTGCACGGGGCGGCCCTCGCCGTCATCGTCGTGGTCTCCACCCTGACGACGCTCGCCGCCACGGCCCTCACCTTCGTCTGGGTGTCGCGTTGGATGCGGTCTGGGGAGGGGGCGTGACCGGCGATTTCGCCGTGTGGGTCTACCTGTCCCGGACCCCGCTCCTGTGGCTCACCGTGACCCTGGTGGCCTACGTGGTCGCCGACCGGATCGCCACGGCGACGAACCGGCATCCCCTGGCCAACCCGGTGCTGGTCGCCATCGCCCTCACGGCCGCGGTGCTGGAGGTGACGCACACACCCTACGCCACCTATTTCGAGGGCGCGCAGTTCGTGCACTTTCTCCTCGGGCCCGCCACCGTGGCCCTGGCATTCCCGCTCTACGAGCACCGCGCCACGGTCCTGCGCGCGCTCGCGCCGATGCTGGCGGCGCTCCTCGTCGGCTCCGTGGTCGCCCTGTCCTCGGCCCTCACCCTCGGCCACCTCCTCGGGGTGCCGCGCGCGGTGATCGTGTCCCTGGCGCCGAAATCCGTCACCACGGGCGTCGCCATGGGCATCGCCCAGACCCTGGGCGGAGACCCGACGCTCGCCGCCGTCCTCGTCATGCTCACGGGCATGACCGGGGGCATCCTGGTCACGCCGCTCATGAACGCCCTGCGCATCCGCGACATGCGGGCGCGGGGTTTCGCCGCCGGCCTCGCCGCCCACGGGGTCGGCACGGCCCGCGCCTTCCAGGTCGATGTGGTGGCGGGCGCCTTCGCCGGCATCGCGCTGGGGCTCAACGCCTTCCTCACGGCGATGCTCGCCCCCATCGCCGTGAGTTTTCTGCGATAGGTCCGCTCTATCCGGTGGTCACCGGACTCGGCACGAACCGGCCGTCGGCGCCGGCCTTCATGTCGATGCGTCGGTCGTGCAGCGCATGCAGGGTCGAACGGTGGCCGATGGAGACGATGGTGGTCTCGGGCAGGCGCTCCCGCAGCATCCGGTAGAGGTCGGCCTCGCTCGGCTCGTCGAGGGCCGCGGTGGATTCGTCGAGGAACAGCCATTGCGGCTTGGCCAGCACCGCGCGGGCGATGGCGAGGCGTTGCTGCTCACCGCCCGACAGGCGCTGATCCCAGGCATCGACCTCGTCGAGACGCTCAGTGAGCTGCGGCAGTTGCGCCGCCACCAGGGCCTCGCGGATCGCGTCGTCCGAGAACTGGTCGGTGGTGGCCGGATAGACCACGGCTCCGCGCAGGGTGCCGAGGGGAATGTAGGGCCGCTGCGGCAGCACCAGGGCCGACTGGCCCGGCGGCACCGCGATCCGCCCCTTGCCGAACGGCCAAATGCCGGCGATGGCCCGGAACAGGGTCGACTTGCCCGAGCCCGACGGACCCGTGACCAGGGTGGCGCCGCCGCGCGTCAGGGTGAAGCGGTCGGCGCTCACGATCTCGCGGCCGTCGGGCAACCCTAGGGTGATGTTCTCGGCCGTGACGTCGCTTCCCGACGCGTTGGATTGGGCCAGACCGTAGCCGGCGCCCGCCATGGCCTCGGCCTTGGTCATCGCCCGCTTGAACGAGGACAGGCGGTTGGTGTTGGCCTTGTAGGCCGCGATGGTGGTGTAGGCGTTGATGAAGAACGACAGCGACGACTGCACGTTGCTGAAGGCGTTGATGGTCTGCTGCAGGGCGCCGAAGGTGATCTTCTTCGCGAAGTACGACGGCGCGGCAATGACGAGGGGCACGATGGTGCTCGCCTGGGTGTATCCGAACGAGAAGGCGATGAGCTTGATGCGCCGGAAGATGATCTGCACGTAGTTTTCGATGATCGCGTCGAACAGCGACCGGAGTCGCACGGTCTCGGCATGCTCGCCGCGCAGGAGGGCGATCTGCTCGCCGTAGATGCGGCTGCGGGCGAGGGAGAAGCGGAAATCCGCCTCGACCCGCTCCTGCCGGAAGTCGAGCCCGATAAGGGGGCGCCCGATGATGTGGGCGAGCCAGGTGCCGACCACGGCGTAGGCGATCACCGCCCAGACGAGGAAACCCGGCACGACGGTATCGGTGAACGGCAGAACGAAGTCGCGTGACAGCGTCCACAGAATGACCATGAACGAGACGAGCTGAGCCGCCTGCGACAGGAGTCGGGTCGACAGGCTCGCCGTCTGCGAGATGAAGGCGTTGACGTCCGCCTGGATGCGCTGATCCGGGTTGTCGGCGTGCTCGTCGGTGAAGGGGATCCGGTAATGCGTGCCGTCGCCGAGCCAGCGCTGGTAGAAACTGCGCGTCAGCCACGTGCGCCAGCGGATGTGCAGGGACTGGTCGACGAACAGGTCGAACATCCCGATGCAGACGTTGAGGATCGCCAGCGGCACGAAGATCCACAGGATCTGGTACCAGAACGCGTCGAGGTTGTATTCCTGGATCGCATTGAAGAGATCGCGATACCAGAAGTTGAACCGCAGGGTCAGGGCGACGTCGGCGAAGCTGACGAAGATGGAGAGCGCCACGAGGCGCTGCCCGATCTGGCCTTCGGTTCGGCCAAACCAGCGGAACAGGCCGATCTCGCGGGTCGGCGCGTCGCTGTTCGCGAAGTAGGGATCGGCGATGAGGGTGATCGCCCGGATCGGCTTCAGGTGCGAGATGCCGAGCACGATGGCGGCGAACACCACGGCGCCCGTGGCGGCGAAGGCCGGCGGCAGCAGGGCGGCCAGGGTCGGGGGCAGCATCCCCAGGGCCGCCAGCAGCTTGGCTCCGGAGAACAGCAGATATCCGCCGCCGTAGACCGAGATGAAGATCTTCAGGTAGGCCGAGATCTTGCCCGAGGCGAGCAGGATGCCCGCCATGGCGAGACCGCTTAAGGAAACGTAGAGCGGGGGTGACGCCTCCCCGGGAAACGCCAGCAGGACGAGGGCGAACACCGCCGTCACTGCGGCCTGCAGGCCGAGGCCCGTCCTCAATACGGCCACGTGCGTCTTCTCCCCGTGATGGTCTTCAGGCCCGCGCGTTTCGGCGGAATGCAGGGGTGCGGGAGTGACGGCGGGTCGTGGCGAGATCGTGGCCGGGCTGGCTCACCCGGGGACGAAAATCCTGGCCGGGTCGCGCTATTGCCAGTTCCAGTCGCCGTAATCGGGCTCGCGGCAGCGGTAACCGATGGGGCATTCGGGGTTGTCGCGGGTCGGCACGAAGCGCAGGTCCGCGATTTCGGTGAGTTCGCAGAAGCTGCGGTCGCGCACGAAGCGCTGGAAGGTCTGGTTGCCGGTATCGAGGAGGATCGCCCCCTGGCGTTTCACCAGCGCCATGGCGTCGGCGCAGGTCATGCGGCTGGTGGTCTGGGCGCTCGCGGGCGTCGCCAGGACGACGCAGAGGGCGAGGGCGAAACATCTCGTCACGATGGCGGGGCGCCGTTCAGAATGGTTCCGATCGACCAAGCATGGCAGTTTCCACGGGGCGCGAAAAGGGCCGCACCCTCCCTTGCCGTTCACTTGCCGCAATCCGGCGCTCTATCCACCGGCTGTTGCGCCAACCGGCGCCGATGAGTGTACGGAACGGTACAGGGGGAGCCATGTCTGGACTTTCGATCCTCAACCTCGAGGCCGTGCGCGCCGCTCCCCTGTCGCGCGAACCCTACACGTTCTTCCTCGGCACCGATGTCCTCGACCGTTCGGCCATCGACGAGATCGCCCGAGACTTCCCCGCCATCGCCAAGCCCGGCTACCTCACCGTCGACGAGGTCGCGCTCAAAGGTCGGTTCAAGGCGCTCATCGACGAACTGGAGAGCGACGAGTTTTCGCGCATCCTCGGCGAGAAGTTCGGCCTCGACCTCGTCTCGTGCCCGCGCCTGACCACCATCATGAAGAAGAGCCAGCCGAAATATGGCTCGATCCATACGGATGGCCCGTCGAAGGTGATGACCCTGCTGGTCTACATGAACGACGCCTGGGACGCGCCCGCCGCCGGTCGCCTGCGCGTGCTCTACGACGGCAAGAACTACGAGCCCTTCGCCGTCGAGGTGCCGCCCACGATGGGCACGATGTTCGCCTTCCTGCGGTCCGATAAGTCCTGGCACGGCCACGAGCCGTTCGAGGGCGAACGCCGGGTGGTACAGGTCGCCTGGGTCAAGGACGCGGCCGAGCTGGAGCGCAAGAAGAAGCGCAACCGGACGGCCCAGTTCCTCAAGGGCATCTTCGGGCGCTGACGGGGGCCAGACCGTCCCGTCGGTTCGGACGCGGGTCCGCGGGCGACGCGATCGGGATTTGATGTACACAAGGATTATCTCCCGCCTGGACTGATCAGCTAAGACTCGTCCCACGCGTTAGCCTACGTAGTCGCTTCGAAACCGGATAAAGCTCGAACGTCAGAAGAGCAGACCGGGTCCGAGGGGACGAGCGCGGGATGGGTCGCGGGACATGACCGGAAAGCTGATCGCGGTGGCCAACATGAAGGGCGGCGTGGGCTTGACCACGACGTTCATCATGCTGGCCGAGGCCCTGGCCGCCGACGGTGCCCGCGTGCTCGTCGTCGACCTCGATCCGCAGGCGAGCGTATCGGTCTGCCTCGCGGGCGAGGCCTTGCTGGCCGGTTTGATCGCGCATGGGCGAACCCTGGAAGCCTACCTCGCCCTCAAGCTGATCGCCCGCGAGAAACCCCTGCTCCAGCCCCGCATCCGTGCCGGCGTGAGCGTGACGACACATCGGGGTGAGCCCCTCGCCCTTTCCCTGCTGCCCGCGGGGCCACATCTGCGCCTGGTCGAACGGGAGGTCCTCTACGCGCTGACCGCCCGGAACCTGTCGATGCAGGGGATCGACGCCAAGCTGCGCAGGATCTTCACGAACGAGTTCCGCCCCCTGGCGCAGGACTACGATTTTGTGCTGTTCGATTGCGCGCCCGGTCTCTCGCCGATGACCGAAGTCGCCATCCGCGGCGCCGACCTCGTGCTCGTCGCCTCGATCCCGGACTATCTCTCCACCTATGGCCTGGATGCCTTCGTCCAGATCGTCTGGGGGCAGGGGCGGGACGAGGATGGCGTCGCACCCCGGCGTCCGCCGCACGTCCTGGTGACGCGCTTTCAGCAGCAGGTTCGGCAGCACCAGCACGTCCTCGCGCGGCTGGAGGCCGAGGCGGTATCGGGCGATGCCGGGTTCCGCCTCCTCGCCACACGGATTCCGCAGGCCGCCTCCCTGGCGGAAGCGCTGATGCCGCGCGCCGTACCGCCGACCTTCTCGGCCAAGTACGGGGCACACGTCTCCACCATCCTCGTCCCGCTGATCGAGGAAGTGAAGGACATCTTCCGTGCCGCTTGATCTGGATGGCCTCGCGATCCTCAAGGCGATCCTATCGGCGCCGGACGCGTTTCCCGACATCGGAGGAGAGGCCGCCAGGGCCGCTCGCACCCTCGTGGTCCGGCAGTTGAAGACGAAGACGCTCCCCCTGGCCGGTTTGCGGCGGGTGTATGAGGTTCTCGGACACGAGGTGTTCACCCTCGTGGTCGATGACCTCGCCGAGGCCGAGGCGCGGAGTCTCGTGGCCCGCTTCGATCCGCGTCATCCCGACGGGAGGACGGCTCCGGCCCATTGGCTGCGGCGCCAGGTCGTGGCGCTGGCGGGGGGTGCCGGACCGTCCACCGGTGGAGAGATCCCCAAGACAGCCCGTCCGTCACCCTCGGCCGCCGCTCCGGCGGTCCGTGCCATCGGGAGTCCCGCCTTCACCGCGCGTTGGGACGGAAAGAATCACGATCCGCGCCCCCGCAAGGTCAAGCGCAAGATCGGGGACTGATCGGCTACCGCGACCGCCCGGAGGCGGCCCCGGTCGATCCGGACGACGTTCCGACCCCCGGCTCCGCCGCGCCCCGTCGAACCGATGCTTCGGACTCGATGGAATCGGCATTCCACGAAAAAGGGGCCGCCATTCGGCGACCCCTTCCCCGTCGTGATGAGACGGACATTCCTCGAGAACCCCGCTGCCGTCCGGGCCCGCCTGAGCGAGCCCGGACTTCCAGAAAGGACTTTCCGAGGACGGTCCTGAGCGCTTGGACTTCTTAGAAGTCCATGCCGCCCATGCCGCCGCCGCCCGGCATCTGCGGGGCGCCGCTGTCCTTCTTCGGAGCATCGGCGATCATGGCTTCCGTGGTCACTAGCAGGCCGGCGATGGAGGACGCGTCCTGCAGGGCGGTGCGCACGACCTTGGCGGGATCGACGATGCCGGCCTGGATCATGTCGACGTACTCTTCGGTCTGGGCGTTGAAGCCGTAGGTGATCGAAGAGGTGTTGTCGGTGATCTTGCCGACGACGATCGAGCCCTCGACGCCCGAGTTGGCGGCAATCTGACGGATCGGGGCCTCGAGGGCCTTCAGCACGATCTTGATGCCGGCCTGGACGTCCGGGTTGTCGCTCTGGAGGGCGCGGACGGCCTCACGAGCGCGGAGGAGGGCGGTGCCGCCGCCGGGGACGATGCCCTCTTCCACCGCAGCGCGGGTGGCATTGAGCGCGTCGTCGACGCGGTCTTTCTTCTCCTTGACCTCGACCTCGGTCGCGCCGCCGACGCGGATGACCGCGACGCCGCCGGCGAGCTTGGCCAGACGCTCCTGGAGCTTCTCACGGTCGTAGTCCGAGGTGGTCTCCTCGATCTGCGCCTTGATCTGAGCGACGCGGGCCTCAATGTCGGCCTTCTCGCCGAGACCGTCGATGATCGTGGTGGTCTCCTTCTCGATGCGGATCCGCTTGGCGCGGCCGAGCATCGGCAGGGTGACGTTCTCGAGCTTGATGCCGAGGTCCTCGGCGATCATCTGACCCTGGGTCAGGATCGCGATGTCCTCGAGCATGGCCTTGCGGCGATCGCCGAAGCCGGGCGCCTTGACGGCCGCGACCTTGAGGCCGCCGCGCAGCTTGTTCACCACGAGGGTGGCGAGCGCCTCGCCCTCGATGTCCTCGGCGATGATGACGAGGGGCTTGCCCGTCTGCACCACAGCCTCGAGCACCGGCAGCATCGCCTGCAGCGACGACAGCTTCTTCTCGTGGATGAGGATGTAGGGGTCCTCGAGCTCGGCGACCATCTTCTCCGCGTTCGTGATGAAGTACGGGGAGAGGTAGCCGCGGTCGAACTGCATGCCCTCGACGACGTCGAGCTCGGTCTCGGCGGTCTTGGCCTCCTCGACGGTGATGACACCCTCGTTGCCGACCTTCTGCATGGCGTGGGCGATCATCTCGCCGATTTCCTTGTCGCCGTTGGCCGAGATGGTGCCGACCTGGGCGACTTCCTCGGACGAGGCGACCTTCTTGGCGCGGCTCGTGATGTCCTTCACGGCGGCGGTGGTGGCCAGATCGATGCCGCGCTTGAGGTCCATCGGGTTCATGCCGGCGGCGACGTACTTGGCGCCTTCACGGACGATGGCCTGGGCCAGGACGGTGGCGGTGGTGGTGCCGTCGCCCGCGATGTCGTTGGTCTTCGAGGCCACTTCGCGCACCATCTGGGCGCCCATGTTCTCGAACTTGTCGGCGAGCTCGATCTCCTTGGCGACGGTGACGCCGTCCTTGGTGATGCGGGGGGCGCCGAAGCTCTTCTCGATGACGACGTTACGACCCTTGGGGCCGAGCGTCACCTTCACTGCGTCGGCCAGGATGTCGACGCCGCGCAGCATCTTCTCGCGGGCGTCGGAGCCGAAACGGACTTCTTTCGCTGCCATGTTCAAATCCTCATGCGGTGGGAAGCCCCGAGGCGCTCAGAGAAGCGCGCTCGAAGGGCTCGGGTAGGGGACGAAGGAAGAGGGCAGGCCTCGCTTTACGCGACGACGCCCATGATGTCGGATTCCTTCATGATCAGGAGATCCTGACCGTCGATCTTGACCTCGGTGCCGGACCACTTGCCGAACAGCACGCGATCGCCGGCCTTGACGTCGAGCGGGTTGATGCGGCCGGCCTCGTCACGGGCACCCGGGCCGACGGCGACGATCTCGCCCTCTTGCGGCTTCTCCTTGGCGGTGTCGGGGATGATGATGCCCCCCTTGGTCTTCTCTTCGCCTTCGATACGGCGAACGACGACACGGTCGTGCAGCGGACGGAACTTCATGAGCTGCCCTCTTGCTCTAAATTCGTGGATGGCGTTGATGCGGCGCGGCAGCGCGCTCAACCCAGGCCGTTAGCACTCTCAATCGGTGAGTGCCAACGATGGCGGGGAGGTAGGCGCATGCCCTCCGTGAGTCAAGACTGTCGCAGGTCTGCGCGACGGTCGCGCGACGGCTTTCCTCGCCTTCCCCGCCCCGCCACGGACCATCCTTCCACCAATGATCCTTCCCCGATGATCAGCCTCCATGGACCACAGGGTGCGGTCGGGCCTCCGGCGACCGACGGCACCGCAGCGATGCCCTCCGCCACGGTCTGGATCGATCTGAACGATCCGAGTGCCGAGGAAGCCCAGCGCGTCGAGGACGCCACGGGCATCCGCGTCCCCTCGCGAAAAGCCCTGAGCGAGGTGGAGAATTCGAGCCGGCTGCGGCGGCTCAAGAACGGGTTCTCGCTCTCGACGCCGATGATCACCTTCGACAAGGTCGATTCGCTGCTCATGCCGCTTGGCTTCGTCCTGACGAAGGACCACCTCGTCACCGTGCGGTTCCACGACCTGCGCGCCTTCGGCGAGGTGAAGAAGCGGATCGCGGAGGGCGACGGCCCGGCCACCACCAGCACGGAGATCTTCCTCCTGCTCGTGGAAGAGCTGGTGGACAGCCTGGCCGATGCCTTGGAGGACATGGGCGCCGACCTCGACGCCCTCTCGACCCGGATCTTCGATTTCGACGTGCGTGGCGGTGCGCCCGCCAGCGACGACAAGCTGAAGACCCAGACGCCGCGCCGCCGCGACCTGGCTCTGCGCCGGATTCTCCGCGGCATCGGTCGGCGCGGCAAGGCGCTCGGCAAGATCCGCTCGAGCCTGCTGGGTCTGGAGCGCATCGTCCCCTTCGTCGCCAACGAGTGCGAGCATCTCATCGGCGCCGAGCAGGGGCCGCGCTTCGAGTCCCTGCGGCGCGACATCACCTCCCTGGACGAGTTCGAGATCCGCCAGTCGGAGAACGTCCAGTTCCTCCTCGACGCGACGCTCGGCCTCATCAACATGGAGCAGAACAACACCTTCCGGGTGCTGACCGTGGTCTCCGTCGTCGGCATTCCGCCGACCCTCGTCACGTCCCTCTACGGCATGAACTTCAAGCACATGCCGGAACTCGACTGGGCCTACGGCTATCCCTACGGCCTCGCCCTCGTCGTCCTGAGCGCCCTCGTGCCGATGGTCTTCTTCCGTCTGCGCGGCTGGTTCTGAGCGTCGCACCGCCATGCGGTTGACGGATTCTTCGCGCACGTCCGCTTAGCCTCCTCCCAGAGGCGCGAGATCCCGCTCGGCGCAAGGCTGTCCGTTCCCGCCATGGCCGTGATCTGCGCCTTCATCCTCAACGCCGGGCTCAACTTCGTCCTCGGCCTGCTCATCGCGAAGCTGCTGGGCCCGGCGGATTTCGGCCTGTTCGCCCTCGCCACCGCCGGCGCCATCGTGGCCAACACCGTGCTGTTCGAGTGGCTGCGCCTGTCGGCGACGCGGTTCTACTCCAGCAGGGTCCGCGAACAGGAGCCATGGATCCGCCAGGGCCTCGACCGGGCCTACGCGGGGCTCGGCGCCGTGCTGCTCGCCGCCGCCCTGGTCTGCGCCGGTCTCGGGCTGGAGGCGGGCCCCGAGAGCCGCGCGGCGATCGCGGCCGGCGCGGCCCTCGCCGCCCTCGGCATCGGCGTGTTCGACTACCACGCGGCGCTCGCCCGCGCCCGCTTCGATGGCGGCCTCTACTTCAAGCTCGTGGCGATCAAGAATATCCTGGCCTTCGTGCTCATGGCCGGGACGGCGTGGCTGCTGCCCCAACCCGCCTGGGTGCTGGCCGCTGCGGGCCTGAGCCAGTTCCTCGCAACCGCGATCCTGTGGCGGCCCATGCGCGATCCGGTGAGCCCGCGCCTGCGCGTGCGTCTCGCCGAGACCTGGCGCCTGTTCCTCGCCTACGGCCTGCCGCTGATCGCCGCCAACGCCATCTACCAGCTGCTGCCGTTCCTGAATCGGGGCACCATCGCAGCGCAGGCGGGATTGGCGGAAGCCGGCTACTTCGCGCTCGCCGCCGACGTCACCACCCGCAGCATCGGGACGCTCGGCACCGCCCTCGACCTCCTGCTGTTCCAGCTCGCCGTGCGGGTCGAGGAGGAGGAGGGCCGCGCGGCCGCCGAGGCCCAGGTCGGGCGCAACGTCGGCACCGTGGTGGCCCTGCTGCTGCCCTGCGCCGTCGGGTTCTGGGCGATCCTGCCCGCCCTCCAGGCCCTCGTGGTGCCGGAAGCCTATCGCGGCCCGTTCGCGGCCTATGCCGGACTGATGATTCCGGGGTTCTTCTGCCTCGCGATGATGAACTTCGCCCTCAACCCGATCTTCCAGATCCGCCGCAGGACCCTGCCGGTCATCGCCGCCGCCGTGCTCGGACTCGCCGTCGACGCCCTCGGCCTGTGGCTCCTGCCGCCGCTCATGGGGCCGGCGGGCATCGCCGTGGCACAGACGGCGGGCCTCGCCGCCGCGACCGCGCTCCTGGCGGTCCGCGCGCTGACGGGACCAAAGCGCCTACGCCTGCCGTGGCGGGATATCCTGCTGGCCGGGATCGCCTGCGCCGCCATGGGCCTGTGCCTCGCGCCCCTGCGCCACCTCGAACCGGCACGGGCGCTGGCGCTCAGCCTGCCGCTTGCCGTCCTCGTCTACGGCCTCCTCACCTGGGCCTTCGACATCGCCGGCCTGCGTAGCCTCGTCGCGGCGCGGCTCGCCGAGTGGCGCGGCACGGCACCGAAAGCGGCGGAATAGCCCACGCTCGGTGGTACGGGACCGGATGCAATCGCGAACGATTCTCATTAGGATCGGGGCACAAAACACGAAGACGGACCGGGCGCGCGCCGCCCGGCCAGGGCGGGAAGCGATGCGGTCATACGAGCCTCACGACGCGGACGCGGCGGCGGACATCGTCCGCGCGTCCGCCGCCCGGACGGAGCGCCTGCGCCTCGTCGGCGGCGGCACCAAGGCCGGGATCGGCCGCCCGGCCCCAAATCCCGCATCCGAGAACGAAGCGACGCTCTCCAGCGCCGGGCTCTCGGGCATCACCCTCTACGAACCGGCCGAGATGGTGGTCTCGGCACTCGCCGGCACGCCGCTCGCCGAGGTGCAGGCCCTGCTCGCCGGACGCGGCCAGATGCTGCCGTTCGAGCCCATGGACCATTGCCGCCTGATGGGATCGCGCGGCACGCCGACCTTCGGCGCGGTGGCCTCCACCAACAACTCCGGTCCGCGCCGGATCAATGCCGGGGCGGCCCGCGACAGCCTCATCGGCGTGCGCTTCGTCAACGGCCGGGGCGAGATCATCAAATCCGGCGGACGGGTGATGAAGAACGTCACCGGCCTCGACCTCGTGAAGCTCATGGCCGGCGCCTGGGGCACCCTCGGACTGCTGACGGAGGTGACCTTCAAGGTGCTGCCCGTGCAGGAGCGGGTCTCGACCCTGGTGTTCTCCGGCCTCGACGATGCCCGCGCCGTCGCCGCCCTCGCGGCCGCCCTCGGTTCGCCGTTCGAACTCACCGGCGCCGCCCACCTGCCGGCCGGGATCGGCGGCTCAGAGGCGCGCACGGCCCTGCGCGTCGAGGGATTTTCGGATTCCGTGGCCTATCGGCTCGGCGAACTGACGAAACTGCTCAAGCGCTTCGGCGCGCCCGAGATCGTCGAGGACGGCACAGACCTCTGGACCGCCATCCGCGATGCCGTCCCCCTGGCCGAGCCGGCCGACGCCGCCATCTGGCGCATCTCCACCGCCCCGACCCACGGCCCCGCCCTGACGGCGTCCATCGCGGCCGAACGCGAGGCCCGGTGGTTCTACGATTGGGGCGGCGGCCTGATCTGGGTCGCGACGTCCGCCGAGGGCGATGCCGGGGCCGCGACCGTGCGGGCGGCGGTGAAGGCGCAGGGCGGCCACGCCACCCTGGTGCGGGCGCCCGACGCCGTGCGCGCCGCCGTTCCGGTGTTCGAGCCCCTGTCCGAGCCGCTGATGCGGATCACCGCAGGGCTGAAGGCAGCGCACGACCCCGTCGGCGTGTTCAACCCGGGGCGGATGTACGCGGGCCTCTGATCCGGGCCGCGACACTCTTACCCGCAGGCATCGGCATTCGGTTCCGGCTATCAAAATCGGGCGGGATTGCGTTTGGAGCGATTCCAAAGGCTCGGCTTGGCGACCGTTCCGCTCTAAAGTCCGGTCGAACTGACGGTGCCCGCACGCCGATGGCGTGGAGCGGCCCCGCGAAGGGTGGATTCAGGAAGACGCCGTGCAGACCAATTTCAGCCTGACGCAGCTCGCCGATCCCGCCATGGCGGCGTCGGAAAAAATCCTGCGGACCTGCGTCCATTGCGGCTTCTGCACCGCCACCTGCCCGACCTACCTGCTTCTCGGCGACGAACTCGACAGCCCGCGCGGCCGCATCTACCTCATCAAGGACATGCTGGAGGGCAACAAGCCCGCCGTGCCCGAGGTGGTCAAGCACGTCGACCGCTGCCTGTCGTGCCTGTCCTGCATGACGACGTGTCCCTCGGGGGTGCACTACATGCACCTCGTCGATCACGCGCGCGCGCATATCGAGGACACCTATACGCGCCCCTTCGGCGACCGGGCCCTGCGTGCGATCCTCGCCTTCGTGCTGCCCTACCCGAACCGCTTCCGGCTGGCGCTGCTGGGCGCGAAGATGGGCGCTCCGTTCCGGCCCCTGGTGGCGCGGGTGCCGGGCCTCGGCAATCGGCTGGCGGCCATGCTCGACCTCGCCCCGGCCGAACTGCCCAACCGCAATCGCACCGACCGGCCCGGGACGTTCCCGGCCGAGACGCGGGCGCTGGAAGCCAGCGCCGCCCTCCAGGGCACCGCGGCCCCGGCCCGCACGGGCCGCGTCGCGCTGCTGCGCGGCTGCGCCCAGAGCGTCCTGCGGCCGGACTTCAACGAGGCGGCGATCCGGCTGCTGACCCGCCACGGCGTCGAGGTGGTGCAGGCCAAGGGCGAGGGGTGCTGCGGCGCGCTCACCCACCACATGGGCAAGGCCGAAAGCTCCCACACCCAGGCCAGGCGCACCATCGACGCCTGGATCGCCGAGATGGACGGCGCCGGCCTCGACGCCATCGTGGTCACGGCGTCCGGCTGCGGCACCACCATCAAGGATTACGGCTTCATGTTCCGCGACGACCCGGCCTACGCGGAGAAGGCCGCACGGGTCTCGGCCATCGCCAAGGACGTGACCGAGTACATGGCCGGTCTTGGACTGATGCCGACGCTCATCGCGAGCGACCTCGTGGTCGCCTACCACTCCGCCTGCTCGATGCAACACGGCCAGGGCATCCGCACGGAGCCGAAAAACCTCCTGAAGACTGCCGGCTTCACCGTGAAGGACGTGCCCGAGGGCCACATCTGCTGCGGCTCGGCCGGCACCTACAACATCCTCCAGCCCGAGATCGCCGGCCGCCTGCGGGACCGCAAGGTGGCGAATATCGAGCGCATGCGCCCCGACGTCATCGCCACCGGCAACATCGGCTGCGCGACGCAGATCGGGAAGGGCACCGCCATCCCCATCGTGCACACGGTGGAACTGCTCGATTGGGCGACGGGCGGGCCGAAGCCGGCGGTGCTGACGGCGGCCTGACGCCCGGGTTCAGGGATCGAGCTGGTAGGTGAGGGGAATCCAGCGGTAGCCGGTCCCCTGCCGCACCACGTAGCCGAGGGAGGGAAACGCGGTGTGATAGGCCGCGACCAGAATCCCGTCCGTCGCGGCCATGTCGTAGATCGTCCGGCGCGTGGCAGCCCCGCGCTCCTTGTCCATGTCGAAGAAGGCCTGCCAGTCCGGGCGTGCCAGGGAGGCGACCTCGTGGTGGGCGCAATCCCCCCAGACCAGCAGGCCCTGGCCGGCGCTCTCGACGTGGAAGGCGAGGTGTCCCGGCGTGTGCCCGAAGGCGGCCAGCGCGGTGATTCCCGGCGCCACCGTGTCACCGGGCTTCACGAAGGTGGTGCGGTCGGCAAGCGGCAGCAGGTGGCTGCGGAAGACCCGGGCCGACTTGAACGCGTTGCTCTCGGGCGGCGCGGACAGACGAGACGGGTCGCGCCAGAACGCGTCCTCGGCCGCGCCGACCACGTAGCGCGCCCGCGCGAAGACGGGGCGCCCGCCCTCCACGAGGCCGCCGATATGATCGGTGTGGCAATGGGTCAGCACGACCACGTCGATGGTCTCCGGCGCGATGCCGGCGCGGGCCAGGAGCCGCGCCAGTTGCCCGCCGGCGGGACGGGGTACGAACCCGACCTCGCCGTTGCCGGTATCGAACAGGACGGTCTCGCGGCCGGTCTGCACGACGGTCGGCGTGAAGCCCGGCTTGAATCGGTTCGGGGGGAGGCGATTTTCCCGCATCAGGGCCTCGACCTCGACGCGCTCGCGGTCCTCCCCGACGATGGGCCAGGGGCCGTCGATCATCGCGCTCGCATCGAGCAGGGTCGTCACCGTGAAGCCTCCGAGCCGAACCCGGTGGATGGTGGGCGGCGTTTCGGGCGGACAAACCTGCGTCGGGTGAACCTGCACCGAGGAAATCTGCGCCGAGGAAACCTGCGCCGAGGCCGGACGGGGTACGGCCAGGGCAAGGGCGGAGGCGGCGAGGCGGCGGCGGGTAAGATCGATCATGATGGGCATTCCCCCGCCGGTCCGCGTGCGCCAGGATGATCCCAGGGCTCCGGCTCGAGGGCAGGGCTAGCATCGTGACGGAGGGCGGCGCTTGAACGAACCTGCTGCGCTCGGCCCGCTCTGGCATGTGGAGGGCGCGCACACCTTCTTCGCCGGGCCGCTCGCCTACAACGCCAGCCACCAGCATGGGGCGCCGGTCTATCTCGCCGGCCTCTACGGCCGCTTCCGGATCCGGTTCGACGGAACAGCGTGGATCACCTGCCGGACCGCGTTCGTGCCGGCGGGCTTGGCGCACGAACTCGAATGCGGCGGGGACCCGGTGGCGGTCTTCTACCTCGAACCCGAGGCCTCGCCGCACGCCCTGACGGGCCTGATGCGGGGCGCTTCCTCCATCGCCGGCGCCCGCGTCGCGGCAGGGGGCGAGATCGTGTCCCTGCGTGCCCTCTACGAGGATCGCGGCGCCTGTGCCTGGGCCGCGGAAGCGCTCGCAGATCTCGCGGGCTTCTCACGCCGCCGAACGGAGTGTCGGCTGGACGGGCGCATCGCTCAGGTCGTGTCGCGCCTCGGGACCGGCCCGGGTTCCGGACTTTCGGCCGATTCGCTCGCCGGCTCGGTGGGCCTGTCCTCGTCGCGTCTGCAACACCTCTTCACCCAGGAGATCGGCGTGCCGTTCCGGCGTTACCGCTCCTGGCTCCGCATGCGCCGGGCCATCACCGCCATCATCGCGGGGGCGAACTTCACGGGCGCCGCCCACGCTGCGGGTTTCGCCGATCAGGCCCACTTCGCCAACGATTTTCGCAGGACGTTCGGGGCGCCCGCGTCGCGGAGCCTCCTGGGCGTTCGCCGATAGGCGACACTTCAGGATCGCGGAGGCGCCCGCACCGCCGCCAGCACGAACACCCGGATCGCCGACGACAGATTCTGCCCGTCCCGCCCCGCATCGATCGCGCCGACCAGCGTCTGGACCGACAGGCCGCGCGCCTCGGCGATCTCGCGAAGGGCGTCCCAGAACGGGTCCTCCAGGGACACGCTGGTGCGATGGCCGGCGATCATCACCGAACGCTTGGTGACGCCGCCGGTCACGGGTTGCGCTCCCTCACTCCGAATCCGGCCCCACGAGCTTGTGCCCTTCGTGGCGCGAGACCTCGATGGCCTTCTTGGCCTCCGCCAAGGTTTTGGCTTTTTTCGGCCGGCCGAAGGCGATGCGGTTGTCGGCCGCCTTCGCCTCCTTCTCGGTCCGTGCCTTCGCCCTGCGGGCGTCGCGCAGGTTGATGATCTCCGCCATGCGCGAAAACCTCCGTCAGTCGGCGCTGGGCGCCAGCATGGTCTCCGGGCGCACCACGCGCTCGAACTCCTCTTCCGTGACGTAGCCCAGCCGCAGGGCCTCTTCCTTCAGGGTGGTGCCGTTCTTGTGCGCGGTCTTGGCGATCTCGGCGGCCTTGTCGTAGCCGATGGAGGGCGCGAGCGCCGTCACCAGCATGAGCGAGCGGCTCATGAGGTCGGCGATGCGGTCCTCGTTGGCCTTGATGCCCACCACGCAATTGTCGGTGAAGGAGATCGCCGCGTCGGCAAGAAGCCGCACCGATTGCAGCACGGCGTTGACGATGACGGGCTTGAACACGTTGAGCTCGAAATGGCCCTGGCTGCCGGCGAAGCTCACGGTGGTGCCGTTGCCGATCACCTGAGCGCAGACCATGGTGAGGGCTTCGCACTGGGTCGGGTTGACCTTGCCGGGCATGATCGAGGAGCCGGGCTCGTTCTCGGGCAACGACAGCTCGCCGAGGCCCGAGCGCGGGCCGGATGCCAGCAGGCGGATGTCCTGCGCGATCTTGAACAAGCCGGCGGCGAGCGCCGACAGCGCCCCTTGCGTGAACACCAGGGCGTCGTGGGTGGCGAGCGCCTCGAACTTGTTCTCGGCCGACGTGAACGGCAGGCCCGTCAGCTCGGCGACCTTCGCGGCGAACTTTTCAGCGAACTCGGGATGCGCGTTGAGGCCGGTACCCACCGCCGTGCCGCCCTGGGCCAGCGCCAGCACGCCCGGCACGGTCGCCTGGACGCGCGCACTGCCGAGGGCCACCTGGGCGACGTAGCCGGAAAACTCCTGGCCGAGCGACACGGGGGTCGCGTCCTGCAGGTGGGTGCGGCCGATCTTGACGATGTCGGCGAAGGTCTTGGCCTTGGCGTCGAGGGCGTCGTGCAGGTGCTTCAGGGCCGGCATCAGCCGGTCGTTGATCTCGCGCGACACCGCGATGTGCATGGCGGTGGGGAACACGTCGTTGGAGGACTGGCCCCGGTTGCAATGGTCGTTGGGATGCACCGGCGATTTGCCGCCGCGCTTAGCCCCGAGCAACTCGTTGGCGAGGCTGGCGATGACCTCGTTGGCGTTCATGTTGGACTGGGTGCCCGACCCGGTCTGCCACACCACGAGGGGGAATTCCTGGTCGTGCTCGCCCGAGACCACCTCGGCCGCCGACGCCGCGATGGCCTGGGCCACCTTCGGGTCGAGGCCGCCGAGATCCTGGTTCACCAGGGCAGCGGCCTGCTTGACGAGGCCGAGGGCGTGGACGAGGGGCGCCGGCATCCGCTCCGTGCCGATCTTGAAGTTCTGGATCGAGCGCTGCGTCTGAGCCCCCCAGTAGCGATGCGCCGGGACCTCGATGGGTCCGAACGTGTCGGATTCCGTGCGGGTGGCGGGCGTCTCGGTGGGCGACATCGTGGCCTCTTCGTGTGGCTGCGGCGCACCCTACTTAGACTGGGTGGGTCGAAACCGCGATGGCACCGGGTGACGGTGCCGTGGAAGTCTCAAGGCTTTTTTGGCGACCTGCCCCGGACCATGGAGTGATGACACGCCGATGATGGATGCCGCCGTTCCGTGCCCGCCCGATGCACCCGCGCGCTTCCGCCCGGCCGTGCCGCGCCCCCTGCGCCAGCCGCTGGGGCTGCTCGCCTTCCTCAAGGCGGCGCGGTCCAACCCCATCACCACCTGGCTCGACGAGCACTTCGAGAAGCCCGTCATGGCCGGGGAGGGCGCCATGGGCCGCGTCACCGTGGTGAGCGACCCGGCTCTGATCCGCTACCTCTACGTCGAGAACGCCGCCAACTACCGCAAGGACGACCTCCAGCGGCGGGTGCTAGCCCCCGGCCTCGGCAACGGCCTGCTCACGGCCGAGGACGAGGAGTGGAAGCTCCAGCGCCGTACCTTGGCGCCGATCTTTTCGGCGCGCCACGTGCTGGGTTTCGCCGAATCGATGAACGCGGCCGGCGCCCGCATCGCGCGGCGTCTCGCGCGGCGGGACGGGACCACCGTCGACGCCGCCCTGGAGATGACCCGCGTCACCCTCGACGTGCTGGAGCGGACGATTTTTACGCAAGGGCTGCAAAGCGATCCCGATGCGCTCGGCCGGGCGATCACGCGTTTCCTGGAGGCCGTCGGGCCCATCGATCCCCTCGACGTGTTCGGCGTGCCGGGCTTCGTGCCGCGCATCGGCCGCCTGCGGGCGCGGCCCGCCGTGCGGTTCTTCGCCGAGGTGGTGGATGCGCTCATCGACAAGCGCCGCGCCCTGATCGCGGCCGACCGGGCGCCCGCCGACCTCCTTACCCTGCTGCTCGAAGCGCAGGACCCGGAGACCGGCAAGGGCCTCACGGACCTGGAGGTGAAGGCCAACATCGTCACCTTCATCGCCGCCGGACACGAGACCACCGCCAACGCCCTGACCTGGGCACTCTACTGCCTGTCGCAGGACGACACGGCGCGCGCGCGGATCGAGGCGGAGGTCGATGCCGTGCCGGCGGAGGGATTCGATGCCGACGCGCTGCCGTTCACCAAGGCGGTGATGGAGGAAACCATGCGGCTGTTCCCGCCGGTTCCGTTCCTCAGCCGTCAGGCCATCGCCGAGGATCGCATCGGCCGGGTGAAGATTCCGCGCGGCTCCCTGGTGATGGTGGCACCCTACGTGCTCCACCGCCACCGCACCCTGTGGGACGATCCCGCCGCCTTCGTCCCCGAGCGCTTTCTGGGCGATGCCCGGAAGGCGATTCCGCGCTTCGCCTACTTGCCGTTCGGGGCCGGCCCACGCGTCTGCATCGGCCAGAGCTTCTCTGTGCAGGAGGCGGTGATCGTGCTGGCCCACATCGTCCGCGCCGTCCGCCTGAGCGTGTCGGCGGATCACCCGCCGGTCACGCCCCTGCACCGGGTCACGCTGAGGCCGGAACACGGCCTGCGCATGGGCGTGGAGCGCCGGGGCTGACGGTCAGCTCTTCTTCCGGAACGCGTCGAGGCTCACGACCTCGGCGCCGGCCTCGGTGCCTTCGCCCTCGGGCTTCTTCGCCGGCGTCTTGCCCATGGACAGCTTGGCGGCGGGCTTGTCCGCATCGTCCCCGTCCGTGTTGTTCTGGGTCGAAGCGGTGGCGGGCCCGATCTTGGGAACGCCGGAGCCGATGGCGGCGAGTCCCGTGCCCTTCGGCTTCAGCTCGCTCGGCTCCGAGGCGGCGCCGCGCGGTGCCGTCTTGCCGGTGGCCAGAGGGGTGACGTCGTCGTCCATCGCCTCCACGGCCTCCTCCATGCCTTCGGTCAGGTCGAACTTGAGACCGAATTGGACGGAGGGGTCGAAGAAGCCCGAAAGCGCGTCGAACGGCACCAGCAGCCGCTCGGGCACGCCGGAGAATGACAGCCCGACCTCGAAGGTGTGCTCGTTGACGCTGAGATCCCAGAACTGGTGCTGGAGCACGATGGTCATGTCCTGCGGGTATTTCTCGCGCAGACGCTGGGACATCCGAACCCCGGGCGCTTCCGTCCGGAAGGACACGTAGAAGTGATGCTCGCCCGCCAGCCCGTCCCGGGCGGCGTCGGTGAGCACCTTGCGCACGACGCCGCGCAGGGCGTCCTGCACCAGAAGATCGTAACGGATCAGATCGTCTGCCATCTGCGGTCGCTTATACCCGGTGCCTGGCCGCCGTCGCGCGCCCAAGGGCGCACCGGGGTCGGATGAAAATCGAGCGGAGCGCCGTTTCCGAGCCTCTCCGGTAGTCCTGAACGACCTCGACCTTCCGCCGGAACCCGAGGCCTGTCCAGCCCGCATGCGATGCGTCCAAAGGCCCGTGGTTCTGTCGGAAGGCGCCGGGTACCGTCTCGGGGTCGGAGCACCCCGCCAACGCGGGGCTTGCTCGTCACCGTCGCCGGCACTTCGGGCAGTGCAGCGAACATAGAGGGAGTCCGGCCGCTTTTGAAGCCCGATCCGAGGGTCCCTGCCGAACGCGACGGTCTGGATACCACCGGGCGGTGGCACGCGGCCGCGCGGGCCGGGCTCGCCATGGCCGGCATGGTGCTCCGAGCCGCGCTTCTCCTCGGCGGGGCAAGTGTCGTCGCCCTGGTGATCGTACGGCTGGGCGCCGACTGGCTCGACGGACTCGACCCGTTCTCGGCCGCCGGGCGCAGCCCCTTGCGTCCGCGCCAATTCGCCGCCCGCGAACTCGCCCTCGACGGCGTGCGCCAGGGAATCCTCGCCCTCCTCGTCCTCGCCGCCGCCCGCTGGGCCGACGGACCCTCGTGGCGCCGGACCCTGGCGCTGACGGCTCCGCGGAACGCCGGCCTGCCGCGGCGCACCCTCGCGTGGCTCCTCGTCGTCTGGCCTGTCGTCCACATCGCCTGGGTCACGGGCACGGGTGCCGTGTTCGGTGCGCCCGTAGCCCGCAACGCCACCCTGTCGCCGACCCTCCAGGCCGGGGGCGTCATCCTGTGGCTCGCCACCGTCGTCGTGCTGGCGCCCGTGGCCGAGGAATTGCTGATGCGCGGCTTCGTCTTCGCCCGGGGCCTGCGGGGCGCCGGCCCCGCCCTCACCATCCTGACCACGGCCGTGCTGTTCGCGGGCGCGCACGTCAACGGCTTCGGCCTCGCCCGGCCGGTCTCGCTCCTGCCGCTCGCCCTCATGCTCGGCTGGCTGCGCTGGCGCGGCGGACGCCTGTGGCCCTGCATCGTCCTCCACGCCTGGAGCAACCTCGCCATGATCGCCTGGGTGCTGTGGCCCGAGGGGTGAGGATCGTTAGGGACAACCGAGACGAGGCGCGCCCACGATCTCGCCTCGCCGCCGCGGACGCGTTATCCCGAAGGAACAGCCGGAGCCGCGATGCACGCCTACCACCAGCTTCTCGAACGCATCCTCCGCGAGGGCGTCCGCAAGGACGACCGCACCGGCACGGGCACCCTCTCGGTGTTCGGCCATCAGATGCGGTTCGATCTCGCCGCCGGCTTCCCCCTGGTCACGACGAAGCAGCTGCACCTGCGCTCCATCATCCACGAATTGCTGTGGTTCCTCACCGGCAGCACCAACGTCCGCGCGCTCCAGGCCAACGGCGTCACCATCTGGGACGAGTGGGCCGACGCGGAGGGCGACCTCGGCCCCGTCTACGGCCGGCAATGGCGCTCGTGGGCCAAACCCGACGGCGGCAGCGTCGACCAGATCGCCTGGGTCCTCGACGAGATCCGCCGCAACCCGGATTCGCGCCGCCTCGTCGTCTCGGCCTGGAACCCGGCCGACCTCGACCGGATGGCGTTGGCCCCGTGCCACTGCCTGTTCCAGTTCTACGTGGCGGAAGGGCGGCTCTCGTGCCAGCTCTACCAGCGCTCGGCCGACGTATTCCTCGGCGTGCCGTTCAACATCGCCAGCTACGCGCTGCTGACGGCGATGATCGCGCAGGTCACGGGACTGATGCCCGGCGACTTCATCCACACGCTCGGTGACGCGCATCTCTACGTGAACCACCTCGACCAGGCCCGGCTCCAGCTCACGCGGGAGGAGCGCCCAGCTCCGCGCCTCGCGCTGAATCCGGCCGTCACGTCGCTGTTCGATTTCCGTTTCGAGGACATTGCCATCGAGGGCTACGCGCCGCACCCCGCCATCCGCGCGCCGGTGGCCGTCTGATGGCGCGTCCCCGCATCACACTCCTCGCCGCAGTGGCCGAGAACGGCGTCATCGGCCGCGACAACAGCCTGATCTGGCGCCTGCGCAGCGATCTGCAGCGGTTCAAGGCCCTGACTCTCGGCAAGCCCGTCCTCATGGGTCGACGGACCTACGAGTCCATCGGACGCCCGCTGCCGGGCCGGCGCATTCTGGTGCTGACCCGCGATCCCGCCTTCTCCGCGCCCGGCGTCGAGACGGTGCACGACTGGGACGGGGTCCTGGCACGGGTTGAGGGCGCGGACGAACTGATGGTGGCCGGGGGCGGCGAGATCTACCGCCTCGCCCTCCCGCAGGCCGATCGCATCCACCTCACGGAAGTGGCCCTGTCGCCGGAGGGCGATACGGTGTTTCCGCCCTTCGACCGTGCGGCGTTCCACGAGACCTTTCGCGAGGCCCATCCGGCGGGCGGGCACGACGCCTGCGCCTTCAGTTTCGTCGATCTCGAGCGGATCGCGTGACGCGCGCCGAAGGCCGACCCGCGACCCATCGCGCAATGGTTCCGCCGCCGGTTGTCATTCGGGCGGGCGATGCCCAAATCCTGGACAAGTCTGAATTCGTCTCGTCCCACCGCCCGCGGCCCAACCTTGACAGGACCGCGCGTGGCCTCGCAGGTGGAATGGACTGATCGAGACCGTACAACGCTCTTGTCCACACGATGGGGGTACGGTTCGCACGCCGGTGGCGGTGCGGCCGGATGGCGCAAATCGGCTTCGTGCCACTTAGGCTTTGCGCAGCGGACACGCTGCTGGAACGGGAGATATCGGCGAGCATGCCTTGGAGCAATCAGAGCGGCGGCGGTAGCGGCAACGGGGGAGGGCCCTGGGGCCGGGGCAGCGGCGGCAATGGCGGCGGGGGTGGCCCGTGGGGCGGCGGCGGCGGGGGTGGTGGCAAGACGCCCCAGGACCTCGAGGAGCTGCTCCGGCGCGGCCAGGATCGCCTGCGCGGCGTGCTGCCGGGCGGCTCCATGGGCGGCGGACGCGGTATCCTCATCGCGGCCGGCCTCGTCGCCGTCGCGTGGCTCGCCACGGGTGTCTACACGGTGGCTCCCCAGCAGGTCGGCATCACGACGATGTTCGGGCGCTACACCGGCACCACCGGCCAGGGCCTGAACTACAACTTCCCCTATCCCATCGGCGCCGTGACCAAGCCGAATGTCGGCCAGGTCAACAGCATCCAGATCGGTTACCGCGCCGGACTCGGCGCCCAGGGCCGCGCCACGGACAAGCCGGAGGAGAGCCTGATGCTCACCGGCGACGAGAACATCGTCGACCTCGACTTCGAAGTGCAGTGGCGCGTGAATCCGCTCAAGGCCTCCGACTACGTCTTCAACCTCGAGAACCCCGAGGGCACCATCAAGGCCATCGCCGAGAGCGCCATGCGCGAGGTCATCGGCCGCCGCAATATCCAGGCGATCCTGACCAACGAGCAGTCGAGCGTCGCCCAGGAGGTCAAGGAGATCACGCAGAAGGCGCTCGACGAGTACGGCGCCGGCGTGCGCATGGAGGTGGTCCAGCTCGTGGCCGTCAATCCGCCGCCCGAGGTGCGTCCCGCCTTCATCGACGTGAACGCCGCCCAGCAGGACGCCGAGCGCGCCCAGAACGAGGCTCGCACTTACGCCAGCCGCGAGGTGCCCCAGGCCAAGGGCAAGGCGTCGCAGATCGTCCAGGCGGCCGAGGCCTACAAGACGCAGGCGACGGCGGAGGCCACCGGTCAGGCGGCCCGCTTCCAGCAGGTCTACGATTCCTACAAGGTCGCGCCGGTGATCAGCCGCGAGCGCATCTTCCTCGAAACGATGGAGCGGGTCCTGGGCTCGGTCAACAAGGTGATCATCGATCAGAACGGCACCGGCGTGAACAATGCCGGCACCGGCGTCGTCCCCGTCCTGCCGCTCACCGAGTTCGGCGCCCGCAGCACCGGTGGAGCCGCACGATGAACAATCCCGCCCTTCGCACCGGCCTCCTAATCGCGGCGGCGGCCGTCGTCATCCTGCTCTATGCCTCGGTCTTCACCGTCGGGCAGATGCAACAGGCGCTCGTCCTCCAGTTCGGCCGCGTGCGCGCCGTCCTCAACCAGACCGGTACCGACAAGCCGGGCCTGTATTTCAAGGTGCCGTTCGTCGACAACGTGGTGCTCTTCGACAAGCGCGTCCTCGACCTCGATCTGCCGGTGCAGACACTGCTGACGGCCGATCGCCAGAACCTCGAAGTCGATGCCTTCGCCCGCTACCGGATCATCGATCCCCTGAAGTTCTACCAGTCGGCCAACAACATCCTCCGGGCCAACACCCTGCTCGCCAGCTTTACCAACTCGGCCCTGCGCAACGTGCTCGCGCGCTCGACCCGCGATGCCATCGTGCGGACCCAGCGCTCGGACCTGATGAATCAGATCCAGGGGGACGTGAACCGGCAGGCCAAGGAGCTCGGCGTCGAGATCGTCGACCTGCGCATGACCCGCGTCGATCTGCCGGCGCAGAACAGCACGGCGGTCTATCGGCGCATGACGACGGAGCGCAACCGCGAGGCCGCCGACATCCGCGCCAACGGCGACCAGATCGCCGCGACCATCAAGGCCAAGGCCGACCGCGACGTGACCGTGTTGCTCTCCGAGGCCAACCAGACCTCCGAGACCCTGCGCGGCCAGGGCGACGCCGACAAGAACCGCATCCTCGCCGTCGCGTACGGCAAGGACCCGGATTTCTTCAGCTTCTACCGCTCGATGCAGGCCTACGAGACCGGGCTGAAGGGCTCCGACACCCGCCTCGTCATGTCCCCGTCCTCGGACTTCTTCCGCTACTTCAGCGATCCGCAGGGTCGCTCGCCGGCCACCGCCGGTCGGAGTGGGGATGCGGGCGCGACGGGTTCGGTCGGGCGCTGAACCGACCGCTTTCCCCGTGGACAGCGACCCAGCGGCCGGCACCCCAGTGCCGGCCGTTTCCATGAGAGCATAAGGCCCCTTGATCGCCGGGTCCGGGGGACGATCTAAGAGCAACGTTTCAGGCAAGAGGTCGAACATGGAATCCGTCGCGCGCGCTGCCCCAGCGCCCCGCCTGCGAGCGCTGCGCCGCTCCCTGTGCTCGGCTCTCGTGGCCGCCACCCTGGCGACCTCGGTCAGCGTTACCGGCCTGTCCCAGCCCGCCTTCGCCAAGGGGCCGGAATCCCTCGCCGACCTCGCCGACCAGGTGACGGACGCGGTGGTGAACATCTCGGCCTCCACCACCGTCGAGGCCCGGCCCAACACCCGCAGCGGCCCGCAGCTTCCGCCCGGCACGCCGTTCGAGGACCTGTTCGAGGAGTTCTTCAGCAAGCGCGGCGGACGCGGCGGCGGCGGGGACGGCGACACCCCGCGCCAGCAGTCGCGCAAGTCGAACTCGCTCGGGTCCGGCTTCATCATCGACGCGTCGGGCATCGTTGTCACGAACAACCACGTCATCGGCGACGCCAACGACATCCAGGTCATCCTGCACAACGGAACCAAGCTGAAAGCCGAGATCATCGGCAAGGACCCGAAGATCGATCTCGCCGTTTTGCGGGTGAAGCCCGAAGCCGACAAGCCCCTCAGGGCGGTGCCGTTCGGCGATTCCGAGAAGATGCGGCCGGGCGACTGGGTCATCGCCATCGGCAACCCGTTCGGTCTCGGCGGCTCGGTCTCGGCCGGCATCGTCTCGGCGCGCGGGCGCAACATCGAGTCCGGTCCCTACGACAACTACATCCAGACGGACGCGGCCATCAACAAGGGCAATTCCGGCGGCCCGCTGTTCAACATGAACGGCGAGGTCATCGGCATCAACACGGCGATCCTGTCGCCGACCGGCGGGTCCGTGGGCATCGGCTTTGCGGTGCCTTCGGCCACGGCGTCGCAGGTCATCGACCAGTTGCGCGAGTTCGGCGAGGTCCGCCGCGGCTGGCTCGGCGTGCGCATCCAGAACGTCGACGATGCCACGGCGGAGGCACTCGGCCTCAAGGGCGGCGCCCGGGGCGCCCTCATCGCCGGCGTCGACGAGAAGGGTCCGGCCAAGGCGTCGAACCTCGAGGTCGGCGACGTCATCGTGAAGTTCAACGGCACGGCCGTGAAATCGTCGAGCGACCTGCCGCGCATCGTCGCCTCGACCCCCGTCGGCAAGGTCGTCGAGGTGATCGTCGTGCGCAAGGGCGCCGAGACGACGAAGTCCGTGACCCTCGGGCGCCTGGAGGACAACGAGAAGCCGCAGCTCGCCAATGCCCGCCAGCCCGAGGCCGAGAGCGCCGTGCGTCAGGCGCTCGGCCTCAACCTGTCGAACCTCACCGACGACCTGCGTCGCCGCTACGGCATCAAGGATACCCTCAAGGGTGTGGTGGTGATGCGGGTCGACCCGAATTCGACGGCGGCCGACAAGCAGATCAAGCCCGGCGAACTCATCGTCGAGGTCGGCCAGGAGCCAGTGACCACGCCGGCCGAGGTGACCAAGCGCGTCGAGCAGCTGCGCAAGGAGAACCGCAAGTCGGTGCTCCTCATGGTTGCGAGCGCGTCCGGCGACGTCCGCTTCGTGGCCCTCGGCCTCGACTGACCGGGCCCCTTGGTCGTCACTTTGAAAAGGCCGCCTTCCGAAGGGAGGGCGGCCTTCTTCAGTTCACGAACTCGCTCGCCGCATAGCCCTGGAGGTAGAGCAGGGCGGTGAGGTCGCCGTGGTCGATGCGGACATGGGCGGCGGCGGCCACCGCGGGCTTGGCCCGGAAGGCGACGCCGAGGCCGGCCTCGGCCAGCATGTCGAGGTCGTTGGCGCCGTCGCCCACCGCCAGGGTCTCGGCCGGATCGAGGCCGAAGCGACTGCGCAGATTGACCAGGGTGGCGCGCTTCGTCGCCTTGTCGACGATGGGCTCGTGAACGGTGCCGGTGAGTGTTCCGTCCCTGACGCCGAGCGTCGTGGCATGGGCCTCGTCGAACCCGATCCTCTGCGCAACCGGCCCGGTGAACAGGGTGAAGCCGCCCGAGACGAGGCAGGTGTGGGTACCGTGGGCCTTGCACGTCTGCACCAGAGTCCGGGCGCCGGGCATGAGGGTGATGCGTTCGGCGATCAGGGTATCGATGACGCCGACGGGCAGGTCCCGCAGGAGGGCGACACGCTCGCGCAGGGCCGGTCCGAAGTCGATCTCCCCGCGCATGGCCCGGTCGGTGATGGCCGAGACCTGGGCGCGCAGGCCGACGGTGCCGGCGAGCTCGTCGATGCATTCCTGCTCGATCATGGTCGAATCCATGTCGGCGAGGAACAGGCGCTTGCGCCGGTGCGGGCCGGCGGGCAGGACGGCGATGTCGAAGGGCTCCGACGCGAACGCCGCGCGCAGGCGCCGGGCGAGGGCCGGCGCATCGGCCGGTGTTCCGGGCACCAGTACCTCGGCGGCGACCTCGCCGTGGAGGATGCGCGGCTGGTGCTCCGTGCGCAGGACCCGGCGGGTCTCGGCGAGGACCGCATCGGTGATGGCGGGGCGCGCGGGGTTTGCTATCAGGATCGCGACGAGGGACATCCGGGAGCTTCCACGCCTTGCCGCCGGTCACGGACACAGCACACGCGCACGGCCGGCCGGCGGCCATCCTCATCGCAGGGCCGACCGCCTCGGGCAAGTCGGGCCTCGCCACCACCCTGGCGCGGCGGTTCCGGGGCGTGGTGATCAACACCGATTCCATGCAGGTCTACGGGGATCTCCGCCGCCTCTCGGCCCGTCCGAGCGCGGAGGAGGAGGCCCTGGCCCCGCACCGCCTCTACGGCCACGTCGACGGCGCGGTGAACTACTCGGCCGGCCATTTCGCCCGGGAGGCGACTGGCCTGCTCGCCGGTCTGAGGGAGGAGAACTGCCTGCCGATCTTGGTGGGCGGCACCGGCCTGTACTTCCGCGCCCTGGAGGAAGGGCTCTCGGAGCTGCCGACCGTGCCCGACGCCGTACGGGCCGCGATCCGGGCCGGGGCCGAGGGACGGTCGACGGAGGCTCTCCACGCCGACCTCGCCGCCCGCGATCCGGCCGGCGCCGAGGCCCTGCGGCCGAGCGACCGTGCCCGGATCATGCGCGCCCTGGAGATCTACGCCGCCACGGGCCGGCCCATCGCCGATTTCCACGGGCAGCGCACGCCCGGGCCCCTCGCCGGCCTGCCCATGCTGAAATTGTTCCTCGCGCCCGAGCGCGAGGCGCTCCGCGCCGCCATCGACGCGCGGTTCGCCGCGATGATCGCGGACGGCGCCCTCGAGGAGGTCGCGGGCCTGCGCGAACGCCGCCTCGACCCGATGCTGCCGATCATGCGCGCGCATGGCGTGCCCGGCCTGATCGCCCATCTCGACGGGGCCATCGACCGGGCCGAGGCGATCCGGCGCGGTCAGGCCGACACGCGCCGCTACGCCAAGCGCCAGTTCACCTGGTTCCGCCACCAGATGGGCGGGGACTGGGCCTGGACCGCCCCGGAGGCGGCCCTGTCCCTCGCCGAAGCGCGGCTTACGTCTCCAGACGCGCGATGAGGCTCGACGTATCCCAGCGGTTGCCCCCCATGCCCTGCACGTCGGCGTAGAACTGATCGACCAGGGCGGTCACCGGCAATCTGGCGCCGTTGCGGCGCGCCTCGGCCAGGAGGATGCCGAGATCCTTGCGCATCCAATCGACGGCGAAGCCGAAATCGAACTTTTCGGCGTTCATGGTCCGCCCGCGATTCTCCATCTGCCAGGAGCCGGCGGCGCCCTTGGAGATCACGTCGAGGACCGCCTCGACGTCGAGTTCGGCCCGCTTGGCGAAGTGGATCGCCTCCGACAGGCCCTGCACCAACCCCGCGATGGCGATCTGGTTGACCATCTTGGTGAGCTGGCCCGAACCCGAGGGACCCATCAGGCGGCTCGCCTTGGCGAAGCTCAGGATCGCCGGCTCGACCCGGGCGTAGATCGCGGCCTCGCCGCCGCACATGACGGTCAGCGCCGCGTTCTCGGCACCGGCCTGACCGCCGGAGACCGGGGCGTCGATGAAGTGCAGGCCGGCCGCCTGCGCGACGTCGCTGAGTTCGCGGGCGACCTCCGCCGAGGCGGTGGTGTGATCGACGAAGACCGCACCGTTTTCCATGCCCGCGAAGGCGCCGTCCGAACCCAGCGTCACGCCGCGCAGGTCGTCGTCGTTGCCCACACAGGCGAACACGATCTCCTGGCCCCGGGCGGCCTCATGCGGGGTCGGCGCCGCTGCCCCGCCATGGGCCTTCACCCAGGCCTCGGCCTTGGCCGCCGTCCGGTTGTAGACGGTGACGGCGTGGCCGTGTCTGGCGAGGTGCCCGGCCATCGGCCCGCCCATCACGCCGAGGCCCAGGAACGCGACCTTCGCCATCATCCGTCTCCATCATCCAGTTTTTGCGATGGAGCGGGGTCTAGGTTCGATGGGGCACAGGGTCAAACCAGCGGGAGCCTCGGCCCGAGAAATGCGGCCCGGTTTTCGGACACGCCGATGCACCCCAAAAAATCAGCCGCCGGTGACGCTCATGTGGCGTCCCACCGCCGCCGGGCGGGCCCGCTCGATGACGAAGTCGTGGCCCTTGGGCTTGCGCGCGATGGCGTCCACCACCGCCTGGGTCACGAGGGCGTCGTCGGGGGAGGCGCGCAGCGCCGCGCGCAGGTCCGCCGCGTCCTCCTGGCCGAGGCACATGTAGAGCTTGCCCGTGCAGGTGAGGCGCACGCGGTTGCAGCTCTCGCAGAAATTATGGGTCAGCGGCGTGATGAAGCCGAGGCGCCCGCCGGTCTCGGCGATGCGGACATAGCGCGCCGGGCCACCCGTGCGGTCGGGCAGGGGGATCAGGGTGTAGCGTTGTTCGAGCCGCGCCCGCGCTACGGAGAGCGGCAGGAACTGGTCCGTGCGGTCACCCTCGATCTCGCCGAGCGGCATGACCTCGATGAGGGTCATGTCCATGTCGCCGCCATGCGCCCAGGCGATCATGTCGGCGAGCTCATCCTCGTTGACGCCCTTGAGCGCCACGGCGTTGATCTTGACTTTGATGCCGGCCCGCTGCGCCGCCGCGATGCCGTCGAGCACCGCCTTGAGGTCGCCGCGCCGGGTCACGGCCTTGAACTTGGCCGGGTCGAGGGTGTCGAGGGAGACGTTGACGCGGCGAACGCCGAGGTCGGCGAGTTCGGGCGCGAAGCGGCCGAGCTGCGTTCCGTTCGTCGTCATGGTCAGCTCTTCCAGCGCGCCCGTGCCAAGGTGGCGCGACAGGCGGCGGAACAGGTGCATGATGTCGCGTCGCACCAGGGGCTCGCCGCCGGTGATGCGCAGCTTGCGGACCCCGCGCCCGATGAACACCGCGCAGAGGCGATCGAGTTCCTCGAGGCTGAGGAGATCGCGCTTCGGCAGGAAGTTCATGTCGTCGGACATGCAGTAGACGCAACGCAGATCGCAGCGATCCGTCACCGAGATGCGCAGGTACGTGATCGCCCGCTGGAACGGGTCGATCAACGGCGCAGCAACGGGCGTCACGGGAGTGTCGACGGTGCGGGGACCCCACATGCGGGACTCTGAACTCTGATCTGGGGAAAGCACTGGCGTTTGGTCGCGTGACGAACCTAGCATGAAGAAGCATATGAGGTCTTGCACCCGCGCGGACAAGCGCGCACCGGGGCGACGCGTCCGCACGTGGGACCACGCCCCCTCTTCAGGAGCCAGCCATGGACCAACAGACCGTCGCTGCCGTCGCCGAGCGTTGGCCCACGGAGATCCGCCTGTCCGGCGACAAGCGCAGCCTCATCGTCGCCTTCGAGGATGGCGGGCGCTTCACCCTGCCTGCGGAATACCTGCGGGTGTCGAGCCCGTCCGCCGAGGTCCAGGGCCACTCGCCGGCCGAGCGCAAGGTGATCGGCGGCAAGCGCGAGGTCGCGATCCTCAACGTCGAGCCCGTGGGCAATTACGCCGTCAAGCTCACATTCGACGACATGCACGACACCGGACTGTTCGGCTGGGGCTACCTGTACGACCTCGGCCGCGAGTACCGGAACCGCTGGGCCACCTACCTGTCGGAGCTGGAAGAGCGCGGTCTGTCGCGCGATCCCGCCGTGAGGCCGGCCAAGAAGTCGACCGGGACGCCGGGCGAGGCTGCGGGCGGCGGCAGTTGCGGCACCGGATGCGGCTGCCACTGAAGGCGTGCCGATGAACGTCCGCGGCGCCCATCCGGTGCCGGCCACGAGCCGGCGCGTCCTGTCGCTGGCCCTGCCGATGACGGTCGCCAACGTGACGACGCCGCTCCTCGGCTTCGTCGGCGCCGCGGTGATCGGCCGGCTCGGCGATGCCGCGCTGCTCGGGGCCATGGCGCTCGGGGCCGTGATCTTCGACGCGATCTTCTGGTCGTTCGGGTCGCTTCGCATGGCCACCGCCGGACTGACCGCCCAGGCGGTGGGCGCCCGCGACGGCGCGGAGGTCGACCGGACCCTGGCGCGGGCGCTCGCCGCCGGCCTCCTCGTCGGCACGGCCATCGTGATCCTGCAGGGCCCCATCGGCCGGGGCGCCTTCGCCCTGAGCGGTGCCAGCCCGGCGGTCATCGCCGGCCTGTCGGACTATTTCCACATCCGCATCTTCGCCGCCCCCTTCACCCTGGCGAACTACGCCATCCTCGGCTCGGTGCTCGGGCGCGGCCGCACGGATCTCGGGCTCGTGCTGCAGATCGCCATCAACTGCGTCAACATCGCCCTGACCCTCGCGCTGGTGCTCGGTGCGGATCGGGGCGTCGCGGGCGCCGGCCTCGCGACGCTGCTGGCCGAAGCGGCCGGCGCCGGACTCGGCCTCACCCTCCTCGCCCGCCTCGGCTCGCATCCCTTCGCGGTGCCATGGAGAATCGTCGCCGATCCCCTGGCGCTCGCACGGATGCTCAGCGTCAACGCCGACGTGATGGTGCGGACCCTGCTGCTGGTCGCCTGCATCGCCGCGTTCTCGGCGCTCGGCGCGCGCTCGGGCGACGTGGTCCTCGCCGCCAACGCCGTGCTGTGGAATCTCTTCATGATCGGCGGCTTCTTCCTCGACGGTTTCGCCACCGCCGCCGAGACCCTGTGCGGGCAGGCCGTGGGCGCCCGCGACGAAACGGGTTTTCGCCGCGCCGCACGCCTGAGTCTGTCCTGGTGCCTCGCCTTCGGGGCCGCCATCGCTTGCCTGTTCCTCGTGACGGGTGGGGCCTTCATCGACGCGGTGACGACGAATCCGGAGGTTCGCGAGACGGCGCGGGCCTACCTCGTTCCGGCGGCCCTGGCGCCGCTGGTTGCAGCGCTCCCCTTCGCCTTCGACGGAATCTATATCGGTGCCACCTGGACCCGGGCCATGCGCAACCTGATGATCGCGGCGTCCGGCACCTACGGCCTCGCCCTGCTGACCTTCCACGCCCTCGGATTCGGCAATGCCGGACTCTGGGCCGCGTTCCTGCTCCTGCTCGGCGGCCGCGGCATCGGTCAGGCCCTGGCCTATCCGGGCCTGACCACGCGGACGTTTTCCCCAGCTGTGGAGACCGCGCTGCCCTGTCCGGCACGCCAGGGCGCATGATCGCGGTCTATTGTGCGCTGGCAAGACCACGAACCAATAGACGGACTTCCAGGACAAGCTTTGCTTCGGGAAAGTCAGGCAATCCCTGAATTAGAACGATTCCGATGTGGTAATGTGACGAAGAAGCCTCTTTGCTTGCCTTCGCGGCTGGTCTACGCGCTCAGGACCATGCGAGAGACTCTCATGACCGCAAGATTGCTTCCGTCCCTTCTCCTGGCCGGCTTCCTCACTGCCAGTTCGGTCCTTCCCGTCCTGGCGAAGGAGACGCCCATCGGGCCGCACGTGATCCAGAACGGCCTGGAGGTCGCCGCCGTCTATCTCCAGCCCATCGAGATGGACCCACCGGACATGATGCGCGCCGCGGCGGCGTCCGACCTGCACCTCGAGGCCGACATCCGCGCCGCCAAGGACAACCGCAACGGTTTCGCCGAGGGTGATTGGGTGCCGTCGCTTGCCGTCTCGTTCGAGCTGACGAAGCTGGAGGGCGAGGCCGCCACGGGCCCGAAGGTCACCGGCACCCTGATGCCCATGGTGGCCAACGACGGTCCGCATTACGGCGACAACGTCAAGCTGTCGGGTCCCGGTCGCTACCGCCTCAAGCTCACGGTGGCGCCCCCCGGCGCGGGCCAGCATTTCGGCCGTCACGTCGACAAGGAGACCGGGGTCGCCGAATGGTTCAAGCCGTTCGACGTGACCCAGGACTTCACCTTCGCGGGCATCGGCAAGAAGGGCGCGTACTGAGCGTGACCCGCCCCTCGCACCTGCTCGCCGCCGCGCTGACGGCCGGCACCCTGGCACTCGGGTGGCCGGCCCTCGCCGAAGATCTGCCGGTGATCAAGGTCGAGATGCGCGATGGGGAAATCATCCCCAACGTCATCGAGGTGCCGGCCAACACCCGGTTCAAGCTCGAGATCACCAACACGGGCAAGAGCCCCGTCGAGTTCGAGAGCACCGAACTGAAGCGCGAGAAGGCGCTCGCCGCCGGTGCGACCTCGTCCATCGTGTTCCGCACCATCGATCCCGGCCGCTACGACGTGTTCGACGACTTCCACCCGGAGTCCAAAGCCGTCCTCGTGGCGAAGTAAATCGAATGGCGAACCCCATGGCGGCATCGGCCTTCATCACACCGGGCGAGGCCTGGGTCGACGCCAAGCTGGCCGGCCTCGGCCAGTGGCTCCAGCGCAACGGCGGCATCATCCGCACGATCCAGTGGATCGTCGTGGCGATCTACCTCGTCCTCGTGGCGGTGCCGGCCTTCCTGCCCCTCCCCGGACGCACGGCGCACCTGTGGAACGACCTGACCGTGTTCGCCCAATTCGCGTTCTGGGGCATCTGGTGGCCGTTCGTGCTGGTGAGCATGGTGGTGGTCGGGCGCGCCTGGTGCGGCATCCTCTGCCCCGAGGGCACACTGACGGAATTCGCCAGCCGCTGGAGCCTGGGCCGCGCCGTGCCGCGCTGGCTCACCTGGGGCGGCTGGCCGTTCGTGGCGTTCGCCGGTACCACGGTCTACGGCCAGATGGTCAGCGTCTACGGTTACCCTAAGCCGGTGCTCGCCGTGCTCGGCGGCTCGACGGTGGCGGCCATCGCCGTCGGCCTGCTCTACGGCCGCAACAAGCGGGTGTGGTGCCGCTACCTCTGCCCCGTCAACGGCGTCTTCGCCGTGCTGGCCAAGCTCGCCCCCGTGAGCTTCCAGGTCGACCACGCCGCCTGGGCGGCATCGCCGAAGCCCCGAGGTGAAGCCTTCAACTGCGCCCCCCTGGTGCCGGTGAAGACCATGAACGGGGCCGGGGCCTGCCACATGTGCGGGCGCTGCAGCGGCTATCGCGGGGCCGTGCGCCTCGCCCGCCGTTCCCCCACCCACGAGATCGTCAACGTCGCCGGCAACGAGCCGAGCCTCGACCAGACCGCCCTCATCCTGTTCGGCATGATGGGCCTGGCGGTGGGCGCGTTCCAGTGGTCGTCGAGCCCGTGGTTCATCGAGGCCAAGCAGTGGCTTGCCACATGGCTCATCGAGCGCGGCATCGCCTGGCCCCTGGAGACGACCCTGCCATGGTTCGTCCTCACCAACTACCCCGAGCACAACGACGTGCTCAGCCTCCTCGACGGCGTGCTGCTACTCGCCTACATCGCCGCCTCGGCGATCATCCTCGGCCTGTCGCTCTCGGGCTTCGTGGCGCTGGGAACACGGGCCCTCGGGGCGTGGTCGTGGGCGCGCTTCCACCACCTCACCCAGACCCTGATCCCGGTGGCGGGCTGCGGCGTGTTCCTCGGGCTCTCGGCCCTCACCGTGACGTTCCTGCGCGGCGACGGGCTCATCATCCCCTACGTCTCCGAGCTGCGTGTGGGGCTCCTCCTCGCGAGCAGCCTGTGGAGCACCTGGCTCGCGTGGCGGGTGTCGGGGCTCTACGCGGCCGGCCCGCGCCGGCTCGCCGCGACGCTCGCCATCGCGGCCGCCTGCGGTCTCTCGGTGTTCGGCTGGGTGCTGCTGTTCTGGATCTGGTAACCCGCGCTGCCTCCCGGCGCGCACACAAGGATATCCGCGCATGATCGGCGCTTTCGTCATCGCCTTCCGCGAGGTCATCGAGGCCGGCCTCATCGTCGGCATCGTCATGGCGGCGACCCGCGGCATTGCCGGGCGCGGCCGCTGGATCGCCCTCGGCATTCTCGGCGGCCTCGCCGGCGCCGCCCTCATCGCCCTGTTCGCGGAAAAGATCTCCGACGCCTTCGAGGGCGCCGGACAGGACATCCTCAACGCCGCCGTGCTCATCGTCGCCGTGCTGATGCTGATCTGGCACAACACCTGGATGAGCAAGCACGGCCGGGAACTGGCCGGCGAGTTGCGCGCGGCCGGCGACAAGGTCCGCACCGGCCAGACCACGGCCGCCGCCCTCGCCCTCGTCGTCGGTGCGGCAATCCTGCGGGAGGGCGCCGAACTCGTACTGTTCCTCTACGGCCTCGTGGCCTCCGGCACCTCCGGCCTCGACATCCAGTTCGGGGCGCTGGCCGGCGTCGCCGTCGGCGCCGCGCTGTCCAGCGTGAGCTATTTCGGTCTCGCCGCCATTCCGACCCGCTACGTGTTCTCGGTGACGAGCGCGCTCATCATCTTCCTCGCCGCCGGCCTCGCCTCCCAGGCGGCGCAGTTCCTGCTGAATGCCGGCGTGGTCACGGTCCTCGACCGGCCCCTGTGGAACAGTGCCGCCATCCTGCGCGAGGACAGCCTCGCCGGCCGGGTGCTGCACGCGCTGGTGGGATACACCGACCGGCCGAGCGTGCTCCAGGGCGTGGTCTATCTCGGCACCATCCTGGTCATGGTCGCCCTGATGCAATGGTCGTCGGCCGACAAGCGCCGGCAGGTCCGCACGGTCTGAGGCGGGCATGCACGTCAGCCACGCGCCCGACGCCCCGGCGGCCGAGGCCATCGCGTTCGACGACTTCCTGGCCGTCGACATCCGGGTCGGCACCATCGTGTCGGCCGAGCCGTTCCCGGAGGCGCGAAAAGCCGCCCTGAAGCTTACGATCGATTTCGGCGGCCCCATCGGCTTGAAGCGGTCGAGCGCGCAGATCACCGAGCATTACCGGGCCGAGGACCTGCCCGGCCGTCAGGTGGCGGCGGTGGTGAACTTTCCGCTGCGCCGGATCGGGCCGTTCCTGTCCGAGGTGCTGACCCTCGGCTTTCCCGATGCCGACGGGGCGGTGGTGCTGTTCGCGCCGGACCGGGCGGTGCCGAACGGCGGGCGCCTGTTCTGAGCGTCCGTGATCGCGTGAGGGTTCGGGCGAGACCGGTCCCCCCGCATCCGCCGCGTGGGGCCTACCGGCGCAGGGACGCGCCCGCGATCCATTTCGCGAGGCGGTCGGCCAGAACCGCCGGATCGCCGGCGAGCGCCACCATCTTGTGGCGTGCCGTCTGCCCCGACACGATGCGGATGTCGCCGCGCCGCAGATCCAGGATTTCGGCGAGATAGGCGACGAGCGCCGTGTTGGCCGCGCCCTCCACGGGCGGGGCGGCGACGCGGAGTTGCAGGGCGATCCGCCCGTCCGCTCCGGCGACGAGGCCGTCGAGACCCTTGCGGCCGGCGCGCGGCGTGAGCCGGACGGCGAGGCGAACGCCGTCCGAGCCGATCGAATAGGGCAGGGATCGCGTCAAGGCACCCTCGGATTCGGGATCGATGGGCCGTGTGGAGACGGCGGCGTTCCGCGGAGCTTACAGCAGCCGTCGTCTGCGCGCGCCGCGAACCAGCGAAGGATCCGCCATTCGGCGAGCCCCTGCGGGGTGCCCCGGCGCCGATGTTGCATTAAGGTGCGCGGCGTTTTCACGGGAACCCTCGATGTCCGACCTCCGCCTCCGCCGCAGCGTGCTGTACATGCCCGGCTCGAACCAGCGCGCCCTCGAGAAGGCCCGGACGCTGGCCGCCGATTCGCTGATCCTCGACCTCGAGGACGCGGTGGCGCCCGATGCCAAGGAAATCGCCCGCGAACAGGTCTGCGCGGCGGTCAAGGAAGGCGGCTACGGGAGCCGCGAGATCATCATCCGGGTCAACGCCCCCCAGACGCCCTGGGGCGAATCCGACCTCAAGGCGGCCATCGAGGCCCGGCCCGACGCGATCCTGATGCCGAAGGTGTCCTCGCCCGCCGTGCTGGAGAGCATCGCCAATCATCTCGAGGCCATGGAGGCGCCCGACAGCATCGCCGTCTGGGCGATGATCGAGACCCCGGCGGCCATCCTCAACATCCAGGACATCGCCAAGGCCCGGCGCGACCGGCGCACGCGGCTGACCGGCTTCGTGCTCGGGACCAACGATCTCGCCAAGGATACCTGGGCCCAGCTCGTCCCCGGCCGCGTGCCGATGCTGCCGTGGATGATGTTCACCCTCGCCGCCGCCCGCGCCGAGGGCCTGATCATCCTCGACGGCGTCTGGAACGACATCGGCGACGTGGACGGCTGCCGGGCCGAGTGCCAGCAGGCGCGCGACCTCGGCTTCGACGGCAAGACCCTGATCCATCCCAACCAGATCGAGCCGGCCAACACCTGCTTCGCCCCCACGGAGGAGGAGGTGCGCCGCGCCCGCATCGTCATCGAGGCCTTCGACAAGCCCGAGAACCTCAAGCGCGGCGCCATCAAGATCGAGGGCCGCATGTACGAGCGCCAGCACATCGGCATGGCGCGACGCGCGGTGAACTGGTCGGAGGCGATTGCGGCGAAGGGGCAGTAGCGGGGCGGGCCCGCCATGCGCTGAGGGCGGGAACAGGGGCGGGGAAGCGGGGCTTTCCCCGCTGACGGTGCGCCGCACGGCGGTGCGCTCCCACAAGGACCTCCATCCCCCGCATGAGCCCGATCCTCGAACCCTACACCCTCGGCGACCTCGCTTTGAAGAACCGCGTCGTCATGGCGCCGCTCACCCGCAGCCGTTCGTCGACCGACGGCGTGCCGCCGGATTTCGCCGTCGATTACTACGCCCAGCGCGCCAATGCGGGCCTGATCATCTCAGAGGCGACGAACATCTCGCCACAGGCCGTGGGCTACGCCCTGACGCCCGGTATCTGGTCCGAGCCCCAAGTCGAGCGCTGGAAGACGGTCACCGCCGGCGTCCACGCCAATGACGGGCGCATCTTCCTGCAGCTCTGGCATACGGGCCGCATCTCGCACCCGGACGTCCAGCCGAACGGCGGCCTGCCCGTCGCGCCCTCGGCGATCAAGCCTGAGGGCATGGCGTTCACCGAAAAGGGCATGCAGCCCCACGTCACCCCGCGTGCCCTGGAGACGGATGAGATCCACGGCATCGTCGAGGATTACCGCCGCGCCGCCGAGAACGCCAAGGCGGCCGGCTTTGACGGTGTCGAGATCCACTCGGCGAATAACTACCTGCTCGAACAGTTCGTGCGCGATTCCACCAACCACCGTAACGACCAGTACGGCGGCTCCATCGAGAACCGCCTACGCTTTCCGCTGGCCGTGGTGGAGGCCGTGACCGAGGCCTGGGGCGGCGGCCAGCGCGTCGGCATCCGCCTGTCGCCGGCCACCACCGAGCCCGGCAAGACGGCGCTGGACAGCGATTCGAAGGCGACCTTCGGCGCCTATGTCGAGGCCCTGAACGGGTTCGGCCTGCTTTACGTCCACACCATCGAGGGCGTGACCCAGCAGAGCCGCGACGTGCCGGACGAGGTGGATTTCGGGCAGATTCGCAAGCGCTTCAAGGGCGCCTATATCGGCAACAACCAGTACACCCTGGAGCTTGCCGAGAAGGATCTGAAGGAGGGCCGCGCAGATCTGTTCAGCTTCGGCCGCCCCTACATCGCCAATCCGGACCTCGTGGAGCGCCTGCGCACGGGCGCACCCCTCGCCGAGGCCCCGAAGACGTACTGGTACGGCGGCGGCGCCAACGGGTACTCGGATTGGCCGGGGATGAACGGGCCGGTGCGGATCGTGCGGTAGGGCGTTCGCGCCATCGTCCCTCCCACGGGGTGGGGGACGATGGACAAGACGTTTTCCGTTGAAGGCTTCAGCCGTGGAGATGGTCGAGAATGGCCCGACCCGTTTCGGTGACCGCGTAGCGCGTGCGCTGGGTGCGGGGCGCGCGCGCGATCACGCTGAGGAGCGTCGCCTCGCCGACGAGGATCTCCACCGCCCGCAGCACCAGCGCGTGCTCCACGCCGAACACCCGCGAAAAGCTGCGGCTGTCGGCGGCGAGGCCGAGGTGGAGGGCGGCGAGCACGCCCGCCTCCAGGGTGGAGAGGCCGGGCTGGAGGGCGGCGACGGAGTCCGTCACCGCCAGGAAGGTGTCCGCCAGTTCTTCCTCAGTCGTCCCGGCCGCCGGTTCGTTCACGCGGCGGCCGGCGCGCGCAGGTGCACGAGGACCGATTTCGAGGTCGGCGTGTCGCTGCCCTCGCCGAAGGTCGAGAGCGGCACGAGGACGTTGAGCTCGGGGTAGTAGCCGGCGAGCGACCCGCGCGGCATGTCGAAGGGCACGAGGCGGAAGCTCTCCGCCACCCGGGTCACGCCGTCGTCGTGGGTGCCGACGATGTCGACCCGGTCGCCGTTCAGCGCGCGGATCTCCGCGAGATCGTCGGGATGGGCGAAGACCACGCGGCGCTCGCCGTAGACGCCGCGATAGCGGTCGTCGAGGCCGTAGATGGTGGTGTTGTACTGGTCGTGGCTGCGGAAGGTCTGGAGCACGAAGGTGCCGGGCGTCGCGCGGGCACGCTGATGCTCGGTCGCCTCGGGAAGGGCGTCGGCGGAGAAGTTGGCGAACCCGGTCTCGGTCTCGAAGTTGCGCTCGGCGGCGAGATTGCGGAGCATGAATCCGCGCGGGCGCCGCACCCGGACGTTGTAGCCTGTGAATCCCGGAATCGTGCGCTCGATGAGATCGCGGATGCGGTCGTAATCGTCCGCCAGCGCCGCCCAATCGACCCGGTCCGAGCCGACCGTGGCCGCCGCCATGCCGGCGATGATGGCGATCTCCGAGAGCAGTTCCTTCGAGGCCGGCTTGTTGATGCCGCCCGAGCCGTGGACCATGCTCATGGAATCCTCCACGGTCACGATCTGGGTCTTGCCCCGGGCGTTGCGGTCGATCTCCGTGCGGCCGAGGCACGGCAGGAGGTAGGCGACGCGGCCCGGCACGAGGTGCGAGTGGTTGAGCTTCGTCGCGATGTGGACGGTGAGTTCGCAGGACGACAGGGCCTTGGCCACCAGGGTCGTGTCCGGCGTGGCGCGGGCGAAATTGCCCCCGAGCCCGATGAACGCCTTGGCCGAGCCGTCGAGCATCGCGCCGATGGCCGCGATGACGTTGTGGCCGTGCCGGCGCGGCGCGGTGAAGCCGAACGTGGTCTCCAGGGCGTCGAGGAGGGCGGCGGGGGGTTTTTCGTTGATGCCGACCGTGCGGTCGCCCTGCACGTTGGAATGGCCGCGCACGGGGCACAGGCCCGCACCCGGACGCCCGACATGGCCGCGCAGGAACATCACGTTGGCGAGTTCGCGGATGGTGGCCACCGAGTGCCGGTGCTGGGTCACGCCCATGGCCCAGGTGCAGATCGCCTTGTCGGCCCCGAGATAGACCCCCGCCGCGACCTCGATGTCGGCGCGGGACAGGCCGGACTGATCCTCGATGGCCTCCCAGGTGGTGGCGTCGACCACCGCGCGATAGGCGGCGAGGCCGGCGGTGTGGTGGCTGAGGAACGCGCGGTCGAGGACGGACGGCTTGCCGGCGGCGAGCGCCGCGTCGTCGGCGGCGAACACCGCCTTGGCGATGCCGCGGAAGGCCGCCATGTCGCCGCCGAGGCGCGGCTGGTAATAGTGGCTCGCCACGGGGGCGCTGGCGCCGCGCAGCATCTCGACGGTGTTCTGCGGGTCGGCGAAGCGCTCGAGCCCGCGCTCGCGCACGGGGTTGAACACCACCACGCGGGCGCCGCGCTGGGCGGCTTTCCGCAGGTCGCCGAGCATGCGCGGATGGTTGGTGCCGGGGTTCTGACCCACCACGAAGATCGCGTCGGCCTTCTCGAAATCCTCCAGGAGCACGGTGCCCTTGCCGATGCCGATGGCCGCCTGGAGGGCGACGCCGCTGGCCTCGTGGCACATGTTGGAGCAGTCGGGGAAGTTGTTGGTGCCGTAGTGCCGGGCGAACAGCTGATAGAGGTACGCCGCCTCGTTGGAGGCCCGGCCCGAGGTGTAGAACTCGGCCTGATCGGGGTTGTCGAGGGCGCGCAGGGCGGCGCCGATGGCGGCGAAGGCCTCGGGCCAGGTGGTCGGGACGTAGCGGTCGCTGGCCGCGTCGTAGCGCATGGGGTGGGTGAGCCGGCCCTCGCCCTCCAGGGCGTAGTCGGTCCAGCCGCGCAGTTCGCTGACCGTGTGTTTGGCGAAGAACTTCGGCGGCGTGCGCTTGTCGGTGGCCTCCCACGAGACCGCCTTGACGCCGTTCTCGCAGAACTCGAACGAGGAGCCGTGCTCGGGATCGCCCCAGGCGCAGCCCGGACAGTCGAACCCGTCGGGCTGGTTGGCCTTCAGCATCGCCCGCGCCCCGGAGAGCGGCGCGCGGCTGCCGAGCAAGTGCTTGCCACAGCTTTTCAGCGCCCCCCAGCCGCCGGCGGCGGACGAACGCTTGGGAGACGCGACCGGGTGATCCATGGACGATCCTGATGGGGAGGCTTCTGAGGTCGTGGCGACCCGACCCGGGTCGTGACGACCGGCTTGCACGAAGGGTTACCGCACCGCACAGCGGCCCCTCAATCGCGTGAAAACGCAGGCCAGTCATGCGCTTGCGCCAAGCCATGCTTCGTCGCCCGTGGTTTCGCGTCGGTTAAGGCGGTGCGCTGCCATACGCAGGTGGGGTATGCACGGGAATGGGGCCTGCGCCGGCCCGGAATGGTCGAGGAGACCTCGCGGATGCGGACCCCCGTACGGGTGAGCGCGGCCATCGTCGTGGGCATCGCCGTCGCCCTGGCGATGATGGCGCATGACCGCCAGATCGATGCCGAATGGGCGATCTCGCCCGCGCAGATCGCGGACGCGCAGGGCGCGGGTAAACCGGGCGTCGAGACCGGCCCCGGCCGGTTCGCGCGCCAGCCCGTCGCCAGCGAGGGCGCCGACCTCCTGCCGGTCAAATGGGGGCTGGTCGGCCTGTTCGCCGCCTGCGTCGTGCTGGCCGGAACCGGACGGCGACGGCCACCCGTTCCAAGAACCTAATCCGGCATCGCCGCCAGGGTCCTCGCGTCACGCCCGACGAACCCGGACAGGCTGCCCGCGCCCGCGGCGGCGATCCGGTCGACGAGGCCGGCCTTGATGGACCCGATCAGGCCCGGCCCCTGGTACACCAGGGCGGAGTAGAGCTGGAGCAGGCTCGCCCCGGCCAGAACCTTCGTCCAGGCGGCCTCGGCCGAGTCGATCCCGCCGACGCCGACGAGGGGGATTGTCGTGCCCACCCGCAGGTAGGTCTGCGCTAGAAGCCGGGTCGCGGGCCGGAACAACGGCCGGCCGGAGAGGCCTCCGGTCTCGCGGGCGAGGGCCGTCTCGGCGAGCGTCGCGGGCCGCGCGATGGTGGTGTTGGAGACGACGATGGCCTGGACGCCGCGTTTCACGGCGGTGGCCGTCATGGCATCCAGCGCATCGAGGGTGATGTCGGGCGCGATCTTGAGGAGGATCGCCGTGCCGGGACCGACCGCGTCGCGGGCCTCCACCACCCGCGCCAGCAGATCGTCGAGGAAGGCCTCGCCCTGGAGGTCACGCAGGCCCGGGGTGTTGGGCGAGGACACGTTGACGGTGACGAAGTCGACGAGCGGCGCCAGCGCCCGGGTGCAGGCGACGTAGTCGGCGAGGCGGTCCACCGCCTCCTTGTTGGCGCCGATGTTGACGCCGATGCGGCCGGGCCGGCCCTGACGGGCGACGAGGCGGCGGCGCACCACGTCGAGCCCCTCGCTGTTGAGGCCGAACCGGTTGATGACGGCGCCGTCGGCCCTCAGGCGAAACACGCGGGGGGCCGGATTGCCGGCTTGCGCCTTGGGCACGACGCCGCCCACCTCGACGAAGCCGAAGCCGAGGCCGAGGAGCGCGTCCGGCACCTCGGCGCCCTTGTCGTAGCCGGCTGCGAGGCCGACGGGGTTTGGAAAGCGCCGGCCGAGAACCTCGACGGCGAGACGCGGATCGTCGACGGGCGGCCGGCGCGCCGGCAAAAGGGACAGGCCCCGAATCGTGAGATTGTGGGCCGCCTCCGCGTCGAGGCGGTGCAGCAGGGGTTTCACCAGGGGAAACAGCGCGCCGATCATGCGGCGTCTCCGGGAAGCTCGGGGAAGACGTGGTTCCCATCCGGCCCCACGGGCAACGCGTGGACCGCGCGCACGGCGGTGAGCGGCAGATCACCGTAGAGGTGCGGAAAAAGGTCGCCGCCGCGCGAGGGCTCGAAGCGCAGCGCCTCGCCCAGGGCTTCGGCGTCGACGGCGACGAGGACGAGGTCACGGACACCCGCGAAATGCCGGGCCGCCGTCTCGGGCGCCTGGGACGCCGTTGAGAAGTGGATGAAGCCGTCGGCCAGGTCCACGGGCGCCCCGGTGAAGCGCCCCTGCGCTTGCGCCCTCGCCCAGAGATCGCGCGGGCAGATCTTGTAGACGCAGATCTTGTGGACGAAGGACATCCGGTCTCCTATGTGCGGGGCTTACTGGTGGGCGGGGCCTGCCGGCCCGGCGATAGAGCGCGCGCCCTTGCACCGCAACCGTGGGCCGACCGGGACCGGGGACAATCCTGGCGGGACCGAAGGCAGAAGGAAGTCCGCCCGATTTCGGACCGTTGCTTTCTCGATATTTTAGTTCTACTTTCCTACACGTAGGCTGAGCGTCTTACACACTTTCCTGCCGCGAGCCTGTGATGTTGTCGCACGAGCAGATCTGGACCGCCATCGATCGGCTGGCCGAGCGCCACGGCTTCTCGGCTTCCGGACTCGCGCGGCGTGCCGGCCTCGACGCGACGAGCTTCAACCGCTCGAAGCGCATCGGCCCCGACGGACGCAAGCGCTGGCCCTCCACCGAGTCCATCGCCAAGGTCCTGGCCGCCACGGGCGCCAGCCTCGATGAATTCCTGCGCCTCATCGAGGTCCGGACCGGGCCGGCCCGCTCGATGATTCCCCTCATCGGCATGACCCAGGCCGGATCGGGACGGCTGTTCACCGACGAGGGCATGCCCACGGGCGGCCCCGGCTGGGAAGAGATCGAGTTTCCCGATCTCGCCGACGACCGCGCCTTCGCCCTCGAGGTACAGGGCGATTCGATGGCGCCGCTCTACCGGGACGGCGACGTGCTCATCGTCTCCCCCTCGGCGAGCGTGCGCAAGGGCGACCGGGTCGTGGTGCGCCTGGCCGCCGGTGAAGTCCTGGCCAAGGAACTGAAGCGCCGCACGGCCCGGACCATCGAACTCACGTCCCTCAACCCCGAGCATGCCGACCGGGTGGTCAATGTCGGCGAGATCGCCTGGATCGGCCGCGTGATGTGGGTGCGCCAGTAGCGGGGCCGCGGCTTTGCCGAGCCACCGGATCGGTCTATGGCTGACGCTCCGGGGACGGTCGGTGCCCCGCACGCGGACAGGCCATGGCATCGCCTCGACGGGACGATCAGGCGCCGGACGACCGGACGGATGCGGACCCGCAGGCCTATCTGACGGCGTCGCGCGTCCCCACCCTCCTCGTCGAGACGGCGTCCGAGGGCGAGCGGATCGTCTTCGCCAACCCCGCCTTCCTGGCCCTGACGGGGCACGGCGCCGAGGCGGTGACCGGCCGCAGCACCCATCTCCTGCTCGGCCCCGACACGGACCGCGCGGCGCGCGGCGCCCTCGTGGCCGCCCTGGCCGAAGCCCCGCCCGAGGGGATCGAGCTCCTGGCCTACACCCGGGTCGGTGCGGCGTTCTGGGCGCAGATCCTGGTGGCCCCCGTGCCCGGCACCGACCGGCGCATCGTGCAGGTGATCGACGTCTCGCGGCGCCGGGACGCCGAAGGGGCGCTCAGCCTGTCGCGCCAGCGCGAGGCGCTGGGGCTCCTCACCAACAGCGTCGCGCACGAGTTCAACAACTTCCTCCAGATCCTCATCGGCTACATCGACGGGCTCAAGCGGCGCCTGGGCGACCGTGACGAGCCGTTCATTCAGCGCGCGATCCTGCGCTCCACGGACGCGGCCGAGCGGGCGACGATCCTGACCCGCCAGCTCCTCGCGTTCTCGCGGCGGATCGCGCCGGACGTGCGGCCCGTGGACCTCAACGCGCTGGTCGGTGAATTCGCGACCCGGACCGCCCCGAGCCTGCCCGTGCGGATCACCCTCGACATTCGCACCACGCCCGGCCTCGCCCTCGGCCTGAGCAACCCGCGCCAGGTGGAACTGGCCCTCAACCTCATCGTCGCCAACGCCTGCGAGGCGATGCCGGGCGAGGGCCGCATCACCATCGCGACCTTCGCGGTCCCCGTGGGCGATCGCGGCCTGCAGCGTCCGGGGGACGGCGCCGTGGGAATCACCGTGACGGATACGGGCCACGGCATGTCGCCCGAGATGGCCGCACGGGCGCTCGCACCCTTCATCACCAGCCGCGAGGCCGGGCGCGGCACCGGCCTCGCCATCGTCCACGGCCTCGTCAAGCGTCAGAACGGAACGGTCACCCTCGACAGCAAGCCCGGCGAGGGCACCGTGGTCCGCCTCGTCTTTCCGGCCGTGGTCTGACGGAACGACAAAAGCGTTCGACGGAATGGACTAAAACCGCGCGCCACACGTCACCATATAGTGACTGGCGCTTCCGCCAGACTCTTGTCGAACCGCATCAGGGGCGAATTCATGCTCACCACCCCCACGCGCCGCAGGCGCGCGGCCACCATCCTCACGCTCGCCGCCACCCTGGCGCTGGCGGCGCCCATGGCGGAGGCTCGTCCGGGCGGCAGCAGCGGCGGCATGGGTTCGCGCGGTTCGCGGACCTATGCGCCCCCGTCGGCCACCACCACGGCGCCCACCACGGCCGCGCCGATCCAGCGTTCGCAGACCCAGCCCGGCCCGGCCATGGGGAATCCCGGCATGAATCCGGCCGCGGCTCAGCGCCCGCGCTTCGGCGGCGGCTTCATGGCCGGTCTTCTGGGCGCCGGCCTCCTCGGCGCGCTGCTCGGCGGCGGTTTCTTCGGGGGCCTGGGCGGCATCGCCTCGTTCATCGGCCTGATGCTGCAGGTCGGCCTCGTCGTGCTCCTCGTCGCCTTCGCCGTGCGCTGGTTCCGCCGGCGCCAGGGTGCCCCGGCCGCCGCCGGCCACGCCCGCTCGGAGCTGAGCGGCAACGGCACCGGTCCGAACAGCATGGGCGGCGGCAATGCCGGCCCCATGGGCGGCGGACTTGGTGGCGGCATCGGCGGCATGGGGCGCGGCCCCACGCCCGTGCAGCCGGTGCAGGCCCGTCCGGTCCAGATCGGGCCCGGCGACTTCGAGAGCTTCGAGATCGCTCTCAAGGGCGTTCAGGAGGCCTATGGCCGCGAGGACGTGGCGAGCCTGCGCAACCTCGCGACCCCGGAGATGGCCGGCTACTTCATCGAGGAACTGCGCGCCAACGAGGCCAAGGGCGTCGTCAACCGCATCTCCGACGTGAAGCTCCTGCAGGGCGACCTGTCCGAGTCGTGGGGCGAGGGCAATTCTGAGTACGCCACGGTGGCCATGCGCTACGCCATCAAGGACGTCACCGTGGAGCGCCGCACCGACCGCGTCGTCGCCACCGGCGAGCCGGAGGCCGTGGAGCTGTGGACCTTCGTGCGCGAGCGCGGCGGCCGCTGGGTGCTCTCGGCGATCCAGCAGGGCCGCTGAAGACCCCTTCTTCGAACCTTCAGGACAAGAGGGCCGCTCGGGCAACCGGGCGGCCCTTTTCTGTTGTGCTGCATCGGCCGCCCGATCATCGGTTCGCGCCCGATGTCTCCGATCCGCCGAGCGGGGCGTTCCTTGACCCTCGACACGGCCGGAGCCGACGATCCCAGTCACGTCACGCGACCTGACGACTTCCGGAGCAGGTATTCCGATCGATCATCCGATGTCACAGATCTCCCGGACGGATCGGCGACGCGGCCACGGTTCAATGACCCATTCATCTTTCGATCCGGCCATCGATCGACTTGCATCCGTCAGGGCAATCCCGGCGGGAGCGACGGCAGCCGTCCGCAGACGCTCCCGGGCACCATAGATACCCCAGTCTAAGCCACACCTGATGCTTCCGGCCGACCGTACTCGAGCCGAAGCGTGTTCTAAGCGCCGACGAAAAACTCGAACAAGCCATCCGCGTTGATCGCCCGCCGCGAATTTTCGGGATAAGGCCTTGGAAACAACCGGCATCGCACCGATAAATCCAAGTAGAAGATCATCAAATATAAATTCCTATGTCATTGGACTATGCCCCTCTCAGACCAATAAAAATTTGTAAAGATTTGACTTGCCTCGGCAGACCAGCAATAAATTCCAGCGAATCACGCGGATCGGCGCCGAGGCACTGCCGCACATACCGGATCGACTGTTCGAGGCTGTCCGCTTCCGGCCGAGATCTGTCCCGGCGGGCCAGGACGACTTTTCTGGGGGGTGAAACTTAGGCGCGCGTCGTCGGCCCGCCGCAGCGACGCGGTCGCGCGATCCGCTCGCCCACCCGAGACACCGCGGTCGACGGGAGACCGGCGCCGGCACGAAACCCCGCGGACGGGCGCGGGACGGGTGAAAGGACGCATCGTGATGGAGTTCTATTCGATCACCGGTTCGGGCAACAATCTCAACCAGGCCGACCTGAACGCGGCCGGCAGCACCTTCGCCCGGCTCGGCGCGGCGCATTACGCGGACGGGATCTCGACCCTGGTCGATGGGCCGAACGCGCGGTCGATCAGCAACATCGTCGTCGGCGAGGGCGATCCGACGATCCCGAACCCGCAGGGCTTGTCGGGGATGCTCTACGCCTGGGGGCAGTTCGTCGACCACGATCTCGACCTCAGTCGCACGGACGGGGTCACGCGGATCGACGTCGTCGTCCCGGCCGGTGACGCGTTCTTCGCCGCCGGGAGCCCGATTCCCATCACCCGCGCCGTCATCGATCCCGCGACCGGGGCCGGCACGGACAGGCCGGCGATCGCGCAGAACGCCGTCACGGGCTGGCTCGACGCCTCGATGGTCTATGGTTCGGATGCGGCCACGGCCGCACACCTGCGGCTCCCGGACGGACACTTGGCGACCTCGGCCGGCGACAATCTGCCGATCGTGAAGGGCGCCTTCCTGGCGGGCGACGGGCGTGCCGCCGAGAACCCGTCCCTGACCGCGCTCCAGACGCTGTTCCTGCGCGAACACAATCTCCAGGTGGACCAGCTCCACGCGGCCCATCCGGATCTCGGTGGAGATGCCCTCTACCACCAGGCCCGGGCGATCGTGACCGCCGAGATCCAGCACATCACCTACGACGAGTTCCTGCCCCACCTCCTCGGTGCACATGCGATCGCGCCCTACGAGGGCTACGATGCCGAGGTGGACCCGAGGATCAGCGTCGAGTTCGCGGGTGCGGCCTACCGGTTCGGGCATTCGATCGTCTCGGCCGAGACGGAGCGCGTCGACGAAACCGGCAACCTCGTCGGGCCTGGGCTCAAACTCCGGGACACCTTCGGGCTGACACCGGCGGCCTTCGCGGCGGCGTCGGGCGCCGACGGCTTCCTGCGCCACCTCGGCGACGACGCCTCGCAGACGATGGATGTCCGCATCGTCGAGGACCTGCGCAACTTCCTGAACGATCCACCGGTCGTCCTGGATCTGGCGAGCATCAACATCCAACGCGGCCGCGACCTCGGGCTCGGCACCCTCAACGAGACCCGCGAGGAACTCGGCTTCGCGCCCTACAAGGACTTTTCCGAGATCACCGACGACCAGGCTACGGTCGCGGCGATGCGCGAGGCCTTCGGCTCCGTGGAGGCCGTCGATCTCTGGACCGGGGGCCTCGCCGAGGGTCACGCGCCGCACTCGTTGCTCGGGCCGACCTTCTCGGCCATCGTCGGTTCGCAGTTCGATCGCCTGCGCGACGGGGATCGCCTCTGGTACGAGAACGACCAGTTCGATCGCCAGACGCTGAACGATATCCGCCAGACGACCCTGTCGGACATCATCACGCGGAACACCGACACCCGGCATATCCAGGACGACGCCTTCACCTTCTACGACCGCCGCAGCAGCGATGTGGCGTCCGAGAACCCGAATGCGCCGCAGCTCGTGATCGGCACGAACGGCGAGGCTCTCGTGGTGGGAGGGCCGAAGGGCGACATGCTGGTCGCCGGCACCGGCGAACAGACGCTGACGGGCGGCGGTGGGAACGACCAGTTCGTGTTCACGGCGGACACGACGGCCGTCATCACCGACTTCCGCCCCGGACGGGACCACCTGGTTTTCGAGACCGCCGGGGGCGGCACGGATTCCGGCCACGAGCCCGCCGCGTCGGGCCGGCACCATGACACGCACGACGGACCGGTGGTCACCTGGGATCACGGGCACGCCGTCATCACCTACGGGAGCGTCGAGGTCGAACTCCTGGGGGTGAGGCCGGCCCAGATCAGCGCGAACGAGTACACCCTCGCCTGACCGGACCTGGCGCGACGCCCCGGGGCAGCCGCGATGGTCGGGACTTACCCCCTCTCCGTCAGCCGGCCAGGGCCCGTGCCATGGCAACGAACCCCGCCACTGGCACCTCCTCGGCCCGGGCGGTCTCGGGAATGCCCGCAGCTTCCAGCAGGCGCAGGGCGTCGGGCGTCGCCGCCTTGAGGCTCTGGCGCAGCATCTTGCGGCGCTGGCCGAAGGCCGCGCGGGTGACGCGCTCCAGGGTCTCGACGGCGCAGGGCAGGGGGGTGAGGCGGGGCGTCAGGCGCACCACGCTCGACGTGACCTTGGGCGGCGGCACGAAGGCCGACGGGGCGACGTCGAACAGGATGTCGGCCTGGGTCCGCCAGCCGCACAGCACACCGAGGCGGCCGTAATTGGCCCGGTCGGATTCGTCCGCCACGATGCGCTCGGCGACCTCGCGCTGGAACATCAGGGTCAGGCTGTCCCACCATGGCGGCCAGGCCGGGGCGGTGAGCCAGCCCGTGAGCAGGGGCGTGCCGATGTTGTAGGGCAGGTTGGCGACGATCCGCACGGGCCCTGTGCCCAAGGAGCTCGCCCCAACGAGCGGCACGGGATCGAAACCGAGCGCGTCGGCGTCCACCACGTCGAGGCGGCCGGGGTAGTGGGCGGCGATCTCGGCGAGGGCCGGCAGGGCGCGGGGATCGCGCTCGACGGCGATCACCCGGGCGGCGCCGGCACTCAGGAGGGCGCGGGTGAGGCCGCCGGGGCCGGGACCGATCTCCACCACGGTGACGCCGTCGAGGGGGCCGGCCGACCGGGCGATGCGGCCCGTGAGGTTGAGATCGAACAGGAAGTTCTGGCCGAGCGCCTTCTTCGGCTCCAGGCCGTGCGTGCGCACGACGTCGCGCAGGGGCGGCAGGCCGTCATCGGCGCGATGGTCGATGTCGCTCATGACGCGGAGCTCATTGGGGAGGCCTCTCGGGAACGCCTCTTGGCGAGGCGGGCGGCGAGGCGCAGGGCCGCCATCAGGCTGTCGGGACGGGCGATGCCCCTGCCGGCGATGTCGAAGGCGGTGCCGTGGTCCGGCGAGGTCCGGATGAAGGGCAGGCCGAGGGTCACGTTCACGCCGTCGTCGAACGCGATGGTCTTGATGGGAATGAGCGCCTGGTCGTGGGTCGGGGTCAGCGCCACGTCGTAGGTCGCCCGCGCGCGCGGATGGAACAGGGTGTCGGCGGGCAGCGGCCCCCGGATGTCGATGCCCTCGGCCTGGAGCTGGGCGACCGCCGGCTCCAGCACGTCGCGGTCCTCCAGTCCCATGGTGGCATTCTCGCCCGCATGCGGGTTGAGCCCGGACAGGACGAGGCGCGGATGGGCGAGGCCGAAGCGGGTGCGCAGGTCGTGGGCGACGATCCGGGCCGTGGCGACGACGAGCTCCCGCGTCAGCAGCTCGGGCACCCGGCGGAGCGCCACGTGGATCGTCACCGGCACCACCGCGAGGGTCTCGCTCCACAGCATCATCACCGGAAGCGGCACCGCTTCGCCGGGCTGGACGCTGAGGGCGGCGAGGAACTCGGTGTGGCCGGGATGGGCGAAGCCGACCTGGGTGAGGACGTACTTGGCGATGGGGTTGGTCACGAGCGCCGTGGCGATCCCGGCGCGCACGAGGGCGACGCCCGTGGTGATGGATTCGAGGGTCGCCCCGGCATTGGCCGAATCGGGCCGCCCGGCCACGGCGCGGATGCGTGCACCGCTCGGCAGGGGCATCACCGGGAGTGCGCGGGGAAACACTTCGGTCGCGTAGTCCGGGCCGACCTCCGCGATGGGAATCGACATCCCGAGCTCGCTCGCGCGGCGCTCGACGAAATCCGGGTCTGCGACGAGGAAGAACGGCGGCAGGCCCGGTCCCTCGTCGCGGTCCCGCCACGCCATCAGGGCGAGTTCCGGCCCGATCCCGGCCGGATCGCCGAGGGTGAGGGCGATCGGCTTGTGATCGGTCACGTCGTCCGCCGTCGTTGCACTGTCATCCCGACCGCGTCGCAGGTCGGGACCGACAAGGCAAGACGACCCAGTAAGACGACAGGGGTCACCGGACGGTGGCGATGCCGTCCGAGGTCGTGGCCGTACCGAGGTTCTGGCGCAGGTCCGCTTCGCCCAGGGTCTTCAGCTCGACGCGCAGGAGCACCGTGCGGTTGCGCTCCGCGGTGCCGAGGGCCGTGGCGATGGGGGAGACGATGTAGTTCAACGACACCGTGGTGCACTCGTCCTGATAACCGGCCCCGAGGCTGATGCCGGAGAGATAGGACTTGCCCGGATTCACGTAGATCGGCGACGGGCCGACGGGGTTCTGCAGGTAGGCCGTGTAGGCGTCGGCGAAGTTGTCGCGCACGTCGAGGTAGTGGCTCAGATCCACCAGGGCCGAGCCGGTGACGAACCAGTTCGGCGTCACGTGGTAGGTCGCGGACGCGGTCAGGCCCTCGCGCCGGTGCACGAAGCCGAGCGCCGGCTGCGCCTCGTAGAATGAATAGAACACCGACAGGTCCAGGGGCAGGAACGGGGCGAAGCGCGCCGTCACGCCCGTCTCGAACCGGTTGACGGCAAAATCCCGCTGGTCGAACCGCGCCCGCGAGATGAAGCTGATATTCTGGTTGGGCGAGAGCTGGAACCGGCCGACGAAGTCCGAGCGGCGGTTCTCGAGGCCGGAATCGAGGCCCACATTGGCGATGTCGCCGCGCCGGAACGAGTTGACGCCGGCGATCTGGATCGACTCGCCGAACAGCACGTTCGCGTACCAGCCGGCGGGGGTCACCACCGAGTACTGCGCGCCGAGATTGGTCCGCAGGCCGCCCTCGACCCGGTCGTAGCCCGAGAACTTGTCCCACTGGAACAGGGAGGTGTCGTCGAAGACGAGGCTCTGGGCGTCCTCGTTGGGCAGGCGGCCGATGCGGGTCTCGCTCGGGCGGGCGATCACCTGGGCGATGGGCTCGAGGGTGTGAACGCCGAGCGGCCCGAAATTGGAGACGAAGGGATAGCGGTAGTCGAGGCCGATGGCCGGCATCACCCGGCCGGACAGGTCGGAATCCTGCGTCGTGAGATTCTGCGCGAGGGCGTTCTGGTAGCCGGAATTGCGCGGATCGACGAAGAACGCGTCCGTGCGCAGGTAGGCGAACGGCGTGAACACCTGGCCCGCCTCGTCGATGAAGGTCCGGCGCCAGGAGACCTGGGCCGAGGCGCGGGTGTTGGCGCCGGCGAGACCCCGGATGAGGCAGGTGCTGCGGGTGAAGGTGAGGCAGGTCTCGTAGAGCGGATAGCTCAGACCGTTGGCGCTCGGGCTCAGGAGGTAGGCGCCCGTGCGCGGAACGCCCTGGAAATCCGTGGCCTCGCGGGTCAGGCTGGTGATGTTGGCCTCGAACCGGACTTCGCCGCCGAGCGGGGCCGGCCCGTTGATGCGCTTGTCGTAGTCGATGACCGGCGCGACGATGGGCTGTTCCTTCTGCCAGTCGAAGCTCGACAGGCCCTTGAAGTAGTAGGCCCGCGCCTCGAACCACGAGCGGTCGCCCTGTCCGATGAGGTAGGCCGTCGAGACCGCCTCGCGGAAATAGTCCGTGGTGATGCTCTGGTTGCGGATGCGGTAGTTGTCGAGGAACCACTTGTCGGTGACGCCGACGAGGTCCCAGCCCGTGCGCCAGCGGTCGTTGATGTAGAACTGGCCCTTGGACTCGACGGAGCCGCGGAAATCGCGATCTCCGGCGCCGAGGGGACCGGGCAGGAACGCGCTCGGCGTCGTCTGGAAGATGCCCGACAGGCGCAGGTTGTAGAAGCCGGTGTCGAGGCGCTGGCGGAACTCGGCCTGACCCAGCACGCCCTGGTTGCTCAGGAAGGCCGGCGACAGGGTGAGGTCGTAGTCCGGCGCGAGGTTGAAGAAGTACGGCGTGGCGATGCCGCTGCCCAGGGCCGTGGACGAGATGAAGCGCGGCGTGAGGAAGCCGGATTTGCGCTTCACGCTCGGGTCGGCCGTCTCGAAATACGGCAGGTAGGCGAGGGGGATGCCGGCGATCTCGAGGGTGGATTCCTCGAACGCGATGGTGTGCGTCTCGTTGTTGTGGATGATCTTGGTGGCGCGGATCTGCCAGAGCGGCGGCGTCTCCGGGTTGTTCTTGCACGGCTCGCAGGCGGTGTAGGTGCCGTACTCGAAGCTCGTGCGATCGCCCTCGATGCGCTCGGCGCGGGGGGCCGAGAATCGGGTGCGGACGGGCTGGCCCTTCACCTCGATGGTCTGCTGGATGCGCAGGGCGTCGATGAAGCCGTTCTTGAAGTCGTCCGTCAGCTCCATCTTGGCGCCGGTCAGCACCGCCCCGGTCTCGTCGGTGAGGCGGACGTTGCCCTCGGCGAAGACCCGGCTGGTGTTGCGGTCGTAGAGGACGCGGTCGGCCTGGAGGGTGCGCGGGCCGTAATGCAGCTCGGCGTTGCCCCGCGCCATGACGGTGTTCTTGTCGTTGTCGTAGACGAGCTCGGCGGCCTCGACGAGGAGGCGTTCGGCCGGCTTTCCCGAACCCGGCTTACCCTTCGAGTCGGGTTTTCCCTTGGTATCCGGCTTGGAGGTGGATTCCGGCTGGGCAGCCGGGCGCGCTTCGGCCGCCGTGAAACCCACGGCCGGGAGCAGCGCCAGCAAACCGGCGGCGAACGCGATGTCGGCGACCTTACGCAACGCGAGTCCCAACTCCTGCCACGATCCCGCCCCGTGTCCCGATCCAGAGACCAGCATCAGCCGTCCTCCTGATAGAGAAGCGTGAGCATACCGAGAAGACTTCCTATCACAGCCGGGAACCACGCCGCCACCGCCGGCGTGACGATCCCCGACGCGCCCAACCCCTCGAGGAGCTGCCGGGCGACGTAGAGGGCGAACCCGGCCGCGACGCCGCCGAGCACGAGCTTCCCCACACCACCAAAGCGGAAGAACCTTAAGGAAACGCTGGCCGCCACGAGCACCATGGCGACGAACAGGACAGGCCGCGCCATGAGCACATCATACTGGAGACGGTAGCGCGTGGCATCCAACCCCGCCCGCTCGTTGCGTGCGATGGTCTCGGGAAGTTGCCAGAAAGGCACAGATTCCGGCGGGGTGAAGCGCTGGCGGATCTGGCCCGGGTCGAGGGTCGAGGCGATGAGGTACGTGGAAAAGCTCTCCGGCGGCGCGCCGGGGCTGAGGAGGCGCGCCTCCTGCAATTCCCAGTAGCCCTCGTGCAGGATCGCCCTCGCGGCATCGATCTCGGACACGAAGGCGCCGCCCTCGTCGAAGGTGTAGGCCGAGACGCCGGCCAGCGTCGTGGTGCCCTCGATGGCCGTCTCGGCCCGCAGGATCGCCTGCCCGTCGAGGCTGCGCTGGCGAATCCAGATGTCCTTGCCGGAGCCCGCCTTGGTGGATTTGGCGAAGATCTTCGCCTCGATTTCGGTGGAACGCTGCTTCAACAGGGCCGAGACCGGGTTGTAGACCCCCACCGTGAAGGCACCGATGGCGAGCGCCACGAACAGGCCGGGCTGGAGGAACTGCCAGGCCGAGATCCCGGCGGCCCGCGCCACCACGAGTTCGAGTTTCCGCGAGAGCTGGAGAAGCGAGGCCATCGACCCGAATAGGATCGCGAAGGGCAGCACGCCCTCGGCCACCGCCGGGGTCCGGTACAGGGCGAGCTGCGCCATCAAACCTGTGGACGCACCCTCGGCGTCGCCGGCGCGGCGCAGCAGCTCGACGAAATCCAGGGTGTAGACCAGGGTGAAGACCGTGAGGAACACGCCCAGGATCGTGCGCAGGAAGCGGAGCGCGAAGTAGCGCCCGAGGGTGAGTCCGATGAGCGCGCTCACGGCTCAGGCCCGTCCGAGGCGGGGACGGCGCAGGAGCCCGGCGAGGCGCGCGTTCCAGGCCCGGACCGCGGGCCCGTGGAAGATCAGGAGGCTGGAGAACGCGATGGCCAGCAGCGGCACGGCGTAGATCGCCACCACGGCGCCCTGGCTGCGGGTGGCGGCACTGGTGGCGGCGAATCCCGCGATGCGCAGCACCACCACGGCGAGCACCGCCCCGGCCACGGCGAGCCCTCGGCCCTGGCGCGTGGTGCGGGGATCGCCGAGTGCGGCGAACGCGATGAAGGTCAGCGCCAGGGGATAGAGCCAGGACGAGAGGCGGTCGTGCAGCTCGGCGCGGAAACGGCCCTTCTGCAGCTGGTAGTACCCCTCCGACCGGTCGGGGAAGAACAGCTGAGTGGTCGAGCGCTCGCGCGGCTTGTAGGTCACTTCCGAATCCGGAGGGGTGAAGGCGGCGAGATCCACGGTGTAGCGCTCGAAAGTGATGATCGAGGAGTCGCGCGAATCCTTCTGCTGGCGGTGGACGCTGCCCTTCTCCAGGGCGAGGTAGCTCTGGCCGCCGTACTCCACCGCCTGGCCGCGCTCGGCGAGGTAGACCACGCTCTTTCCCGCCTCGCGCTTGTCCTGGATGAAGATGCCGAGCAGCGATCCGCCGGGCCCGCGCTCGCGGAAATGGAAGGTGATGCCGCTGTCGAGGCTGGTGAACTGGCCTTCCTTGACCACGTTGGCGATGAAGTCGCCCCGCACCCGGGTCAGCACGTCGCGCAGTTCCTGAAACGAGGACGGCATCACCTGGATGGTCAGGAACGCCACGGCGAAACTCACGGCGAGGCCGAGGGTGAGGAACGGGCGCAGGATGCGGCGCGGCTTCATCCCGGCCGCCGACATGACGATGAGCTCGGAATCGCCGTTGAGCTTGTTCAGGGCGTAGACCACGGCGATGAACAGGGCGACCGGCGAGATCACCGTGATCAGGGTCGGCAGGGACAGGCCGGTGATGAGGAAGAAGATCACCAGGGTCTGGCCCTTGGCAGTGATGAGGTCGAGTTCCCGCAGGGCCTGCGTCACCCAGATCGTGCCGGTGAGGCCGACGAGGCAGGCGAGGAAGGCGCCGAACGCGATCCGGAAGATGTAGCGCTCGATCTGCGTCATCGGTTCTCGCGGTCGGATCTCCCGGGGGAATCCGGCCGAGCCATGGAGGTGGCGACCGGCCGATGTAGCGCGGGCGCCGAGGCGCCGTCGAGCCCGCTGTGAGCGCGCCAAACCGGGCCGTTTGACGGCGCTTTCGCACGCCGCGCCATCGCGTTGCGTTCTGCGGCTCAACGGGTACACAGGAAACCGATCCGGCGCCGCCCGTCACGGCGTGCCGCGCCGCACACAACCCACCGCGCGACCTTGGCGCGACCTTGGAAAGCTGCAGGCATGGCGGACGGTATCACGATCGCATTCGGCCCCCTCGGACCGGTGGGCCGGGGCGACCTCGTCGTCTTCGTCGGCGACGACCTCGCCCTCGCCCCCGAAGTGGCCCAGGCCATCGGGCGCGGCGCCGCCGACCTCGTGGCGCGCGCCTCCGCCAGCGAGCGCTTCAAGGGCAAGTCCCTCTCGGCCCTCTCCCTGCCGGCGCCGGCCGGCCTCGATGTCGACCGCCTCGTCGTCGTCGGCCTCGGCTCCGAGAAGGACCGCGCCAAGATCGACTGGCCGGCGCTCGGCGGCTTCACCGCCGGCAAGGTCACGGGCCGGAACGCCAGCCTCGCGCTCACCCTCCCGGGCGTGACGGTGACGGGCGCCAACGCCGCCGACTTCGCGCTCGGCGCGCGCCTGCGCCACTACAGCTTCGACCGCTACAAGACCAAGAAGAAGCCCGAGGGCGAGGAGACGCGCGGCACGGCGCTCACCCTGCTGGTGTCCGATCCGGCCGCCGCCGAGGCCGCCGCCATGGCCGCCGACGCCGTGGCCGAGGGCGTGATCCTCGCCCGCGAACTCGTCAACGAGCCGCCGAACGTCCTCTACCCGGAGGAGTTCGCCCGCCGCGCCGAGGAACTGACGAAGCTCGGCGTCGAGGTCGAGGTGCTCGGCCCCGGCAAGATCGAGGCCCTCGGCATGGGCGCGCTGCTCGCCGTGGCCCGCGGCTCGGTGAAGGAACCCCGCGTCGTGGTCATGCGCTGGAACGGCGGCGCGGCGGGCGAGGCCCCCATCGCCTTCATCGGCAAGGGCGTGTGCTTCGATTCCGGCGGCATCTCCATCAAGGGTGCGGCCGGCATGGAGGACATGAAGGGCGACATGGGCGGCGCCGCCTGCGTCGTCGGCACCCTGCACGCGCTGGCCGCCCGCAAGGCGAAGGTGAACGTGGTCGGCGCCATCGGCATCGTCGAGAACATGCCCGACGGCGACGCCTACCGCCCCGGCGACATCGTCACCTCCATGTCGGGCCAGACCATCGAGATCATCAACACCGACGCGGAAGGGCGCCTCGTCCTCGCCGACGTGATCTGGCACATCCAGAGCGCCTACAAGCCGAAATTCATGGTCGATCTCGCCACCCTCACGGGCGCGATCATCGTGGCCTTGGGCCAGGACATCGCCGGCCTGTTCTCGACCGACGACGCGCTGGCCGCGAAGCTCACCGCCGCCGGCGATGCGACCGGCGAGGCCGTGTGGCGGATGCCGCTGATCCCGGCCTACGACAAGGCCATCGATTCGAAGTTCGCCGACATGAAGAACACCGGCGGGCGCCACGGCGGTGCCGCCACCGCCGCCTCGTTCATCAAGCGCTACACCAACGACGTGCCGTGGGCGCATCTCGACATCGCGGGGGTGGCCATGTCGTCCTCGTCCTCGGAGATCAACCGCAGTTGGGGCGCCGGCTGGGGCGTGCGCCTCCTCGACCGCCTCGTGCGCGACAACTACGAGGCGTGAGCCGCGTGACCGCCGCCGCCTGGGCGCTGAGCCCGGTGGCGGCCGCCATTCTCGCCATCGGACTGACCTGGCTGACGGGGTTCAGCCAGCGCACGGCCCTGCCGGGCATGGTCGACGCGCGGTTCTACGGCTTCTTTCTCGACCGCTACCCGCTGTTCGCCGCCGCCATCGTGTACGGTCTGGCCCGTCTCCTCGTCGCAACGCTGCGGCCGGGGCCGAGCGGTCCCGTTCGGCGCGTGGTCGGGGGCGCCGTCGCGATCACGGGGCTTCTGGCCGCCTGCCTGTACCCGACCTTCGGCGGCCCGACCCTGCGCGCGGGCTTCGCCACGGGCGGCATGGCCTTCCTCACCGGACAATCCATGGCGGTGGCCTACGGCCTCGGTGCCGCCTCGGCCGCGTTCGTGTTCGGCCTCGCCCTCGGTCTCGGCGGGCTTCTCACGGCCGGCACCTTTCGAGAAAGCGGGGGATGGGGCCGATGGCTTCTGGCGCGCGGAGGCCGGGTGCTGATGCGGATCCTGGCCCTGTGGTTCGCCCTTGCGGTCCTCGGCCTCGCCCACGCCGCCGGTCTCGGCGCCTGGCCGCGCCGCCCGCTCGCGGGCTGGGAGGCGGGACTCGCCGCCGCCCTGGTTCTCCTCGCCTTCCTGCCCCATGCCCTCCTGTCCCTTGCCCTCCTGTCCGTTGCCCCCTTTTCCTTGCCGGGCTCGGCCGGCTCGACAGCCGGGCGCCGCATCGGCCACCATCGGTCCGCGGCGGGTTGATCCGCGCGGGTAAATCCGAGAAGATAGTTTAGATGTGAACGAAATCGGCACCAAGCCGCTGCGCCACATCACAGGGAGGTTCGCAATGGCCCAAAATCGGGTGGCCCCTCGTCGTGGCCCCGAGCGCCCGTGGCTGTCCGCCTACCCGCCGGCGGTGCCGGCGGAGATCGATGTCGCCGGCCTCGGCACCCTCGTCGACCTGTTCGAGGACACCCTGCGGCGCCATCCCCAACGGCCGGCCGTGCAGTGCTTCGGCTCCCGCATCACCTATGCGGCGCTCGGCGCGTCGGCCCGGGCGCTGGCGGCGTGGCTCGCCGCGCAGGGGTTCGGCAAGGGCGACCGCATCGCGATCATGATGCCCAACGTGCCGGCCTACCCCACGGCGATCTTCGGGGTCCTGCTCGCCGGCTGCACGGTCGTCAACGTCAACCCGCTCTACACGCCACGGGAACTCACGGCGCAGCTCAACGATTCCGGGGCGCGCGCCCTGCTCGTCCTCGAGAACTTCGCCCACACGGTGGCGGCGTCCCTCGCCGACGTGAGCCTCGAGCGCATCGTCGTCGCCGGGCCGGGCGACGGCCTCGGCCTCAAGGGTCGGGCCATCGGCTGGGCGAGCCGCCACCTGAAGAAGGCGGTGCCGGCCTACACTCTGCCACCCGAGCGCACGGTCCGGTTCGATCAGGTCGTGCGGCTGGGCCGGACCCTGCCACGGCCCACCATCGCCCTCGCGCCCGACGACATCGCCTTCCTGCAATATACCGGCGGCACCACGGGGGTCGCCAAGGCGGCGATGCTGACCCACCGCAACATCGTGGCCAACGTTGTCCAGTGCCAGACCTGGTTCCGCATCGACGGCGATGACGGCCACGAGCGGGTGATGATCACCGCGCTGCCGCTCTATCACATCTTCGCCCTGACCTGCTGCTTCTTCCTGTTCGTGAGGCTCGGCGGATGCTGCCTCCTGATCCCGAACCCGCGCGACGCCGACGGCTTCGTGAAGACCCTCAGGGCCAACCGCTTCACCCACCTGTCGGGCGTCAACACCCTGTTCAACCTCCTGGTGAACCACCCGGGCATCGGGGCCGTGAACTTCGGTCACATCGATTTCGTCATCGCCGGCGGCATGGCGGTGCAGGCGCCCGTTGCGGGCAAGTGGAAGGCGCTCACCGGCACCACCATCGTCGAGGGCTACGGCCTGTCCGAGACCTCGCCCGTGGTGTGCGTGAATCCCCCCGGCTTGGCCGAATGGTCCGGCACCATCGGCTTTCCCCTGCCCTCGACGGAGGTCGCCATCCGCACCGCCGACGGGCGGGAGGCCGGCCCCGGCGAGCCCGGTGAGCTGTGCGTTCGCGGCCCCCAGGTCATGGCCGGCTACTGGAAGCGCCCCGACGAGACCGCGCGCGCCACCACGCCGGACGGCTATTTCCGCACCGGCGACGTCGCGGTGTTCGAGGACGATGGGCAGGTCCGCATCGTCGACCGGATGAAGGACATGATCCTCGTCTCGGGATTCAACGTCTACCCCAACGAGATCGAGGAGGTGCTGGCCGGCCATCCCGGCGTCCTCGAATGCGCCGTCGTCGGCGCGCGCCACGACGAGACCGGCGAGATGGTGGTGGCCCACGTGGTCCGACGTTCGGGGGACGAGACCACGCCCGACATCTTGCGGGCCTTCGCCCGAACCCAGCTCACGGGCTACAAGGTGCCGCGCCGGGTGGTGTTCCACGAGGCCCTGCCGAAGACCAATGTCGGCAAGGTCCTGCGCCGGGCCCTGCGCGACGATCCGCCCGCTTCGTGACGCGCGCGGGCCTGTAACCAATCGGCCGTCCCATTCGTATGATGGGGCATGGGCGGCGTCGCGGGGGTTCCCCCGTGACCCCGCCGCCATGGGTCGAGGGAACCGACATGCACATCAAGCGCCCGCGCGGCTGGGAAATCCCGGAGCGCCTCGCCACCCCGGAGAGCCTCTTCCTCGATCGTCGCGCCTGGCTCGGCGGTGCCGCCGGCCTCGCGGCGGCCTCGATTCTCGGGCCCCGCGGCGCGCACGCGGCCACCGAGCCGGGGTTGTACCCGGCCCCGCGCAACGAGACCTACGCCCTCGACCGCGCCGTGACGCCGGAGAAGTTCAGCGGCGACTACAACAACTTCTACGAATTCGGCATGTCGAAGAGCGTGCTGCCGGCGGCCAATGCCCTGAAGACCAAGCCGTGGACCATCAAGATCGACGGCCTCGTCGAGAAGCCGTTCGAGATCGGCTTCGAGGACCTCGTCCGCAAGGTGACCCTGGAGGAGCGGCTCTACCGCCATCGCTGCGTCGAGGCGTGGTCCATGGCCGTCCCCTGGACGGGCTTCCCCCTGTCGAAGCTCGTGGCGCTGGCCAAGCCCGCCTCGGGGGCGAAGTACATCCGGATGGAGACGTTCAACGACCCGTCGATGGCGCCGGGCCAGCGCTCGTTCCTGTACCCGTGGCCGTATGTCGAGGGGCTCACCATGGCGGAGGCGGCCAACGACCTCGCCTTCGTGGTCACGGGCATCTACGGCAAGGCGCTGCCGAACCAGTTCGGCGCCCCGATCCGCCTGGCGGTGCCGTGGAAATACGGCTTCAAGTCGGTCAAATCGATCACCAAGGTCTCGTTCGTGGCCGAGCGGCCCAAGACCTTCTGGGAGGGCCTTCAGGCGGCCGAGTACGGCTTCTGGGCCAACGTCAACCCGGCCGTGTCGCACCCGCGCTGGAGCCAGGCGACGGAGCGGGTGCTGGGCACCGATCAGCGCGTGCCGACGCTGATCTACAACGGCTACGGCGAGCAGGTCGCCGGGCTCTACAAGGGCCTGGAGAAGGAGCGGCTTTTCGTGTGAGCCGCTCCGACGGGGCGTCCTCGGCGGCCTTTCCCCGGACGGGTGTCGCGGAGCGAAACCCGAGCCGGGGGCCAGCACGAAGCGTCGCGAAGCGCCATCATCCTTCAGCGACGATGGGATCGAGCCGCTGACGCGGCGCTTTTGGCGCTGGGTCCCGGCTCATACTTGTTCTCGTTGCCCCCAACCCATGGTTGGGGGAAACGAGGCCCGGCGGACGACCGCCGCCGCGCGGTCGCGCGGGCAGACCGCGATGAGTCGGGCTCATCAAGGTCTGGTGTCACCCCGCGCTTTCGCTCCGGGCGTCCGGGACGGGGCTCAATAGATCCAGCGCTGCGCCTTGGCGACGAGGAAGTCCCGGAACGCCTGGACGCGGGCGACGGTGCGCATCTCCTCGGCGTAGACGAGGTAGCTCTCCATGTGCGGCATCTCGCTGTCGCGCATGACCTGGACGAGGCCGGTGCCGCTCTCCACGGCGTAGTCTGGCAGGATGCCGATTCCGGCGCCCGTCTCCATGGCCTGCTGCAGGGCGGTGATGTTGTTCACCGTGAAGTGGATCGGCCGGCGCTCCAGGCCCTCGCGCCCGACGGTGGCGAGCCAGTGGGTGGCGAGCAGGTAGGACGGTTCGTTGCCGCCGAACGAGATCAGGCGGTGGTTGTCGAGGTCGGCGATGCTTTTCGGCTCCCCGAAGCGCTTGACGTAATCGGCCGACGCGTAGGCGTGGTAGTGCACGGTGAACAGCCGGCGCTGGATGAGGTCGGGCTGGGCCGGGCGCCGCATGCGGATGGCGACGTCGGCCTCGCGCATGGCGAGGTCGAGTTCCTCGTTGGTGAGGATCATCTCGACGCGGACATCGGGGTACAGGTCGAGGAACTCGGCCACCCGCTGGGCGAGCCACGAGGTGCCGAGACCCACCGTCGTCGTCACCTTGAGGTCGCCGGACGGGCGCTCGCTCGTCTCGACGAGCCGGGCCCGGGTGTTCTCCAGGCGCAGCTTCATATCGCGCGCGGCACGGAAGAGCAGGTCGCCCTGCTCCGTGAGGATGAGGCCGCGCGCGTGGCGGTGGAACAGGGGCGCCTTCAGTTCGCGCTCCAGGGCGCTGATCTGCCGGCTCACGGCCGATTGGCTCAGGCCGATATCGTCGCCCGCCCGCGTGAAGCTGCCCGCCTCCGCGACGTTGAGGAAGATGCGGATCTTGTCCCAGTCCACGGCGTCCACTCCCGTACGCACCCCGGCGCCGTCCCGCCGGCGATTGCCGACCGAAGAGCCGCCGCGCCACAGGGACGCCGCCCCGAAACGCGGGGCGGTCTTCCATGCGACGAGCGCCGACGGCCCATGCCGTCAGCGCTCGGGTTAGGACTTCGATCTTGCGATCGTGTTGCGGCCCGGCGCAAGCCGGATCGACGTAAAATCGCTATTCCGCCGCAGCTTGCTGTGGGGTCTCGCCGACGTCGAGGGCGGCGATGAACTTTTCGGCGTCCAGGGCCGCCATGCACCCCATGCCTGCGGCCGTGATCGCCTGGCGATAGACGTCGTCGGTGACGTCGCCCGCCGCATAGACGCCGGGGATCGCCGTATGGGTCGTGCCGGGCTTGGTGTCGATGTAGCCGCCGTCGCGCATGGCGAGCTGGCCCTCGAAGATCGCGGTGGCCGGCTGGTGGCCGATGGCGATGAACACGCCATCGGTCCGACGCTCGACGATCTCGCCCGTTCGCACGTCCTTGAGGCGCAGGTGCGTGACGGACGGCGGCTTCTGCGTGCCGCAGACCTCCTCGACGGCGTGGTGCCACAGCACCTCGACGTTGGGATGCTTGAACAGGCGCTCCTGCAGGATGCGCTCCGCCCGGAATTCGCCCCGGCGGTGGACCACCGTCACCTTGGCGGCGAGGTTGGCGAGGTAGAGTGCCTCCTCCACGGCGGTGTTGCCGCCGCCGACCACGACGACCTCCTTGCCCCGGAAGAAGAAGCCGTCGCAGGTGGCGCAGGCCGAGACGCCGAAGCCCTGGAACGCCGCCTCGGACGGCAGGCCGAGCCACTTCGCCTGGGCGCCCGTGGCGATGATGAGGGCGTCGCACGAGTAGGTCTCGCCGGAATCGGCTTCCAGCCGGAACGGGCGGACCTTGAGATCGACCTTGGTGATGTACTCGGACACGATCGTCGTGCCGACATGTTCGGCCTGGGCGCGCATCTGCTCCATGAGCCACGGCCCCTGGATGGCTTCGGCGAACCCCGGATAGTTCTCGACGTCGGTGGTGATCATGAGCTGGCCGCCGGGCTGGAACCCGGAGATCATCAGGGGCTCGACCATGGCGCGGGCGGCGTAGATGGCGGCGGTGTAGCCGGCCGGTCCCGAGCCGATGATGACGAGCTTGGAATGGGTGTGCGCCATCGATTTCGTCTCCTTCAGGATGGGCCGGCCGCCAGACGCGCGACATGCGCGTCGTAGGCCCGGGCCATCGCCTGCGCGATGGCCGGCGTCGCGTCGAGGGGTCCGTAGCGCAGGGCTTCCAAACGCCCGATGAAGGGCTTGAGGGCGCCCGCCATGGCGAGGCCGGCGAACAGCCGCCTATGACGGATATAGGTCTTCGGCAGATCGAACAGGAGGACCGGGGCACCGGTGCTCACCGCCTCGCCGACCATGTTGGCCGAATCCGACGTGACCACGATGGATTCGGCGAGCGCCAGCATGGCGACGTAGGGGTTCTCCCCCGTCCCGTCCCAGAAGAACCCGCCCTTGGCCGCGACCAGGTCTTCGAGGGCGTCGCGCAGGGCCGGCGGCGTGCGGCGCGAGACCGTCAGCATCAGCGAGCAGCCGCCCTCGGCGAGCTTGGTGAGATCGCGCACGAGGCGGCGCATGTCGGCGTTGCGATAGGTGAGGTGCCGGCTGTCGCCCCCGATCAGCACGGCGATGCGCGGCCAGGGCAGGACGGCGAGGCGCGGATCGGGCCGGGCGCGCGCAGCGGCGAGACGGGCCGCGGAGACCTGATGAGGTGCCGTCAGGGTGGTGAAGACGTTCTCGGCCCGCAGGTCGTCGTAGTCCGGCACCCAGACGAAATTGGCGGTCTGCGGCCCCGTGCGCGGATCCTTGAGGAAGGCCGTGAAGGTGTGCCCGCCCGAGGCCTCGCGCACGGCCCGCAGATACGGCACGGCCCGCCGCCCGGAGGCGATGAGGATGTCGGGCAGGGGGCCCGACAGGACGCCGCGCGCCCGGCCCGGCCGGTCGCCCGGATCCACCGGGCCCCACGGCGCCATCCAGCCGAAAGGCGGGCGCGGCGCGATCCGCCGGATCTCGAACGCGAGGCCGAGGGTTTCGGCGAGGCCGAGGCACTGGTTCTCGTCGCCGGCCTTGCCGTCGGTGACGATCCAGGCGCGGGCGCGGGCGATGTCGGACGGGGGGGAGGGGGTCGTCGCCGAACGGTCGGGCATGGCATGCATCCGGGACGCATTCGCCATCGGCGCCGCCACGTCAATCCCGGCCACCCCGTCAGTCCCGCCGATCATTCCGGCCACCGGTCAATTCGATGGAAGCGCCCGGCGCAGCCAGCCAGCGTAATGGGCGGCGATGGCGGCGACGCGGCGGCGCTCGGATTCGGGATCGTACCAGGCGCCGCCCGAACTCGCCGGCACCACGGAGAGCTGGGGGTGCCGGGCCAGGATCTCACCGCGCCGCCCGACGAGCAGGGCCTCGCCGTCGAGGTAGTCCGAATCCATGCTGCCGCCGAAGCCGCTGCGGCCCTGGTTGCCGACATAGGAATTCATCGACAGGGTGCGCAGGCGCACCACCAGGGTCGGGCCGCGTCCGCCGGAGACATCGGCGAACTCGGCGCGCAGGGCCTGAATCAGGTCGGCCTGGAGCACTTGCGCCCGGGGGCCGTCGCCCCGGGCGACGAGGGCCCCGACATCGACGCGGATGCCGGACAGACGCTCGGCCCCGAGGCTCGGCAGCCCCTCGGCCGAGGCCGGAGCGGCGAGGGCAAGAGCGGCGACGGCAAGAGCGAGGAGGCCGAGCAGGCCTGCCCCGGCCCGACGCATCGGACTGCGCATGCCGGAGCTCAGGCGCCGTACTGGACGGCGACGACCTCGTAGGACTTGCCGCCGCCCGGTGTCGTCACCTCGACGGTGTCGCCGACGCCCTTGCCGATGAGGGCGCGGGCGATGGGGGAGGTGATGGACACGAGGCCCGAGCGCACGTCCGCCTCCGGCTCGCCGACGAGCTGGTAGGTCTTCTCCTCCTCGGTGTCCTCGTCGACGAGTTTCACCGTGGCGCCGAACTTGATCTTGGTGCCCGAGAGCTTCGTCACGTCGATCACCTCGGCGCGCGCGATCATGCTCTCGAGCTCCATGACGCGGCCCTCGTTGTGGGACTGCGCCTCCTTGGCGGCATGGTACTCGGCGTTCTCCGACAGATCGCCGAGGGCACGCGCCTCGGAGATCGCCTGGATGATGCGCTGGCGCTCCACCTGCTGGCGGTGCTTCAACTCCTGCTCCAGCGCCGCGTAGCCGCGCACCGTCATCGGAACCTTGTCTATGGTCATCGTCTCGCGCCACAATGAAGAGGCCCGAAGGAAGCGATACCGCTCCCCCCGGGCCAGAATAAGATCGTCCGGAACCTAATGCGTCGCGGCCGTGACGCAAGTCACCCGCAACGCGATGATTCAGGCCGCGAAGTATTCCTGCAAGGCGCGGACTTGGAGATCGCCTTCCAGATAGGCCTTGATCCCCTCGGCCGCCGCCATCGCCCCCGCAAGAGTGGTGTAGTACGGCACTTTATGCAAGAGGGCCGCGCGGCGGAGCGAGCGCGAGTCCGACAGGGCGCCGGCTCCCTCGGTGGTGTTGAACACGAGCTGGATGTCGCCGTTCTTGATGGAATCGACCACGTGCGGCCGGCCCTCCAAAACCTTGTTGACCCGCTCCGTCGGCACGCCGTTCTCGGTGAGGTAGCGCTGGGTGCCGCTGGTCGCCACGATGGTGAAGCCGAGGCCGGCGAGTTCGCGGATGGCGGGCAGGATGCGCGCCTTGTCGGCGTCGCGCACGGAGACGAACACCGCGCCGCTCTTCGGCACCTGGGTGCCCGAGCCGAGTTGGCTCTTGGCGAAGGCGACGCCGAAGCTCGAATCGAGGCCGATGACTTCGCCGGTGGAGCGCATCTCGGGGCCGAGCAGCACGTCGACGCCGGGGAAGCGCGCGAACGGGAACACCGCCTCCTTGACGGCGATGTGATCGAGGACCTTGGCCTTGAGACCGAAGCTCGCGAGCGGCTCGCCGGCCATCACGCGGGCGGCGATCTTGGCGATGGGCTCGCCGATCACCTTGGCCACGAACGGCACCGTGCGGGAGGCGCGGGGGTTCACCTCCAGCACGTAGATGGCGCCGTCCTTGATGGCGTACTGCACGTTCATCAGGCCGCCGACCTGCAGCGCCAGGGCCATGGCCCTGGTCTGACGCTCCAGTTCGGCGATGGTCTCGGGCGAGAGCGAGCGCGATGGCAGGGAGCAGGCCGAATCGCCCGAATGGATGCCCGCCTCCTCGATGTGCTCCATGATGCCGGCGATGAACACGTCGGTGCCGTCGCAGATCGCGTCCACGTCGATCTCGGTGGCATCCGACAGGTAGCGGTCGAACAGCAGCGGATTCTTGCCCAGAACCGTGTTGATCTGCCCGGTCTTGTCGTTGGGGTAGCGCGCCTTGACGTCGGACGGGATCAGGCTCGGCAGGGTGTCGAGGAGGTAGTCGGCGAACTGGGTCTCGTCGCGGATGATCGCCATGGCGCGGCCGCCGAGCACGTAGCTCGGCCGCACCACGAAGGGCAGGCCGAGGTCGGCGGCGACGAGCCGGCTCTGCTCGACCGAGTAGGCGATGCCGTTCTTCGGCTGCTTCATCCCGAGCTTGTCGAGGAGGCGCTTGAACTGGTCGCGGTCCTCGGCGAGATCGATGGCGTCGGGCGAGGTGCCGAGGATCGGCACGCCGGCGGCCTCGAGGGCGCGGGCGAGCTTCAGCGGGGTCTGGCCGCCGAACTGCACGATGACGCCGTGGAGCGTGCCGGCCTGACGCTCGGTCTCGATGATCTCGAGGACGTCCTCCTCGGTCAGGGGCTCGAAGTAGAGCCGGTCCGAGGTGTCGTAGTCGGTCGAGACCGTCTCCGGGTTGCAGTTGACCATGATGGTCTCGTAGCCGGCCTCGGTGAGCGCGAAGCAGGCGTGGCAGCAGCAATAGTCGAACTCGATGCCCTGGCCGATCCGGTTCGGGCCGCCGCCGAGGATGATGACCTTCTTGGCGTCCGTCGGCTGGGCCTCGTCGACGACCGTCCCGGCGAAGGGCGCGACATAGGTCGAGTACATGTAGGCGGTGGGCGCCTTGAACTCGGCCGCGCAGGTGTCGATGCGCTTGAAGACCGGGCGGACGCCGAGGGCCCGGCGGTTCTTGCGCACCGAATCCTCGTCGGTCCTGGCGAGCACGGCGAGGCGCGCGTCGGAGAAGCCGGCGGCCTTGAGCTGGCGCAGCGCCCCGGGCGTCGTCGGGATGCCGTGGGCCTTCACCCGGTTCTCCAGATCGACGATCGCCTGGAGCTGCTCCAGGAACCAGGGGTCGATCTTGCAGGAGGCGTGGACCTCCGCGTGGCTGACGCCGAGGCGTAGGGCCTGACCGACCTTGAGGAGCCGGTCGGGGGTCGGGGTCCCGAGCGCGGCCTTGATCGCGTTGTGGTCGTCGCCCTTGCCGAGGCCCTCGATCTCGATCTCGTCGAGGCCGGTCAGCCCCGTCTCCAGGGAGCGCAGGGCCTTCTGGAGCGATTCGGCGAAGCAGCGGCCGATGGCCATGGCCTCGCCGACGGACTTCATGGCGGTGGTGAGCGTCGGCTCGGCACCGGGGAACTTCTCGAACGCGAACCTCGGAATTTTCGTGACGACGTAGTCGATGGTCGGCTCGAACGAGGCCGGGGTCGCCCCACCCGTGATGTCGTTGGCGATCTCGTCGAGGGTGTAGCCGACGGCGAGCTTGGCCGCGACCTTGGCGATGGGAAAGCCCGTGGCCTTCGAGGCCAGCGCCGACGAGCGCGACACGCGCGGGTTCATCTCGATGACGATCATCCGGCCCGTGGCCGGGTCGATGGCGAACTGGACGTTGGAGCCGCCGGTCTCGACGCCGATCTCGCGGAGCACCGCGAGCGACGCGTCGCGCATCACCTGATATTCCTTGTCGGTCAGCGTGAGCGCGGGCGCGACCGTGATGGAATCGCCGGTATGGACGCCCATCGGGTCGATGTTCTCGATAGAGCAGACGATGATGCAGTTGTCGTTCTTATCGCGAACGACCTCCATCTCGTATTCCTTCCAGCCGAGCACGCTCTCCTCGATCAGCACCTCGTTGGTGGGCGAGGCGTCGATGCCGCGCTCGACGATGTCCAGGAATTCCTCCCGGTTGTAGGCGATGCCGCCGCCGGTGCCGCCCATCGTGAAGGACGGGCGGATGATCGCCGGCAGACCGACATCGGCCAGCGCGATCAGCGCCTGCCCGATGGCGTGCTCGCCGTAGCGCTTGCGCCGCTCGGACTCGCCCGAATGCCACTTCTTCTCGAAGGCCCGCAGCGCCGCCGCGCGGTCTTCCCCCTCCATGACCGTCTCGATCCTGGCGATTTCGGCGAGGTACTTCTCGCGGTCGACCTTCTTGGCAGCGGAGGCGTTGGCGACGGCCGATTTCGGCGTCTCCAGGCCGATCTTGGTCATGGCGTCGCGAAACAGCTGCCGGTCCTCGGCCTTGTCGATGGCCTCGGCCGTGGCGCCGATCATCTGGACGTCGAACTTCTCCAGGATGCCCAGTTTCTTGAGGGACAGGGCGCAGTTCAGCGCCGTCTGGCCGCCCATGGTCGGCAGCAGGGCGAAGCCGCCCGGCGCGACGTGGCGCTCCTTCTCGATGATCTTGGCGACGATCTCCGGGGTGATCGGCTCGACATAGGTGGCATCCGCCATGTCCGGGTCGGTCATGATGGTCGCCGGGTTCGAATTGACCAGCACGATCCGGTAGCCCTCCTCGCGGAGCGCCTTACACGCCTGGGTGCCGGAATAGTCGAACTCGCACGCCTGTCCGATGACGATCGGGCCCGCACCGATGATGAGGATCGTGGAGAGATCGGTGCGTTTCGGCATCGGGGGCCCTGGCTTGCGGACACGCGCCCGGGCACGCACGACGCCCCATCGGGGACTGCCGTGTGCGGGCGCGAGCGGCATGGATTGTCGTTAGGCGTCGCGTCTACACGCCGCCGCCCGGTTTTGGAAGGGCGGAGCGGGCGGCCGCCGGGGACCACAGGCAGGAACCGTGCCCACCGGCGGGGTCCAAGATCTATCCATGAATAGACTTGTTCCAATTATTAAGTATCGGAAAATTTGCCTATTACTCGTCGATGTTTTATTTGATAACCGTCGACGGAAACCATCGATACTGTTCAGAATTATTCGAGGAAACGCATGATGAAGCTGAGCCTGCTCGCCGGAACGGTCGCCCTGTGCGCCACCATCGGCACGACCGCGACGGCGGCCGAGGTCACGGTCAAGACCCTCAACAGCGGCGCGGACGGGATGATGGTGTTCGAGCCGGCCTTCGTGAAGCTGGCGCCGGGCGACAGCATCCGGTTCGTCCCGACGGACAAGGGCCACAACGCCGAACTGATCAAGGGCATGGCGCCCGAGGGCGCGGCGCCGTTCAAGACCGTCGTCGGCAAGGAGGAGGTGGTGACCTTCGACAAGCCGGGCGTCTACGGCATCAAGTGCTCGCCCCACTACATCATGGGGATGATCGGCCTGGTGGTGGTCGGCGACGCGCCGGCGAACCTTGAGGCGGCCAAGGCCGTCGCGCACGGCAAGATCGGCACGAAGCGGTTCGAGCCGCTGTTCGCGCAGGTGCAGTGACGGGCGGGCCGGAAGCGGTGGCCGACGCTTCCGGCCGGTTCGCAGAGTTAGAGCCCGGCGTAGAGGGCGGCCACGGCCCGGTCGATGGAGAGGGTGAACACGCCGAAGGCCACGAGGGCGGCGGCGGCGAATTCGAGGGCGGCGCTGGACAGGGTCTGGCTGCGGCGCAGGAGTTCGCGCCCGAAGAACAGGCTCACCCAGGCGATGGTGAGGATCGCCGGCAGGACGAACAGGAACGACCACGTGCTCTCGACGCGGTCGAGGCCGGCGGCGGGGTCGATGAGGGCGCGGATGTTGCGCACCCACGGCGCGTAGCAGGCCGCGTACAGGGTCGTCATCCAGGACAGGCCGACACCGACGCCGAGGTGGAAGGTGAAGAGGCGATGCAACCGCGAAAAGTCGTCGCGCGCGTCGTCGAACGTCATGTGGATATCCCCGTAACCGTCGCGAAATGGCCTGCTCGACGAAGCTTCGAACGTCGTCGTTAGCGATCCGTTAACGGCGCGGGGATGCCGGGCAATGCCGGACTTTTTGTGACCCACCCCGGTCCATATCGGGGCAGGGGGTCGGGATCCGGTCGCCCTCACACCACGGCGTGGATCGTCTCCGGCGTCCCCGCCCGCATGAGCGCGACGAAGCGCTCGAACAGGTAGTGGCTGTCGCGGGGCCCCGGCGAGGCCTCGGGGTGGTGCTGCACCGAGAAGGCCGGGCGGTCGGTCAGGGTCAGGCCGCAGTTCGAGCCGTCGAACAGGGAGATGTGCGTCTCCACCGCCGTCGCGGGCAGGCTTCCCGGATCGACGGCGAAGCCGTGGTTCATCGAGACGATCTCGACCTTGCCGGTGGTCTTGTCCTTCACCGGGTGATTCGCGCCGTGGTGGCCCTGTGCCATCTTCACGGTGCGCCCGCCGAGCGCCAGGCCCATGAGCTGGTGCCCGAGGCAGATGCCGAAGGTCGGCACCTTCTCGGCGAGCAGCGCGCGGATCACCGGCACGGCGTATTCGCCCGTCGCCGCCGGATCGCCGGGGCCGTTCGACAGGAACACGCCGTCGGGCTTCATCGCCATGATCTCGGCCGCACTCGTGGTCGCCGGCACCACGGTGACGTCGCAGCCGGCCTCCGCCAGCAGGCGCAGGATGTTGCGCTTCACGCCGTAATCGATGGCCACGACCTTCAGGCCCTGGCCGGCCGGGCGGTCGCCGTAGCCGGTCTTCACGCCCCAGGTGGTCTGCGACCAGGCGGAGGTGGCGCGGCTGGTCACCGGCGGCACGAGGTCGAGGCCCTCCATGGGGGCGAGGGCGGCGGCGCGGGCCTTCAGGGCGTCGCGGTCGAAGGTGCCGTCGGAACTGTTGGCGATGACGGCGTTGGGCATGCCGTGGTCGCGGATGAGGGCGGTGAGCGCCCGGGTGTCGATGCCGGTGATGCCCACGATGCCGCGCGCCTTCAGCCAGGCGTCGAGGTGGCTCGACGAGCGCCAGCTCGACGGGTTCGTCACCGCCGAGGCGATGACGGCGCCGCGCACGCCCGAAGCCGGGGCGGCGTCGAGGCTCTCCAGATCCTCGTCGTTGGTGCCGGTGTTGCCGATATGCGGGAAGGTGAAGGTGACGATCTGGCCGGCATAGGACGGGTCGGTCAGGATCTCCTGGTAGCCCGTCATCGCCGTGTTGAAGCAGACCTCGCCGTCGGCCGCCCCGGTCTGGCCGATGCCGAAGCCTTCGAGGATCGTGCCGTCGGCGAGGACGAGGAGGGCGGTGGCGACGGGCTCGGCCCAGGGCGCGGGGGCAGCGGGGTGCGCACGGGCGCCTTCATCTTGCAGCATCGGCGTGATCTCGCTTATGTCCGGCCGATCCCGGCGCCGTGCGACACGGCGCACGCGGGTGGCTTGTCGTGCGGCGCTCATACCGAGCGGGGGGCGATGGGGTCAATGTGGCCCCGCGCACCGTCCGGCTCAAGACGCGCGACCCACTCAGCAATTCACAGACCAGCCCGATCAGGAGAGTCCTATGCTGCGCGCCCGCCTCACCACCGAGATGAAAGAGGCCATGAAGGCCGGCGACAAGGCGAAGCTCGCCACCGTGCGGATGATCCAGGCCGCCCTGAAGGACAAGGACATCGAGGCGCGGGGGCTGGGCAAGGAACAGCCCACCGACGAGGAGATCCTCGCGCTGCTGCAGAAGATGATCAAGCAGCGCAACGAATCGGCCGGCGTCTACGACCAGGGCGGCCGCCCCGAGCTCGCCGAGAACGAGCGCGCCGAGGCCGCGATCATCGCCGGCTACCTGCCCCAGCAGATGGACGAGGCCGAGACCCGCGCCGCCATCGAGGCCGCCGTCGCCGAGACGGGCGCCGCCGGCCCCAAGGACATGGGCAAGGTCATCGCCGCCCTGAAGGCGGCCTATGCCGGCCGCATGGATTTCGGGAAGGCGAGCGGACTGGTGAAGGAGGTGCTGAACGCCAAGGCGTGAATTTGCCTCGAAGCGGCGGCGTGGCTCAGCCCACCCCGCCGCCCTTCGCCTGCATATAGCTGCGCAGGACGGCATTGATCCGGCTCTGGTAGCCGGCCCCGCTACGCTTGAAGAAATCCAGGACGTCCTCGTCGAGCCGAATTGAGATGGCGGCTTTCCGCTGCGGGATCACGAGTTCGGCCTTCGACCAGTCGATGTCGAGGGGGCCGGCATCGGGGTCCGAAGCGACGCGCTCAGCAATCGTCTCGTCGGTGACGGCCTTGAGCGCGGTGTGGTCAGTCCGACCCTGGCGGCGCCCCTGGAGCGTTGTGTGTGTGATAGATTTTTCGCTCATTGCGTCTCGCTGAACGTGCCGAGATCAGACGCCGAACCGCGCCCCGCGGCGTGAAGAACACCACGATGGCCCTGTCTCCGAGCAGACCCAGCGCGCCCCAGCGCTCCTCTCCGTTTCGATCCGACCGGATCATAAGATGAGGACCCTCGAAAACGTCGAGTGCGTCCCAGAAATCGATGCCGTGCTTACGAAGATTGGCCTCGCGTTTGGTTTCGTCCCATTCGTAGGACCACTCCTCCATCGACGCATGCCCCGGCGCGCATCCATAAAAAGATACAAACGTATGTACACCGATTGGGAAGCGGACCGCAATGTGGGGCACGGGCTTGGTGTCGCTTACAAAACTCCCGCTGCACCGTTGGTCTCGAAGCGAGAACCGTCCGGGATCGGGAGTTTTGTGAGCTACTCTTACCGCCCTATGAGTGTTGCGACCTAGCAGGCGCGTTCGCGAGCCATAGGGACTCCTTAAGCCCCCTGCGCTAGACTGAGCGGCCGCAGAGGTCCCATGCGCTACCCGCCTCACATCCTCGAAGAGATCCGTGCGCGCCTGCCCGCCTCCGATGTGGTCGGGCGCCGCGTCCGGCTGAAGAAGGCCGGGCGCGAGTGGCGCGGCCTGTCGCCGTTCAACGCGGAGAAGTCGCCGTCCTTCTACGTCAACGACCAGAAGCAGTTCTACCACTGCTTCTCGTCCGGCAAGCACGGCGACGTGTTCACCTTCCTCATGGAGACGGAGGGCCTGAGCTTCCCCGAGGCCGTCGAGCGGCTGGCATCGGAAGCCGGCGTGAGCCTGCCCACCCCCAGCGCCGACACCCGCGAGATGGAGACCAAGCGCGCCGGCGCCCTCGAAGTCATGGAGATGGCGGCCGCCTTCTACGAGGCGCAGCTCGCGAGCGGCGCCGGGATCGAGGCCAGGGCCTATCTCGACCGGCGCCAGCTCGGCCTCGACACCCGCGCACGCTTCCGCCTCGGCTACGCTCCGTCCGACCGCTATGCCCTGCGCGATCATCTGGCCGCCAAGGACGTCGCGAAGGAGATGATGGCCGAGCTCGGCCTGCTGGTGACCGGCGACGACATCAAGGTGCCGTACGACAAGTTCCGCGACCGGGTGATGTTTCCCATCACCGATTCGCGGGGCCGGGTCATCGCCTTCGGCGGCCGGGCGATGCAGAAGGACGCCAAGGCGAAGTACATGAACTCGCCGGAGACGCCGCTCTTCCACAAGGGACAGATCCTCTACAACCTCCACGGCGCCCGCAAGGCCGCCCACGACCGGGGCACGATCATCGCCGTCGAGGGCTACGTCGACGTCATCGCCATGACGCTGGCCGGCCATCCCAACGCCGTGGCGCCGCTGGGCACGGCGCTCACCGAGGAGCAGGTCGCGCTGCTGTGGCGCCACGGCGACGAGCCGATCCTGTGCTTCGACGGCGACGGCGCCGGCCAGCGCGCCGCGTTCCGGGCCCTCGACGTCGCCCTGCCGGGCCTGACGCCGGGCAAATCCCTGCGCTTCGCCATGCTGCCCGAGGGGCAGGACCCCGACGACCTCCTGCGCTCCGAGGGCAAGGCCGCCATCGACCGGGTGCTGGAGGGCGCGCGCCCCCTCGTCGAGGTGCTGTGGTCGCGCGCCACCGAGGGCGCCCCCCTCGACACGCCCGAGCGCCGGGCGGGGCTCGCCAAGACCCTGCGCGAGATGGTGGCGGGCATCCGCGACGAGACCGTGCGCGGGTTCTACCGCGACGAGATCGAGGGCCGCCTGCGCGCGCTGTCGCCCCAGGCGAACCAGGGCCGGCGCGGTCCGTGGGAGCCGCGCAACGCGGGCGGCGGGGGCCGGCCGGCGTTCCAGCGCACGCCGCGCCCGGGCGATCCGCCGCCGTCGCCGCGCATCACCACCAAGTTCAATCCGCTCTACGCCGGCGAGACCAATGCGGCCGGTCCGGTGGCGTTTCGCGACCGCGAGGCGATGATCGTGTCGAGCCTCCTCGTCCACCCGGAACTGCTCGGCATCGAGGCGGAGGATCTCGCCGAGCTCGAACTCGGCGATCTCGACGCGCAGGCCCTGCGTTCCCTTCTACTCGACAGCCACGCCGATGCGGGACAGCCCGATGTAGAGGTTCTCGAAGCCCGCCTGCGCCGCGCCGGACTTGCGGAGGCGGCGACGCGGCTGGCAACCCATGTGCGTCCCGGCGACCGATGGACCCTTGACGCGCATGCCGATCCTGTGCGTCTCGAAGACGCATTGCGTCAGGCCGTGATCTTGCACCGCAAGTCCGGCGCGCTAAATAGCGAACTTCGCTTGGCGGAACACGCCCTGGCCGAGGACTTCACGGAGGCGAACTTCGCTTGGCTGTGCGACGTGAAGCAACGTATGGCCGTGGTCGCCGGAGCGGAGGCGGAGGAGGGCGGGCCCGACGCCGACGCGGCGGGCTAGGCCCTTCGCAGGGACGGAATTCACGCGCCGAAGGCGGCGCATGGTTAACAATCGGTCAAGCGTCTCGCTTGCATACCGAGATCTGAGATCGACGCGGGCGCTTTTCGGCGTTCCGCACACCATATGCATTGCAGCGTCGGCGACGCGGAGTGAGACACACGCTCCCGCGCGACATTGCCACGACAACCATAGGCGGACCATGGCGACGAAGGCAACGGAACGGGACGAGACCGATGCTGCCCCCGAGGCACAGACGGACGGGCCGCTCCTCGATCTGACGGATGCCTCCGTCAAGCGGATGGTGAAGCTCGCCAAGAAGCGCGGCTACATCACCTACGAGGAGATCAACGAGGTCCTGCCCGACGGCCAGTCCGATCCCGACCAGATCGAGGACGTGCTGTCCCAGCTCTCCGAGATGGGCATCAACGTCGTCGAGGCGGAAGAGACCGAGGAGACCGCCGGCGAGACCGCGAAGGCCAACGGCGAGGCGTCCGAGGACGAGGACGGCGCGGAGGGGACCGAGGTCGCCGAGATCGCGCCGACCAAGGCCCCCGCCGTGCGCGAGACCACGACGAAGGAGCCCACCGACCGCACGGACGATCCCGTGCGCATGTACCTGCGCGAGATGGGCTCCGTGGAGCTCCTGTCGCGCGAGGGCGAGATCGCCATCGCCAAGCGCATCGAGGCGGGCCGCGAGGCGATGATCGCCGGCCTGTGCGAGAGCCCGCTGACCTTCCAGGCCATCATCATCTGGCGCGACGAGCTCGTCGACGGCCGGGTGCTCCTGCGCGAGATCATCGACCTCGAGGCGACCTATGCCGGCCCCGACGCCAAGAACGCGATGCAGATCGCGGAGGGGGCCGAGGAAGCCGAGGAGACCGAGACCGAAACCCCGGCGCCGCCCGAGGGCGACGACGACGACGACATGGAGAACAACGTCTCCCTGGCGGCCATGGAGACCGAGATCAAGCCGCGCGTCCTCGAGACGTTCGACAACATCGCCAACAACTACAAGAAGCTGCGCAAGCTCCAGAGCGAGCATGCCGAGTTGAAGGCGTCGGGCGGCACCCAGACCGACGCGCAAGGCCGCAAGCGCGACGAGCTGAAGGACATCGTCGTCACCGACGTGAAGTCCCTCTCGCTCAACGCCAACCGCATCGAGGCCCTGGTCGAGCAGCTCTACGACATCAACAAGCGCCTCATCTCGCATGAGGGCCGCCTGATGCGCTACGCCGAGACCCACGGCGTCGCCCGCGACGAGTTCCTGCGCCACTACCAGGGCTGGGAGCTCGACCCGAACTGGATGGAGCGCGTCGGCAGCCTCGGCGGCCGCGGCTGGAAGAACCTCGTCGAGAAGGGCCAGAAGGAAGTCGTGCGCCTGCGCGAGCAGATCCTCACGCTCGCCTCCGAGACCGGCCTCGAAATCGGCGAGTACCGCAAGATCGTCAACATGGTCCAGAAAGGCGAGCGCGAAGCCCGTCAGGCCAAGAAGGAGATGATCGAGGCGAACCTGCGCCTCGTGATCTCGATCGCCAAGAAGTACACCAACCGCGGCCTGCAGTTCCTGGACCTGATCCAGGAGGGCAACATCGGCCTGATGAAGGCGGTGGACAAGTTCGAGTACCGGCGCGGCTACAAGTTCTCGACCTACGCGACCTGGTGGATTCGCCAGGCCATCACCCGCTCCATCGCCGATCAGGCCCGCACCATCCGTATCCCGGTGCACATGATCGAGACGATCAACAAGATCGTCCGCACCTCGCGCCAGATGCTGCACGAGATCGGCCGCGAGCCGACTCCGGAAGAGCTGGCCGAGAAGCTGGCGATGCCGCTGGAGAAGGTCCGAAAGGTCCTGAAGATCGCCAAGGAGCCGATCTCCCTCGAGACGCCCATCGGCGACGAGGAGGACAGCCACCTCGGCGACTTCATCGAGGACAAGAACGTCGTCCTGCCCATCGACGCGGCGATTCAGAGCAACCTTCGCGAGACGACGACGCGCGTCCTCGCCTCGCTCACCCCGCGCGAGGAGCGCGTGCTGCGCATGCGCTTCGGCATCGGCATGAACACCGATCACACCCTCGAGGAGGTCGGCCAGCAATTCTCGGTGACCCGCGAGCGCATCCGCCAGATCGAGGCGAAGGCCCTGCGCAAGCTCAAGCACCCGAGCCGGTCGCGCAAGCTCCGGAGCTTCCTCGACAACTGAGCGACAGGATAGACCGGCGGCGCTTCGGCGCCGCCGGCTCGGGGGTGATACCGACAGCCCGGTTGCCCAAGTCGGCCCGCGACCCACTTAGGCCCCCATGCTCGATCGAGGCCCGCCCCAGTCGCCGCCCACCGCCGAAGCCGACGGATCGGAAGCGAACGACGTGCCGTTCGGCGCCCTGCAGCAATGCGTGGCCCTGCGCGACTGGCTGCTGAGCGAGGGCGCGCGGATGCCCAACGCCGAGGACCTGCTGGCGGGGCTGGCCGAGCGCCTCATCGACCTCGGCGTCCCGGTGGACCGGGCGACGACGGCCATCGACGCTCTGCATTCGGAGTATTCCGGGGTCGGCCGGTTCTGGACCCGGGAATCGGGCTCGACGGTGCGGCTGTTCCCCCACGGCGACGCCTCCGACAAGGCCTACCGCGAGAGCCCGTTCCACACGGTCCACGAGACCGGGGAATGGCTGATTCTCGATCTCGCCGAGACGCCGCCCGGTGCCTACGCGGTGATTCCCGACCTCAAGGCCGAGGGCTATCGCCACTACATCGTGGCGCCGCTGTTCTTCACCAACGGCACCCGCAACGGCATCACCTTCGCGACGCGCAGCGAGGACGGCTTTCGCGACGAGGACGTGGCGATCCTGCGCTTCGTCATCCCGACGCTGGCCGCCGTGATGGAGATGCGCAGCATCAACAAGCAGCTCGACCACGTGCTCAGGATCTATGTCGGCGACGAGCCGCACAAGGCGATCCTGGCGGGCTCCATCCGGCGCGGCCACGTCCAGCGCATCCGCTCGGCGATCTTCTTCGCCGACATGCGCGACTACACCCGCATCTCCGCCGAGATGACCCCGGAGGAGGCGGTGGACCTCCTCAACATCTTTTTTGACTGCCTCGTGCCGGCCATCGAGCGCGAGGGCGGCGAGGTGCTGAAGTACCTCGGCGACGGGCTGCTGGCGATCTTTCGCGAGCGCGGCGACGACCTCGGCGGCGCGGCCAAGGGGGCGCTGACGGCGGCGCAGAGCGCGCTCGCGGCCCTCGACGAGGCCAACGGCCTCGGGCGCTTCGCCCAGCCCGTGGCGGCGGGCATCGCGCTCCACCACGGCGAGGCCGCCTACGGCAATGTTGGCTCGGGCGCGCGCCTCGACTTCACGGTCATCGGCCGCGACGTGAACCTCGCCAGCCGCCTCGCCCGCCTCAACCGGACGCTCGGCGAACCCCTGCTGATGTCGAAGCCGTTCGTCGACTTCCTGTGGGGCGATCCCGTTCCGCTCGGCTCCCACACCCTCGACGGATTCGCCGAGCCGATGCGCGTGTTTCGCCCCGGCCGCGCCCCCGCGGCGGTCTGATAACGCCGCCGGGGTGTTGACCCCGGCCCCCGTGCGGCCCACATCGGGGGTGTTCCAGGGAGATCCCCGGCAAGGGGCTGAGAAACCGATGAGTCGCCCCTAAGCGGGGCGGCGGCGCGGAAATCCTTCGAACCTGAACCGGTTCATACCGGCGTAGGGATTGGACCGCCGTGTTTTTTCAAAGCCCGGCACGCGCCTCACGAGGCGCACAGGCCCACACTCTCTGCGTCGCGTCGCGGAGGTTGTCTTGGAGCCGAACCCCACCCGACCCATCGACCTGAGGCGTTCCCCCGCCATGCCGCGGGCGCCGTCGGCCCTGCCGGCGCGGAGCGATGTCGCCATCGTCGGCGGCGGCCTCATCGGCCTGTCCATGGCCTGGCGCCTCGCGCAAGGGGGCCGGTCCGTCACCGTCGTCGAGCGCGAGACCGTGGGCGCGGGGGCGAGTCTCGCCGCCACCGGCATGCTGGCCCCGGCCGCCGAGCACGAGCCCGGTTCCGATCCCCTGCTGCCCCTGGCGCTCGAGAGCCTGTCGCGCTGGCCGGGATTTCGCGACGATCTCCAGGCGGCGTCGGGCGTCGACATCGACTACCGGCAGGAGGGCACCCTGGTCCTCGCCATCGGCCGCGACGAGGTCGAGCGCCTGCGGTTTCGCCACGACCTCCAGATCCGCTCGGGGCTCGAGGCCACCTGGCTCAGCGGCCCGCAGGTGCGCGCCCGCGAGCCGGCCCTGCGCCCGGCCGTCACCGCCGGCCTGTTCTGCCCCCGCGACCATCAGGTCGATCCGAGCCGGGTCATGGCCGCCCTCATCCGCGCCTGCGTGGCGGCGGGCGTGACCATCGTCGAGGCCTGCCCCGTCGAGGCCCTGGACTGGGAAGCCGGCCGGGTCACCGGGCTCGCCACCGGGCAGGGCCGGATCGCGGCCGGGACCGTCATCCTCGCCGCCGGGGCCTGGAGCGGGCAGGCCGGGCTCCTGCCCGAGGCGCTCGCCCTGCCGGTGCGGCCCCTGAAGGGCCAGTCCCTCGCCCTGCGCACCACGGCGCGCACCGGCACGCTCACCCACATGGTCTGGACCGAGCAGGTCCACATGGCGCCCAAAAGCGACGGCCACCTCATCGTCGGGGCGACGGTGGAGGATTGCGGCTTCACGCCCGGCGTCACGGCGGGCGGGCTCTACGCCCTGCTGGAGGGCGCCCGGCGCGTCCTGCCCGGCATCGAGGAGATGGCGGTGGAGGCCGTGTGGAGCGGCTACCGCCCCACCTCCGACGACGACGCCCCGATCATCGACACCCTGGCCCCCGGCCTCGTCGTGGCGACGGGCCACCACCGCAACGGCTACCTCCTGGCGCCCGCCACCGCCGACGCCGTGGCGGCCCTGCTGACGGACGGCGCCCTGCCGGACTACGCCCGCGCCTTCGGTCGCGGCCGCTTCGCCCCGGCACCCGAAGGTCCACCGGCCCGCGAAAGGGCGACCGCATGAAGCTCATCCTCAACGGCCGCCCCCACGAGAGCGCGGCCGAGACCCTCGACGCCCTGTTCCGGATCGAGGCCGAGGAGACCGGCCTCGAAAGCCCGCAGGGCATCGCCATCGCCCTGAACGGCGCGGTGATCCGCCGCCGGGACTGGGAAACGACGCAACTCGACGAGGGCGACCGCGTCGAGATCGTCCGCGCCATGCAGGGAGGCTGATACCATGATCCAATCTCACGACGACCGGCACCACGATCCCCTGGTCATCGCTGGCGTCACCCTGGGCTCGCGCCTGTTCATCGGCACGGCCGGCTACCCGACACAGACGATCATGGCGGCGTCCGTGGCGGCGTCCGGCGCCGAGGTGGTCACCGCCTCCATCCGCCGGGTCTCGCTGCAGGGCCACGGGTCGGACACGGTGGAGAAGCTCAAGGGCTACCGCTTCCTGCCCAACACCGCCGGCTGCGAGACGGCGCGCGACGCGATCATGACCGCCGAACTCGCCCGCGAGGCCCTCGACACAACCTGGATCAAGGTCGAGGTCATCGGCGACCGCGAGACCCTGTACCCGGACGTCGCCGAATTGCTGGAGGCCTGCCGCCACCTCGTCGAGGACGGGTTCACGGTGCTGCCCTACTGCAACGACGACCCGGTGGTGTGCCAGCGCCTCGCCGATCTCGGCTGCGCCGCCGTGATGCCCATGGGCTCGCTCATCGGATCGGGCATGGGAGTGGCGAACCCCGCCAACCTCGAACTGATCTGCCGGCGCTCGGAAGTCCCCGTCATCGTCGATGCCGGCATCGGCACGGCGTCGGACGCGGTCATCGCCATGGAGCTCGGGGCCGCCGGCTGCCTCCTCAACACGGCGGTGGCCAAGGCCGACGATCCCGTGCGGATGGCCCGTGCCATGGGGTACGCCGTCGCGGCCGGTCGCCTCGCGCACCTGGCCGGCCGCATCCCGAGGCGGGGCCGGGCCGAACCGTCGAGCCCGCAACTCGGCCTCGTCGGCTCGTGAGAGCGCTGCCGTCGCCGCTCCTCGTGGTGACGGACCGGACCCTGGTTCCCGGTGGGGAACCGGCCCTCGCCGCGCACCTCGACGCGCTTCTCACGGGCGGCGCACGCTGGGTCTGGTTTCGCGAACGCGACATGGCACAGGGTCCGCGCGAAAAACTGGCCCGTGCGGTGCTGGCGCGGGTGCGGGCCCGGGGCGGTATCCTGAGCATCGGCGCAAGCGCGGCCCTGGCGGCCGATCTCGGGGCGGACGGCGTCCACCTGCCCGGCGGGGCGACGCCGGCCGACCTCGCGGAGGCCCGCCGCCGCCTGCCCGGGGGGCTGATCGGGGTCTCGGCGCATACCCTCGAGGACGTCGGGGCGGCCGCGCGGCACGGCGCGGACTACGCCACCCTGAGCCCGATCTACGCGACGTCGAGCAAGCCCGGCTACGGACCGGCCCTGGGGCCGGCGGCGCTTCGGGCGGCAGCATCCCATGGCCTGCCGGTCATCGCCCTCGGCGGCGTTACCGGGGAGACGGCGCGGCCCTGCCGCGACGCGGGCGCGACGGGGATCGCCGTCATGGGCGGGTTGATGCGCGGTCTCGATCCCGCGCGCGACGCGGGCGCGCTCCTCGACGCCTGGGGGACGTAAGGCGCGCGCTTCTCTTCCCCAATCGGGAGGAAGCGCGCGATGCCAATGGCCGAAAAACCCTACTTCGGATCGGCCGCAGGGCCGTAGGGCGGGCGCGGGATCGCCCGGTGGGCGGCACGCAGGGCGGCCGACCAGCGTTCGCGCAGGTCGTGAAAGTAGCCCTCGCCGGCCTCGATGCGATGGTTGACCTCGAGGGTGAGGGCGTCGCGGCGCACCAGCGCGATGTCGATGGGCAGGCCGACGCCGAGGTTGGACCGCATGGTCGAATCCATCGAGACGAGGCCGACCTTCAGGGCGTCGTAGAGGTCGGTCTCGTACTTCACCGCCCGGTCGAGGATCGGCTTGCCGTACTTGTGCTCGCCGATCTGCAGGAACGGCGCGTCGCCGCTGCACTCGATGAAGTTGCCCGCCGCGTAAATGAGGTACAGCTTCATCGCCTCCGTGCCGATCTGACCGCCGAACAGCAGCGACACGGAAAAGCGGAGATTGGCCGCCTCGAACCCGGCCTTCTCGATCTCGCGCACCCGGCGGATGGCCCGCCCCACGAGCTGGGCCGCCTGGAACATCGTCGGCGCCTCGACGAGCTTCATCTTCGGCTCGCCGGCATCGCCCTCGACGCCCTCGGAGAGCAGGCTCAGGACCGACTGGGTAATGGAGAGGTTGCCGGCCGAGGCCAGCATCATCACCCGCTCGCCCGGCACGTTGAAGTGGTGGAGCTTGCGGTAGGTCGAGATGTCGTCGAGGCCCGCATTGGTGCGGGTATCGGCGATCATGACGAGGCCGTCCTCGACCAGCACACCGACGCAGTAGGTCATCGTCTCAAGCTTTCCTCGCGTCCGAGCGCCCTCGGGATCAGGACTGGACCGTCGCCTGTGCTTGCTCGACGCGGAGCTTCACGTCGAGGGTTTCCGTGCCGCCACCCATGCGGCTGCCGCGGATCGGGGCCGCGCCGAGGTAGTCGAGTCCCACCGCGACGCGGATATGCGCCTCCGTGGTCGCGATGCCGTGGGCGGGGTCGAAGCCGACCCAGCCGAGGTTCGGCACCAGGGATTCGACCCAGGAATGGCCCGCCTCCTGATCGACCATCCCGTCGTCGCGGTGGAAGTAGCCCGAGACGTAGCGGGTCGGGATCTCGAGGTGGCGTGCGGCGGCGATGAAGATGTGGGTGAGGTCCTGGCAGACGCCCTTCTCCTGCTCGAACGATTGCGCCGCCGTGGTGCTGGCGCTCGTCGGCCCCGGCTCGAAGGTCACGCGGTCATGCACGGCGGCGAGCAGCCGGTGCAGGCAGGGCAGGGGCGAGCTGTCGCCGGCGGCCTGGACCGCGCGGGCGAAGGCCTGGATCGGCTCGCTCGCCAGAGCGAGATCGGAATCGCGCAGGTAGAACTCGTCGGGCAGGCGCTCGACGGTGCCGCGCACCACCCCGTGCATCTCGTTGGTGTCGACCTCGCCGGTGACGCGGATGGTGAGCGATTCCGCCGGCTCGTCGGCGGTGAACCAGTGCACCACGTTGCCGAAGCCGTCCTCGCGCTCGCTGATCCGCCCGTCGATGGACGGCTCGATGCGCCAGCGCCGGACGTACTGGCCGTCATGGTCGCGCGGACGCAGGCGCAGGACCTGGATCAGGTTCCGGGCGGGATGCTCGTAGGTGTAGTTGGTCTCATGAAAGACGCGGATTCGCATGAGGCGACCTTTATGCGGGTGCCGACCGGGTCGGAACCACTACACCAGATATTGTTCGATGACCGCCGCACCGAGGCGGTTGTTCTCGGCGATGAACGCCGTGACGAACTCGTGCAGGCCGGAGGTGAAGATCCGGTCGATGTTCTCGCCCTCCAGACGCGCCAGCGTGTTGCTGGCGAGGCGCTGGCTGGCGCCGCGCCGGCCATAGGCGTCGGCGATGAGGTCGAGGTGTTCCACGAGCATGCCGTAGCAATTGGCCAGCGACCGCGGCATCTGCCGGTTGAGGATGAGGAGATCGGCCACCAGCAGGGGCTTCACGCTCTCGCGGTAGACCCAGTGATAGGCGTTGAAGGCCGAGACCTCGCGCAGGATCGTGGTCCACTGGAAGTAGTCGAGGCTGCCGCCGACCCGCTCGGTGGCGGGCAGGAGGATGCGGTACTTCACGTCGAGGATGCGGGCGGTGTTGTCGGACCGCTCGATGGCGGTGCCCAGCCGCGTGAACCAGTAGGCGTCGTTCCGCAGCATGGTCCGGTAGGCCGAGCCGTCGAAGGCGAGGGACACGCCCTTCACCCATTCGAGGAAGCGCGCGAACTCATCGCGGTTGAGTTCGCGTCCCTCGTAGTTGCGCAGCTCCAGCCACGCGCCGTTGATGGCGTCCCACATCTCCGTGGTGAGCGCCGTGCGCACGCTGCGGGCGTTCTCGCGCGCCGTCTCGATGCAGGAGCGGATCGACGAAGGGTTGTGCGGGCTGAACGCCAGGAAGTTGCAGACGGTCGCCTCGGTGATGCCGTCGTAGAGCGGCTTGAACACCTCCGGGTCGCCGGCCGAGGCGAGGGCCGAGGCCCATTCGTTGGTCTCGCCGCCGCCGTAGCTCGACGGCAGGGCCGCGAGCCGGTGCGCCGCGTCGAGGATGCGGGCGACGAACTCGGCCCGCTCGACGTAGCGCGAGAGCCAGTAGAGGTTGTCTGCGGTCCGGGAGAGCATGGGCTTCCGTTGAGGCGCGGCTACCGCGACGCGCGCGGGGACCGTTGGGCTGAAGGGGAACTATGCCGGAGGCGGCGGCGGATTGGAAAGCGCCCCGCCGCCGCCGCGGGCGTCGGGACACGGCATTTGGGCGCGATCGTCAGGCGTCGAGGACCCAGGTGTCCTTGGTGCCGCCGCCCTGGCTCGAATTGACCACGAGGGACCCTTCCTTGAGGGCCACGCGGGTGAGGCCGCCCGGCACGATGCGGATCTCGTCCGAGCCGCACAGGACGAAGGGGCGCAGATCGACGTGGCGGGGTGCCACCCCCGAGGCGACGAAGGTCGGGCAGGTGGAGAGCGCCAGGGTCGGCTGGGCGATGAAGCCCTCGGGGGCGTGGCGGAGTTTCCGCCCGAACTCCTCGATCTCGCGCTTCGTCGCGTGCGGCCCCACCAGCATGCCGTAGCCGCCCGAGCCGTTGACCTCCTTCACCACGAGGTCCTTGAGGTTGTCCATGACGTAGGCGAACGCGTCCTTCTCGCGGCAGCGATAGGTCGGGACGTTGTGCAGGATCGGCTCCTCGCCGGTGAAGAACCGCACGATCTCCGGCATGTAGCTGTAGACCGCCTTGTCGTCGGCGATGCCGGTGCCGACCGCGTTGGCCAGCGTCACGGTCCCGCGCTCGTAGGCGTTCATGAGGCCGGGCACGCCGAGCACCGAGTCGGGGCGGAAGACCAGGGGATCGAGGAAGTCGTCGTCGAGGCGGCGGTAGAGCACGTCGACCCGGCGCGGCCCTTCCGTGGTGCGCATGTAGACCACGTCGTCCTTGGTGAAGAGGTCGGAGGCCTCGACCAGATCGACGCCGAGCTTGTCGGCCAGGAACGAGTGCTCGTAGAACGCCGAGTTGTAGCGCCCCGGCGTCAGCAGGGCGACGGTGGGGTCGCGGGTCGCCGTCGAGGGGGCCAGCGACCGCAGGGTCGCCAGCAGGGCGTCGGGATAGTTCTCGACGGGTGCCACGCGATGGCGCGAAAACAGTTCCGGGAACAGCCGCAGCATCACCTCGCGGTTCTCCAACATGTAGGAGACGCCGGACGGGGTGCGGGCGTTGTCCTCCAGCACGAAGAAGTCGTTCTCGCCGGTCCGGACGATGTCGATGCCGGCGATGTGGACGTAGAGGTCGTGCGGCACCTTGAAGGCCCGCATCTCCATCCGGTAGTGCGGGTTGCGGTAGACGAGGTCGGCCGGGATGATGCCGGCCTTGATGCATTCCTGGGCGCCGTAGATGTCCTTGAGGAAGGCGTTGATGGCCGTGACGCGCTGCTTGAGGCCGCGCTCCAGAAAACTCCACTCCGGCTTGGTGATGACCCGGGGGATGATGTCGAACGGGATCAGCCGCTCGGTGGATTCGTTGGCGCCGTAGACCGCGAAGGTGATGCCGATGCGGCGGAACAGCATCTCCGCCTGACTGCGGCGGGTGTTGAAATGCTCCGGCGGCGTGGTGTCGAGCCAGGATTTCAGGCTGTTGTACGCCTCGCGCACGGCGGCATCCTTGAGCGCCCCTTCGGGCAACCCGGTCATCTCGTCGAACGCAGCGAGCGCCATGTGCGCCTCCCCTTATAACGCCTAGTTCCAGGCAAGAGGCGCGCCAGGGGCGGGCCGGCCAGCCGTTCGAGGTCTCGACGGACCCCTTGGCGGGCACGCTAACATGCCGAACGCGGGGGCGGCACCGTGTCTCTGACGAAACGTGCCGGGGCCGGTGACGGCGGGACGACACCGGCGGGAGGATGTTTCCCGACCCACGGTCAGATCAGCTTCAGACCCTTGAAGCTCGCGTGGCCCTCGCGCCCGAGGATCACGTGGTCGTGGACGACGATGCCGAGGGGGTCGAGGACACCGACGATCTCGCGGGTCATCCGGATATCGGCCGCCGAGGGGGTGGGGTCGCCGGACGGATGGTTGTGGGCGAGGATGATGGCGGTCGCCGACAGTTCCAGCGCCCGGCGCGCCACCTCGCGGGGATAGACCGGCGTGTGGTCGACGGTGCCGCGCCCCTGGACCTCGTCGGCGATGAGGTGGTTGCGCCGGTCGAGGAACAGCACCCGGAACTGCTCGCGGGCCGCGAACGCCATGGTGGCGCGGCAATAGTCCAGCACCGCGCTCCACGACGACAGCAGCGGCCGGGCCGCGATGGCGCCCCGGGCCAGCCGATGGCCTGCCGCTTCGATGAGCTTCAGGTCGGCGATGACGCCGGCGCCGATGCCTTCGATCTCGGCAAGTCGGGCCGGTTCGGCCGAGATCACCTCGGCGAAGCTGCCGAAGCGCCGGATCAGCGCCTTCGCCAGGGGCTTCACGTCGCGCCGGGGAATGGCGCGAAACAAGGCAAGTTCGAGGAGCTCGTAATCCGGCAGCGCGTCGGCACCGCCCTGTGCGAACCGGGCGCGCAGGCGGTCGCGGTGGCCGAGATAGTGCGGTTCGGTCTCCGCCGGCCCGGCCTCGCCGGACGGCAGGGGAGCGTCGGGAGGTCGGCGGGCGCCCACGGGAGAGGCTCAGGCCGCCGGATTGACCGGCTGATGCAGGCCTTTCGGCGAGAAGGTGAAGATCTCGGCGCCCGTCTCCGTCACCGCTACCGTGTGCTCGAACTGGGCCGAGAGCGAGCGGTCCCGCGTCACCGCCGTCCAGCCGTCGGACAGCACCTTCACGGCGGGGCGTCCGAGGTTGATCATCGGCTCCACGGTGAAGAACTGGCCGGGCTTGAACGTCACGTCGTAGCTCGGCTCGGCGTAGTGCAGGATGGTCGGCGCGTCGTGGTAGAGGCGCCCGAGGCCGTGGCCGCAGAAGTCGCGCACCACGGAGCAGCGCTCGGCCTCGGCATAGGCCTGGATCGCCCGGCCGATATCGGTGGTCGAGCCGCCGGGCTTGATCGCCGCGATGCCGCGCATGAGGCATTCGTGGGTGATCTCGCACAGGCGCTGGGCTTTGCGCGGCACCTCGCCGACATAGGCCATGCGGCTGGAATCGCCGTGCCAGCCCTCGACGATGAGGCAGATGTCGAGGTTGACGATGTCGCCCTCGCGCAGGGGCTTGTCGTTGGGGATGCCGTGGCAGACCACGTGGTTGATGGAGGTGCAGATCGACTTCGGGTAGCCCCGGTAGAGCAGGGAGGCCGGGTAGGCGCCGTGGTCCATGGCGAAGGTGTAGGCAAGTTGGTCCAGGGCCTCCGTGGTCACGCCCGGCGCCACGGCCTCCATCAGCACGTCGAGGGCCTCGGCCGTGAGGCGGCCGGCCTTGCGCATGCCCTCGAACCCCTCCGGCCCGTGGATCGGCGGCTCGGGCGAGCGCCGTCCGGTGTCGGAGACGGCCTGATCGTTCTGGGTCATGGGCGGGCGTTTCGTGGCTGGCCGGGAAAGCTCCTCTGTACGACCCCGGGCGGGCGAGGCCAACCCTAGCCCCTAGGCGGGCCCGATCGGGCTAGGCGCCGGGCCGGGGAGGGGCTAGACACCGTGTCTCGACGAACAGGCGCCCGGACGGGTTTCGACGGGCCGGCAGGCAGGACGGGACGATGGCTGACAAGGCGGTGCCGCACTTCCACAACGACCTCGGGGTCGCGGTGATCCAGGTCGGATCGCGGGAGTTCATGTGCATCGGCGCGCGCCCGCCCTTCGACCATCCGCACGTGTTCCTCGACATGGGCACGGAGGACGAGATCATCTGCCAGTACTGCTCGACGCTCTATCGGCACCGCCCGGGCCTGAAGGCCGGCACCGCCGATCCGGCGGCCTGCGTGTGGGACGACCGGACCACGGCCGCCGCCTGAGCCCCGTGCCTCCCACCGGACCGGGCCATCGGGTCGCCATCGTCGGCGCGGGGATCGGCGGCCTCACGGCGGCGCTCGCCCTCGACGCGGCCGGCCACGACGTCACCCTCATCGAGCGCCGCACCGGCTTCAGCGAGGTCGGCGCCGGCCTTCAGCTCTCGCCCAACGCCAGCCGCGTGCTCATCGGCCTCGGCCTCGGCGCGGCGCTCCGCCGGGCCGCGAGCGAGCCGCCGGGCGTGGTGGTGCGCGCCCTCGCCACCGGCCGCACCCTCGGCGAGATCCCCCTCGGGCCCGCGCACCGCGAGAGCTTCGGCGCGCCCTACTACGTGATCCACCGGGCCGACCTGCAGACCCTGCTCCTCGACGCCGTGCGGGGCCGCGCCGGCATCCGCCTGCTCATGGGCCGCGACGTCACCGGCCTCGTCGAGGCGCCCGACGCGATCAGCCTCACCCTGGAGAGCCACCAGGGCGCCCGCTCGGAGACGTTCGTCGCCGACCTCGCGGTCGGGGCCGACGGCGTGCGCTCGCGCCTGCGCGGCCACCTCGACACCGTGCCCCTGCGCCCGTGGCGCGCGGCGGCGTGGCGGGCGCTGGTGCCGCGCGAGGCGGTGCCGCCCGAACTCGACGGCGAGGCGACCGGCCTGTGGCTCGGCCGCGACCGCCACGTGGTGCATTACCCGATCCAGGGCGGCAGCCACCTCAACGTCGTCGCCGTGGTGCCCGAGCGCGCCGGCACCGACGATTGGGGCCAGCTCGGCGAGCCGGCGGTCCTGCGCGCGCGCTTCCCCGACGCGGCGGCACCGCTCGCCGCCCTCCTCAACGTGCCCGATTCCTGGCTGGTCTGGTCCCTGGTCGATCGCCCGCCGGCCAGACCCCTGGCACGCGGCCGCCTCGCGCTCCTGGGCGACGCCGGCCACCCGATCCTGCCGTTCCTGGCGCAGGGCGCGGCCCTCGCCGTGGAGGATGCCGCCACCCTGGCCGCCTGCCTCGCCGCCGCGCCGGTGCCCGAGGCCCTCGCCGCCTACGCCAAAGCCCGCACGGCCCGCGTGCGGAAAGTCCGCGCCGCCGCCCGCGCCAACGGCCGCAGCTACCACGCCGGCGCCCTCGTCGGCGCCGTCCGCAACACGGTGATGCGCCGCCTCGGCCCCGCCGGCATGACCCGCCGCTACCGCTGGCTCTACGGCTGGACGCCTTGATCTCGGACGTTCGCCCCGCTACCGCAGGAGCCGGCATGCGGACGTGGCGAAACCGGTAGACGCACGAGACTTAAAATCTTGCGGCCGCAAGGCTGTGCGGGTTCGAGTCCCGCCGTCCGCACCAAAACCTGGACCGCGCCGGCCGGGTGCCGTCCTGTCCCGCGCGCGCCGTCCCGACGCGTCGCCGCGCGGATGATACACCGGCCCCATCGCCACACTGGCCCGCCCCACGGCTCCGGCGATCATCCGCGGACCGGGTCCGTGCTCCCGTCCCCGGCCGCCTTCACCGCCGCGTCGTAGCCGGCGATCCACTGGGCGTGCGCGTCGGTGCCCTCCGCGTAGGGGCAGTCCTGCCGGCGCAGGCCCTTTCGGGGGGCGTGGAAGCCCAGCGTGTAATGGTCGAGGTTGTCGTCGGGCACCTGTGTCATGGCGGGTAAGGTAGGGCTCGCCCCGGGCGCTCCAAGCGGCGCGTCGCGTCGAGGCGGCACGACGGACCTTAAGCGCCTACCGCTTCTTGCCGAGTTCCGCCGCGATGTCCTTGACCATCCGGCCGGCCTTCCGGTGCGCGGTCGTGAGCTGGTCCTGGGTGACGCCCCACCGCTTCATCCAGAACTCGACGGCCTTGCGCTCCGACAGGTCGAGACGGTCCTTGTCGATGAAGCCCCGTTTGTCCTTCAGCCCGGCCATGTCCGATCCCCCGCCCAGGACGCGCATGTCGGACCTCGGCGTTTCAGGGTCAAGTCTCTCCCGGAAGCCGGTCTTCCGGCGTTCGGGGAAACCGGGCAGCGTGACGTTCAGGGGCGCCCGACGGCGGCCCCGGCGCGGGCCGAGACGCGGCTCAGCACCATCGCGGCGGTGACGCCGAACCCCCCTCCGGCGATCTTCACGAGGCCGTCGCTCATCCGGCCGTGCCGGGTCGCCTCCAGCATCTGGAGTACCTCCAGCCCGGCCCCCGCGAGGGTGACCAGCGCGAGGACCTCCCAGCGACGACGCGGGTATCCGGAGGCGAACAGGAAGCCGAGGACGGCGAAGGCACCGAACCGTTCCAGGCCGACGGGCGCTCCGCTGACCGGGCGCAATCCGATCGGCGCCAGCGTGGCGAAGATCAGGGCGGCCAGGAGAATCCACGCGAGGAACCGGGAAACGTGCGTCATCGGGCCGGTGTGCGGGGCGAGCGCGGCGGCACTGAGGCGCAGGCGACGGTTCGGTGAAGGGGCCTTCCGGCTCGCTCACCCGTCGCCCGCGACCGGTCCGACAACGAAAAAGGGCCGCCTCTCGGCGACCCCCTTATCCGTCTCGTGACCCGAGGGTCTCAGTAGCCGTAGCCGTAATAGCCACCGCTGCCGTAGCCATAGGCCGGTGCGTAGCCGTAGCCGACCGCGCGCGGGCCGCCATAGGAATAGCCGCCATAGGCCGGGTAGCCGTAGCCGCCGCCATAGGAGCCGGCGGCGATGGCACCCGCGGCGAGCCCGGCGATGCCGAGGCCGACGGCCGCACCGGTGCCGATGCCACGGCGCCCGTAACCGCCGTAGCCGCGGCCATAGCCACCGCCGTGGCGGGCGAAGCCGCCGCCGTAGCCGCCATGGCCGTATCCGCCGTGACCGTAGCCGTAGCCGCGCGCCTCGGCCGGAGCCGATGCGAGGATGCCGAGACCGAGAACGGCGGTCGAGACGAGTGCGAGAGTGCGCATTCGGTATCTCCTGCTGTCGTGATGATTGGGTGACCAACCCCCCAGGGACCGGACCGTTCCGAGAAAACGGATCACGCGCTGCCGCCGGCACCGCGCGACCGGGGCCCGTGTACTGCCGGCCGGAGCGAACCGCTCCCCACCGTTGACGGGACCCGTCCGTTCGGTGCACGGGCTTGCGCAACCTCAGTGAAGGATCACGCCGTGCCGCAGTCCCGGCAGCCTCTGCAATCGTCCGCCCTGGCGGCGGCGTCGCTCGCGACCCTGCGCCGGGGCGACCAGCTCTTCGAGACGGAGCGCCGCCTCAACGCGGTGCTCAACAACGCATCGGTGTCGATCTTCCTCATGGATGACCGCCAGCACTGCATCTACATGAACCGCGCCGCCGAGCAGCTCACCGGCTACACCCTCGCCGAGGTGCTCGCGCGCGACTGCCCGCTTCACGACATCGTGCACCACACCTATCCCGACGGCCGCCCGTTTCCGCTGGCGGAATGCGCCATCGACCGCGCGTTCCCGCAGAACAACCACGAGCGCGGCGAGGAGGTCTTCGTCCACGCGGACGGGCACTTCTATCCCGTCGGCTTCACCGCGAGCCCGATCCGCGACGATTCCGCCAACATCATCGGCACCATCATCGAGGTGCTCGACATCAGCGAGGAGAAGGCGGCGGCCGAGCGCCAGCGCCTGCTCCTCAACGAATTGAACCACCGGGTGAAGAACACCCTGGCGACGGTGCAGTCCATCGCCGCCCAGACGTTCCGGGGTCAGGCCGATCAGGCCGCGCGGAGCGTGTTCGACGCCCGAATGGTCGCCCTCTCGACGGCCCACAACGTCCTCGTCGCGGACAATTGGGAGAGCGCCAGCCTGCGCAGCGTCGTCGAGCGCGCCCTGGCGCCACACCTCCTGGCCGAGCTCGACGTGAACCGCTTTCGCGTGGAGGGGCCGGACGCGCGGCTGCATCCGAAGGTGGCGGTGACCCTGTCCATGGCCCTTCACGAGCTGATGACCAACGCGGCGAAGTACGGTGCCCTCTCCGTGCCCGAAGGGCGCGTCTCCATCCTCTGGTCCCTCGCGGCCATGGACGATGGCCGGCAGCAGCTCGATCTGGTGTGGGAGGAGCAGGGCGGTCCCGAAGTTGCAGAGCCGACCCGGAAGGGATTCGGGTCGCGGCTGATCGAACGGCAGCTGCCCCTGGAGTTCGACGGGAGCGCCGAGATCGATTACCGCAGCGCAGGGGTGGTGTGCGGGCTCAAAATTCCTCTGGTCACGTTGGGATGGATGGGACAGGACGTGATCGAACGGCAGGCAGCCCTATGACGCTGCTCCAGGGACGCCGGGTGCTGCTGGTCGAGGACGAGAGTCTCGTGGCCATGCTGGCCGAGGACATGCTGATGGAGCTCGGCTGCGAGGTCCTCGTCGCCATGCGGCTCGACAAGGCCCTGGTGCAGGCCCGGACGGGCGAATTCGACGCGGCCGTTCTCGACGTGAACCTCGGCGACGCCCGCAGCTACCCGATCGCGGATGTGCTGTTCGAGCGCTGCCTGCCATTCCTGTTCGCCACGGGCTACGGCGTCGAGGGCGTGGAGGCCGCCTATCGGGGCGTTCCGGTCCTGCAGAAGCCCTACCAGCGTGCGCCGATGGCGCATCTGCTCCAGCGTCTGCTCACCTGCGAGGAGCCGGCCCGGAAGGGGGCCGACCCACATGCGGGGCTCACCTGCGCGTGCCAGGGACCCGTCCCGGCATCGGCCCCGACGTTTCGCGCCGACATCGCGACGTGAGGATGTTCGCGTTCGCGGGAGCGCTGTCCAGCGGGTGACCTCGGGTCGGACGGAGCCCGGTGCTTCCCATGGTCACCTGCCCACGGGCGACCCGGCGGCTATGCTCGACCGGCTGACAGCACGGGCTCCCCCATGAATGCAACCTGCCCATGAGTGCCACCCTTCTCGGACTCACGACCCTGGCCTTCCTCTTCCCCAGCCCGGCGGAGCGGCCGAATTTTCCCGATCCGCCACGCGGGACCGGATGGGCCGTCGCGGCGGTGGCGGTGTTTCTCGGACTCGTGACCCTCGTGCCGCTCAGCCTCGCGCTGGCCGACAAGTGGATCATGGAGGCCCGCGCGGCCGAGTGCCGGGCGGCCGGGGGCCGGATGCTCCACGCCTCCGCCGACGGCCGTGCCTTTCGCTGCGAGCGCCCCGACCGATGAGCGCCGACGTCCGCGCCCGGCGCCCGCTCCTCCTCGCCGTCCTGGCGCTCCTGACGGGCGCCGCGCCCGTATCCGCCCGCACCCTGTGCACCCTGGTGGCGGACGCGGCCGACGGCGCGATCCTGCGGGAGGAGGGCGATTGCCGCACCCGGGTGACGCCGGCCTCGACCTTCAAGGTCCCGCTGGCGGTGATCGGCTTCGAGGCGGGCGTGCTCGCCGACGCCCACGCGCCGGTCCACAGCTTCAAGCCGGGCTACCCGGATTGGGGCGGCGCGGCGTGGCGCGTGCCGACCGACCCGATGCGGTGGATGACCTACTCGGTGGTCTGGTACTCGCAGGTGATCGCCCACCAGCTCGGCCGCGGGACACTTGAGGCCGAGACCGGCCGGCTCGGCTTCGGCAACGCCGACTTCTCCGGCGATCCGGGACAGGACAACGGCCTCGACCGGGCCTGGATCATGTCGTCCCTCAAGGTCTCGCCCGTGGAGCAGATCGTTTTCCTGCGAAAACTCGCCACCCGGACCCTGCCGGTCTCCGCCCACACCCTCGACGAAACCCTGAAGATCGTCACCGTGAGTCCCGCCGGGGACGGCTGGAGCGCCCACGGCAAGACCGGCACGGCGTTTCCGCGCAAGGCCAACGGCAGCTTCGACGAGGCCCGCGCCTACGGCTGGTACGTCGGCTGGGCGACGAAGGCCGGTCGGACCCTGGTCTTCGCCCGCCTCAACCAGGACGACACGAAGGAAGCGGTCTCCGGCGGCCTGCGCGCCCGCGCGGAGTTTCTGGAACAGTGGCCGGCGCTCGCGGCGTCGCTCGGGCGGTAGCGTTCAGCGCAGGTGCGGCGTCACCCTGGATTCGAGCAACCGCACCAGCTCGGGGTCCATGAACCCGTATTCGTCCGCGATCTCGAGGCAGATCAGGCGTGCCGACTTCAGCGCCGCTCCGTACCGGCGCCGGAGCTTGGTCCTGTGCTTGCGCTCCATCACGAAGACGATGTCGGCCTAGGCGAGCCACGCCGCCGTCACCGGCTCGTCGGCATCGTGGTCGGTGCCGGCCGAGGCGACGACGCAATCGCTTCGGCCGGCGGAGACCTGTTCGGCGGTGGGACTGCGCAGACGGTTGCGGCTGCACACGAACAGCAGGTTGCGGGTCCTCATGCGCCCAGGGCCACCGCCGACTGGATCTCGAACAGGGCGCGGTACCGCCCCGAAGGCCGCCGGATCAGGACCGCGTGGGTGCCGTCCTCCACGATGCGGCCGTGGTCGAACACCAGGATGCGGTCGAGGGTCCGCACGGTGGAGAGCCGGTGGGCGATGAGAATCGCCGTGCGCCCGCGCATGAGCCGCTCCATCGCCTGCTGGATCAGCGCCTCCGATTCCGAATCGAGGCTCGAGGTCGCCTCGTCGAGGATCAGGATCGGCGCGTCGGCGAGGAACGCGCGGGCGAGCGCCACCCGCTGGCGCTCGCCGCCCGACAGCTTGACCCCGCGCTCGCCCACCAGGGTGCCGTAGCCCCGGGGCAGGCGGGCGATGAAGTCGTGGGCGTTGGCGAGGCGCGCCGCCTGCTCGATCGCGTCGGCGGAGGCACCGGGCCGCGCATACGCGATGTTCTCGGCGAGCGAGCGGTGGAACAGCACCGGCTCCTGCGGGACGATGGCGATGTTTTCGCGCAAGGAGGCCTGGGTGACGCCGGCGATGTCGGTGCCGTCGATGCGGACCTGTCCGCCGGTGACGTCGTAGAGCCGCTGCACCAGCTTGACGAAGGTGGTCTTGCCCGAGCCCGAATGGCCGACCAGCCCGACCCGCTGCCCGGCCGGAATCGTCACCGAGAGGTCGCGGTAGAGCGGCGTGGCGTGCCCGGCATAGTGGAAGGTCACCGCCTCGAAGCGAATCGCCCCGCCCGTCACCGCCAGAATCGTCGCCCCCGGACGGTCGGCGACGCCGTAGGGCTCGGCGTCGAGGGCGACGAGTTCCTCCATCTCGTTCACCGCCCGCTGGAGGTGGTTGATGTGCTGGCCGATGTCGCCGAGGTAGCCGTGGACCACGAAGTAGGTGGTGAGCACGTAGGCGACGTCGCCGGGCGTGGCGGCGCGGGTCCACCACAGCCACAGGGCGACGCCGACGATGGCGGTGCGCAGCGCCAGCAGCAGGCCGAGCTGGCCCGTGACGCTCCAGGTCACCCGCATCCAGGTGCGGCGGGTGCGCTTGTGCCACTTGCCCAGGATGCTTGCGAGCCGCGCGTCCTCCCGGCCCTCGGCGCCGAAGGCCTTGACCACGGCGTTGTTGCCGATGGCGTCCGACAGGGTGCCGCCGAGCTTGGTGTCCCAGCCGTTGGAGAGCTGCGCCGCCGGTGCGATCACCCGCGTGGCGAGCAGGACGGTGGCGCCCACGTACACGAGCGTGCCGAGCCCGATCACCACGCCCATGGCGGGCCAGTGGACGCCCAGCAGCACCATGGTGCCCAGCAGCACCACCCCGGAGGGAAGCAGGGCGAGGAGCAGGGTATCGTTGAGCCCGTCGAGGGCCCACATGCCGCGCGAGATCTTGCGGACCGTCGAGCCGGAGAAGCTGTTGGCGTGCCAGTCCGTGGACAGGCGCTGGACCCGGTGGAAGCCGGCCCGCGCCACGTCCGCCATCATGCCGAGGGTGAGCGGCACCACCAGCGCCCAGGCGACGTGGCGCAGGCCGATATGGGCGACCCCGAGGGCCGCCATGGCGGCGAAGGCCGGCAGCGCCGCCGCGAGCGCCGCGTCGCGGTCGGCCCCCGCCAGGGCATCGACGAGCCGCCCGGCATAGAGCGGCAGAAAGACGTCCGCGAGGGTGGCGCAGGTGATCGCCGTGACGAGGCCGGCGACGAGGCGGAGCTTGGCGCGCCACTGGCGGAACACGAAGGCGAGGACGCCGCGATAGGCGTTCGCGCGCCGGGGACGAACAGGTTTCATGGGGACCTCGCGACGCGGGGCACGCGCCGTTCCGGGGGCCGCGGCACGGCGCAGGGCCGGCGGCGGACAGGGTCGATCAGGAAAGCGGCGAAGGACGGAAGCGGGGCGCCCTCGGGCGCGCGGCGTGCGTCAGATCTGGCAGCCGAAGCGGCGTGCACCGGCCCGGACGGGGATCGAAACGATACGCATGCAACCTCCCCATCGGCTCGAGAACAACCGGGAGGCGTATTGAGCATGGCGCGCGGTGATTCGCAAGCGAGGCGCGCGCAGGCGATGGGTCGACTCACGTCCGTGAGCCGGTCCGGCAATCCGCATCCGATCCGCCCCGGACTCTCGGGGACGGACACCGAATGCCGGACGCGAACGACTAGATCCGCACCACCTCCGAGGCGACGTCCAACAGGGTCTTCCCGGTCAGATCCGGCGCCCGCAATGCGCGGGCGTACGGCAGACCACGGGCGACGTAGCCCGCCATGAGGCCGGCGGCCTTGGCGCCGTGAAGGTCCCAGGGATGGGTCGCGATCAGGGCCATCTCGCCCGGGGCGACCCTGGCCGCCTGGACGGCGTAGAGGTAGACCTCGGCCCGCGGCTTCGAGAGCTTCACGTCCTCGACGGAGAGGACCTGCTCGACGAGGCCATCCATGCCGGCCGCGGCGAGCAGTCCCCGGGTGGTGCTGGCCGCGCCGTTGCTCAACGCGAAGATCCGGATGCCGGCGTCGGCGAGAACCTGGAATGCGGCCTTGGCGTCCGCGTGCGGGGGAAGGGTCTTCATCATCTCGAGAACGGCCCGCTTCCGCTCCGGGGAGACATCGAGCCCGTGCATGGCGAGGGCCTCGTCGAGGCAGCCCGACAACACGGACTGGAAGGGGGCGAAGGTGTTCGTCGCGGCAAGGGCGAAGGTATCCCGAAGGCCGGCCGTATAGAGGAAGTCCAGGGCGAGCGGCGGCAGGCCCAACGCGACCAGCGCGGGCCGCATCGGCTCCATGCTGAACACGGTGCCGATGATGTCGAAGGCGACGACCTTGGGGCGCTTGAGCATGGCGGTTCCGATGTCGAGAGGCGTCTTGGGATCGGCGGGGCCGGGACGACCTCGATGCCGGCGCGGATGACGGGCGACGGGCGCGCCGTCCGCCATTTCGAGCGAGGCTGCCGTTATCGTCCCGCGTCCGACGTTCGTTCCGCCCGTCGGCGGACAGAACACCGGACGCCGGTCAATGCCCTGGCGACCTGCCGACAACCTGCTCCAGCAACCCCAGCGCATCCCCCACGGCGAGGCGCCGGATCTCCCCCCGGCCAAGATCGCCGTAGCGTCGCTCCAGGTGGCGGGTAGGCCCGCCCGTCACGGCCAGACCGAAATGCACCAGCCCCACGGGCTTGTCCGCGCTGCCGCCGCCCGGGCCGGCGATGCCGGTGATCGCCACGGCGACCTCCGCGTGGGAATGACCGAGCGCGCCCTCCGCCATGGCGCGAGCCGTCGCCTCGCTCACCGCACCATGGGCGTCGACGAGAGCGGCCGGCACGCCGAGGGATTCGGATTTCGCCGCGTTCGAATAGGTGACGAACCCGCGCTCCAGCACCGCCGAGGAGCCCGGCACGGCGGTGAGCAGGCCGGCGACGAGGCCGCCGGTGCAGGATTCCGCCGTGGCGATCCTTCGCCCCGCCGCCGCGTAGGCGGCGACGAGCGCCTCCGCCCGGGCGAGGAGGGCGGGATCGTCGATCACGCGCGGCGCTCGGCGGTCTCGGAGGCGGTGGCGACATCGGCGCCGATCTCCGGCAGGCGCACGGTGGCGGCGGCCTGGGCGGCGAGCCCCTCGGCGCGGCCGACGAAACCGAGCTTCTCCGTGGTGGTCGCCTTGATGGAGACGGAGGTGAGCGGCACGTTCGCGATCTCGGCGATGCGGGCGCGGATCGCCTCGCGGTGGGCGCCGATGCGCGGGGCCTCGGCCAGCACGGTGATGTCGAGGTGGTCGATCTTGCCGCCGCGCGCCCGCACGAGCTCGCAGGCATGCGCCAGGAAGCGGTCGGACGAGGCGCCGCGCCACTGCTCGTCGGAGGGCGGGAAGTGGGTGCCGATGTCGCCGTCGGCGATGGCGCCGAGCAGGGCGTCGGTGAGGGCGTGGAGCGCCACGTCGCCGTCCGAATGGGCAAGCACGCCCTGGTCGGCCGGGATCCTGATGCCGCCGAGCCAGACGTGGTCGCCCTCCGTGAAGGCGTGCACGTCGAAGCCGGTGCCGAGGCGGGTGAGGTAGGTGGTCATGGGGGCTCCAGGCTGAGCAGGTTTCGTGAGAGCGGCCGACGCGACCCGACTCAGGTGGAGGCGGACCCGGAAAAATCGCGGTCGGCGTCGATGAGGTCGGAGGGCTGGGTGATCTTGCGGTTGCGCGGGTCGCCCTCGAACACCACCACGGGGAGCCCGGCCCATTCGGCGAGCGCCCCATCGTCGGTGAAGCCGTCGAGCCCCTCGGCACCCGCCGCCCGGTGGGCGTCGAGCAGCAGCCGGAAGGCGAAGGCCTGGGGCGTCTGCACCGCGCGCAGGAACTCGCGGGCCGGCGTCTCGACCACCCGGCCGATGCCCGGCGCGATGGCCTCGACGCGCTTGATGGTGTCGGTGACGGGCAGGCCCGGCACGGCCGCGCCGTAGTCGCGCCCGGCGGCCAGCGCCCGGTCGATGAGGGCGGTGTCGACATGCGGGCGGGCGGCGTCGTGGACGAGGACGAGGTCGGGCGCGGAATCCGACAGGGCTTCGAGGCCGGCGCGGACGGAGAGCTGGCGCGTGGCCCCGCCCGAGACCGGCGCGCGGAGTTTTTCGCGAACGGCGACGGCGAGATCGGCGACGCATTCGTGATAAAAGTCTCGCGCGTCCGCCGCGATCACCGGCTGGATGGACGTGATGGCGTCGTGCGCGGCGAGCGCCGCCAGGGTCCGCGTCAGCACCGCCTGGCCGCCGACCCGGCGGTACTGCTTGGGCACGTCGCCGCCGATGCGGATGCCGCGACCGGCCGCGACCACCACCGCCGCCGCCTCGAACGCGGTGCCCGACATGAAAACGCTCCCGCGCGTGGGTTGTCTAGTTTGAACGAGCCCTGCGTTTAAGCGGGGCATGGCCTGAAATCAAATCGCCGGGAGCGCTTGCGTGCGTCGCGGTTTTGTCTATTCCTTGAGCACAATGATCCATGATGATTATTTGAGCGTTCTGCGCTCGCCCGATCCGACGGCGCCCGATGGTGCGGGCCGACCGGTGCCCGTGCTTCTGGCGCCGCTCTCGGGCGTCACCGACGTGCACATGCGCCGGATCGCCCGGGCCTGCGGCGCCAGCGCCGTCGTCTCCGAGATGGTGGCGGCGGCCGAGTTCACGCGCGGCAGCGTCGAGGCGACCCTGCGCGCCGAGGGCGGCGGCATCGCGCCCCACGTGGTCCAGCTCGCCGGCTGCGCGCCGGAGCCCATGGGGCTGGCCGCCCGTCTCGCCGAGGAGAACGGCGCCGACGTCATCGACGTCAACATGGGCTGCCCGGCCAAGGCCGTGACCGGGGGGGCTGCCGGCTCCGCCCTCATGCGCGACCTGGACGGCGCCACCCGCATCCTCGCCGCCGTGCGCGCGGCCGTGACCATCCCCGTCACGGTGAAGATGCGCCTGGGCTGGGACCATGCCAGCCTCAACGCCGCCGACCTCGCGCGGCGGGCGCAGGGACTTGGGCTCAGTGCCGTCACCGTCCACGGCCGCACCCGCCAGCAATTCTACAAGGACAGCGCCGATTGGGGCGCCATCCGCGCCGTCGTCGAGGCGGTGTCGATCCCGGTGATCGCCAACGGCGACGTCACCACCCTCGACGAGGCCCGGACCTGCCTCGCGCGCTCGGGGGCCGCCGGCGTGATGATCGGGCGCGCCGCCGTGGGCCGGCCCTGGCTCGTCGGCGCGATCGCGGCCGGGCTCGCCGGCCGGGAGGCCCCGGTGCTCACGGGCGCCGACAAGGCGGCGCTGGCCATCGCGCATTACGAGGGGCTGCTCGCCCTCTACGGTGCCCGCATGGGCGTGCGCCACGCCCGCAAGCACCTCGCCGCCTATGCCGAGGCCGGCGGCGGCCTTTCGGCGGACCGGCGCACGCGGCTCCTCACGACCACGGATCCGGCCCTGGTCATCGCCCTGCTGGCTTCGGCCTTCGACGGGGCGACGATGGGCGCAGCGATGGAGAAGGCGGCATGACCGGCCCCGACGAGTCCGGCGGCCCGACCGTCGCGGGCCCCACCAGCGAGGCGGTGATCAACGCCCTGCCGCTGCCGGTGCTCACCATCGGGGTGGACGACCGCATCCTGCACGTGAACCATGCCGGGGAATCGTTCTTCGACCACTCCGCCCGGCTCATGCGGCGGCGGCGTCTCGCCGACATCATCCCGTTCGCCTCGCCCATCAGCGCCCTGGTGACGGAGGTGCGCCGCCGCCGCGCCAGCGTCAGCGAGTACGGGGTCGAGCTCGTGCACCCGCGCTCGGGCCAGGAGCGCAGCGTCGACGTGTTCGCGACGCCGCTGGGCGACGACGGCGAGGCCGTGGTGCTCATGCTGCAGGAACGCACCATCGCCGACAAGATGAACCGCCAGCTCACCCATCGGGGCGCCGCGCGCTCCATGGTGGCGCTCGGCGCCATGCTGGCCCACGAGATCAAGAACCCGCTCGCCGGCATCCGGGGCGCCGCCCAGCTCCTCGAGCAATCCGCCAACGACGAGGACCGCCTCCTCACCCGGCTCATCTGCGACGAGTCCGACCGGATCGTCCGCATCGTCGAGCGCATGGAGCTGTTCGGCGACGAGCGCCCGGTGGAGCGCACCGCCGTCAACGTCCACGGCGTGCTCGACCAGGTGAAGCGCTCGGCCCAGTCGGGCTTTGCCCGCCACATCCGCTTCGTCGAGACCTACGACCCGTCCCTGCCGCCGGTGCTCGGCAACCGCGACCAGCTCATCCAGGTGATCCTCAACCTCGTGAAGAACGCCTCCGAGGCCATCGGTGCCGACACGGTGGACGGCGAGATCACCCTGTCGACGGCCTTCCGCACGGGCCTGCGCCTGCAGATCCCGGGCTCGCGCGAGCGCGTCAGCCTGCCCATCGAGGTCGCGGTGCGCGACAACGGACCCGGCGTCACCGCCGACCTGCTGCCGGACCTGTTCGATCCGTTCGTGACCACGAAAGCGCAGGGCTCCGGCCTGGGACTTGCTTTGGTGGCCAAGATCGTCGGCGATCACGGCGGCATCGTCGAATGCGATCCCGCGCCGCGCCGCACCACCTTCCGCCTTCTTCTTCCCATGTCGAGCGCCCGTGACGGGCGCGAGTCGAGCGCGGAGCTGTAGAGTCGCTGCATGCCCAACGGCCACATCATCGTCGCGGACGACGACGCCGCCATCCGCACCGTTCTGAACCAGGCGCTGTCGCGGGCCGGCTACGAGGTCCGCACCACCGGCAACTGCGCCACCCTCTGGCGCTGGGTCGCCGAAGGGGAGGGCGACCTCGTCATCACCGACGTGGTGATGCCCGACGAGAACGTCTTCGACCTGCTGCCCCGCATCAAGCGGGTGCGGCCGGAACTGCCGATCATCGTCATGAGCGCGCAGAACACCTTCATGACGGCGATCCGCGCCTCCGAGCGCGGGGCCTACGAGTACCTGCCGAAACCCTTCGACCTGAAGGAACTCATCGCCATCGTCGGGCGGGCGCTGTCGCGGCCGCGCGGCACGCCGGCCCCCGGGGCGGACCCGGGCAACGAGGACATCCCCCTCGTCGGCCGCTCGCCCGCCATGCAGGAGATCTACCGGGCGCTGGCCCGCCTCATGCCCACCGACCTCACCGTGATGATCACCGGCGAATCCGGCACCGGCAAGGAGCTGGTCGCCCGCGCGCTGCACGATTACGGCCGCCGCCGCACGGGGCCTTTCGTGCCCGTCAACATGGCGGCGATCCCGCGCGACCTCATCGAATCCGAGCTGTTCGGCCACGAGAAGGGCGCCTTCACGGGGGCGCTGTCGCGCTCGGCCGGCCGGTTCGAGCAGGCCGAGGGCGGCACCCTGTTCCTCGACGAGATCGGCGACATGCCGATGGAGGCGCAGACCCGGCTCCTGCGCGTGCTGCAGCAGGGCGAGTACACCACCGTCGGCGGCCGGGTGCCGATCAAGACCAACGTCCGCATCATCGCGGCGACCAACAAGGACCTGCGCGTCTCGATCCAGCAGGGAATCTTTCGCGAGGACCTGTTCTTCCGCCTCAACGTGGTGCCGCTCCGGCTTCCGGCGCTGCGGGAACGGGCGGAGGACGTGCCCGACCTCATCCGACACTTCTTCGTCCTCGTCGAGCGCGAGGGCCTGAGCCGCAAGCAGCTCGACGGCGAGGCCATGGACCGGCTCAAGCGCTACCGCTGGCCCGGCAACGTCCGCGAGCTCGAAAACCTCGTCCGGCGTCTCGCCGCCCTCTATCCGCAGGAGACCATCACCGGCCCGGTCATCGAGGCCGAGCTCGACACCCTGCCGCTCGCCCAGAGCGCGCCCGCCAACGGCGCCCCGCGCAAGGGCGGGGCTGAGGGCGAGACCCTGTCGGGCGCCGTGGAGCGGCATCTGGCCGATTACTTCGGCAATTACCGCGACACCCTGCCGCCGCCGGGCCTGTACCACCGCATCCTGCGCGAGATCGAGGGCCCGCTCATCGGCGCCGCGCTCGCCGCCACGCGCGGCAACCAGATCCGCGCGGCCGAGCTCCTGGGGGTCAACCGCAACACCCTGCGCAAGAAGGTGCGGGACCTGGACCTGCAGGTGTTCCGCAACGCGCGGTGAGGGTGGGACGGGCGGGGGGTCACAGAGGTGCCCGCCGCTCGCCGGTCGTGCGAATCAAAGGCTACTCCGCGTCCGACAGCAGCGTGTCGAGATCGCGTCCGCCATAGAGAATGCGACCGATCTCGACCCTGTCGCCGACGATCTGAAACACGATCGTCGCGCGCCGTTCGAAGCCCAAGGTGCGGAGGCCGGGGCGAAGATCGTCACGCCGCGTACCGCGTTCGGGAAAATCCGCGAGCCCGAGACATGCCGCCTCGATGCGATCGATGTAGGCGCCCGCACGCGAGAGGCCGGCTTCTTCGGCGATATGACGATAGAGTTCGAAGAGGTCCGTCTCGGCCGATGGCCTGAAGCGGACTTCAACCGCCACGGTCGTCCGCTTTCACCCGTTCGGCATGATGGGCCCGCAGGCGAGCGAAGACCTCGCTCGCGGGGCTTCCGGGTCGCGGGTCATCGAACGCCGCGTTGATCTCCTGCCGCAGGACGGACCGGCGTGCAGCGGCGGAGCTCTCCCGGCTCTCCAGGAGGCGAAGGGCGGCGCGAACGACTTCGCTGGCGTCCCGGAAGCGACCCCGCTCGATCTGCTCCCGTACGAACCCTTCGAAATGCGGCCCCAGATTGACGTCTGGCATCCTTATCTCTTTCGCCGAGAACCTCGGGCGCAGCATGCCACGGACGGGTGCAGCATGCTACGGATACGACCGTCCGTCGGACCGCAGGCAGGTGACACGTCACGCATCCTTGAACGGCGACCAGGTGTCGCCGGGCGCCCGTCGCGGATGGGCCGTCGGCCTGAACGCGTTCATGACAGGTCCGCCGGCACCGTCGACGCGCGGCGTCGCCCTCGGCAGCGGCGTCGTGGAGCGTTGGCGCGACAGGCCCCGTGTGGCCTAAGTCCGGCCGACCCGCCTTCCTCGCGACCGGAGCCCCATGCCCCTGCCCACCCGCCGCCCGGCCCAAGGCGACCCCACCGTCATGCGGCTGGTCCAGACCGCCTCGGGGCGCCGCTCCCTCGTGCTCCACCTCGTCATCGTCCTGGTGCTGCTGGCCACCGCCCAGGGGTTCGACGGCTCGAGCCACACGGCCAACCACTGGGTCGTGCTCGTCGTCTACGCCACATGCTCGGTCTGCCTCGGGCTGGCCGACTGGCGCGAGGCCCATCGCGGCCGGCGCCGGGAATACGGCGGCACCGACCCGGAGGCATCGGCCGAGACGGAATGGCTCGCCTGGACCGCGACGCTCTTGAACGCGGGCGTCGCGCTGTTCCTCGTGGTCGAGCATATGCTGGTCGGCGCGGTGGCGACGGAGGAGACCGCCACGGCGGTGAGCCGGCTCCCCGCCTTCCTGCTCCTGCTCCAGACCGGGCTCAGCATGCGGGTCCGGCATACGGCGGTGTTCGCCGGGCTCGTCAGCCTCGCCTGGGGCGGCACCATCGTGCTCGCCTTCGTGCACCCGGAGAGCGCGCTCCTCGGGCCCCACGTCACCCTCGACGAGGAGGTACCGGGCCTGCTCACCTTCATGGCCGCGAGCCTCGTGGTCATCGACGGGGTGCGGCGCCTGCGCTCGGCCGTGACCACCGCGCTGCGGATGGAGCGCGAACGCGGCACCCTGGCACGGTTCGTCCCCACCCGCGTGGTCGGCGAACTCGCCCGGGCGGGGGAGGGGTTGGAGGCGGTCCGGTCGCGCCATGCCTGCCTGTTCGCCCTCGACCTGCGCGGATTCTCCGCCTTCACCCGCGACCACGCGCAGGAGGAGGTGGTGCGCGCCCTCCTCGACGTCCGGGCCCTGACCCACGTGGCGGTGACGGAGCATGGCGGCATCCTCGACAAGTATGTCGGCGACGGCATCCTGGCCCAGTTCGTCGTCGGGCGTCCGCAGGCCCAGGCCCATGCGGCCCTGGCCTGCAGCCGCGCCATCGCGGAACGCCTCGCCCGCCTCAACGACGAGCGCGCCCGGGAGGGCCGCCCGATCCTGCGGATCACCATGGCGCTCCATTGCGGCGAGGTGCTGGTCGGGGTGTTCGACGACGGCCACCGGGCCGAGTTCACGGTGCTGGGCGAGGCGATGAACACGCTGGCGCGGATCGAGGCCCGCGCGAAATCGGAGAACCTGACCCTCACGGCCTCCGACGCCTTCCTGCGGTGTCTCGGCCCCGCGATCCGATCGGGCCTGACCCTCGCGGCGATGCGGCCCTCGGAGTGCCGCGATACCCGCGACATGACCCTCTACGCCGTGGGCTGGCCCGACGCCCCGGCCGGGGCCGCCCTCACGCCCCTCGCCTGATCCGGCCTCCGCGCGCTCGAGGCGGAGGCCGCATCAGTCAAGCCCGCGCGGCGCCCGGGCGAAGCCCGGATCCGCCATCCCGAGCGGATCGACCGGATTCGGCACGAGGCCCGTCGCTCTGGAGAGCGCCTCACGAAACGCCCGACCACAGCCGGGTCTCGCCGCGAGCGCCACGGCCCAGCGGGAGCTTCGTGAGCAACACTTAATCCCCGTCGCCGGGTGCGGCGCGGCACGTCATGTCGGCAAACGGCACCCTATATCAGTATCAGACGCAAGAGAGACAGACCGGATCGCCGATCTGTCCTTTACAGGAGCCGAGAGACCATGATGAAGACCCGTATCGCCGCCGCCACCGCCGCCTTCGTCCTTGGCGTTGCTTCGATCTCGTCCGCGATGGCCTTCGATCGCCCGACCCGTTACACCGGGTTCGCCAACGACATCGAGACCACCGGCACGGTCTACGCCGTCCCGCAGACCCGCTCGCCCCTGAACTGTCCGGTGAGCTCGGCCGCCGAGGGCAATGCCAACCAGCAGAACTTCCCGGTCAAGCAGTACGGCCAGACCGCCGGCGGCAACCGTTGCTGAGCCGGGCCGTCGAGGCGGTTTCCATGATCTGGAGAGGCTTTTCCTACGCCATGGCCGCCGCCTTCGTGGGCGGCCTGGCCTTCACGCTCATCGGTGCGTCCCACGCCCTGCTCGGACTTTGAGCCCGACGCCATCGGCACGCGAAACGACGAACGGCGGGGCTTGGCGCCCCGCCGTCTTGCGTTCCAGGTCGCGACGTTCGCGTTCGGGACCGCGGGCGCCTCAGGCGAGGGCGGTCTTGCCCGCCGGCACCGGTGCGCCGCCGAGCCCGAGCCACTCGCGGCGCATGGGGCGCAGGACGAACCAGGCCAGGGCCGCCGTGGCGAGGTCGAGGCCGATGGCGATGCCGAACACGGGAATCCACGAGCCCTGCGCGGCGTAGATCATCGCCGCCACGGGACCGCCGAGCAGGGAGCCGACGCCCTGCGCCATGTAGAGGAAGCCGTAATTCGTCGTGGCGTGCTTGGTGCCGAAGGTGTCGGTGAGGAGCGAGGGGAACAGCGAGAAGATCTCGCCCCAGGCGAAGAACACCACGCCCGACAGCAGGGCGAAGGCGTAGGCGTTCTCGCGGAACACCAGCATCAGCGCGATGGCGACGGCTTCGGCCGCGAAGGCGATGGCCATGGTCTTCTCACGGCCGATCCGGTCCGAGACCCAGCCGAAGAACGGGCGGGTCAGGCCGTTGGTGATGCGGTCGAAGGTCAGCGCGAAGGGGAGGGCCGCGAAGCCGAACACGATGGCGTCGGCGACGCCGAAATCGCGGGCGAAGGAGGCGAACTGCGCCACCACCATCAGGCCGCCCGTGGACATCATCGTCATCATCACGAACATCAGCCAGAACAGCGGCGTGCGCAGCATCTCCCGCGGCGCCGTGTCGTGGACGCAGGTGGAGAGGTTGCGGGCCGGCGCCGGCAGGGCCTCGCCGGGACGCGGGGCGCGCAGGCCCAGGGCCGCCAGGACGCCGACGATGGCGAGGGCGATGCCGAAGGTGGTGAGGGTCTCGCGGTAGCCGGACGCGGCCATCATGTTGGTGATCGGGAAGGTGGTGAGCAGGGCGCCCATGCCGTAGCCGGCCGCGACCACGCCGACGGCGAAACCGCGCCGGTCGGGGAACCACTTCACCATCAACCCGACGATGCCGACGTAGACGATGCCGGTGCCGAGGCCGCAGAACAGGCCGTAGGTGGCGTAGAGGCCCCACAGGCTGTCGATGCGGGCGGCGAGCACCCAGCCGAGGCCCGACAGGGCCGCGCCCAGCGCAATCATCACCTTCGGGCTGAACCGCTCGATGAGGTAGCCCTGCACCGGCGAGAAGAACGTCTGCAGCACGATGACGATGGTGAAGGTGACCTGGATGGCGGCGAGCGTCGCGCCCGTCGTCGCCATCAGCGGCTTGGTGAAGAGGGTCCACACGTATTGCGGACTGGAGATCGCCATCATGGCGACGAGGCCGAGGCCGAGTTGCAGCCAGCGGTGGCGAGAAACGGTCGTATCCATAATTCACTCCTGAACCGGAGCGCCTCACGCATACGCCGTGCCAAATGTTAGCGGGTGGCGGTGACGAGCCAGCAGGCGGCGCCGAGGCGCACCGTCCCGTCCACGGCGCGGCCCTCGAAATCCCGCAGGACCAGGTCGAGGGCGCGCTCGCGGATCGTGGGCGGCTGGTCGCGCACCAGGCGGGAGGCCGGTCCGAGGTCGAGGGCGAAGGCCGCCGCCGCCTCGGCCGCCGCGCGGGCGCTTCCGGTCTCGGAGCGGCCGAGCACCAGTTCCTCGTCCACGGTCTCGAAGCCGATCTCGCCGAACCCGGCGGCGGCGAGGACCGCGCGAAGCCGTTCGGCTTCCGCGAAGCGGAACGGGCCGGGCGCGTCGGGCGGGGTCGGCTCGGGCTCCGGCACGAGGGCGCGGATGAGGCCGAGGGGTTCGGCGATCCAGGCATTCTCCACCAGGGGCCGCCAGCACAGGACCGTGAGGCGTCCCCCTGGCCGCAGGGCGCGGTGGAGGTTGGCGAAGGCGGCGGTCGAATCGTCGAAGAACATGATCCCGAAGCGCGAGATCAGATGGGCGAACGCGCCGTCCGTGAACGGATGCGTCTGCGCATCGGCCTCGACCAGGGCGATGGGGGCGCCGCCCGGCGGCCGGGCCTGCGCCCGGCGCGCGGTGACGGCGAGCAGGGGCGCCGAGACGTCGGCGGCGGTGACGCGGCCGGACGGGCCGACGGCGTCGGCGGCCCGCAGGGTCGTGGCACCGGCGCCGCAGCCGACATCGAGCACGGCGTCGCCGGGGCGGAGGGCGGCCCGCGCGAACAGGCGCTCGGTCAGCGGCGTGAACACCCGATCGAAGGTGGCCTGATGGCGCGCCCAGCGCGCGCCCGCATCGCCGTTCCAGTACTCACCCTGGGTGAGATCGGATGCCGCCATGTGCTTCTTGACCTATGCCGCGAGGAGAATCGCCGGACCGGCTTCTACAGCCCTTCCGACCCGCCGTCCGAGCGCGGATCGTGCACCGCCTCGATACGGCCGTTGCCGGGGTGGCGCACCAGCATGCCGGCATGGCCGAGCGAATCGATGTAGGCGCCGCCGAGTTCCTCCACCGCGTGGCCCATGGAGCGGAGCGCGGCGATGCAGGCGGGATCGAACCGGTCCTCGACCTTCACGGTGAGGGATTCGGCCCCCCAGGTCCGGCCGTAGAGCAGGCGCGGCGCATCGACGGCGGCGGCGGGGCTCAGGCCATAATCGGCGTAGCGGGCGAAGATCTGGGCCTGGAACTGGGGCTGGCCGTCGCCGCCCATGGAGCCGTAGGCCATCACCCGGCCGTCGTCGAAGCATGCCAGCGCCGGGATCAGGGTGTGGAACGGGCGCCGGCCCGGCTCCAGGGGGTTCACGGCGTTGGGGTCGAGGGAGAACGACGTGCCGCGGTTCTGCCAGTGGATGCCGGTCTTCGGCAGCACGACGCCGGAGCCGTACTCCCAGTAGATCGACTGGATGTAGGAGACGGCGAGCCCATCCTTGTCGATGGCCCCCATCCACACGGTGTCGCCCTCGCCGGGGTTGCGCAGGGGCAGGGTGGCGGCGCGGCGCATGTCGATGGCGGCGGCCTCGCGGTCGAGGCGGCCGGAATCGAGGAAGCTGTCGGGATCGACGGCGAGCCGGTCGAAGTCGGTGACGATGGAATCGCGGATGGCGAAGGCCCGCTTCGTCGCCTCGATGAGCCCGTGATAATGCGCCGTCGTCTCGGGCCGGGTGATCGCGAGCCGGTCGAAGACCCCGAGGATCAGAAGGGCGGCGATGCCCTGGGTCGGCGGCGGGAAGTTGTAGAGCGTGGCGTCGCGCCGGCGCAGGGTCAGGGGTTTTCGCTCGCGCGGGGCGTAGGCTTCGAGATCGGCCCGGGTCACCGGGGACCCGAGATCGGCGAGGTCGGCGGCGATCTCGCGGCCCAGATCCCCGCGGTAGAAATCGTCGAGGCCGGCATGGGCCAGGTGCGCCAGGGTGTCGGCCAGGGCCGGCAGGCGGCGGTTGGCCCCCGCCGCGTAGGGTTTGCCGTCGTCGAGGAAGGTTTTCGCGAAATTGGGCTGATCGTGGAGGGTGTCGATCTCCTTCGGGACGTAGCGCGCCTCCGAGGGCGAGACCGCGACGCCGTCGCGGGCATGTCGGATCGCGTCGGCCAGCAGGGTCTCCAGGGGCAGGCGCCCGCCGAGCGCCTTGGCGAGGTCGAGGGCCAGCGCCCAGCCGCCGATGGCGCCGGCGACGGTGAGCGCCGCGTCGGCCCCGCGCGACGGCAGCACGTCGTAGCCCTTGCTCCGGTAGCGCGCGATGGTCGCGAGGGAGCCGGCCGGGCCGCACGCCTCAATGCCGCGCACACGGCCCCCGCGCTCGCGCACGAGCCAGAACCCGTCGCCGCCGATGCCGTTCATGTGCGGGTAGACCACCGCGATGGTCGCCGCCATGGCCGCCATGGCCTCGATGGCGTTGCCGCCCTGCGCCAGGACGTGCTGGCCGGCGCGCGCCGCGAGCCGATGGGGCGCGGCCACGGCGGCGGTCGCGAAGACGGGTGTATCGGGCATGGGGGTCTCTGGGATGGGATGGTGCGAAGATAATGTATTTTCGGCGTGGGTCGATGCCGGCGTGGAAGGCAGGGTTCGTGCCTGGGCCGATCCGTCTTGCCCGACTCGGGACCCTTGGCGACCGCATGCCCCCGAGTTGACGAGCCGGGCAGACCCACCCGTCCTGCCGAGGATGGAAATGCCGCAGCCGTTGCGCAGATCGGTCCCCGAGGCGTCTGACGAGTGTTGGATCCCCGTAGTTTCTACGTAGCCTCCAGCCCCATTCGTATTAATTTCGCCACACTGTTGTGGCGATGCATCACGCATGGCGTGGCTGCGGCGTTCGAAGGCATCGAGGGGTTCCGAGGAGGCGTCCGGCACGGCCGGAGCGTCGCCGGAGGTGGACGCGGATGCCGGCCCGATGAAGCCGGCGCCGCGCGGCCCCGGCTGGGTCGGCGCCCTGGTGGTGATCACCGCCCTGGTCTCGGCCATCGCCACGTTCCTGATCCTGGCCGGCGTGATCCGGGTGACGCCGACGCCCACCGTCGGGCTGACGCTGCTCGGCATCAACGTCGTCCTCGTCCTCGGCCTCATCGTCATCATCGCCTGGGAGGCGCGGGTCTTCCTGCACGCGCGGCGCACCAACGCGGCGGTGGCCCGGCTCCACACCCGCATCGTCGGCCTGTTCTCCCTCATCGCCATCCTGCCCACCGTGCTCCTCGCCGTGGTGGCGGCGGTGACCATCGACCGGGGCCTGTCGCTCGGCTTCACCGACCGGGTCCGCGACGTGGTGCTGAAATCCGTCGAGGTCGCCGACGCCTATCAGGAGAACCAGTGCCAGTCGCTCGCCCGCGAGATCCGGATTCTCGCCGACGACCTGACCCGGGCCCGGCCGAACTTCGACGTGAACCGGCAATGGTTCGAAAGCTTCCTCACCACCCGGGCCACGGCCTTGGGCCTGCCCGTCGCCGAGATCATGCGCGGCCCCGACACCGTGGTGGCGCGCGCCCAGATCGAGGCCCTGAAGGACCGGCGCCTGCCCTCGGCCGCCGCCTTCGACGACGCGGCCAAATCCACCGATCCCATCTGCCTCGTGCCGAGCGAGGGCCGGATCTTCGCCGCCTTGTTCCGGATGACCGCCTATGACGGCGCCGTGCTGCTGGTGCAGCGCGAGGTCAGCCAGCTCGCCATCGAGTTCCCCGGCGTGTCGCGGGCGGCGGCGGCCGAGTACCTCACCTACGATTCCCTGAAGCGCTCGATCCAGATCAGCTTCGCCTCGGTCTTCGTGCTCATCGCCCTCATCGCCCTGCTCTCGGCGGTCTGGTTCGGGCTCAACTTCGCCAACCGCTTCGTGGCGCCCATCCGCCGGCTCATCAACGCCGCCGATCAGGTCGCGTCGGGCAATTTCTACGCCCAGGTGCCGGCCCGCAAGAGCGACGGCGACCTCGCGCACCTGTCCGAGAGCTTCAACAAGATGACGCAGGAGCTCAGGCGCCAGCACGACGGCCTGACGGCGGCGAGCGACCTCATCGACCGGCGCCGGCGCTTCACCGAGGCCGTGCTGTCGGGCGTCTCGCCCGGCGTCATCGGGGTCGATGCGGGCGGGCGCGTCACCATCGCCAACCCGTCCGTGGAGCGCACCCTCGGGCTCACGGCGGAGTCCATCGTCGGCCAGCCCCTGATCCAGGCCGTGCCCGAGCTGGCGCCGCTGTTCCCCGAGGGTGGGGAGGGGCGCCAGCGCGCCCTTCAGCAGCAGATCCAGCTCACCCGGGACGGCCGGGAGCGCACGGTCACGGTGCGGGTCACGAGCGAGCAGGCGCAGGGCGGCGCGCGCGGCTTCGTGGTGACGCTCGACGACATCACCGACCTCGTCTCGGCCCAGCGCACCTCGGCCTGGGCCGATGTCGCCCGCCGCATCGCCCACGAGATCAAGAACCCGCTGACGCCGATCCAGCTCTCGGCCGAGCGCATCCGGCGCAAATACGGAAAAGTGATCGTCGCGGACAAGGACGTGTTCGACCAGTGCACGGCGACGATCATCCGTCAGGTCGACGAGATCAAGCGCATGGTCGACGAGTTCTCGTCCTTCGCCCGGATGCCGAAACCCGCCATCGCCCAGAACGATCTCAGCGAGATCACGCGGCAGAACCTGTTCATGATGCGCGTGGCCCATCCGGACATGGACTTCTCCTTCACGGAAGCCGGCGAGGACAAGGTGCTCGCCGCCTTCGACATCCGCCTGCTGTCGCAGGCCATCACCAACATCCTCAAGAACGCCGTCGAGGCGGTGCAGGCCGTGCCGGAGGCCGAGCTCGGCAAGGGCCGGGTCGATGTGCGCCTCGTCCTCGAAGAGGGCTTCGCGGTCATCGAGGTGACCGACAACGGCAAGGGATTTCCCGCCGAGGGGCGCCAGCGCCTGCTCGAGCCCTATATGACCACCCGCGAGGGCGGCACCGGCCTCGGCCTCGCCATCGTCAGCAAGGTGCTGGAAGAGCACGGCGGCGGGATCGAACTGAAGGACAACCCCGAGGGGCGGGGCGGTCGCGTACGGATGCGCGTGCCGCAAATCCCACACGATCAGCCCCCCCGGGGGCACACGACGCCGGAGGGCAAACCCTCCGCGCAGGATGAGAAGGGCGCCGCGCGGACGGCCCCCCCAATCGCGGAGATGCAGTCATGAGCGCCGATATCCTGATCGTCGACGACGAGGCCGACATCCGCGACCTCGTCGCCGGCATCCTCGACGACGAGGGCCACCGCACCCGCACGGCCGGCGGCTCCGACGAGGCGCTCGCGGCCATCGAATCGCGCCGGCCCCACCTCGTCTTCCTCGACATCTGGCTCCAGGGCTCGCGCCTCGACGGGCTGCAGGTCCTCGATCAGATCAAGGCCGGCCACCCGGACCTGCCCGTGGTGATGATCTCGGGCCACGGCAACATCGAGACGGCGGTGGCGGCCATCAAGGCGGGCGCCTACGACTTCATCGAGAAGCCGTTCAAGGCCGACCGGCTCATCCTGGTGGCCGAACGCGCCCTGGAAGCCTCCCGCCTCAAGCGCGAGGTCCGCGACCTCAAGACCCGCTCGGGCCAGGCGAGCCGCCTCGTCGGCGCGTCGGTGGTGTGCAACCAGCTGCGCCAGACCGTGGAGCGCGTGGCGCCCACCAACGCCCGGGTGATGATCCTCGGCGCACCCGGCTCCGGCAAGGAGCTCTCCGCCCGGACGCTGCACGCCACCTCGACCCGGGCCAACGGCCCGTTCGTGGTCATCAACGCCGCCACCATCACGCCCGACACCATGGAAGCCGAGCTGTTCGGCGTCGAGGCGGGGGAGGGGCGGGCGCGCCGGGTCGGCGCCCTGGAGGAGGCCCATGGCGGCTCCCTCTACATCGACGAGGTGGCCGACATGCCGCGCGAGACCCAGAACCGCATCCTGCGGGTCCTGGTCGACCAGAACTTCCAGCGCGTCGGCGGCACCACCCGGGTCCACGTCGACGTCCGCATCATCTCGTCCTCGTCCCGCGACCTCGCGGAGGAGATCGCCGCGGGCCGCTTCCGCGAGGACCTGTTCCACCGCCTCTCCGTGGTGCCGATCCGGGTGCCGGCCCTGTCCGAGCGCCGCGAGGACGTGCCGGAACTCATCGCCTTCTTCATGGAGCAGATCTCCGGCGCCACCGGCCTGCCGCGCCGGCGCATCGCCGAGGACGCCATGGCTGTGCTGCAGTCGCACGACTGGCCCGGCAACGTGCGCCAGCTGCGCAACAACGTCGAGCGGCTGATGATCCTCACCCACACGGATCCGGAGCAGGAGGTCACCTCGGAGATGCTCCCCACCGAGATCGGCGCCCTGGTGCCGACGACGCCCAACGGCTCGGGCGGCGAGAAGCTCATGAGCCTGGCGCTGCGCGAGGCCCGCGAGATCTTCGAGCGCGAGTATCTCGTGGCGCAGATCGCCCGGTTCTCGGGCAACATCTCCCGCACGGCCGAGTTCATCGGCATGGAGCGCTCGGCGCTCCACCGGAAACTCAAGTCCCTCGGCATCGGTCCCTGAGGTCCGAACGCCGGGTGGACGTGTGGAGATGGACTTGCATCGGAGCGCCGATGCACGTGTAATGGGATACGCGTATCGCGGGACGTGCCGATGTCAAATCGTGCGTTCCCGTACAACGCACCCAACTGATGAGAACCCGTCATGTGCGGCGGGCGGCAGTTCGAGCAAGGATAAGAACAATGGCGGGCGAACGCGCTCAGAACCTGCAGGACACGTTCCTGAACCACGTTCGTAAGAACAAGATCCCGCTCACCATCTTCCTCGTCAACGGCGTCAAACTTCAGGGCGTCGTCACCTGGTTCGATAATTTCTGCGTGCTCCTGCGCCGGGACGGCCATTCACAGCTCGTCTACAAGCACGCCATCTCGACCATCATGCCGGGCCATCCCGTGCAGCTGTTCGAGCCGGACGAGACCGCGCCGGAGAAGGCCCTCGCCTGAATCGGGACGCACGCGCCCTCCGGGGAACGGATCGGAGTCGCCGCAAAGCCTGCCATCCCTTCGGGAGACCGAGCGCCGCACCTTGCCCACGGGCACTCCACGCCCGACATGCGTTCTGTTCCGGGTGTTCCGCTCCCTGGCGGACGCATGACGCCCGCGGCGACCCGACTTTCGAAGAGATCCCATGGCCAAAGCCAAAGCCGCCGCCCGGCAAGCGCGTGTCGAGAAGCAAGCGCAGTCGGACAAGATCGAGGCGGATATCGAGAAGCTGTTCGACGGGGCCCGTGACGCGCGCGTCATCTCCGTGCGCGGCGCGCGCGAGCACAACCTCAAGAACGTCGACCTGACGATCCCGCGCGACCGGCTCGTGGTGTTCACCGGCCTGTCGGGCTCGGGCAAGTCGTCGCTCGCCTTCGACACCATCTACGCGGAAGGCCAGCGCCGCTACGTCGAGTCGCTCTCGGCCTATGCCCGCCAGTTCCTCGAGATGATGTCGAAGCCCGACGTCGATCAGATCGACGGGCTCTCGCCGGCCATCTCCATCGAGCAGAAGACCACCTCGAAGAACCCGCGCTCCACCGTCGGCACGGTCACCGAGATCTACGATTACATGCGCCTGCTCTGGGCGCGGGTCGGCATCCCGTACTCGCCGGTCACCGGCCTGCCCATCGAGAGCCAGACGGTCAGCCAGATGGTCGACCGGGTCCTGGCCCTGCCGGAGAAGAGCCGGCTCTACCTGCTGGCGCCGGTGGTGCGCGGTCGCAAGGGCGAGTACCGCAAGGAGATCGCCGAGTTCCAGAAGAAGGGGTTTCAACGCCTGCGCGTCGACGGCGAATACTGCGCCATCGACGACGTGCCGGTCCTCGACAAGAAGGTGAAGCACGACATCGACGTGGTGGTGGACCGCATCGTCGTGCGGGCCGACATCGCCGCCCGGCTCGCCGATTCGTTCGAGACCGCCCTGGAGCTCGCCGACGGCATCGCGCTCATCGAGTTCGCCGACACGCAGGAGGGCGAGGCCGCCCGTGAGCCCATCACGTTCTCGTCGCGCTTCGCCTGCCCGGTCTCGGGCTTCACCATCGCGGAGATCGAGCCGCGCCTGTTCTCGTTCAACAACCCGTTCGGGGCCTGTCCGACCTGCGGCGGCATCGGCCACGAGATGCGGATCGACCCCGAACTCGTGATCTCGGATTCCAAGCTCAGCCTGAAGCGCGGCGCCGTCGGCCCCTGGGCGAAATCGACCTCGCCGTATTACGGCCAGACCCTCGATGTCCTCGCACGGCACTACAAGTTCAAGACCACCGTGCCCTGGGCCGAATTGCCGGAGACGGCCCGCGCCGTGATCCTCCAGGGCACCGGCCGGGAATCCATCCGCTTCGCCTACGACGACGGCCTGCGCGCCTACGAGGTGAACAAGCCGTTCGAGGGCGTGATCCCGAACCTGGAACGCCGCTACAAGGAGACCGAGAGCGACACGTCGCGCGAGGAGATTGCGCGGTTCATGAGCGCCACGCCGTGCGCCACCTGCGACGGCAAGCGTCTTAAGCTCGAGGCGCTGTGCGTGAAGATCGCCATGCAGGATGTCGGCGAGATCACCGCCCTGTCCGTGCGCGAGGCCCATCGCTGGTTCTCCGAACTCCCCGAAAAGCTCACGGCCAAGCAGAACGAGATCGCGTTCCGCATCCTCAAGGAGATCCGCGACCGACTCACCTTCCTGGTCGATGTGGGGTTGGACTACCTCACCCTGGCGCGGGGCTCGGGCTCGCTGTCCGGTGGCGAGAGCCAGCGCATTCGCCTCGCCTCGCAGATCGGCTCCGGGCTCACCGGCGTCCTCTACGTGCTCGACGAGCCCTCCATCGGCCTGCATCAGCGCGACAACGAGCGCCTGCTCGGCACCCTCAAGCGCCTGCGCGATCTCGGCAACTCGGTGATCGTCGTCGAGCACGACGAGGACGCGATCCTGCAGGCCGACTACGTGGTCGATGTCGGCCCGGGTGCGGGCATCCACGGCGGCCGGATCATCGCGCAGGGCACGCCCGCGGAGGTGCTGAAGAACCCCGCCTCGCTCACCGCCAAGTACCTCACCGGCGAGATGAGCGTGCGGGTGCCCACCGCGCGGAGGAAGCCCAAGAAGGGCAAGCTCAGCCTCGTGGGCGCCAGGGGCAACAACCTCAAGAACGTCTCGGTCGAGATCCCGCTCGGCACCTTCACGTGCGTCTCGGGCGTCTCGGGGGGCGGCAAGTCAACCCTCATCATCGACACGCTCTACAAGTCCGTGGCGAAGACCCTCAACGGCGCCCTGGAGCACCCGGCGCCCTTCGACCGGCTGGAGGGCCTGGAGAACCTCGACAAGGTCATCGACATCGACCAGTCGCCCATCGGCCGCACCCCGCGCTCGAACCCGGCCACCTATACGGGCGCGTTCACGCCGATCCGCGACTGGTTCGCCGGCCTGCCGGAGGCGAAGGCGCGCGGCTACCAGGCCGGGCGGTTCTCGTTCAACGTGAAGGGCGGGCGCTGCGAGGCCTGTTCGGGCGACGGCGTCATCAAGATCGAGATGCACTTCCTGCCGGACGTCTACGTCACCTGCGACGTCTGCAAGGGCCGCCGCTACGACCGCGAGACCCTGGAGGTGAAGTACCGCGACCGCTCCATCGCCGACGTCCTCGACATGACCGTGGAAGAGGCCGCCGACCTGTTCAAGGCGGTGCCCACCATCCGGGAGAAGATGGAGACCCTGGCCCGCGTCGGCCTCGGCTACGTCAAGGTCGGCCAGCAGGCCACCACCCTGTCGGGCGGCGAGGCCCAGCGGGTGAAGCTGTCGAAGGAGCTGTCGAAGCGCGCCACGGGCCGCACCCTCTACATCCTCGACGAGCCGACCACGGGCCTGCACTTCCACGATGTGGCCAAGCTCATGGACGTGCTCCACGAGCTCGTCGACCAGGGCAACACCGTCGTGGTGATCGAGCACAACCTCGAGGTCATCAAGACCGCCGACTGGGTCATCGACATGGGGCCGGAGGGCGGCGACGGCGGCGGCCTGGTGGTGGCCGAGGGCACGCCCGAGCAGATCGCCCAGTCGAAGAAGAGCCACACCGGCCGCTTCCTGCGCGACGTGCTCGCCCGCCGGCCGCCCGCCCCCGCCGTCGTTCCAAAGGGCCGCAAGGCCGCCGGCTAGGGCGCGGTCGCGCCGGACGCCAGGCCGGTTCGTCGCGGGCGCGGACGCATCCGAACCTGATTCGGGACCGGAGAACGACGGCGCCGGACGGTGATTCGCGGGGTCGGCAAGGCCTTTCGTCGGCGGACGCCCGTCCCGCGCCGCGGGACCGGCCGGAGGGCCGGTCCGCCAAAGGTTAACGATTGCGCAATCGCCGAGGGCGGATTTCCGCTTCCTCCCAAACCGGGCGGCCACGGCAAACGCTTACGCCGTCAGCGATATCGTTCCGGTTCGGTGCCGCGGGGCGTCCCGCACCGCGCCGCAATGGTTAACGAAGCACGGTGTTGCACCGCGGCCGAATTGCGGCTTTTGCGCAACGGTCAGTTTGGAACTGCCCCGTTTCAGTGCAATGCGCTGTCCTTCCGAGCCAAGCTGTAGAATAGTTCCCCTCGTTGAGACACGAATTCGGGCCGCAAGGGGGGCCTTCCAAACCAACGGGAACACGCCGCTCAAAAAGCGGCGGACCGGCAGAATGGTGCGGAAGGCTACGCGGCGCCCGCCTGAAATCCTTGGGAAGGACAGACACATGATGAAGAACTGGCTCGCCGCCGGAGCGGTGGCGCTTTCGGTCGGCATGTCCGCCACCGCCGCCTTCGCCCAGACGACCACGGTTCCCGGTGAGCAGGTCGGCCTCGCCACCGGCGCCCCGCTGCCCGAGGGCATCTACGCCCTCAACACCTTCGTCTACCGCAGCAACGAGAACACCGGTCCCGGCTCCGTCGACGTCGGCGTGAACGTCCCGGTGCTGGTGTGGTCGACCCCGTTCGTTCCGCTCGGTGGCCGCGTTGAGCTGCTCGTCGCTCCCCCGACCGTGTTCGCCTTCGGCAAGAACGGCGGCCCGAACGGCACCCGTGATCTGTCGATCAACGTCGGCACCTTCGTCGGCGGCATCTGGGCGTTCGACCTCGGCAACAACTTCGGCGTCAGCTTGCTCGGCGGTGTCTACCTCAACGAGCTCAACGGCGACCGCGGCGTCCTCGTCAGCAACTCCGGCAACTTCTCCGGCGCCCCGGTGCTCGGCCAGCTCGCCTCCAACACCTACCGCTTCGGCGTCGCCGGCAGCTACACCGGTGACGGCTGGAACCTGACCGCCAACCTGACCGCGAACATCTACGATTCGCCGGCCTCGTTCGGTGGCACCAACACGGTGGGCTTCGGCAACACCCGCGGTCCGTTCATCATCTCCGACTCGCTCAACCTCGACCTGACCGCGACGAAGAAGTTCGGCAAGTTCGAGATCGGCGCCATCGCCTACGGCACGATGAACTTCGACATCAGCTCCGTCAGCCTCGCCGCCGGCAACCGCGGCAACTTCTCGGTCGGTGGTCTCATCGGCTACGATTTCGGGCCCGTCACCGCCCAGGCCTACGTCGCCACCACGGTCGCCAACTCCGTCCGTCGCGCCGACACGGTCGAAGGCTGGTTCCGCCTGATCGTTCCGCTGTACTCGCCGACCGCCGTCGCCGCCGCTCCGGTCTCGCCGATCATCCGCAAGTACTGATCCCACAAGGACTGATCCGACTGCCGCGGACCTCCGGGTCCGCGGTGTTTCAGAAGCCGGAAGCCGTTCCTCCCCCGGGAGGGGCGGCTTTCGTCGTTCGGGGGACCGTGAGACCGTCGCTGCGCAAAACCCGGCGGGCGTTCGTCAGGGCTCGAACCCCAGCACCTCGACAAACCCGCGCCGGCCCGCCTCGGTCACCGTCACGGCGCGGCCGTTCCGCACGCGGGCGATCCAGCCGAGATCCTCGCAACGGCGGCACAGGGCGGCCCCCAAAAGGCCGGCGAGGTGCGGTCGGCGCTCGCTCCAGTCGAGGCATGGGCGGCAGAACACGCGGCGCGCCGATCCGGTCCGTTCGCTCGCGACGCCGAACGCCGCGAGCCAGGCACGCCCGGCCTCCGTCGCCTCGCCCGCCTCCGACCCGAGCACGATCAGCCCGCGCGCGACGAGGGCGTCGGCGATCCCGACCCCGAGGCGTCCGGCGAGGTGGTCGTAGCAGGTCCGGGCCGCGCGCAGATCCGGGTCGATGCGCGGCGTCGCCCGGCGCATTCCCGCCGGCGCCGCGGCCCCGGCGACCACCAGGATGCCTTCCAGCATCCGCGCGACCTCGGGCGAGGCGAGGCGGAAGTAGCGGTGGCGGCCCTGCTGGGCGACCTGCAGCAGCCGTCCCTCGACGAGCCGTCCGAGATGCCCGCTCGCCGTGGCCGCCGTGATCCCGGCGGTCCAGGCCAGCTCCGTCGCCGTCAGGGCGCGCCCGTCGAGGAGGGCGGCCAACATGTTGGCACGTCCCGGGTCGCCGACGAGGGCGGCGGTCTCGGCGAGGCCGATGGCGTTCGTCATGGGCGGAGCCTAACCGATTCGGCCGGCGCGATCCCGCCCCGACGCTTCGGCCGGGACCGAAGCGTTCGCGCCTGACAGCCGACCCGAAGGGCGTCATCCTGCGGGCCGAACCGGGGGGACGCATCGTGATCGCCCGCCGCATCCCGGCTCGCCGCGTCCTCACGCTGAGGCACGGGCCCTCGCCCGGATCAGGAAACAGGGGCAGCCCGCGTGATCTCGGTCGTCTTCGAAGTCCATCCGGGAGACGGGCAGCGCGACGCCTACCTCGGGCATGCCAGGATGCTCATGCCAGGATGCTGAAGCCGGAGCTGGAGGGCATCGACGGCTTCATCGACACGGAATTACGGACTGTTCGACCGGCGCGAGGCCCCGCAAGTCCATCCGCCCGTGGCGCGGATGGATCGCGCGGGGGCTACCCCACCCGGTTCAGCCGCCGCGCGCCCGCGAAGCGGTTGAGGAAGCGCGGCTCCTTCTCGGGGGCGATGCGGAAGGCGAGGTGCATGGTGCCGCCCTCCTCCTCGCGCCGGTCCAGGACCTCGCCGTTCTCGTAGAGCCAGTGCAGGGCGGCGCCGTCCTCGGGCGGCAGCACCACCGCGAAGGTCGAGCGCTGGCGGGCGATGCGGGCCTCGATCCGGCTCGTCAGCGCCGCGAGGCCCTCGCCGGTGAGGGCCGAGACGAGGACCGGCGCGTCGCTGTCCCGGTCCGTGCGCCCCTGGGCGCTGAGGTTGAGCAGGCGGGTGCGCTCGCCCTCGTCGAGGAGGTCGGCCTTGTTCCAGACCTCGATGATCCGGGTGGCGGAGGTCTCGATGCCGAGCTCGCGCAGGACCGCGCCGACATCCTCGGCCTGGGCCTCGCTGTCGCCGTGGGAGACGTCGCGGACATGGAGCAGGATGTCGGCCTCGATGACGTCCTCCAGGGTCGCCCGGAAGGCGGCGATGAGGGAGGTCGGGAGTTCGGAGATGAACCCCACGGTGTCGGACAGGATCACGGTCTCGCCGTGGGGGAGCTTGGTCGCCCGCGCCGTCGGGTCGAGGGTGGCGAACAGCATGTCCTGCGCCATCACCTGCGCCTTGGTGAGCGCGTTGAAGAGCGTCGACTTGCCGGCGTTGGTGTAGCCGACGAGGGCCACGATGGGGTACGGCACCCGTGCCCGGCCCTGGCGGTGCAGGCCGCGCGTGCGGGTGACGCCGTCGAGCTCGCGCTCGATCTTCGTCATCCGCTCCTGGATCATCCGCCGGTCGGCCTCGATCTGGGTTTCGCCGGGGCCGCCGAGGAAGCCGAAGCCGCCGCGCTGGCGCTCCAGGTGGGTCCAGGACCGCACGAGGCGGCTGCGCTGGTAGGCCAGATGCGCGTGCTCGACCTGGAGCGTGCCCTCGCGGGTCGAGGCGCGACGCCCGAAGATCTCGAGGATGAGGCCGGTGCGGTCGATGACCTTGCAACCGAATTCCTTCTCGAGGTTGCGCTGCTGCACCGGCGAGAGGGCGCAATCCATCACCACGAGGCCGATCTCGCGGGCCTTGATCACGCCGGCGAGTTCCTCCACCCGGCCCTTGCCGAGATAGGTCGACGGCCGGATGCGCTGCACCGGCGCGAAGATCGCCTCGACCACGTCGAGCTCGATGGCGGCGGCGAGGCCCGAGGCCTCGTCGAGGCGCGCCTCGTTGGACCGTGAGGACTCGGTGCTGTGGACGCCCCCGGCACTGCGCTGGGCCACCCGGCCGAGATACGGCCCGACCACGAGGGTGTGGGTCGCGGCCGCGATGTCGCCCTCGGGGGCCGCCATCGCCTGGAGCCGGGCTTCGCCGGGCGTCATGGTTTCCGTCATCGCGTGCGTGTCAGACCTTTTTCGTGGTCCTCCGACATTGGGCTCCGCATCACGTCAGACAAGGGCGCCCGGTGTTTATCCGGCGAACCGCCATCGCGTCGGGCGCCCACCGCGACCCCGTCGGTTGCGGCGATCGCCGCGGCCGCGGTCGCCGACGGGGACGGGCGGGATCGGCGGCCCCTCGTCCGGCGCGCCGCCATCCTGCGAACCCGTGCCGCAAGACATCGCGGCAAGACATCGCGGCAAGACATCGCCGCAAGACATCGATGCGCGGGACAAGGGATGTTCCCGTCGCGTCGGTGGTCGTCAGCGGATCAGGGATGACAGGAATGCTCAGATCGCCGCCCGATCCTGCGTTGTCGCGCGGATGGTCGATGTCACACGGCAGATCCGCTCAGCAAATCATCATCCGTGCGGAAAATTCAGGCATCCCTTCGCCGGGAAAGATCACGTTTATGAATCTGGATGACTAAGCAAAGCTAACGTTCCAGGAAAGCTCTTCTCGATGCTCGCCAGCTTCTTCCAATCCCTTCGCGGTCGCATCCTTCTCGTCGCCCTGGCGCCGTGCCTCGCCTTCGCGGTCGTGGCGGCCCTGGCGATCTCCGGGCGGATGAGCGAGCGCGCCCACATGGTTCAGGTGGAGAGCCTCCTCGGCCTCGCCGGCCAGGTCGGGGGGTTCGTCCACGAGGCCCAGCGCGAGCGCGGTGCCTCCAGCCTGTTCCTCGGCTCGAAGGGCACCCGGTTCCGGACGGAACTCGACGCCCAGCGCACCCGCACCGATGCGAGCCGCACCCACCTGATGGAGGCCTACGCGGCGATGGAGCCGGCCTCGGCCGGCGGAAGCCTCGCCGTTCGGGGCGCGGCCCTCACCGCCGCCCTCGACGGCCTCGGCGCCCATCGCCGGGCCGTGGACGGCCTCGCCCCGACGCCGGCCCAGAACCTCGCCACCTATTCGGACATGATCGCCAAGGCCCTCGACCTCGTGCGCGAGATGTCCCAGGTCGCCGCCGACGCGGCCCTGAGCACCCGGGTCTCGACCTACGCCTCGTTCCTGTCCCTGAAGGAGCTCGCCGGCCAGGAGCGGGCCACCGGGGCCGGCCTCATCGGCGCGGGCCAGGTCGATCTGCCGGGCTTTTCGCGACTCCTGGCGCTCGGCGCCGGCCAGGCGACCTACGAATCCTTGTTCCGCCTCTCCGCCGACCCGGCCCAGGCGGCGCTCCTCGACGCCGCGGCGTCGAGCCCGGCGGCCCGCGAAGTCGAGCGCCTGCGCGCCCTCGTCCTGGCGACGATCCCCGGCCAGCTCCTGAGCTTCACCGACGCGCCGGCCTGGTTCACCGCCGCGACCCAGCGCATCGACGCCCTGAAGGGCATCGAGGATCGCCTGACCGCCGATCTCGCCGCCGCCGCCGCCGCGGCACGGTCCGGCGCGGAGCGCGGCGCGACCCTGTGGCTCGGCGCCAGCCTCGCGACCCTCACCCTGTCCTGCCTCGTCGCCTTCGGCTTCGGCACCGCCATCGCCCGGCCACTCGGTCGGATCGCCGATGCCCTCACGGCCATCGGACGCGGCGCGGAATCCGGTCCGCTCCCCGTCGGGGGGGCCCGCGAGGTGCGGGCCATCGCGGCGGCGGCGGCCGAGTTCCGCGACAGTCTGGCCGAGAGCCAGCGCATCCAGGCCGAGGCCGAGCGGTTCAGCGAGAGCACGGCGGCCGAGCGGCGCCAGGCGATGCTCGCCCTCGCGGACGGGTTCGAGGCCCGGGCCGGCGGCATCGTCGAGGCGGTGTCGGCGGCCTCGACCCAGCTGGAAGCCTCCGCCTACGCCCTGTCGCAGGCCGCCAGCGACACCTCCCGCCTGAGCGGCGCGGTGGCCAGCACCTCGCAGAGCGCGGCGATCAGCGCCGATACGGTGGCGGCGGCGACGGAAGAGCTGAGCGCCTCCGTGCGCGAGATCGGTGCCCGCGTGGAGACCTCCGCCACGGTGGCGGCCCAGGCCGAGCGCGACACCGCCCGCATGGGCGAGGACGTGCGCCGGCTTGCGGCGGCGGCCGGCAGCATCGGCGAGATCGTCGGGCTGATCTCTAGCATCGCCGGACAGACCAATCTCCTGGCGCTCAACGCCACCATCGAGGCGGCGCGGGCCGGCGACGCCGGACGCGGCTTCGCCGTTGTCGCCGCGGAGGTGAAGGAGCTCGCCAACCAGACCACCCGCGCCACGGACGAGATCGCCGCCAAGGTCGCCGAGATCACCACCTCCACGGCGGCCTCGGTGGAGACGATCGGCGGCATCGCGACGGTGATCCAGCGCCTCAGCACCTTGTCGCAGGACATCGCCGCGGCGGTCCAGCAGCAGGACGCCGCGACGGGGGAGATCGCCCGCACCACGATCCGCACCTCGGATGGCACCCGTCAGGTCTCGACCCACATCGCCGGCGTCAGCACGGCGGCCGATACGGCCCGTACGGGCTCGGACCAGGTCCTCACCGCCGCCAGCGACCTAGCCCGCCAAGCGGCCGCCCTGCGGACTGAGGTCGACGGGTTCCTGGCCACCGTTCGGGCGGCTTGAGAGGAGGGAGCATCACCGGCGCAACCCAAGAATACCCTTGCCAAAGCTGCGGTGGACGCACTTGAAGCGCTCCGCGATCACCGCTTTAGCGTGCTAACCGCTGATTGATCGGCCCGTACGAGGTGTTCCAAGAGTAAAGTTAGTACACAGGTGGCCTGGAGTTGACCCAGTTTGTGGTCCACGACCTACGCAAGTTCTCAGGCGGTTGAGGGTCGCCCGGATTTTGGTCCGGCCGAAAGGTAAGCTTCCGGGTCTCATGAGGGTCCCCCGGATTTTGGTCCAGCCGGAAGGTGAGCTTCCGGGTCTCATTCGGCGGCCTGCAGGGCCGTCGCCAAGGCAAATTCCTGAGGCGTTCGCCACCCCAGGGCTGTGTGAGGACGGCTCTCGTTGTACTGCCGCCGCCACGTCTCGATCTTGCTCCTCGCGTCGGCCAACGACAAGAACCAGTTCGCGTTCAGGCACTCGTCGCG